>NZ_JBBDYL010000069.1:36431-57227 GCF_040901545.1 Sulfuricaulis sp. | reverse complement strand
ACTTGTAACTTGCTACTTGTAACTGATTTATAGGCCAGTAGCTCAATTGGCAGAGAAAAGTTAGCAATGGCGAATCAGAGAATCAGAATCCGGCTCAAGGCCTTCGATCATCGCTTGATCGACCGTTCCGCGGCGGAGATTGTCGATACGGCGAAACGGACCGGCGCGCTCGTGCACGGTCCGATTCCTTTGCCATCCAAGGTGGAACGCTACACGCTCAACCGTTCGCCGCATTGCGACAAGAAGTCACGCGACCAATTTGAAATGCGCACGCACAAACGGATCATGGATATTATCGACCCGACGGATAAGACCGTGGATGCGTTGATGAAACTCGACCTCGCCGCCGGCGTGGACGTGGAAATCAAGCTTTCCTGAGGCAACTGACATGGCGCTTGGACTCGTTGGACGAAAAATCGGTATGACCCGCCTGTACTCGGAGGCCGGCGATGCAACGCCGGTCACGGTGCTGGAGGTGACGGCCAACCGTGTGACCCAGGTAAAAGACGAGGCGAACGACGGTTACCGTGCCGTGCAATTAACTTCTGGCAAGCGTCGCGCAGATCGGCTGACCAAACCCATGGCAGGCAAATATGCCAAGGCGGGGGTGGAACCCGGGCGTGGACTCTGGGAGTTCCGGCCGGAAGCGAACGAAGCAGCAGATCTCAAGCCCGGCGCTGAAATCAAACTCGATATATTCAAGGTGGGCCAGCACGTGGATGTGCAGGGCACCTCGATCGGAAAAGGTTTTGCGGGTGTCATCAAGCGTCATCATTTCCGCGGCGGACGCGCGAGCCACGGCAACTCGCTCTCACACCGGGTGCCGGGCTCGATCGGCCAGAGGCAGACGCCGGGCCGGGTGTTCCCGGGAAAGAAAATGGCCGGCCATCTGGGTGACGCCACCGCGACCTGTCTTAACCTCGAAGTGATGCAACTGGACGCTGAACGCAACCTGATTATGGTCAAAGGCGCGATTCCCGGACCCAAGGGGCAGGACGTTGTGATTCGCCCGAGCGTCAAAGCCCGGAAAACCGATAAAACCGCCAAGACGAAGTAAAAGGATCGGTTTATGAAAGTACCCATGATGAACGGTAACGGAACGCCTTCGGAGCTTCAGGTTTCCGACGCCGTATTTGCGGCGGCTTTCAACGAACCACTGGTGCATCAGGTCGTGGTGGCCTATCAAGCCACCGGCCGGCAGGGAACGCGCAAGCAGAAGACCCGTTCCGAAGTGCGCGGCGGCGGCCGCAAACCGTGGCGCCAGAAAGGCACCGGCCAGGCGCGCGCGGGCACCATTCGCAGCCCGTTGTGGCGCGGCGGCGGCAAGGTTTTTCCGGCTTCGCCGGATGAAAATTTCACGCACAAGGTCAATCGCAAGATGTATCGTGGGGCGCTACGTTCGATTCTGTCCGAGCTGCTGCGTCAGGGCCGATTGCTGTCCGTGCCTGAATTCAAGCTGGATCAACCCAAGACCAAGGCGTTATGGGAAAAACTCAATAAGCTGGAATCCGCCGATGTACTGATCGTCACCGACACGTGGGACAACAATCTGGCGCTGGCGGCGCGCAATTTGCCGGGGGTGGATGTGCTCGCGGTCAGCGCAGCCGATCCGGTGAGCCTGATCCGTCATGAAAAAGTGATCCTGACGCAGGGCGCGATCAAGCAGTTAGAGGAGTTGCTCACATGACGGTATTGAAGCGAAAAAAACCGAATCCGCGCCAATCGGCCGCCCGGGATGAAAAGTCGGCACCGCCTGTTAAAGTAAACGATGAAAAACTTTTTCATGTGATTCTGGCACCGCACGTATCCGAGAAGAGCACGCGGGTGGCCGACAAGAACCGGCAGGTGGTTTTTGAGGTGCGTCGCGACGCGACCAAGCCGGTGATCAAGCGAGCGGTGGAAATGATGTTCAACGTTCAGGTCGAGGCGGTAACGGTGACGAACGTGAAAGGCAAGAACAAGCAAACGGGCCGCATGGCGGGCCGTCGTCAGGATTGGAAAAAGGCCTATGTCCGCCTGAAGCCGGGGCAAGACATTAATTTCGTCGGGATGCAATAACGCAGGATTATTCGGGAATTCAGGAAATGGCACTGGTCAAAATCAAACCAACCTCCGCGGGCGTGCGCGCCATGGTCCGGGTAACAAGCCCCGGCTTGCATAAGGGCGCGCCGCACACACCGCTGCTGGAAAAGAAAAACCGCGGCAGCGGGCGCAACAATCTTGGGCGCATTTGTACCCGGCACCAGGGCGGTGGCCACAAACGCCACTACCGTTTTATCGATTTCAAGCGCGACAAGGATGGAATTCCCGGTCGCGTCGAGCGCCTTGAGTACGATCCGAACCGGAGCGCCAACATTGCGCTCGTGTTGTATGCCGATGGCGAACGCCGTTACATCATCGCTCCCAAGGACGTGTCGGTAAACGACGAAATAAACTCTGGTACCGAGGCGCCCATAAAGCCGGGGAACTGTCTGCCACTGCGTAATATTCCGGTGGGCAGTACCGTGCACGGTGTCGAGCTGATGCCGGGCGGCGGAGCGAAGCTCGGCCGTGCCGCCGGCGCCGGCCTGCAGCTTGTCGCACGCGACGGCGACTTCGCCCAATTGCGCTTGCGTTCCGGCGAAGTGCGCAAGGTGCACGCAGAATGCCGTGCTGTTATCGGCGAAGTCGGTAATGCAGAGCACAGTCTCCGCAAACTCGGCAAGGCGGGTGCCTCACGCTGGCGCGGCGTGCGTCCCACCGTGCGCGGCACCGCCATGAACCCGGTTGATCACCCGCATGGCGGGGGCGAAGGCCGTACCAAGGGTGGACGACATCCGGTGAGTCCGTGGGGGCAGCCGACCAAGGGTTACAAGACACGCGCCAACAAGCGTACTCAAGCGATGATTATTCATCGCCGCAAGAAATAAGGAGATCTGAACCGTGCCTCGTTCAGTCAGAAAAGGGCCATTTGTCGACGCGCATCTAGCCACGAAAGTGGAGAAAGCGCGCATGGAAAACAGCAAGAAGCCGATCAAGACCTGGTCGCGCCGTTCAACCATCACGCCGGATTTTGTGGGGCTCACAATCGCGGTGCACAACGGACGGCTGCACGTCCCGCTGCTGATAACCGAAAACATGGTCGGGCATAAACTTGGCGAATTCGCCGCCACCCGTACCTTCAAGGTTCACTCGGGTGATCGCAAGGTCACGACGGAAGAAACAACGTGACAATAGAGACATAAGTCATGCATGCGACCGCCATATTGAAATACGTGCGCGTTTCCGCACAGAAGGGACGTCTGGTTGCGGACCAGGTTCGCGGCTTGCCGGTCGCGCGCGCCCTGGAGTTGCTGCAATTCAGCCGTAAGAAGGCCGCGGCGCATGTGCGCAAGGTTCTGGAATCCGCCATCGCCAATGCCGAGCACAATGAAGGCGCGGATGTCGATGAGTTGAAAGTGGCGAGCATTCAGGTTGATGGCGGACCGACGATGCGACGGTTTCACGCCCGCGCCAAGGGTCGTGGTGTGCGCATTCTCAAGCGCACCAGCCATATCACGGTAACCGTGAGCGATGTTAAGGCAAATGCTAAGGCAACGGCGAAGGCGAAAAACAAAGGGAGTGACAGCTGATGGGTCAGAAGATCAATCCGATCGGATTTCGCATGGGAATCAGCCGTGACTGGACTGCCAAGTGGTACGCCGGCACCAAATCCTATACCCAAAATCTGCTCTCTGACATTGCGTTGCGGGATTACCTTAAGGAAAGGCTGAAAAACGCCGCCGTGAGCACGATCATAATCGAGCGTCCGGCACAGAGCATCAATATTACCGTGCATACGGCGCGCCCCGGCATCGTGATCGGCAAGAAGGGCGAGGACATCGAAAAACTGCGTCAGGAAATGACCCAGCTGGCCGGCCGTCCGGTGCAACTGGCGGTCGAAGAAGTGCGCCAGCCGGAACTGGACGCGCAGCTCGTGGCGGAGAACATCGCTCAGCAACTGGAAAAGCGCATCATGTTTCGGCGCGCGATGAAGCGGGCCGTGACCAATGCCATGCGCCTGCGCGCATTGGGCATCAAGGTCATGGTTGCCGGCCGGTTGAACGGTGCCGAGATCGCGCGCACCGAATGGTATCGCGAGGGGCGCGTCCCGCTGCACACCCTGCGCGCCGACATCGACTACGGCTTTACCGAGGCCCACACGACCTACGGCTCGATCGGCGTGAAGGTCTGGATATTCAAGGGCGAGGTTTTTGACCGGGACGCCCCCAAGGTGGAAGACGCGGAAGCCCAGAAAAAAGGCGTACGCTTGAAGCACGAGTGACCGATTATGCTGCAACCCAAACGAACCAAATATCGCAAGCAAATGAAGGGCCGCAACCGCGGTCTGGCGCTGCGCGGCAACAAGGTGAGCTTCGGCGAGTTCGGTCTGAAGTCCACCACCCGCGGCCGTCTGACTTCGCGCCAGATCGAGGCTGCACGCCGGGCGCTAACCCGTTTCATCAAGCGCGGCGGGCGTGTATGGATTCGGGTGTTCCCGGATAAGCCCGTAAGCAAGAAACCGCTCGAGGTTCGCATGGGTAGCGGCAAGGGCAATGTTGAATACTGGGTGGCTCAAGTAAAGCCGGGCGCGGTGCTGTACGAAATGGAAGGCATCAACGAGCAGGAGGCGCGCGCAGCGTTCAAGCTCGCGGCCGCCAAGCTCCCGGTTCGAACCATGTTTGTGGCCAGGTCGCTGTAGGCGGATAGATCATGAAAACGAAAGAATACCGAGAGATGGATACCGAAGCACGCAAGAAAGAACTCACCGATTTGTTGCGTGAGCAATTCAACCTACGCATGCAAAAGGCGACTGGACAAATGTCGAACACGGCAAACTTTGCCAAGGTGCGGCGAAACATCGCACGCCTGCGCACAATCATGAATGAAAAGTCAGGATAAGGGCATGGGCGAACAGACCAAAACCGTGCGCTCGGCGACCGGCCGCGTGATCAGCAACAAGATGAACAAGACAATTACCGTTCAGGTGGATCGGCGCATCCGCCATCCGCTGTACGGCAAAATCGTCACGCGTCACTCCAAGTTGCATGCGCATGACGAGGCCCGCGAGTGCCAGGAAGGCGACTTGGTGCAGATCGAAGAGTGTCGGCCGCTGTCCAAGACCAAGGCCTGGCGCCTGGTGAAGGTGCTGGAGCGGGCCCGTGATGTCTGAATAAGGCATTGAATTTTGGCTGATTTTAGCGCAAGTGATATAATCGCCCGCTTTTGCATAGTCGGGCGCGTCGTTCGGAGACAGGATAATGATCCAGATGCAGACCCTGCTGATGGTTGCCGACAACAGCGGAGCGAAAACGGTGCAGTGCATCAAGGTGCTTGGGGGTTCCAAGCGCCGTTATGCCGGTATCGGTGACGTGATCAAGGTCAGCGTTAAAGAAGCCATCCCGCGCGGCAAGGTCAAGAAGGGCGATGTCTACGATGCGGTCATCGTGCGCACGCGTAAGGGCGTGCGTCGCGCGGACGGTTCATTGATTCGCTTCGACACCAATGCCGCGGTGCTCCTGGACACCAAACGCGAGTTGATCGGGACGCGCATTTTCGGACCCGTGACGCGTGAACTCCGTAGTGAGCAGTTCATGAAGATCATCTCGTTGGCGCCGGAGGTTTTGTAGTCGCGCGCAGCGCGCTCGGCTCGCTCCCTTCTCCCTCAGAGAGAAGGGATGGGGATGAGGGTGGAATCTCACCCTCACCCTTTGCCCTCTCCCTAAGGGAGAGGGGAAGTTGGTGAAAATCTATTGTAAGGTTGGATATGAAAAAGATTCGCAAGGGCGACAAGGTGATGGTGCTGGCGGGCCGGGACAAGGGCAAGCAGGGCACGGTGTTGCGTGTGCTCGATGACGAACGCGTGCTGGTTGAGAACGTGAACGTTATCAAGCGCCACACCAAGCCGAATCCCAACAAGGGCGTGACCGGCGGAATCATCGACAAGGAGGCGCCGATCCATGTTTCCAACATCGCCTTGCGCAATCCGGCGACGAGCAAGGGCGAGCGGGTGGGAATGCGGATGATGAAAGACGGAAGCAAGGTACGGTATTTCAAGAAAAGCGGCGAAGTCGCCGACGTGAAATAATTTTCTAAGGAAGCCCTCACCCCTTGCCCTCTCCCACTATCGCGGGAGAGGGGGAGTAGGTGAAATCTTCCAGATATAAACGGCTATCAGTGAGTTAATTTTTTATATGGCACGGCTTCAGGAACATTACCGCAAGAGCGTGATGCCCGCGTTGCAGGCCAAGTTTGGCTACCAGAACGTGATGCAGGTGCCGCGGATCACCAAGATCACCCTCAACATGGGTGTGGGCGAGGCGATGGCCGACAAGAAGGTGATCGATAATGCGGCGAATGATATGACATTGATATCCGGCCAGAAGCCGATGATTACACGAGCGCGCAAGTCGATCGCCAATTTCAAAGTGCGCGAGAACTGGCCGATTGGTTGCAAAGTCACGCTGCGTGGTGCGCGCATGTACGAATTTCTGGATCGCCTGATCAGTGTCGCGATCCCCCGTATTCGCGATTTCCGCGGCCTCCCGTCGCGTTCATTTGATGGCCGCGGCAATTATTCACTCGGAATCAAGGAGCAGATCATCTTTCCCGAGATTGATTTCGACAAGGTCGACACCATCCGTGGAATGGATATTACCATCGCTACTAACGCTAAAACCGACGCCGAAGCGCGGGAATTGCTGGTGGCATTCAATTTTCCGCTGCGCAGCTGAGGTTTCTTCATGGCCAAGAAAAGCATGATCAATCGTGACAAGCATCGCGCGGCGCTGGTGACCAAGCATGCCGCCAAACGCGCTGAACTTCGCAACAAGGTGAAAAACGTGAAGCTTTCCGAAGAAGAACGCCACGCGGCCATGGTGGCGCTGCAGAAGATGCCGCGTGATTCAAGTTACATACGCCGCCGCAATCGTTGCAGTCTCACGGGACGTCCCCGCGGTTATTATCGCAAATTCGGGTTATCCCGCAGCAAGCTGCGCGAGGTTATGATGCGCGGCGAAGCGCCGGGTGTGACCAAGGCGAGCTGGTGAACAACAGGAGCAAGTGGCAAGTAGCAAGTAACTAAGGATGAAAAATTCTTTTCTTGCTACTTGCTACTTAAATAACTTGGGACTGATTTTATGATGACCGATCCGATAGCTGATATGTTGACACGCATCCGCAACGGCCAGATGGCCGAGAAGGTCAGCGTGCGCGTGCCAGGTTCCAAGCTCAAACTTGCGATCGTCAAGGTGCTTCAGGAAGAAGGTTATGTCGAGGGCTTGCGGGAGACCACGGTGAATGGCCGGCCCGTGATAGAGGTCATTTTGAAATATCACAGTGGCGGGCCGGTCATTGAAAGCATCAAGCGAGCCAGCAAGCCGGGACTGCGCCGGTATGAAGGTAAATCCAGCTTGCCGCGCGTGAACGGAGGGACGGGAGTGGCGATTGTCTCCACCTCTCGTGGCATCATGTCGGATCGTGCGGCACGCAAGGCCGGGCTCGGCGGTGAAATTCTGTGCGTTGTTTCATAAGAGCATAAACCATGTCCCGAATCGCAAATTATCCGGTCGCAATTCCCAGCGGCATCCAAGTGGCCCAAAGCGGTGCCAAGATCAGCGTGAAGGGTCCCAAAGGGAACTTGGAGCATGACATACATCCCCTGGTGAAGGTTACGCAGGAGGGGAGTTTGCTGAAATTCAAGCGTACCAATGACTCAGCGCTGGCACGCGCCGTTTCGGGCACCACACGGGCGCTGGTCAATAATATGGTCACCGGTGTGGCGAAGGGTTTTGAGAAAAAACTTACCATCATCGGCGTGGGTTACCGCGCTACGGTGCAGGGCAAGAAGCTGAATCTGACGCTGGGGTACTCGCACCCGATTGTGTATGAAATCCCGAACGGGATTTCGATCGAGGCACCAGACCTTACGAATTTAATTATTAAGGGCGCAGACAAGCAGATGGTCGGCCAGGTGGCCGCCGAAATTCGCTCCTATCGCTCGCCGGAACCGTACAAAGGCAAGGGCGTGCGCTATTTGAATGAAACGGTGGTGAAGAAAGAGGCCAAGAAAAAGTAATCGCATGGACTCAGGAATATGAAACGGGAAATAAAACCACGTGAGCGACGGGCGCTGCACACCCGGCGGAAGATCATCGAGAATCAGATCGATCGCCTGTGCGTGCACCGCACTCCGCGCCATATTTATGCCCAAATCATCGAAAAAACGGGCAGTAAGGTGCTGGTTGCGGCCTCCACGGTCGAAGCGGATATGCGCGGCCAGATCAAGTACGGCGGCAACGTCGAGGCGGCCAAGGTCATCGGCAAACGCATTGCCGAGAAGGCCAAGAGCGCGGGGATCACGCGAGTAGCCTTCGACCGCTCCGGATTCAAATATCATGGACGCGTGAAGGCATTGGCCGACGCCGCGCGCGAAAACGGGCTGAAATTCTGAGGAATATATTGTGGCAGCTTTCACCGATACAGATGGGCGTGGCGATAATTTTCAGGAAAAACTGATCAGCATCCGGCGCGTGGCCAAAGTCGTCAAAGGCGGCCGGATTTTCGGTTTCTCCGCCCTGACCGTGGTCGGTGACGGCGCCGGTCGTGTCGGAATCGGCCGTGGCAAGGCGCGGGAAGTCCCGGCCGCCGTCAGCAAGGCGATGGAAAACGCGCGCCGCAATATGAAGAAAGTCGAACTCAAGGGCCCGACATTGCACCACGCAGTCGTGGTCGCGCACGGCGCCTCCAAGGTCGTGATGCGGCCAGCCTCCGTGGGTACCGGCATCATCGCCGGCGGCGCCATGCGGGCCGTGTTCGAAGTCGCGGGGATTCATGACGTGCTTGCGAAATGCATCGGTTCGCGCAATCCCGTGAATGTCGTGCGGGCCACCATCAAGGGTTTACAGGCCATTCACAGTCCGGACATGATCGCGCGCAAGCGTGGCAAGCATGTCGAAGAGATACTCGGTTAACGGACGAACGATCATGGCCAAGAAGAAACTTCGGGTAACCCTGCTGCACAGTTATTTTGGTACCGGCAAGAAACACATGGCCACCGTCCGCGGGCTTGGTTTGCGGCACCAGCGCCACAGCGTGGAACTGGAAGACACTCCGGCCGTGCGCGGTATGATCAATAAAGTATCTTATCTGGTGAAGTGCGAGGAAATCTGAACATGCTGCTGAATTCCATGAAACCGGCACGCGGCGCCAAGACAACGTCAAAACGTCTCGGACGCGGTGGCGGTTCCGGCCTCGGCAAGACCTGCGGCAAAGGGCATAAGGGTCAGACGGCGCGTGCCGGCGGCTACCACAAGGTCGGCTTCGAAGGCGGCCAGATGCCGATCCAGCGGCGCCTGCCGAAGCGCGGATTCCGCTCGGCCATGAAGGGCCTGACGGCGGAAGTGCGTTTGCAGGAACTCGCCAAGGTCGGGGAGGCTGTCATCGATCTGGCCGCACTCAAGAAAGCCAATATTGTCCCGGCAATGGCGGAGCGGGCGAAGGTCTATCTTTCCGGTTCGCTGGAGAAACCGGTGACAGTACGCGGCATCCTGTTGACCAAGGGCGCACGCGAAGCCGTGGTGAAGGCCGGCGGGAAGGTCGAGGGCTGATGAGCAGTCCGTCTGGAAGCTTCGGCGGTCTCGCGGGCTTGGGCAAGCTCACGGATCTGCGGCAACGGATTTTTTTCGTCCTGGGCGCGTTGATCGTCTATCGCATCGGAACCTATATACCGGTCCCGGGCATTAACCCGGTGGCGCTGGCCCAGATGTTCGAGGGCACGCAGAACTCGATCGTCGGATTGTTCAATATGTTTTCCGGCGGGGCGTTGGAGCGCTTTTCGCTGTTCGCGTTGGGGATCATGCCGTACATCTCGTCATCCATCATCATGCAGCTGATGACGTCGGTTATTCCGACGCTGGAGCAGTTGAAAAAGGAGGGCGAGAGCGGGCGGCGGAAGATCACCCAGTACACCCGCTACGGCACGGTGGTACTGGCCACTTTCCAGGCGCTGGGTATCGCCATCGCGCTGGAGAGTCAGACGTCGGCGGGCATGTCGGTGGTCATCGCACCGGGCATTGGATTTAAACTGATTACCGTGATTTCGCTGGTGAGCGGCACGATGTTTCTGATGTGGCTCGGCGAGCAGGTGACCGAGCGCGGCATCGGCAACGGAATATCGATACTGATATTTGCCGGTATTGTTGCCGGACTGCCGGGAGCGATCGCGCAAACGCTGGATCTCGCCAGCCGCGGCACATTCCAGCCGCTGTTCGTGCTGATCTTGTTCGCTATCGCGCTGGGCGTGACGGCCTTCGTGGTGTTTGTGGAACGCGGTCAGCGCCGCATCACCGTGAATTACGCCAAGCGCCAGCAGGGGCGTCATATGATGGCGGGTCAAACGAGTCACCTGCCGCTGAAGATCAACATGTCGGGCGTGATCCCGCCGATCTTCGCCTCGAGCATCATACTGCTGCCAGCCACGGTGGTGAGCTGGTTCGGTCAGGCCGAGGGCATGAGCTGGTTGCGCGATATTGCGACCACGTTGTCGCCGGGACAGCCGATTTACGTGATTTTATATGCCTCGGCGATTATCTTTTTCTGTTTCTTTTATACCGCCTTGGTTTTTAATCCCAAGGAGACGGCGGAGAATCTGAAAAAGTCCGGCGCCTTCGTACCGGGTATCCGGCCGGGCGATCAAACGGCGAGCTATGTCGACGGAGTATTGTCGCGGCTGACGCTGGGTGGCGCGATTTACGTGACGCTGGTTTGCCTGCTGCCGGAGTTCATGATCGTAAAATGGAACGTTCCCTTCTATTTTGGAGGCACCTCCCTGCTGATCGTGGTGGTGGTATGCATGGATTTCATGGCGCAAGTACAGGCCAGGCTGATGTCGCACCAGTATGAAAGTCTGCTGCGCAAGGCGAACCTGACCGGTGGGATGGGGTTGCCGCGCTGATAGAGGACATTTCCGAGCAACAGGAGAGAATTGATGAAAGTCAGAGCATCCGTCAAGAAAATGTGTCGTAACTGCAAGATCGTGCGGCGGAAGCGCGTGGTGCGCGTGATCTGTTCCGACCCAACCCACAAGCAACGTCAGGGCTGAAGGGGCTAATCACGAACGTGTTTAACCGGGAATTCTGACAGTAAACGGTTGATTTTTCACAGATGAATCAGTACCCTTGCGCGCTTTCCCGCGCCGGGGGGTAGTCAGGAGACAGACGAAATGGCCCGAATTGCAGGCATCAATCTTCCGAACCAGAAACATATCTGGGTCGCGTTGACATCGATCTATGGAATCGGTGCGGCCTACGCACGCCACATCTGTGCGGCTTCGGGGGTTTCAACTTCCACCAAGGTCAAGGATCTGACCGATGCGGAAGTCGATAAAATCCGCAACGAGGTGGCGAAGGTTACGGTGGAAGGCGATTTGCGCCGCACCGTGTCGATGAACATCAAGCGGCTCATGGACCTCGGCACCTACCGCGGCATGCGGCACCGTCGTGGATTGCCGGTGCGGGGCCAGCGTACCCGGACCAATGCCCGTACCCGCAAAGGACCGCGCAAGAGCGTGATCCGCGGCACGGGCAAACCAACGACCGAATAGGGTCCGAATAGGAATTATGGCAACCGATCAGACCACAACGCCCGAAACCGCCGCCACGGCTCCGGCCAAGGCGAAAAAGCGCGTGAAGAAAAGCGTGTCCGAGGGCGTGGCACACGTTCACGCATCGTTTAACAACACCATTGTCTCCATCACCGATCGTCAGGGAAATGTGCTGGCTTGGGCCACGTGCGGTAACACCGGTTTCAAAGGCTCGCGCAAGAGCACGCCATTCGCGGCCCAAGTAGCGGCGGACAAGGCGGGGCGTGGGGCCCAGGAATACGGAGTACGGTCACTCGAGGTCCGCGTTAAAGGCCCCGGTCCGGGGCGCGAGTCGGCGGTACGGGCGTTGCATGCGCTGGGTTTTGAAATTGCCAATATCATCGACGTGACGCCGATGCCCCACAACGGGTGCCGTCCGGCGAAACGACGCCGGGTTTAACTGTTTTTTCTTTCAACCACAGAGCACAAAATGACCGGTAATGTTATTTCGATCATTCCCGTGTCCTCTGCGGAAAGTAATTTATCTAAGAGGTTTTAATCGTGGCGCGTTATATTGACTCCAAATGTCGTCAGTGCCGGCGCGAAGGCGGAAAACTCTTTCTCAAGGGTGAAAAGTGCTTCACCGAGAAATGTCCGGTGGACAAGCGCGCTTACGCCCCCGGCCAGCATGGCCAGCAGAAAAGCCGGCTGTCCGATTACGGCAAGCAATTGCGCGAAAAACAGAAACTCCGCCGGATTTATGGTGTGCTTGAACGCCAGTTTGAGAATTACTACGCGGAAGCCGCGCGGCACAAGGGTTCGACCGGCGAGGATTTGCTGAAATTGCTCGAATCCCGTCTGGATAATGTCGTTTACCGGATGGGGTTTGGCATCTCCCGCGCCGAGTCGCGTCAGCTCGTTCGGCACAACGCCGTGCTGATCAACGGCAAGCGGGTGAATATCCCGTCCTGCCAGGTCCGCCCGAGCGATGTCATCGAAATTGCCACTCCGGCGCGTGAGCAGTTGCGCATCAAAGCCGCTCTCGAAGCCGCGGCGCAGCGTGGAATTCCGGAATGGCTGGACGTGGACGTCAAAGTCATGAAAGGCACGTTCAAGAACGTGCCGGATCGCAGCGATTTACCGGCGGAGATCAACGAAAGTCTCGTCGTGGCGCTGTATTCGAAGTAACGTAATCCGTATCTAACGAGGGTACCCTCATGCAAAGTTCCGCAACCGAATTTTTAAAACCGCGTCTGGTGGACGTGCAGACGCTTTCGCCCACGCACGCGAAAATCACCCTGGAGCCGCTCGAACGCGGTTTCGGCTACACGCTGGGAAACGCGTTGCGCCGTATCCTGCTGTCTTCGATGCCCGGCAGCTCGATCACCGAGGTTAAGATAGAAGGCGTGCTGCATGAATATTCCACCCTGGAAGGCGTGCAGGAAGACGTGATCGAAATCCTGCTCAATCTCAAGACCGTCGCACTCATCATGCACGGCCGCGAGGAGGTGACGCTGAAACTTTCCAAGAAAGGCCCGGGTGTTGTGACGGCCGGCGATATCCAGCTCGAACACGACGTGGAAGTGGTGGATCCAAAGCATTTGATTGCCACCTTAACCAAGGATATGACGCTCAACATGGAGCTCAAGGTAAACCGGGGACGCGGTTACCAGCCCGTCACGTTGCGTGATGGTGCCGAAGCGCGCTCCATCGGCGTCATGCAGCTGGATGCCTCTTACAGCCCGATCCGCCGCGTGGCATACACTGTCGAAAATGCGCGCGTGGAACAACGTACCGACCTGGACAAGCTGGTACTGGACATCGAAACCAACGGCGCCATCAACCCCGAAGAAGCGGTACGGCGCGCGGCCAACATCCTTCAGGATCAGATTTCGATATTTGTCGACCTCAAGAGCCCTGAAACCAAGGCAGAAGAGAAACGTGAGCCTGAGATGGATCCGCTGCTGCTGCGGTCGGTGGATGATCTCGAACTGACAGTGCGTTCGGCCAATTGCCTCAAAGCGGAAAACATTTTTTACATCGGCGACCTCATCCAGCGGAGTGAATTCGAACTTCTCAAAACTCCAAACCTCGGCAAGAAGTCGCTGACGGAGATCAAGGACGTTCTGGCCCAGCACGGGCTTTCACTCGGCATGAAACTTGAGAACTGGCCGCCGGCTTCGCTCAAGGACCGGGAAAAGACACCGGAACAGCAGGAATCCGGTTTCTGACAGCGCCAAAAAGGTTAAATCATGCGTCACCACAAGCGCGGCCGTAAATTCAATCGCAACAGCAGCCATCGCGAGGCCATGTTCCGCAACATGGCGGTTTCCCTGCTGCGGCATGAGCAACTGGCGACGACGCTTCCCAAGGCGAAAGAGCTGCGTCGTGTGGCTGAACCGCTCATCACGCTGGCCAAAACCGCCTCGCTGGCCAATCGCCGGCTGGCGTTTTCACGGCTGCGCGACCGCGAGATGGTGGGCAAGTTGTTCGATGATCTGGGCGTGCGTTTCAAGGACCGTCCGGGCGGCTACCTGCGAATCCTGAAGACGGGTTACCGCCGCGGCGACTCCGCGCCCATGGCGCTGGTGCAGCTGACCGAACAGCGCGCGGCCGAAACGGCCGTCGCGGAACCGGCCGCCGATGGCGTCACGGCGGCGGCAGCCGAACCCAAGGAAACCAAGGCCAAGGGCGCCAAATCGGCCAAAGGTAAAGCTAAGTCCGAGAAACGCGCCCCCAAGCAGAAAGCCTCGAAAACCAAGTCAAAAACCAAGAAATCCGCCTGATACAGCAAGTCGGAACAAACGATAAAAGCCGGAATCTCACGGCTTCAATCTGCCCGCGCTTCCCCGCCACGCCCTGGTGTCGCCGACCGCCACGAAAAACGCTGCAGGTGTCTCGCTGCCTGCCCGCATTGCAATTTAACTAACTCATTTCAAAGCCAAATCCGGCTAACTATTGTGGTATATGCTTTGCATGCAGATTAATGATGGGTGCGGGGGAAATGCTCAACTTTGGCGGGATAACGCGTTAAATGACCATTACCAAAAAGAAGATCAGTACCCTTGATCTCAAGCCGGGCATGTACGTCTCGATGCTGGATCGTCCGTGGCGCGAGGCCGACGTGCTGTTCCAGGGCTTTTACGTCACTACCCTGGAGCAGATCGAGGAGCTGCGAAAAAAATTCCAGTATGTCTATGTCGATACCTTGCGCTACAACCCGCCGGATAACGCCAAGCGCGCCGTCAAGGAAGCTGCGCTGGACGAAGAGCTGAAAAAAATCTGCGGCCACCCCAAGCGCGACAATGTGTACAAGGATTCCACGGGCGTCAAGGAAGAGCTGGTCGTGGCACAAGAAATACACCGGCAGGCCACGGAGACCGTGGTTGAAATGATGGGGCACCTGCAGCTGGGGCGCGCGCTTAAGCTGGTTGTGATCCACAATGTCGTGATCGATCTGATGGAAAGCATTCTGCGCAACCCGGATGCGTTTGCGTGGTTGATGCACATCAAGCAAAAAGACGCCTATACCTACACCCATTCCGTCGATTCCTGCGCCCTCGCTGTCATGTTCGGTCGGCACCTCGGCCTGCCGCGCGAAAGTCTGATAACCCTTGGCACCGGTGCACTGTTGTTCGACGTCGGTAAGGTGAAGATTCCCGATGACTTGTTGAACAAGCCCGGTCGGCTGTCACCGGAAGAATTCAAGGCGATGAAAAGGCATGTTGATTTTGGAGTCGAAATTGTTACCAAGATCCAGGGCACCAGCGCGGAAATGATTGCCATGGTCGGGGCCCATCACGAGCGATTCGACGGCAGCGGTTATCCCGCGGGTAAACGTGGTACCGGCATCCCCCTGTTCGGCCGCATTGCCGGCATCCTGGATTGCTATGACGCCATCACCAGCGATCGTTCCTACCAGCAGGCGATTTCTCCACACCAGGCACTGCGAGTGTTGTATAACGCCCGCAACTCGGCGTTCCAGGAGGAACTGGTCGAACAGTTCATTCAGTGTCTCGGAGTGTATCCGACCGGTAGCCTGGTGGAGATGGTCAGCGGCGAAGTGGCGATTATCATTGCGCAAAACCGCGTGCGGCGACTGCGTCCGAAAATCATGTTGATCTTGGATAAAAACAAAATAGCCCTGAAGAATTTTGAAACCATCGATCTGGACCGTGAAACGTCCAGGAATGACCTGGAGATCGCCAGTGTACTCCCGCCCGGTACGCATGGCATCAACCCCAGAGAGTACTATCTCGAGGATTAATGTGGACAACAAAAGCTGCTTTGCCAACCGCCGGGGCTGTGCGGTAGCCGCGGAATACCCCGAATCGCGGGGTGTAGGCAGGAGTCCATTTTGAGTTTTCCAATTCCAAAACAGGATCGATCGTCTTTCGTGGGCGAGCTGCAGCGGTACGTGGACCGGAGCCGCCGCGACGGCTCGCTGCTGGGTATCATGCTGATCCATTTTGAAATCGCCGTCACCGCCGAGGGTGTCGAGAGTCAGCTGATTCTCGAACAGCTGGCTGAGCTGGGATGTGATCGCGCGCAGGGATTCCACTTCGCCAGGCCGATGCCGGCCGCGGACCTGGTCAAGTGGCTGCGCGAATCCCCGTGGGCGCTGCGGACCTGTCCCCGGGCCGCGGCCGGTTGATCCGGCTCGACACTGATTTCCCCCCCCGGTCATTTCCCTTAAGACGTAGGCCGGACGCACCCTTCACCGCGAGGTGCGCGCCGCCCACCGCGGGGAAAGCTGTTACTATCTCACCCGTGATCGTACTTTTCACCGATTTCGGCCTCAAAGACCCCTATATCGGCCAGATGCATGCCGTGCTCGCCCGGGAAGCCCCTGGGGTAAGGGTAATTGACCTGTTTCACTCGGTGCCCGTTTTTAATATCCGTGCGGGGGCCTATTTGCTGCCGGTTTATGCGCCCGAATTCCCGCCGGGCGCCATCTTCGTTTGCGTGGTCGACCCGGGTGTGGGTGGTGAGCGCCGCCCGGTCCTACTCAAGGCGGACGGACACTGGTTTGTCGGCCCGGACAACGGGCTGTTCGAGATGGTGCAGCGGCGCGCGGGCGCCTGTGAATGCCGCGTCATAAATTGGCGGCCGCCGGAGCTATCCGCTAGTTTTCACGGGCGCGATCTGTTTGCACCGGTGGCGGCGAAGCTGGCAGGCGGCCAGTTACCGGATTCCGAACCGGCGGCGCTGACGGCTCCGGAAGGGCCGCCGTGGCCGGATGATCTGGCCGAAATTCTGTATGTGGATCATTATGGCAATGGCATCACCGGTTGGCGTGCTAAAGTGGCCGGTACGGAAATGTCATTGCACATCGGAGGGAAAGTGGTGAAACCCGCGCGCGTGTTTTCAGCGGTGCCGCCGGGAACGGTCTTCTGGTATGCAAACGCCAATGGATTGGTCGAGATTGCCGCCCACCGGGCCAACGCGTCGCTGCGGCTTGGTTTCAAGGTGGGTGACCCCATCAAGTTTGTTAAGAGATAAATTCGCATGAAAGCGTGGAATTTGCAGAAACGCGTGCTGTTTCTGGCGCTCGCCCCGCTCACCGTGGCGGTGCTGCTGCTGTCCCTGCATTTCACCAATGCCCGGATTCAGGATCTGGAACTGGCCTTGCAAAACCGCGGCCAGACCATTGCGGCACGCCTGGCTGTGGACTGCGAAGATGCCATGTCCCCGGTCGATCGGAAAGAGTTGGTGAAAATCGCGCAGTCGGCATTGCGGGAGAAGGACGTGTTGGCGGTATCGGTTTCCAGCATGAACGGAAAAATCCTGGCCAGCGCGACACTCAAGGAGACAAAAGGCAAGTCATCGCCGCTACCGGAAATATCGCGGTACAAGTTCCTCGCGCCGGTGTATCAACGCGAACCGACCGCCCAAGAGGAGGTTTCGACCGGGGCTCGTAAAAAACAGGTAGGCTGGGTTTCGGTTTCGCTGTCCGGGGCCGCGCTGCAGACGGAGCAAAACAAAATCCTCATTCAGAGCCTGCTCATTGTTCTGATCGGGCTGGTGGTGACCGTCGTGTTTGCGCTGCGGATGGCGCGGACGGTCACGCAACCGGTGCTGGCGCTGACCAAAGCCGTGGAAAAAATCAAGCATGGGGAACTGGATTACCGTGTGGCCACTCAATCGAGCGGTGAGGTGGGCCGGCTCGAAGACGGCATCAACGCCATGGCCGCGGCATTGCAGGAAGCGCGGGACAAGGAGAAGAAGCGCGCGGAGGATGCCTTGTTTCTGGAACAAGTGCGCGCACAGGTCACGCTGGAATCCATCGGCGACGGAGTGATTACCACCAATGCCGCCGGGAAGATCGTCTACATGAATCCGGTGGCCGAGCAATATACGGAGTGGAAGCAAGCAGACGCTCAGGGATTGCCGCTCGCCGAGGTGTTCAAGATTTTCGATGAGGATTCGAATCGGCTGGAGGAATATCCGATTCATTACTGTCTCCAGGAAGGACGCGTGATTCGACACGACAGCCACCACCTCCTGATGAGTCATGACGGCGGGAAGATCGAGATTCAGGATTCGGCGGCGCCTATCCGCGATCGCGACGGGGTGATTCTCGGCGCCGTCGTGGTGTTTCATGATGTCACGGAAATCCAGGGCATGGCCCGGAGAATGGCGTTTCTGGCGAGCCACGATCCCCTCACAGGGCTACTGAACCGCCGCGAATTCGAGACCCGGTTGCAGCAGGTTCTCCAGAAAGCGCATACCGGAGACAAGGATCACGCATTGCTTTATATGGATCTCGATCAATTCAAGATCGTCAATGATACTTGCGGGCATATTGCGGGCGATGAGCTGCTGAAACAGCTGGCACATCATATGCAAAAGGAGATACGTGCCAGTGACGTGCTTGCGCGGCTCGGGGGCGATGAATTTGGCGTCGTGCTGGAAGATTGCACCATCGACAAGGCGCATCAGATCGCCGATCTCCTGCGTCAGTCAGTCAAGGATTTCCGTTTTTTGTGGGAAGGGCGTACGTTTGAAATAGGCGTTTCGATTGGCCTCGTACCCATACAACACGACAGCGGAAGTATCACGGAAGTTCTCAGCGCAGCCGACTCCGCCTGTTACGTGGCTAAGGATCATGGCCGCAACCGTATTCACATTTATCAGCCGGGAGACCGGGCTTTGGCCAAACGGCGCGGCGAGATGCAGTGGGTCCAGCGGTTACGGGAAGGTCTTGAGAACAACAGCTTCGATCTTTATTGTCAGGCTATCATTCCGCTGAACCAAGAGCCCACCTCGACCGGCCGATTTTATGAAATCCTGGTTCGGGTCCAGGACGAAGACCTGGTGTTACCCGCGGCGTTTATCCCCGCGGCCGAGCGTTATCATCTCATGCCTTCCATTGATCGATGGGTGATCAGCACGGTATTCGCGATGCTGGAAAAAAGCCAAACGCGTTCCGCGAAACAAGGAACTGCCGTTGGCACCCGTTTTGCCATCAACCTTTCCGGCCAGTCCTTGGGGGACGACACATTCCTGGAATTCGTCATGCAGCAGTTCGCCCAGCACCGGATCAATCCGGCAACCATTTGTTTTGAAATCACCGAAACGGCGGCGGTCGCCAACCTGGCGCGGGCGCGCGACTTTATCGCGCGTTTCAAGGGCATGGGGTGTCAATTTGCCCTTGACGATTTCGGATCCGGCCTGTCCTCTTTTGGATATCTCAAGAGTTTGTCGGTGGACTACCTCAAGATCGCCGGCGATTTCATCGAGGGCATGATCGAGGACGCCGTGGACCTCGCCATGGTGGATGCCATCAACCAGATCGGCCATGTCATGGGTATTACCACCGTCGCCGAATCGGTCGAAAAAGCATCGATATTGAACAAGCTGCGGGAAATGGGCGTCGATTACGCCCAGGGTCGCGGAATCGATACACCGAAACCGCTGCACCAGATATTGCAGCTGCCGGAACAGGAATGGGACGCGGTCCGCGTGCGTGCCCGCGAGATGGTAGGTTAATTTACCCGGTATGGCGCCGGTTCATCCCCACGCGCGTGGGGAACACGATTCGATCTGGTTGGCGGAGTCGCGCACGGCCGGTTCATCCCCACGCGCGTGGGGAACACCACGAACCTGCTCAGCAACAGTGAAGATATATCGGTTCATCCCCACGCGCGTGGGGAACACGAGGAATACAAAAATACCGGCCTCGCCGTGGCCGGTTCATCCCCACGCGCGTGGGGAACACCGACGCGGTATCGGCGGTTCCGTTCGCTTTGACGGTTCATCCCCACGCGCGTGGGGAACACGGTTCAAATAGAGGAGGCGATGTGCGATTGGGCGGTTCATCCCCACGCGCGTGGGGAACACGCCTGGCTCGGGTCGTCGGCGCCCTGATCGGTCGGTTCATCCCCACGCGCGTGGGGAACACTTGCCGCCTAGATTGCCTAAAGCCCGGATGGCCGGTTCATCCCCACGCGCGTGGGGAACACGCGTCCCCAAGGGAATGCGCAGGCTGGGGTATCGGTTCATCCCCACGCGCGTGGGGAACACAGTCCAGATATTCGCGGCGTGGCGAGATGAATCGGTTCATCCCCACGCGCGTGGGGAACACAATAATTTTTCCAGGCAGGACCGGCAATTTGTCGGTTCATCCCCACGCGCGTGGGGAACACTGAAACACGTCAGACGACCCGATCTATACCGGCGGTTCATCCCCACGCGCGTGGGGAACACATCCACGTAAAGATGTGGCAATTCTCCGGGAACGGTTCATCCCCACGCGCGTGGGGAACACCTTTCAGCAACCGGGATACTTCCAGCCAATCGCGGTTCATCCCCACGCGCGTGGGGAACACACAAAGTTTCCCGATACGGTGATAAAAGTAACCGGTTCATCCCCACGCGCGTGGGGAACACGCGTAGCGCCCCATGATGCCGTCGGGAAAATACGGTTCATCCCCACGCGCGTGGGGAACACCCCGAGGGAGGTCGGGGGCGGCACGTCCACCGCGGTTCATCCCCACGCGCGTGGGGAACACTTTTTCAACCCGCCCCCGGCCTCGGCCAATGTCGGTTCATCCCCACGCGCGTGGGGAACACTTCCCCGAGCACGCCATAATCGGCCATCGCCGCGGTTCATCCCCACGCGCGTGGGGAACACACTTCTCCCCCGCATGAAGGGCTGAAAAACGCCGGTTCATCCCCACGCGCGTGGGGAACAC
>NZ_JBBDYL010000069.1:0-36331 GCF_040901545.1 Sulfuricaulis sp. | reverse complement strand
CGGTTCATCCCCACGCGCGTGGGGAACACACTTCCTTCATCTCGCTGATGTACCAGCGATTTTAGATGAGGAAAATTTTACCGAAGAATAACCAGCTCATCGGACTCTATGCTACCAGATTGTTAAAGAACGTCCTTCTCTTCCTCGGCCGGAAGAAAGGAAACAAGTTTTGCGCCATCGAGTTCGACCGGTATCCGCCTGTTGGTCCCTAGCGTAACAAAATCGAACCCCGCCTCGTTGTTCGTGCGCCAAGCTATGACGGCGTTGCCCTCGCCAACACCTTTTTCGACTTGCCCCCAGATATAGTCGCGGACCTTGGCGGAATAATTTCCGACGTATACGCCGGCTCGAATTTCAAGAAGCCAGATGGCCAGACGGCCACGCAGGCGCGGCGGAACATTCTCAACCACGATGACCAGCATCGCCTATGTTCTCGGGGTTTGGGATCGCCGGTGGTACGGCGTCTTCCGGTGGCTCTGGTGGCTTGATCTCGCCCGCCGCGAGAATGGTCTCGATATCGGGAATGATGCGTTCCAGCAGCCGGGTCTCTCGAAAAACGTCGCGACACCCGAGGCGCACGGCCTGTTCGGGGTTGCCGTGACTCTTGGCGGCTACGCGAAAAGCCACCGGCACGACCGTTTCAAATTTGTAGATATCGGCGACATCGTACACGAACGACAAGGGTTTTCCCGTGTGAATGAAACCGACTGCCGGCGCATAGCCGGCCGCCAACACCGCGGCTTCCGTCACGCCATATAAGCACGCCGTTGCCGAAGACAGGCAGCGGTTGGGCAGGTCGCCCTTGTCCCAGTCGCTGGTGTCGTAGTTGCGCGCCTTCCATTCCACCCCATACTTCGCGGCTATGCGCTTATACATCTCACGCACCCGCGCGCCTTCGATACCGCGAAGCTGATCAACACTTCGACGTGCGGGTGGGGCTTCACCGAAGCGAACTGCGTACATTTTGCGAACGACCTTCAGGCGCAAAGCCGGATCGAGCGCGAGCTGCGCCTGATACAAAAGCCGGTCCGCCCGTGCGCCACCCGGCTGCCCAGAAGAATAGAGCCGCACGCCCGCTTCGCCTACCCACACGAGCAACGTCCCCACCCGCGCCGCCAATGCAGCCGCGGCGTGGGAAACGCGCGTGCCGGGCTCCAACATCAGGCAGGCAACGCCACCGACAGGGATGTGCGTGCGCACGCCGGTTTTGTCCACGACAACGAATGCACCATCGAGAACATCCAGATGGCCCTTCTCGATAAAAAGGACGGAAAGTCTTTCCTTAACAGCTATGGGTTTGAGCGGAGGGAGTAATTCAGCCATGCGGCACGACTCTTGGCGCGCTAGCAGCGGCCGTATCCACAAACTGTTTTCTCCAGTTCATCGGAACCTCCGTCGAAGCCTAAGTGAGGGCAGTCTGGATTATTAAAGCCTGCGAACCAGTAACAGGCCGCAGCCGAAACCTTTTGCGCGGCCGATGCCAAGCATCAGCGCTTCCAGAAAACGCGCTTGGTCGTTAACGACCAGACTTCCTTCGAAATTCAATGTGGATAGTTCGATGTTCTTCCGGCCGCGCGATCGCCAAGTACGATAGCCGTCAACTTGCAAACCTTGGTCATCGATGACAAAACCCAGTCGTTCCGCGCGGTCGCGAAGCCAGCAGGCACCTGCTTCGTAGGCCAGGTGAGCAAGGGTAGGACGTGCATCATCGGCCAAGTCCTTCCAGCCCATGCGTTTCTTGGCATCCATCACCACATCGTGGCGTTTACTGTTGCCGCCGTTCTCGCCCGGGCGTGCTACCGTTGGATTTACCCGCAGCTTGAAGGCCAAACGGTCGCCTGTCCGTATGTCCGGTCGATAGGACTTCGGTTCGACGTGCCAAAGGCCGGCGTGATCTTGCGGTTTCTGCCGGGAGAGAACATAAAACACAGGAAGGCTATTCTTCTGCTCGATCCGGAAGAGAAATTCGGCCCGCTCCGTTCTTTCCTCGCGCGCCACGTCAAACAGTTTCCACAATGCCTGATGCTGTCCGTAGAGATCGAGGCTACCAAGATCAACGAGCTGCCGATGGCCGATGTCAGACCGTGGCGTGATTCGGGAAAGCCAATGCGTGTCCGCACTCATGACTGGCCTCCCTTAAGTGCATGCGCCCGATGTTCGTTCCGCACCTTGAACTGCCAGCGACGGCGTGACAGCGGAGAGTCACGGCGGGTGGTGGTTTGTTCCGGTACGAGTTTGGTCTCGGCATCGCTGTCCCAGAGCAGAAATGGTTCGGCAGGCTCAAAATGCCGAATAAGTTTCGATTCTGTGCCATCTCCAACTTCCGCAAGCTTCTCGAACACTGCGCTCAATCTCAAACCTGCTAATGCATCCTCGACTCGTTCCGCGCTGACCACCTCCGGTTGTAGTGGTAAGGCTAATGGGCACGCCTTTCGCCCCAAGTAAAGGGTAAAGCCGGGCTCCAGCAACGCGCGGCGAAGTTCGCCGAGTGTATACGGTGCACCGGGCCGTGCCCAAAGGGCGACCACGCAGTAGGTGTCCTGACGGTATTCGCGGCGCGAAAGGATAGTGTTGAGGTCGGACTTATGTCCCGAAGTTATCTCGTCCCGCCGAGTGGAAAACATTCTGCGGTTACGACCCGTTCCCGATGAAGGTACCTGTGCAGTGTGGTAGTCAGAAAGCGGGAGCCCCAATGTTTCTACCTTTATAGCTATGCCATAGCCCTCCGCGAGTTTTGCTTGACTGGCCTCGCATTCTGCACGTTCGTGGGCGGTTCGCTGTGCATCGCTCTCGTAATGAATCGTATCCGGGCGCCTGAGTCGCAGGGCCGCCGCAACAAGTCCGAGCACTGCTGACTTGGTTGGCGTCAACGCCGAAGGACGCGTTTCTCCCACGGCGATGTCGCCCCACGAAGCGAGCGGACCATAGAGTTGAAAGACGAGGTAGTCTCGCATGCGCTGACTCCTTAGCTCGCGGCGAAGGCAAGCAGCTTCTGGAAATCGCCCTCTCCGGCCAGAGCATTGATGCGCTCGCTGGGAAGGGACTGGCCACCGTAGTAAACCTTGTCGAGATTGTCCCGCATGGTTTCGAGCGTGGTTACAGAATCCGACAGCATGTCGCCATCACGCACGGGCTTCAGAAATGCCATCGACAACGCGCGTGGTTGGCGGTTGCCTTTCTCCGCCAGTACATAGGAAGCCCAGGCACGGCTGGCAAAGCTGTTCTGCTTCCCGGTTGGCGCAACGGTAGCGGCAGCCTCGATCAGCGCCTTGATCGCTTGGTCGGCCAGCGCCGCATCACCGCCCAGATTCTCCTTCAGGAGATCGCGGTCGATGCAGACGTAAAGATAGAACAGGCCCGCTCCGAAACCTTGTTCGCCAATATGCGCTGAACCGGCATCTTCCTCACGGGTATTGAGATCATCGACAGCCGTGAAGTAATCATCTTCTACCGCAGCTCGGTGGACTGTGACGGCATGCGCAACCTGACAGGCAGCCTCGGTGTTATAGCCGGGACTACTGGCGAGCATACGTCCGAACAAGGCAATATCCGCGGCGGTATGTTCTTTGCGAAGTAGATTCAGCTCTTCTTCTGTCGGTTTGCGTTTGTTGGCGGCCAGTTTGTCCGCCAAAGCATTAATGGCTGCTTCTTCCTCGGGGCTGAAATGAGCAAGCTGTTCGATTTCAAGGTCATTGAGCGGTTTGCCATCCTTCTTGGCCTTGAGCGCACCAAACTTTCCCGCTATTTCTTGGGTCCATTCCTTGGCATCCTTCTCTTTAACGCCGGCCTTGACCAAGCGGTTATAAATTTGAATACCCATCTGTTTGGTGCGCGTGCCCATATGGCCTTTCAGGGCAGCCTCAAACTGCTCCGATGTGCGCCACGCCCGCTTCAAACTCTGGGATGACACGCGCAGTCTCGGCACGCCACCCATTACGGCGGTCTTGGGGCGATTGAGGTCGTCCCGATTGAGGCACGCGGGCGGATAGCTGGTGAGTAGGTGGAGTTGCAGAAAAGTTGTCATGGTTTTCTCCGAATTAAGGTCATGGATTAAAGAGGTAAGGCAGCGTAGTAGTCATAGGCCAATTGCCGCCGGGGATCGTTCGGACGCTTTTCGTCCATCGGCACCCAGTTCCAGATCGTGCCCGCGAGGTCCGCGATATTGGCCTGGTTGTCGAGCAACGCGAGGGCCCGGCGCAGCAGGGTGTAAAGCTCCTCGATATCGTCGCAGGCTAAAAGTCGACGCACGCGCAATTCCGACACGACCGCTTTGCCACCCGCGCTTTTGGGGGTGCCCATGCAGGTGGCGAGGCTCCCGCCGCCATCGCCCTTGATTCGTGCCGCCAGCCCGGCGATGGCAGCGAGCTTGGGGTAACGGTAATCCGAAATGCCATAGCCGGCCTGCCGTAGCTCACGCAGCAGCCGGTGGAAAGCTGGGCTCAGCATCACCTCCGTAAGGCTTGCGGCCCGGCGCAAAGCCGCACGTTCACCCTTGTCCGATTCCAGGTTCTGCCACCAACTACGGAGCACAGCGAACGAGTGATCATCCGGTTTGCGTCGCGGAAAGGGATATAGCGATTTCTCTTTGTCAGTCATGGACTCCTCCTTTCGGTATCAGGCTGCGGAACGCTCCTGCTGGGGCAGGCCAAGCAGATCGCGAAGTTTTTTGCCGTTGAGCGATTTGGTCAAATCGTTTCTGGCCAAGGCCACGCGGCGGGGATTGACGGCGTCGAAATCCCCGGTCTGAGAATAAGTATCGAAAACCGTAAGCGCGGCCCGTCGCAAACTCGAAAGCCAGTTTCCCAAAATCGGGCGCTCATCCACTCCTTGCTTGATCGCATCACGCAACTGACGCACGTTCTCAAAAAATCCCGCTTCGGTGGCTGCCCAAAAATGTGCTGGCACGAATCCGAGGTCCCCACTTGGGTCCGAATCTCCAAATAGAGCATCCTTGGTTCGCTTGCGCAGTACATCGACCGCCCAGCTAGCGGCTTGGACCAGTTGTTCCACGCGGGCTTTGAAGACCAATTCGAGTTCTTTGTCTATGGTCAGAATCGGCATCTCGGCGTCGTACCAACAACGCGCCTTCATGTTGTCCATGTCGAAACCAAATGCCCATATCCGAGCATCCTCCCGTATGGCAGATCGGAACTGTTCAACCACCGTGGCAGGCAACCGCCGCAACTTTCCCGCGACGGAGTTCTCGACCAGTCCGAGCCAGAGACGGTAGCCAATACCGCCTGATTGTGGGTGAACAGCAGAGGGACGCTTCTCCTTAGGGTCGGCGCTATCGTTCTCGTTGTATGGTGATAAGGGATGGCGAGGGAAGATCCATGAAGGTTTCTTTTCCTTCTTTCCGTTCACCTTTTCTTCATGCTGGTATGTCAGCCCACCGGATCGGTCGCGGTACTGTTTGCAAATGGAACTAGTCACTTGCCCACATACGAGGCATTGCGTTTCAGATGTATTCGCACCGAAGTCCAAATAGATTCGCCTCGGCATGCCCCAGAAAACATGTCGGGTATCCATGTCGTCGGAATGTACCGTCTTCACTGGGGACTTCTCAGTGATAAACGCTGTCACATTGAGCCAAGGAAAGACCTTGGCGCATGGGGGATTTGGTGCAAACGTTTTTCCGAAGACGATGTTCAGCCATACCGTCTCCCAGAGGTTTTGGCCCAATATCAGGGTCGTAAGCGGACCGCCGCCGCGGATGCCTGTAAATTTACCTTCGCCGCCTCCGCCACCGCTGGGCGCAAAGGTCTGGAGTGTATAGAGAGCGGTTGCTGCACACGCGGGACAGAGGCACTCTTCGTGTTCTCTTAGACGTTTCTGAAAGTGGTCGATGTTCTGCTTTAGCGTGCTGTCGGTTGCCGCACCAATGAGTAGGTAAGAAACAGGGTGGGGCTTTGACATGTCATCGCTCGTGAACCGCTCCTGCATGAATAACGCGCCGTTATCGCGGTTCAGATAGAAGACATCTGTGAACGTCTCGAATTTCTTCTTGAGCACATCCGATGCCGGTGCTGACTCCCGCCAGTCCCACCAAGCCGCCTCGCTTTCCGGTGCGCACGTGGTCTGCAACAAGCCGATAAGGAACTGGGTTAACGCTCCGTCAAAATCCGGACGCGGTGAGGCGACAGCGACGATCGGGCTTCTGCTTCCGCCTACATAATCGGTGATACGCCAGGGTTCGATCTTGTCCGACGTGCCATCAGCGCGCCGCACGGGTATCCAGGCGTCATTAATCAGATTCATCTTCGGCTCCTTTCTCGATACTCAATCCTGTTTCTGGCGAGTAGATCACGGTGATTTCCTTGATTTCATTGCCTTGCAAGTTCATGGCATGGCCACGCCAGTTCCCTTTGTCCATGGCTGTCAGCGGTACCACAAGGCAATAGCGTCCTTCGTCTGCCATACTGGTTTTCGCCTGTTCGATGATCTCCGCGTACCGGTCGCTTTCTTTCGCGATGAGCCGGCGCGGTACGGTCAATTCGGATAGTGCCCAGTCCACTCGGGGATCTTTTCGCGCCCAGGGCTCCAGTCTCTCTTCGACTGCCCGCGCCAATCGTATTCGTGCCGTCTTTTCGCCCAGCCGCGTGGGCGCGTCCGCATCGTCGTCCCATTGTAAGCTGGTGGGGTCGTACCCCTGCTCAAAAACCAACTCCGTTCCGCGCGCCGTGGCTCGATCCGCGCGCCGTGAGCCATCGGCATTGTCGGCCACGGGCCGCAACGCCTCGGGTATGGCATCGAAAGCGGCATCGCCGTATACAGTTTCGATCATTTCTCGTGCCTGTCCCGGCAGATCGAAACCGCCGTTGTTCACGAGCCAACTAGCGGTGAGCCACAACTGTCCGTGGTCGGGATAGACTCGCGCGGCGCGTGGCAACAGGCTAGTGAGCCAGGATTTTTTTATCTCGTCTTCGGGATTGGGCATGAATACCCCCAGACATGCTCCCCCGCGTTCATCGTGTGCTTCTTTCTCTTGCAATCGATTACCCTGCGTGTCACGTACATGCCGCTGCAAGCGCCCGGCACGCTGGATGATGAGGTCGATGGGAGCGAGATCGGTCACCATGTCGTCAAAATCCACATCCAGCGACTGTTCGACCACCTGGGTGGCGATTACCAGCTTGCCGGCCCGCGTGGTGGAGTCGCTATCGGGACCGAAGTCCCGCAGCACGGCCGCGCCGATCTGCAACCGATCCGCCAGGGCAAAGCGGGCATGAAACAGCATGGCGGGACAGTCGGGATGCAGCGCATTCCACTTGCACCAAGCATCCAGTGCATCCACCACAGTGTTCCGTATCCAGACCGCGCAACCGCCGTGGCTGATGGTACCGAACAGCCGCTGAAGAACGGCATCCTCATCATGCACGGTATCCACCGCCACTCGGCGGGATACTTCTGCTCGCGCCGTGATGACTTGCTCTTTCAGGCCATCGGCATGCAGATGCGTCGCCAGCGGGTAAGCCATGGATTCCGCTGTTCGGGCCGCGAACCCTGCGCCTGAAGCGAACGCCTTGAGATAACGCGTACGCTGCGACTGCGGCAGGGTGGCGGACAGCAGCACCGCCGAGCCACCCATAGCGGCATGGAACTGGAGCAGTCGTTCCAACAGTTC
The DNA here is from genome assembly GCF_040901545.1 of Sulfuricaulis sp. GTDB lineage: Bacteria > Pseudomonadota > Gammaproteobacteria > Acidiferrobacterales > Sulfurifustaceae > Sulfuricaulis. The sequence continues at coordinate 28,707 of NZ_JBBDYL010000069.1, read as the reverse complement.
GCCGGTGTAAGCGTCGCAGGCGTGAATTTCATCCACCACCAACACCTTGGTGGAAAGCCCCAGAAGGCGCAGCGACTGGTGACGCACGGGCAGGACGGACAGCAACGCCTGATCGATGGTTCCGACGCCGAAGTCCGCCAGCAGTGCTTTCTTGCGGCTGTCGGAAAGCCATGCCGTGCAGTTGCGTGATGCCGAGGGTTCCTCGTCACGGCCATAGCCAGCATCCCGGCGGTTGACTTCCTCCAATCGAAGCTTGAGCCAATCGGCGGAATGGGCAAGCACGAGCTGGGGATCATCCATGGCGAAGAGTCGTTTCCACACGCCACTTTTTCGCACCCGGTCGAACATGGCATCCGCTGTTGCCATTGTTGGCAGCGCTACATACACGCCCTGTCCACGCCCAGCCGCAGTAAGCCGAGCCGAAAGGGTTAGTGCCGCCTCGGTCTTGCCGCCGCCGGTCAGTTCTTCCAGTACGAAAATTTGTGGCCCATCGGCAATGGGAGCGGTATCCGCCCAGGATTGAAGCGAGGTTGGTTCTATGTCGAACAGGCTACGAATGCCCATGAACTGAGCAATCGACGGACTTGCCAAGCCGCTCTCGTGCACGGCGAGCTGTGCGGTGGGCACGGCAATCTGCTCCCAATATTCGACCAACCCCAAGTCCGGCTTGCGATACGGAAACCACCTTGTGTTCGAACCCAACCAGTCGGCTGCTACGGCAAGCCCGGCCAGAAGCCACGAGGTCCGTTTGAACGCTTCACTAGAGCCGTTGCGGGTTTCAGGTAGAGGACATCCATTTGCCATCAACAACGTCGCTGTGTCGCCGACAAAATTTTTGGCGTCTTCCAGAACATGGGACGGAAACTGATTCCGCAGCAACAAAGCGTTATTCCTATCGCTGCGCGGAGGCTTGCCGTGATGGCCGGTTACTGCCGAGAGCCACGGGCGCAGTAAACTGCCACCTCGTTGACCCAGATCAGATCGACCTAGCCATTCGGGTAGCCGCGCCATTGCCAGTTCGTAACCAATCGTGTCATGACGTGCATCATGTGGCACGTTGGCGACCCGACCTTGAAGATGTTTCATCCAGTCCGGGCAGCGACTCTGGAAGCCGTCGCCAAATTTACCGATGTCGTGAATGGCGAGAAGGAAAACGAGCCACGGTTTAAGTGTGCCCACAGGCATGCCGGAGAGGCGGCATAGTGTTTCTAGCCACGCGTGCTGACCTTCAAGAAGCGTTTGGCCACACGCCGCTACATCCAGACTGTGATATACCAGCGGATGCCACTTCGGTTCGCCGGGGTAAGCTGGGTCAGCTTTGCCCCAGTAACGAAACAAATGTTCATTGTGGTGATCCATCAGGTTTCTTTCTGCCAGTTTCTTCGATGCGCGAGATGTTTCTATGGACAGCTGATCTGACTTCAGCTCCTTGCTGTACCCTGTGTGTTGTCTCATCCGATGAGACTCCCTCGTCATTACCGATATTGCGAAGCCGTGCGAAGAAGCTACCTCGAGACTTTCTTGTCCGCTTTCTATAGTTATCCTTCCGAACGAATCTGACCCAGTAAAGCCTAACTTCTTCAGTCGCTCACCCGGTGAGCCTGAGGCTGGTTTCCCGTTTACTTTCCGGCCAACGTCCAAGGTATCGCTGGACAGATACTTACACAACGCAATTACAGTAGTATCTCAGAAGATCACCGTACGCGTTTCAGTATCTGGTTGACCTCCTCGATAGCCTCGGGGTTGAAGAGGCCGGATCCATTCGCGTGTCTCTTCGTATGCTTCGTGTTTCGGGTCGTGTAGCGCGATGTTCTGGGTCTTATGGCCGGCGAATAGCGGTGTTTGACCGCCTGGTTTTATGTGGCTACAATAAAATTCAATGTAGCTACATAGAGGAATTGCGATGGAAGTCTCGATCCGTGACATGAAGAACCGCTTGTCGAAGTACCTGAAGCTCGTGCGCACGGGCAAGGAAGTGGTGATTACCGACCGCGGCCGGCCGGTGGCGCGGCTCGTTCCGGTCGGCGAGGAAGCGGCCGGGGAGGCCGATATCGTTGCGCGCATCCATGCCCTGCCGTGGGTGCGCCCGGGCAAGGGCGGCAAGGTGAAAGGAGCAAAACATCCGATTCCCTGGAAGCCGGGCCAGAAGCTCGCTTCCGATATCGTGCTGGAAGATCGCGATTGACTCTTTATCTCGATACCTCCGCCTTCATCAAGATGTACGTGGCGGAACCGGGCGCCGAGAAGGTGCGTGAGGCCATCGCGCGCGCGCGGGCGTTGCATACCCATCTCATTACTTACGCGGAAATGCGCGCGGCGCTGGCGCGTCTCCATCGCGCCGGGCGTGAAACCGCCGCGTCCCATCGCCAGCACGTGCGCGAATTCGAGCGTGACTGGCAGGCGCTGGCAATCGTTGTGCCCGACGAGCGCATGATTCGCCGCGCCGGCGACCTCGCCGAGCAATTCGGACTGCGCGGCTACGACAGCGTGCACCTCGCCGCCGTGGAATCGCTGGTTATCGACCGCCGCCATCCGGTTCATTTCGCTTCGTTCGACGATGCGCTCAATGCCGCCGCCGCCGATCTCGGTCTGCAAGTCCTTGCCGCCGCCCCGCGCCGCTGAATAGGACGCGAGAATGACCTGAGTGGGTGGCGCGGGGTTCATCGAACGCGCTTTAACAGACTGTTGATCTCGTCGAGATCGAAGGCCTCGGGGTCGTAATCCCCGCCGATCCACTCGCGCATCTCTTCGTATTCCTCGTGCTTTGGATCGTTTAGAACTTCGAGCAGGCGCTCGTAGCCCGGCGGTCCGCCACAATCCTCGGGCGGGCAGGTGCGCTTGCCGGCGAGGCAGATAGGGTAGTATTTACTTTTCCCGGCGGGCAGGACCTGCTCGACAAGCAGCTCATGCTCCCAGCCGTCGCCGAAGTCGTATTCGTAGATCAGCTTGTCGCCCTCGGCGGCGATTCGGTCGAGCCGCACGTTGCGTTCGTTTTTCATTTCCGTGTCGAAGAGAGGATCGGGATCGGGCACGCCGTAGGTTTCGTGTCCGACGCGAAAGGCGTGCAGGTGCATGTCATACCAGCCCATCGTCGTTTGGAGAATGCGGTGCAGCCTGCCGAGCCTGGTGTCGGCCGGAACCTGGATGCGCCGCCAAACCGGCGGGCGGATGTGTTTGAGCGTAATCTTGATCTGGTAAATATTCATTGCCCCTCCCCCTCGTTATTCCCGCCGGGGCGCAAGAAATTCACTTGCGCCCGTTCGGCGGCATGAACTTCTCGCTTCGCAATCCTTGCTTCGCTCGAAGTCCAGCCCGACCATCCGTGGTCGGGCGTTCGCGGCTTGCGCCGCTCACCCACTGGACATTCATGACAACTCCGCCTCACCTCCCGCAAGGGGAGGGGGAAGCATGTTCCCGGGCAGGTCTCATAGGCCATCGCCGTTCAATACGTCACTGTATCGGCAAATTGCCTGACGCAGGCATTGTGCAACGTCACGCCGCAGATCGGCGGGTGAGGTGACCTCGACGTCCGGTCCATGTCTGAGGATATCTATCGTCAGTTCGCGCGCATCGCTGTAGGGAATGTGCAGCTCGAACGACCCGTCATCGAGCCAGCGCGTTTTTTGTTTGGGATGCCATTGTTCCTGCGCCACCCAGCGGGCGCGCTCGGGGGTGAAGCGCAGCACGGCGGTTTTGGTTTTGCGGCCGGCGAAGATACCGTAGCCGCTGCCTAGCTCGGCATCGAGTGTTTTCTCCGGGACGTTGCGCGCTTTGGCATCGAGCAGTACGGCGCGGCGGATGGAATCCACGGCGAAGGTGCGCAGCGCCCGTTTGCCGTGGTCCCAGGCGTCGAAGTACCAGTTGTCCCTATAATGCACCAGACGCTGAGGCGAGACCTCGCGCTTGGTTTCCTCATTCCGCGCCCGGTGGTAATGAACAATACGCAAACGGTGGCGCGTCAGAAGCGCATGAGCGATGGATTGAAAGCAGGGCGATTCGATCCGTCGCGCCGCGAGCGGCAGCACGCGGATGCGCCGCGCAACCTCGGTAAAGGCTTGGTCGTCTTTTTCGATGAGCGCTTGGATGCGTTTCTTGAGGGGCGCGATATGCGGGGTGAGCAGGCCGGGCTGGAGATTGTCGAGGAAGTGATGGAAGGCGAGGAGGGCGTGGATTTCCGAGCTGTTGAACCACAAGCCGGGCAACTCATGGCGCGGGTTTTTCGGGTCGGGATCGTAAAGGCGGTAGCCGCGCTTCTCCCGGTCCCAGGGAATGGGCGCGTTCAGCCGCTCACGCAGGTATTCGAGATCGCGTTTGAAGGTGGCCTCGGAGACACCGAGTTCGTCCAGGAAGTCCCGGATCGGTACGACCCCCCGGTTGCGCAACATCCGCTCGATTTTGTAGAAGCGCTCGGTGCGGTCCATACTCCGGCCTCCCTGTCCTATATTCGGTTGTGGGACTAGAACCTATCTCAAAATACCCTGTTTCGGTTTTTGTAGGGTGCGTCCCACGCACCAATGGCTTCGTTTAAACCGTAGATCGGTGCGCAGGGCGCACCCTACATCGTTTTGAGACAGGTTCTAGTGAACCGCAAGCCACCGCCGGTGGCAAGCTGGATATATTAAGGTGTCCGTAAGTTAAGGCTGTCTTGCCGCTTTTTAGTTCGGACTGTGAAGACTGCGTTCAGTCGGTTGACTTGGCGCGTCCGCCACGCTACCGTAGATACAATGTATATACCAGCAGGAAACCTCTTATGAAAACCAAGGCCCAGAAGTGGGGCAACAGTCTCGCCGTGCGACTGCCGCGCCCTGTGGCGCAGCAGGCCGGCATCAAGCCCGATGATTCGCTCGAAATTCAGGTGAGCAAGGGCCGCGTGATCCTTACCCCGGCCGTGGTAACAGAGTATCGCCTGAGTGATTTGCTTAAGAAGGTCACGAAGAAGAATATCCACCACGAAACCGACTGGGGCAAGCCGCGAGGCAAGGAAATCTGGTGAGTGGCGGCTACGTCCCGGATCGTGGCGACGTGGTCTGGTTGAATTTCGATCCACAGTCCGGTCGCGAGCAGGCCGGACATCGCCCGGCGCTGGTGCTGTCGTCGGCCTCTTATAACGGTCGCATCGGTTTGATGATCGTCTGCCCCATCACCAGCAAGATCAAGGGTTATCCCTTCGAAGTGCCGGTACTTGGAAATCCCGATGTCGCCGGCGTAGTCCTCGCCGATCATGTGAAGAGCGTGGATTGGAAATCACGCCGCGCGAAGAAGAAGGGCGAGGCGCCGGCACACGTGGTACACCAGGTGATTGGTAAGCTTCAGACGTTGCTTAATCCCGCCCTCTGATTCTGTCGCCCGCGTGATGCGGTCCTTTCCTAGACCGCTCACCCGGCCTTTCGATCCATGCTTGGGACACGTTCCAGCACGCGTCTTAGAAATTCCCCGGTGTGTGAAGCCGGATTCCGCGCTATCTCCTCGGGCGTGCCGGTGGCTATGATTCTTCCCCCGCCGTCACCGCCTTCGGGGCCGAGGTCGACGATCCAGTCGGCGGTTTTGATGACATCGAGATTATGCTCGATCACCACCACCGTGTTGCCGTGATCGCGCAACCGGTTTAGCACGGTAAGCAATTGGTTAATGTCGTGAAAGTGAAGTCCCGTGGTCGGCTCGTCCAGGATATACAACGTCCGCCCGGTGTCGCGCTTGGACAGCTCGCGGGCGAGCTTGATGCGTTGCGCCTCGCCGCCGGAGAGCGTGGTGGCGTTCTGGCCGAGCGTGATGTAGGACAACCCGACGTCGAGCAGCGTCCGCAGCTTCTGGTTCACGGCGGGAATGGCGCTGAAAAATGCCGCCGCTTCCTCCACGGTCATGGCCAGCACCGCGTCGATGGTTTTGTCCTTGTAACGGATGTCGAGCGTCTCGCGGTTGTAGCGCTTGCCGCGGCAGACATCGCACTGGACATAGATATCCGGTAGAAAATGCATTTCCACTTTGATCAGGCCGTCGCCTTGACAGGCCTCGCAACGCCCGCCGCGTACGTTGAACGAGAACCGGCCCGGTCCGTACCCGCGTTCACGCGCCATCGGGGTGGCGGCAAAGAGCTCGCGGACGGGCGTGAACAGACCGGTATAGGTGGCGGGATTGGAGCGGGGCGTACGCCCGATCGGCGCTTGATTGATGTCCACGACCTTGTCAAAAAGTTCCAGCCCGTCGATCGATTGGCACGGCGCGGGGTCCAGCGCGCTTCCATACAGATGTTTGGCTACGGAAGCATAGAGCGTGTCGTTGATCAGCGTGGATTTGCCGGATCCCGATACGCCGGTGATGCAGGTAAAAAGACCGACCGGTATCGAGGCATTCATGTTTTTCAGATTGTTGCCGGTGGCATCGCGTATCACCAGTTGCCTTCCCGGGACATTCGGCGTACGTACCGGAGGAATCGGGATTTCCTTCTCTCCGCGCAGGTAGGCGCCGGTGATGGAGTGTGGGTGCTGTATGATCTCAGTCGGCGCACCCTGCGCCACGATCTTGCCACCGTGCACGCCCGCCCCGGGACCGATATCCAGCACGAAATCGGCGGACCGGATGGCTTCTTCGTCGTGTTCCACCACCATGACGGTGTTGCCGAGGTCGCGCAACCGGCGCAGCGTGTCCAGCAAGCGCGCGTTGTCGCGCTGATGCAGCCCGATGGAGGGCTCGTCGAGCACGTACATGACGCCAACCAGCCCCGCGCCGATCTGCGAGGCCAGACGAATACGCTGGCCTTCGCCGCCGGAAAGCGTTTCCGCCGCGCGCGCCAGCGTGAGATATTCAAGCCCGACATTGACCAGAAACCCAAGCCGGTTGGAGACTTCCTTGATGATTTTGGAGGCGATTTCGCCGCGGCTTCCTTCGAGTCGCAAGTGACGGAAGAATTCCAGCGCCGCGCTAATCGGCAACAGCGTGATATCCGGTAACGGCCTGTTTTCGATGAAGACGTGCCGCGCCTCGATACGCAGACGCGTGCCGGCGCAGGATTCGCACGGCTGGTGGCTCAGATATTTTGCCAGCTCGTCGCGAATCGTATTCGACTCGGTCTCGCGATAGCGCCGCTCCATGTTGTGAATCACGCCCTCGAACGGATGTTTTCGTTTCGAGCGCAGGCCGTGTTCGCTGTAATAGGTGAAGGTGATGAGTTCATCGCCGCTCCCGAAGAGTATGACGTCGCGCACCTTTCTGGGAATTTTTTCAAAAGGCGACTCCAGGTTGAATTTGTAATGTTTAGCCAACGATTCGAGCATCTGGTAATAGAAGGCGTTGCGTCGGTCCCAACCGCGAATCGCCCCGGCCGGGAGCGAAAGCGACGCATCGCTGACGATACGCTCAGGGTCAAAAAACTGGCGCACGCCGAGGCCGTCACAGGTTGGACAGGCGCCGGCCGGGTTGTTGAATGAAAACAAGCGCGGCTCGAGTTCGGTGAGACTGTAGCCGCAATGCGGACAGGCGTACCGGGCGGAGAACATGATCTCCTGCCCGTTCTTATCCTCACTTTCCAGCACCATCACGCGAACCAGGCCTTCCCCCAGGCCGGCCGCTGTTTCGAATGATTCCGCCAATCGCTGCTCTTGTCCCTTCCGCACCACCACGCGATCCACCACTGCTTCGATGGTGTGCTTGAAATTCTTTTTCAATTGCGGCACTTCGTCGAGCGGCACCACCGTCCCGTCGATCCGGGCGCGGACGTAACCTTGAGCACGCAGTCGCTCCAGGATATGCGCGTGTTCCCCCTTGCGCGCTTCCACCAGGGGCGCCAGCAACATGAGCTTTGTGTCTTCGGGCAGCGCCATCACATGATCCACCATCTGACTGACCGTTTGGGCGGCAAGTGTCACGCCGTGTTCCGGGCAGCGTGGCTCGCCTACCCGGGCATACAGCAGCCGGAGATAATCGTAGATTTCCGTTACCGTTCCGACGGTCGAACGCGGGTTGTGCGAGGTGGACTTCTGCTCGATGGAAATGGCGGGGCTTAACCCTTCGATCAAATCCACGTCCGGCTTTTCCATGAGGGAAAGAAACTGTCGTGCGTAGGCCGACAGGGATTCGACGTAGCGCCGCTGACCTTCGGCATAAAGCGTGTCGAAGGCGAGTGACGACTTTCCGGAACCGGATAGACCGGTAATGACGATCAGTTTGTCGCGCGGCAGGTCAACATCGATATTTTTGAGATTATGCGTGCGTGCGCCGCGAATACGGATGAATTCCATGCTGATCTTCTTAGCGTCTGTTCCGGTTTTCGATGCACCCGGACGGAACTGCAGGATTTAAGGCCAATCTGCTAATATACGCAAAACAGATATTTTTTCCCATCAAACTCTCGCTGAAGAATGTCGATTTCCGACCGGATGTCTCCCCTGGAGTTGCGTGCCAGCGTCGGGCTGGCCAGCATTTACGGACTACGAATGCTCGGCATGTTCCTGATCCTTCCGGTTTTTGCCGTTTATGCCGAACAGTTGCCGGGAGGCGAGGCCCATATCCTGGTTGGGCTCGCGTTAGGCGTCTATGGCCTGACTCAAGCACTGCTGCAACTGCCATTCGGGATGGCCTCCGACCATTATGGACGCAAGCGCGTAATTTATTTCGGCCTCGTGTTGTTTGCGATTGGCAGTTTTATTGCCGCCGTGGCGCATGATATTGAAATGGTGATTATCGGCCGTTCGATCCAGGGGGCGGGCGCCATCAACGCCGCGGTAACGGCGCTCCTTGCCGACCTCACGCGCGAAGAACATCGCACCAAGTCAATGGCCATGATCGGCGGCACTATTGGATTCACTTTCGCTCTTTCTTTAGTCCTCGGCCCGGCGCTGTATCATCTCGTCAGCATCCCCGGAATTTTTGCGCTTACCGGAGTACTGGCCCTGTTGGCGCTTGCGGTCGTGAAATACACCGTCCCGGACCCGAAAGTAAGCAGTTTTCATTCCGACGCGGAAGCCATGCCGGCAAAACTCCTGGAAGTGCTGCGCGACACGGAACTCGCGCGCCTCAATTTCGGTATTTTCGTGGTGCACGTCGCTCAAATGTCGATGTTTGTCGTGGTGCCCCTGGCATTGCGCGAGACGGGAGGTCTCGATGCCAACCATCACTGGCAGGTATATCTGCCGATACTGGTCGTGTCTTTTGCACTTATGGTGCCGCCACTCCTGTACGGCGAAAAAAAGGGCAAAATCAAACAAGTATTTATCGCCTCCATCGCATTGATGTTGCTGGCGGAAGTCGCATTGGGCGTGGCAAAATCGCATTTCTGGGCGTTAGTGGCATTGCTGGCGATTTATTTCGTGTCATTTAATATCCTGGAGGCGAGCCTCCCTTCATTGGTATCCCGGGTCGCTCCGGCTCGGTCCAAGGGCACGGCCATGGGAATATTCAATTCGTTTCAATCATTCGGACTTTTTGCCGGTGGCGCGCTGGGTGGCCTGCTTTCGCATTACTTTGGGGCCTCCGCGGTTTTCCTGTTCGGAGCCGGCCTTATCGGAATTTGGCTTTTTTTCGCATCGAGCATGAAACAATTACCGGCCGTGAGAAACCTGGCATTCCACGTCCGCGAAATGACCACGGATGAAGCACGCCGTCTCGAAGCCAAACTCGCACTTGTGCTCGGCGTTACCGAGGCCACGGTAATTGCAGAGGAAGGGGTGGCCTATCTCAAGGTGGACAGGACCAGATTTGACGAGCAGGCCGTGTTGCGGTTGCTGCCGGCTGTTTAATCGTTATTTTTTTGTCGGTCTCCGCTATTTTCTCAAACCGCACGATACGTTAGGAGAAATTTTTAATTCGCTAAGTCAGCACCCGATCCCAATCCGAAGTATTGTTTCTCGGTAAATTGCGGGGATCATGGCATGATTGTGGCAGCGTAATAATCTGGCTATGATGAGTCACCCTAAACTTCACGGAGAATCGGATCGTACCGTTCTGGCACAGGGCTCCGTGATTAACCTAAGGAGAAACGAGCATGGCGCGCGGTGTAAACAAGGTAATACTGGTCGGTAATCTGGGCCGGGACCCCGAGGTGCGTTATTCCCCCAACGGGCAGGCGGTGGCCAATGTCACGCTGGCCACGTCAGAATCCTGGAAGGACAAAACCAGCGGCGAAAAACAGGAGCGGACCGAATGGCACCGCATCGTTTTTTTCGGTCGCCTGGCCGAAATCGCGGGCGAGTATTTGAAGAAGGGCGCGCAGATCTATATCGAAGGCCGCCTTCAGACGCGCAAATGGCAAGACAAGGACGGACATGATCGCTATACCACCGAAATTGTCGCCAACGATATGCAGATGCTGGGTTCGCGCGGCGGCGCCGGCGCCCCGAGCGACAATTTCAATCAGGATCAGCCGGCCGCGGCAGAAAATGCCGGTCAGGCGGAGGCGAAGAAGGCCAAACCTGCCGTGGCAGGTGATTTCGACGACGATATTCCATTTTAAAACAGTAGCAAGTGACAAGTAGCAAGTGACAAGGAAAATCTTTCTTGCATTTGCTTGCTACTTGAAACTTGCGACTTGCTACTGAAGTTTTACCCCGGTGGCCAGCGCAGAAAACGCCCACCGAGCAGGTGAAGGTGGACGTGAAACACCGACTGGCCGGCGTCGGCATTGCAGTTCATGATAATACGGAAACCCGACTCGGCAACCCCGGAATCCTTGGCAATTTTCACCGCCTTCAAGAACATTTTCCCGATAAGTTGCGCGTCGCCCTGACCTAGGTCATTCAGGGTTGCGATGTGCTTTTTGGGAATGATCAGAACATGTACCGGCGCCTGCGGGTTGATGTCCTTGAAGACCAGCATGTCGTCATCTTCGTAAACGGTATTGGGTTTGATTTGACCCGATACCATTTTGCAAAACAGGCAATCTGTTGTCATATAATCTCCTCCCGCACTCCCTGAAGACACCGCGCCCAAGGCAATCCGTCCTGTGGGGCAAAGCATAGAGTGGAACCGGCGGCGTGAAAAGGGTGTATTGCGCCGGGTAGCGAAGCGCAAAATTACGTCTATATATTTCGATATGGTCACAGGAGACCTGGATAATTCACGGGAGATGTCAGATGCCGATGTATGAAGAACCGGTGGTAGGCGCCTTTTACGAAGACGAAGCAGGCCGGACTTTCGAAGTAATTGCCTTTGATGAAAACGACGGCACGGTGGAGATTCAGTACGGTGAGAGCGCATCCGAAGAGATCGATCTGGATGACTGGTATGGGTTGGATCTGGAACGGTTGACAGCCGCTGAAGCGTCAGAAGAAGACCTGGATAAACCGGCCGCCGACGACGTGCCGGATGATGATATAGATCAAGACGATGAAGACGACGATTATCCAGTCAAAGATGACGAATAAATCATCGTCTCTGACCGACTCATAAAAACAACCGTACCCTACCAGGGTTGCTTCCCCCCCGGGACCTTGATTAGTACGAACTACAGGCTTTAAAAAACCGGGAAATTCTCGGAGCATGGAGTGGAGCTTGTCGAATTTCATCCAACCTTTTTTGCTCGACACCGCCCCACTTCCCGCGTCAGCCCATACACCCGGCGCGAGAATCTTCCCGATTCTTGCCCGCAACTGCCCCACCCCTGCTTTTGATGTCTAGTTGTTCGCGGTCGTTCCACGAAGCGTGGTTTCAATCCGTCCGGCCATTTACCCGGCGTGCGTACCTATTCGGACGGTAGCGCACGCAAAATTCTTTTTTAAAATTAGACCATATCCTTGAGACTTTTCAGCGGCTGAATCTTGACCACATTGCGCGCCGGTTTGGCCTTGAAAATTACTTCTTCCTTGGTAAACGGATTGATGCCCTTGCGTGCCGGAACGGCGGGCTTGTAAATCATCTTGATTTTCATCAAACCAATAAGATTGAAAATGCCAGGACCTCTTTTCAGGTCGCGCTCGATAAGGCTGGTCATTGTGTCGAACACGGCAACGACGTCTTTGCGCTTCAGGTTGGTTTTCTCAGCAATATGGGCATAGATCTCTGACTTCGTTGTCGGTTTCTTTCCCGGTTTGTTGTTTGCCATGTAAGCTCCTGAGTGGAAGGTTGGGGTTAAAGGGTTAGCTCGATGCGCGCATAATTTAGCGGAAAAACCAGGGGGATAGAAGAGTGTAACCACATTTTTCCCTTAAATTTACGGGTTTCCAGGGGTAGCCCCCGGAACCCGTTCCTGGCGCTGCTGTTCGTTCGTCAAAAAATTCTAATCTGCCGTTTTCGGCCCCCTTCGGGGTGGCATTCATACAACGCACTGACAGCGGTTTCGATCGACCTGGACAGGCAAATTGTCTACCGCTTTGGCTGAATTGGGAAGCCGGGGGCTCATCTGAAACAGGAAATATTTTTTAATCTACTGTCCCAATACTGGATTGTCGATCACGCGGGCGGTGCATCCGGGCGGGGGTTAGCATGGCGCGCGACTGCCAGCGCTGACCTGTCTGAGAGTGTCGGTTCCTCGCATTGGGGCTCCAGCAGACTTCTGATTGGGATGGACTTTGCTTTAAAAATAATGCGTTAGAGTGACCCCCGGGCTATAATGTGGCTTGTCTACCTTGTCTGCCGCCCCCATACTTTGGGGGCGAGTTGTTTTATCCAGGAGCTGTCAATGCCGATATACGAATATGAATGTGGAAGTTGCCTCCATAAATTTGAGTCTATCCAGAAAATCAGCGACCCTTTGCTCACGGATTGTCCCGAGTGCGGGAAGTCCACACTCAAGAAGCTGATTTCCGCCGTCGGTTTCCAGCTTAAAGGGACCGGCTGGTATGCCACGGACTTTAAGGGTGGGGCTCGGAAACCGGAACAGAAATCGGACCCGGACAAGAATTCCGGTTCGGAACCAGCCCCGCCCAAGAAGAAAGCGGGCGGTTGTGCCGGCGGTACTTGCGGCTGCGCCAGCTGACCATGATGGCCGCCGTGCGTCGCTATCTGGTAGCCGGGCTGCTCATCTGGGTTCCGCTGGGCGTGACCCTGCTCATTGTTAAGTTTCTGGTGGACCTGATTGACCAGACGCTGCTGCTCCTTCCTGTAAGTATCCAACCGGAACATCTACTCGGGTTCCGGATCCCGGGGCTGGGGCTGGTTTTAACGGCGGTCATCGTTCTCGTTACCGGCATAGTCGTCACGAATCTTTTCGGCAAGCAACTCTTCACCATCGGTGAACAATTGTTACGACGCATTCCGGTCGTGCGCTCTATCTACGGCGCCGTGAAGCAGGTAACGGAAAGCATGTTTTCCTCAGGCAAATCGTTTCGCAAGGTGGTATTGGTGGAATATCCCCGCAAGGGGATGTGGACGCTGGCCTTTCAGACCGGATCGGGTTCGCCGGAAATCCGGGAAAAAACCGGACGAAACATCACCAGCGTGTTCATTCCCACCACGCCAAATCCCACCTCGGGATTTTTTCTCATGGCCCCTTCCGAAGATGTGATCGAACTCGATATGAGCGTGGACGACGGTCTCAAGATGCTGTTGTCTGTCGGCGTGGTTGTGCCGCGGCAGAAAGCCAATCTCTACCCACAGGGGGCGCGCAAGCTCCCCTGAATGTGCCCGATCTTCATTAATTTTTCACAGGCCTGGCATGCGCAGTCATTATTGCGGTGAAATCAATGAAGCCCTGATCGGCCAGCGGGTAACCCTCTGTGGCTGGGCGCACAGCCGGCGCGATCACGGCGGCGTGATCTTCATCGATCTGCGCGACCGCGAAGGCGTGGCGCAGACCGTGTTCGACCCGTCGCAAAAGGAGGCCTTTGCTTCCGCTGAAGCGGTGCGCACAGAATTCGTGCTGCGCGTGCAGGGCACGGTGCGTCCCCGTCCCGCCGGCACGGTCAACCCAGGCCTGCGCACGGGAAAAGTGGAGCTGGCCGCGGATACCCTCGAGATACTCAATCGGGCCGAGGCACTTCCCTTCCAGTTGGACGACACGGACCTCTCGGAGCCCGTGCGGCTCAAGTACCGTTATCTCGATCTGCGCCGCGAATTCATGCAAAAAAATATCAGATTGCGCCATCAAATCACCCGGTCTTTGCGGCGGTATCTCGACGACCGCGGCTTCACTGAAATTGAAACCCCGATGCTGACCAAGTCCACGCCCGAAGGCGCGCGCGACTATCTGGTGCCATCGCGCACGCATCCCGGGCATTTCTTCGCGCTGCCGCAGTCGCCGCAATTGTTCAAGCAATTGTTGATGGTCGCGGGATACGAGCGTTATTACCAGATCACCCGCTGTTTTCGCGATGAGGATCTGCGAGCGGACCGTCAGCCGGAATTTACCCAGCTCGACATCGAGACCTCATTCCTCGATGAAAACGGCGTGCTGGCAATGATGGAAGAAATGCTGCGCGCGCTGTTCCAGGACATGTTGCAGGTACAGTTAGCTACCCCGTTTCCGCACCTGAGTTTCGCTGAGGCCGTGCGGCGCTTCGGCACGGATCACCCGGATTTGCGCGTGCCGCTAGAGTTGACCGACGTCGGAGACCTCATGAAAAAGGTCGAATTCAAGGTTTTCGCGGGACCGGCCAACAGCCCCACGGGACGCGTGGCGGCGTTGTGCGTGCCCCAAGGGGGCGAATTGCCCCGCAGCCAGATTGACGGTTATACCGAGTTTGTGAGCCTGTATGGCGCCAAGGGTTTGGCGTATATCAAGGTTAACGATATCGCTAGGGGGCGGGAAGGGCTGCAATCCCCGATACTCAAGTTCCTCCCGGACGAAGTGATCGCTGCCGTGATGCTACGCACCGGCGCACAGACGGGCGACTTGGTATTTTTCGGCGCGGACACGGCCAAGGTCGTCAACGATTCACTCGGGGCGTTGCGTCTGAAACTGGGCGATGACCTGAATCTCAAACAGGCGGGCTGGAAAATATTATGGGTGGTGGATTTCCCGATGTTCGAATACAACGCCGAACTCAAGCGCCGGGTTGCATTGCATCACCCGTTTACTTCCCCCAAGTCCGAAGACCTGGGGCGCCTGGACAGCGATCCGGAAAGTGTGCAGGCACGCGCCTACGACGTGGTGCTGAACGGCTCCGAAATTGGCGGCGGCTCGATCCGTATCCACCGTGAGGACATACAGAAAAAAGTATTTGCCGTGCTCGGTATCGGGCCGGATGAGGCGCGGGCCAAGTTCGGTTTCCTGCTCGATGCGCTCAAATTCGGCGCCCCGCCGCACGGCGGCATTGCTTTCGGGCTCGATCGCATATGCGCGCTCCTAAGCGGCGTGGACTCGATACGCGATGTCATCGCCTTTCCCAAAACGCAGAAAGCGACTTGCCTGTTGACGGAGGCGCCAAGCCCCGTGGAGGAAGCGCAATTGCGCGAGTTGCACATCAAGTTGCGAAAACCTCCGGAAAAGACGGCCGGCGAGGCTGCCGGTGTTCCCTCCGACGAAAAAGTATAAGCGACCCGAATCGGTTCTGGTCGTGATTTATACCTTGACCGGCAAGGTGTTGCTGCTGCGGCGTGCCGATGACCCCGATTTTTGGCAATCCGTGACTGGCAGCCTGTTATGGGAAGAATCCGATCCCCGCCAAGCCGCAACGCGGGAACTGCGTGAGGAAACGGGGCTCGACGTTGCCGACGGGCTGCGGGATTTGGGTATCGTCAATCGTTATTCCATCCTTCCCCGCTGGCGTCCACGTTATGCACCGCAAGTAAGCGAAAACAAGGAACATGTTTTCGCGCTGGCGCTTCCCGCGGAAACCGCGATCACGCTCAATCCGGCGGAGCACGACCAATTCGGCTGGTTTACATTTGAATCCGCCGCTGCCAAGGTATTTTCCCGGACCAACCGCGTGGCCATCGAGACGGTAAAGGAACGGCGAGAATAAATATGGTCCTGGTACTCGCTTGCGAGTATATCGTCGGTGTTCCGGAAGCGGCGGACGACCCCGGTTTCTTTTGGTGGAGGACAAGCGTGGCAGGCACATGGAGGTAGGGGACCGGTATTTTCGGCGTGAAGCAATTCTCGAACCGCCACAAACCGTCGTTCTGGTCCACGGCCTGTGGTTTCCGAAGCATTTTTTGTACCCGTTGGCGCGACGATTATGTCGCCAGGGTTTCATCGTACAGTACTTTTCTTATCCCTCCGTGCGCGCCGATCTGCGTGCCAACGCCGGGCGGTTGGCCGATTTCCTTGACCACCCGTGTACGGACACGTTGCATCTCGTGGGTCACAGTCTCGGTGGTATCCTGATCCGCGCGCTGTTTCATTTTCATCCCGACCAAAGACCGGGTCGGATCGTTACCCTGGGTTCGCCGCACGGCGGATGCCAGGTAGCGCAGCGTTTGAATCACCACGCCTTATGGCGCCGGGCCATGGGACGAAGTGTTATGCAGCTGCTCGCCGGTATCACGCTTGACTGGCCGTTGCCGCAGCGCGAGATCGGGGTCATCAGCGGCAGTCATTCCTTCGGTCTGGGGAGAGTGTGGTATCGTCATCTGCCCCGTCCGAACGACGGCCTCCTGACGGTGACAGAAAGTGGACTGCCCGGCGCCGCCGATTACATTACGCTTCCGGTGTCTCACACCGGTATGCTGTTTTCGCCCGTGGTGGCGCGCCAAATCGATGAATTTTTAAAAACCGGTCATTTTGTGCACGGAACCGAATGATTTTCCCGGCGCGGTTGGGAGAGTCCGGACCCGATGTTACACTGACGCCAGCTCCAGAGGTAAATTTCGGATGACGAGTTACGGGATTCTATATATATGGCCGGTCATCCCAAATGGGCCAATATCCGCCATCGCAAGGGCGCCCAGATAAGCCATTGCGGTGAGCGCCGGATTTCAGAAGGGGAAATAACATAGCCATGGCTGGGCATTCGAAGTGGGCGAACATCAAACACCGCAAGGGCGTTCAGGATGCCCGTCGCGGGAAGATTTTCACCAAGCTGATTCGTGAGATTACCATCGCCGCGCGCCAGGGTAGCGGGGGCGATCCCAAACTCAATCCACGCCTGCGTGCCGCCATGGACAAGGCGCTGGCACAGAACATGACCAAGGATACCATCGAGCGCGCCATTAAACGCGGTACCGGCGAGCTCGAGGGCGCGCACTACGAGGAAGTCCGCTACGAAGGTTATGGCCCGGGCGGCGTGGCAATCATGGTCGAGTGCACCACCGACAATCGCACTCGCACGGTGGGCGAAGTGCGCCACGCCTTCACCAAATACGGTGGCAACCTGGGCCAAGACGGTTCAGTCGCCTTTCTGTTCAGCAAAATCGGCGTACTTAACTACCCCGCGGGCACGAGCGAAGACCGGATCATGGAGGCGGCACTGGAGGCGGGCGGTGACGATGTGATTTCTGACCACGACGGCGCGATCGAGGTGTTGACCGCGCCCGAAGCGTTGCATGCCGTGATCGCCGCCATGGAGCAGCGCGGGTTCAAGCCCGAGCATGCCGAGATCCAGCAGCGCGCTTCGGTCTCTGTGCCCGTGAGCGGGGTGGATGCTGAAAATATGCTTCAGCTCTTGGAGGTGTTGGAGGACCTGGATGACGTCCAGAGCGTATTCTCAAACGCGGATTTTCCGGAAGAAATTCTCAAACAGGCGAGCTGATGCATGGACTTTTCGCAACGTTTATGCCAATGCCGACTTTGACGCTCCCCATCTCTGGGGCGCACCCGTGGGGGCCCGCTGCGCGCATCCAATCTTGCTCCTGGCAAGATTGTCCCGATGAGCTGCTGAAGCAGGCGAGTTGATGCGGGTTCTCGGCATTGATCCGGGTTCCCGCATTACCGGTTTCGGTGTGGTGCAGGTATTGCGTAACGGCCGGATGGAATACATCGCCAGCGGGTGCGTGCGCGTCACCAAAGGTAACCTCGCCGACAAACTCAAAATAGTTTATGACGGCGTTCATGAAATTATCAGGACCTATCAGCCGACGGTGCTGGCGATTGAAAAGGTATTTATGGCGCGCAACGCCGACTCCGCCCTCAAGCTGGGGCAGGCACGTGGCGCGGCGATCCTGGCCGGCGCGAACCAGGCCGTGGAAATCGCCGAATACACCGCGCTGCAAATCAAGCGTGCCGCAGTGGGCCAGGGCCATGCCGGAAAACAGCAGGTACAACATATGGTCAAGGCACTGCTCAGGCTCGATGCCTTGCCGCCAGCCGACGCGGCCGATGCCTTGGCCTGCGCCATCTGCCATGCCCATCATGCGGTGGGTTACCGGTCGCTTCCACGGCGCATTCCCGGGCGGCGCGGAATGAGGATTTCCCTGTGATCGGCCGATTGCACGGAGTGCTGATGCGCAAAGAGCCGCCGGCAATTCTGGTGGATGTCGCCGGCGTGGGTTACGAACTGGAGTCGCCCATGACCGCGTTTTACGAACTGCCGGCGGTGGGCGAAAAGGTCACGCTCTACACGCATGTTGTCGTGCGTGAAGATGCGCATCTGCTCTACGGATTTGTCCGCGAGGCCCAGCGGCGGTTGTTTCGCGAACTGCTCAAGGTCAATGGCGTGGGCCCGCGCGTGGCGCTTGCGGTGCTTTCCGGGCTCACGGATGAGGACTTCACGCGTTGTGTTGCTGACGAAGACATTGACCGTTTGACCAAGGTCCCCGGGATCGGACGGAAAACGGCGGAACGACTGATCATCGAAATGCGCGATAAGTTGCCGACCGTGGCGGTCGCGACATCCGCGGCAGCTACCGAATCCGGCCAGCCGTTGCCGGGAGACCCGGTAAGCGAGGCCGTCAGCGCGCTGGTGTCGTTGGGATACAAGCCCAATGAGGCGAGCCGTGCCGTACGCGGCATACCTACTCAGGGTCTGAACGCGGAAGAAATCATTCGTCAGGCGCTAAAAGGCATGGCAGTATAAATCAAGGAACCCTCACCCCGGCCCCGATCGAAATGAAGACACTCACCTACTTCCCCTCTCCCTCCGGGAGAGGGCAAAGGGTGAGGGGGGATCGCCCCCTCATCCCCATCCCTTCTCCCTCAAGGGGAGAAGGGGGCGAGCCGAGGCGCGCTATGCGCGCTTTCTTTCACTCGGGGAGAGGGGGAGTTGGAGAACATCTATCCATATGATCGAGACTGATCGGCTGGTATCGGCGCATGTAGTTGAACCGTCCGAAGAAGTTGTGGAGCTGCGTCGGTTGCGCCCCGCGCGCCTTGCAGAATACGTGGGACAGGAACCGATTCGCCGGCAGATGGAGATATTTATCGCCGCCGCGCGTGGACGGGGCGAAGCTCTGGATCATGTGCTGTTGTTCGGCCCGCCGGGCCTCGGCAAGACCACACTGGCTCATATCATCGCTAATGAAATGGGCGTGGGCCTGCGGCAGACGTCGGGTCCGGTCTTGGAACGCCCCGGCGATCTGGCGGCGCTGCTGACCAACCTGCAACCCAACGATGTACTGTTCATCGATGAAATCCACCGCTTAAGTCCGATCGTGGAGGAAATCCTCTATCCGGCGATGGAGGACTATCAGCTCGATATTCTCATCGGTGAAGGCCCGGCGGCCCGGTCCATTAAACTCGATCTGCCGCCCTTTACGCTCGTCGGCGCCACCACGCGCGCCGGGCTCCTCACGTCGCCGCTGCGCGACCGGTTCGGCATTGTGCATCGCCTCGAGTTTTACAATCCGGAAGAGCTAGCCCGGATTGTCGCGCGATCCGCCGAAATTCTCGAGGTGCACATCGAGCCTGAGGCGGTAACCGCGATCGCCCGACGTTCTCGCGGAACGCCGCGCATCGTCAATCGCCTGTTGCGCCGGGCGCGTGATTTTGCACAGATTAAAGGCGACGGCCGGCTGACGGGTGACATCGCCGAAATGGCGCTCAACATGCTAGAAGTGGACCACTGCGGATTCGACATGCTTGATCGGAAGCTGCTGTTGGCCGTCATCGAAAAATTTGCCGGCGGCCCGGTGGGCGTGGACAATCTTGCGGCGGCGATCGGCGAAGAGCGTGATACCATTGAGGACGTGATCGAACCGTTCCTGATTCAGCAGGGATATCTCATGCGTACGCCGCGCGGGCGCATGGCCACCGCCACGGCGTGGAAGCATTTTGATCTCAACGCCCCGGTGGCATCCGATCGCCCACAGCGCGATATATTCAGCGAAGAATAAACCGGCGCCAGCGTGAGCAAGGTATTCTCGATTCCGATAAGGATTTATTACGAGGACACGGACGCAGGAAACGTGGTGTATTACGCCAATTACCTGAAATTCATGGAGCGGGCGCGCACCGAATGGCTGCGCGCCCTGGGATTGGAACTGGACGAAATCGCGCGTCGTGAAGGAGTTATTTTCGCGGTGCGCTACGCCCGGGTCGACTTTATTAAACCCGCCCGTTTCAATGACCTGTTGCAGGCGACGGTGGAGCTGATCAAACGCGGACATGCCAGCATGACATTTGCGCAGCGGATACAGCGGGAAAGCCTGACACTGTGCGAAGGCGAGGTGAAGGTGGCGTGTCTCGATACCGCGACCCTGGCGCCCCGCGCAATCCCGAATCACCTTGTGACACATCTGGATCCCGGAGCGTCAACATGAACGTGACCGCGACCGAAGGGATTGCATTATGGTCGCTGGTTCAGCACGCGTCGTTGCCGGTACAACTGGTTATATTTCTCCTGCTGGCCGCGTCGGTACTTTCCTGGACGATGATTTTCCGGAAATGGTTTGCCCTGAAAAGCGCCAGTAATGTCGCCGACCGTTTCGAGGCGAAGTTCTGGTCGGGGTCAAACCTTAATCAGATGTTTACCGAGCAATCGCGCCAGGAAGCGCATGCCACGGGGATGGCCAGTATTTTTGTGGAGGGATTCCGCGATTTCAAGCGGCTTAACCAGCAGTCGAACATCGAGCCCATGGATGTGCTCGAAGGCGTGCAGCGCGCCATGCGCGTGGCGCTGTCGCGCGAGATAGACTATCTGGAGACGCATCTTTCGTTTCTGGCTACGGTCGGCTCGACCAGCCCCTATGTCGGCCTGTTCGGCACGGTATGGGGTATTATGAATTCTTTCCGGTCATTGGGTTTGGTGCAACAGGCCACCATCGCGCATGTCGCCCCGGGTATTGCGGAGGCATTGATCGCAACCGCCATCGGCCTGTTTGCGGCGATACCGGCGGTCATTGCCTACAACCGGTATTCCAACAACGTAGAACGGCTGGTGACCCGCTATGAAATATTCATGGAGGAGTTCTCCAGCATTCTCCAGCGTCAGGCATATGCCTCTCGGGAATCGTAACGATGGAGGCCTATCGAAAACGCCACCGAAAACTCATGAGCGAGATCAACGTCGTGCCTTACATCGACGTGATGTTGGTGCTGCTG
The DNA here is from genome assembly GCF_040901545.1 of Sulfuricaulis sp. Classification (GTDB taxonomy): domain Bacteria; phylum Pseudomonadota; class Gammaproteobacteria; order Acidiferrobacterales; family Sulfurifustaceae; genus Sulfuricaulis. The sequence continues at coordinate 7,424 of NZ_JBBDYL010000069.1, read as the reverse complement.
GTGATTTTCATGATCACGGCACCGTTGCTCTCGCAGGGCGTCAAGGTGGATCTGCCGCAGGCCACGTCGCAACCGGTGGAGAATCAGGATCGCGAAACGCTCGTGGTGACGGTGGACCGTGACGGAAAGTATTTTCTGGATGATCGTCGCATCTCACCCGGGGAACTGAGCAAAAAAGTGGCGGGGATCCTGCGAGTCAGGCCGCAGACACCGGTGTTGATTCGCGGCGACCGGCAAGCGAATTACGGCGAGGTCGTGAAAGCCATGACATTGCTGCAGGCGGCCGGCGCACCGAGCGTGGGATTGCTTACGGAACCGCTGAAAAAGCCCTGAAACATCGTAACACGGCGTGTTTTGTCCCTATAATCCGCTATAATTCCTTAGAACCGGTCAGTAACACCCACATGCCGTGGTGTATGCGTCGCCGCTCGATAGGTGCCGCGCCTCGACTAAAATTCAAGCTATTCAGGGACTCTAAGCGACGTGTTGCCGAAGAAATTACGCCACAATCCGGGAAGAATCCGCGCCATTGTGTACGCCGTGCTGGTGAATGCGGTTGCGATCGGACTTGCGGTAGTTGGATTCCGCTGGACCATGACACCCGGCGGCGACGAACAAGTCGTTCAGGCCGTGGCCATTCCGTCGGAACCGCTTCGCAAGCCTGAAGAGGTGGACAAGCGCGTCCAGCAGGAAGCGGAGGCGCGAAAAAAGGCCGAGGCGGAAAAGCGCCACCAGGACGAGCTGAAGAAAAAGCAGGCAGAGGAGCTCAGGAAAAAACAGGAAGAAGAAAAGGTAAAGGAGCGCGAGCTGGCTGAGCGTAAAAAGAAAGAAGCCGAGGAGTTGGCGCGCCAGAAAAAGGAAGCCGAGGAACAGGAAATAAAAATACGTGCCGCCGAGCTTGAGCGGAAGAACGAGGAAAAACGCCGGCAGAAACTGACTGAGCAGGCGCTTCAGGAACAGCTGGCGGCGGAAGAGAAAGCGCGCCAACAGGCCACTTTCGCCGCACGCTCGGCATCCGAAGTCGATAAATACAAGGTATTGATCCGCCAACGTGTCAGCCGCAGCTGGAACCGGCCCGGCGGCATCGCCAAAGGCTTGAAATGCGTAGTCCACGTGCGACTTACGCCGAAAGGGGAAGTACTATCGGCCGCCGTGGTACGTTCCAGCGGCAACCCGATCTTTGACCGTTCAGTGGAATATGCCGTATACAAGGCCGCGCCATTGCCGTTGCCGGAAGACCCGGCGTTGTTTGATAATTTCCGTGATATTGAATTTTTATTCAATCCTGAATAACAGGACACCGTAAACGTGATGCGCCATATCGCCAAACTGATTGCCTTGATGGGAATGGTACTGTGGTCTGCCAATGTTCAGGCCGTGTTGACCATTGAAATAACGCGCGGGCTGGATATCGGCACGCCCATCGCCATCGTCCCGTTCAGATGGGAAGGCCCCGTGAGATTGCCGCAGAATGTGTCCGACGTGATCGAAGCGGATCTGGCGCGCAGCGGCCGGTTCGCCGTATTGCCGAAAAAGGATTTTTTTTCTTCCCCCCACGACGATACGGACGTGGTGTTCAAGGACTGGCGCATTTTAAAAGCAGAAGCACTGGTAATCGGCAGCGTACGCCTGGTGGCGCCGGAGAAGTATCAGGTGCAATTCCGGCTGTTTGACGTGTTCAAGGAGACCCAAATCGTCGGTTTTCGCTACACCATTAGCGCCAATATGCTGCGCGCGGTGGCCCATCAGATCAGCGATATTATTTATGAAAAAATAACCGGCGAACCGGGAGCGTTCAATACCCGTATTGCCTACGTCACGCGCGAAGAGCCCCCCGGGACAAAGCCGGCCTACAAATTGCAAGTGGCGGATTCCGACGGCGTTAACCCGCAAACCGTGGTTCGTTCCGCCGATCCCCTTATGTCACCCGCTTGGTCGCCCGATGGCTACCGCCTGGCTTATGTTTCCTTTGAAGATAAGCGACCAAAGGTGTATATACAAAGCTGGACGGCAGGTCGGCGTGAATTGATCGCCGAATTCGCCGGCCTCAACAGCGCGCCCGCATGGTCTCCGGACGGCCGCAGTTTGGCCCTGACATTATCGCGGGATGGAAACGCTGAAATATATACGATGCGGCTCGATACCAGGGAATTTAAAAGACTCACCTTTGATCAGGCCATTGACACGGAGCCCTCGTGGTCGCCGGATGGGCGCGATATCATCTTTACCTCGGACCGCGCCGGATCACCGCAAATATACCGCATGAACGCATCCGGGGGCGCGGCGGAGCGCCTTACTTTTGACGGAGATTATAACGCGCGCGCATCCTATGCGGCGGATGGCAAGTCCATTACCTTCGTGAGCCGTCAGACGGGAGGCTTTCGAATTGCGGTACTGCAGCTTGATACCAAGACAACGTCGGTATTGACCGATACGACGCTGGATGAGTCGCCGAGCTTCGCCCCCAACGGGCGTATGATCATCTATGCTACCGAGGTACGGGGCCGCGGCGTGCTGGCCACCGTTTCATACGATGGACGCGTGCGCCAATTGATCAAATTTGAGGAGGGCGATATTCGTGAGCCCGCCTGGTCGCCTTACAACCGTGAACTGCAATTTAAGGAGTGAAATATGCAAAACAGGAGACACCTAGTCACATCGCTGTTCATCGCTCTGGTACTCGCCGGATGTGCTGGTGAGCAGGCCGTCAAACCTGAACCGACGGCGACAGAAGCCCCGTCGGCGCAGACCGCGCCGGGCGCGGATAAAACCGGTACGACAGGACTCTCGCTGTCCGAACGTGAAAGACAGCGGCGCGCCGAACTGCTGGCCCAGCGCCGTATTTATTTTGCATTTGACAGCAGCACGATTGACGACGAGGCGCGTGCCATCATTGAAGCGCACGCCGCCAACCTCGTGGCAAATCGGCAAATCAGTCTGACGCTCGAAGGCAACTGCGATGAGCGCGGTTCACGCGAGTACAATCTCGCGCTGGGCGAACGCCGTGCTCAAGCCGTCGAAAAGATGATGAAGGTGCTGGGTGTTTCCGGCAACCGCATTAAGACAGTGTCCTACGGCGAGGAAAAACCGGTTTGCCAGGAACACAACGAGTCTTGCTGGCGTCAAAACCGGCGCGCCGAAATAGTGTATAAATAATTTCGATGCGATCACTCCGGCGAATCGGTGGGTGGACAGGCGGGGCGCTGATCTCCGGCCTGTTCACTGTGTTCGCGATGGCGGCCAGCCCGCCGGAGGGTTCCCGCCCATTCCTTCCTCCCGTGGTTGAAATGGGGGTAGGGGGGGCGCCGGCATCGCCTTCGCGTGAGGTGCTTGCCGATCTGCTGCAACAGATTGAATTGCTTCAGACGGAGATCAGAAATCTTCGTGGCCAGGTGGAAGTGCAGGCACACGAAATCGATCGCCTCAAGGCGCGTCAGCGCGAACTGTTGGCCGATATAGACCGGCGGGTTACCGAGATGGAACGTCGCGGTACCGCTGCGGCGCCATCCGTGGCGGCTCCCACTACGGAAAAGCTTATTACCACCGCGGTCTCGGCACCGGAGCAGCAGGATTACGATGCCGCCTTTACCTTGATGAAACAGGGGTATTACGAACGCGCCGCCAAGGGGTTCCGTGATTTTATCGCACAGTATCCGCAAAGTGAGTTGCGGGATAACGCGCAGTACTGGCTCGGCGAGGCCTTTTACGTGGTGCGCAATTATCGCCAGGCGATCGAGGAATTCAGGAAAGTTTTTGTCGATTTTCCCAAGAGTCCCAAAGCTCCTGATGCCTTGCTTAAGACCGGTTACAGTTACCACGAGCTGGCACGGGATTTCGACCAGGCGCAGAAAAGAGAGGAGGCCGGCAGGAAACGTCCGGCGGAACTCAAAAGACTCAAGGATGAAGGACGGGTTGCCTGGGAGCAGGCGCGCGAGCACCTGAGCCAGGTCGTCACGCGCTATCCGGGAGTCCCGGCGGCAAAATCGGCGGAACAACGCCTCGCGAGCTTCAAAAAAGAGGGGTCTTAATTTTGTGCCGCGGACCGATGCCGTCTCCCAGGCCGCCCGGTCCGCGACATTGTCCGGCGATCGCCTGCGCGTTACCGAAATCTTCTATTCGCTGCAGGGCGAGACACGCACCGTCGGCTGGCCCACGGTCTTCATCCGGCTGACCGGTTGTCCGCTGCGCTGCACCTACTGCGACACGGCTTACGCCTTTTACGGCGGACAATGGATGGAAATTGGCGACATACGTCGCCGCGCCGCGGAGTATGCCCCGCGTTATGTGACCGTAACCGGTGGTGAGCCCTTGGCCCAGCGCCCATGCCGGGATTTGTTGACTGCTTTGTGCGATGAGGGATACGAAGTCTCGCTCGAAACCAGCGGCGCCTTGGATATCGCCGGTATCGATCCCCGTGTCATCGTTGTAATGGATTTGAAAACGCCCGGTTCCGGCGAGGAGCAGCGCAATCTCTACACCAATATTTCGAAACTCGCGAAAAAAGACCAGATAAAATTCGTCATCGCGAATCGCCGGGATTACGACTGGAGCCGGGAACGGCTCGAAGAATATAAACTTGACCGGGTCTGCGAAGTGCTTTTTTCTCCATCCCACGATCAGCTGAAACCGACGGAGCTTGCTGAATGGATCCTCGCGGACCGTTTGCCGGTACGGCTTCAGATTCAATTGCACAAGTATCTGTGGACCGATGCCCGGGGACGGTGACAGGGAGAAACAAGCGGTGGTGCTGGTCTCCGGCGGCCTCGACTCGGCCACGGTACTGGCGTTGGCCGTATCCGCGGGGGCGCGATGTCATGCGCTCACATTCGATTATGGCCAGCGGCATCGGGTGGAATTGAATGCGGCAAAGCGCGTGGCGCACGCGCTGCACGTCGTTGACCGGCGCGTGGTTCGACTCGATATCGGCTGGATGGGTGGGTCGGCATTAACCGATAACGCGATCCCGGTACCGCAAACCCCTACCGAAGGAATTCCATCCACGTATGTGCCGGCCCGCAACACGGTTTTTCTTTCCATAGCCCTGGCCTGGGCCGAGGTTCTGGGAGCGGCGGACATTTATATCGGTGCCAATGCCGTAGATTATTCCGGTTATCCCGACTGCCGACCGGAATTTATTCGGGCATTCGAAACATTGGCGAATCTGGCCACCAAGGCGGGGGTGGAAGGCCGCGGCTTCCGTATCCACGCGCCTCTCATGAATATGTCGAAAAGCGAGATTATCCGGCTGGGTACACGCCTGGGTGTCGACTATTCGTTAACGGTGTCATGTTACGATCCGGATGCGACCGGCCTCGCCTGCGGCGCCTGCGAGGCCTGCCGCTTACGCGCCCGGGGCTTTGCCGATGCCCAAATCACCGATCCGACGCGATACGTTGATGTCGCAGGCGCTGAAATTCAATGACGCCAGGCAACAGTTCCCCTGCGTGACGCACTAACTCATCTATCTGACTAAATAGCGGGGTAAGCTGTAAAACGCATGGAACTCGACAATACACACACGGTGGCGCTGTGGGGATTTCTGGTGGCGGTGGTGTTCGGCGCGATTGCCAAGAAAACGAATTTCTGCGCCATGGGTGCTGTCAGCGACTGGGTGATTATGGGTGACAAAAATCGTCTGCGCGCCTGGTTCCTGGCCATCGGGGTGAGCGTCATCGGAACGCAAACGCTGCACCTGCTCGGCTACATCAATCTTGGCCTGTCCATTTACTTGACTACCAGCTTCGGATGGCTTGGTCATCTCTTGGGCGGGTTGCTATTCGGCATCGGTATGACATTGGCTTCCGGCTGCGGTCAGCGGTCGCTGGTTCGGATTGGAGGCGGTAATCTCAAATCCTTGGTCGTCATGCTGGTAATGGGTGTCACGGCATATATGACCCTGCGGGGCCTGTTCGCGCCGGTGCGCATCAATGCCATTGAGGTTACGAATCTCGATCTCGCGGCAAAGAATATGCCGGATCAAAGTCTCGTTTCGTTGTTTCACATTGCATTGGGTTCGGGCGACTTGAAGGCGATTCGTTTGTCTGTGACGGGAATAATTGGATTCGGACTGATTCTGTTTGCCTTCTTGAACACGGAATTTCGCAAGAGTCATGACAATATCCTGTCCGGTATCTCCGTCGGGCTGATTATTACCGCGGGATGGTTCATTACCGGGAAAATCGGTTTCGATGAATTCGAGCCCGTGCGGCTTGAATCCTACACCTTTGTCGCGCCGGTGGGGGAAAATGTGAATTACCTGATGACTTTCACCGGTTCAACCATCAATTTTGGCGTCGCGGCCGTATTCGGTGTCGTCACCGGTTCGTTCTTGTATGCGGTACTCGCCGGAAAATTCGCAATTGAAACGTTTGCGTCACGCACTGATATGATGGCCCATCTTCTTGGCGGTGTCCTGATGGGTTTTGGAGGCGTGTTGGCGCTGGGTTGCACGATCGGTCAGGGTGTCAGCGGCATGTCGACACTGGCTTTGGGGGCCGTGATGACGCTCGTGGCCATCATATTTGGCGCCGCGCTGACCATGAAGGTGCAGGGTCATTTATTGGATGAGCAGCCTTTTTTGCGTGCCGTACAACGCTCGCTGACGGATATGAAGTTGCTCCCTTCCGGATCCCGGAATAAATAAGCCACCCCAGTGTGTATCCTGCGGAACCGTTGGTTTGACAGGGTTCCGCGGCCTCTGGATAATGCCGCCTCCCAATTTTTCCCTTTCCCGCGCGGGCCGTTAGCTCAGTCGGTAGAGCAGCTGGCTTTTAACCAGTTGGTCGGAGGTTCAAATCCTCCACGGCCCACCATTACTTCCTTGGTCATGTCGCCATCGCGGCTTCGCTGAACTTTGGTGGTTGCACGATGGCGGAGTCGAAGCTGATGTCAGGATAGGTTTTCATCGCGCCCTCGTGCATCCTTCCGCTGCCGCAGCCATCCGCCGAGCATCGCGCCGAGCGTGCTCGCCGCGAGTTGCTCCAGCGGCCAGACAAAGAAGAAGGTCGAATCGCCGCGCGGCAGTCCGGGCAGTGGATCCGGCATGACCCTGAGAAATTCAGCGCTGAAAATCGCGAGCGCCGCGGTGCCGAAGTAGAACACGGCGATAAAGGCGCCGTTCAGCGGCTCCGCCGTGCGGGCGCGGAAGCCTGTCACGACCGCCCCGCAAAACAGACACAGCGTGCCGATATTGGCGGCCCACCACGTTCCCTTCCCGGCAAACACAAAGGCCCAGGTTCCCGCGGCCAGCGTGCCGAGGAGCGCGATCGCGAAGCCGGTCCACACCGCTGCCCAGGCAATGTCGCCACGCGCGATTTGCTGCGTGCCATTACTGTCAATTGCGTTTGGCATCGCGTTCACCCGCGCCGCGTAAACTTTTCATGAAAGCGATGAGATCGCTCAGTTCCTGCGCGGTCATGCGCTCC
>NZ_JBBDYL010000068.1:0-58709 GCF_040901545.1 Sulfuricaulis sp. | reverse complement strand
CTGAAAACGATGTCTGGCTGATCGTCTATCCCGACTGGCTCTGGCAAGCGATCACCGTCTGCCATCTCGGTTCCATTGCCTTGCTCTATATCGCGTTTTTCCAGAGCGATTACCTGGAGTTCCTGGGTTTGAAGCAGGCGTGGCGGGGCCTCCGGGCGCTTTTCGGAATATCCGTCCGGCCGGTAACCACGGAACTTTTCGGTACGCATCGATTAGTGGTGAATGGAATCTACAAGTGGGTGCGCCATCCGATGTTGGTCGGGGGACTGCTCTTCCTGCTGACCAGCGGACCGTCCTTGAACAACCTGATGTACACGGCCATGTACACGGCTTACATGCTGATCGGAGGTTACTACGAGGAACGGCGCCTGGTCAGAATCTTCGGGGAAGACTACCAGCGCTACCGGGAGCAGGTTGGGGCGTTTTTCCCGCGGCTCTGGCGCCAGCCGGCGACGTAACCTGGCAGGATGCTGGAGCGGCTTTCCGAGTACTTTTACGACCCCCTGGTATTCTGGGGCGCGCCGCTCGCGCTGGTGCTCGTGTGGGCCGGCATCCGCCGTGCGCGCACGTGGCTGCGCCGCCGCCGCTTTTGAACGCCAACGCACTCTCCGCGCGAATTCTGACGCGATCCTAGCACGTGAAGTCGGCGTTTAAACTCGCCGACTGAAAGATCACATGGTGCATCCGCCGACCCGCCCAGGTTACTTGGCTTCGGCGATCTGCTTGAGCGTGAACGTATAGCTGACCTTGTCGAGCGGCTTGTGGCAGGCGAGACACTCGGCCTGGTTCACGCCGGGCCGGTGCTGTTTGTCGGTAGTGAAAACGGCGTAGTTCCAGTCTTCGTTGCGCAACATTTGGGGAATGTCCTTCCCCCAACCGGCTTTACGCGCCATTGCCGTGTAGACGACCAACTTGTCCGCCACGAAGAAGCCGTCGCCGCCAATGACCGGTTTGCCGTCGGCGTCAAGCTTCGCCGTATACACTTCGGCGAACAGCACCGAGCCGTCCGGCAGCGGCTTGCCGGCTTTCGCCGCCGTCACCGCGGCCTTGTTGGCGTAGTAGTAGCGCACTTGCTTGGTCGCCGGGAAGCTGATCGTGTGGTACTTCGTGAACGACTCCTTGTAGCCTTCGGGGAAGGTCACATGGGATTTCGCGACATTCGGCAGCAACGTGGATTTGGCGCCCGTCGCCGCGCCCGGCTGCGCGGCAAAGTAGGCTGCGACGTTGGCGATGTCCTCGGCGCTGAGCTGGCTCGCGATCGCACTCATCATTGCCGTCGGACTGGTCGCGCTCTGTGCCTTGCGCGTGCCGTCCTTGAACGCCTTCAGTTGCGCTTCGAGGTAGCCCGCCCGCTGCGCCGCGAGATTGGGGATGGCATCGCTCACGCTGACCCCGGCTGCCCCGTGGCAGGCGGCGCACACGGTGGCGACCTTGGCTTTGCCGGCCGCGACATCCGCAGCTTGTGCGGCTGGCATGACGACCAGAACGATGAACAATCCGAGCGCTTTTTTCACGGACTTCTCCTTAATTAAAAATTATAAGTGGATAGATGGATCGAAAAACCAACGCCAATTTCGCACAATCTTGCGCTTAACCCGGTTTTTGGTCAACGCAGTGGGAGGCAGTTGCGGAAGATGGCGGTCTGTTGAGCCGGGTAAATATCCATATGAATTTTACGTCAATGTCGAGATTGATACGGCCACATTTCTGTCACGCGTTGAGGTGATGCTATTGTTGAAATCTGCTTCTGGCTGTTAACAAGCTAACTTTCACGATGCGCCCATGCGGCGCCACACGCTCGCCAGCCAAGGCTGTTGTTCGCGTGGCACGCCGGCGGGGCGGTAATAGTGAGTGAGTTCGACGAAGTCCGCCGCGGACATATAACGTCGCCAAGTTTCGAGATCGTAAAACGCACCGTAGCGCCCGCGGTTCCAGCCTTCCTGGTTCTGGCCGTGCGGGTTCGAACTGAACAGCACGCCACGCGGTTTCAGCGTGGCGTGCAATTCCCGTAACACGCGCGGTAATTCCTGGCTAGGGACATGAAACAGCGCGGCGTTCGCGAACACGCCGTCGAAACGATCATCCGGCAGATCGAGCTTGAGGAAATCCTGCTGCCACACTTCGCCGCTGCCGTGGGCGCGCGCCATGGCGGCGAAGCGTGCGGCGCCTTCCAAACCCACGGCGATGTGGCCTAGTTCGGCAAACGCCTTGAGGTCGCGTCCCGGCCCGCAGCCGAAATCGAGGATCGTGAACGGCGGTTCGCCCTCGATGTATTGCAACAGCGCCGCGACGTTCTGGCTGACATCGTGATCGTGCGTGCCTTCCCAGAAGTCCTCGGCGCTCTGGTCGTAGTGCCGCAGCGTAAGGTCGGTGATTTTCTCCAGGTCTTGCGGATTTAGTTTCATGTTGGATGTAGTCATCTTCCCGCCACCATAACGCATCTCACCCGTGTGGCTGGTCAACAATATAAACCGTCAAAGCGCAGTAATAAAAATCGAATGGCCCGTCGTTTGTAAGGTATTTCATTTTTGCCATGACCAGGTCACAGGCGCCGCCCTTTGCACAACTTAATCTTCGGGCTGTAATATCGTCCACGAACGAGATGCGATCGTCCCACACAAGGAACTGACCATGACCCCGGCGGAACAACACCACCGACTCAAAGAATTATTGCAGCTCGCTTACGACCCCGTGGGCGTCTCGGGCGCGAGCGATTCCGCGCCGGTCACCGTCGGCCTCGCGCCCGCGCCATCGGCGTGCAGCTTCTGGCGGCGCGCCGAAACGGTGCGCTTCACCGCGGATGCCCGGTCTCATGCGAATTGCAAGGTAGGCGCGCACGTCATGGGATTTTCTCTGGCGGACGAGGACATGCAGGCGCTGGGCGAGCTGGTGCAGACCATGACCGGCGTGTCCTACATCATGCCCGAGGAGGTGCCGGCGCTCCCGCGCCTGCCGGAGCACAAGTCCTGGCACTATACGCCGCTCGCCACGGCGCCTGCGTCACCGGAACTGGTATTAATGTGGGTCGACGGCCGGCAGGTGATGCTGATTCAGGAAGCCATGGGCAGCGCGCACTGGAAGTCCGGCAAAGGCCTGCGCACCACCGGGCGACCGGCCTGTGGCGCGCTCGCGCTCGCCTACCAGCACGCCGAGGCGGTGTTGTCGTTTGGCTGTGCCGGCATGCGCACATTCACGGCGATCCCCGATCATTACATGCTGCTCGTGGTGCCGGGCGAAGCGGTGGAAGGGTTGTGCCGCGGTCTTGAACAGACCGCCCGAGCCAATGCGGCCGTGCAGTGCCTATACGATAAACAAAAAACCTTGTTTGGCTGAGTTGCCGGGGAGAATTACTTCTTCGAGCACTTTCCGTGCTGCTTCATCCCCTCGCACATGCCATAGAGATACAGCGTGTGATCGTCAATATGAAATCCGGCTTTATCGGCGATTTTACGTTGGCGCTCCTCGATCGCCGTGTCGAAGAATTCGAACACCTTGCCGCACTCCAGGCACACCATGTGGTCATGATGGCTTCCCTGGTTGATCTCGAACACGGACCGCCCGCCTTCGAAATTATGCCGGATCACGAGACCCGCGGCCTCGAACTGGGTCAGCACGCGGTAGACCGTCGCCAATCCGACCTCTTCCCCCAGACTGAGCAGTTCCTTGTAAACTTCCTCCGCGGTCATGTGCGGATGGCCGGCCGCCTCCAGTATGTTCAAAATCTTCAGCCTGGGAAGGGTCGCCTTCAGCCCGGCTTTTTTAAGGTCGGCGCCGCCTGTTTGGGAATTTCGCATCGCTCTCTCACACTTGATCGGCTTTGAAGCCGAAAACGGATATACCGATCGATCCGTTTCAGGTTATGATTCCGCCAGTGTAAATCACCTACCGATGAATACCAAAACCATGCGCCGTGTACTCCTGTCTGCGGTTGTAGCCGCATTACTCTCCGGCTGCCTTAGCGTATACAAGGCAGAAATCCAGCAGGGTAATTCCGTCTCGCAAGAGATGATCGACAAATTGAGACCCGGCATGACACGCAGCCAGGTGCGTTTTATTTTGGGAACACCGCTCATTACCGATCCCTTTCACCAGGACCGTTGGGACTATTACTATTATATTCGGCGTCAAGGTGAAGATATCGCCGAAGTGCGGCGATTGACCGTGATTTTCAAAAATGATGTCCTCGTGGCCGTGGAGGGCGATGCACGGATAAAGTCCGACGATACGGCCGCAGGCGATGCCGGTGCGCCCTCCTCCAGTCAGCCCAGGCCGGCAGCGGAAGCCGCTACCACAACCGATACGAATCTCTGGCAGAAATTATAGTTTTTTTCTTCCCCCGGCCCTGTGCTTGGCACGCTCCGCCCGCTTCAGGCGCGCGGATTTCGGGTCAGCGATCAATGGACGATAGATCTCCACACGATCGTGCTCCTTCACCAAATCATGTGGATGCGCAATTTCTCCGTATACGCCGACTTGGACCCGCGACAGGTCTATCTCCGGAAACAGCTCGAGAATTCCTGAAAGGCGTATGGCCTCGTCAATGGTGGTGCCGGGAACTACCTCGACGCCAACGACTTGCCGGCGCAAGGGTGTGGCATACGCCACTTCAACACGCCATTTTTTCGGCGCGGTCATGCCGGCTGGCTGTACAGATCGGCGGCGCGTTGGTGAAACCGATCAACCAGCTGGTTCGCAATGTTGGAAAATACCGGCGTCAGCGCCAGGCCGACAATCCTGTTCGCGACCTCAAATTCAAGATCAAGCGTAATCTTGCTCGCGTTTTCCGCCAGCACCATGAACTGCCAAAAACCCTGGAGGTGACTGAAGGGGCCTTCGAGCAGTCGCATTTCCAGCATCTTGTCGCGCTGCATCAGATTGCGCGTGGAAAAAGTCTTGTGGATACCGCCGTAGGCGATATCGATGGCGGCGACCAGTTCATCGCCCTGGGCCGACACGACGCGCGCGCCGCCGCACCAGGGAAGAAATTTCGGATAGGAAGGAATGTCCGCCACCAGCTCGAACATCTGGCGCGCACTGTAAGGCACGATTGCCGAACGGTGAATCTTGGTCATGCAAGAAAATCGGAAAGATTGAACAGCATTATCAGCAGCATCAGCGGGACAGCAAGGCGCATCCACCACAGCCACGCGGGAAAGAGCCAGGACGGGCGGAGATGGAGCGCATCGCGAGTGATATCGGGCCTCATGATCCAGCCGGCGAAAATGGTGGCCATAATGCCGAAGAGCGGCAACAGCAACTGCGCGGTCATTACCTGCAGCACATCGAAAAAACCGAGTTTCTTCACGACGCCGAGATAGCTGAAGGAAAACGCCCAGTTGTTGAACGAAAGAATGGTAATTACGCCCAGCGCCCAGGCGCTGACACCGCACAGAATCGCCGATCTTTGAAGGCTCAGGCTGAAGCGTTCGCTGAGCCAGACCATCACGGGTTCGGCCAGCCAGATCGACGAGGTCCAGGCGGCCAGCGCCAGCAACGCCAGGAATGTCGTCAAAAATACGCGGCCATGGGGAACATGATCGAAAGCGAGCGGGAGAGACTGGAAAACGAGGTTTGGACCGGTGGACAACGCCACGTTTCCGGCGGTCAACACGGTAACGATGACGAGCGCAAGGACCACCGCGAAGAACGTATCAATTCCGATAACAATCAGCGACAACCGCGGAAGTTTCGATTCGACCGTAAGATACGCTCCGTACATCAACATCGCGCCGGTACCCAAGCCCAGACTGAAAAACGCCTGACTCATGGCCGCCAGGATGCCCGTCCCCGAGAGTTTGCTGAAATCCGGCTGGAACAACTCGTTGATGGCGGATGTGAAGACATCCATCGTTGCCGCATAAATCGTCAACGCCGCCAACAGCAACAGCATCATGGGCATGACATACCGCACCAGCGATTCAAGGCCATGACGCACGCCGCGGCTGGCGACGTACATCGTCATGACCATGAAAAGCGTATGCCAGAAAAGCTGCTTCTCGGGATCCTTCACCATTTGGGCAAACTGCGCATTCAATCCATCGGCCGTCAGGCCGGAAAACACGCCAAATCCCGCACGCAGGGTATAGGCGATGACCCAGCCGGCAATGACGCTCAAGTAGGAAAGAATCAGAAAAACTCCGACGATGCCCATTCCCCCCACGAATCGCCACAGCGGATGGGCGCGCGCGCGGCGCGCCAAAAACCGGAAAGTTTTGACGGGCGAGGCGCGTCCGCTGCGCCCCAAGGCGACTTCCGCCATCAACAGCGGGAGGCCGATGGCCAGCACGCACAGCAGGTAAACGATCAGAAACGCGCCGCCGCCGTGCTGGAGCATCAACTCGGGAAATTGCCAGAAATTGTTAAACCCGATGGTCGCGCCGCCGGCCGCCAGCACAAACATCAAGGGTGACGACCAGCGCTCGTGCAAGATCTGGCGGCTGCCAGAAAGGGAACTTCGGTGAACGGGATGTCTATGGGTTGAAATCATTGTTGGGTAATAGCCATGGTGGCACCGCGATCGTCTCGTATGGGACCGGAATGTGGCATACTCGATGCGAAGCGTCTACCGACCACAACATTCGGAAACTCCGATTGAAGCTTATCCCCTATTATTCCAAGCATAGGACACCGACGGAACGGAATGGGTTCGTGCTACCAGCCACGACGCCGAACCGCTCCCGCGCGCGGGATGAATTCCCACGTAATCCATGAGCAGCAAAAAAAGCGACTCGCACAGTCCCGCCATCGCCCAGAACCGCAAGGCCTGGCATGATTATTTTATCGAGGAAAAATTCGAGGCCGGCCTGGCGCTTACGGGATGGGAGGTAAAAAGCCTGCGCGCCGGACGCGCGCAGCTCAAGGAAGGTTATGTCGTGATCGAGCACAACGAGGCGTTTCTGGTGGGCACGCACTTCTCGCCACTCCCCTCGACCTCCACGCACGTGCAAGCGAATCCCGCGCGCACCCGCAAGCTGTTGCTGCACCGCGCGGAATTGAACAAACTGATTGGCGCCACCGAACGCAAGGGTTACACGCTGGTGCCGCTGCAACTTTACTGGAAACACGGCCGCGCCAAGCTGGAAATCGGACTCGCCAAGGGCAAACGGGCGCACGACAAACGTGCCGACATCAAGAAACGCGAGTCCGACCGCGAGATGCGGCGGGTGTTGAAATCGCGATAAGGCCGCCCCATAGAATTTGCGTTATAATCCGTTCTGTATCCGGGGGTGACCTGGTTTCGACGTGGGTCACGAAACCTCTGGAGCATGCCGAGGTGCCGAACTCCTCGTAAATCCAGCGGCAAACCTATAGTTGCCAACAACGACAACTACGCCCTAGCGGCTTAATCCCCGCTAGTCTTTCACCTACGTTTCGCCTGTGGGCCGGGATGAAAGATCGATGACACAGGATCGCGCCGGCTCGTGCCTGTTGAGCCAGCGTTAAATCCAAGCAGGCTCAGCTCTGCAGTGATCCTGTCTGCCGGAACACGTGGAGTCAAATCGTAGACAGACTACGCATGTAGAACCAGAGCTGTAGGGCTTGCGGACGCGGGTTCGATTAACACCATGGTCGCCTCTGCTCGCAAGAGCAGAGTGAAAACGGGGCTCATTCGGTGAACCCTGCGCTGTTTCGAAAGAAGCAGCATGGCAACGCCGAGGGGTAGAGAAGGGCCAACCTTCCCTGCCCTGTAGAGACTCATAGGTTTGCTGAAGGGCTAAAGCTTTAGGCTCGGAGCAGACACTAGGATTCGCGCAAGCGAATAACACGCCCCGCACCCCGCACCGAAGCGAATGTTCGCTGCTCATTTTATTGAACAGCGGTCGCACGCTTCGGTGCGGGGTGAAGGCATAGTCCAGGCCGCATCGAAAGATGTGGATCAACTGTCCCGCCACCTCCACCAGCAAGAAACCCCTGACCGGTTCCGGTCAGGGGTTTTATTTTGTATAGTGGATGAAATTACACTTCATCCGCAGGAATGGCGATATACAAAAAGGTCAAGAAACTCTCACCTGAAGAAGCCGCTTACATCGCCGGGCTGATTGACGGCGAAGGCACCATCGCGCTCACCCGAAAACACCGTGGCGAATATCGTCAACTCATGGTCAGCATCAGCAGCACCGAACCGCCGTTACTGAAATACGTAAAGAAAGCGATAGGTGCCGGACGCATTACCAATAAATGCACCCACCAAGCCAACCATACGCCCAGCGTCACCTACGCCATCAGCAACCGGCAAGCCCTCGCCTTACTCGAACAGGTCAGGCCTTATCTCAAGACATACAAAGCCAAGCGCGCGCATCTGATCCTGCGCAGCTATATCCGGCTGACTCCCCGAAATGGGAAGTACACGCTAGCGCTACTGAAAGAGCGCGATATTTTCATCGAGAAATTCCTACGTCTGAATCCACGACGGCAAATACTCGCTACAGAAAGCCCCGATTGAACGTCGGGGCCTGACCCCGCTACGCCCTGAAGCGTTTGTTTTCTTCTCTCGGGCGCGCAAGTCTTTTCGTGGGGGTGGTGGTGGCTTCGGTGATTGGATCGAACCGAGGACCGCGCGCCAAGGATGGCGCGTTTGCGGATTCAGGACCTCGCGGTGTGCGACGGCTTCGCCACCGGGAGCCGGGGTAAGAGGCCCCGCCCGCCCCGGCTGTCTCAGTCGGGCGGCTTCAAACCCATTCGGGGTTTTCCGCTGCGCCCTTGGGTAGAGCCAGCCGTTCCCCTCAAGGTGGTCGCGGTGCTCCCGATCCAAAGGACACACCGGGAGACTGCCTGCGCTGCGCTTCGCTTCGGTAGACTCCCTCACAGGTCTAACGCATCGTGGCTCGTGGCCTCGCCACCATGCAAATAGAATAAACTCTTGTTTGGCGAGACTTTCCAGAACAGAATGCTACGAAATCTGCGAAGTGTGAGGCACGGGCGGGCAATAAAAACTCCGGGATCGTCACCGGCACGGGGCCGAAAAAGGATTGATCCGGGGTGACGTTTATCAACATGAACTCGGAAACAACAAAGATCAAGAAGATCGCTGGCATGCCGAAGGATGAACGACGGCGTCTTCTGGATGCAGCGGCGGAGCGAGCCGCTTCCAATTACGATTCCGACAAAGAACTGACCACCTTCACCGAACTCGACGGCGTTGCACATGGTTAGCCCCAGGTGAACCGGTGGGGATTGCGATATATATCGAGTACAGATGAAACATTGTGTTTTAATGGCACGCTAAGGTTGTGCGGTTTAAGCAAAATCCTAGTGGGTTATTTTTTAACTAACCTGGGTTTTGCTGTTAAGGGTTGATTACGCAGGAGAAGAACATGACAGGTTCTGAAAGTGACAGCGAACTTCAGGCCATTCAGGCTGTTATTGCAGCCTTAACGCCTTTGAATAATGATGCCCGTAGCCGAGTAATCGACTACGTATTTAAACGACTTAACCTTTCTACCACACCGGCAAATGCAGTTATATCGCCGACCCAAATCGTGACACCCGTGCCCGGAGACTCTCAGAGCAGGCCAGCACTGCCACGGTATCACGATATACATTCTTTCACGCAAGCAAAACAACCTAAGTCTGCAAACGAGATGGCAGCAATTGTCGCATTTTATTTGTCTGAGCTAGCGCCGACTGAAGAAAGAAAAAATACGATCAACGCAACAGATATCCAGAAATACTTTAAGCAAGCCAGGTTCCGTCCGTTTCCAAGGGTGCACGGCCAGACTCTCGGAAATGCGGCCACAGCGGGATACCTGGATTCAGCATCTCGCGGCGAATACAAACTTAATCCTGTCGGCTATAACCTTGTGGCGTACACTCTTCCAGGCAAACCCGACGTAACCGCTGGAAGAAACAAACGAGGAGACGGAAAGAAAAAGCAAAAGAAGCCGGCGCGTACAGGTGCAGCCACAAAAAAAGACTCAAAACGTTAGCCCGGGGGTTATCGCGATGGCTGACCAGTCTCAGGATGAGTGGGACTCGCTAACCTCTTTGATCGAGGAATTCCGTGCAGCCCTACAACGATCCACAGCAATTCATGTAAGTGCTATGCCATTGCGAGATGGCGCCAAAAAAATAGTTCAGCAATATTTCCGGCATACGCGACCTCATCTGATTGCACTTAAGTGTCAGCCCGACAAAGTTTCTGTCTTAGATGATGAAATGCAATCACTGTTAAAACTTGCCAATGGGAAAAATCGGAAACAATCCTACAAAAAGGTATTAAAGACCATACGGGCTCTCCAACATGACGTTGGAGCCGAACGCGAAATTAATCTAGGCCAACGTGACGCAAGCTCGTCTATAAACGCATCCAGCATTTACTCTGTCATAGAACAACGGATTCTCGACACATTACAGCGCTTGGTACCTAGCGCTGCTTTGTCATACCAGCAAGCATTGGATGATTTGCAATCGACTAGCCGTGTCTCATTTCGCGGCGTGGCAAATGAGTTACGGGAATCTTTGAGGGAGGTTCTTGACCATCTTGCGCCTGATGCCGAGGTAATGAAGGCTGCCGGGTTCAAACTCGAAAAGGATAAAACGACGCCTACTCACAAGCAGAAGGTCAGACACATTCTTCGCTCTCGCGGTATATCGAAGACGGTTTCTAAGACTCCTGAAGATTCTGTCTCGCTTATTGAGGAGTCAATGGCGTCCCTTGCACGCTCTGCGTATGAGCGGAGTTCCATTTCTACCCATATTGCATCAGCACGCCGCGAAGTTCAGCAGGTAAAAATGTATATTGATAGTGTTTTGGCTGAATTGCTGGAAATTCACAAATAAATGTATCTTGGTGCTTGAATGAAAAAAAGCCTTCTTGAACAGTTGCCGCAGATTGTCGCGGAAGGAAAACGCCGGGCCGAGCAGATTCTGGAGGGGTTGGACGGGCGGTATCGGGTTCGGCTTCAGACGAACGAGATGGTGATTCCGTCGCGGGAGTCGAACTGGCAGGACTGTTTCAAGTCGGTCGAACAGCGCGAGCGGCAGGCACAGTTTCACCAGGGCAATCCCGGCGAGGTCGGCTGGCTGAACCGGCTGATTTACGGCGATAACCTTCTGACCATGCAAGCACTGCTGGCCGGGGACGAGGAAAACGGTGTTCCATCGCTGCGCGGGAAGGTTGACCTGATTTACATTGATCCGCCGTTTGACTCCAAGGCCGATTACCGGACGAAGGTCGTTCTGCCCGGCGCGGAGGTGGAGCAGAAGCCGACGGTGATCGAGCAGTTCGCGTATTCCGACACCTGGGCCGACGGCACGGCGTCGTATCTCGCCATGATTACCCCGCGTTTGATTCTCATACGTGAGCTTTTAGCAGACACGGGTTCGATCTACGTGCATCTGGACTGGCATGTCGGGCATTACATCAAGATCATTCTTGATGAGATATTCGGGAAGGAGAATTTTATAAATGAGATTATTTGGCATTATCCAGACAAACTGCCATCAGGCACAATCAGTCTGCCCAAGAACCACGATGTTATCTTCTTTTATGCCAAACTGAAGAACATAAAAAAATACAAATTACTGCGTGTTGATAGAGATAAGCCGCTGTCGTTAGCAAAAAAGGTCTGGAACAAAGAGCTTGGGAAATGGAAGGGGTATGAGAAGGATTCAAGCGGAAATCTTATCTACGAAGAAACAACCGTCAAGATAGAGGATGACGTTTGGCGCATCCCGGCTGCCCCAGCTGTTAGAGGCCCTGAAACTCTTAATTTCGGTACTCAAAAACCAACTGAGATAGTCCGGCGAATATTAGAAATGTCCTCTGATGAGGGCGATATGGTGGCAGATTTTTTTGGAGGTTCTGGC
The DNA here is from genome assembly GCF_040901545.1 of Sulfuricaulis sp. GTDB lineage: Bacteria > Pseudomonadota > Gammaproteobacteria > Acidiferrobacterales > Sulfurifustaceae > Sulfuricaulis. Next base: position 46,901 of record NZ_JBBDYL010000068.1, on the reverse strand, counting down.
ACTACAGCAGCAGTAGCAGAACAACTAAACCGCCGCTGGATTAGTTCCGACCTCGGCAAACCCGCCTGCATGGTGATGCGCAAGCGGCTGATCGACCAGAACGCCAAGCCGTTCCTGTATCAGTCCATCGGCGACTATCAAACTGAGCAGATGCGCAGCACCTTAGGCCGAACCTACCGCATCGGCGATCTGGCGCAGGTGGTGCTCGGGCTTTACGGCGCGCTGCCGTTACCGCCGGAACACAACCCGAACCGCAATCTCGGGCGGTTGTCGCAGGGCAAGACATAGGTATTCGTGGATTCGCCCAACAAGATGACGGGGCTGCCGACACTCAAGAAGGCGCAGGCGCTGCGCGACAGCCTCATGGGCGGTTGGGAGAAGGTCGTGGTGCTCGGCTGGAACTTCACGCCGAGTATCGGTATGGACATCACCGGCCTGAACGACGAGCGGCTGGAGGTGCTGGTAATCCCGCCCGATCTGCTCGACAAGCTCGCCAAGAAATCTGGCAAGAAGCTGCGGCCGGATGAGGTGCGGTTTTCCTCGCTGCAATATCTCACCATCAAGCCGATTGAGCGCAAGCGCGCGGGCGAGACCGAATCCTTGGCGGTGAAGCTCGACAACTACATCCTGCTTTCGCCGGATGCGTTGAACCTGGACGACGCCAACCGCGAAAAGTTGCAGGCGATCATCGCCCGCGATCCCATGAGTCTCATCGAATACTGGAGCGTGGACCCGGACTTCGACGGTGTGACCTTCCGCTCCGTATGGCAGGACTACCGCAGCAACACCGAGAATGACGATGATCCCTTGCGCGTGGTGCGCGAGGCGCGGCTCGATAACCTTCCCGCCAAGCCCGGGCCGCGGCAGGTGGCCGTGCGGGTGGTGGATGTGTTCGGGTTCGAGTCGGAGGTGGTGGAGACGGTTTCCGATAGTAACGGCAAGCCGGAGGGGGGATAATGAAATTCAGGCTGTCCAGGCATGCGCTGGAGGAATTAGGGCGGCGCGGTATTCCCCGTGATTTACTGGAAAAGGTGCTGCAAAACCCACAACAAGTTTTGCCCGAACGCGATGGAAAGAAGATTTACCAGTCGCAAGTGGAGTTCGACGGAGGCAAGCTATTCTTGTTGCGTGCTATTGTAAATGATGAAGCCGAGCCGGCCGTGGTCGTCACGGTTTATCGTACCAGCAAGATCGAGAAATATTGGAGGTCGCCATGAAGGTTGTTTACGATCCGGAAGTGGACGTGCTGCGCATCCTTTTTAGCAGCGCGCCGATTGAAGAAAGCGATGAAGACAAGCCCGGCGTGATCCTCGATTACGACAAGGGCGGCAATATCGTGGGCATGGAAATATTGGATGCCTCGAAGCGGATGGAAAATCCGCGCGCGATGGACTATGCCATTTCGAGTAATGCCGCACGGTAACGCGGGCCGGTTCATCGAAATCGCTCATTGTGTCCCTTGATGAGGAGGAAACAGACACGCGGAGAGCGTCTCGTCAAAACAGGTGCCAAGTGCGATCCCTCCCCCGGCCCTCTCTCGAACGGAGAGGGAATTCCGTGTTACTCCATTATTTCAAATGCCGGTAAGATATTGCCGTGAATAAGAACACGCGAAACGCGAAACAACCATCACGCAATGCGCCAGCCGGAAACTTTTGGCGTGCGATGAGCTTCGAAGAATTGGCAGTGGCGCAGGGCGTTACGCCTTTGACCGACGTTGATGCGCTTATCGGAATCTGGCCGAGCGAAGTGGGTGATGGTTTTGAGGCGGCGGTGCGCAGGCTCAGGCATCCTCGGGAACGAGCCGATTAGAAAGCATGAGCGTTAACGATCTGACCCTGGCCAAAAATCTGACCGTGCGGGTCAATGACCTGTGCGTCGGCTTGGAAACCGGGGAAGCGCCGATTCTGGAGATGGTCACGGGCGTAACCCGCGACCTGCTCGTGTGGTGGTTCAGTCTGAGTCACATAGATGCGCGGGAGTTCAATTACCATCCCGGCCAGCGGCAGGCGATCCTGAACGCCATCTATGCGCACGAAGTGCTGAAAGCACCCCTCCCCAAAGACCTCTATGCCGAGCTTGCCGCCGATGAATTGCTTGCGTCCGCTGGGTTGATCAAGGAACTGTCACTACCCAAGAACGCGCATCCGAAATACTGCATGAAGATGGCGACTGGCACCGGCAAGACGTGGGTGCTGCAAGCCCTGCTCATCTGGCAATACCTGAACGCCAAGCACCATGACGGACAAGACACGGGGACGACGTTCAGCACGAATTTTCTCATCGTCGCGCCGGGGCTCATCGTTTACGACCGGCTGCTGGTTGCGTTTCTCGGCAAGGAGCATGAAGGCAAGCGGAATTTCGAGACCTCCGATCTGGCGAAGTTTCAGAGTCTGTTCGTACCCGACACCTATCGGCAGGAAATCTTCAGCTTTGTGCAGGGCGCCGTTGCCACCAAGGAAGATATTGGCCGCAAGGTGACGGGCGGCGGACTGATCGCGATCACTAACTGGCATCTGCTCGCCGGTCTGGAAGAAGTGCTGAACGAAGAAACCATCGTGGACCCCGGCCAAGCCATCGAGCCGGATCAGGTTGTTGAGTCGGTGTTTCCTCTCCGTCCTGGCAGATCGGCCGGTAACGACCTCAATCAACTGGACCAGAAATATCTGAGCGGAAGCGAACTGCAATATCTGGCCGATCTGGAGAGCCTCGTCGTGTTCAACGACGAGGCGCATCGCATCCACGCGGTAAAAAAAGCCGGCGAGACTACCGAAGTCGAATGGCAGAAAAGCCTGACCTATATAGCTGAGGGTAAGGGCAAGCATTTCGTGCAGGTGGATTTCTCCGCCACGCCGTACAACCAGATCGGTTCCGGCATGAGCCTCACCAAGGCGATGTTCCCGCACATCGTGGTGGACTTCGACCTCAAGACCGCGATGAGAGCCGGGCTCGTTAAATCGCTGGTACTCGACAAGCGCAAGGAAATCGCCAGCCTGGAACTCGACTTCAAGGCGGAACGCGATGAGAAAGGCAAGGTCATCGGCTTATCCGACGGACAGCGCGTGATGCTGCGGGCGGGCCTAACCAAGTTGAAAAAGCTGGAAGAAGACTTTGCCCGGCTCGATCCGCTCCGACGCCCAAAGATGATGGTGATGTGCGAGGACACAGATGTTTCTCCACACGTGGAAGGATTCTTCCGTTCCGAAGGCTTGAGCAATGAGGAATTCCTGCGGGTGGATTCCGGCAAGAAAGACGAACTGAAGAAAGACGATTGGAACCGCGTGCGCGAGCGCTTGTTCGACGTGGACCGGCATCCGGAACCCCGTGTCATTATCTCTGTGCTAATGCTGCGCGAGGGATTCGACGTGAACAACATCTGCGTCATTGTACCGCTGCGCTCCACGCAGGCGCAGATTCTGCTGGAGCAAACCATCGGCCGCGGGCTGCGCTTGATGTGGCGCGAGGCCGAATACACCGATACAAAAATCGAAAACCGGCAACTTATCCGGCAAAGCAAGGAGCCGAATAGCCTGATAGATGTCCTGAGCATCATCGAGCATCCGGCCTTCATGGAGTTCTACGCCGAGCTGATGAAAGAAGGTCTCGTCGGCGAAACTACTGATGAGACGCCAGGTGGTGGTGCGACTGGAGATCTGATTTCCGTGGGGCTGCGGGAGGGGTACGAAGAATACGATATTGGCATTCCCTTCATTCTCGAAGAGGAAGAAGAGACGGTTTCGCGCAAGGACATTGCGCTGGAAAAACTGGCGTCATTCGAGGGGTTCACGCTCGCCCAACTAAAGAACCTCGTCGGGAAGGGTGACAAGTTCACGTCGCACGACGTGGAAACCGGAAAGATGTTCGGCGACTACCGCGTGGACGGCGGGATCATGACCGCGACCGGCTACAACGATTACATCGCGCGACTGGTCAACCGCGTGAGCCTGATGCTGACCGAGCCATTAACCGAGAGCAAACGCAGCTACGCCAACATGGCGAAGTTTCCCTATATGCAGATCGAGAAACCGAAACTCGCCGGGCTAGCGGATCGTTACATCCGGCAGCGTCTTTTCAGCGGTGAGTTTGCACCACTTGAGGATGAAAACTGGCGTATGTTGCTGCTCGACCCGGTAGCGACGCATGTCATCACCCAGCTTGCCCGGGCGATCATGGCGGCGGAAGAAACCCGCATCGAGGGCGAAACGGTAGTAAACCACCGTTACCTTTCAGAAGTGGCGAAACTTTCGATGCGTGAGTCGTTCTCGGTGGAAGTTGTCAAGTGCATCTACCCGAGACTGCCCTATCCTTCGCAGAGCGGGAACCTGGAGAAGAACTTCATCCTGTGGGCGGATGCGGACAGTACCGTTGACGCCTTCTGCAAGATCAACGAGCAGCGCCATCATTTCACACGGCTGCGTTACCTCAAGGACGACGGACTGCCCGCCTTTTACTCGCCTGACTTTGTCGTGCGTTCCAAGGACTGCATCTATCTCGTGGAGACCAAGGCCAAGGGTCAGATCAGTCACCCGAATGTGCAACGCAAAAAGATGGCGGCTGTGAACTGGTGCGCGAACATCAACCGCTTGCCTGCGGAAAAGCGTGGGAACCGGGAATGGCACTACGTGCTGTTGTCGGAAGCCACGTTCTACGAATGGCGGGACAAGAACGCGCGCATGGCGGAGATGTTGGATTTCGCGCGGTTGCGGGAGCAGACGGGTGCGGTTCAGACGAGCTTGTTGTAGACAAGACCCGTCGGCGTGCTCGGGGCTCAACGTGTGGTTTCGCCTGCCTGTGCGTGCCGACGGTAACACCCTGAAGCCACCACCACCTCAACGAAAAGACTTGCGCGCCCGAGAGAAGAAAACAACGCTTCAGGGGTCGCTCCCGGCGTCCCGCTGTTGCCCGCGCTGTACAGGGATGTACAAGTGTCGCGAGAAGCAGGAAGCTGGGGGCGACCGACATTAGTGGGTTGCTGCGCTGCGCAATCCTGCTCCGCTTGAACCGCCGGGGCTATCCTTCCGTGGCCAGCCCGCTCGTTAGGTCGGCCGTTCGGTGAACGGCCCATCGTCCTGCCTCGCCCCTGCACAGCACAGCCGCGCTTTACGGCTGGCGGGCGGGTTGCGAGGTTGGTCGGAGGCAGCGTCTACGTCCGGATCACGGCTCGCGCTGCTCACAAAATCGCCGGGAGCGACTTTGCAAAGCCCATCCTTGGGCTTTGCCCTTCGGGCCGCACTTTTCGGTGCGTCCAAAATCGTTCCCGACGATTTTGTGAACTGCCGCAGGCAGGCCCCGAGCGCGGAAGCGCTAGGGGTGAGGCCCAGGGACGGGCCGAGCAAAAAAGGTTCGAGCCTCGGTTAAGATGGTCCACCAACAAACCACAATGCCACCGCGAGGGTGGCATTGTTATTGATGGGGCTGACGTGAAAAACAACTCGCGTCGCGATTTTCTTGATTTTCCTGCCATGGTGATATCAACGATCATTTGACGCTTTCGATACCCTGCGATAGCTTAGCTTTTCGCTACCGTTCCAAATGGAGGATCCGTGGTAAAGAAATCCATCGCCACACCCAATTTCGAAGCGGCGCTGGCTGAGCTGGAAAAGATCGTGGAGAAAATGGAATCCGGCGAACAGACGCTGGAGGAATCCCTGAAATCATTTCAACGCGGGATCGAATTGACGCGCACCTGTCAACAGGGCTTGCGTGAGGCCGAGCAAAGGGTGGAGAAACTGATCCAGAAGAACAAGGAATTCGTGGCCGAACCGCTCCAGAGCGAAGACGAGTAACACCGAATTGCCCCCATTCATCGACCGGCTTCAGCGCTATCAGAAACGCGTAGAACTTGCGCTCGACGCGCGTTTGCCTCCGGCCCGACGAACACCCGCACGCCTGCATGAGGCCATGCGTTACGTCACGCTGGATGGCGGCAAGCGAGTGCGTGCCAGCCTTGTGTATGCCTCCGGTGAAGCCGTAGGGGCCGAGGACTCGGCGCTCGATACGCCTGCTTGCGCGGTGGAGCTGATTCACGCCTACTCACTCGTGCACGACGACTTGCCCAGCATGGACGACGACGCCTTGAGGCGTGGCAAGCCAACCTGCCATTTCGCTTTCGATGAAGCCACGGCATTATTGGCCGGAGATGCGCTTCAGTCACTGGCTTTCGAAATTCTGGCCGAAGATCGCGCGTTGACCGCGAGCGCAGAACGACGCGCGCAGATGATTACGCTGCTGGCGCAAGCTGCCGGATCGATCGGGATGGCCGGTGGGCAAGCCATTGATCTCGCCTCGGCCGGAAAGGTCGTGACGATTGAACAACTCGATGAAATGTATGCGCGCAAAACCGGAGCCTTGATTCGCGCGTCGGTTCTCTTGGGTGCGTATGCCCAGGCCGGGTTTGGGGCAGACATTCAACAAGCACTTGAAGAATACAGCCGCGCCGTGGGACTGGCGTTTCAGATTACCGATGATATTTTGGACGTGGAAGGCAATGCAGAAACACTCGGGAAAAATCCCGGTGTTGACATGGCACGCAGCAAACCCACTTATCCGCAATTGTTGGGTCTTTCCGAGGCCAAGGTGCAGGCCAAAAGACTGCACACACAGGCACTCGAAAGCCTTGCGCCTTTGGGCGATAATGGCCGCACCCTGGCAGAGTTGGCCGGATTTATCATCGAACGCCGCCTATGACCAAAGAACCGCCGCACGACCGCCGTTTCCTCGAGACGATCAACTGTCCCGACGATTTGCGACAGCTTGAGGAAAGTGATCTTCCGGTGCTGGCCCGGGAGATGCGGGCGTTTCTGATTGACAGCGTGTCCCGCACCGGCGGCCATCTGGCCGCGGGACTGGGCGCGGTGGAACTCACCATCGCGCTGCATTACGTTTTCAACACCCCGGAAGACAGATTGGTGTGGGATGTCGGCCACCAAACCTATCCGCACAAGATTCTGACCGGACGCCGCGATCAGATGCACACTTTGCGGCAGACGGGCGGTATTTCCGGATTTCCACGCCGAGAGGAGAGCGAGTTCGACACTTTCGGCGTGGGTCATTCCAGCACGTCCGTCAGTGCCGCCCTCGGCATGGCCGTGGCCGCGGCCCGCACCGGTTCCGAGCGCCAGGTCATCGCCGTGATCGGCGACGGGGCGTTGTCCGGTGGACAGGCGTTCGAAGCGCTGAACAATGCCGGCAACATCGACGCCAACCTGCTGGTTATCCTCAACGACAACGATATGTCCATCTCGCCGAACGTGGGGGCAATGTCGAGCTACCTCGCGCGCATTCTCTCAGGCAAGGTTTATACCCACATGCGCGAGGGTTCGAAAACCGTGCTTTCCACCATTCCCCCAATGTGGGAGTTCGCCAAGCGGGTGGAAGAACACATGAAAGGGATGGTGATGCCCAGCACATTGTTCGAGGAACTGGGCTTCAATTATTTCGGACCGGTGGACGGGCATAACCTGCATGCCCTCATCCGCATGCTCACAAACCTCCGTCAACTCACGGGCCCGCGCTTTTTGCACATAGCCACGCGCAAGGGCAAGGGATACGAACCGGCCGAGGGCGATCCCTGCGTGTATCACGGTGTCACCCCGTTCGATCCGGCCACCGGAAAAATGGAAAAAAAACCTGCCGGCGTTACTTACACGCAGGTCTTCGGCGAGTGGTTATGCGACATGGCCGAGCGCGATGTGCGGCTGATCGGCATTACCCCGGCGATGCGCGAGGGGTCGGGGCTGGTCAAATTTTCTCAGCGTTTTCCGAACCGGTATTTCGACGTCGGTATCGCCGAACAGCACGCGCTCACCTTCGCGGCGGGATTGGCGTGTGACGGGATGAAACCGGTGGTAGCCATTTACTCGACATTCCTGCAGCGCGGTTACGATCAACTCATCCATGACATCTGCATTCAAAACCTTCCGGTGCTTTTTGCCATCGATCGCGCGGGCCTTGTCGGCGCGGACGGTGCCACACACGCCGGCAGTTTCGATTTTTCCTATCTGCGCTGTCTGCCGAACATGAAAATCATGGCGCCGGCGGATGAGAACGAATGCCGGCAGATGCTGTATACGGGTTTTATGCAAGACGGTCCTGTCGCGGTACGTTATCCGCGTGGTTCCGGACCGGGCGTCGCGGTCGATCCCGATATGCAGGCGATTCCTCTCGGAAAAGGCGAGATTCGGCGCAAAGGCAAACGCTTGGCCCTATTGGCGTTCGGTAGCATGCTGGCACCATCCCTGGATGCCGGTGAAGCTTTCGATGCGACGGTGGTGAATATGCGCTGGGTGAAACCATTGGACCAGGATTTAGTCAGAGAACTCGTGAACAGTCATGAACTCCTCATTACCATCGAGGAAAATGCAGTCGCCGGAGGCGCCGGAAGCGCTGTGGGCGAATTTGTTCTCGCACAAGGACTCACCACGAATGTGATCAATCTTGGGCTCCCTGATCAGTTCATCGAACACGGTGATCACAAGTCACAACTCGCGAAGTGCGGTTTGGATGCGAGCGGCATTCGCCGTGCCATCCTGCGATACGCACCGACCAGTAGGCAAACGAAGCGGGAGTTCGCTTAAACTTGACTGAAGGTATCAACTACCCCATTATTGCCGCTCTTCTGATTATCGGTAACGTGTGATGGCGATAAAACTCAAAAGCAAATCCGAACCGGTCGAGATTGCCGACGTGCAAAACAGTCCGGATTTGCGTCACCTCCCGATCGAGAAAGTCGGAATCAAGGACATTCGCCACCCGGTGGTGGTCCGGGACCGATCTCAGGGAATACAGCACACGATTGCGACGTTCAACATGTACGTGGAACTGCCGCACAACTTCAAGGGCACACACATGTCCCGGTTCGTGGAGATTCTGAACAGCCACGATATGGAAATATCGGTGGAATCCTTCAAGGACATGCTCGCGGAAATGGCCCGGCGCCTGGACGCGGATACGGGACACATCGAGATGAGTTTCCCGTACTTTATCAATAAATCCGCCCCGGTTTCCGGGGTGCAGAGCCTGATGGATTACCAGGTAACGTTCACCGGCGAGATCCGGGAGGGTCAGGACATCATGACCATCAAGGTGGTGGTTCCGGTGACCAGCTTGTGTCCCTGCTCCAAGGAGATTTCCCGATTCGGCGCGCACAATCAGCGTTCGCACGTAACCCTGACCGTGCGCACCAACACTTTCGTGTGGGTGGAAGATCTTATCGATCTCGTTGAAAAGCAGGCGAGTTGCGAACTCTACGGATTATTGAAGCGTCCGGACGAGAAATATGTAACCGAACGTGCCTACGACAATCCCAAGTTCGTCGAAGACATGGTGCGCGACGTGGCCGCGATATTGAACAAGGATGAACGCATTGACGCCTACGTGGTGGAATCCGAAAACTTCGAGTCCATTCACAACCACTCCGCGTACGCGATGATCAAAAGGGACAAATTCCTCGACTAGAACCTATCTCAAAAACAGTAGGGTGCGCCCTGCGCACCGATCTACGGTTTAAACGAAGCCATTGGTGCGTGGGACGCACCCTACGAAAACCGAAACAGGGTATTTTGAGATAGGTTCTAGTCTGTTTTTCGAGTCTTCTCAGCTGTTTTTCTCTGATCGGACACGACACTCAGGTTGACCGGCAGCCGCTCGGAAGGTACCCCCACGTAAAATCCCTGGATGTAATCGATTCCGGATTTCTTCAGCATGGCGACCGTTTTTTCATCGCCCACGAATTCCGCAATGGTTTTCTTGCCAAGATTTCGCGCGATTTGAATGATGGCCAGCACCATGGTGAGATCGATGGAATTACGCGCCATGTTCTTCACAAAAGTCCCGTCGATCTTGATGAAATCCACCGGCAAATTCTTCAGGTAACTGAAAGAGCTGAAGCCGGTCCCGAAATCATCCAATGCAAACCGACAGCCGGTTTCCACCAGCCCTTGGATGAAACGCTTAGCCTTTTCCAGATTGCGCATCGCAGATTGCTCGGTTATCTCGAAAATTACATCCTCAGGCGGTATGCGGTTGTGATCGATCTGGTCACGGATCAGCTGCAGGACGGACAAATCCTCGAGAGACTGACCGGAAAGATTGATAGAAAAAACAATATTGCGCCCGACCGCACGGAATTCGGCCAACGCCTTCAATGCATTGATAACGACCCAACGATCGATGTCCGCCATGAGGCCGAAGCGTTGCGCCACGGGGAGAAAGATCGAGGGCAGAACCAAATCGCCATCTGGCCCGGGCATGCGCAGAAGCACTTCATAACATTCCTTTTCAGGATTGACGACATCGACAATCGGCTGGTAGACCAGCCGGAAATGATCCTTTTCGACAATCTGTTTGATATGCTGGAACCAGCCAATATCCGTGGCCATTACTTTTTTACTCTCGCCGCTCTCTTCATACAACTGAAAACGATTACGTCCGTGCGACTTGGCGGCAAAGCAGGCCATATCGGCGTGGCTCAATATCTCCTCTGCTGTATGCGCCTCGGGTTTGATCATGGCGATTCCAATACTGCAATTGATGCTAAATGTTTTATCACCCTCTACAAGTCGCAGATCGCGTATGATCTGATTGATCGCATCCGCCAAATCGACGGCGCCTTCCCGGGAAACGCTGCGTGCCAATATGGTGAATTCGTCACCGCCGAATCTCGACACCACGTCATTCTCGCGCACGCGGGATTTCAGCATTTCGGCAACACGAACCAGCAGCTTGTCGCCCGCGGCGTGTCCCATCGTGTCATTAACGTATTTGAACTGATCGAGATCGATGAAAAATACCGCGCTCTCGACGGCATCGTGCGAGACATGCTTTATTTCATTTTCCAGTTCACGCATGAAGGAGACTCGGTTAACGAGTCCCGTCAATGGATCGCTTTCCGCCATTTTGCGCAGAATTTCATCGCGTTTTTTGAGTGCCACGATGGTGGAGTTCAAGGCATCGCTGATGACGGCGATTTCCTTGTCTTTGGCGCGTTTTACACTGATTCCGATTTCACCCCGGGCGAGCTGCGCCAGCGGTGCCTGCAGGTCGGTTAGCGGCATCAGCGCCCGTCGAATCAACCGGCTCCCGAAAAATAGCGCGACCAACAGCAATAAAGCGATAACCAGACTGCCGGCGGCGATACTGCGGATGAGTTGTTCCTTGTAATAACCCGAATCAATGCTGAGGTCCAGGTATCCGATGATTTTTACATTCTCAGTATTCTCGTTGGAAAAGCTGAAGGTCAGCAGGCCATCCGAACGTATGGACTTGACGCGAATCGGCGCGACAAATCGCATATAAGCACTGCCAAAAATCGAGCGATCTACCAGATGTTTTCTTTCCGCGATCGAGGGATGTTTCAATTGCTCCAATTTCTCCGGTGTGAGCGGCGGAAACTGACTGCCATCCTTTACCCCAAATTCACCAAGGACTTTAGTGCCGGTAATATCGTAATAACGAACATAAGCGATTTCCGGAAAATTCCTGATCCGTTTTTCGATATTGATGATGTCCTGCTCCCCCTTCGATGCATACAGAGGCGTGCCCAAATCGTCGAGTTCCGCCAGCCATCGGGTTGCCTGCTTTTCGAGGTTGTCATCGATTAGCTTGCTGGACGTCCACCATAAACCGATATTTACAATGAGATACACCAGGACGGCGCCCATCATCTGCAATGCCAACAGCCGGTTGATGAGACTGCTTCCTCTCAACCAGGGGAACAGACGTTGCACTATTAACTCATCGCCCTGAGGAACCATGATTGATTTCCAGAGCTTTCTCAAATCAATGGCCACGCTTGGTTTCCTCGGAAAATCCGGTTAGAGGCAAGTTAAAGCGTCTTGCCATCACAGAATTGAACTTGATTTTGATTTTCGTCAGCGGAGCGATCGGGATGCCGGGGCTAGTGTGAACTTGCTTGACCCGAGTGACCACTTGTTCGGCAATGTCTGCATAATAACTTTCTGCACTGAGCAGTCCGCCCAGACCAAGCAGTTCGTAATTAAAGACAGCGACCTGTTTACCCTCCTTGGCGCTGTAGTTCATCATGTCGCGGATAACGTCGCGACTTAGAACTCGGTTATCCGGAACCAGCCACAGCCCCTGTATTTTCGGTGTGATCCTCTTGAAGGCATAGAGGGTCTCTTTGTCCGAGCGCACTTCAATGTGGATAAGTTCCAGATTTTCATCTTTTGCGGCATTGCGAGCCTCCGTCATCAGGCCGCGCAAGTTCTTTCCCGTAATTACACCAATTTGCTTCAAATCCGGATACATTAACTTCCAGACATGAAACAGCTGCTTAACGGGCGGAGTCGCCGCTACACCTCGCATTGAGTTTGAAACCAAGCCGGCATCCTCGTAGTTAAACACCTGGCAAAAAATCACTTTCTTGTTTGTGAGCTTTTGTGCCAGCTTTGCGGCATCAAATCCTACGGCCACTACCGCTGTAACATCGGAAGATTGGATTTTATTTAGTATGGAACGATTCGCGATACTGACGCTGCTGAGTTCATAGGTTTCAGTTCGTTCTTTGTAGATTTTTTTTATCTCTCGCTCGACTTCAACAAATGCCGGCGCCATGCCACTTAGAATAATAGCTATACTGCCTTGCTGTTTCTTTGTAGATGTTTCCGGCTTCTGGGGCGCCACGGTGCTGCATGCCGAGGTGAAAACAAACAATACGGAAAGCAGCGTCACGATCCGGTTAACTTTCAGTGAGCAGAAAATATCCGGGCAATGGCGAGCCGGAAGACCACCGGTCGCATCAGGGACAGCGGTTACTCGATTTAGGGTATCCTGCATGAACCACCCGTGAGATACTCCATTGCTGTAACAAGAGAAGATCGCTAACGCATTTAGCTATTTTTGCATTATTCATGCCAAAACCACGGAAGAACGGACGGAATCCCCCGGCGTTTAACTCAGCACAGTCCCAATAGCCGGTTGATAATAAAGATATTTTTTAGGACACGATTGAACTACATTTGATAGGTGATTTCTCAAATTCGCGAATGTTTTCTCCCCACTCGCAAATCGCTGAAATCGAGGCTTATATTCTGGATTCGCGTTATTTTACGAATAATTAATTTTTCCGGATGGAGGTGTTATTTGCACAGAGAATCTTGACGCAGGAAGGATGAGCCATTAAAAACAATTTCGAAAAATCCGAAACAGTAATGAACAAATTATAAGAAATCGCTTAAATCCGCGCGGCGCCACTCGGCACGGACGACCCTCCATTTGCCGTCTTCTTGCAAAAAAGTAATTTCAAAACGATGCAAACTGGCGCGAATGTTTTCCAGCTCCTGAGAATTTGCAATAGGAGTACCCGCCATGGCAACAAATACTATTGCCTGCATTTGTTTTGGCTCTGAAGCTGTAATCGATTGAATCCGTGTCAGGAGGTGAATAGACTCGTTACGCAGAAAATAATACCGCAATATGGATTCGACGGCTTTCTTGTCCTGGCCTTGACTGTCGGAATATTTCTCGGAAATAGTGTCTCGAAGCACTTTTGTTTCTTTCTTTTCCGCCGCCGCCTCGCCAAGCGCGATCAAGGCGCGCACTTGCGCTTCCGGTGTTTCGGAATCCCGACTGCAAGAAACGAATAGAGATGCGGCCGTGAGTCCAGCAGCAATACTAAGCGTGTAATTCAAAAGATTGAATTTATTCATGCTTATCATGGTACTTTCTGCCTGCTATCTGGCGATACCGGAAGCAATCTAGGGTGTGATCATTCACCATTCCCACTGCCTGCATGAAGGCATAGCAGATTGTCGAGCCGACAAATTTGAATCCGCGCTTTTTAAGTTCGGCGCTCATGGCATCCGACTGACCTGATTTTGCAGGCACGTCTTTTTGATACCGCCAGCGGTTGCTCACGGGTTGGCCCCCGACAAATTGCCAAATATAACGGTCGAAACTGCCGAATTCTTTCTGTATCTCGAGGAATGCCCTGGCGTTTAATATCGAGGCGCGGATCTTCAACCGGTTGCGAACAATACCCGCATTCTTCAGGAGCAGGCGCGCCTTGCCGGATTTATAGCGCGCGATCCTGGCCGCATCGAAATTGTCGTAGGCCTTGCGGTAATTCTCACGCTTATTGAGAACCGTCGACCAACTCAGGCCCGCTTGAGCCCCCTCCAGGATCAGAAACTCGAATAACCGGCGATCGCTGTGAACCGGTACTCCCCATTCACGGTCATGATATTCCTGGTATGACGGATTCGTGTTTTCGGCCCAAGCGCATCGGCGTATCATGGTATCGTTTCCGGTCAAAAAGATAATTGAGCGCCCACCAAAATCAGAAACATACTGGCCTATGCAATCAGCAAGCCTTGATGATCGCAACCACAAAAAGAATCCACGCGGCAATAAACGCCACTCCACCGAAAGGCGTGATCATTCCCAGCCAGCGCATACCGCCCACGCTCAACATATAAAGACTCCCGGAGAACAGAATAATTCCCGCCAGCATCAGCCACCCAGCCCATTTCAAATAAACCGAGTCAACTATGTGCAGCCCCACGATCCCAACCGTCAGCAGCCCGAGCGCATGAAACAGACAGATGGTATTGCACCCCGGTCTGGTACACCACCAGCATCTCCACCGTCATCCGCGCCTTCAACCCATGCGCCCCGAAGGCACCGAGCAACACCGCGAATGCCGCATTAATGGCGCCCAGTATCAGAATTAATTTCGATGACGGTGGCATTCAGTTATTAAACTGGATAATAAAGATATTCCGTGAATCCAGCCTACTGGATAGGTCAAATGGTGAAAGTCACGAGAATTATCATACTTGCCTGAGCGTGGTGTAAATAGGTTTAAATCCGGCATATTCACCGGTGCTTCCCGCTTTAAGACCAAATTTCGGTTTCGCTCAACAGCAGGAGGCGGGAGAAATAATTTGAAACCAAGAAAATTATTATCAACAGGTGTTAATTTAAGTCTGTCAGTTTGATTTTTAGTTGAAAAAACACCAATGGTACGGACTTCGGGTCCACCTTCGGCACAAACGTCATGTTTACCGAAACGTTCTTGGTTCCCAGGGAAAAAGCGGGCAGAACGCCGATGAATGGCTTTTCATCCCTGAAATCCTTCCTGGTCATGACAAAACCCACTGCGCCAGCTTCAACATGCAGATGATTAAATTGATATCGCCGCATTATACCTCCGCCGGCATAGTACGAAGGATTCCGATTAGAATCCTTGAAACCGGACACTGTTACAAAGGGAATCCAATTTTCGTCGATCGGCGCCAGATCGTATTGAAGTCCTGCACCCCAGTTTTTCTCGTTGAAATTTTTATTGGCTGAATTGAAGTGAATTGCCTTCCCATTCACGAGGAGGCTTAATTGATCGGCGCCGGCGGTACGGCCTGAAAACCCAAGGAAACCCGCGATCAAAATATAAATCAGTATCCCGCTTAGAAATTTACGCTGTCCACGCAGGACGTAGGAACAAGCATTACTCTCTTTGAGTGCGTTTTGCATCGCCGTATCCCTCCAGGGGAATATCGGCGCAAAGCTTTCGGCACAACATACTGCGGATGGGCGGAACGGCGAGCGATGCAATGCATCGTGCAAGCCTAGGGAAGTAACTTATTATCATCGCTTTTCATTACCATTGCGTTCCGGCGATCCCGCTGTCATAGGGCTTGCGCCCCTTAGACCGGTGACTTTGCGCCCCCAACCTTTCAGCCGGAGTTGCCTTTATCAGAACCTCTAACCCATGACAGAATAGCTGACTGTCATGCAAACAATTAAGCTGCAACATACGTGCCAGTGGAGGACATGCGGGGAAAACCCCTATTATTGGGCTAAATATCAATAAATCAGCGAAGCGAAGAAATAATTAAGCAGAAACTTTCAGGATGGCGATGACGAACAGCGCTCAAACCAGGATAAAAAGCTATTCCGCCGATAGGGGTCACCATCCCCAGCCAGCGCAGCCCGCTGACGCTGAGCACCTAGAAACTGCCGGAAAAGAGCACAATCCCCGCCAGCATCAGCCACCCGGTCCATTTCAGATAAACCGAGTCAACTATGTGCACCCCCACGATCCCGACCGCCAGCAGCCCGAGCGCGTGAAACAAGTGATAATGCACCCCTGGACTGATACACCGCCAGCATCTCCGCCGATATTTTCGTCTGCAGCCCAGGCGCCCCGAACGCGCCGAGCATGACCACCAGCGCCGCATTAATGCCACCGAGGATGATTAAGAGTTTCGCGGTGGGAAACACTACAGGATCGAGATTTGGTTTAACGCCCATTTGAAACGCGCGTGGCGCATGCCGCAGCAGGCGTTGCTCTGGAGGTGGTTTTTAGCGTTACTTCGAGGCAGCCACTGGCTGAAGTGTAAACACACGCGCGAATTTTGCCGCAGCCGCGATATCGCCGCGTTTTAGCGCGTCGTGTACATCGTCAAGCTTGTACGCGGCTTCCACCGACAGGTGCGGAGACCATTGGTCTCATCTTCGAGAAGCTCAGCATCCACCTTGGCAACGTACCCGGCTTCGTGCACATATTCAACTCTATGGCGCTTACTCCTATCGGATGACGACCCGCTGCCGCGGAGTTGCCCAACGCGTCCCGACACTGTTTTATCTCCGGTCAACTCGGCATCTCAGCGCTTGGAGACGAGCCCCCGGCCCTGACTCGGCGTTGCCAATCGGGTCCGCGATTCCGCCGACGTGGAATAGAAGCTGACGCCGTTGCGCCCGCCCTGCTTGACCCGGTACATGGCGGCGTCCGCCAGCCGGAGGAGGGCCTGTGGATCGTTACCGTCGTCGGGATAAGTGCTGACGCCGATGCTGGCCCCGATGGGGTGCGTGCCTCGCCGGCTCACGACCGGCTGCGACAACACGTCCAACAGCTTGCACCCTACGGTATAACCGCTCGATATATCCTCAAGATCGGCCAACAGAACGCAGAATTCGTCGCCGCCGATGCGGGCGACCATGTCCGTCTCGCGCACCACCTGTTTCATGCGGGCGCCAATCGTCTTCAGCAACTCGTCGCCGACCACGTGCCCATAGGTGTCGTTGACGGCCTTGAAGTTATCGAGATCGATATACAACACCGCCACTCGCAGCCCACGACGGCGCGCGCGTGCCATCGCCTCCCGGCAAAACCGTTCGAACTCTCCCCGGTTCGGCAGGCCGGTCAACGGGTCATGGGTCGCGAGGAATTTCAGGCGTTCCTCGTTGGCCTTGTGCGGGGAGATGTCGTTGAAAACCCCTACGTAGTGGTCGATCGTACCGCGGCGCTGGTCGTACACGGCGCTCAGGCTCAGGCGCGTCGGATACACTTCATCGTTCTTGCGCACGTTCCAGACCTCGCCCTCCCAGCGGCCCGTGGAGCGCACGTCCTCCCACACGGCGTAAATCGTCGGGCCGGGAATTTTCACCGACTGCGGCCGCGCAAACATCTGGCCGACTACCTCCTCGGGCGTGTAACCCGTGATGGTCGTGAACGCGTGATTGACCGTCACGATGCGCCGCTTGCTGTCCAGAATCATGATGCCGTCGGCGGTGGTGCGCGAACGCGTCGGCCAGCAGGCGGTAGTTGTCCTCGGTCCGGCGCGCCTGGCCCAGGATGCGCGCGGACAGGTAAACGCCGAGCACGATCAGGAGCGAGATGGTTGCGGACACGGCCCACGCCAGCGTGGACCTGATCCGGCGCACCGCCTCGCCCAGCGTGGCGGTAAAGGCGTCCTCCAGCGGCTTTACGCCCGCGTCGACGGCGTGCACCTGAACGAGAATTGCCTCGATCCGTTTTGCAGACGGAGCATTAGAGGAAAGAACGGCGTGCAGATCGCCGCCTAGCTGCTTGAGCTGGGCAATGTACGTGTCGCCCTCCCCCCATATCGACACGGAACGCTTGAAGTAGGAATATTCCGCACAGCAACGGTAGAGGCGGATCATGCCGGGAATATCATCGGGGTGATTGTCGCCTCCCAGCAACCCGGAATAGGCCTTGGTGTAATCGAAGTCGGGCTTGTCCATTTCGAGCCGCGCCCGCTGATCGCTCACCAGAATCGAAAGCGCCCGCTGGTAACGTTCGAAATGCGTCGGCTCACGGGTACGGGCGTAGAGCGTGAGCGAGTACACCGCGTCGCGTTGCGCCTTCGACCACAGACCCTCGCCGGCCACGTAGGCGCGCGCGGCCGACAACACCTCCATCGCGCCCAGCGCCAGCAGCAAGGAGATAATAATGATGCTGAGAAAGAGGCTGAAGACGGGAACGAACCGTCTTGCAAAACCAACTCGCCCGGTAGTGTTTAAAACATCCTGCATGGCGATCCCTCGCACAGCCAACCGAATCAGCGGAACAAATACCGCCTGGTCCATCAGGCGTCGGTGATTATTGAATCTTCAATACAATTTTAGGCCGGAAATCCGTTGGCGGGCAGGAATAAACTGACATATGGTTAGTGTGGAATTATCGGCGGCAGGCAACAAGTATCCATGCAGCAAAATTGCGGTCGGAGGGAACTATTGTTGTTTTTTGCGCTAACGATTTGCCGAAAAGCATCAGACCGATTTCGCAATCGCGATTACAAACACAATCCACGCAGCAATAAACGCCAGCCCGCCGAACGGCGTCACCATCCCCAGCCAGCGCAACCCGCTCACGCTCAGCACATACAGACTGCCGGAAAAAAGAATAATACCGGCCAGCATCAGCCAGCCGGCCCATTTCAGATAAACCGAGTCAACTATGTGCAGCGCCACGATCCCGACCGCCAGCTGCCCGAGCGCGTGAAACAGATGGTAATGCACCCCGGTCTGGTACACCGCCAGCATCTCCGCCGTCATCCGCGCCTTCAACCCATGCGCCCCGAACGCGCCGAGCATGACCACCAGCGCGGCATTGATGCCGCCGAGGATGAGAAATAGTTTTGCGGTAGAAAACATTTTCTTAAAAAATCTGAGATACGTCGTTAATAGAGAATTGCTACAATTATCTCATCCCCTTTAGCTTCACAGTCAGATCTTGTGCTCTGCGCCCAAGGTCATAAGCCTCATCAGCTAATACCCGCAGAATTTCAGGTGTAACAATTTCTGAAGCCGGCTTATTTTGCTGCTGCTTGAGATCAGAGAATCGATAACGCACAAACACTGCTTTACCACTCATATCCTCATTTAAACCGAATACACCATGCGCGAAATCATGCCTGCGGTCTTTCTTATGCTGAATGTCAGCAGCTAGCTGCTTAATGTCTTGACGCAATGCAGCGTCCGGAATCCATTTCTTGCTTTCTGCTAATGTCCGCAATGCACGGCACAAAGGTTGCAGATCGGATCCGAATAACAATGCAAAGCCGGCGTCTCGTTCTATTTTGAAACCGACGCGAATAATGACACCTAGTTGAAATGCAACATAGCTCCACTGTGTTATGAGTTCTCCGATCCCTGTCTTAATTTCATCAGGTACGTTCTCTGCCGAAAATCCGGATTTCCGGATTGGTGCTTTTCTGGCAGGACGAGAAGGCTTGGAAAGATTCATTGCTTGTCCATGATGAATCTAAGTGGTAAGGCTTTGCTACGATCTGATTAAATGATCTGCTATGAATTATTGTTCGCAAACCCACTCTACAATTTCACATATTTTTTGATTTCGGAATTTTCCATGCACACCTGCACAAACTGAATCATTGTGTCCGTAGATTCCTCCTATCGAAAACCTTCCATAATAACCACTATTTTCATCAACGATCACAGGCGGATCACTGGCACTGGTTCCACAAGCGCTTTGATCTTTATAAAGTCCTTTCCCGCCATACTCTAATAAATACCCCTGCAGAATAAATTGTCATCGTAGATACCCGAACACCGCCCAAACTTTCCATTACCGTTAAAAATGGAGTCAGAGGCAGTTTCATCACAGTTTAAGCAGCCAAGATAAACGTCGTGATTCGTGCCACCAAATATCATTATTTTTGATTCTGACGCCACCGCACCGTTGGTGATCAGCATTAAAAAAATTATAAGCGTCCTCAACATCGGTTATCCGGGTCTGGCCTCGTTTTTAATCTTGGTTGTATTGTCATTGTTGTGCTTCTCGCAGTCGGTGTAAAGCCGAACGACAGGTAGGTTTGCTGCCACCCCGTATGGCGCGCCCGAGCCTCGCAGCCGGTCCCGGAGTTCTCGCGCACCCCGTGTCGAGCCCGGAGCGCGTTGTTTGCGCCCGGCGAGTTGGGGTGTGCGCCGGGACCGGCGAGAAGCGCAGGGAAGTTGTCGCGCCATCCGGGGGACGTGCTTTCTTTGGTGACTTTCTTTGCACGAGCAAAGAAAGTCACCCAGGGTGCAGGGGCGGAGCAACCCGCAATTAGCTTTTCACCGTCGGCGAAGCCGACACAACAAATTGTTCGGTGGGTTACGGCAAGAATCTCCTAACCCACCCTACACGTAATAAAAATAAATTCAGGTTTTCGCCAAAATTTCCTCATATAGCTTTTTATCGCCGGAACTGAAACAGCAACAAATAATCTCATCAAATTTATTCTCATACTCCCTCATGACCATGACCGCAATCTCCGCAGCCTTTGCTTTCGGATACCCATACACCCCCGTACTGATCCCCGGAAACGCAATAGACTTCACGCCGTGCCGCAAGGCCAATTCAAGGGAATTCCGGTAACAGTTCGCCAGAAGCGTTGGCTCGTGGGATTTGCCACCGTGCCAGACGGGGCCAACGGTATGAATGATCCACTTTGCGGGGAGCTTGTAGCCGGGTGTGATTTTCGCTTCCCCGGTGGGACAACCGCCAAGTGTACGGCATTTTGCGAGCAGCTCCGGACCGGCAGCACGATGAATCGCACCATCGACGCCCCCGCCGCCCAGCAAGGTTTCATTTGCCGCATTGACGATGGCATCTATCTTCAGCGTCGTGATATCGGACTGGATCGCCCGGACCATAAATTATTTGACGACCCGGAGGTTCGGTCCCTTGCCCGGCGGTTTACCATCAGGAGGCGTGCCATCCGGAGAGGGATCATGATTGCCATCGGGCGGGTTTTCCGGAAACGTAAGGCCTTGGCCGTTTTCCTGTGCATAGATCGCCAGCACGGCGGTGTAGGGAATTTCGATTTTATGGCTCCTTACGCCGAAACGTGCAGAAAACCGCAAGGTATCGATCGAAAACTCAAAATGACTCACCGCCCGTGGATGGACGTTAAGCACAATTTTTCCATCGTCGACATGGGTAAACGGGACCTTGACTCCCGCGGCCTTGGCGTCCGCCACGACGTGGGGGGTGTAACCGCTTTCAACCGCCCAGTCATGAACCGCGCGAAGAAGATAAAGCTTTAGTGGTGTCATGCGCGCAAAGTCACGCCTGAATCGCAAAACAAACCCGATGTGTTCACCGCGTACGGGAACGCATTGCTTTTTCCGCTTCGGTGAGTGATAGCTTGAAGGATTTGCGCGCAAACAGGCGTTCTGCGTATTCGAGAATTGGCCTGGCCTGCCGGGGAAGTTCGACATTCCAATGATCCAGACGCCAGAGTATCGGCGCCAGTGAACAATCAACGAGGGAAAATTCCTCGCCCATGGCGAATTGCTGTTCTTTGAAGATCGGTGAGATGACCGTGAGTCCGTCACGCAGGGCGTGGCGCGCGCGAGTGGCTGATTTTTTGTCGCCTGCGGAGAGGTCGTGAACCAGGCTATACCAATCGCGATCGAAGCGCGCCAGCATAAGGCGGGCGCGGGCGCGCGAAACGGGATCGACCGGCATTAACGGTGGATGCGGGAGACGTTCGTCGAGATATTCATTAATGATATTTGATTCGTACAATACGAGATCGCGGTCCACCATGGTAGGGACCTGGTTATAGGGATTGTGCTCGCCCAATTCACGCGGCTTTTTGTTCACGTCCACTTCGACAATCTGACACTCGATGTCCTTTTCGAAGAGTACGATGCGTGTACGATGACTGTAGGGATCCGTTGTTCCCGAATAAAGCGTCATGATGGGTTTGCGCGCTGCGGGCGTGGTCATCGTGTTTCTCCGTTATGCCATGTCATCCGGGTTGGTTCCTACCGTACACCGGGAACATCTTCGATTCAGTGAATGTCCTTCCAGTATTCCTTCTTGAGCAAATAAGCAAAGACCAGAAATACGACGAGAAATATCAAGACGTAAATGCCAATCCGGTAACGGACCAATTTCGCCGGTTCGCCGAGATAGACCAGAAAATGGGTAAGATTAAGCATGGCTTTGTCGTATTCTTTCGCAGTCATGCTTCCGGGTTTTTCCAGCTCCAATCGGTCGAAAACTTCGGTTTCAATTTCTTTTTCGATTCTATTTCCATCAATTACGACATGACTTTTTCTCTTTACCGTCTTGTAAACCGCGCGCTGATCGCCCTGCCATTCATAGAGGACATGCGGCATGGCCACATTCGGAAAAACGACATTATTCCAACCGGAAGGAGATTTGTTGTCTCGGTAAAAGCTTCGCAGATAAGTATAAACCCATTCCGGACTGCGTGAGCGGGTGATTAATGAAAGATCGGGTGGTACCACGCCAAACCACAACTTGGCATCGTCTTTCGGCATCACGGCCTTCATCAAGTCGCCCACTTTATCAGCGGCAAACAGCAGGTTTTCCTTGATCAGTTCCTCACTGATGCCAAGATCCTGTCCCATGCGGTTGTAACGCATGTAAGACGCGCTGTGGCAGGACAAACAGAAATTTACGAATATTCTGGCGCCACGCTGCAAAGAATCCTTGTCATTCAGATCGATGTTGACGGGGTCGAGTTTGACGCTCTCACCGCCGCTGGCCTGAGCGTATCCCGGAAGACTCAGTAAGAATAAAATCAACGCCAGCGTTTTCATTTCCACGTCACTCTTTCCGGTACCGGCTTCGTCTTGTCATATTTGGTATACCACGGCATCAGCAGGAAAAAGGCGAAATACAATACGGTACCGATTTGCGCGATGACGAGATTTGGACCCGCGGCCGGCCTCGTCCCGAGATAACCCAGGACAAGAAAAACAACGGCAAATAACATGAGCGCGGTCTTATACATCCAGCCACGGTAGCGGATGGATTTGACTGGCGAGCGATCCAGCCATGGCAGAAAGAAAAACACCGCGATTGAAAGCCCCATGAAAACAACGCCCCAGAGCTTTGCTTCAATGCCGAAGAAGGCAAATGTGTTTGCCCGCAGAATCGAATAAAACGGAGTAAAGTACCACAACGGCACGATTTCTGGCGGTGTCTGCAGGATGTTGGCCGGCACGAAATTGTCCCGCTCAAGAAACCATCCACCGAGCTCCGGGGAAAAAAACACCACGGCGGCAAAAATCATTAGAAAAACCGCAACACCGACAATGTCCTTCACCGTGTAATACGGATGAAACGGGATTCCATCGAGCGGGAAGCCGTCCGGACCTTTCTTTATCTTGATTTCAACCCCGTCCGGATTGTTCGATCCGACCTGGTGCAGCGCCACGATATGCATGAACACCAGAGCCACAAGAATAAGGGGAATCGCGATCACGTGAAATGCGAAGAAACGATTCAGCGTCGCATCCGACACCACGAAATCGCCGCGGATCCATTCAGCAAGCGTGGGGCCGATCAGCGGGATCGCGTCGAAGAGCGAGATGATGACCTGGGCACCCCAGTAGGACATATTGCCCCACGGCAGCAGGTAACCCATAAAGGATTCGGCCATAAGCGCGACATAGATCACCATGCCGAGGAGCCAGACCAATTCGCGCGGTTTGCGGTGCGATCCATACAATAAGCCGCGGAACATGTGAAGATAAACCACGATGAAGAAAAACGAGGCACCGACAGAATGCATGTAGCGGATCAGCCAACCCCAGTTCACATCACGCATGATGTACTCAACCGAAGCAAAGGCAAGATTCGTGTCAGGCTTGTAGTGCATGGTGAGAAAAATCCCGGTAACAATCTGCAGCACCAGCATCAGCAATGACAGCGAACCGAAGTAATACCAGAAATTGAAATTCTTTGGGGCGTAGTACTTCGCCAGATGCTCGTTCCATACCTTTGTCAGCGGAAAACGATCATCTATCCACGTAAGGAGCTTTTCCATCAGGCGGCTCCCGTCGCATCGGCACCGATGATAATGCGTGTGTCGCTCAGGAAAGTATACGGGGGCACCTTGAGGTTGGTGGGCGCAGGAACGTTTTTGTAAACCCGGCCGGCAAGGTCAAACTTGGAGCCATGGCAGGGACAGAAGAATCCGCCGGGCCAATCGTCTCCCAGCCCCGAAACGTCGCCCGCCTGTAATCGCTGTGCGGGCGAACACCCCAAGTGGGTACAAATACCGACCAAAACCAAGAACTCGGGTTTGATGGACCGTGTGGCGTTCTGAGCGTAGCTCGGCTGCTGCTCAATCACGGAGGATTCCGGATCGGCAAGTTCATTTATGACTTCGGACAGTGACTTAAGCATTTCGGGTGTGCGCTTCAGGATCCATACCGGATTGCCGCGCCATTCCACGGTGAGCAGCTGACCGGGCTCGATCTTGCTGATGTCCACCTCAACCGGGGCGCCAGCGGCCTTGGCGCGCGCGCTGGGGAGCATGCTCATAACGAAAGGGGATGCCGCGAACGCGGCGCCAACAATACCCAATCCGCTGGTAACCGCCAGTAACCGCCGGCGACGCGGATTGACAACCTCTTCACTCATGTAACCCCCTCGGTAGTGATGGTGCGGTGATAAAAAAAATCACGCACACTGGCGTAATTTTCTGAGGAAAATCAGTCGATTAAATTATAATCAGCCTGCATTGTCCTGAAAAACGGCGCCTAGGATTATATATCGGTTCGCCTGAGTCAAGCGATAGGCCAAGTCGCGGAAAACTATTTTCATGCTATTCATACGCATCGACCAGCCATGATAATCCGATGTAATTCTCGAGTATTCGATAGAATCAGCCGGTGAAATAGGCCAAATATCCTGACGTATATGCCACTGCAAAAAAATTTATCCTATATTGCCCAGGCTGTTGTTCTCGGATTGGCCATTGCGTTCATCGTGACGTATCTCTGGCCGGAAATCGCCAGGCATGAAACACCGGCCGTGGATGTTCGCCAGACTCCGGACCCCTTGCCGGCGATACATCCCGCGTCCGGTCCGTATTCCTATTCCGCCGCCGTGGACAGGGCTTCCCCCGCCGTCGTCAACATCAACACGGCCAAGGTCGTCACCGTACGGACACATCCGTTTTTCGACGATCCGATCTTTCGCCAGTTCTTCGGCAACCCCAAGGATTTGATCACACCTCGCAAACGCATTGAGACCAGTCTTGGCTCTGGCGTCATCATGAGCGACAAAGGTTTCATTCTGACCAATCACCACGTGATCAAAAGCGCGGACGCCATTCAGGTTTCATTGCAGGACGGCCGGATGGCGGAAGCCAAAGTGGTGGGGAGCGATCCGGAGACAGATATTGCGGTATTGAAAATCAACCTGAAAAAACTCCCCGTCATCACGCTGGGCCGTTCTGACGGCCTGCGTGTCGGGGATGTAGTGCTGGCGATTGGCAATCCCTTCGGTGTGGGCCAAACCGTGACAATGGGGATTGTCAGTGCCACAGGCCGGAACAAGCTCGGTATCAGCACGTTTGAGAATTTCATCCAAACCGATGCCGCGATCAATCCCGGAAATTCGGGTGGCGCGCTGATCGATGCGGAAGGCAACCTGGTCGGCATCAATACCGCGATTTTCTCGCGCAGCGGGGGAAACCAGGGAATCGGATTTGCGATCCCGACCAGTATTGCGGAAAGCATCATGCAAGAAATTCTGCAACACGGGCGGCCCCTGCGTGGCTGGCTGGGGGTTGAGGCTCAGGCGATAACTCCGCAAATCGCCAAAGCCCTCGAGCTTGAAAAAAACGAAGGCGTGGTAGTGGTGGGTGTGATGCGCGACGGACCGGCGCATCGCGCCGGAATCCAGCCGGGAGATGTAATCATTTCGATCGATGGTAAAAAAATCACGGAAGCCCGACAGGCATTGCTCGCCATTTCCAGCCGTAAACCCGGCAGCCGGGTGAAGATCGAGGTACTGCGTAATGGCGAACAGGTAAGGCTCGAAGCGGTTGCCATCGAGCGCCCGCCGAAGGAAACGGTGCCTAATCCATAACTGCTTGTTCCGGGGCGGCTCCGGCATCGACAAACTAAATCCGGCGGAATGCTACTTTTTCCTCCTGCGGCGCTTGGTCCTTTTGGGATAAGAGGCACCAAGTTTCTTCATCTCTTCCTCGATCTCATTGTCTGTCAGATTATCCTCGCCGCTGTTTTCCGCCGCGTTGGCGGCACGTTTAATGCGACGGGCGAAAAACAGCCCGACCTCGAAGAGCAGGATCATCGGCACGGCCAGAAAAAACTGCGAAAAAATATCCGGGGGGGTGATCACCGCCGCCACGATGAATGCCCATAGAATCACGTAGGGCCGCTTTTTCGAAAGCGTGTGCGGATCGACCACACCCATGCGGGAGAGCAGTATCACCGCCACCGGCACTTCAAACGATATACCGAAGGCAAAGAACATGGAAAAAACAAAATCCAGATATGACCGTATGTCGGTCATCATGGTCACGCCCGGAGGCAACGCGTGCACGAAAAAACCGAAAGCCATGGGAAACACGACAAAATAGGCGAAGGCCATGCCACCGTAGAAAAGCAGGGTACTGGAAACAAGCAATGGCATAACCAGTTGTTGTTCGTGGCGGTACAATCCGGGAGCGACAAATGCCCAGAGCTGATACAGCAAGAAAGGTATCGTGATGACTACGGCGACGGCTAGCGTGAGCTTGATAGGCGTCAGAAATGGCGAGGCCACTTCGGTGGCAATCATTCCCGCACCGACCGGAAGCACGCCGATAAGCGGCTTGGCCACCAGCGTGTACACATCGCTGGTAAACGGCAACAGAGCACCAAATACCACGCCGACAGCGATCACCGAGTAGAGCAAACGGTCGCGCAGCTCAAGGAGATGCGAAATAAGGCTGCCTTCAGCGCCGCCTGGACTTTCGTTTTCGGCCATGTTTCGTTCCAGATGGAGATTTGTTTTCCGATCGGGTGCGTGCGCGCTTCGCCAGCGGAGCAGATGCCGCTGTTCCGGAAACCGCTTTTGCCGCCGGTTCCCTAGAATATGTCGTGGGGTCTGATTCAGAGGCTAATTTTGAAAAATCCCTGACAAGTTCGCCCGAAGCATTTTCCATCAGATGACGAGTATCGCTCAGCTCTTGCTTGAGCTTGCGCAATTCAATCAGTTCTTCGTGCTGAATTTCCCGGTCAAGATCCTGCTTTACGTCGGTGATGAAGCGCCTGAGCTTGCCCATCCACCGACCGGCCGTTCGCGCCACTTCCGGCAATCGCTTGGGGCCCAAAATGATCAGGGCGATCAAGCCGATCGCCACCAATTCCGAGAAACCGATGTCGAACATCGCGCTTGTTTACGGAGGGAGTAAAGACTATCAGTTCTTGTTTTTTACTTTTGAGGTAACTTCGGCATCGATCGTCCGTTCGGATCCGTTGGCTATCTTTTTAGCCTCGGGATTCTCGTCCGATTCCGACTCGGGCTTTTCTCCGTCTTCCTTCATCGACGTTTTGAAGCTCTTGATAGCGCCACCCAAATCGCTGCCAAGATTGCGCAGTTTCTTGGTGCCGAATATCAGCAGAACGATGACTAATACGACAAGCCAGTGCCAAATGCTGAATGTACCCATGATTTATCTCCAGAATAATTTCGTTCGCGCTGATCTATAATTGCGCATTTACAGCCGTAAGTTGGATGGCATGCCTTTTACCGGCGCTTCAGACGTTCCGCTTTCTCATCCAGACCCGAGACGCCGAACCGGCGCTCCAACTCCAAAAGAATATCATCCGGCTTAAGGTCCGTTTGTGCAAGCATAATTAGCGTGTGAAACCATAGATCCGCGGTTTCATGAATGATCCTGGCCCGGTCACCGCTCTTTGCCGCAAGCACGGTTTCCGTCGCCTCTTCACCGACCTTCTTGAGTATCGCGTCAAGTCCCTTGACGTACAGACCCGCAACATATGAATTTTGCGGATCGCCCGATTTGCGTGCCTCCAGTAAAGCGGACAATTTGTTCAACACATCGGACATGTCATTTATTGCCGTAAATTTCCCGTTCAGGCTTTAGCACCGGATCATCCGTTACCCATCGGTCACCCTGCAAGTGTTGATAAAAACAGCGTTCGCGTCCGGTATGGCATGCAATGCCGCCCTTTTGTTCAACGAGAAACAACACGGCGTCGTTATCGCAATCGAGACGAATATCCTTCACCACTTGAACATGGCCCGACTCCTCTCCCTTGCGCCAGAGTTTCCGGCGCGAACGCGACCAATACACGGCCTGTCCTTCCTTTACCGTCGCGGCCAGGGCTTCACGGTTGACCCACGCAAGCGTAAGCACCTTCCCGGTTCCCGCCTCCTGGGCAATCGCCGGTACCAGGCCATCGCCGTTCCATTTCACCGCATCGAGCCAAGAATTGTTCATTTAATATAAAACTCACTCGCGTGACAGCGTGGGAATTTAAATAACGAATGAATAATTTGAATAATCAGAGAATGATCTTAACGCCTTTGCGCCCCTACGGCAAAAACACGCTTACAGCCTCACTTCAATCCCCGCCTCGGCCATTCGTTGTTTGGCCTGTACAACGGTGTATTCTCCAAAGTGAAATATGCTCGCGGCCAGCACGGCGTCGGCGTGACCGGCGAGAATGCCTTCGACGAGGTGATCAAGATTCCCCACTCCACCCGAGGCGATCACCGGGATGCTCACCGCATCCGACACGGCACGCGTCAGCTCGAGATCAAATCCATCCTTCGTGCCATCACGGTCCATGCTGGTCAACAGGATTTCGCCCGCGCCGAATTCGGTCATCTTTCTGGCCCACGCCACGGCATCCAAACCGGTAGGACGGCGTCCGCCGTGGGTGTAAACCTCCCATCGTCCCGGGCCGATCTGCTTGGCGTCAATGGCTACGACGATGCACTGCGATCCGAAATGTTCTGTCGCCTCTTTGACGACCTCAGGTCTGGCGACCGCTGCCGTATTGAATGCCACCTTGTCGGCTCCCGCATTCAGCATGCGGCGCACATCTTCCACTTTGCGGATGCCTCCTCCCACGGTAAGAGGAATGAATACCTCGGCGGCCATCGCTTCCACGATGTGAATCATGGTATCGCGATGGTCCGAGCTGGCCGTGATGTCCAGAAATGTCACCTCGTCGGCGCCCTGTTCATCGTAGCGACGCGCGATTTCCACCGGGTCACCGGCATCACGGATATCGATAAAACGCACGCCCTTCACTACGCGACCGTTGTCCACGTCAAGACAGGGAATAATGCGTTTGGCCAGTCCCATGAGAAAAATTGAATGGACAGGATTTACAAGATTAACAGGATTGGAAAATTAAAAATAAAAGATTTCCAGTTTTAATCCTGTAAATCCTGTTAATCCTGTCTATTTCGTTTTTGTCAGCTCGTCCGCGAGCTTCTGGGCCGCGGCGAAATCAAGCGTCCCTTCGTATATGGCGCGGCCGGTGATCGCGCCGATAATGCCCGAGTCGACAACTTCACAAAGTTTTCGTATGTCTCCAAGATCGGTTATCCCTCCCGAGGCGATGACCGGGATCGAGATGGCACTGGCAAGCTTGACGGTCGCTTCGATGTTAATTCCGCTCAGCATGCCGTCACGGCCAATGTCGGTATAGACAATCGCTTCAACACCTTCTTTTTGATATTTCTTCGCCAGGTCGATGACATCATGTCCGGAAAGCTTGGACCATCCGTCGATGGCCACTTTACCGTCCTTGGCATCGAGCCCCACGATGATGTGCCCGGGAAATTCCGCGCACACGTCGCTGACAAAATGCGGGGCGTTTACCGCCTTGGTACCGAGAATCACGTACTGCACACCCATGTCGATATAGGACTGGATCGTATCCTCATCACGTATCCCTCCACCCACCTGGATCGGGAGATCGGAAAACGTCTCGCGAATTGACTGGATGGCGACCGCATTAACCGGTTTGCCGGCATGGGCGCCGTTCAGATCGACGATATGCAACCGGCGCGCCCCGACATCCACCCAACGTTTGGCCATCGCGAGGGGATCATCGGAAAAGATCGTCGCTTCTTGCATGCGACCCTGGCGCAGACGCACGCACTTGCCGTCCTTGATATCAATCGCAGGAATGAGTAACACCGGTTGGCTCCAGATATTTCCTGATTTTCAGTATGGATTCGCGCGAAATGAGAGGTGGGATTTTGGTTTAATGGCTCCCGTCCCATGACATGAAATTATCCAGCAACCGCAATCCATTGCGCTGGCTTTTTTCAGGATGGAACTGGACGGCAAATAGATTGGCGCGGGCCGCGGCCGAGGTAAACCTCACCGCATATTCCGTTTCTCCGGCGATCTGATGAGAATCGGTCGAATCGGCATAATAACTGTGCACGAAATAAAATCTCGTATCCTGCGGAATTCCCTTCCATAGCGGGTGCGGCATGGTCTGGCGGACCTGATTCCAGCCCATGTGAGGTACTTTCAGCGGCTGTCCGGTTGACCTGTCTGTCATTTTATCAGAAGGAAAGCGCTTTACGGTGCCCGACAAGAGACTCAAGCATGGGGTTCCCCCGCCTTCTTCGCTAAAATCATACAGCGCCTCTAGCCCGAGGCAAATGCCCAGAAAAGGTTTGGTTTTCATCGCGTCAAGCAACGCTGCACGCAGGCTATCGGATTCCAACGCGGCCATACAGCCACCGATGGCTCCCTGACCGGGGAATACCACGCGGTCGGCACTGTTGATTATCTTCGAGTCAGACGTGAGTTCCACGCGCACCCTTTTAGGGGCGATGTGTTCGATGGCCTTGCACACCAAGAGCAGGCGAGTCATACGAAGTTTACGCCACCACTCAGGCCACACCACGTGCTCGATAGCCTTGGATACCGAACGCAGATTGCCCATACCGTAGTCAATGACCGCGACTGTATTCATAAATTATAGATAACAGCGGCGAACCAAAAGAAATAGCTGGGTATGCTCGACATAATAACGGCGAAAAGTGCGTTTCTCCGGCGTAAGCTTACAATAACCCCTTGGTGGAAGGAATGCTATCGGGCACGCGCGGATCGATCTCAAGCGCCATACGCAGGGCCCGACCGAATGCCTTGAAGATGGTCTCGATATTGTGATGTGCGTTTTTACCGCGCAGGCAATCCACGTGCAGCGTTGTCAGGGAATGATTGGAGAATCCCTGGAAAAATTCGTGCACCAGATCCACATCGAACTCGCCCACGCGTGCACGCGGAAAATCAACGTGGTATTCAAGTCCGGGGCGCCCGGAAAAATCGATGACCACGCGCGAAAGCGCCTCGTCGAGCGGAATATAGGCGTGGCCGTAACGGCGAATGCCCTTTCTGTCGCCCACCGACTTGGCAATCGCCTGACCGAGTGCAATTCCAATGTCTTCCACGGTGTGATGCGCGTCGATGTGCAGATCGCCCTTGGCTTCCAATTCAATGTCGATCACTCCGTGCCGCGCCACTTGCTCCAGCATGTGCTCGAGAAACGGCAAACCGGTGTTAAATCGAGACTTGCCGGTGCCGTCCAGGTCCACGGAAACGCTGATCCGGGTTTCCTTGGTATGACGCTTCACTTCCGCGTGCCGGCGTGCTGGCGGGCGGTTGATCTTGGTTTTTGTTCGTTTAGTGTTTTTCACACGCAAACCTTAGACGAATCACAGCGCCGCCTCAAGCGCCTCCAGAAAAGCGCTGGTCTCCGCCGGCGTGCCGATTGTCACGCGCAGGCAACCTTGCAGCATGCCGCCAGCGGCATTCAAATTCTTGATCAGCACGCCGCGCGCGCGAAGGCTTTCGAATACTTCGTCTGCGTCGCGATTTAAGGTCCGAAACAGGAGGAAATTGGTCTGGCTGGGCCAGACCTGAAGGCCGTTTAACCGGGTAAGCGACTCATACAGCTTCTCCCGGTCTTCGCGGATCTGCTCCACCTGTTGATCAAGAAGTTCAAGATGCGACAACGCGAAGTCCGCGCTGGCTTGCGCCAGCGATCCATTATTGTAGGGGAGGCGCACCTTATTGAATTCTTCGAGCCACGGCGCTGGACCGATGAGCATGCCCAGCCGCAATCCGGCCAGCCCCTGTTTGGACAAGGTGCGCATAACCAGCAGATTGTCATACTGCCCCAGCCGGTCGATGAAAGAGGCACGGGCGAAGGCGTAATAGGCCTCATCCAGCACCACCAGCCCCGGCGACGCCTCGATCACACGCTCGATCCCGTCCCGCGTAAACAGGTTGCACGTCGGGTTGTTCGGGTACGCGAAAAAAATCGCCGCCGGCTGATGTGTCGCGATGGCTTCGAGCATGGCCGTCACGTCCAGCGAATAATCCGGCCGCAGCGGCACGCCGACAAACTTCAGGCCGAGCACGGTTGCAATCATTTCGTACATGACAAACGTCGGGGTCGGCGCCAGGACGACCGCGCCCGGCATCGACAAGGACATCAGCACGATTTGAATCAGTTCATCCGAGCCATTGCCAAGCAAGATATCCAGATTGTCCGGGATCTGCCAGGCGGCACGGATGCGCGATCTGACGGCGTTGGCTCCGGGATCGGGATACCGGTTCAATTCGACGTCATGCAGTACCTTCAACCAAGCCCGCCTGATGTCTTCCGGCCAGGTATAGGGATTTTCCATGGCATCCAGTTTGATTAGCCCGATGGCGTCCGGCACGTGATAGGCCTTCAATGCCCGGATTTCAGGCCGGACCAATTTCGAGACTTTTTCGTTAATCGTGCTCATAGATCGAAGCAGCGAGTGACAAGTTGCAAGTAGCAAGCAGCAAGTAGCACCGGCTCCGTTTGCTTTTCTTTCCACTTGCTACTTGCTACTTTTTTATTCTGTATTCCGCCGAGCGCGCATGCGCGGTTAAACCCTCTGCACGTGCAAGAATGGCGGCGGTGCAGCCGAGGCGCGAAGCGCCGTCGGGCGAACACTGGATGAGACTGGTACGCTTCTGAAAATCGTACACGCCGAGAGGCGAGGAGAACCGCGCCGTGCCGGACGTCGGCAGCACGTGGTTTGGGCCGGCACAGTAATCTCCGATGGCTTCGGGGGTATGACGTCCCAGAAAAATGGCGCCGGCGTGCCGCACGCGTTCCGCCACCGCTGCCGCTTCATCCAGGAAAAGTTCCAGATGCTCCGGCGCGATCCGGTTGACAAGCGTGATGGCCTCTTCGAGATTACCGGCGGTAATCAGCGCTCCGCACCGCTCAAGTGAGGCTTTGATTATCTCGCGACGTTCCTGGCCGGGGAGCAGTTTTTCAATCGCGTCGTATACACGCCGGGTGAAAGCCTCGTCGAGACTGATCAAAATCGCCTGTGCGTCCTCGTCATGCTCGGCCTGGGAAAACAGGTCCATCGCAACCCATTCGGGGTCGGTATTGCCGTCGCATAGCACCACGATTTCTGACGGCCCGGCGATCATGTCAATATCCACGACACCAAATACCAGTCGTTTGGCCGTGGCGACATAAGCGTTTCCCGGTCCGACGATCTTATCCACCTTGGGTACGGTAACAGTGCCGTAGGCCAGCGCCGCCACGGCCTGGGCGCCACCGATGGCAAAAATGCGGTTCACCCCAGCCAGTTCGGCAGCCGCCAGCACCAAGTCGTTCAGTTCACCGTCGGGGGTCGGTACCGCCATGATGAGTTCCGCAACGCCCGCCACCTTCGCGGGAACCGCGTTCATGAGCACGGAGGACGGATAAGCCGCCTTCCCGCCCGGTACGTACAAGCCCACGCGTTCCAGTGCCGTGACCTGCTGACCGAGCATGGTGCCGTCGGATTCGGTATAACGCCACGATTCGATTTTTTGCTTTTCATGATAACGGCGAATACGCTCGGCGGCCAGTTTCAACGCCGCACGCGTTTCAGCACCGATGGATTTTGTCGCCTGGGACAGCCTAGACAGCGGAATCTCAAGTGTGTCGGCAGAAATAATATCACGCCGGTCAAATCGCCGCGTGTATTCCATCAGTGCCTCGTCGCCGCGGGCGCGCACGTTTTCGATGATCTCGCGCGCGGTGACTTCGACTTGGGGATCTACTCGCTGGTAACGATCGAGCAATCGGCTGATATCGTCTACAAAACCGGCATCGCGCGAATTTAGCAAGCGCATGTTAAGTGAACTCATGGGGTAATCAGGCGATCGCCTGCTCCAGCTGTCCGATGAGGTCTTTCAGCGCCTGGTGTTTCATTTTCATCGAGGCCTTGTTGGCGACAAGCCAGGCACTGATATCGGCGATATGTTCGACCTCCACGAGGCCGTTGGCCTTCAAGGTATTCCCCGTGTCCACCAGATCCACGATCCGGTCGGAAAGGCCTACCAGAGGCGCGAGCTCCATGGATCCGTAAAGCTTGATGATATCGGTTTGGATACCTTTGGCCGCGAAATGCCGCTGGGTGGATTTCACATATTTGGTCGCGATGCGAAGCCGTGTCCAGTTGCGCGGGTCATCGCCTGAAGCCAGGCTGGCCGGTTCGGCAACCATGAGGCGGCATCGTGCGATGTTGAGGTCCATCAGCTCATACAACCCGTCGCCGTCGTATTCCATGAGGACATCCTTGCCGGCGATGCCGAGATCGGCGGCGCCAAACTGGACATAGGTGGGAACATCCGCCGCCCGGATGACGGTGAGTTTAACTCCCGGTCGGTTCGTATCGAAAATCAGTTTGCGGCTCTTGAGTGGATCCTCATCCGGCCGGATACCCGCGCGCGCAAGCAGCGGCAGACCCTCATCGAGGATCCGCCCCTTGGACAGGGCAATATTGAGCGTGGTGGTCATGGTTCATGCCGTCTGCTTCCGGGCGTGTTTCGCAACAAACGCTCCCGGTACGCGTCGGATACGCGCACCCAGTTGCGCGAGTTTTTCTTCAATACATTCGTACCCGCGGTCTATGTGATAAATGCGGTCCACGATGGTTTCCGAATCGGCCACCAGTCCCGCGAGCGCGAGGCTGGCCGAGGCGCGCAAATCGGTCGCCATGACCGGCGCACCCTTGAGTTTTTTCACGCCTTTCACAATGGCGGTGTTGCCTTCCATTTCAATATTCGCCCCCATGCGCTGCAATTCGTAGACATGCATGAAACGGTTTTCAAAAATGGTTTCCGTAACCCGGCCGCTGCCCGCGGCAATGGAATTCAGGGCGATAAACTGAGCCTGCATGTCCGTCGGAAAAGCCGGATAGGGCGCCGTCCTGACATTGACGCCTTGTGCGCGTTTGTTTTTCATATCCAGGCTGACCCAGTTAGCTCCGGTTTCAATGGTGGCTCCGGCCTCGCGCAATTTATCAAGCACAGCCTGCAACAAATCAGGGCGGGAATGACGCAGCCGTACCGCCCCTCCCGTCATCGCGGCGGCGACCAGAAACGTTCCGGTTTCGATGCGATCGGGAATCACATCGTGAGCCGCGCCGTGAAGCCGCTCAACGCCTTCAATGGTAATCTCATCGGTGCCGGCACCGCGGATCTTCGCGCCCATGGCAATCAAGCAAGTGGCCAGGTCAACGACTTCGGGTTCGCGCGCCGCGTTCTCGATTATTGTCGTTCCCTCCGCGAGGGTGGCGGCCATCATGATGTTTTCCGTCCCGGTCACCGAAACGATGTCCATGAAGATACGAGCGCCCTTCAATCGTTTCGCCCGCGCGCGGATATACCCGGCTTCGAGCACGACCTCGGCTCCCATGGCCTGGAGACCTTTGATATGCAAATTCACCGGACGCGAACCGATGGCGCAACCGCCGGGGAGCGACACTTCGGCCTCGCCGAAACGTGCCACTAGGGGTCCCAGCACTAGTATCGAGGCGCGCATGGTCTTCACGAGCTCGTACGGCGCGCGCAAGGAACTGACGTGACTCGAATCCGCCTCGATCACCATTTTTTCATCCACGACGAGTCGCACGCCCATGCGCCCCAACAGCTCCATGGTTGTGGTGATGTCCTGCAAATGCGGCACGTTGCCGATACGCACGGGCTCATCCGTCAGCAGTGATGCCACCAGCACGGGCAACGCGGCATTCTTCGCGCCCGAGATTCTAATCTCACCACGCAAAGGGATCCCGCCCGTTACAATCAGCTTGTCCATGTGATAAATATTTTTCTTACGAAGTCAAAATCAAACTAAAAGATAATCAGAAAAGGTTTAAATCACGATACTGAAGAATGACTGTGAGCTCCGATACTTGAATAATAAAAAAAGCCGCCCTTTGCGGCCCGCCCAATCGATGGCGGCGTATCAACCCATCGCCCGGGTAACCAGTTTCTGGAGTTCGCCTTTCTGAAACATCTCTATCATGATATCACAGCCACCGACCAATTCGCCGTCGATATAAAGCTGTGGAAATGTCGGCCAGCTGGAGTATTCCTTGAGGCCCTGGCGGATTTCAGAATCCAGCAAAATGTCGTAACTCGCGTATTTTGCGCCACAGGAACTCAGCAATTGCGAGGCTTTGGCCGAAAACCCGCATTGCGGGAATTGCGGTGTGCCCTTCATGTAAAGCACAATTTTATCATTGACGAGTTGCTGCCGTATTTTTTCCTGAACGTTCATGCCAATCCTCATATTACTGATAATTAATTGTCAAACCGGTTACGCACCGGAGTTATTCATCCGGGGCCAGAGTGCGCAGTGACAGGGCATGGATCTCGTTCCCCAGCTTCGCGCCCAGCGTGCGATAAACGATCTGGTGCCGCTGCACCATCCCCTTGCCGGCAAACTCCCGCGTAACAACCACCGGTTCGAAGTGATGGCGATCGCCGGTGACCGACACGCGCGCGCCCGGAAAACCGTATTCGATCATCTGTTTGATATCTTCCGGCCGCATCAATTCAGTGGCTCTTAACTAATTATGCGGTCAGATGCAGTTATTGCAAGGAACCGTTTAGCGGGAATTTGCCACAAGCGCCGAACCGGCATCAGATCATCCGGCCCAAAAACTGTCTCTACCCCGCTCCTTGGATCGGTATCGCAAACCTCCCGGAAAACAGCACAACTCTCAATCACGCAATTTATATCCGGCCTTGAGCATCAGCAAGGTAACAACTGTAAACGCTGCAAGTGCGAGACCAACAATGAGCAGGCTCGTGGAGGGAGGCACGTCCGACACTCCGAAGAATCCATAACGGAATCCGTCAATCATGTAGAAAAACGGATTGAACCGTGAAAGTGTCTGCCAGAATTCCGGCAGCGAGTGAATGGAATAAAACACGCCCGAGAGAAACGAAAGCGGTATGATGATGAAATTCTGAAAACCGGCGAGTTGATCGAATTTCTCCGCCCAGATCCCGGCGATTACACCCATCGCGCCAAGGACAGCGCTGCTCAAAAAAGCGAAGAGCAGGATAAACCACGGATGTTGCACAGGCAGGGCAACAAACAGGCTGCCCACGATGTACACGCCCGCCCCCACCAGCATGCCGCGCAGGGAGGCGGAGAGAACGTATGCCAGAAGAAATTCCAGATGAGAGAGCGGGGGAAGCAAAATAAATACCAGGTTTCCGGTGACCTTGGACTGGATGAGGCTCGAAGAGCTGTTGGCAAATGAATTCTGGATCAGGGACATCATGATAAGACCGGGAATCAAGAAAGCCGTGTAGCCCACGCCGGAAAATACCTGCACCCGTCCCTCGAATACATGACCGAAAACGAGCAAATAAAGCAATGAGGTCACGATCGGCGCAATCAGCGTTTGCAGCAATACATTTCCGAAACGCAGAACTTCTTTGTAGAACAGGGTTTGCAGGCCCACCAGATTCATTTGCGCTTTCTCGCCGTCAGTTCTACGAATACATCCTCCAGGTCCGCCCCTTCCATGCTGAGGTCCGTGATGACGGCTCCGCGCGACCGTAAGGCATCGAGTGCCGCCATGACGGAATCTGTATCCTTGTCGAGCTGCAATTCAATAAAGTTGCCTTCCTGACGGAGCACCTTCGATGCCAGGAAATCCGGTAACGGTCCGAGCGACTCCCCCGTCGTGATACCCACCCGCCGGGTACGACCGATGCCGCGCATAAGCAACACCCGTGTGGTATCGAGCGCCACGATCTCGCCAAGATTCAAGATAGCGATTCGCCCGCAGAGGGCTTCGGCTTCCTCCAGATAATGCGTGGTCAGAACGATGGTATGCCCTTCGCGATGCAGCCGGCGGATGAACGTCCACAGGGATTTGCGCAGTTCCACGTCCACGCCTGCCGTCGGCTCATCCAGCACCACCACTTCGGGCTTGTGGACCAGCGCCTGGGCAATCATCACCCGCCGTTTCATGCCACCGGAAAGCGCGCGCATGTTCGCCTCGGCCTTATCGGTCAGCATGAGCACGCTCATCAGTTCTTCAATCCAGGCGTCATTCGAGCGCAAGCCGAAATAACCCGACTGGATGCGCAGGACATCGCGCACATTAAAGAAGGGGTCGAAAGTCAGCTCTTGCGGCACCACGCCGATGTGCCGCCGGGTATGCCGGTAGGCGGTTACCACGTCTTGTCCCAGCACCGTTACCGTGCCGCGATCGAATCGGGTCAGTCCCGCCACGATATTGATCAGGGTGGATTTACCAGCGCCATTCGGGCCGAGCAACCCAAAAAATTCACCCTGCTCAACCGTCAGATCGATATTTTTGAGAGCTTGAACGTTTTGATAATGCTTGTGCAATCCGGCGATCGCGATCGCAGCGCCCACGCGGGGTTTCCTCTTCAATCCAGCTGAAATACCTGCTCAAGGCCGTTGACGCGGATGAGATCGCGCATTTGCCCGGGAATATTGGTGAATCCGATTTCACGATTCGCGGTTCGTGCCAGTTGCAGCCATTCGATCATGAGTGCGAGTCCGGCGCTATCGACAAGCGTCACCGCCTGCATGTCGATCGTGACACGGCCGTTTCCGCTATGCAGCCATTTTTCTGTTTGACCCGAGAACTGCGGGACGGTCTGAAACGTTACCTGACCGGAGACGGCGAATACTCCATCGTCACGCGCCGTGATTCCATTCTCGGTCACTTTGTC
Source organism: Sulfuricaulis sp. (assembly GCF_040901545.1). Taxonomy (GTDB): domain Bacteria; phylum Pseudomonadota; class Gammaproteobacteria; order Acidiferrobacterales; family Sulfurifustaceae; genus Sulfuricaulis. Next base: position 7,800 of record NZ_JBBDYL010000068.1, on the reverse strand, counting down.
GCGCTCTTCTTGGGCGATTCCGGCGCTGGCGATTTGCCGACGGTGGCCGTCTTGTTGTCCCGCGCCAGACTCGCGATAACTTTATCAATACCTTCCTTCTGCACCCGCTGTGCATAGGTTGATTGGTAGGTAGTCACCAGGCTGGCCCCCTCGATGGTCATGTCATACACCTTCCAGCCGGAATCGGTCTGATAAAAACTGTAGTTGATGGATATCGGAGGGCCGCCGTCGCGTCGGTGGACTTCGGATCTCACCGTCGCGGTCCGGTCGCCTTGGGTCATCCTGAACGGCTGATATACGATTCGCTCGTCATTGTATTTCAACAATGCCGTGGCATACGTCCGCACCAGCAAATCGCGAAACTCGCTCGTGAAACGCTTGCGCTGATCTTCGCTCGCCTCGCGCCAATAGCGGCCGAGCACCGTGCGCGACATCGCGCGAAAATCGAAATACGGCAGGACATGTTCGTCAACCATCGCGAAGAGCTTACCGCTGTCCTTGGCGTAGTCGTCCTTGTTTTCCTTGACCAGTGCAATGATTTTGTCCGTGGTGGCACGGGCAATCTGGTCCGGAGGCGATCCGGAGGCGTGAACAGGCGATGTCAGCGCCAATAACAGCAAGGCAAAAACAAATCTGCTCATGGATGCTCCTCGACGATGATTTATTGGGATGGCGTGTTCTCGCTGGCCTTATTGAAAATAACCTGCCCGACCAGTTTCTCCAGCACCAGCGCGGATTGGGTTCTCAGAAAGACATCGCCATCCTTTAGATAGGCTTCTTCCCCGCCAGGTTCAATGCCGATGTACTGGTCCCCCAAGAGACCCGAGGTCAGGATCGCGGCACTGCTGTCCCGGGGGATATTACTGTAGCGCCCATCGACGTCCATGGTGACCTTGGCCTGATATTTGTTGCTGTCAAACTCGATTGCCGACACGCGTCCAATACGCACGCCGGCCATGGTCACGGCCGCTTTGACCTTGAGACCGCCCACGTTGTCAAAGCGCGCGTTGATTTTATATCCATCCATGACATCGGCCGTGGTAAGGTTGCCGACCTTGAATGCGAGCATGGCAAGCGCCAGGATTCCCGCCGCGACGAACAGACCCACCCACACTTCCAAACTTTTTCGATTCAACATATTTAGATGTCCCCCAAGGTCAAGGCGGTGAGGATGAAATCCAGTCCCAGAACGGCCAGGGAAGAATATACCACCGTGCGGTTGGTCGCGCTTGCCACGCCTTCCGAGGTCGGCACGGCATCATACCCTTCGAACACGGCAATCCAGGTCACCACCACGCCAAAAACCGCGCTCTTGATAACACCATTCAGAATATCGTCACGGTAGTCGACTCCGTTTTGCATTTGCGACCAGAAGGCACCGGCATCCACGCCGAGGAGACCGACGCCGATGAGATGTCCACCCAATACGCCGATGGCGGAAAACAGCGCCGCCAGCAGCGGCATGGCGATAATCCCTCCGAGAAAACGCGGCGCGATGACGCGGATTATCGGATTGACCGCCATCATTTCCATGCCGGCCAGCTGTTCCGTGGCTTTCATGAGGCCGATCTCCGCGGTCAACGCCGAACCCGCACGGCCGGCAAACAGCAGGGCCGTGACCACGGGCCCGAGTTCGCGGACCAGTGACAACGCCACCAGCAACCCCAGCGAGTTCGCCGAGCCGAACTTTACCAGCGTGTTATAACCCTGCAGCCCGAGCACCATGCCCACGAACAAGCCCGATACCAGGATGATCAACAGCGTGAGCACGCCCACGGCGTAGACTTGTTGCACCACCAGGTAAAAGCGCCGGAGCAGCTCCCACGAACCGGCGAGAACTTCGTACAGAAACAGGGAAGCCCGGCCCAGACGTTCGACTGAATTGATGACAATGCTTCCCAGAATACGCAGGGTATTCATGCGGCGCTTTTCATCAGGTCTTCGAGGTAATCCCCCGCGGGATATTGATACGGCACCGGCCCATCGGGCAGCCCGTCCATGAATTGACGTACGTGATCGGATTCCGAGTGTTGCACATCGGCCGGCGTGCCCTCGCCGATGATACGGCCGTCGCCCACGAGATAGGCGTAGTCGGAAATCGAGCAGGTTTCAGCCACGTCGTGAGACACGACGATGGAGGTGATCCCGAGACTCTGATTCAGTTCCCGGATGAGTTTGGCGATCACACCCTTGGAGATGGGATCAAGTCCCGTAAACGGCTCGTCGTACATGATCATCATCGGTTCCAGGGCGATCGCCCGGGCCAGAGCCACGCGTCGCGCCATACCGCCCGAAAGCTCGGAGGGCATGAGATCGCGCGCGCCGCGAAGCCCGACGGTCTCGAGTTTCATGAGCACCACCTTGCGCAGGAGGGATTCCGCGAGCTTGGTGTGTTCGCGAATGGGGAACGCAACGTTTTCAAACACCGAGAGATCGGTCAGCAAGGCGCCGGTCTGAAACAGCATGCCCATGCGCTTGCGGAGCTCGAAGAGTTCCTTGGTGCTCAGGTCCGGTACCGACTGACCGTCGACGGTGATGGTGCCGCGGTCCGGCTTGATGCGCCCCCCGACAAGATTCAGCAGCGTGGTTTTTCCGCAGCCGCTGCCGCCCATGATGGCGGTCACCTTTCCGCGCTGAATCGGTAGCGTGATTCCCGTCAAGATCGGCCGGTCGGCGCGAGAAAAATGCACATCCTTGATGTCCACCAGGATGTCCATCTCCGGCGTGCTGTGACGTGGCTGGTTCAATTTATTCCTTTTCGAACGTATCTCAGTCTCCGCGCGTCACGGCCATTCTAGCGCATCGACACATCATTGCCAGACCGCCATCGCGCCGGCGACTTGCTATTTGACCGCCCGATTCTTGAGCAGATCATCGACCACCGAAGGGTCGGCCAGCGTGGTAGTGTCGCCCAGATTGGAGAGATCGTTGGCCGCGATTTTACGCAGAATGCGGCGCATGATCTTGCCCGAACGGGTCTTCGGCAATCCGGGGGCCCACTGTATGAAGTCAGGTGTGGCATGCGCTCCGATCTCCTTGCGCACTTGCTGCTGCAAATCTTTGCGCAGTTCTTCGGAAGGGTTCACGCCTACTTTGAGCGTTACGTAGCAGTATATGCCCTGGCCTTTAATATCGTGCGGGAATCCCACGACCGCGGCCTCGGCCACGTTATGATGCAGTACCAATGCGCTTTCCACCTCGGCGGTGCCGAGGCGGTGTCCCGAAACATTTAGTACATCGTCCACCCGCCCCGTAATCCAGTAGTAACCGTCCTGGTCACGGCGTGCCCCGTCGCCGGTGAAATACTTGCCGGGATAGGTTTTGAAATAGGTATCCACGAAGCGCTGATGGTCGCCGTAGACCGTGCGCATCATCCCCGGCCACGGTTGCAATATCACCAGGTTGCCGCTGCACGCGCCCTCGAGCAGCTTGCCGTCATTGTCCATGATCGCGGGCAGCACGCCGAAGAACGGGCGCGTGGCCGATCCCGGCTTCAAACGGGTGACGCCGGGGAGCGGCGTGATCAGGATGCCACCGGTCTCGGTCTGCCACCATGTGTCCACGATCGGAACTCGGCCGTCGCCGACCGTGTGGTAATACCATTCCCAGGCTTCGGGATTGATCGGCTCGCCCACGGTACCGAGCAGCCGCAACGAACGACGGGATGTTTTCTTGACCGGCGCTTCGCCCTCGCGCATGAGCGCCCGGATGGCGGTCGGCGCGGTATAGAAAATATTGACCTTGTGCTTGTCCACGACTTCCCAGAAGCGCGAGGCATTAGGGTAGTTCGGGACCCCTTCGAACATGAGCGTGATCGCCCCGTTGGCCAACGGGCCGTAGACAATATAGGAATGTCCGGTCACCCAGCCGACATCGGCGGTGCACCAGAAGATGTCGCCATCGTGATAATCGAAAATATATTTATGGGTCATCGCGACAAAAACGAGATACCCCCCGGTGGTATGCAACACCCCCTTGGGCTTGCCGGTGGAGCCGGAGGTATAGAGAATAAAGAGCGGGTCCTCGGCGTCCATTTCCTCGGGCGGGCAATCCTTCGAGGCCTTGCTCATCTGCTCGTGGTACCACACGTCACGCTTGCCCTCCCACGCGATGTTGGCGCCGGTGTGCCTGACGACCACCACGGTGTGAACGTTCGGGCATTGCTTCAGCGCCTCGTCGGTGTTGGCCTTGAGCGGGATTTTCTTGCTGCCGCGCACGCCCTCGTCCGCCGTGACCACCACCCGGCAGTCGGAATCGAGAATACGGTCCTTGATGGATTCGGGCGAGAAGCCGCCAAACACGACGGAGTGCACTGCGCCGATGCGCGCGCAGGCGAGCATCGCCACCGCGGTTTCCGGGATCATGGGCATGTAAATGCAGATCCGGTCACCCTTTTTCACACCCCGGCTTTTCAATACATTGGCGAAGCGGCAAACCTCGGCGTGCAATTCGCGGTAAGTAATCTTTTTATCGGTCTTGGGATCGTCGCCTTCCCAGATGATCGCGGTCTGGTTGCCGCGCTTTTCGAGATGCCGATCGAGACAATTAAAAGATGCGTTGAGTTTCCCGCCTTCGAACCACTTGATATACAGGTTCTTGGCGTCAAAGCTCCAGTCGCTGACCCGGCTCCAGGGCTTGGACCAGGTGACAAAGGACTTGGCCTGCTCGGCCCAAAACGCTGCGGGATCCTGCACCGAACGCTGGTACATTTCCTGGTACTTGTTCTCGTCTACCCAGGCGCGTTTGGCGACATCGGCGGGAACATCGTAGACTTTCTCGTCGGACATGGTTCGCTCCTCTTTATTTTTACATTCGGCTGATACCGATTGTGCACAGGCACGTGCAACGACTCAAGCCACCCGCCGTTCCCCTTGCCGGTCCTCGAATCGGCCCGGCCCCGAGACCGCCTGCACATTACTATCGAGCAGAAACAACCCATGAAATCATGCATCTGGAGTCAAACCCCCGCGCCCGGTTAATGCTTTTTTCGCTGTCCGGATACGCGGCTCAAAACGCCATGTTTCCCGCTAACGGCCGTCAGCATGGGATTGATCACGGGAATGGCCCGGTACCGCCAGTCTGGTAGACCTCATGAGGGAGTGATACAAGAGAGGCCACCGCGCATCCGGCGTTGGCCAACTTGGAGCCACACGGGAATTCATGCATAACCAGACAACACGCGTCGGCCGGCTCGCTAATTTGTCTTCCCACCTGTGGGAAGGATTGCGCGACTATTTTGGCACGCTCGGCCGCCGACGAGAGCCAGCGGTGAACGATCGAGCCGGATTGAGACGTTTTCTCGAGACACGCGCGAGTTACGTGGCGCAAACTTCGCTGTACGGATACCTGCGAACGCGTGCCGGCATGATCTACCCGCAATTGTTCGACAACGATGAGTTTGTGCAATCCATCAACATCGCCAAATGGCAGATCTGGCTGGCCTGCCTGTCGGATCTGTCCATCTATGCCGGGGGGCTGTTGGCGCGGGGTTCACCGGCATCGGCACCAAAAGTTGGCACGCTGCTGCAAGAACTGGTGACGGCGATCCTGGACGACACGGGCATCCCCGCGGATGCCGGCGGCGAGTTTGCCGCCTACGCCCAGCGCGTGCGCGCGCGACTGGCAGGCTGCGAGTGGGACCGGATCACAGACGATGAGACACCGTTTTCAGAAAGCCCGACGGCGCTCATCCGCTGGGCGCCCGTTGTCGAGAACCTCAAGGAACTCGATGAGGAGATCGTGCGGAATTCGGTCCGCTTTCGCTGGCAGGAAATACGCCGGGATCTGCGCCGCCATCTCGACGCCGAGGCGGTTCTGCGAGCGACCGGCTGATTCAATGCGCGCTCGCGGACCGGTAATTGCCCCACCGTCCGTGCACCTGGAAGCCTGTATCCAGCAGGTTTTTTTAGCTGGCTAATTCAAAATCAACCCAATCAGATAGGCGACGCCCCGGCCGAATTCGCTTTCCAGCGGAAACGACAACATGCCCATGACCGAGTAGCCGAGCAGCCAGGGCATCAGGTAGAAGCGCACCATGAAGAAGAACCAGGCCACGTACAGCGGTATCAAGGGCGGTATCAGGAACGACGGCGTGATCGGGCCGAACAGCTTCAACAGCGGATTCGTCACCTTGATGAAGAACTGGCTGAAGAAGAACGTGCTTTCCTCCGGGAGAAACAGCCGCATGCCGAAACGCGCGATGAGCGTCCACATGATCATGCCGAGAATGTAATCGAGTACGACCGCCCAGAGCGGGATTGCCACCGTCATCGTGAAACTCCGAGTATCAGCGACGTTGCTGCCGAGGTAAAAAAAGCCGGGGCAGTTGCCCGCCCCGGCTCTGAATGATACTAAACCGCTATTAGTGTTGCGAGGCCAGGATCGTCTTGCCGCTCGGGATGCGGACTTCGTCGACCATGTCCTGCGTCTCCTTGTCGGGCGCCTCGGTCATTAATGTTACCGCGACCATGGCGACCACACTGGCGGCCGCGCCGACCATGCCGAAGCGCAGATCGTCCATGCCCCACCACGGCACCATGCCGCCCCACTTCACCATGTACAGGTACCACGTACCGGCAGCAAGGCCGACCAGCATGCCGGCGATCGCCCCCGGCCGGTTCGCGCGCTTCCACCATACACCGAGCACCAACGGGAAGAATAGACCGGACATGGCGAAGTCGAACGCCCACGCCACGGCACCGAGGATACCGGTGAGCTTGAAGCTCGCCACGACCGCCCCCAATGCGCCAATGGCTAGGAGTAGGACGCGGGCCACGATCAGGCGTTTCTTGGTCTCCGCCTTTGGGTCGATGATCTTGTAGTACAGATCGTGCGAGAGCGCGTTGGCAATTGCGAGCAGCAGGCCGTCGGCCGTCGACATCGCTGCCGCCATCCCGCCGGCCGCCACGAGGCCGGAGATCACATAGGGCAGACCCGCAATCTCGGGTGTCGCCAGCACGACAATATCACCGCGTATGAAGAACTCATTGATCTGCAGGAGACCGTCGCCGTTGAAGTCCTTAATCGCCAACATCCCGATGGCCGCCCAGTTCTTGATCCATGCGAGCTGGCTCACCTCCTCAACCGACTTGCCGATGATGCTCGTCATCAGATTCGGATCCAGCAACTGCAGCTTGGTGAAGGTCGCGAGCGCCGGCGCCGAGAAGTAGAGCAGGAAGATGAAGAACAGCGACCAGGCGACCGAGGTACGCGCGGCCCGCACCGTTGGCGTGGTAAAGTAGCGCATCAGGATGTGCGGCAACGATGCGGTGCCGATCATCATGCACGCCACCAGCGTGATGAAGCGCCAGGCCGCGATGGGCCCTTCTCCTGGTGCCGCGTGCAGCGTCGTCAGGGCCGCGAGCCCCGGGAACTGTCCAGCGAAATCCCCAGGTTTTAGGATACCCACTTGATGCACGACCTCGAGTTCCATGATTCTCTGGACCGCAGCACCATATTCGACGTGTGGGAAAATGCCGAAACCCTGCTTCGTCGACATCCAGAAGATCGGGATAAGGTAGGCAATGATCAGCACGATGTATTGCGCCACCTGCGTCCAGGTCACCGCACGCATGCCGCCCAGCATCGAGCAGAGCAGAATACCCACCAGGCCGAACCATACGCCCACTTCGAACGGTATATGCAGCGCCCGCGCGGCAATGGTGCCGGTGGCGTTGATCTGTGCCGTCACGTAAGTGAACGAAGCGACGACCAGTACGAGTACAGCACACAGGCGCGTTACGTTACCGCCGTAGCGCGTGCCGATGAAGTCCGGCACGGTATAGCAGCCGAACTTGCGCA
>NZ_JBBDYL010000067.1:0-11294 GCF_040901545.1 Sulfuricaulis sp. | reverse complement strand
GAACAATCCACCCAATCAGGCTAAAGGCGGTGTCATTGGAAGTGGTAGCAGCCCACTGTGTGTCCTGCTTCAGATCGCCTGTCGTGGCAAGGACAATCCTCTTTCTAAGTGACTCATGCCCTGGTTCAACGTGTGTTTTTAGATAAACATCAAAAACCTCGTTCAAGCTTTGTCGAACGGACTGAGGACCAGAATCCCAATCGCTACGCCCAATATCTCCGCGCTTGATAACCAACAATAACAATTCCCGAACTCCGTCTTCTGCGAGCCCCACTGCCGCCAAGTCAACACCATATTGACGGATGCCCGTTTGTGGTTTGGAAGTTGGGACATATCCCATAGCAAGCAAAAGGTCTGGAAGAAGACGATCAAATTCGTCACGCTCTTTGAGGGTTCGCAAATATTGAGCGAGGATCAACTTCATGACTCCCCCCGCTTGATTTTACGCAGCCATAAATGACTTATCTCATAGCCAACCGCGTCGAACGCCTCCCGCATTGGTACTGAGACCGATTGGGAGAACGACCGCATGTGCGTCGCGTCCGTATAACCACCGTTTCGGAAACTAAACCATCCAATTCCTGCCTTAATCGGGACTTCCGTCGCAATCTGCCGGACGATGGAACCCTTTTGAGCCTCCTCGACCGCGGCGCTCATCTGCTTTGCGCGTGCCTTGGCGAATTGTCTCTGAAGCTCTGGTGAAGGCCGTAACTCGACAAGGCGCGGCAAGGCGTCAAGCGCATTGATACGACTTTTGATCTCCTCAACTGTGGTTGTATAGAACCTCTGCCATTCTTCCTTTGTTTCAGCCGCGCATGCTGTCTCAAGCATGGTTATTGTCGAAGATGGGTAGTCTTTTCCTAATTCGTCAACGCACAACGCCCGCACGAGCCCAAATACGCGGTGTGGTGCGTCCTTGGTTTTGAGGAAAGACATCGTAAGTGACAGCAAATGATCCTCTGAATATATGAAACCAAGCATGCGTCTGGCCAAAAACAGCAGATCGCTTTGCTCCAGGGCATCAAGTCGCTGGGTGCTGAACTCCGGGTGTTTAAACTCATGCGCCCACAAATGGGACAATAGCCCAGCGGCCGCGGAGGCTGGACGCCTATTGTCAGAAAGCATCCAGTCTGTAATCACCTGCGAGAATAATTCCGGGCGGTTAGCCAGCTCGATTGTTACTGTGGGAAACAACTCTGCGACTGACTTATCTCTAGCCATGTCCTTGGCATTGGCACCAACCCAATCGGTGAAGCAAGAAATAGCAAATTGTTGCTGTGCGTCATCAGCAATCAACTGAGCCAACACGTAGTCGAAGTTACCCAAGGTTCCTCGTGAGCTGGGCGAGGCCTTGCTCACTAGACGAATCCAATCGTTGAAGTTCGCCTTACTTCTCATGTCTGAAAAATTCATGAACAGCGAATCGGCAATTGCGCCTAGCGCGAATTGATCGCCAGCCTCTCCTAATAGAGCCAGTGAGTTATCGAATGCGTCCATTACGGGCACTACACCGGCCGCAGCCCGGATGGCGGTATGTCGAACCTGCTCTTCGGGATCGGACAAACCAGCCAATATGGCGGTTATCGCACTTGATATGGAGTCAGCTGCTATCAGGGTAAGTGTCAGCAGTCGCCCTAATGTCCGTAAGGCGATGCTCTTGAGCATTGAGTTTGAAGATTCAGCATCCTCAAGCGCGAGCCTGACAGCGTCTCTTGGCGAAGATTTCGCAAGCGCCACGAGTGCGGTTGGATGCAGGTTGGCAGTTGCCTCAGTAATACTATTCCTGAGGCGGTCATGGATTGTGCGACAGGTATGAGGCTGCTCTACCAATGTCTTTTCGAGCTTGCCGAAGAACATACCAGCGGCAAGGACGTTCTTCGTTCGTTCGTGCTGTACAGCACTGAGATTCAGTACTCCGTTGGGTGGCAACTCCTTAAGATAGGGCAACGCAGACTCGACGACATGAAGAACGACAAACACCCGCATTGATTCAATCTTAATCGCGTCCGCGGCGATGGAGAAGATGTCATACGTCTCGTGTACAAGAGCCAGAAGCCGACCGGCAGCACTGTCACTCTTACCAATCTCATGGCGCCAGAGATCGTGCGCAACACTAAGCCACCTCTGCAAATCATGAGAAAATTCCTCTCGATTATCTGCGTACTTATAAGCCGCAACAATGCGGTTGCGTGCCTCAATTGAAGCAAACCGAACAGTACATCCATCGATCAGGTAATCTACCGTTCCTTTTTGTGCAGCCTGCCATTGTCCCATCGTCGGCAGATTGCAAGTCAACTCCTCTGAACGGCTTATGTGAATGTCATATGCAGCCGCGCCGATAATTCTCAATAACTCACTTTCCGACCCAGGCGCGGTCACCGCCTCATCACTCACAAGCACCCCCCTCCGAAAGCCCTGAAGGCTCCTGCGATTCTGATATATCAAGGTGGCCGACCCGAATCTGCGCCGTCATCAATAAGTGCAGTAGGGTGTGGAAGAGACCGTTAAACGCACTGCGTTTGGCGTCATGCAGCCTGCACTTCCGCTCCACAACGTCAAGTTGACGAACGATCTCCTCTTGTTCCTCAAGGCTCGGCAAAGGGAGCAGTACCCGCTTCAATGTGCCAGAGTTGATGTTGAATTTTCCGTCAGCGGTTCGAATGGCACGCCCGCTCAGAAAACTTTTCCCGCGCTCGGTTCTGGCATATTCATTCACGAACGCTGGCAGGACTTTCGAATGATCAACCCGCACACGTATGAGGTAAGAAGCGAAATAGCAGTCATCCAATTCACCTCGGTATAGCGCACAACGCCCGGCGTTTTCCAGAACGCCATTGGTTCGGACGAAAAGCAAATCGCCGTCGCGGAGCCGCAGCGTATCCAACTCCGTTCGTTTTGGCTGACCGTGCTTGAGGTCGCCAAGGTCAATTGAGCCGCCAATGACATTCGGAATGCGGAGCACTGGGAAGCCAGCTTTGCCGTGCTCGCATTTCACGGAAGTACCGTAATCAAACGCGATTGCGGCACTTTCGAGTGAAGTCACCTCCCAACTCTCCGGCACGGGGCCGATTTCGGTTTCTTTTTGTGGTTCGCCGCGCAGGCCTTGGGTGAATAGTTGGTGGAGGAGCGTTTTTTTCAATTCGGCGGTGAGCTGAAGCAACCGCTCCTGCTGCTCGATCGCTAGCTGCACCATGCCCAACACGCCCGCGATCTTTCGCTGCTCGGACAGAGGTGGAACGTGGAACCTGAATTCACGCAAACTAGCCCAAGAGGTTCGTGGGTGTTGCACGCCTGATGTCGTTGCTTTGGCATGCCCAACAAACTCGTCAGTGTGCGTTAGCAAGCAAAGAAAATCAGGAATGGATTTCTCAGTTGCACGAAATACCAAAATGTCTGTGGAGCAGATACCATCCTCGTTCACCAACACAGACTTTCGCAGGTAGGGGCGAAGTTTCCCAAACAAGACATCTCGCTTGTGGAACTCGGTTTTTCCACTGCGTACGTCCGATTCCTTTCCACGACCAACCAGAGCAGGATGCCCCGACGCAAGATGTTCGAGACCGAGATACAAGCGTCCCCCATTTGCTGACGGCGATGCGGCATCCTGGGCGCGGTTGCAGATATCCCCGAAGCGCGCTGGTGTCCAACCAGGCGGAGGCGATTCAAGAAGTAGTGAATGCTCAGACATTACGCGCCTAAGGCCGAAAGAATCTTATTGAGCTGTTCCGATGTCGTTCGCGCCTCTTCGTCAAGTTCGCGAAGCTCCTCCATAATCTCCGCAATCGACCGATACTCCTCGCCTTCGCCTGTGTGGATATAGCGACTCGGCGATATGTTGTAGTCGTTCTTGGCGATCTCCTCACGGATGACGATGCGTGAATACTTTTCTACTTCCTTCCATGCGGTGAAGGTCTTGGCGATGCGGGCGATAGCGTCTTCGGGGATATAGTTCTTGGGATCACCCTTCACAAACTCACGGCTGGCATTGAGCAGGAATAGCTTACCCTGGCGCTCCTTGGGCTTCGACTTGTTAAGCACGATGACGATGCCCGGCGCGGTGGTGTTGTAGAACAGGTTTTCCGGCAAGTAGAGCACGCCTTCGATGAGGTCTTGCTCCACGAACCAGCGGCGCACGTCCTTTTCCTTGTTGGTATTGGCGTTGCCGCTGCCGCGCGAGGCGGCGCCGGTGTCGAGTACCACGGCGGCGCGGCCCTTGTCATTGAGGCTTGCGAGGATGTGCTGCATCCAGCCCCAGTCGGCCTTCGAACCCGGGTAACCCGCGCCCTTGGGAAAGCGGTCGAGCTCGTCGGTGTCGTAGTCTTTTTCCTTGAACTCGGTCTGGTTCCACATGGGATTGGCCACCACGCGGTCGAAGGTTTGGAGGCGGTTGCCCTTGCGGAATTTCGGCTTGCGGAAAGTGTCGCCTATCTGAATCTCGCCTTCCATGTCGTGGATGATCATGTTCATGTTAGCCATGGCCCAGGTGCCGGGCTCGTTTTCCTGGCCGTAGAGCTTGGCCGGCGCAAACTTCTTGCCCTCACCCCGGCCCTCTCCCAGAGGGAGAGGGGGAGAAGCGGAGGCCCCTCTCCCGCGGGGAGAGGGGAGTGAAGCCATCTTCTCATTCAACACCAGCTCGCACTTGATGAGCAGGCCGGCGGAGCCGCAGCAGGGGTCGTACACGTCCATGCCCGGCTCGATGTCCATGATGCGCGCCATGACGAGGCCGACCTCGGCGGGGGTGTAGAACTCGCCAGCGCTCTGGCCCGAACCTTCCGCGAACTTGCGGATGAGGTATTCGTAACTGCGGCCGATGATGTCCGGCTCCACGTCATTGAGGCCGAGGCGCTTGGCGCTGATGGCCTCGATGAGGTTCGAGAGGCGGTCGTCGTCGATATCGCGTTGGCCGTGGGTGGTAGCGTTGAAGTCCACGCGGTCGATGATGCCCTTGAGCAGCGGGTTGGCGTCGGCGATGGCGCGCAGGTGGGTGGTGAGATGTTCGCCGATCTTGTCCGAGAGCGTGCGGATGACCGACCACACCGTGTCGTCCGGGTTCTTGGGTCCCAGCGGCAGGTAGAAGCGCACGAGCTTCTTGTCGTGCTTCACCAGCTTGAAGGCCTTGGCGCGCGAGCCGACCTCCTGGGCGATGCGGTTCAGCTCGTCGTCGAAGACATCGCACAAGCGCTTGGCGAAGATGAGCGGAAGGATAAACTCTTTGTATTTTGGAGCGTCCTTCGCGCCCCGGATAGAGCATGCGGCGTCCCAGATCCATGTTTCGAGGGATTTGTCAGTGGGGTTGGCACGATTGCCCCTGCCAGTTTTGTTCGTCGCCAATGACATATCTTGGCGCACGGGGTGGTGGCCGTTGCTTAGGGCGGCACCGTTAGACTTTTTAGCCGATGGTTCGGTTGCTGAAGCGTTCTTTTTCTTTCTTGGCATGCTCTTCCTTATTAAGGTGGTAGCGGGCCGTTTATATGTGTTGCGGGACCGGTATCTCTTCCTGTTCCCCTTGAAATGTTTGGAAAATCCTAACACAAGGCCAGAAGAATGCGTTCCTGAGGAGTTCAGACTATACCGGGCAATTTGGCAGAAACCCTTTTTAAGACGCAAAGTTGATGGTCGTTCGGCTCTATTACTGCGAGCCCGCATCCGCGAGAATGACAATAAACGATTTATTCAGGGTCCTAATAAACCCTTTCTTTCGGCGGGAATGGCTCGACGGTCAGCGGCTTCATGCGCACGGGTTTGTAATCGAGCTTGTGGCCGTCGCGACTGTAGAGCGTGTGCTTGAGCCAGTGAATATCATCACGCTTGGGATAATCCTGGCGCGAATGCGCGCCGCGGGATTCGTGCCGCGCCGCGGCGGAATAGACCGTGGCGTAGGCAACTTCCATCAGGTTTTCCAGCTCCAGCGCTTCAATCCGCGCGGTATTAAAAATCTTGCTGTGGTCGCGCAATGTGGCCCGCTTCAGGCGCTGGTCCAGCTCGGTGACTTTTTTGATTCCCTCATCCAGTACATCTTGCTTGCGGTAGACACCGCAATATTTTTCCATGGTCAGGCGCAGCTCGTCGCAAATCAGGTCCACCGATTCGCCAGCGCCTTTCTTGTCCCAGCGCGTCAAGCGTGCCGTCGCGCGTTCTACGGCGTCCTCCGCCATGGGACGATGGAAGCGGTTTTCCTTCAGGTATTCCAATATGTTATTCCCGGCCGCGCGGCCGAACACGATGATGTCGAGCAGTGAATTGCCGCCGAGCCGGTTGGCGCCGTGCACCGACACGCACGCGCACTCACCCGCGGCGTAGAGCCCCGGCACCGGCACTTCCGGACCGGTTTCCACGGGCACCACAACCTGCCCGAACCGGTTGGTCGGAATGCCGCCCATGGTGTAATGCACCGTGGGATTTACCGGGATCGGTTTTTCAATCGGGTCCACGTGGGCAAATCGAATCGACAAATCGCGAATGTTCGGCAGGCGTTTCTTGATTACCTCAGCCCCGAGATGATCCAGCTTGAGCAAGATGTAATCTTTTTTCGGCCCGCAACCCCGGCCCGCGTGAATTTCCTCGTAGATGGCGCGGCTCACCACGTCACGGCTCGCGAGATCCTTCACTTTGGGGGCATAACGCTCCATGAAACGCTCGCCTTCACTGTTGATCAGGTACCCACCCTCGCCGCGTACGCCTTCGGTAATCAAGATGCCGATGCCGGCGAGGGCCGTGGGGTGAAACTGCATGAACTCCATGTCCTGCAGCGGGATACCGGCGCGCAGCGCCATGGCCATGCCGTCGCCGGTGTTGATCAGCGCATTCGTCGTGGTGCGGAACAACCGCCCCGCTCCGCCGGTGGCGATCAGTGTCGTTTTAGCCTCGATGATGAGCGGCTCGCCGGTCTCGATTTCGATGACCAGCGCGCCGAGCGCGGATCCGTCCTTGTCGACCAGGAGATCGATGACAAAGAATTCATCGAAGAAATGCGTGCGCGCCTTGAGGTTCTGCTGGTAGAGGGCGTGTAGCAGGGCATGTCCGGTGCGGTCGGCGGCGGCACAGGTGCGCGCGGCATGATCACCGCCGAAGTTCTGGCTTTGACCGCCGAAAGTGCGCTGATAAATACGGCCGTTGTCCAGCCGGGTGAACGGCACGCCATAATGTTCCAATTCGATAACCAAATGCGCCGCCGCGCGGCACATGTATTCAATCGCATCCTGATCGCCCAGGTAGTCGCTGCCCTTGACGGTGTCGTACATGTGCCAGTGCCAGTTATCCGGCAGCACGTTGCCGAGCGCGGCATTGATCCCGCCCTGGGCCGCGACGGTATGCGAACGGGTCGGGAAAACCTTCGATACGACCGCCACGTGCGCTTCGCCTTGCGCCAGTTGCAATGCGGCGCGCAGTCCGCCGCCCCCGGCGCCAATCACCAGGCAGTCAAAACGACGGCGCGGGATGCTATTCATGAAAATACACTCCTACTGTGCGTCTCACGCCGCCACCATTAATATCTGCGCCGCCCAGAGGCCGAGGGCGAGCAGGCCGAAGGCGGCGATCAGCGACAGGCTGAATCGGATCCAAAGCGGGTGAATGTAATCCATAAAGATGCTGCGCAGGCCGATCCACGCATGGAGCAGCAGGCTGAATATAAATATCGCCCAGAGAATCCGCACCGACCCCAGGGCAAACCAGGCTTGCCAGGCGGCGTGGTCGCGCACCGGCTGCAGGCCGAAATACACGATGGCGTAGACCACGAAACCGGCCATATACAGCGACGACACCCGTTGCAGCAGCCATTCCATCAGTCCGGTATGGGCGCTGCCCGAGGAGTCGGGGCGCCTCACAGGCAAATCCCCGTCACTACCACCACGCTGCCGGACGCGACAAAGGTCAACCAGGCGCTGATCCGTGCCGTGGCGGTTTCATCGCCGATGCCGACATCCATCAACAGATGGCGAATGCCCGAAAAGAAATGCTGGGCAAACATCCAGACCGTTCCCAACAGGACCACGCGGCCCTCGATGGTAGCCAGGCGAGCGGCGATATCGGCATACGCCGCGGGCTCCTGGACGGAACGTTGCAACAGATAGAGGGCAAAAGGGAGCAGCAGCACCAGCACAGCGCCCGTGGCGCGATGCAGGATGGAGGCCACACCGCCCACCGGCAGGCGTATTTGTAACAAATTCAGGTAGACGGGGCGTTTCTTCTTATTTTGCATTTGCTTAGTTTAAACCAGACATTGCCGACCTTCACTCGTTTTTCCATGCAGCCGGAATTTCGCTATGATGAAGGCTGCAGTCAACAATGCCAACAACATCTCATTCGTGAACGGAATATGGCGATCATTTATCCAAAGTCAGGGTGCTGTGCGGGTAGCCGAACATGTTCAGCACTTCGGTAACGCGCTGATGGAGCGACGCGCTGCCGCCCACGAAAACATCCTTGCTGAACGCGCCGATTTTACCCTGATTCGGGCGCGCGGCGAAGGGGCGCTGGAGTTTCTGAACGCCCAGTTAAGCAATGACATCCAGCTAGTCGATGCGACCCACAGCCAGCTTGCTTCGTGGTGCAGTCCCAGAGGCCGTATGCTCGTTATCTTCCGGATTTTCCGCCGCGGAGAGGATTACTTCCTGCATTTTCCCGCCGGACTGCAAGAAACCATACTCAAACGATTGCGGATGTACGTGCTGCGCGCCAAGGTCACGCTCGATGTCGCGGATTCCGAGCTGAGAGTCTTCGGGCTGTCGGGGCCCCATGCCGAAAACATGCTCCGGGAGAGCGCGGGATTTGCCCCCGGCAGCGTGGATGGCTGCGAGACGCAAGCGGAGATAACCGTCATACGCGTGGCCGGTTCGCTGCCCCGGTTTGAAATCGTCGCGCCTCCCGCCGCTGCCGCCGGACTGTGGGAGAAATTGAAGCGCGGTGCGATACCGGTCGGCCCGCCGGTGTGGGCGTGGCTGGATATCATGGCCGGGATCCCGCGGGTGTTGCCCGAAACCAGCGAAGCGTTCGTGCCGCAGATGGCCAATCTGGAAGTCATCGGCGGCGTCAATTTCAAGAAAGGCTGCTATCCCGGACAGGAAATCGTGGCGCGGATGCAATACCTTGGCAATCTCAAACAGCGCATGTATCGCGCGCATGTTGACGGCGATATCGCCCCGCGCCCGGGCGAATCCATTTACGCCCCGAACTTTCCCGGTCAATCCGCCGGCACCGTGGTGGATGCCCAGGCTTCGCCGCAGGGCGGGTTCGACCTGCTGGCCGTTATCCAGATCAACAGCGCCACGGCGGGCGAGCTGCATTTGGGCAGCAATACCGGTCCGCGCATCACCGTCGAACCTTTGCCTTATACCATTCCTGCCGGCGGCTGAATATTTCCGGTCAGGATTTGCCTGACCGGGCTCGGTCAGCGCACGGTAGAATCGTTGGAGGGTGACTTATCCGGCGGTTCTTCAATAACCTGGATGAAAATTTCGCCCTTTTTCACCATTCCGAGTTCCGCGCGCGCCCGTTCCTCAATTGCCTGCAATCCCTGTTTGAGGTCGTTGACGTCGGCCTCAAGGGCCTGGTTGCGATCTTTCAGGCGGGCGTTTTCCAGCTGTTGCGCGGCGATTTCCCTGCTGAGCCGCCACGCCGCGATGACACCGCCATTCCCAAACCACAAGGGATATTGAAGCAACACCAGCATGGCCAGCAGCACATAGGTTGCGATCTTCACAAATTTCATTCTACCTTACCGATTCGGGTCGCCGCAGCGCCGCTCATCAGCCAAGCCTGGGGAATGCCCGCCGTCCGGGATAAACAGCATCTGAGCCCAACTCTTGCTCGATGCCGAGCAGCCGGTTGTACTTGGCCACGCGGTCGGAGCGCGACAGCGATCCGGTTTTGATCTGGCCGACACCGGTAGCCACCGCCAGGTCGGCGATAAAACTGTCCTCCGTTTCGCCGGATCGGTGCGAGATCACGGATGTGTAACCCGCCCGGCGCGCCATGGCGATCGCTGCCAAGGTCTCGGTCAAGGTGCCGATCTGATTTAACTTGATGAGAATCGAGTTGGCGACGCCTTGCTTGATGCCCTGTGCGAGAATTTTCGTGTTGGTCACGAACAGGTCATCGCCCACGAGCTGGATTTTCGAGCCAAGTTTTTTCGTAAGCTTGCCCCAGCCTTCCCAGTCGTTTTCGGCGCAGCCGTCTTCGATCGTAATAATCGGATAGCTGACGACCCATTCGGCCAATTTGTCGACCAATTGTTCGGCGTTGAGGCTGACATGTTCCGATTCCATTACATACTTGCCATTTTTGCAGAACTCGGTGCTGGCCACATCGAGGCCGAAACAGACGTCCGTCCCCAGCTTGTAACCGGCCTGCTCAATGCCCAGTGCGATAACCTGCAATGCCGCTTCGTTGGATTTAAGATTCGGCGCAAAACCACCCTCGTCGCCCACGGCGGTACTCAGCTTCATTCCCTGCAGCACTTTCTTGAGCGCATGAAATATTTCCGCGCCGCAACGCAGCGCCTCCGCAAACGTCGCGGCGCCCACCGGCAGGATCATGAACTCCTGAAAATCGATATTGTTGTCGGCGTGCACCCCGCCGTTAATGATATTCATCATCGGCACCGGCATGACCAGGGGCGGTTGGCCGGCGAGATCGTTCAAATGGCGATACAGCGGAAGTTTGGCGTCACTCGCGGCCGCCCGCGCGCACGCCAGTGACACGGCGAGAATCGCGTTGGCGCCAAGGCGGGATTTATTCTCCGTGCCATCGAGTTCCATCATGATCCGGTCGACGGCTGCCTGATCGTCCGCCGGCTTGCCGGCCAGCGCCAGGAGGATTTCGCCCTGGACATGATCGCACGCCCGGCGCACGCCTTTGCCGAGATAGCGCATGGGGTCACCGTCGCGCAATTCGATGGCTTCGCGACTGCCGGTGGAGGCGCCGGAGGGGACGGCGGCCCGGCCCACGGTTCCGGAATCCAATATGACATCGGCCTCGACGGTCGGGTTTCCGCGTGAATCGAGGATTTCGCGCGCCCGGATATCAGTTATGGTTGGCATTTCGTGTGTGGATATAAAAATAGTTTGGATCGATGACTTATGTCACCGTGAACATGAGAATTCAGCAGCCAAATGAAAACTTTATGTCCTCATATTAGAACCTATCTCAAAATACCATGTTTCGGTTCTCGTAGGGTGCGTCCCACGCACCAATGGCTTCGGTTAAGCCGTGGATCGGTGCGCAGGGCGCACCCTACCGATTTTGAGATAGGTTTGCTTTGTTGAAAACCTTAATCTAAGCCACCTGAGGATCAT
>NZ_JBBDYL010000066.1:0-62211 GCF_040901545.1 Sulfuricaulis sp. | reverse complement strand
CCGCCGTAGCGCGTGCCGATGAAGTCCGGCACGGTATAGCAGCCGAACTTGCGCAGGTATGGCGCCATCAACGTCGCCACCAGCACGTAGCCACCGGTCCAGCCAACCACGAAGGCCAGGTAGGCGTGGCCCCCGAGGAAGATGCCGCCGGCCATGGCGACGAACGAGGCGCCGGACATCCAGTCGGCAGCGGTCGCCATGCCGTTGAACACCGGCGGCACCTGGCGGCCGGCGACGTAGTAGGCATCGACCTGCATGGTGCGCGACAACCAGCCGATGACGGCGTAGATGACGACGGTGAAAGATACGAACAGGACGCCGATGGTGTCGGCTTTCATGCCGAGCGTCTCGAACCACGCCATCAACGCAAAAAACAGCAGGAATCCCCCGGTGTAGAGACCGTAAATCCTGGGGAGGTTTTCAATAAACGTTGTTCCTTTCTTGAAAAAAGCCATGTTTTATTCTCCCCCTAGTCTGTTTCGGCCACGCCGAATTGGCGGTCGATATTGTCCTGTTGTTTTGCGAACACGAACAGCTGGACTACGAAGACGACGAGCGATCCTTGCGCCGCCATGTAGAAGCCGACAGGAAACTTTAAAAATGTGAACTGGTTGAGTTGGGGCGCAAACCAGTGAACCAAGTACGAAAACACGAACCAGATGACCAAATGAATGATCATCAGGTTGCGTGTTCGCGCCCAGTGTGCTTCCCGATTAGCAGCTGTTATTGTAACCATTGACGTTCCTCCATTTTCCACTGTGAGTGATTAAAATTTGATGCAGCTAGTTGTTGCGCTCCGGTACCATGTAAATCTGTAAATCAGTAAATCTGTTTTTAATTCACGGGCCATAACGAGGGTTTCAGGCCCTACGCCGGACCGGTTGTCACGCCCCTCCGAATCCGCTGCCCAGCACCTTGCGTTGATGCGCCTCAGCCGCGACCAGCAGCGAACCGACGGTATTGAGACCACGTGCCAGCGCGCGCTTGAGCAGGACAAGGAACAATTCGCCGGTTGCCAGCGCATCGTCCATCGCCCGATGGCGCACGTGCGCGCGTAAACCGAAATAAGCGAGCCATTCGTCCAGACCCGCCTGCGGCAATCGTGCTTCGGGCACCAGTACCGGCGCCAGCAGCGCAAGATCGATCCAGGCGTTGTGCAGGCGCATCCCGAGCGTTGCACGCAAGTCACGGTCGAGCATGGCCTGGTCGAGACCGGCATGGAACGCCACCAGCGGCTGCTTGCCGATGAACTCAAGGAAGCCCATGAGGGATTCCTCCGGTGGCTGGCCCGCCGCCTGCGCCTGCGGGCCGATGCCGTGAATCAGTATGTTTTCGCGTTGGTTCGCTTCCTCGCGGCGCAAAATGGATTCGTAATTCTCTCCTGTGCGCACACGCAGGGCCTCCACGGCGCAGGCGCCAATGGAAAGCAGATGGTCCCGGCGGGTGTCGAGCCCCGATGTTTCGACGTCCACTACCACAAAGCGGGCTTGCCCCAGCGGCACATTTTCACTAACGCCGGACAGATTTTTCCAGGCCATGACGCGGTCGGTGAAGTCGGAGGGCGGTTCGACGTGCGGACGAAATAGGCGTGCGATCCAACTCATAAATGATAATCCAGCGCCAAACGTGTCTGCAGCTTGCGCGCCTGGCGAAAGGATTCCTTCAGAATGTGCCGGTTCAGATCGTTCAGGTGATCCGGGTCAATATGATTATCAAGGGGCTGCCTGTGGCTGCGTTGGTTCTGGTGCTGACGCATGTGCAGGAGTTGAATGAACGCACAGGCATCGCACCAGGCCTCGGTCTGATATCTGTCTTCGTGAAAGACGGCAAAATTGCTCGCCACGATACTGTCGCGATACCGCGCTGCAGGAGTGGGCCCATGCACTAACACCTGGGGTAATACTCGGCTAATGGCATGATGTTCCCCCTCCTGGTTTAAGTCGTCGGAGACTGCTCACGGGATGCGACATTTTTATTTGTCCCGTCGGCTTCTCTTGCACGGTATCGTCGCTTTGGAATTTCTCCCCGCGAACCGCGGTATTACCGGCATACTATATGCACTGCCGGCACGGGCAGAATTCTTACCCAGACGCCGGTTCTCGTTGCAAACGCCGTGCCTGAAGGACTAATAAATAAAAACAGTGAGATACGTAGAAGCGAGAGGACAGCGTGTTACCAATGGTGACACGCTGGCGTTACCGGCGGTAACAAGCCTAAGTGTCCTTGGGTCGGGGAATGCCGAAGCGCTGGCGTCGTTCCCACAGCGCCTTGCGCGAGAGTCCCAGACGTCCGGCAAGTTCGGTTTCGGTGAGCCGGTCCTGGTGATCGAGCACGAAATGGCGGAAGTAATCTTTCAGCGATAGCGCGGAGCCCACGGCCGCGGTCGTCGCCGGTAGGGCGACCGCATCAATCGCCAGCAGCTCAGGTGTAATCTCCGCCGATTCACACAGAATCACCGCGCGCTCGATGGCGTTTTCGAGCTCGCGCACGTTGCCCGGCCAGTGATGGGCATGGATCGCGGCGATGGTCTGCGGCGCGAACTGCGGCGGCGGGCGATTCAAACGCCGGCAGGCCTTGTCGAGCAGAAAATTCGCCAGCGCCTCGAGATCTTCACTGCGCTCGCGCAGCGGCGGCAGCCGGATATCGATCACGCGCAGACGAAAGTACAGATCGGAGCGAAATAACCCCTCGGTCACACGCTGCTCGAGGTTGCGATGGGTCGCCGCGATCAGGCGAATGCTCACCTTACGCGCGTGCGGACTGCCCACGCGCCGGATCTCGCCCTGCTGCAACACGCGCAGCAGCCGCGCCTGCGCCGCCGCGGGCAACTCGCCGATCTCGTCGAGAAACAGCGTACCTCCGTCCGCCGCCTCGACCAGGCCGCGATGCGTTGCGATCGCGCCGGTAAAGGCGCCTTTCTCGTGGCCGAAGAGCTCGGATTCGATCAGCGTGTCGGGAATGGCGGCGCAGTTCACGGCAACGATCGGAGCCTCCTTGCGCGGGCTCAACTCATGCACCGCGCGCGCCACCAGCTCCTTGCCGGTGCCGGATTCGCCCAGGATCAATACCGTCGAGTCGGTCGGCGCCACCTTGCGGATGCGGTCGAATACTTCGCGCATGGCGGCGCAGTTGCCGATCATGCCGCCGACCGGATAATCGCGTTCGAGGTCGGCTTGCAGCACCTGCGCGCGCCGCCACAGTTGGCGTTGCTCAAGCAAGCGGCGCACCACGAGCAGCATCTCGTCGTGGTCGAACGGTTTGGTGATGTAGTCGGCGGCGCCGAGCTTCATGGACTCGACCGCGGATTTGACGCTGCCATAGCTGGTCATTATGAGCGCCGGCGCCGGCGCGCACTTGGCGATGATAGCGGTACCGGGCGCGCCGGGCAGGCGTAGATCGGCGACGACGAGATCGAAGGAGGCGAGTTCGAGGCTACTCTCCGCTTCCGCCACCGAACCCGCCTCCGTTACCTCGTAGCTGTGACGTTCGAGCAGGCGCCGCAGCGCCTGGCGGATGACGACTTCGTCGTCCACGATCAGGATTCGGCTCATAATGCCTCCGTTTGCGATGCCGAGATTCGGTCGTCGCGCCGCTCGCGCGTGAGCGGCATGCGCACGAGCACGCGCGTGCCGTGCCCCGGGCTGCTTTCTATCGCGATCGTGCCGCCGTAATCCGATACGATGTTGTACACCAGCGGCAACCCCAGACCCGTCCCCGCGCCCGGCTGCTTGGTGGTGAAGAACGGCTCGAACACACGCTCGCGCAACTCCTCCGGAATACCGCTGCCCTGATCCACCACTTCGATGCACAGGAACCCGTCCACGACTTGGGAGCGTACCTCCACGGTGTCGCCGGGTCGCGAGGCATCGCCGGCATTCGTGAGCAGATTCACCACCACTTGCACCAGCCGATTGCGATCGCCGTGGAGTACCGTGTCGGCATCACAACGATTGATGAAATTGATTTGCTTGCCCGCGCGCGACAGTCGCACCAGTCGCACCGCCTCCTCCACACACGCCGCGATCTCGACCGGCGCGGTGGCGCGCTCCGAAGGCAACCCGCCATGCGCGAACGTCACCAACGTCTGCACGATGTCGGCAATACGGCGGATCTGTTCTTGAATCAGCGCGATACTCTCCTGCACGACCGTCCGGTCGCTTTCGTCGCGCAGGTTTTGCGCCAACGACGCGATACCCGTCAGGGGATTTCCGATTTCATGCGCGACACCGGCGGCGAGCCGGCCGATCGAGGCCAGCCGCTCGGTGTGTGCCAGTTCAGCCTCCAGCGTTTGGCGTTCGGTTAGATCCTCGATCAGGATTACCATGCCGCCGCGCGCCTGCGCCAGCGGGTTTTGCTCCTCGATCGCGGCCTTGTACAGATTGAACCAACGCGGACGGCCGAGAATATTGACCTGCAACTTATATAGGTGCTGTTCCTGCGCGTCCACGAAACCGCGCAGTAACCCGTCCCAGGGTTCGTGTAACCCGGACAGCGCCACACCGCTTACATCGCGCGCGGACAGGCTGGAGAGGCGTTCCATCGCGTGATTCCACACCACGATTTCGTCATCCGGCCCGAGCGAGCATACCGCCAGCGGCAGCTCTTGCAGGAGCTGACGGTGATAGCGGCGCAGCGCATCGAGCTCGGCCGCCAGGCCTTGCAAGCGCGAGCGTGATTCCTCCAGATGTTCCTCGAGCGAGTGCACCGTGTCGGCGAGCGCGAGTGGCGAGCCCCGGTCGAGCTGCAGACGGTCGTTCACCACCATGCGCGCGAGCAGCGGGCCGATCAGACCCGAAAGATTGCGCTCGATGCGCTCGCGCAGGCGGCGCAATTGTGTCGGTCGGCGCTCGTTGTCGTCCATCTCGAGATCGACGAGCGCTTGGTGTACCTCGCGCGCGGCGGTCTGGGGACCGACGATGCGTGCCAGTTGATCCGCGAACTGTTGCGGCGAAAGCGCAGCCACCACGCCGCGCGGCGGCAACATCTCGCGTGCGCAGGCGCGCGACGCTTCCATTTCCTCGGCCGTCGGACGCGTGAACACAGACAATCCCACGAACAACAAACTGTTGACCGCGAGTGACCAGAACGTGCCGAATGCGATCGCGTCCTCGCCGCCGGCGCCGAGCCACTCTTGCAGGTTGACGCCGGTGTGGACGATGCCGGAGCGCTCGAACAACGGCACCAGCAATGCCAGCGCCCACACGAGTCCGCCGCCAAGCAGTCCGCCGATGAAGCCGGTGCGGGTCGCGCGCGGCCAGAACAGCAGCCCGACGATGCCGGGCAGGAACTGCGCCACCGCCACGAACGAGATCAGGCCTAGCTGCACTAGGCTCTGGTTCGCCTCGAGCAGCAGATAGAAGCCGTAGCCGGCGAGAACGATCACGGCGATGAGCAGCCGCCGCCACCACAGCAGCCGCTGGTAGAGGTTCTCGTACGGCGCCTCGCGCGCCGAGAAACTCATCGGCAGGATCAGGTGATTGAGACACATGGCCGCCAACGCGAGCGTCTCGACAATCATCATCGCGCTCGCGGCGGATACGCCGCCGAGAAACGCGATCGTCGCCAGCCATGCCGAGCCGGATTTAAGCGTAATCCCGAGCACGTAGTAATCGGGATTCGTGCCGGGTTGAAACGCCGCGCCGGCCCAAAGGATAGGCACAATCGGAAGATTCAACAGCAACAGGAACAGCGGAAACCCCCAAGCGGCGAACGGAAGCGTGCGCGGTTCGATGTTCTCGGTGAAGGTCATATGAAACTGCCGCGGCAACAGAAACGCCGCCGCGAATGCGAGCACCATCAGCGCCATCCACGGCCCGTGCTGCATCGGCTGGTAGAGCGCCTTAAGCGCTTCGGGATGACTCACCAGCCACTCCCCCATTCCGCCGACGTCGCCGAACAAACCAAACACCGCGAACACGGCAACCGCGCCGAGCGCGAGCAGTTTCACGGCCGACTCGAAGGCGATCGCCACCACCAGCCCTTCATGCTTCTCGCGCGCCGAGGCGTGGCGCGCGCCGAATAGAATCGCAAACAGGATCAGCGTCACGCAGAACCCGAACGCCAGCACCGACGGCGTGGCCACTTGGGTAAGCGATCGGACCGACGCCGTCACCGCCAGAATTTGCAGCGAGATATAAGGCAGGATGCCGACCAGCATGAACAGCGTCACCAGCACGCCCGTCGCCTGGTTGCGGTAACGGAAAGCGAACAGGTCGGCGAGCGAGGTAAGCTGATAGTCGCGCGTCAGCCGCAGGATCGGCATCAACAATACCGGTGTCAGCGCAAACGCGAGCGTCACCCCGAGGTAGATGGTCAGAAAACTGAAGCCCTGCGTTTGGGCGAAACCGACGCTGCCGTAGTAACTCCAGGAGGTGGCGTAGACGCCGAGCGAGAGCACATAAGTCAGCGGGTGGCGCGCGACCGAAGACGGTATCCAACCCCGCTCCGCCGCATAGGCGATCAGAAACAGGACCAGCAGGTAGGCGACCCCGGCCAGAAACAGCGTCCAGAGTTCAAACGTCATGATGGTGACGATGCGCAACCCAGGCGATCAACCCAATCAACCCGAGCCACAACAGATACGGGAGATACCAGACGCTTGTGGTCGCGGCCCACCAGAAGGTGAAGGGCGAGAAAAACACGAACAGCCCGAACAGAAACAGCAGCACCACGCTGTCGCGACTGTGACCGTTTTCCTGGTCTAAAAGCATGAGCTTAGGCTAACAGAAACTGTTACATAAGGTAACACCAGGGAGAATGCTGTGTGAGCGGCATTTACGCGGCGAAGTTGATTGCGTGTAACCGGTGTAACAGGGGCTGTCCACGTTTAGCGTTTCGCCCCTTTGCCCCTCCCTCCCGGGAATAACCTTGTCTTGTGCTCGTCTAGCGGATGGAGCTCGCTAAGTCTGGTCAGCCGACATGCTCGGACATGCTACGGGAATAGCGCCGGGCCCGGGGTGAGCCAGATCGAGCCAGGGATCACGCAAGCGCCTGCCAAGCGCCTCCCGCAAAGTGCGATCCAGCATGGCCTGATTAAAACTGGCATGAAACGCCACAAGCGGATATTTACCAATGAATCCAAGAAATACCATCAGCGCGGTCTCCGGTGCCTCGCCCGCCGCTTGGGGTTGCGGGCTGATGCCGTGGATCGGGATATTGTTTAGCTCACTTGCTTGGTGGTGACGCCAAATGGCCTCGAAACCTTCGCCCGGGCGCTGACGCAGCGCCTCAACGCCGCAGGCGCCGATGGAAAGCAGCCGGTCCTGGCGTGTGTCGAGCCCTGTCGTTTCGACGTCCACAACCACACAGCGTGCTTGTCTCAGCGGCACATTTTCGCTTACGCCGGGAAGTTTTTTCCAGGTCGCAACACGGTGGGCGAAGCCGGGGGTAGTTCAACGTGTGGACGGAAAAGGCGTCTAAGCCAACTATAGCTAGTAGTCCAGCGACAGACGCGTCTGCAATTTGCGCGCCTGGCGGAAGGCCTCTATTAGGATACGGCGGTCAAGATCATTGAGCGTGTCCGGGTTGATGTGGTTATCAAGAGTCAATCCCTGGCTTTCCTGTTTCTGGTGCGAACGCATGCGTAACAATTGAATAAAGTCAAAGGCATTGCACCAGGCTTCCGCCTCTTCGTCGGGGATCCCCCCTGCCACGGCGGTGGCGCGCAACCGCCCTGCGGTGTTGGTATCAGTTATGCCGTGCGCCAGCGCAAGCAGCCGCGCGCCGTCGACAAACGGTGTGGTCCCGCGCAGCTTCAGGTTAATTGTGTTGGGATGCTCGCCGCCACTTTCGACGACGAAGTCGCGAACAAGTCCCAAAGGCGGGCTATTTCCCAGGGCATTCTCCGCCATCTGATGCAAGAAGGCGTCATTTTTGGCCACGCGTTCCGCCACCCAGCGCCGAAGTTCTTCCACCGGTGTGCGATCGCCGTAAATGGCACGGAAATCGAAATAGATGCTGGCTTTCAGCAGATGCATCGGTGAACCGTGCTCGATCCAGTTCTGGAAACAAGCTTTCCACTCATCCAGGCTAAGACAACACTCGGGGTTGCTGGCCATGATGTTGCCGGGACACAGCGGGAAACCGCACTCAGCGAGGACCTGATTGATGCGGTACGCGACCGGCAGCAATTCCTCGCGCACCGCGGCGGCGTTCGCCCCGGCTGCGGGCACAAAAAGGATGCCGTTGTCCTGATCGGTTTTCAGTGTCTGTTCCTGGCGTCCTTCACTGCCAAAAGACAGCCAGCCAAACGCACAGGTCGGCGTACCCAGTTTGTCCAGAGATAACGTAATTACGCGCCGGGTTATATGATCATTGAACTGCGAGATGATTGTTGTCAGCTGCGCGACCGATGCACCTTGCGCCAGCATCTGGTCAATAACGCGGTGTATGTCCTCGCCCAGTTGCACCAGCTCAGCCACGTCCGGAGCATTCTTGATGGCACGGCTCAAGTGCACCAGGCCCACGCGTTGCAGCGAAAAGAGATCCCGCTCGGAAACGACCCCGACTAATCGGTCATTTTCGACCACGCACACATGGCCAAAGCCCATGCGTGTCATGAGTTCGACGGCTTGATGCCCGAAGGCTTTTGGCGGCAGCGAAAGCGGGCTCCGTGTCATCACCGTTTCGATAGGGGCGTCGCGGTCCACGCTTGAATTCACCACGCGCCACAACAGGTCATGGAGCGTGAATACACCCAGCGGTTTGAGGCTAGTGTCCGTGATCACCATGGAACCGATACGTGCGGCATTCATGGCCTGCAAGACTTCGCGAATGGGAGTTTGCGGCCGGCAAGTGACCGGTGCCCGGCGCACGATGCGCGACAACGGCGCGTTCAGAGAAGTTTCGCCAGAGGCAACCTTGGTGGCGACTTGCGCCTGAAAGCATTCCAGCGCCTGGTCGAGGAGACTGGCCAGTCGCCGGGTACAGAAATTGTGAAAAACCGCACTGTCTTTAAGAAGTTTTTGAAAGTCTTTCTGGTCCAACTCGAAGCAGAAGGTGTCCTCCACGGCGCGATGCACGGTATGGACAGGACGATCGGCTAATAGCGCCCCGACAGGGAAACACTCGCCGGTGACTAGTACCGCCTCGTCCACTGCCGGATCGGAATTTTTGTCTTCACGCGCGGTAGTATTCGTCCAATTGGCTTGTTTTTCATGGATGGCGCTTATCTCCCCACGCACACGCCCCTGCTTGATGATGTAACAATGCCCGGCGGCTCCTTCGGCAGGATCCGTAATCACTTCCCCGGCGGCGTAAAACCCGAGATGTAGGTGCTTGGCGAGAAATTCGAGGTGGGCGGGCGCCATGCGGTCGAAAGGCGCGTGCCGATTCAGGAATTCGATAACCGGGGCCTGCCCATGCCGTGCCTCTGTCGGTTGTGATGTCCTAACCATCATCGGATCGTGAATTGATTCCACGTGTACACACAAGCACCCCCATTAATTACGGGTTATGGCTGCTCCGGTACTGGTGCGGGTTAAGTTAACAGAATTACCGAAATAAGTAACAATGACCGCTGTCGGCTGTATCAAGTACCGGCAAAACAGTGGCTTGACGCGATCGCCCCACCACGGCCCGTGCCACATCGATCCGCTATGCCAGCAATCTCCCGGACGTGGGATGTGCCGGCGCCATCCTAATCGCGCTGAATGCTCGCAGCCGTGGCTAATCCGTAAACGCTAGCGCAGGGTCATCGCCAACTAATCAGGCATCAACAATGGGTGAGATTATCAAATTCAAAAAACCGTCCTTGAAGGAAAAGGCGGAGGGCAAAACTTTATGCAAGCACGGATTTCACCGATGGCAAGTTGCGGTGGAAAGAAAATTCGATGTCATACAAGGAAAATTGGTCACACTCCTGCGCTGCGCGCGTTGTGGAAAGGAACGAACAAAACTCCTGTAAGCAGGGTTGAACACGATGAATCGGCTGGGCATTAACCCGTAGGGCGGAATAGCGCAGCGTCTTCCGCCGTTATGTACTCATCTAGTGCCGCAAGTTGGGTTGAACGCAGTGAATCACAAACATGCTGGGTTTCATTTCTCAATCCAGGCATCAGCGTTGTACGGTTAACCATGGGCGACGACAAGTTTTGCGGCAACACATCTTAATTTTTTATCCAGTGTCCACAGCTTCACGCGAGATATCAGACAGGAAGCGAGAAGATGAATATCGATCAACCCGAGGCCGAGACCAGCGAGTTTCCGTTCTTCGATAAAGAATAGAATCTCGTCGGACTCCACCAAGGTAGCGATCGGCAATGCCTTCAGCAGGGAAAGAATTTGTTCGCGGGACCTGAGATGGCCGCAGGCGAGTTCGCCAATCACAAACGGGTGACAGACTACCTCGCCTTTGTTCAGGAGATCCCGAAGTTCGGGCTCGCCCCTTCTGAGATGCTCAACCCAGACAGAGGTGTCAACGAGCACCATGCCGGGTAGCGGTCCTTCTTCGGGGTATGGACTTCAACGATTTTTCCGAGCCACCCAGTTCAGCCAAACGCTTGCTGCTTTCAAGTGCGAGCAGAGCCTCCAGCCCGGCCTTCACCAGCGCGGTCTTTTCGGAAATGCCGGTTAACGCTGCCGCTTTTTTCAGCAATCTGTCTTCGATATTTAATGTGGTGCGCATATGCATATATATATGCACTGATAATGCATATATGTCAAATTTGGGTAGTTCGGCAGAAATCTATGCTTGCCGGGCGCCCAGGGCACGAACCTGCTGCAACCATTTCTTGCGTTTCTCATCCGTCGAATCTTTGACCGGACCGATCTCGGTAATGCGCACTGGTTTGATGCCGCAGAATTCGAGGATGGTTTTTTTCATGGTGTTGTGCCCGGGACGACCGTAGACCCAACGGTAAATCCATGAAGGGGTGTTAAGCGTGACGATGAGGCGGGCGCTACGACCGGTGAGCAGCTTATCCCACAGGGGCGAGTTGTCGCGGAAATTCACGGCAAACCCGGGGAGAAAAACCCGCTCGATGAAACCTTTTAACAGCGCCGGGATGGTCCCCCACCAGATGGGATAGACAAACACCAGATGCTCGGCCCATTTAATCGCTTCCTGGGCCATCACCAGATCGGTTTCCAGTGCCGGCGGCGAGGAATGATTCATGGCACCCGTGGGATCGAATTTGAGATCCCCGAGAAATATTTCCCTTACCTCGGCCCCGGAGGCGCTCGCCCCCTCGGCATAGGCCTGTGCCAGCGCCGCACCGAAACTCTGCCGTTGCGGCTGGCCGAGAATGACCAAAATTCTTTTTGGCATCGATTTTCTCTAGCTTGTTTTCCCTGGAAGCGGGGTCATCGTACCCAAACGCATGTATACCGGCCACTGGACGGTAAGCCGCTTTTCCGCCGGATACCATGTTTCCGCCAGTTTCCCGCGTATCAATTCCAGCGGGTTGTAACCGTTTTTATCCTGATAACGCTGTGTCGCCGACCAGGTGCGAAGATATCCGATGAGATTATTCAAATTCCAGTCCGCCTTCATGATGAATTCGGGCGTCGGCAGCTCAACCAGCGGAAAAGGCACGGTTTGATACTTCTCGTCGATGTAGCGGCGCTCCGGGGGCCAGCAGGAACCCACAATATTTTTATAATAATGTTGCACAATTGGGTCCACGGCAGGATTGACCCGCATCGACCCGTAACACCAGACGGCGATCAACCCTCCCGGCTTCAGGACCCGGTGCACTTCCCGAAAAAAAGACTCGAAACCGAGCCAGTGCAGCGCCTGGGCCACCGTAATCAAGTCCACGGTATGTGAGGGAATATTCGAGTTTTCCGCCGCCGCCACGTGATAACTGATTCTTGCGTGCGGCACGGCATTTCGAATCTGCTCCGCGCTCATGTCCGTCGCGATAACGCGGTCAAAATATTCCACCAGTCCGCGCGCCGCCTGACCGCTACCGGTGGCACAGTCCCAGGCCAGGTCATGATCCTTCACTGTCCGGGCGAGAAATTCAAACAGCGCTTGGGGATATTCCGGCCGGAATTCGGCGTAATCCACCGCATGATCCGAAAAATGGTCTTTGAATTCCATAAAATAAATAGACAGGATTAACAAGATTTACAGGATTAAAGGCGAAAAACCGTTTTAATGTTTCTGATTTTCAATCCTGTTAATCCTGCGAATCCTGTCCATTATCCCTCTAATAATATTTTTTCAGCCTGCTCCAGGGCCTCGGGCGTGCCGTGGAGTACCAGCACGTCACCGGCAGCAAGGCGGGTTTCCGGTGCCGGTTCGGGGCCGCGGATACCGCCACGGCGCACCGCGCTGTCCGTGACTCCGGCTTTTTCAAGTTGGAGGGTAGAGATCGGCTGGCCCACGGCATGCGCCCCATCCGGCTGGGTGACAGAGTGCAGCCGCGCCTGGTAAGCATGCGTATCCTTGCCATCGTGAAGGTCCTCGCCGTGGAAGAAACCGCGCAACATTTGGTAACGGTCGGCGCGTACATTGCGCACATGCCGGACGATACGCGATATCGGCACACCCATGAGCAGCAGGTGCGAACCCATCATCAGGCTGCCTTCGAGGCTTTCCGGGACCACTTCGGTCGCCCCGGCGGCACTAAGCCGTTCGAGATCGGCGTCATCCTTGGTGCGCACGATCACCGGCATGTCCGGTCGTACCAGGCGCGTGGTGTCAAGAATCTTGAGGGCGGCGGGCACGTCGTAGAAACTGATGGCCAATGCCGTGGCGCGCGACAAGCCGGCCGCCTCCAAAACGTCTCGCAGCGTGACGTCCCCGTAAACGACGGGCTTGCCGGCATCGCGCGCATCACGCACGCGTATCGGATCGAGATCGAGCGCCAGATTCGGGACTCCTTCCTGTTCAAGCATCCATGCCAGATTCTGTCCGCTCCGGCCATAACCGCAGACGATCACGTGCCGATCCGTCACATCCGCCTCGGCGCGGATCACGTCAAGGCTGCTTTCGCCGGCGTGGGTGTAACCGGGCACCAGTCGCTTGGCCAGGTTACCGTTGTGACGCACGATGATCGGCGCGACCATCATGCTCAGAATGATTGAGGCAAGCAGGATCTGCGATGTTTGCTGGTTAAAAAGATGAAACTGATTCGCCAGCAACAACAGGGCAAAGGCAAACTCGCCGACTTGGGACAGCACCAAGCCGGTGCGCAACGCCACTGCCGTTTCCATGGCAAATAATTTTCCCAGACCGAGGATCAGCAGCGCTTTAAAGAGAATAATCGCGGCAACGCTGACGAGGACCCATGGCCAGAGCTGTCGCATGGCGCTTAAATCAAGCATCATGCCGATGGTGACAAAGAACAACCCCAGCAATATATCGCGAAACGGAAGGATATCGCTCTCGACCTGATGGCGGTATTCGGTTTCACCCAGCATCACACCGGCCAGAAACGCCCCGAGCGCCAGCGACAGGCCCGCAACATCGGTCAGCCAGGCCGAAGCCAGGGTGAGCAGTAACACGGCCAGCATGAAAAATTCTCGCAACCGTGCCGAGGCGACTTCATGAAAGAAGGGGCGCAGCAACCAGCGTCCGAGAAAAATTATCGCGATCATCACCATGACGCCTTTCAGCAGCGCCCAGCCCAGTGTGATCCACACCGTTTGTTCGCCATCTCCGGCCAGCGCCGGGATCAAAATCAGGAATGGAACGACGATCAAGTCCTGAAACAACAGCACGCTGAAGGCGTGGCGTCCATGAAGTAAATTCTGTTCGAGCTGTTCGGACAACAATTTCATGACAATGGCCGTGGATGACATCGCCAGCATGCCGCCGATGACAATGGCGCCTTCAGCCGGTACGCCAACCAGCCACGCCACAAACCCGAATACGAGACAACTGAAGAACACCTGCGCGCCACCGAGCCCGAACACCACGGTCTTCATGGCCATCAGCTTGGGGAACGAAAACTCAAGGCCGACGGTGAACATGAGAAACACAAGCCCGAACTCGGCAAGGTAACGCGTTCCCTCCAGATCCGGGATCCATGCCATCCCGTATGGTCCCACGACGATACCGGCGCAGAGATAAGCCAGAACCTGCGGCAGCTGCAGATAGCGGAACATTGCAACCAGCACCACCGCGACTACCAGCAATATCAGAATGCTTTGAAAGCCAATGGGCTCCATGGGATTATCGCAGCCGTTTGGATATACTCAAATATAATCACTGCTTTCAAGCCGGCGGCTTTTGATGTTGTCGGCTTGAAGTCAACCGACTCCCCCTCTCTCGCGTAAGCGGGAGAGGGCAAGGGGTGAGGGCGAAATGCCAAACACAGGAACGAATTCCGCGCCACCCCTCACCCTAACCCTCTCCCCGCCAGCGGGGAGAGGGAACATAAATTTGCTTCGCCGGAAGGCGAGAGATTTCAACCATCCCCTAAAGGGACATGAAAGATTACCCTAAGCCAACACAAACCGCGAAACACATGAATTCATCTTCTTCATTCGAACAACTGGGGCGCGAGGTAATTCAGCTCGAAGCCGAGGCCTTGCTCGCCCTGGCGAAACGGTTGGATGGGCATTTCATGGAGGCCTGCCGGTTGATATTGAATTGCCAGGGACGCGTGATCGTCACCGGCATGGGGAAGTCGGGGCATATTGGTAAAAAAATCGCGGCCACGCTCGCGAGCACCGGCACGCCATCATTCTTCGTGCACCCCGGCGAAGCCTCGCATGGCGATCTCGGCATGATTACACCGGCCGACATCCTGCTGGCCATTTCCAATTCCGGTGAAACGGAGGAAATCGTCACCATATTGCCGATCATCAAGCGCATGGGCGTGAAGCTCATCTCGTTTGTCGGCCAAACCGACTCCAGTCTTGCCAAGCAAGCCGACGCGGCACTTTTTGTGGGCGTGGAAAAGGAGGCTTGTCCGCACAATCTGGCCCCAACCGCCAGCACCACGGCGGCGCTTGCCATGGGCGATGCCCTGGCGGTGGCCTTGCTCAAATCGCGCGGTTTCACGCGCGAGGATTTTGCGCGCGCGCATCCGGCGGGCAGTCTCGGTCGACGCCTGCTGCTCTACGTCAGCGACGTCATGCACACGGGGGGCGAAATTCCCCAAGTCGCGGAACAAGCCGAGCTGCGCGAGGCACTCCTCGAAATGACCGGTAAAGGGCTTGGCATGACCGGGGTGGTGGACCGCAACAACCGCCTTGTCGGTATTTTCACCGACGGCGATCTGCGTCGTGTCCTGAATCGCGGAGTCGATGTCTACCGTGTCATCATCACTGAAGTCATGACAAAGAATCCCAAAACCACGCGCGCGGACCGGCTGGCGGCCGAGACCGTGC
This sequence comes from Sulfuricaulis sp., assembly GCF_040901545.1. Lineage (GTDB taxonomy): Bacteria > Pseudomonadota > Gammaproteobacteria > Acidiferrobacterales > Sulfurifustaceae > Sulfuricaulis. The sequence goes on along the minus strand of NZ_JBBDYL010000066.1, from coordinate 46,926 downwards.
AACTGATGCGCTCGCTCAGGATCAACGGTTTATTCGTGGTGGATGAAGACAACCACGTGCTGGGTGCACTCAACATGCACGACCTTTTCCGCGCCGGCGTCATCTGAATGAACCAGATCCACGCACCGGCATTCGAAGTGAATCCGGAAGTTCTTGTTCTCGCGGCAAAGATAAAGCTGGTGCTGTTCGACGTGGACGGGGTGCTTACCGACGGGCGGATTGTGATCAGCGACGATGGCCAGGAGTACAAGGCGTTCAACTCGCGCGACGGTCATGGCATCAAAATGCTGCAAAACAACAATATTGCCGTGGGCGTGATTACCGGCCGGACATCCGAAGTGGTGAAACACCGTATGCAGGAACTGGATATCAAACATGTCTATCAGGGCTGCGACGAAAAATTACCGGTATACCGCCGGCTGATCGCCGAATTGGGGCTCGCACCGGAGCAGACAGCCTACGTTGGCGATGACGTCGTAGACCTCCCTATCATGCTGCAGACGGGCCTCGCCATTGCCGTGCTGAACGCGCATCCGATAGCGAAGAAATACGCGCACTGGATCACACCGAGCATTGGCGGATACGGTGCCGCTCGCGAGGCTTGCGAGCTGATCCTGTATGCACAGGGGGCCTTTCACGCTGAAATACAGAAACTCATCTCGGATGCAGGTCATTAGACTTCCGGATGACGCTCGATCTCAAAAGATTCGCCATCGCCTTGACCCTGGTTCTGCTCGCCGGCGGCTCCTGGTGGCTGACACACAAAGTCAGCGAACCGGAAAAACCGTTCGACGGCAAGGCGCGCCATGATCCCGACTACATCATCGAGAATCTCATCGCTACCGTTATGAATGAGGATGGCAACCGGCGCTATACGCTTGCCGCCGTTCGTCTCACACATTACGGCGATGACTTCAGCTCGGAACTCGACCAGCCCTATCTCGTCCAGTTCCGCCCGGGGCTCGCGCCGCTCCATACGCGCGCCGACAAGGGATGGATGCCGATGGATAATAGCCGGATACTCATGAGCGGAAATGTCATTTCTTCCCAGGGACGCGATCCGCGAAGCGCCGGTGGGGAAATCCGGACTGACACCATGAAAATCCTGCTCGACAAGTAATGCCTCCGTGATCACGCGCCATGACAAGACACGACTCACGGCGATGGCGGCCTGCCTGTCACTTTGGCTGTTGATGTCCCCGGATTCCTACGCCGTTAAAAAAAATGAGGATGAGCCTATCCAAATCAATGCGCGCTCCGTGGAAGCCAATGAAAAAACCGGATTATCGGTATATTCCGGGAACGTGCTGGTTGAACAGGGGCTGTTGTCAATCAAGGCGGATCGCATCGAAATCCGCATGCGCGACAACAAACCCCAGACGATCCGCGCCACCGGCAAGCCGGTGAAACTCAGACGACAACCGGACGATGAAAGCGAGGAGATACAGGCTGAGGCCAGACGAATTGATTACTATATCCCGGGGAAAAAACTGGAGATGACCGGTGACGTGACGGTGCGCCGGGGCGGAGATTTATTTACGGGCAGCGTATTGCACTACGATATCAATGAAAAAAATCTGACTGCCCAGGGCGACGCCAACTCCGGCGGCCGCGTGCATGCCGTGATACAGCCCAGAAAGCGGGGCGAAGCGCCGAATTCCGGTACCGATGCCGCGCCCCGTTCCCGGGAAGTCACCCAATGAAAAAAACTCCCGGCCAGCTCTCCTCCACCCTTCCCGCAGGCACCCTTACCGTCAAACGTCTCAACAAGCAGTACCAGGGACGTGACGTCGTAAAAGACGTATCAATGGAAATAAAGAGCGGAGAGATCGTCGGGCTTCTCGGTCCAAACGGCGCCGGAAAGACAACCTGTTTTTACATGATCGTTGGACTTATTCCGAAAGACAGCGGAACCATACTTCTGGATGAAGTGAATATCGGCGATTTGCCGATGCACCGGCGTGCACAATTGGGCGTGGGTTACCTTCCGCAGGAACCTTCCGTGTTCCGCAACCTGACCGTCGCGGAAAATATCATGGCAATACTCGAGACGAGACCTGAGTTACCGGATTCCGAACGAAACCGCATCCTCCAGGAATTGATGCACGATCTCAATATTACCGCGAGACGTGATGCCCTGGGGATCAGTCTTTCCGGAGGTGAGCGAAGGCGTGTTGAAATCGCGCGCGCCCTGGCATCAAAACCGCGCTTCATGCTGCTCGATGAACCGTTCGCCGGTGTCGATCCGATATCCGTTCTGGAAATACAACAGTTAATCAAACACCTGCAAAATCGCGGGATCGGCGTACTGATCACGGATCACAACGTGCGGGAAACCCTCAAGATTTGCGACCGCGCATACATTCTCAGCGAAGGGATGGTGCTTACGTCGGGTATGCCCGGCGATATCTTGTATAATGATGCGGTCAAAAAAGTTTATCTGGGCGAGGACTTCCGTCTCTAAGATATTGGTCTTTTTCCTTGAAATTGCATCGTCACCTAAATCATGGAGACGACAAACGGAACATCTTCAGGAGAAAAATGGACTAAACTTTTAAGCAAGACGATATGGACCGACCCTTGAAGACGAAAGCAGAACGCATTCCATAAAAGAACCGCCTGTAATTTTATGAAGCAATCACTTGACCTCAAATTTGGTCAGCATCTAACCATTACTCCTCAATTGCAGCAGGCCATCCGGCTGCTGCAGCTTTCTTCCGTCGAACTACAGCAAGAAATTCAGGAAGTCCTGGAAACCAATCCCCTGCTTGAGGAAATCGAAAGGGAGGACGACACGGCGGAAGTCAAAGCGGAGTCAGACGCCGCTATCACCGACAGCCGGGACAACGGCGAGGCTTCCACTTTCGACGAAACAGATATGCTCCCTGCTACCGAATCCGGTGAAGACATGGACTCCAACGATGGTGCCGATGACGATTGGGCCAAGAATTTCGAGTCCATGACGGCACCCATGGGCAGCGGTTCTACATCCGATGACGGTTTTCCCGATATCGATGCACGCAACAGCCCACCTCAAACGTTACACGATCACCTGTTGTGGCAGATGCACATGACACCATTCTCGGACGATGACAGGCAGATCGCCCTCGCGCTGTTAGATGCCATCAACGAAGGGGGTTATTTAAGTTGCAAACTTGAGGAAATCCAGCAGGCCCTCGACGGCCCTCTTCATCCTGAAATTGACGAGATTGAAGCGGTATTGCACCAGATCCAGAATTTCGACCCCATCGGAGTCGGCGCACGCGACCTCGCCGAATGTTTGAGGTTGCAGATGAAGATGCTCCCTCCGGAGACCGCCAACCTGGCAGCAGCGCTGCAAATGGCCACTCCGCAGAATCTCGCCCTTCTCGCGGACAGGGACTACACTCAACTGCGACGTATTCTCAAGATTTCTTCCGACGAACTGCAGCAGGTTGTTCAACTTATACAGAGTCTGAATCCACGACCCGGCAATTCCGTTACTTCCTCACAGGCGAGTTACATCGTTCCCGACATCATTGTCAAGAAAATCCGCGGTGTTTGGCGCGCGGAACTCAACCAGGGTGTATCGCCGAGATTACGCATCAATCATCATTATGAAAAAATGATCCAGCGCGGTGATTCGAGCGCTGATAATCGTTACCTGCAGGATCAGTTACAACAGGCGCGTTGGTTTATCAAAAGCCTCAACTCACGCAACGAGACGCTGCTCAAAGTGGCGCGCACGATCGTGGACCGGCAGCGCGCCTTCTTCGACCACGGGGCGGAAGCCATGAAACCGCTCGTATTGCATGATGTGGCCGAGACGGTGAGCATGCATGAGTCCACCATATCGCGCGTGACAACCAACAAGTACATGCTCTCGCCCCGCGGAATATTCGAACTCAAATATTTCTTCTCCAGTCATGTTACCACCGTTGATGGCGGTACCTGTTCGGCGACTGCCATACGGTCGATTATCAAGAAACTGGTGGAGAGCGAAATGCCCACCCGGCCCATCAGCGACAGCAAGATTGCCGAAATCCTGACCGAACAGGGCATTAATGTAGCCCGGCGCACGGTCGCCAAGTATCGCGAGTTCATGAATATCCCGCCGTCCAATCAGCGCAGATCGCTCGTCTAACTGTTTCGGAGATCATCCATGCAAATCACGGTAAGCGGACATCAAATCGAAATTACCGAATCAATGCGCACGTATGCCTCGGAGAAAGTCGGCCGCATCCAGAAACATTTCGACCATGTCATCAATGCCAACATTGTTTTGCATGTTCAGAAAAACCAGCATATCGCCGAAGCCACTATTCACGCCCGCGGTACGACGATGCATGCCAACGCGGAAGGGGCGGACATGTACGCTGCCATCGATTCAGTGGCCGGAAAACTTGACCGGCAAGTGCTAAAACACAAGGAAAAAACCACGCACCATCGCCGCGGAGAAGGTGCTATCAAGAAGCTCCGTACACTCTAATCAGGCGCAAACCTGCTACAATTGTCCCCGTTCTGCCAGTACCGGATAATGCTGCCGATAATGCTTCATTAATCCTTTCCTGGCCAGTGGCAGGAAATTTCAGCAACCATTTTACGAGGCAATAACTGCTTGCGGCGCAAACGACGGAAGAAATCTCCCGATGCTTCGCCCGAGCCGAAAATCGGGCAAGTCAATGACTCCATGAACACGCCGGCTGTCACGGCGCGAGATTTGTACGTTGCCGAATCCGGTCCGTTGAAACTCAAATGGATCGGGGGTGAAGCAGGGAAAGACCGCCTGCTGGAGCCCATGACCGCGAAATTCCCCGGCATGGCACTCGTGGGCCATCTCAACTTTGTGCATCCGAACCGCATTCAGGTTATCGGCGAGGCGGAAATCAACTATCTGCTGAAACTGGGCAAAGCAGAATACAAAAACGCCATCCGCAACCTTTTCACTTGCGATAAAACGTCGGCCATCATCGTCACCAACAACAAGAAGGCGCCATCAGACCTGATCGCTACCGCCAACGCAAAATCACTGGCACTCTTTTCAACCCCCTTGCCGAGCCCGGTGGTGATTGACCACCTGCAGTATTACCTTACCCGGGCTCTGGCACCGCGCATTACCGTGCATGGCGTGTACATGGAAGTCATGGGGATGGGCGTGCTGATCACCGGAAAACCCGGAATCGGGAAAAGCGAGCTCGCGCTTGAACTGCTCTCCAGAAATCACCGGTTGATAGCGGATGATGCCGTCGAATTTATCCGCGTCGGGCCGGACGTGCTCGTCGGGCAGTGCCCCACCCTGCTGTCGGATTACCTGGAGGTGCGCGGGCTGGGCATCCTGGATGTCCGCCTGATGTTTGGTGAAACAGCTGTAAGGCACAAGAAGAAATTGCACCTGATCGTTCGCCTGGAAACCACGCTAAGCGAGGAGATGAACAAAATTGACCGCCTCCAGGCATTGCAGAAAACCCGCAATATTCTTAACGTGGAAATTCCGGAAGTCTCGCTGTTCGTGGGTCCCGGCCGCAACCTGGCGGTATTGGTGGAGGCCGCCACGCGCGCGTATATCCTTCGCATGTGGGGCATTGATCCCCTCCAGGATTTCATGAGACGTCATCAGGATTATTTGGACAATCAGAAAAATGGGAATCCGGTTTACCGCAATGAACATGATGAAGATATGCTGCGCAAGACACGTGGCAAAGTAGACTAAATGAGTTTTTTTATTGTCAGCGGTCTCTCCGGTTCAGGAAAAACCATCGCGCTTCAGGCTCTGGAAGACACCGGTTTTTACTGTATTGATAATCTGCCTGCCGTGCTGCTCTCGCACTTTGCGGGACTGCTCTCCGATCTGCGTAACAGCGCCATCATGAATGTCGCCATCGGTCTGGATGTGCGTAACCGCGCGTTCCTGGCGGATTTGCCCAACAGCCTGAGTGAACTGCGCACGCGCGGTATTCAGTACCGCATCATTTTTCTTGAAGCCGAGGAATCCATCCTGGTCAAGCGCTTCAAGGAAACGCGGCGAAAGCATCCCATGCTCGATCACCAGACACCGCTGGTAGAAGCGATAAGGGCTGAAAAGGAATTGCTCGGACCGTTGTCATTCGATGCCTCGCTGCGGATTGACACTACTCATACTTCGCCCCACGAGTTACGCTCGCAGGTGCGAAACTTCGCCCACGGTGAAGAAACTGCCGGAGTGACGTTACTGTTCGAGTCTTTTGGATACAAGCATGGAACGCCTCTGGATGCCGATTTCGTCTTTGATGTCCGCTGTCTGCCCAATCCGTATTGGCAATCCGACCTGCGGCAATACACGGGGCTGGATGAACCGGTAGAGCGCTTTCTGACGCAGTATCCCGAAGTCCAGGAAATGTACGATGGAATTCGCGGTTTCCTGGAAAAATGGCTGCCTCGGTTCGAGCGCGAAGACCGCACTTATCTGACGATCGCCATCGGCTGTACCGGGGGTCAGCACCGTTCCGTCTATCTGGTGCGGCGTCTGGCCGTATATTTCTCGGACAACGGAATCAAGACACAGGTGCGCCATCGGGAACTGAAATGATCGGCCTGCTGATATTGACGGAGAAAAAAATGGGTGCGGGACTGATCGCCGCTGCCACGCATACGTTTGGCAGCCGTCCTTCCCAACTCGAAGCCATGGATCTGGAGTACTCAACCGCTCCGGAGGCCATTGACGCACTGCTGCGAAAAAACCTGCAGCATGTCGATAAGGGGGATGGGGTGCTGATACTTGCCGACGTGTACGGCGCCACCCATACGAACGTGGCCTGCCGTCTGCTGGCACGCGGTCGAATTGAGCTTATTACCGGTGTCAATCTGCCCATGCTGCTGCGGGCGCTCAATTACCGGCATCTTAAAATGGATGAGCTCATTGACAAGGCGTTGAGCGGCGGGTGCGGCGGCATTATCTGCGCCGCCAACCCGAATAATGCGCGGGGGGCGCGATAATGCGTTGCCAGAATATTACCATCATCAACAAGCTCGGACTGCACGCACGCGCTTCGGCCAAGTTTGTGAGTCTCGCGGCGGAATTCGAATCCGAGATTACGCTCAAGCGCAACGGTCAACAGATTAACGGGAAAAGTATCATGGGCATCATGATGCTCGCAGCGGCCAAAGGAGCGGAGATTGAAATTTGCGCCGATGGCAACGATGAAAAAACGGCAATCGAGGCGCTGACGGAACTGGTCAACGATCGCTTCGGGGAAGGCGAATAATGCTGGCCTTGCACGGCACGGGCGTCAGCGACGGGATTGCCATCGGCAAGGCATTCGTACTGCACCGTGAACTTCCGGAGATACCCGAGTATGCCATCCCCGCGGAATTCATAGAGGAGGAAGTAACCCGATTCAAACGGGCGGTCGACGCTTCACGGAGGCAGCTGACAAGCATCCGCAATCAAATCCCGGCCAATGCGCCGCCGGAAGCCGTGAGCTTCCTCGATGCGCACTTGCTGATGCTGGATGACAAAATGATTTCCTCGGCGCCGATCGACGCCATTCGGGAAAAGCTGTGTAACGCCGAATGGGCGCTCAAATCCCAGAGTGACATTCTGAGTGCGGTGTTCGAGCAGATGGACGATCACTACCTGCGCAACAAGAAAACCGACGTCAATCAGGTAGTCACCCGCATCCTGCGCAATCTGCTTCAGCAAAACTACGACGAACACGAGAAAATCGGCTCCGGCGAGATCGTGGTCGCAGATGATCTCACGCCGGCTGACACGGTCATGCTCAAGCAAAACCGCGTGCATGCGTTCGTGACGAACCTCGGCGGTCCCATTTCCCATACAGCCATTCTGGCGCACAGCCTCGGCATCCCGGCGATTGTTTCGGCGCACAGCGCCACCCGCTACGTCCAATCCGGTGAAGAAATCATCATCGACGGACGGCGCGGAATGCTCATCATTGCGCCGGATACCAGCATCATCGCAGAGTACAAACGACGGAAAAAAGACATCTTACGGCAGCGTCGCGAGCTCAATCTTCTCAAGTCCAGCCGTGCCATAACTCGTGACAAGCGCCGAGTCACGTTGCTGGCCAACATCGAACTTCCGGCGGACGTGCGTGCCGCTATCCAGGCGGGTGCGGAAGGGATCGGTCTCTATCGCACCGAATTTTTGTTCATGAATCGGAGCGAGTTGCCGGATGAGGAGGAACAGTACCGCGCTTATCTCAAGGTCGTTAAATCCCTGCCAGGAAAACCGGTGACCATTCGCACGCTCGACCTGGGCGCGGACAAACAGGTGGACGGAGGCCGTGCGGGGACTGCCATCACGGTCAATCCGGCGCTCGGACTGCGTGCCGTACGGTTGTGTCTGCACGATACGTCCCTGTTCCGTCCGCAGTTACGCGCCATTCTCCGCGCATCGAGTCACGGAAACGTGCGGATGATGATTCCGATGCTTTCGAGCCAGGAGGAGCTGTTCCGCGTACTCGATTTGATCGAGGAAACCAAATCCGAACTAAAACGCAACCGAATCAAATTCAATCCCAAGATCGCCGTGGGGGGGATGATCGAGGTGCCGGCCGCCGCCATATCGGCGGATCTGTTTGCTCCCTATCTCGATTTCTTTTCAATCGGCACGAATGACCTCATCCAATACACGCTCGCGATCGACCGCGTGGACGATGCGGTTAACTATCTTTACGATCCGTTGCATCCGTCGGTGCTGCGTCTGATATCCATCACGATCCAGGCAGGTAAATTGGCGCGCATCCCTGTGGCCATGTGCGGCGAAATGGCGGGTGATCCGCGTTACACCAGCCTGTTGCTGGGGCTCGGACTGACTGAATTCAGCATGCACCCGGCGACTTTACTTGAGATCAAGAAGAACGTGCGCAATGCTGACGTGAGCAAGCTCACACGTGCTGTGCGGAAATTGCTACGGGCCCGGGGTACCCGGGAAGTGCACGCGTTGGTGGAAAAGCTCGGCTGAGACCGAGCCGTATATGCCTGAAGCGGAAGCGCTTCAGCGGCGGATCTGTTCGGGCAGGTGTGGGCCGATTTCCGTTGTCTGTGCCGGGTAGACGTAACCAAAGACAGGTTGACTGTCCTGCACGATGGCCACCAGACCGCTGCGGTACTTCATCCGGCTCGAGCTGAATCCCTCCGCGATCCGCGGTTCGAATTTCTCCTTCAGCACGGAAACAGCGGTGATTTTGGTCAGCCGGAATGGCCGCCAGAACGGCGGCGGACGGCCGGAGGCGGAATAGCCGCGCGATTGATAAGCGTCCAGGGTCAATTCGCCACGCTCATCGGTGTAGACGGCGTGCGGTTCCACCACCCGAACCTGCCGCTGGTCGTGGTAGCGGATGGCAATACAGCGTTTGTCTTTGATCGCCTGGCTGATGATCTGAATCGTATTCGGCAACATGTTATGCGCTCCCTATCTGAAATAACTATGGCACATGCCCGCGAGAGCTTCAAAGTCGCCTGATAAATGGCTGATTTCACGGCATGTGTGGTTTTGTACCCGTGGGGAAAAGAGGGCAATCCCCCGGATAATTCAGATCAGAAAGATAGTTGCAAGCCCGAGGAAGGAAAAAAAGCCGACGACGTCGGTGATAGTGGTCAGGATGACTCCACTCGCCACCGCCGGGTCCACTCCTATCTTGCGCACCAGGATCGGAATCGTGACCCCGGCAAGCGCGGCCATCACCAGGTTGATCACCATCGCCAGGGTGATCGCCAACGCCACCAGGTAGTTCTGGTGCCACAGGATGGTCGCCAGCCCCACCGTGAGCGCGAACACCAGGCCGTTGAACGCGCCAACCATCAGCTCCTTGATCAGCACGCGGCGCGCATTGGCCTCGGAGACAATGCCGAGCGCGAGCGCCCGGATCACACTCGTCAACGTCTGGGTGCCGGCGTTGCCGCCCATGCCGGCGACGATCGGCATCATGACCGCGAGTATTGCGACCTGCGCGATGGTCTGCTCGAAAAGTCCCACCACCGAGGCGGCGATGAACGCGGTGACGAGATTGACCCCGAGCCAGATGGCGCGCTTGCGGCTGGTGCGTACCACCGGCGCGAAGATATCCTCGTCCTCGCTCAGGCCCGCCGGTGCCATCACCTGACGATCGGCCAGATCGCGGATGACGTCCACGACGTCATCAATTGTTATGCGCCCGAGCAGACGATTGTTATCATCCACCACCGGGGCGGAAACAAGGTTGTAGCGTTCGAACGCCTCGGCGATCTCCTGGTCCGGAGTCAGCACCGTGAATTTGACCATATCTCGCTCCATAACCTGAGAGACGCGCACCCGCGTTTCCGTGATCAGCAGCCGCGAGACGGGCAGGGCGCCGACCACGCGATCGCTGCGATCCACGACAAACAACTGGTTGGTGTGTTCCGGCAATTCACCGCGACGACGCAAGTACCGCAACACCACCTCGAGCGTGATATTTTCCCGTACCGTGACGGCATCGACGTTCATTAATCCGCCGGCGGTGTCTTTGGGGTAGGACAGGACCGCGTTGAGCCGCTGGCGGTCCTGCAAGTCGAGCGCGAACAGGATTTCCGCGATCACTTCATCCGACAGGTCCGGGATAAGGTCGGCGATGTCGTCGGTGTCGAGCACACGGGCCGCCGCAACCAGCGCCTGGCCGTCCATCTGCTTGACGAGATCGATACGGACTTCTTCCGGCAGCTCGAGCAGTACTTCACCCATGCGCTGGATGTCCACCTGCCCCCACACCGTGGCGCGCAACTCCGGGGTCAGGCCTTCCAGTACATGCGAGATGTCCGCCGGATGCAGGCCGGAAAGAACTGCGCGCGCAGCCGCCGTGTCGCCGGCCTCCAAAGCGGCCAGAACCTGTTTCAGATAATCCGGTTTCTTGGGTTTGCGTGCCTTGGCCATGGGGATTTGCCTATTTTTCGCGGGCAGAGTGTAGAGGACTCCGGCAATGACGCAAAGGGAAATTTGCCGCACAGAGTAAGGCTGTTGATCGCTTGCTTCGAAATTGAAAGGTGGAAACTTAGATCAGGATGGGATGTTGCCAACCCACGAATCAGTGGAAACGGGTATGCCTCAGAGTGATTTAATTTTGCGCGAGCACCAACTCCTTCTGTTACCTGAAAATTACCTCAACTCCCCGCCACCGTCATATTCTCGATCAAAATCGAACCGCTGCGGATATTGCCGCGGGTGTCGACGTCGCTGCCAACGGCGACGATGCGGCGGAACATGTCCTTGAGATTGCCGGCGACGGTGATTTCCTCCACCGGGTACTGAATCTGCCCGTTTTCCACCCAGAAGCCGGCGGCGCCGCGGGAATAGTCGCCGGTAACCGTGTTGACCCCGAAGCCGATGAGTTCGGTCACCAGCAGGCCCGTATGCATGCGCTTCATGAGCGCGGCGAGATCGTCCTTACCGGGGTCGATCGTGAGGTTGTGCACGCCGCCGGCATTGCCGGTGGTCTGCATCTTGAGCTTGCGCGCGGAATAGGAGTCGAGCACGTAGCCTTGCAGTATCCCGTCGCGAATCAGGTCGCGTGGCTGCGTCGCCACGCCCTCGCTGTCAAACGCCGCGCTGCCCTGCGCACCCTTGAGATGCGGCTGCTCGTGGATGCGCACGAAATCCGCGAACACCGGCTGGCCGAGCGCATCCAGCAGGAACGAGGCCTGGCGGTAGAGGCTCGTCCCGCGCACCGCGCTGACGAAATGGGACAACAGGCTGCTGGCCAGCGGTGCTTCGTATAATACCGGGCACTGGCGCGTGGCAAGTTTGCGGCTGCCCAGACGCCACAGGCTGCGGCGCGCCGCCGTCCGGCCCACCGACTCCGGCGATTCCAGCGCGTCGGACGCGCGCGCCACGGTGTACCAGAAATCGCGCTGCATGCCGGATTCGTCCTGCGCGATAACGCTCACCGACAGGCTGTGGCGCGTGTTCGCGACCGTGCCGAGGAATCCATGGCTATTGCCATAAACCTCCAGCCCTTCGTGCGTGGTCAGGCTTCCACCCTCGGAATTGGCGATGCGCTTGTCCTGATTGCGCGCGGCGTCTTCGGCCGCGCGCGCGAGCTCGATGGCCCGGTCCGTGCCCGGATTCCACGGGTGATGCAGATCGAGATCGGGAATGTCTTTTGCCAGCCGGTCGGGATCGGCGAGGCCGGCGCAATCGTCCTCCGCGGTAAATTTGGCGATGGTGCAGGCGGCGCGTACCGTTTCGCGCAGGGCATGCTCGCTGAAATCCGTGGAGCTGGCCGAGCCGGTGCGCTGCCCGAAATAGACCGACACGCCCATGCCCTTGTCGCGCGTGTGCTCCACCGTCTCGACTTCACCCAGGCGCACCGTCACCGACAGACCCTGGCTGATGTTCACCCCGGCTTCGGCCGCGGTGGCGCCGGATTTTTTCGCCTCCGCGAGCACCTGGCCGACAACACCGGCGAGGCGCTCGCGTGAATTCCTGTCCGCGACCGCGGGACGCGTGGCGACGGTGGTGGTGCTCATGCCTGCGTGCCCCCAACCGTCAGGCCATCGATCTTGAGCGTCGGCTGGCCCACGCCCACCGGCACGCTCTGGCCTTCCTTGCCGCAGGTGCCGACGCCCGGGTCGAGCTCCAGATCGTTGCCGACCATGGATACGCGCGTGAGCACATCCGGCCCGTTGCCGATCAGCGTGGCGCCCTTCACCGGACGCGTGATTTTTCCGTTTTCGATCAGATAGGCCTCGGAGGCGGAAAACACGAACTTGCCCGAAGTGATGTCGACCTGCCCGCCGCCGAAATTGACGGCGTACAGACCCTTGCTCACCGTACCGATGATCTCCTTCGGATCGAATTTGCCGTTCAGCATGTAGGTGTTGGTCATGCGCGGCATCGGCAGGTGTGCGTAGGATTCGCGCCGGCCGTTGCCCGTGGGCGCGACCTTCATCAGGCGCGCGTTCATGGTGTCCTGCATGTAACCTTTGAGCACGCCGTTCTCGATAAGCACGTTGTTCTGTGTCGGCGTGCCCTCGTCGTCCACGTTGAGCGAGCCGCGCCGGTCGGGGATCGTGCCGTTGTCCACCACGGTGCACTGCTCGGAGGCCACGCGTTGCCCGATGCGTCCGGCGAAGGCGGACGTGCCCTTGCGGTTGAAGTCGCCTTCGAGCCCGTGGCCGATGGCCTCGTGCAGCAAAATTCCGGGCCAACCGGGGCCGAGCACCACCGCCATGGTGCCGGCGGGCGCATCCACGGCCTCAAGATTCACCAGCGCCTGGCGCACGGCCTCGCGCGCATAATCCAGCGCGCGGTCCTGCTGGTTGAAATAATCGTAACCGAACCGGCCGCCGCCGCCGGCGCTGCCCGATTCGCGTCGGCCGTTGCTCTCCACGATGACGGTGACGCTGAGCCGCACCAGTGGGCGTACATCACCGGAGATTACGCCGTCCGAGCGCACCACCAGAATCGACTCGTGCGTCGAGGCGAGACTGGCCATGACCTGCTTCACGCGCGGGTCCTGCGCGCGCGCCTCCTGCTCCACGCGCTCGAGCAGTTTTACCTTGGCATCGTCCGCGAGACTCGCGAGCGGGTCGGCCGGGCGGTACAGTTGCCGTCCCGTCTCGCCGTGGAATGCGGCGGGCATGTTCGCCGGCGCGTTCTGCTGCGCGATGGCGCGCGCGGCGCCGGCGGCCTCCAGCAGCGTGGGCAGGATGATTTCATCGGAATAGGCGAACCCGGTTTTCTCGCCGGCCACGGCGCGTAAACCCACACCCAGTTCGATGCTGTGACTGCCGGATTTGACTTTACTCTCCTCGAGCGACCAGGACTCGCTACGGCTGTACTGGAAATAAAGGTCGCCGTAATCCACACCGCCCGTGGTTAACTGGCCGATCAGGCGCATCAGCTCCGCATCGCCGATACCCGCCGGTTCGAGCAGGGATTGACGTGCCAGGGTGAGCACGCCGTCACTCATGATGTAAACCGCCGGTGTTGTATGCTCGGCAGGCTCGTACGCGCCCCCTGCTGCAGGGTGCGGTCGCAATCCGCGATGACGTATCCGGCGCCGCGCGCGAGTCTCGAAACGATATCGCCCCAGGGACTGACAATCATGCTGTCGCCGTAGGTTTCCCGGCCATTCGCATGATATCCGCCCTGGGCGGCGGCAATGACATACACGAGATTTTCGATGGCGCGGGCGCGCACCAGCACTTCCCAATGGGCCCGGCCCGTGTGCGCCGTGAAGGCGGAAGGCAACGCAAAGAGTTCCGCTCCCTGGTCGAGCAACCGGCGGAAAAGCTCGGGAAAACGCAGATCATAACACACGGCCAATCCCAGCCGGCCGCAAGGCGTGTCGATCACCACGACGGAATCGCCGGGCTCGATATTTTTTGATTCTTGATAATGCTCGCCGTTGCCTAGCCGGACATCAAAGAGATGTATCTTGTCGTAACGTGCCACGCGCTCGCCGCGGTCGTTGTAGAGCAAGCAGGCGGCACGCACCTTGTCCGAAGAATTCGCTATCAGCGGAATCGTGCCGCCCACAATCCATGTCTGATGCCGTTGCGCCTGCGTCGACAGAAAATCCTGGATCGGGCCCCGGCCGTCCTTTTCAGCCACGGACAGCCGGTCGGCCTCCTTCTGCGGCATGATGGCGAAATTTTCCGGCAACACGATGAGTTGGGCGCCGGCTTTGGCGGCGGCGGCAATCTGCCGCTCCGCTTCACCGAGGTTCGCCGCCACTTGCGGCCCCGAAGCCAGTTGAATCGCAGCGACCCGCGTCACGGTAACCCGACGCCCGGACGGGCATCGGCCTCAGCATTGATGGAAATGTCTTTCGCTAAAAATGCCGGGGAAACACGCAACGAAGGAAAAAAAATAAAATACCGGCTCATGCCGCTAGGATATCACTGTACGCCTGGCTCATCACTCGTTTTCGGGGCGGCATTCCGGTTATCAGGTCCTTCGCCTTTGACCTGTTTGGTAATGACCGGATTTTCCCACGGACCCTTTACCACATAAGTTACGCGGGTACCCTTGGCGATCTGTTTTTTGAAAATCTTTTGCACGGCCAGCACGACCGCGGCCACCTGCGGACCCCACACGCCCCAGGAGGCAAGCGTGAGACTGTCGCTGAGCTTTGGTTCCAACTCGATGACCAAATCGTAATCTTCCGCGGCCAGGCCCACGCGCCCGCCGACGGCGATTTGCGTCGCCGGCCCACGAATCGAAAAGTCGCGGGAATGGGCGTTGCCTTTTTCAATATCGATTTTCCCCTTGATCTGATCGAAGATAAAACCTTTACCGAACACCGGCGTGAAATCGAGCGTGAGGTAGCGGCCGATGGCGCTGAGATCGAGCAGCCCGAACATTCTCCCGGCGCCTGACTTCACCTGGAGAAAGCGGCCTTTCTTGGCCGAAATTTCGATGCCGCCGTTCAGATTGGCGAGTTGTGGATTCGCCGGCGATCCGGGCCATGACAAGTGTGAATTAACGACCACATCGCCGCCGGACAGCCGGTCAGGCGATCCAAACGCTTCCATGGTCTTGCCCATGTCGGAACTTTTAAACTCGATGGTGAAATCACTGGCATGCTTGTTATTGAGATATTGCCAGCTGCCGGTGACATCCACTTTCATCTCGGGCCTGACCAGAGTGAAACGCTTGAACTGCCAGCCGGATTTTCCGGGAACAGCCTGGAAATCGAGTTCGCCCAGAGCTTTGTCACGAAGCTGGAATGACTTGCTGCGCACTACGACAGTAGGCAGGCGGCGCGGGTCAACCTCGGTGTCACTCCGGCGGTGCTGCTTTTCCGGCAAAACCAGATGCGCCATGTCAAGTTCATAACGGGCGGAGGCGCCCTTGCCGGAAAGCTTGATGTCACCGGCCATGGAATCACCATTGACAGTACCGCTCCAGGTTCCGCGACGGCGGGAAATATCAAGATTGATGCTTCCGAAATTACGGTCGAACATCGTGAACGATCGTGCCTCGGCAGTGACGCGATTAACCGATTCCGCGGCGCCGATCGTGCCCTCGCCCAGCAACGGCCACCATTGATCCAGATCCACCGCGTCAAGACGCGCGCTGACATGCAGCCCACGGGCTTTTGGAGGCGGCACGCGCTCTTCCCCGAAACCGATCCGTCCGCTCGACAGACGCCATCCATCGGCCGCGCGAGCCACAATCAGCTTGCCGCTCAGGCGATTGCCCGCATTAAGCGTGAGCGACAAACCGTCTTGCGTGCTCGATACGGTTCTGACAAGTAAATTATTTCCTCCGAACAAGGTCGGCTGATCAAACGGCGGTGGAAGAGAGATTTTGATATTTTGCAAATCGACATCGGCGCGCAGATCCCTCGCCTCGTTGCGCGAACGCCATGTGACATTCCACTTGGCATTGCCCTGGATTCGCGGGGCGATTTTCGGTCCGACGATTGGGGCCAGCCCTGGCGCGGTGATGCTGCCCTGGCCATAAAGTAACAGTTCGTCATTCTCCCGATTGACGGCCATTACGGCCTCACCACCCATGAAACGGCCGTGCAGGGTTCCTCGACGAATCCCCGCTTCAGTGAATTGAACGCTACCCTCAATCTCTTCGACTGCCGCGGCCGTATCGGGAATATACAAGGTGCTTTTCAAAAAACGATAATTGCCGTTGATTCGAATCTGATGCGCCTCGCCTACCGGAATCGTCAGGCCCAGGTTGAGAATACCCTCACCCGAACCATGCAATCCGGATGGCAAGTTGGAAAGCCAGCGTGACTTATCGGGTTCAGACTTCACTTCACGAAGTACTTTCAGTGTCTCATCGACCTTCCCGCTGACCTTGCCACTGATTTGCACCACATACGGTTCATCGTTGTTGTAACCCCCCTTAACACTAATCTGGGAAGCGTCGAGGCTTCCGATTTTTCCACTGCCGGTCACAAGTATCTCGGGGCCGGTAATCGCCACGTCCACTTCGGCGTGCTTGACCGGTTCCCAACCGGGAAGGAAACGAAAAATGCCGTTGCGCACGTGGCCGCGCACTTCAAACTTTCCGCTACGGTTCCGGAAAGGAAATTCGCGAATCGGGCCATCGTAGATCAAATGTCCTTGCGTGATCTCGCCACCGGCAAAAGCGCTTTCCATCCAGGCCAGCGTACGTGCCGGAAAATGATAAGCGGGAAAATACCGGGCGGCGCGCGCGCCCTTCCCCTCTTGAAAATCCACGCGCAGCCTTACATACGGAGATATTGACTTGTCCAGCGGGACTCGCACAATCAATTTGCCATGGCCGCGGCCATCTTCGCTCACCACGCGCAGATTATCTCCAATCACTTGCCAGCCATCTTTGGTTTTTTCCCACTTGATGTCGCCGCCGGCCCGCTGCGCCATTAACGGAGCACGGAATATCTTGGGAAGCGAAACGGTAATTTTATTTGAATCCAGCTGCAGACTGCCCGTGCTGCGCGAGAGGGATAGATGTCCGTTGAGTCCTTGTATCCCGGGAAAATCTCCATAGGGCAGTACATTCCCGCCGGATACATCGCCAACCAGGGAAAAATCCTCCGCTGCCGTCCAATCGCCGTGCAGGCGGAGCGCGAAATTATCGACCAGACCTTCAGGCCGGCTGACGAGCCAGAAATCGAGCAGCTTGTTATGTTCTTCCAAACCTTTTTTAGCGATTTCAACGATGTCGCTTTTCATGCGCCTGATAAAACCGGTGATATCGCCGAATTCAAGATGCTTGGCCTGGATCAGGGTTTCATCCGGCTGATGCGTAATCCGCAGATGACCGGCGGACCAGGCCGGGCCGATCAATCCTATCCGGGGGTTCGCCACGTCAAGTCGCCACCCGTCACGCCGGGACTTCCAGTTCAAATCGCCAGTTGCTTCGCGGATACCAAGGGGTGAATCCCATCCCGGAATCGGCAACTTGAGATCCGCCACGTGCACTTGGCCACGAAATGAAACCGGCAGCCCCTGCTCCCATTCCGACCAGAGCTGCACATTGAACTTTCCCCTTAACACAGCCGGAAGCTTCTCTCGTGCTATCAATGGAAGCGCCAAGACATTCACTTCCGCCGCGCGCAGATAGATATCACCGTCCCATTCAGACGAGTGAAACGGATTACCGGTTATATCGACCGCGAAAGAACAATCGCGACAGATCGCGGGAGGAAATTGCGCGCTGAAATCCAGGCGATGACGATCGCCGTTATTTCTGAGGCTCAGGTTTACGCTGGTCAAATTCAGGACCGGGGCATTCTCCCGGTGGTCGATCCATTTCAGCGCGCCATTTTCAATCTCAAGCTTTCCCTGCTGGAACAGCCAGGTGACGAACTTTTCGCCTTCACCCAGTTCATCTCCCCGCAAGGGATCAAATCCGGATATGCGGAAACGTCCGTCTTTGAGACGCTCGAGTACAAGATTGGGATTGACGACGACGAGATGATTGATTTCCAGATTTCCCCGGATCAGGGGGAACAGTGCCAGACTCAAACGAACTTCGCTCAGTTGTATCGCCGGTTTTACTCCATCGGCGGCAAACACCTGAAGCCCGGTGATCCTGGCGCCGGGATGCAACCCGTCCCAGTAGGCCTGCAGCGTATCGATGCGTACCTGGCGGTTGGAACGTTGGCTCAGATATTGCTCCAGCTCGGATTTCTGCTGCGCCACTTTCGGCAACAGAAAAAAAGCGATGGAGAAAATAATCGCCAGTAATACCAGCAAGGCGCCGGAAACGTACAAAGTCCAGCGGCTGATATGGAGCGTCGCACGTCCGGCATGGGTGGCATATCGCCGTAATCGCTTTTTCATGTCGTCGTCCGCTGGCGCATCCGGGTGGTGAATGTGAACATAATGCTATTCTGGCGCTCCCGGCGGAAAAAGCCGAAATTGCCCGGAGGGAATCGATTCATATTTCTTTCGATTCCAGGAACTTGCATAAGTTTCCGGCTCCGGCATGGGCCGCCGCTTGGCGCTACATCAATACTACGTCAAATTGTTCCTGCGTATACACCGGATCAACCTTTAGTTGTATCGGCTTGCCAATGAACTCATGCAGCTTGACGAGGCTTCCTGCCTCATCATCGAGCAGCAGGTCAATGACCGGCTGGGAGGCAAGCACCAGGTATTCATCAGCGCCGTACTGGCGCGCCTCGCGCAAGATTTCACGAAAAATTTCATAACACACGGTTTGCGGCGTTTTGATCATGCCGCGCCCTTCGCAAACCGGACAGGGTTGGCAAAGAACATGCTCGAGACTTTCACGCGTGCGTTTACGGGTGAGTTCCACCAGCCCCAGGGGCGACATCTCGGTGATGTATACCTTGGTGCGATCGCGTGACAGGGCGCGATCCAGGGCACGCAGCACCTGGCGCTTGTGTTCAGGCTCATTCATATCGATGAAATCGATAATGATCATGCCCCCCAGATTGCGCAGGCGCAGCTGACGCGCGATGGTCTGCGCCGCTTCAAGATTAGTCTTGAAAATGGTTTCTTCAAGATTCCGATGGCCGACGTACCCCCCGGTATTCACGTCGATGGTGGTCATGGCCTCCGTCTGGTCCAGGATCAGGTATCCGCCCGACTTCAGCATTACCTTCCGGTCCAGGGCCTTCTCGATTTCATCCTCAATTGAATACAGGTCAAAGATCGGACGTTCGCCCGGATAATGTTCGATTCGATCGGCGATCTCGGGTATAAATTCATTTCCGAAGTCACAGGCCTTGAGATAGATTTCACGCGAATCGATTCGGATTTTCTCGATGTTGTCGGGCACAAGATCGCGCATGGATCGGAGCGCCAGCGGCAAGTCCTCATGGATAAGACTGGTTGCCGGAGCTTCGGAAATTCTTTCCTGACAAGTGGACCAGGCCCGTCGCAAATAGCGAATATCGGTATGGATTTCTTCTTCCGTCGCCGTCTCGGCCAGGGTACGCAAAATATATCCGCCATTTTCCGTATCCTCCGGTAAGGCGGATTTAACCAGCAGGCGCAGACGTTCACGCGTCGCCTCGTCCCCGATCTTCTGCGAAATCCCGATGTGTTTACTGTATGGAAGATAGACGAGATAGCGTGCGGGCAGGGTAATCTGCGTGGTCAGGCGCGCGCCCTTGGTGCCAAGCGGATCCTTGACCACCTGAACCACAATTTCCTGACCATCTTTCAGCAACTCATGAATGGTCGGAGACGTATTGGCCTCGTTATCAGCGCTTGAGACGGCACGGATATCGGAAGCATGGAGAAACGCGGTGCGCTCAAGACCGATATCCACAAACGCCGCCTGCATGCCTGGAAGAATTCGGACTACCTTGCCTTTGTAAATGTTTCCGGTGATTCCGCGCTGGCGGGCGCGCTCGATGTACACTTCCTGGAGCATGCCGTTTTCGACGACCGCTACTCTAGTTTCCTGCGGCGTTACATTGATGAGGATTTCTTCGCTCATAGGCTATCGGTATTACCAGCCATCCCTGGCGCGACATTCGTGCACGGTTGATCCCCAGCTCGGCCATCCGGCCGGGCGCTCAGCGGCGCGAATACATGTTAAATGCATTCGCGACAATTCTGCCTGGAGCAGAATTGGACAGCGGAGCGAAGCGACGCTGGCCCCGGAGCGCGAAGCGCGCAGGGGCGAGCCCCAAGGATGGGGCGGGCGATTCTCCGCTTTGCCCTGCGGCGTGACGTTGATGAGAATTTCCTCGCTCACGCGCTTTGCCTGCGGATTTTTTTCATAATCTCGGCCAGTTCGTAGAGCGGCAGGCCCATAACGGCCGAGTAACTTCCTTCCAGCTTGGTGATAAATCCACCCGCGCGACCCTGGATCGCGTAGGCACCGGCCTTGTCGGCGGGTTCGCCCGATTCCCAGTATTGCGCAATTTCTTCTTCAGTGATGGAAGTAAACGTGACCAGGCTGGTATTGAGGGCGGTGTATTCCTTTCCGCGATCGAGCACGCAAATCGCGGAGAGAACCTCGTGCGTGCGATCCGAGAGCCGGCGCAACATATCCATGCCGTGATCGCGACCACCCGGCTTGCCCAGAATTTCTCCGTCCAGTACCACCTCGGTATCCGCCCCCAGAACGGGATACTCCGGGAGACCGCGTTCTTTGACGAGCTTGGCGACAAACTCGGCTTTGTCATGCGCCACGCGTGTCACGTAATCCACAGGCGCTTCATTCTTTTGGTGCACCTCAAGCAGGTTGGACGGCAGCGCTTCAAACTCCAATCCATAATGGCCGAGTAAATCATGACGCCGGGGACTGGCCGAAGCCAGATAAATTTTGGCAGCGGAATTTCCGTTTTTCATGAACGGTACCTCGATTAAAACCGGATTCAGCGATGATACGGCAGATTTCGGATGATACTCCAGGCGCGATAGAGCTGTTCGGCCAGTACCACGCGAACCACGGTATGCGCCAGGGTCAGTTCCGAAAGCGACCAGCGATCGTGAGCGCTCTGGAGACACTGCGGTGCCAGGCCCTCGGGTCCGCCAATCAGAAAAGCGAGATCCTCTCCGACGGCCAGGCGTTTTTTGATTTCAGTCGCAAGCGCCTCAGTATCCAACTTTCTGCCCGCGCGGTCGAGCGCGATAACACGCGCGCCCGAAGGGACAGTGGCCCACTGGCGCGCGCCCTCCTGTGCGATGAGTCGGCTGATATCGGCGCCCTTGGCGCGCCGACGTGCGGGGATCTCGTGCAGAACCAGGGTGCATTCTCGCGGAAGGCGCCTGGCATACTCCTCGTATCCGGCCTCAATCCAAGCCGGCATACGCGCACCGATCGCGATGATATGGATTCGCATAAAAAACTTCAGTGGCAAGTATAAAGTGGCAAGTAGCAAGAATCAGGCAACAATTTGCCACTTGCTACTTGGAACTTGCTACTTTGATTCTCTTGGCATCGGACCAGAGTTTCTCCAGATTGTAAAAATCCCGCGTCTGTTCGCGCATCACGTGAACAACAACGTCACCGAAATCAATCAGCACCCAATCGCCTATTTTTTCTCCTTCAATGCCCACCGGGCGGATGTGGCGTTCGCGCAAGATATCAACTACCTTGCCCGCCGTCGACTGAACGTGCCGGTTCGAGGTGCCGGTCGCGATCACCATATAATCCGTGAAATCACTGACCTTCCGAACATCGAGCACGGCAATGTCGTGCGTCCGGGCATCTTCCAGGGCTTCGCATACCCAATCACGAATCCTTCTGGATTTAGAGACGCTTGCCATCCAATTCCTTGAGCCGGTAGATTCGGTTAGCGCGAATGTATTCGAGAACGGTCGGGGGTATAAAATTCTCCACCGGCTCTCCGCGGGCGATAGCCTCCCGAACCTGCGTGGCGGAGATAGGCTGCGGTGTCACTGCCTGAAAAAATATCTTTCCATTTATGTTTTGAATCAGTTTTTCACGATCGGGCTCGATTCGGTCTTGCGCCCACGACGGCAATTCTTCGTTCCCGAAGAAATCCCACCCCGGCCGCGTCATCACGATGATATTCGCCAGGGTCGGCAACCGTTCTGCTCGATGCCACGATCCCATGCCCGCGAACGCATCCATTCCCATCATCAGACACAATGATCGGGATGCCCATTCCTGACGCAGGGACTCCAGCGTCTCCACGGTGTATGAAAGCCCTCCGCGAATGATTTCGCGCTCGTCCACGACGAACCCGGGAACTCCCTCCACGGCCAGCGTAACCATGCGCCAGCGCTGCTCGGCCGTGGCCACCGGCGGGCGACGATGTGGGGGAATCGCGGCAGGGATGAACCGGATTTCGGCCAGATCCAGGGCATGCAGGACTTCCTGTGCCGGGCGCAAATGACCGTAATGAACGGGATCAAACGTGCCGCCGAGAATGCCAAGGGGTTTCACTTAATGCAGCGTCAATCGGGAAGCGCCGGCCATCAGTACCGACATCGAGATGTCAATCCAAAAATCATGCTTATTTCCGGATATGACCATCTCCGAGGACAATAAATTTTACCGACGTCAAGCCCTCGAGCCCCACCGGCCCGCGCGCGTGGAGTTTATCGGTCGAGATTCCGATCTCCGCCCCAAGACCGTATTCAAACCCATCCGCAAAGCGCGTGGAAGCGTTGACCATTACCGAGCTCGAATCCACTTCGCGCAGAAAACGGCGTGCACAGGTGATGTCCTCGGTCACGATCGAATCGGTATGCGCCGATCCATATTTCGCAATATGGTCAATTGCCTCCTCCGCGTTTTTCACGAGCCGGATAGACAAAATCGGCGCGAGATATTCCGTATACCAATCTTCTTCGGTGGCGCTCTTGATGCCGGGAAGAATCCGGCGTGTAGCCTCACAGCCGCGCAGTTCCACCCCTGCCTCCTGGTACATCTCGCCCAGGGCGGGCAGGATTTTTCCGGCGATGCCTTGCGCAACCAGCAGGGTCTCCATGGTGTTGCACGTGCCGTAGCGCTGGGTCTTGGCATTAAAGGCAATCTTCACGGCTTTATCTCTATCGGCCTTATCATCGATGTAAACGTGACACACCCCATGCAAATGCTTGATGACGGGGATGGTCGCCTCATCGCTGATCCGTTCGATGAGCGATTTGCCCCCGCGCGGAACAATAACGTCCACGAATTCCTTCATGCGTATCAATTCCCCCACCGCGGCGCGGTCGGTGGTCTCGATCATCTGGACGGCGTCTTCGGGAAGCCGTGTTTGCTTGAGCCCTGACTGGATGCAGGCCGCGATGGCCCGATTCGAGTGAATGGCTTCACTGCCGCCGCGCAGAATGGTCGCATTGCCGGACTTGAGGCAAAGTCCCGCCGCATCGGCGGTAACGTTCGGCCGCGATTCGAAGATAATGCCGATGACACCGAGGGGAACGCGCATGCGTCCCACCTGAATACCGGACGGGCGATAGTTCAAATCGGTGATTTCACCGACAGGATCGGGAAGCAAGGCGATTTGACGCAAACCTTCGGACATAGCCTTGATGCGCGAATCGTTGAGTTCCAGCCGGTCCAGCAAGGCATCATCCAGCCCCTGGTTGTTACCTGCGTCGAGGTCCATCTTGTTTGCGTCAAGCAGCGTGCCGCTCTCGCGTTCGATCTCGGCAGCCATGGCAAGCAGCGCGTTATTTTTCGCGGCTGTCTCGGCGCGCGAGATAATGCGCGCCGCGGCGCGCGCGCGACGGCCGACATCCTGCATATAGCCATGGATGTCCACGTCGGCGGTATGTCTCGATGCTGTCTTCATGCGTATCGCTCTTGGTGCATCAATTTACTAAATATTACATGTTCCGGGCTTCATACCGCTCATGCAGAGCGCAAGGCACTGTAATTCCTGCCATACATCGCCGGTTCCACGGCCTTTCAATATGCGGTCCGCCCTGGCGGCGCGCCGCAGGAGATCCTGTGACGCATTTACCGACAACCGCTTCAACGCGCCGGTCACGAGCGGCTTGCGCTTGGTCCACACCCGTCTCGCTTCAAGCACGCGCGCAATCGGTTGGCCATCGGCGACCATCGCCGACATTTGCGCCATTTCGCGTGCCTCGCGCGCCAGCGCCCAGAGAACCAGTATCGGTTCAACGCCCTCACGGCGCAGGTTGTTGATAATCCGCTCCACTGCCACCGGTTCGCCGCGCAGACTGGCGTCCGCCAGCGCAAAAACGTTGTAGCGGGCATTGTCGCTGAGATTACCTTCGATGTCATCAAGACCCACCTCGGCTGCGCCAAGGAGCATGCTCAGTTTGTCAATTTCCTGCGCGCAGGCGAGGAGGTTTCCCTCCATAAGATGCGCCAGCAATTCCACCACGCCGGCACCGGGCTTGAGACCTTTCATTTCCATGCGATGTCGTATCCATGACGGCCATTGCGCTCCTTCAAGTGGATAAACCGCGATGACTTCTCCGGCGGTTTCGAGCCCCTTCACCCATTTGGCCGCGCGCGCCTGCTTGTCGAGTTTGCCACTGCTCACCAAAAAAATAATGTCGGACGGCGGGTGCGCCGCGATATCCATGAGTATTTTCGCGCCGGCTTCACCGGGCTTGCCGGTGGGCAGGCGCAATTCGATGAGACGGCGTTCGGAAAAAAGCGACAGGGATTGAGTGGAATGAAAAAGCCCGTTCCAGTCAAAACCGCTTTCCACGGTAAGCGCCTGACGCTCGTGGTAACCGGCGGCATGCGCCGCTTCACGGATCGCGGTGCAGCTTTCATCCACCAGCAGCGGCTCATCGCCATAAACCAGGTAAATCGGCGACAGTCCCCGCTTCAAATGCTGCGCTAAATTGTCAGCGCTGATCGACACGCCTTGCCTCCGGATTGATCCGTGACAGTCGTCTCAATATTTGCTGCACGGCGTCGCGTTGCATCTCGCGCCGCAACTCTTGCTCTTCCCGCTCGCTCGACAGAATATTCAGCCGGTCGTAGGCATGATCGCGCCGAACCCTGACTGTCTGCGGTTCCGACAACGGTTTGTTTTCCTTATCGATCAGGCGGAAACTGACCTCGTATTTCAACAGGTAGGCTTCGGCCTTGCCGGTTGAGATCACGGACAATAGCTGATTTTCCGACCGTTCCCCGTAGAGCAACAGCAGCGGTGCATCGCCCGAATCTTCAACCTGTATGATGGTTTGCAAACGCAGGGCGCTTTTCATGGCCACAAGCAGCGGTTCATTCTGCAACTGACTGCCCTCCACCATCACCCTCATTTTGGCCAATGCGGGAGACAGCTCGAACATTCCGGCACCGCGCAGGTGAAATCCGCACGACAACAGCAGCAAGTGGCAAGCAGCAAGTAGCAAGAGAAAAACTTGCCAACGGCTTTTACTCGCTACTTGTAACTTGCTACTTGTCACTTTATGCCACCACGATATTCACCAATTTCCCGGGCACGACGATTACCTTCTTTACCGCTTTGCCGCCGACATGGCGCGACACCGCTTCGTTCGCCAGCGCAATCTCCTTCACTCTCTCCTCGCCCGCCTGCACTGGAACAGAAACACGGCCGCGGAGTTTGCCATTCACTTGAACGACCATCTCGAGGCTGTCTTGTTTCAAGACAACCGTGTCCAGCCGGGGCCAGCCAGAATCGACCACGGCTTGCTTGTTTCCCAGCGCGAACCATAATACGTGTGAGATATGCGGAACGATCGGTGAAAGCACCTGAACGCTAATCTCGAGCGCCTCGTGACGCACCCGTTTGGCGGGCTCGGAGTTGTCTTTGAGCTTGCCGAGCGCGTTTGTCAATTCCATCACGGCGGCGATGGCGGTGTTGAAAGTCCGACGCCGCCCCATGTCATCGGTCACTTTCTGCAACGTCAGATGTGTAAGACGCCGCAACTCAAGTAGGTCCGGCGGCAAATCGGGCCACTCCTTTCTGGCCGGCAATCCGCCGCGGACGTGCTCGGCCACCATCCTCCAGAGCCGCCGCAAGAACCGGTTGGCGCCGGCCACGGCTTCGTCCGACCACTCCAGCGTCATCTCGGGCGGCGAGGCAAACATGATGAACAGCCGCGCCGTGTCAGCGCCGTACTGTTCAATGAGCGATTGCGGATCGACGCCGTTATTCTTTGACTTCGACATGGTGCCGATGCCCGCGAATTCAACCGGCTGGCCGTCGCGCTTCAGTATCGCACCGGTGCGATTGCCTTTCTCGTCACATTTTATTTCAACGTCAGCCGGGTTAAAGTAAACCACCCGCCCGTTCGCCGGTTTACGGAAGAAAATATCGTTCAACACCATGCCCTGCGTCAGCAGCCGCGCGAACGGTTCATCGCCCTGAACCAAACCGACATCGCGCATCACTTTCCACCAGAAGCGCGAATACAGCAGATGCAGGATCGCGTGTTCGATGCCCCCGATGTATTGGTCGACCGGCATCCAGTATTTGACCTGCTCGTCCACCATCGCTTTGCCGTTGTCCGGACAACAGTAGCGCGCGTAATACCAGGAGGAATCCACGAACGTATCCATGGTGTCGGTTTCGCGCCGCGCCGGTTGGCCGCACTCTGGGCAGCGGGTGGCGACGAAATCCGCGCGTTTGTTGAGCGGGTTCCCGCTGCCATCGGGGACGCAGTCTTCCGGCAACACCACCGGCAGGTCCCTGTCCGGCACCGGGACATCGCCGCAGCGATCGCAATGAATAATAGGTATCGGGCACCCCCAGTAACGTTGTCGCGATATCCCCCAGTCGCGCAAGCGCCACATGACCTGTTTCTCTCCCAGGTTTTTGCGCTTGAGGTCCACGGCGATGGCCTCCACGGCCCCGGCGTAGTCAAGATCGTCATATTTACCGGAGTTAATGCAACGTCCCCGCTCCTTTTCGGCATACCATTCCTGCCAGGCATCCGTAGAGAAGGATTCGCCGGATACCGCGATCACCTGCTTGATGGGCAACTGGTACATTTTGGCGAAATGGAAATCGCGCTCATCGTGCGCCGGCACCGCCATCACGGCGCCCTCGCCGTAACCCATGAGCACGTAATTGCCGACCCATACCGGGACCGGTTCTCCCGTCAGCGGATGCATAACATGAATTCCGGCCGGCATGCCCTTTTTTTCGATTGTCGCGATGTCGGCTTCCATCACCGATCCGCGCTTGCATTCATCGACGAATGCGGCGAGAGCCGGGTTGTTTTTGGCGGCATGGGTCGCGAGCGGATGTTCGGCCGCCACCGCACAGAACGTAACGCCCATGATGGTGTCGGCGCGCGTGGTAAACACCCAAAGCTTTTCTTCTTTCCCGTTCAGTTGATATGGAAACGCAAACCGGACGCCATAGCTTTTGCCGATCCAGTTGGCTTGCATCGCGCGGACGCGTTCCGGCCATTCAGGGAGCTTTTCCAGATCGTCAAGCAGTTGATCGGCATACCGGGTGATCGCGAGGTAATACATGGGAATCTCGCGTTTCTCGATCAACGAGCCGGTCCGCCAGCCTCGACCGTCAATCACCTGTTCGTTGGCGAGCACCGTCTGATCCACCGGGTCCCAATTCACCACGCCGGTCTGTTTGTAAGCGATACCGCGCTCGAGCATGCGCAGGAATAACCACTGGTTCCATTTGTAATATTCCGGCTTGCACGTGGCGAGCTCCCGGTCCCAGTCAATCGCAAAACCAAGCGCTTTCAACTGCTTCTTCATTTCGTCGATATTGGCATAGGTCCACTGAGCCGGTGGGACATTGTTGGCCATCGCGGCGTTTTCCGCCGGAAGTCCAAACGCATCCCAACCCATCGGCTGCAGCACGTTCTTGCCCTGCATCCGCTGGTAGCGTGCGATCACATCGCCGATAGTGTAGTTGCGCACATGACCCATGTGCAGCTTGCCGGAAGGATAGGGGAACATCGACAGGCAGTAGAATTTTTCCCGTTTCGGATCCGTTACGGCCCTGAACGTCCGATGTTTTTCCCAGTATTCCTGAGCGTTAGTCGCTACTTTCCCCGGAAGGTATTGCTCGTCCATCGTTGTTTAAATCAGGAAATTCATCGGTGCCGAGTAGGATACCGGAATATACGAACGTCGCCTACGTTGTTGTTAACCGCCGATCGAAACGCACCGCCATTTGGCAAGCCATTTCGATGACCGGAGTGTTCGCGTCAGGATTTCATGACACGCTACACGGATATTCCCGCCAGAATGCTTCGCCGGGAAGTGTGTGTTATTTTCCCGACTTGGCGTCGTAGCGTTCAAGAACTTTCCGTGTCAGATCCAGCGCACTGTCGGCATACAAGAGACCGGATTCGGAGGCTTCGAGCACAAGGCTGATATTCATCTCCTTGGCAACCTCGGCGATGATCTTACGGATTTCCGCAATCGACTTCGCGGCAAACTCCTTGTCTTTCGCCGCGATGTCCTGGTTGGCGTCGGAAACCATTTTTTGAAAGACATCGGCACGCTGCTGAAACTCTTTCTGCTTCTCGCCCTTCTGTGCATCCGTCATCAACAGCTGCTCTTTCTGGAATTTCTCCTGCATCGCTTTCAGCTTGTTCTCTTCTTCCGTGATGGCACTTCGTCGTTGCTTGACCAGTTTTTCAAGCTCGACTTTGCTTTGCTTTCCAACCTTGCTTTCCACCAGCACCTTGCGCAGGTCCACATAGGCGATTGCAGGTTTGTCGGCGGCAGGCACCGTGGCGTACGGTAAGGCCATCAATAACAGAATAAAAAGGGAGGATATTTTCATTACAATTTCCAAAATAAAATTTTGTTGAAGCGTAAAATCGGCGAATCATATCACTGTCCATCGAATGTTCGCAGATTTTGGCGCATATTAATTACCATCACGATCTGAAATGACCTGTAGTCACCCGGAAAATCGCCGGCGTGACGCATACGCGATGCCTCCGACGACACCGATAAGGGACAGGATCAGTACTGGAAAGTTTCCGAACCGAACGTAGGGCGTGGCGCCCTGCATCGGCTGCACTAGAGTCGTCAAGGAATAAACCTGAAATGCGGGCGTAGTGGCGATGATTTGACCACGATAATCCACTGCCACACTCGGTCCGGTGTTGGCAGCCCGCAGCATGGGACGTCCGCTTTCTATCGCCCGCATGCGCGCCATCTGGATTCGTTGATGCGGCGCGAACGAATCGCCGAACCAGGCGTCTTCGCTCACATTTACCAGCAACGTGGCCTCCGGCAATGCATCGATCATCTCGGTTCCAAAGGCATCCTCGTAGCAGATGGACACGCCGATTATCTGCCCCGCGGCGATTAACGGCGGTTGCGCGCGCGCCCCCGAGCTGAAATTCGACATGGGTATCCGGAAATTCTGCATGAGCCAGGAGAACAGTGGCTCCAGGGGAGGAAATTCACCGAACGGCACCAGATGTCGCTTGCGGTAAACGCCGGGTTGTGCGCCCACGCTCACCACACTGTTGTAATAACGGCGTGATTCCTTGTCGCGCTCCGCCACCCCGAACAATATATCCACGGGCTTTCTCTGACTGATGCCCCGCAGGCTGTCGAAAAATTGCTGGTCAATCTCGTCGAGATAAACCGGTACCGCGGATTCCGGCCAGATAATCAAGTCCGATTTGTCCGCCGCTTTGCTCAGCGTGAGATATCGGTTCACGATGGCATCGCGTTTCTCGGGCCGCCATTTGTCTTCGATGGGAATGTTGCCCTGAATCAGCGTTACCTGTAATGGATTGCCCGCCGGCTGGACCCACTCGGTTTTCCCGGCTAGCCAGCCAACGGTCCAGATAATAAGTATCAGCGGCAAACCGATCCGGAAAAATTTCCCCGGCGCCTGCGTCCCCCAAACAATCAAGCCGCCGCTGACGGCACAGAAATAGCTGACGCCGTAGACACCGAGCCATGACGCATAACCCGAGAGCGGAACAGAAACCTGGCTGTATCCGAGATCGAGCCAGGGAAAGCCTGTCAGCAGCCAGCCGCGCAGCCATTCAAACAGCACCCACAACGAAGGCAATATCAGAACGATATGGAGCGTCCCGCGTTTTGGAAAAAAACGCCGCTGCGACCATCCCAGCAAAGCGGGATAAATCGACAACCCGGCCACGAACAGGAGTGTCACGAAAGCGGCCAGGGGAGCCGGCATGTTGCCGAAATGATGCATGCTCACGTACACCCACGATACGCCAAGTCCAAACATGCCCAGACCGAAGAGCAACCCGCGGAACGCGGCGCGCCGGGGGGAGACATCCAACCACGTTACAAACAGCAGCGCCGGGGCGAGAACCGCGAACGGGAACAGATTAAACGGAGCGAACGCGAGTGGCAGCAAAAGACCGGCGGCGAAGGCCGCAAAGTCGGTCCAGGCTGGCGGGAGAGAAAAAAACCGGCTCGTTGTCTTAAGACTGGGATTTCTTTTCAACCGGAGTCACTTTCAGCAAATAAACTCGCCGACTGTCGGCGCGCAGCACTTCAAATCGAAAACCATCGATATCGATTTTTTCACCCCGACGGGGAACGTGCCCAAGCCGATTCATGACCAGTCCGCCAATGGTTTCAATTTCGTCGTGGGCAAATTGCGTGTTTAAACGTGAATTAAAATCGGCAAGATTGACCAGCGCCTTGACCACGTACTCTCCTCCTTCGCGCGGCATGATCATGACATCGTCGTCGATATCGTATTCATCCGAAATTTCACCGACGATCTGCTCCAGCACATCTTCGATGGTCAACAGTCCCGCCACCCCTCCGTACTCATCCACGACAATGGCCATGTGATTTCGGCTGGTGCGAAATTCACGCAGCAGAACGTTCAAACGCTTGCTTTCGGGAACAAACACGGCCGGGCGCAACATGTCATGGACATTAAAATGAGCGCGTTTTTTCTTCTCAAGAAACAGGTAACGCAACAGGTCTTTGGCGAGCAGGATCCCAATGACCTTGTCCTTATCCCCTTCCACCATGGGAAAGCGCGAGTGACCGGATTCGATTATCAGCGGCAGATAATTTTCAGGCGTGCTGTTTTTGTCGACAACATCCATTTGCGACCGCGGCACCATGATGTCCCGCACCTTCATCTCGGAAACCTGCAACACGCCCTCGATCATGTCGAGTGAGTCGCGGTCGAGCAAATCCCGGCCGGTGGCATCGCGCAGTATTTCGATCAGATCGTTGCGGGTGCCGGGTTCCCCGAGCAGAACGTGGCTCAAGCGGTCGAGCAAGGAGCGCTGTCCGCCAGGCGTTTCTTCCGCCGCCTCCGGGTTATCTGCTTTTTTATCACTCATGAATGGCAGGGACTGGCGTAACCCAGTTTCTTGAGGATACGTATTTCCATTTTCTCCATCGCCCTCGCGTCCTGCCGATTCTGGTGGTCATAACCGCGCAGATGCAGTATACCGTGAACCACTATATGTGCCCAATGCGCCATCACTGACTTGTGTTGCGTGCGCGCCTCGCGTCTCACGACCGGCGCACAGATGACCAAATCGCCAAGGATTTCGCTCCGTGCCCCGGGCGGCGCAGCGAAAGGAAATGCCAACACATTGGTCGGTGAGCGATGATGACGAAATTGCACGTTGTAAATTTCGGATTCGGCAGAACCCACGATGCGTACACCGAGGGCGGCATGCCTCCGCCGCAATCCTTTGAGGGCGGCGCGCGCCCAGCGACGAATCGTGGATTTCGCCGGGAGGCCGGTACGCGCCAGACCGTACTGCACACTCAGATGCAGTCTCATTTAGAATGTTTTTCCGGTCCCATTTCGCCAATTTCGTAACTGTCGTAGGCCTCGACAATTTTCTGCACGAGCGCGTGACGCACCACGTCCTGAGGAGTGAAATGCGTGAAGGTAATTCCTTCGACATTACCCAGGATTCCGATCGCCTGTTTAAGACCCGATATCTGGGTACGTCGCAAATCAATTTGCGTGATATCTCCGGTGATCACTGCGGTGGTGCCGAAACCGATGCGCGTGAGAAACATCTTCATCTGCTCGGCGGTGGTATTCTGCGCTTCATCCAAAATGATGAAGGACTCGTTCAGCGTGCGCCCGCGCATGTAGGCGAGCGGTGCGAGTTCGATGATATTTTTTTCCAGAAGCCGCGCCACCTTTTCAAAACCCAGCATTTCATGCAAGGCGTCGTAGAGCGGGCGCAGATACGGATCGATCTTCTGCTCGAGATCTCCGGGAAGAAAACCGAGGCGTTCGCCGGCCTCCACCACCGGTCGCACCAATAGCAGGCGCTGCACGCGACTGGTTTCCAGCGCCTCGACAGCGCAGGCCACGGCAAGATAAGTCTTGCCGGTGCCGGCGGGACCGATGCCAAAATTGATGTCGTGCGTGAGAATATTCCGGATGTACTGGCGTTGCCTCGGACCGCGCCCCCGGATGATGCGCTTGGGGGTGCGCAGCGTCGTTTCACGATCGTCCTCCTGCTCGGGCACGCGCAACGCCAATCGCTGCAACGCCGCGTGCACGCCTGCCAGGGTCAGGTCTTCGCTGCCCTCGGTGCCGTCGTAGAGTTCCTTCAACAATTGCGAAGCGGCCGTGCTGTCGTCCATTTGACCGGTAACGCGGAACAGGTTTCCCCGATTGGCGATTTGAACACCGAGATATTCCTCGATCTGCTTGAGATGTTCATCATGGACTCCGCAGAGATTGGCGAGTCTGCGATTGTCCGCGGGAGCGAGGCTAAATTCGATGTGCTTGGATCTTGGCTTCAAACGCGTGCGCCATTTCGGAAATAAACCGGCATCAATTAAGTCTTAAAACCGGGAGGTAAATCAAGCGCTGCGTGCTTGCGGCGGGGTAAACAGCCGTCCGCGCAGGGAATTGGTCAGCGACTCGGTGATGACTACGTCCACAAACTGCCCAATCAGGTTTGCTCCGGAATGGCTGAAATTGACGACGCGGTTGTTCTCGGTGCGGCCGCACAGCTGCCGGGAAGTCTTGCGCGCCGGCCCTTCCACCAGGATGCGCTGTGTCGTGTTCACCATGCGCCGGCTGATCGCTGCGGCCATTTCGATATTACGGCGCTGCAGGTGCGCCAGGCGCGCCTCCTTGACATCCCGTGGCGTGTCATCCGTCATTTCCGCCGCCGGCGTGCCGGGACGCGGGCTGTACAGGAAGCTGAACGAGGTGTCGAAACTTACTGCTTCCATGAGATTCATGCTCGCGGAGAAATCCATTTCGGTTTCTCCCGGAAAACCGACGATGAAATCCGTGGTCACACTGATTCCCGGCCGGACTTCGCGCAACCGGCGGATTTTCGATTTGTATTCGAGCACGGTGTGGCCTCGTTTCATGAGCGCCAGAATACGATCGCTTCCGCTCTGCACCGGCAGGTGCAGATGTCCGGCGAGCTTCGGCACTTCGGCGTAGGCCGAAATCAGCCGTTCGTTGAAAACCTGGGGATGCGAGGTGGTGAAACGGATCCGCCCAATGCCGTCGATTTCGGCGATGTAGCGAACGAGCCGTGCGAGATCGGCGGTTTCTCCGGTATGCATGGCTCCGCAGTAGGCGTTGACGTTCTGACCGAGTAATATCACCTCGCGCACCCCCTGTTCGGCCAGATGCACGACTTCCGCGATTACGTCGTCGAACGGGCGGCTGAATTCCTCGCCGCGCGTGTAGGGCACGACGCAGAAAGTACAATATTTGCTGCATCCTTCCATGACTGACACGAACGCGCGCG
Source organism: Sulfuricaulis sp. (assembly GCF_040901545.1). Lineage (GTDB taxonomy): Bacteria > Pseudomonadota > Gammaproteobacteria > Acidiferrobacterales > Sulfurifustaceae > Sulfuricaulis. The sequence goes on along the minus strand of NZ_JBBDYL010000066.1, from coordinate 12,927 downwards.
CCCCTTCCACGCGCGGATCCGGCAACCGATCGAATTTTTCTATTTCGGGAAACGATATGTCCACGGCCGGACGGTGGGTAGACAACACCCCATCGAGCATTTCCGGCAAGCGATGCAGGGTCTGCGGCCCGAAGACCATGTCCACGTACGGCGCGCGCCGGAGGATGGCCGCGCCTTCCTGGCTGGCGACACAACCGCCGACCCCGATAACCAGGTCGGGCCGGGACGTTTTCAGTTCACGCCACATTCCGAGCTGGGAAAACACCTTTTCCTGGGCTTTTTCGCGGATCGAACAGGTATTGAGCAATAACACGTCGGCCAGCGCCGGGTCTTCGGTGGTTTCCAAACCGTGGCTGACCGCGAGCGCATCCGCCATGCGCGCGGAATCATATTCGTTCATCTGACAGCCGAAGGTTTTGATATAGAGTTTGCGCGGCATGGTCGGGGGTTGGCCAGCGGAATCTGCGCTTAATCTACCGCCAGCTCGGGAAGATTACCAGCCAACAAAACGCGGGGGCTCACGCCGCCCGCGCTTTATCGCCGGATCAAGGGAATTACTACCGGGATTTTTCGTTGATCTGAGAGAGTATCGCTACCACGAGTGCGACGACGCACAAGACGAAAATATAAAAGATGTTTTCCAGAAGTTGCGAATTAGTCGACGCGAGATAGGTAATTATTGTCGGTGTACCAATCCAGAAACTAAGCTTTAGCATGACACTTCCCCTCCTGCAAGGATAAAGTCTGCGGGAGGGGCGCAGGCCCAACAGTCCTTTCTACCCGCAGTTCGTCCCTTGAGTTAGAGTCTTGGTCGGCCTTATCGGGTTCACAAGGTTTGACCGACACAAGGCGGTCTGCCGGGGATAGTCGGAATACCTTAACGATTCAACGATTGACAGGTTTGTAGTAGCCGATCGATTCAAAATGCCATTTTTATCGTTAAAAAGCCGGTTTGATCCCCTTCCAGTAGCGCTCCCCGGCGCTCAGGGGGTTGCCGCTCAGGATATGGAGATTCATGTGCGGGAGACGGGTTTCAATGTGTGCCGGTAATGCAGCGGTGTGGAGCGCCGCTGATAAGCGGCGCGATTACCGAAGATGATCAATATTGCGGGCGATACGTTCCAACGCCTCGGCAGAAAGTCTTATCCGCTCATTTTCCTCCCGTTCCTGCGACGCGAAGTGGCGCAACGCTTGGCGCAAAAAATCCATCTGCCGCTTGAAATTGGTGCAGGCCGCGCAAAGCAACAAGTGCAAACGCATGCCGATCCGCTCACGCCAGAACAGTCGACGATCGTACGACTGCGACACAATCAGCGAGGTCTGTTTACAGGTTAACATCATTTATTCGCTCGTCTTTTGTCCAAACCAGTGGTTTTCCAGACATTGCCTCAGCCGCAATCGCGCCCGATGCAGCAGTACCCATAAATTGGTCGTGGTGATCCCAAATACCTTACAGGCTTCGGTGCTGTCGAAACCTTCCAGCTCGCACAAAGAAAAAACCCGCGCATGACGTGACGGGAGGGCGTCGAGACATTTGGACATTACCTTCCAGAATTGCTTTTGCTCCAAAGCGCGGGTGGGATTTACCCAGTCAGACGGCGGAGTTTTCCAATTACCCGAGGGATCGAACATGGCCTCGGTATCCAGGTCTTCCCCGGTCATGTCGCCCGACGCCACCTCCCGGGCATGTTTACGCAGATAATCCACAAGTTTGTTTTTCAGGATTCCGATAAGCCACGTGCGTTCCGCGGAACGACCGGAAAAACCATGCCGCCCCTGAAATGCGGCAACCAAGGTTTCCTGAACCAGATCTTCGGATTGGGTTGTGTCCCTAAGCCTGGAAAAGGCATAGCGATATAGGGCGTCGCCATGGTCCTTGAGCCATGATTCGGGATTGGTATGGGATAATGAGGGAGTTTTTTCCTGCATGATTTGTCCAAGACATAGTAAAGTGTCCGCCCCGGATCGGCAACCGATACAGCCGGAAATAAATTACTGTCGTATTACCGTGTGCGGCTGAGTGTAAGGTCAACTCCAGTCACACGACTAACCCGTTGAGTGCGATCAACCGGCCCGGTGACGAGTTTTCTTAGTGAAACGACACGCGCTCCGCGTTATCGAAGTAAAAAGCGAGACAAACATGCAAACAGATTACGATATCTGTGTCATCGGTGGCGGCGCAGCCGGGCTGGTGGTAGCCGCCGGCGGAGCCAAATTGGGCGCCAAGGTGGCGCTGGTCGAAACCCGCGCTTTGGGAGGGGATTGCCTGCACTATGGCTGTGTGCCGAGCAAGACGCTGCTGCACGCGGCCAAGGTGGCGCAGACCATGCGCGACGCGGCGCAGACCGGGCTCCCTCCCCACGTTCCGGAGATATCGCTTGCCCATGTCATGGAACACGTGCAGGACGTCATCGATCAGATCAAGCCCAACGACAGCCCGGAGCGTTTCCGTGGCCTGGGTGTTGAGGTTATTTTCGGCGCCGGTCATTTTATTGACCGCTATACCTTCAAGATAAACGACCGGTTACTTAAGGCGCGTCGTTTCGTTCTGGCCACCGGGTCACGTCCGATGGTTCCGGCGGTGCCGGGTCTCGAATCAATACCGTTTCTGACCAACGAAAGCGTATTCGACTTGCGCGAGCCGGTACCGCACCTGCTGATACTGGGGGCGGGACCGATCGGTATGGAAATGGCTCAGGCCTTTCGACGATTTCGCAGCCAGGTCACGGTGATCGATATCGGTCAGCAGGCGCTCCCGCGCGAAGACACGGATCTCGTCGGCGTCGTTGAGGGGCGCCTCAAGTCGGAAGGGGTCAAATTTTATCTCGGCCATCGGACACGGCGGGCCGAGGGCAACGCCGGTGATATTGCTTTAACGGTCGAATCTCGCGAAGGTCATGAGACCTTGCTGCACGGTACCCATCTGCTCATCGCCACCGGGCGCGCGCCGAATGTGGAACAATTGGGACTGGAGGCCGCCGGGGTCGGGCAGGAAAACGGACGGCTGAAACTCGATGCGCGCCTGCGCACGACCAACCGGCGCATTTTCGCCTGCGGCGACCTCGCCGGTCCTTACTTGTTCACGCACATGGCGGAACATCAAGCCGGCGTGGTCCTGCGTAATGCCCTGTTCCATCTTCCCGCGCGGGCCCAAACAAAGAAGGTGCCGTGGTGCACCTTTACCGATCCGGAACTTGCACGCGTCGGCATGTCGGAAACTGAAGCGGCGAGTGCCGGAATTTCTCATCGTGTCTACCGCTTTCCCTTTTCGGACATCGACCGCGCCGTGACCGATGTCGACACCGCCGGATTCGCCAAGGTTATCGCCGATCGCCGCGGTCGGCTGCTCGGTGCGGCGCTGGTCGGCGCGCACGCTGGGGAATTAATCCACGAATACGCGCTGGCGCTTTCCAAGAAAATGAAAATCGGCGATCTCGCCGGCGTGATCCATATTTATCCTACCCGCGCACAGATCAATCGCCGCGTAGCCGAGCAACGCGCGAAAGAGGCGCTTACGCCTTCGCGCCGCCGTTGGCTGCAACGTCTCTTCGGTCTGCGTGGCGGCAAGGCGGCGACCGAGCTCCCGGTCACGGAGGTGGCGCGTGCACCGGCTCGGGATTAGCGTGTTGGCCGTCGTGCTCGCGAGCGCAGCGCTCGCCGAACCGGTCAAGAATGGCTTCGACCTCGCCGGCGCGCTTATTCCGCCCGAGGCCGTCGAGTCCGGCGGTCCGCCGCGCGACGGCATTCCCTCCATCGATCAGCCGCGCTTTGCGCCGGGTACGCGCGTCAAGTTCGTGCGCGACGAGGACCGCGTGCTCGGCGTGAACCGCAACGGCGTCGCCAAGGCCTACCCGATCCGGATCCTGAACTGGCACGAGATCGTTAACGACACGTTCGGCGACGAACGCATCGCGGTGACGTACTGCCCGCTGTGCGGTACCGGCGTGGCCTATGTCGCCGAGGCCGGCGGCCGCAAGCTCGCTTTCGGGGTCTCGGGGCTGCTCTACAACAGCGACGTTCTGCTCTATGACCGCGCTACCCAATCCCTGTGGTCGCAGCTCATGAATCAGGCCGTCGCCGGCCCGATGAAGGGCGCGCGGCTCACGGCCATTCCGCTTACGCACACCACTTTCGCCGACTGGCGCGCCCGCCATCCCGACACGCTGGTGCTCACGCCGGAAACCGGCTATTCACGCGACTACCACCGTGATCCCTATCGCGGTTACGAAAGCTCGGCCGCGCTCTTTTTCAAGGTGAGCCGGCTCGACAAGCGTCATCATCCCAAGGAGCTTGTAATCGGCCTAGAGGTCAACGGCCGTTTCAAGGCCTATCCCTTCGCGGCCCTGGAACGCACGACCGGCGATGTGCGGGGATGCACAAGTGTCGCGAGCGCGCCGGGATGCGCGCCGCGAGCGACCGAGCTGCGCGACACGGTGGGAAGCCGCGCCGTCATCGTGCGTTTCGATCCACAAAACCGTACCGGCGCGGTCCACGACGCCGCGAGTGGCGCGGAGATCCCAAGCGTCATCGCCTACTGGTTTGCGTGGTATGCGTTCCATCCGGACACCGATGTGTTCGAGTCCGCCACCGGCGGTTGACGGCGGCTGCGGAACTTGAACAACATCCAACCCACAACAAGGAGGACATTCATGAAGCCTGCACATTACCCGGTTGCCGCGCTTGCCCTGTTCGGCGCGTCGTTCGCCTGGGCCGCCGACGTCCTGATCACGGTGCCGAGCGCGCACGACGCCAAAACCACCATGGACCGGCTGGAAGCGGTCGTAAAACAGAAAGGGATGAACGTGTTCGCCCGCATCGACCATGCCGCCGGCGCCGCCAAGGTGGGCAAACAGCTGCGCCCGACGGAGGTTCTCATCTTCGGCAACCCTCAGGGCGGCACGCCGCTCATGCTGTGCGCCCAGACCGCGGGTATTGACCTGCCGCTCAAGGCTCTGGCGTGGCAGGACAACACGGGGAAGGTCTGGCTCGGCTACAACGACCCGGTCTGGCTCGCCGGACGCCACCAGGCCGGCGAATGCGGCGAAGTCGCGCAGAACATAAGCAAGGCGCTCGCCGGATTCGCGCAAGAAGCCACTCGCCGTTAACCATTGATCGACTGCCCTCTTCCCAGCCAACCCATGACAGCGGAAACCAGACCCCACGACTCCCGCCGCCACGCGGCGGTCAAGACGGTGATCATCCTGATCCTGGTCGCCGGTCTGGTCGCGTTCTTCGCATTTGGAGGAAACGATCTGCTCACGTTGAACACGATCAAAACGCACCGCGATCAGCTCCTGGCATTCGCCCAGGAACGCCTGTGGACGGCGCTCCTGCTTTGGGGTCTGTTGTATGCCGCGGTCGTGGCGCTCAGCATACCCGGCGCCACCGTCTTGTCGCTTGCCATCGGCTTCGTGTTCGGCCGCGTCACGGGCACGCTTTTGATCGTGGTCGCGGCAACGCTCGGCGCCATTCTGTTGTTCCTCGGGGCCCGCTATCTGTTCGCCGATGCGGCCCGCGAGCGCCTGGTCCGCAACGCACGGGCGGCGCGGCTACTCCAGGGTTTCGAGCACCGGGCATTTCACTATCTGCTTTTTTTGCGCCTGGTGCCGCTGTTTCCATTCTGGATGGTCAATCTCGCGTCGGCCTTCACTTCCGTGCCGCTTCGAACATATGCCCTGGCCACCGTGATCGGCATCATTCCCGGCAGTTTCGTGTTTGCCAACCTGGGGCGCTCCCTCGCCAGCATTGATTCCCTCGATAACCTGGTTTCGTGGGAAGTGCTGGCTTCATTTGGTCTGCTCGGTTTGTTCGCGCTCCTGCCCATAATCTTCAAGCGGCGCATTGACACCACGCAGAAGGGAACCTTATGAACACCGCCGCCCTGATATTAATCGGCACACCCGTTCTGCTGCTCGCCTGGGTCAACGGCGCCAACGATGTTTCCAGGGGCGTTGCCACCCTGGTGGGCTGCGGACTGTGCGACGCGCGCCGGGCCATCCGCTGGGGCACGCTGTTCACGGTGCTCGGCGGACTGACCGGCATCCTGTGGGGCGGCGTGCTGGCGGCCAACTTTAGCACCGGATTTCTCGCGCCGGATTACCGTCCCGATACGGCATTCATGGCGGGCGCCATAGCCGGCGCCTTCGGCTGGGTCGGCCTCGCCACCCGTTTCGGGTGGCCAGTCTCCACCACTCATGCACTGCTCGGCGGCATCGCCGGCGCCGCACTCATCGCCATCGGTCCGGACGGACTGCACCTCGCTGTCATTACCAACAAAGCCGTCGCGCCCTTGCTGCTCAGCCCGCTGATCGCGATCCTGCTTTGCTGGCTGCTGCTGCGGGCGTCGCGCTGGGTGACGAACCGCTTGCCGGACTGGCGGCCCGGCTGCTGCGCCGAAGACGAGTGGCGCGCCGATCCGTACGTTTGTGCCGAACCGCGCCAGCCCGGGCACACCTGGCAACAGCGGCTGCTGCGCGCGCTCCACTGGTTGAGCGCCGGCGCCACCAGTTTCGCCCGCGGCCTCAACGACGTTCCGAAAATCGCCGCGTTTCTCATTCTGCTCCTGGCCGGCACGAGCCTCCCGCAACCCGATGCCTGGGTCGTGGCGATCGCCCTGGTCTCCCTGGTCATGGGCGCCGGCAGTCACTGGGCCGGCAAGCGCGTGACGCGGGTGCTGGCCCATCGTGTGGCCCGACTGGACCCGGGCCAAGGTCTGACCGCCAACGCCGGCACAGCGTTGCTGGTGCTGATGGCCTCGCCGCTCGGTCTACCCGTCTCCACCACGCACGTCAGCACCGGCGCACTGATGGGTATCCGTTTCGCGGATCGCTCCGTGCCCACACAGGCGGATGCGCTGCGCGCTATCCTGCTGGCGTGGATCGTGACGCTGCCCGCGGCAGGAATTCTGGCCGCCACCGCCACGTTTCTCTCCCAACAACTTTATCACTGAGATATAAAATCATGCACGCGATACTTCACCGACTCGAACTCAGCGATTTTCCTGCCATCACCCGCGCCCAGCTGGAAACGTTGCAGGTTAATCTTGGTTACCGCTGCAACCAGGCTTGTTTGCATTGCCACGTCAACGCCAGCCCGCAACGAAAAGAAATGATGGACGAGAAAACGATCGAACTGGTAATTGCCTTCCTGCGTCATCGGGGAATAAAAAAACTGGACCTCACCGGCGGCGCCCCGGAATTGAATCCCCGGTTCCGTTATCTCGTGCAAGCCGCCGCACAAATGGGAGTTCACACCATCGATCGTTGCAACCTCACGATTCTCGAAGAACCGGGCCAGGAGGGCCTGGCGGAGTTCCTGGCGGAAAACCGCGTGGAAATTACCGCCTCGCTGCCCTGCTACCTGGAAGAAAACGTCGAGCGGCAACGCGGGCCGGGTGTGTTCGCTACCAGCCTGCGGGCGCTAAAACGCCTGAACGCCATTGGATACGGGGTAACCGGTTCGGGACTTACGCTCAATCTGGTTTACAACCCGCAAGGACCCGTGCTGCCTCCGCCGCAGGCGGCACTCGAGGAAGACTATCACCGGGAACTCAAGACACGCTATGACATCGTGTTTAACCGTCTCTTTATCATCACCAACATGCCCATCCAGCGCTTTGGCAGTACGCTGGTTTCCAAAGGTCAATTCAAGCCGTACATGACCCTGCTCAAGCAGGCGCATCGTGATGAAAACCTCGAGCAGGTCATGTGCCGCCGGCTGATCAGCGTGGATTGGCGCGGATACGTGTACGACTGCGATTTCAATCAGATGCTGGGCCTGCCCTTGGGCGGTGGCGCCAAACCACGAATGCATCTCACCGATTTGTGGCACGAGGATCTGGAGGGCAGAGCCATTACCGTCGCCGATCACTGCTACGGCTGTACCGCGGGCGCCGGCAGCAGTTGCGGCGGCGTGTTGAGTCAGTAAATAACCACCGGATTCAAGCCGCTGGTATTTGATGTTTCCGGATTGAACCGACCGACTTCCCCTCTCCCACAGGGAGAGGGCAAAGGGTGAGGGGATCTTACCCCTCATCCCCACCCCTTCTCCCGCAAGGGGAGAAGGGGGCGAGCCGTGGCGCGCGAGGCGCGCGTTCTTTCACTTTGAACACGATATAAAACGGAGGCAATCCATGGGTCAACAACAGCATATCCTCGAACGTTATTCGCAAGCCGCGCAATCGGCGCAAGCCGATCTGTGCTGTCCGGTCGATTACAACAGGGAATTGCTGGCGATCTTGCCGCCGGAGATCGTCGAGAAAGATTACGGCTGCGGCGACCCTTCGCGCTACGTGCGCGCGGGCGATACTGTGCTCGATCTCGGCAGCGGCGGCGGCAAGGTCTGTTACCTGGCCGCGCAAATCGTCGGCAAGCAGGGGCGGGTGATTGGCGTGGACATGAATGACGACATGCTGGCGCTCGCGCGCAAATACCAAAACGAGATGGCAGCCAGGCTGGGAGGCGATCGCGTGCGTTTCGTCAAGGGCCATATCCAGGACCTGGCGCTCGATCTCGAGGCCACGGATCGGTATCAGAAATCGAATCCGGTGTGTGACGCCAACGACCTCGCGGCCCTGCTGGCGTTCCAATCGCAACAACGTGCACTACGCCCGTTGATCCCCGATTCCTCGGTGGACGTGGTGATTTCGAACTGCGTCCTCAATCTGGTCAACGAGTCCGATCGGGCGCAAATGGTGCGCGAGATTCATCGTGTGCTCAAACCCGGCGGACGCGTGGCGATTTCGGACATCGTGAGCGATGAAACGGTCCCGGAATCGCTCAAAAACGATCCCGCATTGTGGAGTGGTTGCATCTCCGGCGCTTTTCAGGAGCAGGCGTTTTTGCAAGCCTTCGCCGACGCCGGATTTCTCGCCGTCGGTTACGACAAATGGGATGCGAAACCGTGGCAAATCGTTCACGGCATCGAGTTTCGCTCCGTCACGCTCACGGCGGTAACAGGCGATAACGCGCCTTGTCTGGATTATGGTCATGCCGTGATCTACCGCGGACCTTATGCCTCGATTACCGACGATGAAGGGCATGTGTTCCCGCGTGGCCAGCGCATGGCGGTATGTGAGCGTACTTTCCGGTTTCTCACGCAAGGTCCGCTTAAGCATGACTTTATCGGAATCCTGCCCGTGTCACCGCGCATTCCCCCGGCAAGTTGGTGCCTCCCGGCCGGGGCACCGCGTCCGGCCGCGGAAACCAAGGGTGCCGGGCCTGTTTCGTCCTATTTGTCCGACACGAAGTGCTGTTAAAACCACAATTTTTATATGGGAAGTAGGAGGCCAAAATCTATCGATCGTTATGTTAATGGTGACCGCGCAAACGCGACTAATAGTCGTGTCGCCGCGGCTTGGCTCCCAGTAAAGAGTTAGGCGCGATTGCACCATTGTCGTGAATCGCTGTCATAGGTCTCACGTGCATGATAACCATGCATGCTCTCATTCAATCAACTCAATATAAATTGGAGATCAGACATGAATGCTAAAAAACTCACCGGCCTCGCCCTGGCCACCGCGGCCGCCGGGCTATTTGCCACCGCCTATATCACCCCGGTTCTGGCCGCCAAACACATGGCCGAGAGCAAGGTGCAGTGCAAGGGCGTGAACAGCTGCAAGGGCCAAGGCGCCTGTCAAACCGCCACCAACGCCTGTAAGGGACAGAATAGTTGCAAGGGTCAGGGATTTCTTGAGATGTCCAAAGCGGATTGCGATGCCGCCCTGGCAAAATTGAAAAAATAACAGTAATCCACGCGTTTTCTTTCCATTGAAGTAATAACGCCGGGTGTCCGCACAGACACCCGGCTTTTTAATCCGCTAGCGCGCCGTCCACCCGAGGTCCATGGACAGTGCAGCACCGGTGAACACACCGCCGGGCGGACTGCAGAGGTAGGCAACAAACTCCGCAACCTCTTCCGGCTCGATGAGGCGTTTCACCGCCGCGGGTTCCAGCATGATTTTTTCGATCACTTCTTCCGTCGGAATGCCGCGTGTGCGGGCCTGGTCGGCGATCTGGCTGTTCACGAGCGGAGTGCGGACGTAGGCGGGACATATGGCGTTGACGGTAATGCCGAAGGGGCCGCCCTCAAGCGCCGCGGTGCGCGTGAGCCCGATCAAGCCATGCTTGGCGGACACGTATCCGGCTTTATGCGGAGACGCGACCTGGCCGTGGATGGAGGAGATATTGATCACCCGCCCCCAGCGCTGCGTCTTCATGGCCGGCCAGGCATAGCGTGTAAGCAAAAACGGCGCGGTCAGCATCACCGCGATCATGTTGTCCCAGATGTCCTCGGGAAAATCTTCGATCGGGGAGACGTGCTGGAAACCGGCGTTGTTCACCAGGATGTGGATCGTCCGGTAGCGTGCCAGCGTTTCGTCGATCAGTTTCCGGCAATCCGCGCGCCGGCTTGAATCCCCCTGGATAAAAAAACCGCCGATGTCCTGGGCGACCTGCGCGCCGCCGGCCGAGATATCGGCGACGACCACTCGCGCGCCCTCCGCCGCCAGCCGCTCGGCGATGGATTTGCCGACGCCGCTCGCCGCACCGGTCACCACCGCGACTTTTCCCGCCAGGTTTTTTCCCGTCATAGGCTAGCGCTCCACGGCCAGCGCCACGCCCATTCCCCCGCCAATGCACATGGAGGCAAAACCTTTTTTCGCGTCACGCTTGATCATTTCGTGGATCAGCGTCACCAGGATGCGGCACCCCGAGGCGCCGATCGGATGACCGATCGCGATGGCCCCGCCGTTGACGTTGATTCGATCCATATCCCATTTCATCTCGCGGATGACCGCGAGCGATTGGGCGGCAAACGCCTCATTGAGCTCGATGAGGTCGATGTCCTGCGGTTTCCAGCCGGCCTTGGACAGACAGAGCTGACTCGCCGGTACCGGGCCCATGCCCATGATTTTCGGATCGAGCCCGGCCGAGGAATAAGCCTTGATGCGGACCAGTGGTTTCAATCCCTGTGTTTTCGCTTTTTTCGCACTCATCACCACCACCGCCGCCGCACCGTCGTTGATGCCCGAGGCATTGCCCGCGGTGACGGTCCCGTCTTTGCTGAATGCCGGTTTGAGCGTGGCGAGCGAATCGACCGTGGTGCCGTGGCGGGGATACTCGTCGGTGTCGAATATAATCGTGCTCTTCTTGTGGGCGATTTCAAGCGGAACGGTTTCTTCCTTGAACCGAAAGACCTTTTGCGCCGCTTGGGCCTTCTGCTGTGACGCGGCGGCGAAGGCGTCCTGTTCCTTACGACTGATACCGTACTTGGCGGCGACGTTTTCGGCGGTCACGCCCATGTGGTACTGGTTATACACATCCCACAGCCCATCAACGATCATGCTGTCGATGAGCTTGGCGTCTCCCATGCGAAAGCCGTCACGCGATCCGGGCAACACGTGGGGCGCGGCGCTCATGTTCTCCTGGCCGCCGGCAATCACAATTTCGGCATCGCCGCACTTGATGGCCTGGGCGGCAAGGTGAACGGCCTTCAACCCGCTGCCGCAAACTTTCCCCACCATCATGGCGGGAACCCTGTCCGGCAACCCGGCTTTCAGCGCCGCCTGGCGCGCCGGATTCTGGCCGCACCCGGCGGTGAGCACCTGACCCAGGATGACCTCGGAAATCTGCCCGGGATCAAGACCGGTTCGATCGAGCAGTGCCGCAATCACACGCGCGCCGAGTTCCGACGCCGGAGTCTGCGAAAGTGTTCCACCAAACTTGCCCACCGCCGTGCGCGCCGCGGCCACGATAACGACTTCATCCATTTTCTACTCCTTGGCTACAACGATTTCTTCAGAACTCGCTCCGGTTCGCCACCGACTCCGTGACGGAAAGCGAGTACACCCACGACAAAAATCGCGCCCTGGACCACCGTCACCCAGGCACCGAGTTGCGCGAGATAATTTTCCATATTAATTCTGCCAGTCAGCTCCTGACGGTCACGAAAGTACGCCAGCGCCTCCGGATTGGCCAGAGTCGCGATATTGTCTTTCGCTTCCTCCGCCTCGATGCCCATGTCCACGAGCCGGTCCTTTAGACAGGATTGACGGGATTGGTACAGACATCAAGACCGCTACCCCGGTTTCATGGATTTGATCTTATTTAGTCCGGTAAACATGGTCCGGGCGAGCGGGCGCGCCGAGTACCGGGTGGGGGGCGCGTTCGTGTGGGACCCGGAATGCGAAACTCACTCCGGCCCCGTTCTTCGCGCCTTCAAATAACCATGGCCGGCTGTCCTCAGCCGGCCATGGTGTTCAGCCCTTACCCCGGTAACTAGTGGCCGGGTTTAATCGTGTGAATCCCGGCTAATTTTTCAATAGGGCAGCCAGGTCAGCAGGATCGCAAAGAACGGCAGCAACGCGAACATCAGCGTGATGCAATAGCCGAACATGTCGCGCGCGCGCATGCCGGTGAGGCCGAGCAGCGCAATCGCCCAGAACGGCTGGAACAGATTGGTCCAGGCATCGCCGGTGCCGTAGGCGATGATCGTTTTGCCGATCGGCACCCCGAGCCCCTGCCCCGCGCGGATGAGTGTTTCGCCCAGTACGGCCCACTCCCCGCCCCCGGACGGCACGAACAGGTTGACGAACCCCGAAGCGAGCCACGCCATCATGGGGAAGGTGGTGGGGCTAGCGATGCTGATCAGCCAGCCCGCCATGATGACGCCAAGCCCGGAGAAGCTGATCATGCCCATGATCCCGGCGTAGAACGGGAACTGCAGGATGACCCCGGCGGAGGCGCGAACCCCATCATAGAAGGCGAGCAAGTACTGGTAGGGCCGCAGGAAAAGGGCGAGCCCGACGATCAGGAAGATGAAAATGACGATGTTGAGATCGAGCGTGCCGCCGCCCCAGAAGTGCATCACGATGTAGATGAGGCCCATCAAGGCGATGAGCCCGCCGAGAATCACGCTGTTGTTGATGCG
>NZ_JBBDYL010000065.1:0-65377 GCF_040901545.1 Sulfuricaulis sp. | reverse complement strand
TCGTTTGACATCATCGCTCTTAACAAGGTGTCTTGGAAACCGGGAGCAGCCCACAGATCAATTGGGATAGTTATGCGAAAGAGCATTCGGCAAGGGCCGCGTTCAGCTTTTGGGGTGGAGACAAGATTGCTGCGCTCATTGAGCAGCACATGCTTAACGAGCACATATTTAGCACGGAAGATCGCACACATCTAAGGAAGTCACTAGCGTTGGCCGGCGAACTCGATTATGACCAGAGAGACCTACATCGTATGTTTCGCCGACAGTTAGGCCTTGGGCTCAAAGGGGAGTTGCTTGAAAAAAGTGGCCAACCTCATGATTTAAAAAAAGCCTTACGCGTCGTCAACCTAACTGCACAGGTTTTTTCACGGTGGTCTGAAGATGAGGGTAACTTAAAGCAGGCGTTGATTGCGTCAGAGCGAGCAGCACTTTGGTCTTGGCATCGCATACAGCTTGTAAACGTTGACAATCGGGATCGTTACTACCGAGAGTTCGGTGAGTTGTGGCAAGGCTACAACGTAGTAGCGCATCGGTATTTCGCGAAGTTGCAAGATCATCTATACGTGCCAGACGGGTTATCCGGCTACTGTCGAGAGAATGCTGAGTTTTCTCTGGTTGTCTTCGAGCAGATTGGATTGATCGCAGCAATTGGGTTATCTCGGGCGCTAGTTGTTGGGGACGAAGAAACACGGAAAGCAGAGTTGCAAAACGCAACAGCTGTGGCTGACGGTCTAGCCGCATTGCTCCAAAACAACCCTGTTTCGGGTTCTCCAAGGTTTGACGGCAACGTTATAGACATCACGCTTGGATTATTCTTGCTGGTATCGACTGGCTATATCTCGCAAGCGGGGGATTGGCTCGCCGAGTTGGTAAAGCGCGCCGACTACACGTTTAAATGCAAGCGCAATTTCCCAATATGCACGGATTCTACAGATGACCTAGTCGAGTCAACGGTTTTCAATGATGAGGAACTCCGCACACGTTTGATGAGAACATCCTGGCTTTTGCCTACGTTGGCGGGGTGGTCAGTGATACTAGGGAGAGAAGATCTTTACAGAGTGCTCGCCAAAAACACAAAGGCGGACTACCCGGAGATATGCCTTCAGCTATGGCACCCGACCCACGACCTCACCAAGCATCTTTATTACTGGCCCGCTCAATATCATTGTGGAGAGTCTGAAGCCCCAATTATCCTCCCAGATACCGCAAGTGAGTTTCGCGAAAGAATGAGGGCAGTGTTGGGCTCAGAACGGCACGATGTTATATCCAAGTCACCAGCTTGCTCGGCCGGCGTCGCCGCGATTGATTTAGTTGCTTGCAGGCATTTTCGGACTCCAATCGCGCCTTTTCTCTGGTATCAATTATTGCGGGCAAATGGTGCATGTGCACAGGCGGAGCCACCGGTTGCGTCCGTCTGAGCACAGAACCGTCCAGTCCCGCATCCTCGCCTACGCGCAGGATATCGGCTGGCGCTTTGTGCGCGCGCCGAAGCTGAGGTGCGGTGGGGCCCCCTCATCACCCCGGCCCTCACCCTAGCCCACGGGGAAAGGTGATAAAGATTTGAGGACCGGCTTGAACATACCCAAAATGGGCTGCATTAAACCCAATTTGGGCATGACTGACCTTAGTGGGACTTGAGATGGCGTAGAAGACCCTTGCGCGCCACTTAAAGTGGCGCAATAATCGTATTGCGCCATATAAATGCTTTTTTGTGGCGCATTATTCCTATCGCGCCACAACGAGGAGATCATGCCTAAACTGGTTCCGCAAGCCGAACTCGACGCCGTTTTACAAGCGGTTGCCCAATTTCCCGAGGGGGGGTCTATCGAGGATATCGGTGGCGCGCTCAAGGTTAAATTGCCGCGCCGTACTTTGCAGCGCCGATTGGCGCTGCTGGTCGAACAGAAGCGGCTGACCGTCGAAGGTCGTGCTCGTGGTAGTCGCTATCGGCTGCCTGCCATCACCATCGCGGAAGGTGCCGAAAAGCCGGGGCTGCGTGGCGAGACTTACATCCCGATCTCCCCCGAAGGGGAGGCTGTTAAGCAGGCCGTTCGCCAGCCCATCCGGAACCGCCGACCGGTCGGATACAACCGGGCGTTCCTCGATGCGTACCGGCCCAATGACAGCTTTTACCTTACGCCGGAAATCCGGCAGCAGCTTCGCGAACTGGGCCGCTCGCCGGACGGTCAGCGTCCGGCCGGGACTTACGCGCGGCAAGTCTATAGCCGTTTGCTGATCGATCTGTCCTGGAACTCCAGCCGTCTGGAGGGCAACACCTACTCGCTGCTCGAAACGGAACGGCTGCTGGAATTGGGCGAGGCCGCTGAGGGCAAGGACGCCAGTGAAGCGCAGATGATTCTAAATCACAAGGCGGCAATCGAGCTCCTGGTCGAACAGGCCACCGAGGTCGGCTTTAACCGTTACACCATCCTCAATCTGCATGCCTTGCTGTCGGACAACTTGCTTGCCGATTCTCGGGCGTGCGGACGCCTGCGCTCCATTCCGGTGGCGATCGCCGGGACGGTATTTCATCCGTTGGAAGTGCCACAAGTGATCGAGGAATGCTTTCAGCACGTCCTTGACACTGCCGCGGCGATTACCGATCCGTTCGAGCAGGCCTTTTTTGCCATGGTGCACCTGCCGTATTTACAACCGTTCGAGGATGTGAACAAACGCGTTTCGCGCCTTGCCGCGAATCTGCCGCTCATCCGTGAGAACCTGAGTCCGTTATCGTTCGTGGACGTGCCCGAGCGGGCCTATATCGACGGAACTCTCGGGGTGTACGAACTGAATCGCATCGAGTTGCTGCGCGACGTGTTCGTGTGGGCCTATGAGCGGTCGTGCGCGCGCTACGCGGCGGTGCGCCAGTCATTGGGGGAACCGGACCCCTTTCGTCTGCGCTATCGCGCGCTGGTGACCGATGCTGTCTCCGAGATCGTTGGTAGTGGTATGGACAAGAAGGTTGCCGCCGCTTTCATCAAGCGTCGCGCATCCGAAGACGTACCGCAGGAGGATCAGGCGCGATTCATCGAGGTGGTGGAAACGGCGGTAATGAACCTTCACGAGGGGAACATCGCCCGCTACCGCTTGCGGCCGTCGCAATACCAGAAGTGGAAGGAAACGTGGCGTTGATTCGCATTTTTCCTGGGAAAATAAATGTCTAAACCCGGTGAACACAAAACCGTTCAGTCCCGCATCCTCACTTACGCGCAGAAGATCGGCTGGCGTTATGTGTCACGTGCAGAAGCAGAGGCGCGACGGGGTTTTGATTCGGACGGTGCCACGCCCGAGGACCGCGCCCGCCCGGCGTCGCTCTATTTCGGTGACCTGCTGCATGCCCAAGTGCACGCCTTCAATCCGAAATACAAAGAGGCCGAGGGCGCGCTGGTGGGCGAGTTTCAGCGGCTGAACGCCGACATCGCCGGAAATCGCGAGTTCCTGGCCTACCTCCGCAACCAGGGCAAGTTCTTCTGCGCCGAGGAAAACCGCGAGCTGGATCTTCAGCTCATTGATTACGGAGACTTGGATCGCCCGCGCGAGAAGTGGCGCAACGTGTACGAGGTGACCGAGGAGTTCTACGTCCACAACGGCCGCCACGGCACGCGCGAGGACGTGGTGTTTCTCATCAACGGTATTCCGGTGCTGGTGATTGAGTGCAAGAACGCCACCAAGGACGAGGCCATCGCGCTCGGGGTGGACCAGATCCGCCGTTACCATGCCGAAACCCCGGAGGTAATGGTGCCGGAGATGCTATTCACCGCTACCGAGGCCATCGGTTTCGCCTACGGGGTGACATGGAACACGGTACGCCGAAACATCTTCCGCTGGAAAAGCGAAGAAGTCGGCAACCTCGAAGCCAAGGTGAAAACCTTCTGCGCCGTGCCGCACGTTCTGCGCGTGCTGAAGGACTTCATCCTTTTTGCCGAGAAGGAGGAGGAACTTCAGAAGTTCATCCTGCACCAGCACCAGACGGCGGCGGTGGACAGGGTGGTGGCGCGGGCCCTCGATCCGAAGCGCTCGCGCGGGCTCGTCTGGCACACCCAGGGCAGCGGCAAGACCTACACCATGATCAAGGCCGCCGAGTTGCTCTTCAAGGCCAATGAGGCGCAGAAGCCGACCATTCTGCTGATGATCGATCGCAACGAGCTGGAAGATCAGATGCTCAAGAACCTGGTGGCAGTGGGCTTGGGCAACGTGGCGCACGCCGACCGTATCGCCACGCTCAACAAGCTGCTGGACGAGAAGGGGCAGGATTACCGGGGCATCGTGGTGACCATGATCCACAAGTTCCGCGACATGCCGGCGAACCTCAACACGCGCAAGAACATCTTCGTGCTCATTGACGAGGCACACCGCACCACCGGCGGCGATCTCGGTAACTTCCTGATGGCCGGCCTGCCGAACGCGAGCTACATCGGCTTTACCGGCACGCCGGTGGACAAGACCGCCTATGGTCGGGGCACGTTCAAGACCTTCGGCTGCGAGGACGATCAGGGCTACTTGCACAAGTATTCCATCTCCGAGAGCATCGAGGACGGCACCACGCTGCCGCTCTACTACAACCTCGCGCCCAACGAAATGCTGGTGCCGCACGAGATCATGGAGAAGGAGTTCCTCGCGCTGGCCGAAACCGAGGGCATCGCTGACATCGAGGAGCTGAACAAGATTCTCGAACGAGCGGTGAATTTGAAGAACTTTCTCAAGGGTAAGGACCGCGTGCCGAAAGTGGCGCGGTTTGTAGCAGACCATTTCCGTCAGAACGTGGAGCCGCTCGGCTACAAGGCTTTCCTTGTGGCCGTGGACCGCGAGGCCTGCGCCTTCTACAAGGAAGCACTCGACAAGATTCTGCCGCCGGAATACTCCGAGATCGTCTTCACCGGCAACAACAACGACCCCCAGCATCTGAAGAAGTGGCACCTCGAAGGCAAGAAAGAAAAGCAAATCCGCAAGAATTTCACCAAAGTCGGCGAGTGGCCCAAGATTCTCATCGTGACCGAGAAGCTGCTGACTGGGTTTGATGCGCCGATTCTCTACGCGATGTATCTGGACAAACCGATGCGCGACCATACCTTGCTCCAAGCCATCGCACGCGTGAACCGGCCCTACGAGAACGAGGCGGCGGAGATGGTAAAGCCGCACGGCTTTGTGCTCGATTTCGTGGGCATTTTCGACAAACTGGAAAAGGCGCTGGCCTTCGACAGCGACGAGATCAACGCCATCGTCAAGGACCTTGGCCTGCTCAAGCAACTGTTCAAGGCGAAAATGGAAACCAAGGCCCCCGCCTATCTGGCGCTCGTAACGCGCAAGTTCGATGACAAGGACGTGGACAATCTGATCGAGCATTTCCGCGCCAAGGAGCGGCGCAAGGAGTTTTTCAAGGAATACAAAGAAATTGAGATGCTCTACGAGATTATCTCGCCGGATGCGTTCCTGCGGCCGTTTATCGAGGACTATGCAAAGCTATCCTCCATCTACGCCGTAGTGCAGAACGCATACGCCAAGAAAGTCTACGTGGACAAGGCGTTCCAGAAGAAAACTAACGAGCTGGTGCAGCAGCATGTCGGGGCGTTGATGGCAAAGGAGGAGCCTGGAGAATATGTCGCAATCGACAAAGACACCATCGACACGATCAAGCAGCGCGCAGATGGCAAGGCCACCAAGGTCATTAACCTCGTCAAATCCATCGAAAAGACCGCGGAGGAGAACAGTGACGATCCCTTCCTGGTGGCGCTGGCCGATCGGGCCAAGGCCGTGCAGGAGAGCTTCGAGGACCTGCAGACGACCACCGCCGAGGCACTGGCCGAGCTGTTCAAGGAAATCGATAAGAACGAGCATCGCAAAAAGGAGCAGGCAGCGAAGGGACTAGACGGGCTGACTTACTTCGTGCTCTGCAAACTGACGGATGATGGCATTGCGAATCCAGAAGCGGCGAGCCGCAAGGTGGCCGCCGCATTCTCCAAGTTCCCCAACTGGCAGCGCAGCGAAGCCGAACTACGAGAGGTACGTAAGCAGGTGACCTTCGCGCTGTTTGCCGAGGAAGATGATATCAGCAAGGTCACCGCTACCGTGGAAGCGCTGTTCAATCTGCTCCATAAGAGTTTCCGTCCATGAGAACCTGGCGCGACAAACAAGAGTTCAAAACTCGCGTGTTCGAGTGGGCCGATAGGCTCGACGTACGCGTGCGCTCATTGGCCATCCGTCCGATGCGGAATAAATGGGCCTCGTGCTCGACCAATGGCAATCTGAATTTCAATAACGAGTTGTTGGGGATAAACAAAAAGCTGGGTGAATATGTAATTGTTCACGAGCTACTGCACTTTAGCGTGCCGAACCACGGGAAGCTCTGGAAGAGCCTAATGCGGGCACATCTAGGAAATTACGAGAGGTTGGAAACAAGGCTCCGAAAGATGTCGATGTAATTTCCGTAATTCACGATGCTATCGTAGATACGGACATGCGTATCAACCAAAAAGTAGAGAGATTTCAAACAGTGCTTGAACAAGCGGTGTTGTTGTCACAGGAGTGGGCGGTTGCGTAACGTGCGTTGGTTATGACGCATAATCATGTGTTACTTATCTGGACTTGCCTACGGTTGACATTGATACTTCTTATATCAGAATGAAGGAATTCATTATGTTGAAAATCAATATTCAACAGGCCAAGGCTCATCTTTTGCGTTATGTCGAAGAGGCTGCGCAGGGCAAAGAGTACATCATCATTAAGGCAGGCAAACCGGTTGCACGGATCGCGCCGCTTGACACGTCCACGGCCAAGCGCAAGCTTGGACTATTGGACAAAGAGTCGCACATTCCGGATAACTTCAATGAACCGCTGCCCGATGAGATACTTGCCAAATTCCTCGGTAGCAAGTAATGCGCCTCCTGCTCGACACCCACCTGTTGCTGTAGGCGTTGGTTGCCGGACGAAAACTGCCGCGCGATATAAAATCGCAATTACCCGTACTTAACTACGAATTTGTTTCAGCGGACAATTCTTGGGCGTGAGAGTAGAGGAGGGGGGGTAGAGGAGCCATAGTATTTTTATTGCAGATGGTCGATCTATCCCTGCCTCTTGAAGATGCGTTCCAGATGCTCCAGGTCGTTCACCACGCTCCAGTTGGTGGCACCGGCAGTGCGCGCGCGCTTTTCCCACCATTCCAGGCGTCCCAGGTAGCGGCGCGGGTCGACGTTATCGGTTCAGCTCCTATTCCGCCAGTAGAGAGGGGTGTTTTGACTTGCTTCCGGATACGCCGGCAGAATGCTACCATTTTCGCTTGCTACCCATTGCTCTTCTGGGAAATCCCCGACCTTCGACGAGACCTATAGGAGAACCGCATGTATACGAAAAACTCCGGCTTAAACCAGGGCGCGGTGCTGATGCTCATCGCGAGCCTCGCGTTCATCGGCTACGCGCTGGTGTTCTTGTACCGCAACTTCGCTGGCAGCGGCTTCGAGTTGGGAGTGGACACGCTCAACGGCGTCACCCGGGACAATCTGAATGCGCTCAATCCGGCGATCGTGCACTACATCGGGCACCTGCATGTTGCCACGGCCGGATTCATCGCCGCCACCGGCATTGCCGTCGCTGCGCTTTCCTGGTTCGGCGTCCGTCGCGGGGAATGGTGGGCGTGGATCGCCGCCGTGGCGTCGCCGGTGGTGGGGCTGGCGGTGGCCCTACCCTATCACTACACCGGGACCTTCGCGTTCAATTGGGTCACGCACCTGGGCCCCATCTACGTGGCGACGCTTGTGTTCGTGGTCGGCGCGTTGCTGGCGCTGCGCGCGATGGTGCGGCCGACTTGAGGTCGGCGGCGATCCCGCCGTGCCGCGGAATGCCAACAGGGAAGTGCTCTGTTGAAACAGGCGGTGTAAGACATGAAACCCCGGCCTCACCGCCGGGGTTTTTTTATTTGCGCGAAAATAATTTCGCACCATGTATCTTTCCGGATAACAGTTTCATGCAATGCACGAATGTCCGCTTGTGGCCTAAAACGGACAGGTTATGATTGCTTGCAAGAATAAATTATCTGGAACAAACAAGCTGTAACTACCCGCACAGAAGATCGTGCTCCGGTATCGACACCGGATTCAGTGGATATTTTTATCCTCGGTTCCTGAAGATGCGTTCCAGGTGCTCCAGGTCGTTCACCACCTTCCAGTCCGTGGCGCCGGCGACGCGCGTGCGTTTCTCCCACCACTCCAGACGCCCGAGATAGCGGCGCGGGTCGACGTTGTCGGTGGTGAGCTTGGTGACGTTCAGCGCGATGATACGGATGCCCTTGAGGTCAATCGGAAAATCGCGCACCGTTTTGTAATCCAGCTCTTCCTGCATGTCGGAAAAGATCAGAATGGTTTTCTGTCCGGCCCCGGTCTCGTTCAAAAACTCGGCCGCCTGGATGATGCCGCCGGTGATATCGGTATAAGCACTGCCTTTCTTCATTTCGGCCTTGAAGGTGCCGACCTTATCGGCAAAGGCGCGCTTCTGGGCGTTGACTTGCATGGGGTCCTTGGCGAAGGTCGTCTTGGCGATGATGTCTTTCTCGGAGAAACTGCGACTCTTGACCCGCGCTACGGCCAGTGAATCCCCCGATTTGAGGCTGCCGAGCAGGTAGCTCACGATGCGCTGCGCCTTGTCGAGTTCTTGCGAATAAGTGCCGGACGTATCCACCAGCATATAAATGGCCTGCGCATGCGTGCGTGGGTCGGCGCAAGAGGCCGACAACAGGGACAGAAGCAGAACCGGAATCAATCGTAAGTAGTACTTCACAGCATGCCCCCGGTCGCGCGTTTGGGGAATGATCCAACGCGGGAAGATTTGTCAGAAGCAGAATCCGTTCGGGAATCGTAATAGGCTTTGACCGCGCGTTCGATCAGCAACGGCAGGAAGATGATCGCGTCATAAAGGTGCTCGGCGCCTTTGCCGATTTGGCGCATCGCACTGGAAAGGAAGCGCATGGCGAATCCCAATCCGCGAACGGCCAATACCAGCATGGCGCCGAATACCGTGCGACCGGAATGAATCAGGTATTGCAGGGGAATGGCGACAAAGGCCAGCGCGAAGGGCAGGGTGAAACCCAGAATCATCTGCGCGGCTTTGGGGATGTTGAGCGCCCAGGCACTGGTAACCGCGATCGCGGTACCGCCGGCCAGTTCCTGTTTCAGGGCGATGTCCGCGGCGATAATCATATCGCGCATCACTGCCAGCGCCACTTCAACGCCGGCGAGAATAAGCAGGATCGTGAACGAGATCCACACCATCCACAGGCGCATCTTGTTGCTCATGTTGTTGAGCGGGAACAGATGGGTGTAACCCAACGATTCCATCAGGAACAATCCCATGAGCGTCTCAAAAAAGATGATCACCATCGCCGCCATGTATGACGCCTGGATTCCGCCATAGATGTATTCGGAACCGCCCACCATGGCTTCCATCGGACGCTCGATGAGCCAGAAGTTCACGAACGCACCGCCGGCCGCGATCAGGATCACCAGCAGTGAGATCACGAACAGTATGGATGCCGAGGAGGTGAGTTCGTGTTCGGCCTTTTCTGATTTGGCATTGATCTGAACGAACTTCTCCATCTGTTCGTCAATTCTCGCGGCGCTGTCCCGCAAGCCGGTTAAATCCTTGTCCACGCGCTTCAGGCTTTTGTCCACGGAGCGCCAGAAGGGCATGAAGCTTTCGAGAATATTGTGCCGCTCTTCGTACGATTTGCGGTATTCGGCCACAACCTTTTCGTATACTTCTTCGATGGAAACGCGAATATCGTCCAGGATCTGTTCTACCAGGCCGTCACCGGTGGGTTTGATCTTGGCGATGGCGCTGATCGCCTTGGTCCATTCCGGCGGAGGCGGGGGCACTTCACCGCATTTTTGAAAATCTTCTTCAATATGCGTGATCTCGTCCATGAGTTTGCGCTGCAACGCCGGGTACCCGTGCAAATCACGCTGCACCATGTTGGTGACGCGTTCGAATTCCTTGACGATGTTTTGAGAAACTTCTCGGTGCCCGTGATCGAACAGCACCGCCTTGTTACGCTGGCGCATTTCCTCGGCGGCTTTGAAAAGCCAGCGGGCACCGAGTCGCAGGGGATTACCGACACCGCGGAACAGCGCCCGCAGCAGTCCGTGCATGCCATGGCGCGCGCCGTAAAGGAGCGGCACGACGATGACGAACAATAACAGCCACGACAGGACCGGATTTCCCGGCCACATCATTACCGATTCCCAGTTGCCCATAAGATTCTCCCCGCGTGAACCACGGATATGCCCAGTTGTCAGGCTTGATCAGTTAATTATTGGGTACTTTTATACGTTATCCCAGACGAGCGTCGGTCCAATCTGACCAAAGGTGCCAAATACGGGGACTATCGGTCTTCCAAAATAAGGCATGGAAATTGTTGGATTAAGGGACTGTTCGCTGCTTCGCATTGCGTATCGAGCCGATTAAATCGTTTGAAGAAACTGCACAGGTACGGACGACAACAGCAATGCCGTCCGATAATAAAATAACATTGCTGGATGGCGTGTTTTCAGATTCAGGTCATTGCCAGGCCAAGGGCAAGCAAGCTATTATTAGTCGGGCAATTCAGCGGTGAAAACGAACTGAACTAATAACATGAAATTCTCGATTTACCGTTTTAATCCCGAGACCGACAACAAACCACGGATGCAGGCCTACGAACTGCCGGATGACACCGGGGCCGTCATGCTGCTCGACGCGTTGCTGTTATTGAAACAACAGGATGACAGTCTGGGATTTCGCCGCTCCTGCCGTGAAGGGGTGTGCGGTTCGGACGGGATGAATATCAACGGCCGCAATGGGTTGGCATGCATCAAGCCACTCAAGGACCTGCGCCAGCCCATTGTGCTCAGGCCACTGCCCGGGGTGCCGATCATTCGCGATTTAATCGTGGATTTGAGCCAGTTTTACAGCCACTACCGGGCGGTGAAACCGTGGCTGATCAACAACGACCCGGAACCGGAAATCGAACGGCTCCAGTTCCCCGAGGAGCGAGATAAACTCGACGGACTATACGAGTGCATCCTGTGCGCCTGTTGCACCACTTCGTGCCCGTCGTTCTGGTGGAATCCGGACAAATTTCTGGGGCCGGCGGCTTTGCTCCAATCCTTGCGGTTTTTGGCGGACAGCCGCGATCAGGCCACCGGCGAGCGCTTGGACGACCTCGAAGATCCCTATAAACTTTTCCGCTGCCATACCATCATGAATTGCGCCGAGGTCTGCCCCAAAGGCCTGAACCCCACGCGCGCCATCGGGCATATCAAGATGATGCTGGCGAAACGGGTATTGTGACGGCTGGATCGTCAGCCGCACCCCTTATCCAGCTAAAGGAAGCAAGCAGCACGGCACACCTCGATATGGATGACCGGCGAATGGAGCGGCTACGCTGGCGCTGCCGGCGCGGATTGCTCGAACTCGATTTAATTCTGCTGGAATTTCTGGAACACCGCTTTCACTCCCTGACACCGTCGGAGCAAGAGGCGTTCACTCAATTGCTGTCGACGCCGGACAACATCCTGCTGGCCTATATTCAGGGCGTACAAAATCCCGCCGAAAAAGAATTAATGCAAATTATCATAAAAATAAGGCAATAGAATGATTTTAAACATAAAAGAATCGCATATTTTGGTGTGCATTTTTGCCGTGATCCACGCCGGCGGAGTAGTGGTCACGGCGGTTGTCCCACTGCCTTGGGCGATTCGGATTCTGATTTGGCTCGCGCTTGGTTTTAGTTTTATCCAGGTATTTACGATCCACGCCTGGCGCCGGAGTACCTCGGCAGTCGCTGTCATTGAAATGGACAGCGAAAGTTACGTGGCCTTGCGTTATGTCGGCGAGGAGCTGTGGCATCCCGCACGCATCACGTCACGCTTTATCCACCCGTGGCTAACGGTGATGTCGTTGCGCGTTGAAGGCCGCTGGTGGCCGGTGAACGTGGTGATCGCTGCGGATGCCGTTGAGCCGGAACCCTTCAGGCGCTGGCGTGCCGCCCTGAAGCTTCAAACTGAGGTGACGTAAGAATCGTATTTTGTGGCACGCCCGGTGACGCTTGCGGATAATCGCGAGTGTAATGCAGCCCGCGTGACTCCTTGCGCGACAGCGCGGAGTGAATGGTCAATTCGGCCACCAATAATAAGTTACGTAATTCAATAAGATCGTTCGTTATCTTAAAGTTACTGTAGAACTCCCGGACTTCCTCTTTCAGCAGGTTCACGCGGTGCAGCGCGCGTTGCAGCCGCTTCGTGGAGCGCACGATGCCGACATAGTCCCACATGCAGCGGCGCATTTCGTCCCAATTGTGCGAGACCACAACCTGTTCATCCGGGTCCGTCACCCGACTCTCGTCCCAGGGCGGCAGGATTTCGGATGCCGGCCCAGAAGACGGTAACTGCTTGAGGATATCCTCAGCCGCCGTCTGCGCGAATACCAGGCACTCGAGCAAGGAGTTGCTGGCCAGCCGATTGGCCCCGTGCAGGCCGGTAAATGCGCATTCTCCGACAGCGTAAAGCCGCTCCAGGTCGGTATGCGCGTAGTGATCGGTCATGATGCCGCCGCACGTATAGTGCGCCGCCGGCACCACCGGGATGGGCTCGCGGGTAATGTCGTAGCCGTACTCCCGGCACCGCTGGTAAATCGTGGGAAAGTGACTTTTGATGAAATCGGCCGGTTTGTGGCTGATATCGAGGCGCACGTAATCCAGGCCGCGGCGTTTCATTTCATAGTCAATGGCGCGGGCCACGATATCGCGCGGGGCCAATTCGGCCCGTGGATCGTGTTCCTCCATGAAGGTTTTCCCGTCCGGCAAAATCAGACGACCACCTTCGCCACGCATGGATTCGGAAATCAGAAATGACTTGGCCCGGGGATGATAGAGGCACGTGGGGTGAAACTGCACAAATTCCATATTGGCCACGCGGCACCCGGCGCGCCAGGCCATGGCAATCCCATCCCCCGTGGAGGTATCCGGATTGCTGCTGTACAAATAGGCCTTGGAGGCGCCGCCGGTGGCCAGCGCCAGGAATTTGGCGCTGAAGGCGTGAGTCTGGCCCGTGGCCTTGTCCAGCGCATAGACGCCCAGGCAACGCTTTGGCCCGGGCCGGCCGATTTTTTGGCTGGTGATCAGGTCAATCGCGATGTGGTTTTCATGCAGCGTGATATTCGGGTGCTGGCGTACCAGGGCTTCCAGGGTGGTCTCCACGGCACGGCCGGTGGCATCCGCGGCATGGATCACGCGCCGGTGGGTATGACCGCCTTCGCGGGTCAGGTGGTATTCGAGTCCGCCGCCGAGTTGTTTTTCCTTGCTGAAGGGCACGCCCCGATCGATGAGCCAGCGTATTGCCCCGGGCCCCTGGCGGACGACAAATTCAACCGTGTCCTGGCGGCAGAGACCGACGCCGGCGTCGATCGTGTCCTGGATGTGCGACTCGAAAGTGTCTTCCTTCCCGTCCAGGACCGCAGCGACACCGCCCTGGGCATACAAACTTGCACCTTCCGTGAGCGCCGCCTTGGCGAGAATGGTGACGCGCGCTTTGTCGGCTACGCGCAACGCCAGGCCGAGCCCGGCCAAGCCACCGCCGACGATCAGGACGTCGGAAGAAAGGGAGGTCTGCATGCGCGGCGTAATTGAATAGGATAGGGCGCGGTTTTCGTGATTACGATATCCTATCACACGGACGTACCCCGGTTGGCCTTGCCGCGTTACTTCAGGGATGGAGAATTGAACAAAAAATACCCATTTATCCGGCCTTTTTCATCGAACTTTGCCCTTTCGCCGCGGTCTCTAATTGACAGAATCCACCCGCTGCGGGCTCACGAAGGCAGGTCCGCGTGAGCGAGCGGAGTATCGACCAGAAACTGGTTTTACGGGTGCAGAAGGGTGATAAAGCCGCGTTTGATCTGCTGGCCCGGAAATATCAGCACAAGATCGCCAAGCTGATTTCGCGCTACGTACGCGACCTGAGAGAAGTGGAAGACGTGACACAAGAGGCCCTGATCAAGGCCTATCGTGCGATCGGAGGGTTTCGGGGTGACAGTGCATTCTATACTTGGTTGTACCGGATCGCCGTGAACACCGCCAAAAATTATCTGGAGACGCAGGGGCGGCGGCCTCCCGGCTCGGATATGGAAATCGAGGGTGCCGAACTCATCGAAAGCGGTGAAGGCCTGCGTGATCAGGCGACGCCGGAGCGCCAATTGCTCACCAATGAGATCGCCAGTACGGTACAACGGGTGATGACCAATCTGCCTGCCGATCTGCGCACGGCGATTACCCTGCGCGAAATCGAGGGCATGAGTTACGAGGAAATCGCCGGGATCATGGAATGTCCGATCGGTACGGTGCGGTCACGCATTTTCCGGGCGCGCGAAGCCATTGATCAGGAACTGCGGCCGTTGCTTGAGAGGTAAACTTTATGACGGATGAACACATGAAAGAAAAGCTATCGGCATTGGTCGATAACGAGCTTGATGAATTGGAAGAACGCCGAGTTTTAGCCGCGCTCGAAAGCAATGCCCCGCTGCGTCAAACGTGGCAGCGTTATCACCTGGCAAGGGCGATTTTGCAGGGAGATTTGAGCGCCGCCGCCGCTCCGGATGTGTCGGAGGAATTAGCGAAAAGAATCGCCGCGGATCCATCTGCCGCCACCTTATTTCAACCCCACAAGGTAATCCGTTTCGTGGGGACGCTGGCCATTGCGGCATCTGTGGCCGCCATTGCCATCGTCGGCGTTCAGTGGCTGAATCAATCGCCACCCGCGCCGTTAGCGCTGCTGGCTGACACCAAACCGGCACCGGCGGCAATAGTTCGAGCCGTTACCGCGTCATCGGATGCAGGCGATGAGGAAACGGTGAATGCCCTGAATGCCTACCTGGTTGAACACGAAGAGTTTGCCTCGACTCCTGGGATCGGCGGCATGATGTCATATGTACGTGTCGTCAGTTCTGATACAGATAAATGATCCACCGGTTTTCAATCCGTTTCTTGCTTGTTTTCCTCGGTCTATCCTTCAGCACTCTTGTTTTCGCGGCGGACTCGGCACAGCAGTGGCTGATGAAAATCAACCACGCGGCGCGTAATCTCGATTACGACGGGGTGTTTGTGTATCTGCACGACACCCAACTCGAGGCCATGCGCATCATTCACAAGGCCGTGAACAAATCGTCAAAAGAGCGGCTGGTATCACTGAACGGCGCTCCGCGCGAGGTTATTCGTGACGACCGTGAAGTCATATGTTATTGGCCGGACAAAAACTCGGTGTTGGTGGAATATCGCAAGGCTGGCAGCTCGGGTTTCCCTGCCATTCTCCCCGAGCGGCTGCAGGATCTGGAGGAATATTACGAGATCAAACTGGGGAAGGAGCAGCGTATCATCGATCGTGTCGCACAACTGGTCATCGTCAAGCCCGCGGATAATTTCCGGTATGGCTATAATCTGTGGGCGGACAAAGAAACCGGATTATTGCTGAAAGCCGATTTGCTGAATAGCAACGGTAAAATCCTGGAACAATTCATGTTCACTCAGGTCAAGATTGGCGGCACTATTCCTGACGCTGCGCTCGCTCCCGCGGTCAGCACCAAGAATATGGTCTGGTATCGGGAAGGCGGGGATACCCGGAAGTCCCCGGCGAAATCCGGTTGGACCGTTACAAATCTTCCCGAGGGTTTTATGCTTTCAGCGCGCATGATGCGCCAGATGCCGATGCGTAATCAGCCTGTCGAGCATCTGGTTTACACGGACGGACTGGCGGCTGTGTCGATATTCATCGAGAAACAGGAAAAAGGCGTCAAGCCTGTAAAACCGGGATCGAGCAGCATGGGCGCGGTTCATGCCTATGGTACAAACATTGACGATTACCAGATCACGGCGGTGGGGGCGGTCCCGGCAAATACCGTGTCGCTTATTGGCGGGTCCGTGATGCCCGTCAGGTGAATTGGTCAAACGTGATCCTTACTTGTCGTTTCACTCTCCTGTTGTTGCCGCTGCTCGTGAACCTGGTCCAGGCTGCGCCCCGCGAACTGCCGGATTTCAGCCGGCTGGTTTCCCAGCATGGCAAAGCCGTTGTGAATATCAGCGCTATCCGGGATATCAAACGACCGGGGTTTACGTCTGAACCCAGGAATCAGACGGCACCGAATGAACCTCCGGCGCGCGAACTGGGGCGCCGTTATTTCGAGGATTCGCCTGAATCCACGGACGAGAAATCACTTGGATCCGGTTTTATTATCTCGCCTGACGGCTATATCCTTACCTGCGCGCACGTCATAGAAAACGCCCGGGAAGTTCTGGTGCGATTCACCGATCGGCGTGAATTCAGTGCGCGCGTGGTGGGTTCGGATCGCCGCAGCGACGTGGCATTGATAAAAATCGAGGCCTCAGGACTGCCAACCGTGAAAATCGGCGATGCCGGAAAATTGCGGGTCGGTGAGTGGGTGCTGGCCATCGGTTCACCGTTTGGTTTCGACAGTTCTGCCACTTCGGGGATTATTTCCGCCAAGGACCGGACCTTGCCGGACGAAAACTATATTTCCTTTCTGCAAACGGATGTACCCATCAATCCGGGAAATTCCGGCGGGCCGCTGTTCAATCTGAATGGCGAGGTGGTCGGGATCAATTCGCAGATTTACAGTGGCACTGGCGGATTCATGGGTTTGTCCTTCGCCATCCCGATTGACGCCGCGATGAAAATCGGCTTGCAATTGAAAAGCGAAGGGCGGGTACGGCGCGGATGGCTGGGCGTGAGCCTGCAAGAGGTATCACGCCCGCTGGCGAATGCATACGGATTGCACCGACCCCGGGGCGCTCTGGTTTCGGATATTCTCGCCAACAGCCCGGCGGCGAAATCCGACTTGCGCGCAGGGGACATCGTGCTCGAATTCGAAGGGCGCACGATAAACCGTTCCACGGATTTGCCTCCGCTGGTCGGCTTGTCGTCGCCGGGGACGCGCGCGGAGTTCAGTGTGTTTCGGCGCAATGAAGGGATACAAACCGTAGTCGTCACGTTAGGCGAGCTGAGAGAAGAGGCATCAGACCGCCCTCCCGCGCGACCGGAGCGCAGCGAGAAAATTTCGCGTTTTGGCCTGCGTCTAAACGAAATAAGCTCCATCCAGCGGAAAAATCTTGATATCGACCATGGCGTGTCCGTGGCCGGCGTGGAGGAAGGCCAGGCGCGAGCTGCCGGGTTGCGCCCCGGCGATGTGATTCTGGACGTGGACGGCAAACGGGTCAGCGACATTTCCAGCTTTCACCGATTGATGGATCACACGCCACGCGGCCGCGCGGTCGTGTTACGGATTCGCCGCGGGATGGGAACGCTGTTCCTGGCGCTCAACCCGGCGGGCTGATTTTGCGAAAAATATTTATGCAACCCCTGAAATGAGGTATTCTTCGTCCATCCAGGGCAGTCGCAACAGCCGTAATGGCCCTAAAGCCTAATTGACGGAATACAGAACTCAAGGCGCCGCGGGCGCCTTTTTCACATCTCCGACACAGGCGGTGTCCGCCGGCGCCGAATCGGCGGGAGTATCGCAATTTTCATGAATGGCTTAAAACAGGATCTGATCCGAAATTTTTCGATCATAGCCCATATCGACCACGGCAAGTCCACGTTGGCGGACCGGTTTATCCAGACTTGCGGGGCGCTGGAGGCGCGCGAGATGCAGGAGCAGGTGCTCGATTCGATGGACCTCGAGCGCGAGCGCGGTATCACTATCAAGGCCCAGAGTGTCGCGCTCGATTACATGGCGCGCAACGGCACTGTCTACCGCCTGAACATGATCGATACCCCGGGACACGTGGATTTTTCCTATGAAGTCTCGCGCTCACTCACGGCTTGCGAGGGCGCGGTGCTGGTTGTCGATGCCACACAAGGTGTGCAGGCGCAGACCGTCGCCAACTGCTATACCGCATCCGAGCTGAATCTCGAAATCCTGCCGGTGCTGAATAAAATCGATCTTCCTTCCGCTGACCCGGAAAGATCAATCGCCGAGATTGAGGAAATCATCGGCATCAACGCCAAGGATGCCATTCGCGCCAGCGCCAAGACCGGCGAGGGCGTGGTGGATATTCTTGAAGCCATCGTAAATGGTATTCCCGCGCCGACGGGCAATGCGGAAGCCCCGCTCAAGGCGCTGATCGTCGATTCCTGGTTCGATAATTATCTTGGTACGATCTCGCTGGTGCGTGTGATCGACGGACGCCTCAAATCCAAGGATAAAATCCGCCTGATGGCCATGGGGCGGGATCATATTGTCGAACAGATCGGCATTTTTACCCCCAAGCGCAAACCGGTGCAAGTGCTGGGTCCCGGTGAGGTGGGATACGTCATTGCCGGTATCAAGGATGTCCGAGGCGCCCGCGTCGGCGACACCATCACACATGTTGATCGCGCGGCGGCCCATGCCTTGCCCGGTTTCAAGGAAATCAAGCCGCGCGTTTTTGCCGGTTTGTATCCGGTTGATTCCGCGGATTACGAAGCCTTCCGTGAAGCATTGGCAAAACTGCAACTCAACGATGCTTCGCTGCATTAC
Organism: Sulfuricaulis sp.; assembly: GCF_040901545.1. Taxonomy (GTDB): domain Bacteria; phylum Pseudomonadota; class Gammaproteobacteria; order Acidiferrobacterales; family Sulfurifustaceae; genus Sulfuricaulis. Next base: position 46,831 of record NZ_JBBDYL010000065.1, on the reverse strand, counting down.
GAGCCGGAAACTTCCCAGGCGCTTGGCCTTGGTTTCCGCTGCGGTTTTCTCGGCATGCTGCACATGGAGATCATCCAGGAACGTCTTGAGCGTGAGTATGGCATGCATCTCATCACCACCGCGCCCACGGTTATATACGAAGTGGTTCTTGCGAATGAAGTGCTGCTTGTCGAGAATCCGGCCAAAATGCCGGATCCTTCCCGAATCATGGAAACCCGCGAACCCATCATCCGCGCGACCATACTGGTACCACAAGAATTCGTCGGCAATGTCATCGGCCTGTGCGTGGAAAAACGCGGCATCCAGAAAGACATGACCTACCATGGCCGTCAGGCCATGCTTATCTATGAATTGCCGTTGAACGAAGTCGTGCTTGATTTTTTTGACCGGCTGAAATCATCAAGCCGGGGATACGCCTCGTTCGACTACGATTTTCTGGAATTCCGTGCCTCCGATCTGTGCAAGCTTGACGTACTGATCAATGGCGATAAAGTGGATGCCCTGTCCGTGGTCGTGCATCGCGGGCAAAGCCAATACCGCGGCCGGGAACTGGTGAAAAAATTGCGGGAACTGATTCCGAGGCAAATGTTCGACGTGGCGATTCAAGCGGCGATCGGTTCCAAAATTATCGCTCGCGAGACCGTGAAGGCACTGCGCAAGAATGTCACGGCCAAATGTTACGGTGGCGATGTCACGCGCAAGCGTAAATTGCTGGAAAAACAGAAAGCAGGTAAAAAACGCATGAAACAACTGGGTACCGTGGAAATTCCTCAGGAGGCGTTTCTCGCAGTTCTGCGCGTGAGCGAAAAGTAAATATGGATTTCGCCCTTATCATGCTGCTGATTCTGGTCGGCACCGGAGCCATCTGGGGACTCGACCGCTTGTTGTGGATGGATGGTCGCGAACGCAAGGCCAAAGCCTTGTTGCAGGCCGGAAAAGGTGAAGAGGCTGCTCAGGCACGCCGAGATCCGGTTTATGTGGAGTATGCCCGCGCCTTTTTCCCCGTGATACTTATCGTGTTTCTGATTCGGTCATTTATTGTCGAACCGTTTCGCATTCCCTCGGGTTCCATGCTGCCCAGCCTCTTTATCGGTGATTTTATACTGGTAAACAAGTCTTCCTACGGCGTGCGGTTGCCGATCGTCAATGCCAAGATATTCGACGTCGGCAGCCCGAAGCGCGGGGAAGTCATGGTGTTCCGATTTCCCAAGGATCCCTCGATCAATTATATAAAGCGCGTGGTTGGCATTCCCGGAGACCGTATCCTATATAAGGATAAGAAGCTTTATATCAATGGAAGATTGATGACACAGTCTGACGGCCGCCCGTATTTTTTCACTCCCGGCGGTGAGGAGCGCGGAGAGGCGCTGCGGGTGACGGAAAATCTGGATGGAGTGAAACATGATATTCTGAAAACGGACCAGTCGGAATTGTCGCGCCCGGAGATAGTGGTTCCGGAAGGCAATTATTTCGTCATGGGCGACAATCGCGATCACAGCAATGACAGCCGCTATTGGGATTTCGTGCCGGATGAGAACCTGGTCGGGAAGGCCTTTCTGATCTGGTTTAGCTGGGACATGTCATGGCAGGACAGGAAGTTCTGGCAGCGAATTGTATGGGAACGCATTGGTTCGCCGATCAAATGATGTTGAAGCGTGTATCGGCTTAATGAAGGAGATGAAGATGCATAATCCAAAGCGCCAAGCGGGTATGACCATGTGGAGCTTGTTGTTTGTTCTTGGCACACTGGCTTTTTTCCTGTTTATCATTTTCAAGCTGTTCTCGCCCTATATGGATGACTTCAAGGTACAAAGCGCCCTCTCGAGTCTGGGCCGGCAGCCCGATGCGGCATCGATGTCGCAGCCGGAGATTGCGGAAGCCATCCGCAAGCGGCTTGAAATCGACAGCGCGGATAATTTCAATCTCGCGGACACGATGACAATACAGATGCGGGGCAAGACAAAAGTCGTTCGCATCAAGTATGAAACGATTGTTCCGTTGTTTTTCAACATCTCTTTGTTGCTTGATTTTGACCACGTCGCCGAACTCAGTGGGTCAAAGTAAGCAATCTGCGGAGCTTGGCCGCCGGTTAAATTACACTTTCCGGCAAGATGAGCTGCTTGAACAGGCATTGACCCACCGAAGCAAAAGCACGACCAATTATGAACGACTGGAATTTCTTGGCGACAGCGTCCTCGGCTTTACAATATCTTCCGAGCTTTTCAACCGTTATCCGAAACTGGATGAAGGCGAGCTGACGCGGTTGCGCGCCAGCCTGGTAAATAAAAACACCCTCGCCGCACTCGCGCGCGATATCAATATTGGCGCTCATCTGATTCTCGGTGAAGGGGAACTGAAAAGCGGCGGATACGACCGGGATTCGATTCTTGCCGATTCATTGGAAGCGCTGATCGGCGCAATCTCCAAGGACAGTTCCGTGGATGAGGCCATGCGCGTCATCCGGCACCTGTATCGCGACCGCCTGGAGAATCTCGATCCCGCTTCGATACCTAAAGATCCCAAGACCCAATTGCAGGAATTCCTGCAAAAAAATTCGTTGCCTCCACCTACCTATGTTATCCGGGAAATTACCGGAGAACCGCATAGTCAAAACTTTGTGGTGGAGTGCCTCGTCACCGGCGTGGATACCGTCGTACAGGGTGAAGGCAGCAGCCGCCGTCATGCGGAACAGGAAGCCGCCGCCAAGGCGTTGGATCTGCTTGTCCGTTCTGATGCCTGAAACGATCACATGTTCCGGACTGATCACGCTCGCCGGACGTCCTAATGTCGGCAAATCCACGCTGCTAAACCGCCTGATCGGACAGAAAATCAGCGTTACTTCTTCGAGGGCCCAGACGACGCGTCACCGGCTGCTGGGAATCAAGACGACCGGGCAAGCGCAGATTATCTATGTGGATACGCCCGGCCTGCATGCGCATAATAAAGGTCTGTTCAACCGTCACCTGAATCGTGTGGCCGGATCGAGCCTGTTCGGTGTTGATTGTATCGTTCTGCTGATCACCTCCAAAGGCTGGACCGAAGCGGATGAATATCCGCTGCGGCTTGTTTCCAAGACCGGCATACCCGTGATCCTGGCCATCAATAAAATTGACCAATTGAAGGATCGTCGCCTATTGTTGCCGCTTATTGCGCAATCGAACCGGAAAATGGCGTTTAAAGAGATTGTTCCCGTTTCCGCCAGAACCGGTGAGAATACTCACGATCTGGAAAATATCATCCTGAAGTATCTTCCTGAACAACCGCCTTTATATCCCGTGGACCGGATCAGTGATCGTGGCGAACGGTTTCTTGCAGCGGAATTGGTCCGCGAGCAGATTTTCCGCGGCTTTCAACAGGAGGTGCCTTATGCCACGGCCGTCAGCATTGACCGGTTCGAAAGAATCAGGCAGACATTGCATATCCAGGCAACGATCTGGGTGGAAAGGGACGGGCAAAAACCCATACTGATCGGAAAAGACGGGAAACGACTTAAGACTGTTGGAAGTCGCGCGCGCCAGGCTATGGAAAAACTTTTCGACAACAAAGTCCATCTCCGCCTGTGGGTCAAGGTGCGTGAAGGCTGGTCGGACAACGAGCGTGCCTTGCGCAGCCTGGGATATCTCGACGAGACCTGATGCATGAGAATCCATCAACAACCCGGCTATATTCTGCACCACCGTGATTACAGCGAGACCAGCCTTCTGCTCGAAGTTTTCACGGCCAGATACGGTCGCCTGGGGCTTATCGCCAAGGGCGCGCGCCGCGCGAGCAGCCGCATGCGCGGCATACTCAAGCCGTTTCAGCGTCTGCTGATTGGCTGGAGCGGCAAGGGCGATCTCGCGGTGCTGACCAACGCCGAGATGGAAGATGCCGGAAGCACTCCGGAAGGTCATGCGGTGTACTGCGGTTTTTACATGAATGAGGTGCTGTTGCGGTTATTGCACCGGCATGATCCGCACGAAAATTTATTCGATGCCTATCAGGCGGCGTTGCAAAATCTCCAACGGGACGATACCAATGAAAAGGTCTTGCGCATCTTTGAAAAAAAACTTCTGCGCGAGCTGGGTTACGGCCTGGTGCTCGACCATGACGTTGCCGACAAGACACCGATTGATGCCGAGGTCACATACGATTACATTCTCGATCGCGGCCCGGTACGCCTGGCCCGCCCGCAGTTGAATGGCCAGACGGAAGGGGTGCGGATACGCGGAGCCAGTCTGATTGCGCTGGAGCGGGACAGTATGACCGATCCTGTCGTGCTGCGGGACGTGAAAACGCTCATGCGTTCCGTACTGGCGGTGCATTTGGGAGACCGTCCATTACACAGCCGGAAATTATTTCGCCGCATCGCTGCATCGCATTCCACGGATACCGAGGCGGAGGCGGATCTTGATAAAGTTGGGAGTTAACATCGACCATGTGGCCACATTGCGCCAGGCGCGCGGGACGCGTTATCCCGATCCTGTCCAGGCCGCCATCGAAGCAGAGCAAGCCGGTGCCGACGCCATTACGCTCCATTTGCGCGAGGACCGGCGTCACATCCAGGATCAGGACGTCGAGATTATCCGCAATTTAATCCAGACCCGGCTGAATCTTGAAATGTCGGTAGCTGATGAAATCGTGGCGTTTGCCGCCCGGGTCCAGCCACATGACTGCTGTGTAGTCCCGGAACGACGCCAGGAGTTGACCACCGAAGGCGGGCTGGATGTTGTCGGTGGTTATGAAAAAATCGCCGCTGCGTGCACGCGACTTGCCCAGGCGGGTGTGCGGGTATCGCTGTTTGTAGACGCGGAATCTGATCAGATCGAGGCGGCCGCCAGAATGGGTGTGCCCGTGATCGAAATTCATACCGGACATTATGCGGATGCTGAAAACGAAGCAATACAAAGACGTGAGCTGGCGCGCATCGAGCAGGCAGTGCAACAAGGCCTCAAGCTAAGGCTTCAGGTCAACGCCGGTCACGGGCTTAACTATCACAACGTTCAGGCTGTCGCCGCCATTCCGGGAATTTCCGAACTTAATATCGGGCATGCCATCGTTGCGCGCGCAGTTTTCACGGGCATGCGCGAAGCGGTCCGCGAAATGAAGCGACTCATGCAGGAGGTCGCGGCGTGAACCGATTTATCACAATGCCTTTATGCAGTACATGGCCATTCAGCCGTCCCGATGCAGCGCAAACATGATATTCGGAATCGGCACCGATATAGTTCGGATTCAGCGCATCGAGGAAGATCTGATTCGATTCGGCGACCGATTCGCCGAACGAATCCTTACTGATGGAGAATTAAGCGAGTTCCGGCTTGAAGCCAAGAAGGCAAATTACCTGGCGCGCCGTTTTGCCGCCAAGGAAGCCGCAGCCAAAGCCATGGGAACCGGCTTCAGCAACGGTTTAACATGGCGTGACATCGAAGTGACGCATAACCCGCAAGGAAGACCCCTGCTGAAATTTCATGGACAGGCGCGACGGTTTGCCGACGAACAGAACATTGTTGTCGCCCATCTGAGCCTGGCCGACGAACACGACCATGCCGTGGCTTTTGTAACGCTTGAAACGGAACCGTAAGTCTTATATACACGGTTTATTCTTGGGAGAGTAATGCAACAGGGTGCTCCATGAGGAATATCGGGCGGGGCGGATTTCAAGACAACCGTGATACATGACAGAATACGCATCTATTCCAAAGTCATGCCGAGACACGTGAATGCTCGCTAACACAGTACATCTGGGATTTAAATCGATCGAGATTTGGCCGGAGCAACGCGAGGTGGAAATCTGTGGCGATCCGGTCGTCCGCAGGATCTTTTTTACCGATATCCAAGAGTATCATCCGCGTCTGGTCGCCAAAATCCTGGAACTTGAGGAAAACCAGCGCCTCCGTAAACGCTATTATCGCGGCGCCTGTGGCACGAAGATTCATCATTTGGAGAAATGGGTGAATTCCGAGGCCGAGTTGATCACCGCCCGCGCGAAAGCCTTATTCATGAAAGTGCTTGATTGCCAAGACGCCGTGGTCGACCTCAGTTGGGCCAACGTGTATCGCACGGGAGATTATTGCATGCCACACAGTCACGTGCGCTCCACGGCGAGCGTGGTTTATTGTCTGGATCCCGGTGACGAAGACCCTGAAGATCGGCAAAGCGGCCGTTTTTGCTTTGTAGATCCCCGATTGAAGTGTTGTTGCCAGGATCAAGAAGAATGCATGACCACGCCTTTCCTCCCCGGCATGCCGTCGGGCACCATGCTTATTTTCCCGAGCCAACTGGTCCATGCCGTGAACCCTTATACCGGGAAACGGCCGCGCATTACCTTGTCATGGAATATCAATAAAAATGCATTGCCCGACGCCCCGTTGCCTCCAGAAGCCGGGTGAAAATTTTTTGGTTTTTTTAAAGAAGGAATTACGTCAGGGGACAGGATAATTATTCAGACTTTCGCCGCGTCGTTTTGCCTTGCATCTTTACGGCGTCTGAACTCGGAGCAGTTTCGTAGGTTTTGCTTTTTCGAAAAAATTTCATCATGTCGGCTGAGGCTGGGAGTGGTTCCTCGTCGTATGATGAATTGTTTTCCCGAATTGCTTTCCCAAACAAGATGGCTGCCATCAAACCGGCCACCGTCCATACCAGCAAGATCACAACTAGCGTATCCAGGCTCATGTCTTACCTCCATGTAGGTGGGCCTAGAATCCCTTAGAATTTCTTTTGATGCAACTAAAATTAACTGTACAAGTAAAGTTTCTTTCCCAACGGTATCTATTTTCAGACAGGTGGTGCACGCACGCAACAAATTGTCACGGAAATGCTCGACTTTTTGTTGACCGGGAAAACCAAGTAGTTGACTCTGATTTTCACTATTTAAAAAATCCTAACATCTCTGGCGAAACGCCGCGATTCAGCGCTCAACATAGCTCCGTTCGGAATGTTCAACACGGACATTCATCTCGCGTAGATTAATTAATTCGCTTGTTCGGCTGCCTTGTCAAAGGCGGCTTGAGCTCCCGGATAATCGCCACGTTTCAGACGCGACTCGCCGATGAGGCGCCAGTTTTCGGCCTGCAAAGTCTTGTTGTTGACCGACCAACCGTTCGATCTGGCGGCAAGTCCTTCGGCTTGCTGATATTGGCCTTGTTGCATGCGGAGTTTTGCCAGTTGATGCCACAGCGCGGGGTTACGCGGTTCAAGGCGCAAAGCCCGTTCAAGCGTGGCCGCGGCCGCGTCGTATTTTCCGTCGCTGATATCCGATTGGGCGGCATTAACCAGCGAGACAACAGCGTCGTTGCCGGAAACCGGTGTTATTTCCGGTTCCCGGCCGGGGAAACCGGCGCAGCCTGAAAGCATGCACAACGTCAACAGCACCGATCTTGCGCGGATTTTTTCCATTTATTCAAACAGCCTTTTGAACCAACTTTTTATGGGTTCCGACGGCGCCTGGGATACGCACGGCGATGTTTCCGTGGGTACCGAGCCTCGAATGAATGGCAGCAATTTAGCGTTTTGACAATTTTCATCGGCTTTTAAACCATTCGCCGGATCCGTCCAGGCCAGCTCGATGTTATCCGGTTGGGGCGGCTGGAGCGGTTCGGGATCGAGTTTTGCCATCATATCACCCCAGACCGTCATGGCTCCGCTCGCGCCGGTCATGTTAATCGGCTGGTTATCGTCGCGCCCGATCCAGACCACGGCCAGTCGGTCGCCCGTGTAACCGGCAAACCAGCTGTCTCGAAGGTCATTCGTGGTGCCGGTCTTTCCGGCGATTTGTAAATCCGGCGGAAGATACCGGCTCAGTCCGTCGGCGGTCCCCTCGCGCACGACATATTGCAACGCAGCGGTTGTGAGAAAAGCCGGGCCCGGATCGATGACTTGTTGCACGGAAAGCGAGAAACGCTGCAATGGTTGACCGTCCGCGGTGAGCACTTCGCGTATCGAACGAAGGGGCAGGCGGAATCCACCGCTGGCCAGCGGCTGATAAAGTTGCGCGACTTCAAAGGGGGAAAGGCCATCGGCGCCCAGCAAACTTGATGCAAAAGCATTCAAATTTCGGTCTATGCCGAGGCGCTGGACATTGTCCATTACCTTGCGCACGCCCAGCGACAACCCCAGTCGCGCGGCAGACACATTGTATGAATTGGCTAACGCAGAATACAACGGTACTTTGCCATGGAACGTCTTGTCGTAGTTGCGCGGCTCCCAATCCGGGGTGCCACGCTCGCGCCAGACCAGCGGGCTGTCATCCAGCAGCGTGGCCAGCGTATAGGCATAAGGCTGTTCAAGCGCGCTGAGATAAATCACCGGCTTGAGCAACGAACCGATGGGCCGTTGCGCGTCGAGCGCGCGGTTGAAGCCTTCGTATCGCGTGTCGCGTCCTCCCACCAAAGCTTGCACTTCACCGTTTTGAGAATGCGTAACGACAATTGCCCCATCGAGCGCGTTGGGAACGATTTTCCTGGATTTTTCAAGCTGACCCAGGCGGGAGGTGAGTGCGCGTTCGGCGGTAAATTGCGCCAGCGGGTCAAGCGTCGTGAAAATCAGCAATCCTTCCGATCGCAAGTCCGTCTCGCGGTAATCGCTGCGAAGTTGCCGGTGCACGAGCTCGACAAACGCAGGGTAAATGGAGGTTCCCACGGGCGCATGGTCCACGACGTCCAACGGGGCGGAACGGGCGCTGATAAGTTGTTGCTGCGTGATGACTTGCTGTTGCGTCATTTCCTGGAGCACCAGGTTGCGCCGCGACAGCGCGCGCGCGGGGTGGCGGCGCGGATCGTAATAGGATGGCCCCTTGATTATTCCTACCAATAATGCAATCTCATTGAGTCCGAGCCGGGATACCGGACGATTGAAATAAAAAAGGCTGGCGAGGCCGAACCCGTGGATAGCACGATTGCCGTCCTGGCCGAGATAAATCTCGTTGAGATAAGCCTCCAGAATTTCCTCTTTGGAGTAATGCAACTCCAAAAGCTGAGCCATCAGAATTTCAGTGACTTTTCGCCGCAGAGTTCGCTCGGGCGTCAGAAAAAAATTCTTTACCAGTTGTTGCGTAACCGTGCTCCCACCTTGGACTCCGCCGCCGCGCAAGATGGAAAGCACCGCGCGGGCGATGCCGCGCGGGTCGATTCCATGATGGCTATAGAATTTCCGGTCTTCAATGGCGATTAGGCCCTGGATCAGTAGCGGCGGAACTTCAGTCAGTCTCACCAGGACACGGTCTTCGTTGTGCGCCGGATAGATGCCTCCGATGTACTGGGGATCGAGACGTACCGGGATCGCGGTATTGCCTGGATTAGTTAGATTTTGCAGGTTTCGCAGGCGGTCTGCTTCAAATTCTGCGTGTAATTCCAATGCTCCTTGCGCGCCATCCCAGAAGATAAAAGGTCGCGTCATGATCGTGAATGAAGCATCACTTTGCCGGTAACTTCCGGGTTCGAGCTGGCTACCGGCGGAACGGTAACCGAGCATGGAAAGTTCCAGCAATAATTGTTCCGGGCGCAATTTCATGCCCGAATAGAGCTCCAGCGGTCGGGCGTAGACCCTGGCCGGCAATGCCCAGCGCTTCCCTTCGAATTGGGCGCGTACGGCGATATCCAGATAAAGGAAAAATCCCGCCAGCAATAGCGCCAATGACAAGAAAAAAATACGCAGGCGTATCGGAGTAACGAAGCGCCGGATTTTATTGACGATCTGCTTGTTCATCGGGAATCTTAGGCAGGACGTCCGTGAGCGGAAGTATCTGGCCGCGAGGCGGTATTATACCGGAGAAAATCTCGCGCAAAATCCGTCAGGTAATCGCCAATCACTTCGCCATGAACGGGGACAAGGTTGCTCCCTGAAACCATGCCTGCTCGATCAGGTGCCGGTGCGACGTGACTTCATAAAAGCGCGAATGCCAAAGCGATCGGCAGACTGATGAAGCTCGCGAGATTACCCATCAGCACAATGGATGCCACTTTTCCCGGTTCCTGTCGATATTGTTCGGCAATAAGATAATTCAGCACCGCGGGCGGTAAAGTGCCGAATACTATCAACAGGCTCAATTGCAGCGGTGTTAAATCCAGAAATGGACGTACAAGCAACACCATGATTATCCCGGTCAGTGGACACACCACGGCGCCTAAAACGCCGACACGCCATTCGCCAAAGTCAACGCTGGTAAGGCGCGTGCCCAAGGAAAACAACAGCAGAGGTATCGAAGCCTGGCCAAGCATGCCTATGGCCGTATCCAGAGTTTCAGGAACCAACCAACCGAAAAGGCTGAAGGATAATCCGACGATGGTCGCCATGACGATGGGTTGCGTGACCACCTTCAATAGATGCGCGCGGTGGTCCATGAGGTAGGTGCCAAGGGTAAAATGCAATCCGTTTTCAATCAGGAAAAGCACCACCGCCGCCGGTAACGCCTGTTCGCCAAAGGCTAACACCGCAAGCGGCAAACCCATGTTTCCCGAATTGGTGAACATCATGGGCGGAACAAAGGTTTTAAGTGAGATGTGCGCGGCTTTGGCCACCAGCGCCGCCAGCAAACCTGAGCCGAGCACAACCGCTATGGCACCCAGCGCAAGTTGCCCGTATTCGCCCAGATGAAAGTCCTTGTCGGAAAGGATGTTAAATACCAGTGCCGGGAGCAGGACGGTCATATTGATCTGGTTCGCTGCCGTCATGTCCGGACGGCGCCAGCGGCTATAAAGATAACCGACCGCCACAATGGAAAAAATCGGGAAAACGATGTTAAATAGACGGACAATAATCATGGCATGCCAGTATGGTGATCGCAGAATTAAGTCACATGTGATGGCGCTTGAGAGGCCGGGGGTTGCCACTGACATGGTATTGGGTGAGAATTTCTTTACTGTATTTTATCTGTTGTTCGGAATAAAGAGGTATTAACGATGCCTGATGACCTGCATCCCGCAGAGGAACCGCTGCTGAGGCAGAAGCCCATGTTGACTCTGGCGGCGGCGAAGAAGGTCATTTCCGCGGCGGAGGACGAAGCGCTCAAACAGGGTTTCCCCGTGGTCATCGCCGTGGTGGACGACGGCGGCAACCTTCTGTGTTTGCATCGTCTGGATAATGCCCAGTTCGGCAGTGTGGATGTCGCGATTGGCAAAGCCAGGTCGGCCGTGGCATTCAAGCGTCCAACCAAGGAGTGGGAAGACTCGCTTGCAGCCGGTCAGCAAAGGGTTCTTAGACTACCCGGTGTGTTGCCCTCCGAGGGGGGAGTTCCGCTGACCTGGAAGGGTCATATCGTCGGTGCCATCGGTGTAAGCGGTGTCAAGGCGTTCCAGGATGGACAGATCGCGCGAACCGGCAAGGCGGCGTTGCATGATCGCTCCGAGTACGTCGAATTACCCAGCCCGGAGTTGCCCATCGTTCACAACCCGGTCTTCATGCTCGACAGAAGGCATGCACCACGTTTTACTACTCGGTGATGCATGGACTGCGGGCAAACCGATTAGCACTAATTCAAAGGCGACATCAGAAATTTAATAATTTCCCCAGTCTCCAGTGCATTGCCGGTAATTCGGGCGGTCGGTATTGAACGCGCGGGCGGTCACCCAAAATCCTCCAGAGGCCGTACACTCTAAATCCGCTTACTTCAGTTCATAATGTAATTTTATGGCTTAAGCCTGTCAACGGCCTCCAATGCGCCGGGACTTGGGTTCGGTGTCGACCGGCAGACCCCGGCCAGATCCTGCGCCGCCAATCCGGGACCACAAGGCGATGGCATTACAATCCTGGCTTCATTGCTGGACGTTGCTTTTACATTCGTCGGTGGATCGTCATCACTGTTATGCGTTACCTTGAGAGTAACGACAATCACGACAAGCAATACCGATACAATCGAAACAATGATGAAAGTCTTCTTCATTCCGTTCTTATTCATCCAGATTTATCGGCAAGTCGATTGTAATTATATCGTGATTACAAAATTCATCGATCAAATAGACTCTCCAGCCAAGGCAGAAAATGAGTGGAAAAATCGAGGCAACCTGGGAAGTTTATTTCATTAATACAACATTTGCTTACAGAAATCTGTTTTTCAATAAACAGTCTATCGTGCTAAGACCGTGGTACAACGAAGCCTAGTTCTTTAAGGTTTTTATCAATTATACTTGCGTCGTTTTCGCTCAGTGCGGTAAACGGTGGCCGCATGTTGAGCCAGTCATGATTTCCCGTCGCGTTCGCCATGAGCAGTTTAAGCCCGGGTATCAGCGGATATTTCTCGATCACACCACGGACCCGATTGAGCGCGTCTTGCAGTTCCGTGGCATTGTTTGACATCCGAGCGCGGAAAACTTTACTGGCCAAGGTACAGGTGATGTTGGTTGATGCGGAAATACATCCAACGCCGCCGATTTTTAAAATATCCAGCAAAAACTGTTCGCTGCCGGCGTAGACTCGAAATCCGGGAAAGCGCTGGCAGATTAACTTCATGTGATTCCAGTCACCGCCGGAGTCCTTCATGCCGACCACGGTCCGCGGATAAGCTTTAATCAGCCGCTCGATTAAAGGCTCGTCGATCGGCACGCCGGTCATCTTCGGAAAGTGATAAAGATAAATGCGTAATCGTGACTCACCGGCTTTCTGGATGACCTGATCGTAATAGCGAAACACTCCCTCGTTGCTGACGCCTTTGTAAAAGAACGGCGGCAGCATTAATACACCACCCACGCCGTGAGCGATGGCGTGCCGGGTCAGGTCGCAGGCATCCGGAATCGCGCAACAACCGGTGCCCACCAGCAGTCGCTCGGGTTGTAGTCCACCCTCGATCAACACATCCAGGAGTTTCTTGCGTTCCGACACACTGAATGAATTGGCCTCGCCGGTCGAACCAAGTGGTGCCAGCCCGTCGCAACCGTTGGCCAGCAGCCATTGGCAATGACGTAACAAAGCTTTGTCATCGACATCCAGATTGGGTTTCAGCGGGGTCAGACATGCCGCGAAGATGCCATCCGGCAGCATTCCATCCTTTCGTGTCACAATACGGGCCCCGCGAAATCAGCCAACATCCCGGTTAGAAACAAAGGGGTAACTTCGCATGTCATCGATTTATTTTCTACTTCCTTATTTCGGACGCAAGATATTTACAATTTCGCCGAATGTGGCGTATTCGCTCCCACCGAGACGAGTAATGGGATCAAGACGGTCGGCGTGAACCTTCAGTCGCCCCTTGCTGTCCTGGCCGATAATCATGTCATCCAGGTAGACCGCTTTCACCCGGCCGAGAATCAGTGACTGCGGAACCGCCCCGATTTCCTGGATCGAATGTCGCGTGCAGGCAAAAGCGAGGCGGCAACCCTCTATCCGTGGCAACCGCGATCCTGGAAAGGCCGTGGTCGACAGACCGATCTGGTGCAGTTCGGAAACCTCAGACGGCAACGTGGCGGAACTTGCGTTAAGCGATTCCAGCATGGCGCGGTGCGCAATATGGATCACATAATCCGGCCGCTGTTCGATGTTCACACGCGTGTCCTTGAACGCGCCATCGGGCTTTTTGCCGACCGAGATCATGAGCAGCGGCGGGTCGCTGCAAATCATGTTGAAATAGGAGAAGGGCGCCAGGTTGAATGTCCCGGAGGCATTTTCCGACAGCACCCAGGCTATCGGCCGGGGGATAACAGATTGAATCAGGGTGAAATACGCCTGGCTCGGGGTCAACTCGTCTATGTAGATATGCATGAATTAGCAAATCGATAAATAGCTTTATTGGGTTTCATTCTGCCACTATATCCGATTTGAAAGTGGAGACCCAGTTGAGCAACTGTGCCAGGCGATAATAAACGACTGAAAAAAATCATCGACCCCGATGGGAGAAATGCAAATATCCTAGAATGCGTCGAAACCGGTTAGCTCCTGGCCAACCACCAATTCGTGGATAATCTCGGTGCCTTCGTAGGTTATGACGCTTTCCAGATTGAGCATGTGGCGCATCGAGCAATACTCGGTGGTAATACCGCTGCCGCCGAGCAGGTCGCGCGCATCGCGCGCGACATCGAGCGCCATGCGGACATTGTTCCACTTGGCGAGACTCACCTGCGCCGGTTGCATCCGGCCCTGGTCCTTCAGCCGCCCCAGCTGCAACGACAGCAATTGTGACGTGGTGATACGCCGCACCATGTCCGCAAGCCGTCGTTGCGTCGTTTGTGTCCGGGCGAGGGGACGGCCGAACAGCACGCGCGTTCTGGTGAACTCAATTACTTCCCGCAGGCAGGCGATGGCGGCGCCGATCGCGCCCCAGCTGATGCCATAACGCGCCTGGGTGAGACAGGCGAGCGCCGACTTCAGGCCGATGGCGCCAAGCAAAGCATTTTCGTCCGGGACGCGCACACCGTCGAGGAACAGCGCAGAAGTCACCGAGGCACGCAATGACAGCTTGCGTTCGATTTCGTGCGCCTGGAAACCCGGTGACTTGGTCTCCACCAGGAAGGCGCGGATGCCGTCATCGGTCTGGGCCCACACCACGGCGACATCGGAGATCGAGCCGTTGGTGATCCACATTTTCGATCCGTTCAGCACCCAGTCACCGCCTTGCTTGTGTGCATGCGTTTTCATCGCGTTTGGATCGGAACCACCGTGCGCTTCCGTGAGGCCGTAACAGCCGATGGCTTCGCCGCGCGCCAATAATGGCAGCCAGCGCCGTTTCTGTTCTTCGGAACCGAAGGTATAAATCGGCCACATCACCAGGCTACTTTGCACCGAGGCGAAGCTACGCAAGCCACTGTCACCACGCTCCAGCTCCTGGCATATCAGACCGTATGCGACACTGTTCAATCCGGCGCAACCGTAACCTTCAAGGGTGCAACCCAGCACGCCAAGGGCCGCGATTTCCGGGACCAGCTCGCTCGGGAAACGATGATCATCGAAAGCCTTAGGTATCAATGGCAACGCCTTTTCATCCACGAAGCGTGCGACGGTTTCCTGGACGAGCCGTTCTTCTTCGCTGAGCAACGCGCGGACATCGTAAAAGTCGACAGGATCGAGGCTCATCTTGATGATCTCCCGTGCTACATATTCGAATAATGGGGACCGCTTCCACCCTCGGGCACGGTCCAGAATATATTTTGCATCGGATCCTTGATATCGCAGGCCTTGCAGTGCACGCAGTTCGCGGCATTGATCTGTAACCGTGCGTGTCCGTCCGAGGTGATAATCTCATAGACACCGGCGGGACAATAGCGGGTTTCCGGCGCATCGTAGTCCGCCAGATTGATGGTTATCGGTATCTTGGCATCACGAAGTCGCAAATGTCCGGGCTGTTCTTCCGCGTGATGCGTATTCGCCAGATAAACCGAGGCCAGCCGGTCGAACGTCAGTTTGCCGTCGGGTTTCGGGTAGCGGATGCGACGGCATTGATTGGCGCGCTTGAGCCGGGTGTGATCGGCGGCGTGATGGAATGTCCAGGGCGCTTTTCCTCGCAATAAATACGTATCGACAGCCGAATAAATAAGTCCAGGCCACAATCCCCACCGAAATGCCGGACGGATATTTCGTGCGCGGTAAAGCTCGTCCCACAGCCAGGAGTGTTTCAAGCGCTCGAAGTAATCCAGCGTTTCTCCGATGCGATGGGATCGAAGGGCTTCGAAAACCGAATCGGCCGCAAGCATGCCCGACTTCATGGCGGTGTGCGTGCCCTTGATCTTCGGCACATTGAGAAATCCGGCGGCATCGCCGATCAAGGCACCGCCCGGAAACGTGAGTTCGGGCAATGATTGGTATCCGCCTTCAACCAGGCAGCGGGCTCCGTAGGCGATACGCCGGCCGCCTTCGAATGTCGGTCGGATGGCGGGATGGGTTTTGAAGCGCTGCAATTCCTCGAACGGGCTCAGATAGGGGTTCCGGTAATCGAGCCCAACGACAAATCCGACCGCTAGCTGGTTGTTCTCGAGATGATAAATAAACGATCCGCCATAGGTGTTGCTGTCAAGTGGCCAGCCCACGGTATGTTCGACCCGACCCGGGTGATGGCGATCGGTCGTCACCTCCCATATTTCCTTGATGCCCAGCGCGTATGACTGCGGTTGCACTGCCTTGGCTAAACCGAAGCGATCAATCAACGTGCCCGTTAACGATCCACGGCAGCCTTCTGCGAACAAGGTAATCGGTGCGCGCAGCGCGATGCCCGGCTGATAACGCGGTCCGGGAGTACCGTCGTGGGTCAGGCCCATGTCACCCGTTACCACGCCGCCAACGCGACCGCCGGAATCGTATAAAATTTCTGCGGCCGCAAAACCCGGGAAAATCTGAACCCCCAATTTCTCCGCCTCGTTTGCCAGCCAGCGGCACAGATTGCCAAGACTGATGATGAAATTGCCTTGGTTGCGCAATGATGGGGAAATCGGCAAGCGAAACGCCCGGGTAGATGTCAATACCTGAAATCGATCGTCGAACACGGGGGTATGCAGCGGGGCGGAACGCTCGCGCCAGTCGGGCAACAGCTCGTCAAGGGCGCGCGTCTCGATCACCGCACCGGAGAGGATATGCGCGCCGACTTCCGAGCCTTTCTCGAGCACGCACACGCTCAAGTCAAGTTGGGAATCCGCGGCAAGCTGGCGGAGCCGGATGGCAGCCGCCAGACCGGCGGGACCGGCTCCGACGATCACAACATCAAATTCAAGCGATTCGCGCATGGTAAATATTTCAAAATAATCTAATTAAGCTTGAATCCTCAACCGGTGGTTGGCATCATGACCCCGACTTGGGACAGCCTTACTCGTATCAGAGCACGCGTTATCCAATATTTTCACTCGGCGGTCAGCGAGGCATCCTAACCAATCTCACATGAAAATACTCGTCTCGGTAAAGCGGGTGATTGACTATAACATCCGGCCGCGCGTCAAGGCGGATCATTCCGGTATAGAAACCGCCAACGTCAAGATGGCCATGAACCCGTTCGATGAGATAGCCGTCGAAGAAGCATTGCGTTTCAAAGAAACCGGCGTGGCGACCGAAGTCGTTGCGGTTTCGCTCGGAACGGCCGCTTGCCAGGAAACGATTCTTTCGGCGCTTGCCATGGGCGTGGATCGTGGCATTTTGATTGAGTCTGCAGAGGAACTCGAGCCATTGGCCGTCGCCAAGTTGCTGGCCGCCCTTGCACGGCGCGAGAACCCTGGACTCGTGATTCTCGGTAAGCAGGCCATCGATGATGACGCCAACCAGACAGGCCAAATGCTGGCGGCATTGCTCGGCTGGCCTCAAGGTACGTTTGCCTCGGGGTTGCGCCTGAAAGTCAAACGTATCGAGGTGATGCGAGAAATAGACGAAGGACGCGAAACGCTGTCACTGAAATTGCCGGCAGTGATCACCACCGATCTGCGGCTGAACCAGCCGCGTTACGCCACCCTGCCCAATATCGTCAAGGCCAGGAAAAAGCCCATTGAGAGATTGACGGCGACGTCGCTCGGTGTGGATACCACGCCCCGCACCGAAACTCTCAAAGTCACCGAGCCTGAACGCCAACGCCGACAAGTGATGGTAGCCACCATCGCGGAGCTGGTCGACAAACTGCGCTACGAGGCCAAGGTGATCTGATGGCCGTTTTGGTTATCGCGGAGCACGACCATAGCTCACTCAAGCATGCCACGCGTGCAACGATTTCCGCCGCCCTTCGATTGGGGGAAGTCGTTACGGTGTTGGTAGCGGGTGTGCAGTGCCAGTCGGTGGTTGATGTGGTTTGCAGTATCAATGGCGTAGCCAAGGTTTTGTTCGTTGACGACGAGCGTTACCGGCATGTCCTGGCCGAGGAATTGGCGCCGCTCGTCGTCAGCATCGGTCGCGACTACACGCATATCCTGGCGCCGGCCACCACCTTCGGAAAGAATCTGCTGCCACGAGTCGCGGCCTTGCTCGACGTCGCACAACTGTCGGACGTAATAGAGATCATCTCACCGGATACTTTTGTGCGCCCGATTTACGCGGGCAATGCCTTGGCCACCGTGCGCTCGCGTGATCCGATCAAGGTCATCACCGTGCGGCCAACGGCATTTGTGCCTGCGGTCGACGGTGGTTCAGCGGCTATCGAAAAAATTTCACCGGCCAATGCTCAAAGTCATACCCGATTTGTGTCGCGAGATACGACGGCATCGTCCCGGCCGGAGTTAACGCAAGCGCGTGTCGTCATATCCGGCGGCCGTGGCGTGGGTAGCCGCGAAAATTTCCAGCTGCTGGAAGCGCTGGCCGATCGGCTCGGTGGCGCCATCGGCGCTTCACGCGCGGCGGTTGATGCTGGCTACGCGCCCAACGACTGGCAGGTGGGCCAGACCGGAAAAGTGGTAGCGCCAGAACTTTATATTGCCGTAGGGATCTCGGGTGCTATCCAGCATCTTGCCGGCATCACCGAAGCAAAGGTGATCGTCGCGATAAACAAGGATGAACAGGCTCCGATATTCAATTCAGCCGATTACGGTCTCGTCGCCGATCTGTTGCAGGCGTTACCCGAATTGACCGCGATGCTCGGGAAGATCGCAAAATAAACAGCTCGAATTGCATGATTTCCGGTTTGCAGATATCCACATTAGGACTTATATTCTATCTTTAGGTAGTTAATCCGCGTTTACCCGGTCGATTTGGCTTTTCTCGTCAGAGGGAGGATAGGCACAATGATAACCGGAGGGACAAGAAATCGAGGCGTGCTTCATGAAACAAATTTTGCAGCTCGCCTTTCGTAGGCTGATTTTGTTTTTTTATTGCCTAATCTTCATTTCCATCTCGGCTTGTGGAGGTGGAGGATCTTCGTCTCCACCAACTTTGCATACGGTCACGATTAGCTGGACGGCTAATCCGGAGACGGCGGTTAACCGGGCGGGGGGCGGCTACATTGTGAATATCAGCGGCCAGCCTGCGATCGACGTGCCCTACGTGTCCGGTCCTTTGGCCCCGACCACCACAACGACCTCCCTCCTTACAGGAAATTACACCGTAACGGTCGTCGCGTATTCAACGCTCAATCCGCCCGGCAGCACTAGCGGCAGTGTCAGTGCGGCATCGGGCCCGATCACCGTCAACGTTCCCTGAAGAAAAAAACGTAGAAATGAAAATGAAAAAGCCAATATTCATTGGCATCTTGCTGCTGGCGCTCTCCACCTCGATCGTGATGGTAGGGCAGGGAAGTTCCGCCACTTCAGTATCGAGCGGACTTGCCACTGGCAAGAATGCCCGTCAAGCACAAGTATCTGATGAAATCCTTATAAAATTCAAACCAACAGTCTCACTTCAATCCCAGGAGCTATCTGTCAGCCGCCATGGGGCAAAAAAAATTCGTGCCCTGTACCAATCGGGATGGGTCAATCTTAAGCTTTCTAAAGGACTTTCCGTGGAGGCGGCCTTGGTGGCCTACGGCAATGATCCGAATGTGGAGTCCGTCCAGCCCAATTACATTTACCGGATTGCCACCGCTCCAAATGACTCGAATTACGGACAGCAGTGGGCATTGAAAAACACCGGCCAGACCATAACTAATTCGTTCACACAACCACCATCCTCGTCGGTGTTTGGCACCAATAATCCCGGAAATCCGGGCAGTGACATGGACCTCGAGCTGGCATGGGATCAACTCACAGACTGCAGTACCGTTACGGTGGCGGTGATCGATACCGGCGTAAATTACAACCACGTTGATCTCACGGCCAATATGTGGAACGGCGATCCCAATCATGGCCAGGATTTTATCGACAACGATAATGATCCCATGGATCTAAACGGTCATGGCACCCATCTCGCTGGCATCATCGGTGCAGTGGGAAACAACGGATCCGGCACTACAGGCGTCTGCTGGAAGGCCAGTATCATGGCCGTCCGCGTATTGGATGCAGCTGGTAATGGAAACACAGCAACTATTCGTCAAGGCATAAACTTTGCGCTTACGCATGGTGCCAAGGTGATTAACTTAAGTCTGAGTGTGGTTGATCCTGTGTTCGACCTATCATTTAGTGACGCCATCACAGATGCAGAAAACAGCGGTGTTGTGGTGGTGGTTGCAGCTGGAAATTCCGGATCAAACACAGATAGTGGATCTTCGCCGTCCTATCCATGCAATTTCACTCAATCGAATCTTGTATGCATCGCTGCCCTGGATCAGAAATTTCAACTTGCTAGCTTTTCTAACTATGGTGCAACCAGTGTGGATGTTGGCGCACCGGGTACCAATATTTTGAGCCAATGGGCTGGAACTAATGCAGCATTTCCTGACAACTTGACTAGCAGTTGGACTTTCAATCCTGCAACTGGTGGGTGGGGATCTGTCAACCTGAGTGGAACTCAATATCTGCTCAATCCCACAAATTACCCGAGCGGTCAATACAACAGCAGCGCGGATGACCGAGTTTACAAGTCATTTAATATTACAGGCGATGCAGCCGTGTTGAATTCTTTTCGCGCTATAAACATCAAGAAAGGAGATCATTTTCGGGTTGGCTACCTTACTACAGGTTCTGATCCATTTTCTGGAGGTGGAATAATCGTTGATGATGTTACTGAAATAGAAACATTTCCGTTTCTTCTTTTTGTGAGCCGGGACATAACTGGATGTATTAGCGCAACTTGCAACGTCGGATTTCAACTGCAATCCGATGCCAGCTTGACGGATCTTGGCGTGGCGATTAGCGATTTCGTCATTATGACGCTAAATTTAAACACGACAAGTTACAACACAATTAACGGCACCTCCATGGCCACTCCACACGTGGCAGGGCTGGCTGCTCTAGTGTGGGCTTATAATCCTTCGTATACCTATACCCAAGTGGTCAATGCAATCAAGAATGGGGGTGAAATGGTGACAGCCTTGTCAGGCAAAACGACCACAGGAAAGGCTGTTAATGCTATGGGATCTCTGGCCTACATCAACCAGCCAATAGGTCTTTCAGTCAGTGTGCAATGAACGGAGCCATGGAATTTCCCGTAATCTGTATGCATTGAGCGTGCTTTTGCCGCTTTTATGCGCCACAGTTGCTTGCAGTGGTCCGATAACGGATAAAGCTGACCCACCATTACAGGCCAGAAGTCCGGCATCTGCGCAGCAAGCTGCGGGTGAATATATTGTCAGCGTTCATTCGGGAACCGGCCCAGATTTGCTTCACAAGCTTTATGAGGCCTACGGCGTGAGAGATGTCACCGATCTTGGCGGCGGCTATTATCTCATCAAACTGCAGCATGACCCGGGATTGGCCGCAATCAAGCAAAAAGGTCTTGATTCGGGCAAAGTAAAATACGTACAACCCAATTTCAGTTATCGCATCAATCGCCCATAGTTAGCAGCAGGTTTAATACCTTTCATTGCAGTAGTGACATTCGACGCGCTGGAGTGTGACGATCCGCTTGTTTTTGCCGGTGTCATCCCTAAATTTTGAATCCAACTTAACCCGGTAGGAAAATTCTTCGTCGAAAATTTGACTTGCGAACTTGGAAACGACATTGGAAAATAGCGGCCAGATAATTATGATTGATATGACTGATAGCGAAGCCCAATTCATGCGCCGGTCAGCCCGGATCGGATGGGTGGGGCTGGCGCTTTTTCTAGCGATGTTTGTGCTGTTGGTGGCGATCCATGGAGGTTAGGCGAGGCGCTTAACTCCGGAAGTCCTAACCCGTTGCACGCTTCATCACATCATTGACAGCCATTGTCATAGTTTGTGGCAATGATGCCGTGCGCGCAGTGATTTGATAACCAGACGCCACGGGGATGGATCAATCTTATCTTGACGTCCCGCTCAGGAAATCTTTCACTAATGGCATGCTTTCCAGAATTTTCTGATATTTCAAGCAGGTCGGTTACAAATCCTTGACACATTGGAACGCGCCAAGTTACAGAAACACGGAAAGATTTGGAAAAAACTGGCTCCCGGGACTCACTCACATCAGTGAGTTAACTTTTTGATTGTGGGTTGTTTTATGTCTTGCCGCAAATTATATGCCCCCAAATATGCCCCCACAGCCAGATTGATGCACCCTCTAATTCATACCTACACGTTCTTGACCGAGTAGCTTGGATGTTTTGACTCGCGCAGTTCGTGGGCCACGGCCTTCGCAATTTCGCTGAAATCCGGCCGCATGACCCCGAGGAGTTTGCCAGGCAACGAGAGGTTATGAAACCAGATCCAGGCACGACCTTAGCTGAAGAACGGGAAATGGAGTAGGGTTATCTGTTCCTTAGCTATTGATATGAGCACTTGAGGACAAGCAATATGCAGGAGACCCGTTTCGCCGATCATGCGTTGCATTGCGAGCTTGCGTCCTATCACGAAGCAGCGCACGCGGTAGTCGCGCTCCATTACGGCCGCGTGGTCAAAGAGGTGCGTATCTTGCACCACTTTCCAGGTAACGGATGGGTGAAATGGGTACGGGCATGGTTTCCCGACGCGCCGGATACCCGGAATCCGCGGGATACATTGCGCTACTGGACGCATGTTTTTTCTGAAGTAGAACGCGAGGTGAAGATAATGCTCGCCGGCCCCCTCGCGGAGGCAAAGCTCCTGCGCACGCCGTTACGATCCCTGGGCGCCCGTTCCGACCTTCAACGGGCGCTAGCGGCTCAGGAGTTTCTCGACAATCTGCGCGAATCGCTGCGAGACACCCTCTTTATCCCCGGCGATCAGACAGCGCATTTTCTTGAGCGTATGCGCCGGCAGACCCGCCGGCTGATCGCCCAGCCTTGGTGCTGGAATGCCATTACCGTGCTGGCAAAGGATGTGATGGACTGGCATCACCTCTCCGGTCACGACGTGGCGGAAACAGTTCAGTGGTCAATGAAACCACGCCGCCAGTTGAGTCTCAGCCTTGGGAACGGCGGTCAGACTGGAGCAGCGCCCGAAGATAGGAGGCTGCCACGGCGTGGATTCCCGGCGCACAGCCTTCGCGCGGCCCTGCGATATTCAACACCCGGATATTGTTCTGCCTGATCCATTCCTTGACCTCGCGTGGGTCGGTTGGCGCTGACAGCTCTACCGTATAACAAGGCTTGGCCTGTTTGTGTGCCTCGTCCGCGGTGAACGCGCTGCCGCCCGTTAATTGATCCTTGTAGAGAATGAGCGTCCCGTTCGACTCACGCACATTTCGTTTGGTACGCTGGCGGTATCCTCCCGAGGGCAGTTCCTGGAGCGGGTAGTGCGCGGGGATGGCGCCGTCTTCTGCCTTGCGCCCGCTCGGGCACCAGCCACCGCAGGGAATCCCCAGCTCCAACGCCACGTCGAGTGCTGCGCGGTCAACGCCGGTTTGGCCGCCGGATATGATTTTTTCGAGCATCATGCTTCTGATTCTATCTCGGTTTCTGATGCCGTCTGGTGGCTACCATAAAAATTCAAACCTTGTCTGCTGCTGACGAATTGAATCTCGACATTACCCCCCTTTCTCGACAGTGCTACGGGGAGACAGGCTTTATTCTCGCATCCGTCCATACCAAAAAGGTGGCATGCTGATCGCACACACTCCTATTAAAGCTATGCTCATTATTGACTGGGGAGTTAACTGTGTTCTGACTGCCGTAGTTCGCGGGCCACGGCCTTGGCTAGCTCGGCTACGTTCGTTTGGGTGGTGGGTTGGGGTATGCCCAGGCTCTTGATGATTTCACCTTGGCGTCGGTTCCCCACCTGGCCATAGCTGTAGAAAGTCGTCAAGACGCCTTCATGGCCAAGATTCTGGCTCCACGCCTTGAACTGTTCCGGCGTCTGACAGAGAACCTCCCCAAGAGCCACAAGCGTTTTTCTAAAGCTGTGCGGGTTGAAATAGGGCAGGCCGGCGCTGGCAAAGGCGTCGCGAAAGATTGTGCGGATTCGCGCGGCACTGCTCCAGTGTGCCCGTTTCAGCCCGACCGCCTCAAACTGGCGAGTCGCCCCCAACGCAATGCGCGTCGCCGGGAAGAGTGGATCGTCATTGCCCCAAAGCTTCACCTCTCGCAAATACGTCACCCAGTCTGCAACGATCTTGAGAATCTCGTCCCCGACTGGGAAGAAGTATGTCGTGAAGGTCTTGCTAAATTTGGTCCGAACCTCGCGAGCATCTTGGTAGGCGCTGCCCGCAATCAAGTCTATATGCTTCAACTTCATGGACGCAATGGCGCTATCCCGCGCGCCAGTCAATAGTGTGAAGGCGACAAGCGCCCGGTTACGGCGCTCAATATCCGTATTTGCCGGCATCGTATTGATAACGTGCTTCACCTGTTCCAATGTCGGTGCCGACTGTTCCCGGTGGGCCGTCGCAACGCGCATGTCCTTGTCGGACAGGTTGAAATAATCGGCATCCGAATACTGAAGGCGGGATTTATAGCCTGGTTGTCCTGCAAGCCATTGAAAGAACCTTTTCAGGTGTGCCAGCGTGGCGTGCAAGGTCGCCTTGCTCAGCTTCTCCCCGGATTGCTGCCCCCTTTGTTCGGCAAGGTGTTTTTTGAAGGCGACCGCCTGCTCAAAGTGAAATGCCTTGAAATCGCGGTACTTGGTGTAGACCTCAAAGCGATTTAATGCCTTGGCGACTGCATCCACCGTCGGTTCGCTGTGACGCTTGGCTTCTTTGAGATAGGCAAAATAACGCCGCTTGATCCGTTCATTGTTGGCATTGTGAGTTGTCATGGTTAGATGCTCCCTAACTCAAGTCACTGTTCACGGAGGGTTGAGCGCTCTCTCTTAATGTGTCGCAACGCCTGCGGCATCGTGATGTCCATTTGACCGCGAATCTGCTCCAGCTTGGCTAGGCTTACACGCCGGTTCATGATCGAGCCGCAGTCCGGACAGATCGCAATCAGGTTCCCCAGCTTTTCGGTCACGGCCTCGTACTCCACCATGTTGCCGGCTGGGGTTTTCGGAGCACGACACCGGACGCAATATATTTCCCCCGGCTGACACGGCCGCTTGTTCTTCGTCCGCCGGGCCTGGAGGAAAGCACGCAGGTCGCGACCAAGGATCAGCATCGGCCGCTTGCCGTCAGTGGTCGGTAGGCCGTGCTTGATCCACTCCCGCACGGTATTCCTGTGAACGCCTAATAAAGTGGCGATCTCCTCCACGGTGTAGTTACGATGGATTTTGGCAAGACGTGGATTCGGATGGCGTGTTCCCATTCATGCATTCGCCTTGCGGCTCGATTCAATCTGCCTCTCTAGCCATTCTTGAATTTCAGATTCAACCCAACCTACGGCGCGCGCGCCTAAGCTGACGGGCTTGGGAAACTTACCTTGTGCGACACGAAGGTAAATCGTGCTGCGGGACAGGCCCGTGCGGGTCTTGACAGCGGGAAGTCTCAGTATGTTGTGCATCATCTTCAAACCTCGTTAAGTGTTATGGGAATTGACGATGAGCAAGTTAGGTGGGCGATTTGGGCGATTAAACTTACGGATCTGGCCCGATGTGGTCGGTGCTTGCCTGTAAAACCAATGGGCTGTAGTTATAGGCGGACCACCTTCGGTCACTGGAATTTACACACCATGCAACGGCAACGGGAGAAAACAAGGGGTTTGCAGTAGGCGATTTGGGCGAAAAAGTTTCGCCCAACTATTTCTTCTTCTTTACTTCTTCATGTATTTGCGGATGGTATCTGCGTCGCGGTCTTTGGCAATATCCATCTTGGCGATCTGCTGCGCGTACCAGACATCAGACATGTTCCGTCGTTTGCGCTTCAAGTACCGGTACGCCTTTTGCCAAGCCTGGTACTGCTTCTGCGTAGCCTGCTTTCGTATTTCGCGCTGCGTCGTGATGAGAGTGGAGAAGTTGGATGCAACGGACGATGCACTATGGCGTTGCGCGAGCAGGTGCTCGTCAATGGCGATGCTAATAACTTCGCGCGCCTGGCTTGCAGTATTGAGGATTAAACATTGGGCCGCTGCGGCAGTAAATTCCAGCTGACTATTGAATGACGCCATAACATCTTGCTGTATCACGCCGTATCGGCCTGCCTCTCTATGCACGGCCCCCCTGAATCGCTCGGGATCAATGTAGCTTAGCGTGAAAGGATTCTGTCCTATGCCCCAGGCAAATTCATCGACAATCTTGTTAAGCACCAAACTGTCGCGCAGTAAAACTTGCGCCTTCTCCAGGATGGACGCGGTGGTTTCCCACACGATGCCTGGCCAATCTTTGGTAATGGCCGTGGCACTTGCGACAATCTCGCGGTACGCCGTCAATGGAACCGAAGTGAATGCCGCCCCCAATCTTTGGAGACGGATGTTTGCCACTACCTCATCATGCAGTTTCGAGTAGGCGGTCTGATTTGCACTTACCTGTAGCATTTCCTGCTCGCGTTTCCGTTGTTGCAGTTTGCGCATTATGAGGCGTTGTACTTCCTCGGGTAGTACCGAGCGGTTCTTTCCGTCGCCATTCTTTTTCGACATGTAGCCCCTTATGCTCGTTCCTGGAAGTAGAAGGCGAGCAGGGGATTCGGTATCTGCCGGAAGAAATCTGTTGATTGAATAGTGACGGCCCCATTTGCGCCCTTCTGGCGGGCGGTGGAACATGTCGCTGCGTTAGGCATCGGGTTTAACGGGAGCGCTTTGATTGAGAATTGGGTCATAGAGATTCTCTGCCAACAACCACGAAGTATAGGCATCGAGGGTTGGCAAAGGATCTGGTGGCTTATTTCCAAGACTCACCCGAGGCGTTTCAACAACTACTTTCTTGTAGTACTCAACTGCCTCGGCTCTGGATGAAAATGTGTCCGATCTGTGCGGCGGATAGCCGGGGACATTCCGACGAGTGATTACAGCCCATTCCTGCATTTCTGGTGCGCTCGACGTCAGGCTTCGCATTGTCACTGGGCAAATCTCTAGAACAAACATTCGGTCGTCCTTGAAAAGAAGGTCGAAAATCTTGGGTCGCATCACTTCCTCCGATGCCTACCATTTGGACTATGCCGGATTTTACAGTACATTACAGTACATCCGCAGTATGCCGTCTCTGAGGGAGAGGATGGCCATCGCCAAGACCACCACGCTGACCTTTCGTATCGAACCAGCCTTGAAGGAAGCGTTACGCACGGCCGCCGAGCGGGAGCATCGTTCCATTGCCAATATGGTGGAGGTGTTGATCCGGGACTATTGCGGACGTAACGGTGTCACGATTCCAGAACAGGGCGCATTGAAGCAGGTGCGCGAACGTCGCATCCGCAACCGATAACCGATTCAGGATTGCCCATGACTGACGAGAACAAGACCATCGCCGAATCGCCCAACCCCGCCGACGAGCGCCGCGCACAGCTCACCGCCCTCGTGCCTGAAGCCTTCTCGGAAGGTAGGCTTGACGTGGCTGCACTCAAGCGCGCCCTGGGCGAAGAGGCCGTAATCGAAGGCGGCGAACGCTACGCGCTCACCTGGGCGGGCAAGGCCAACGCCTACAAGGTGCTGCAAACCCCGTCCACCGCCACACTGCGGCCCGAGCGCGACAAGTCGGTGAATTTCGACCAGGCGCAACATGTTTTCATCGAGGGTGAGAACCTGGAAGTGCTCAAGGTCTTGCAGAAGGCGTATTTCGGCAAGGTCAAGCTGATCTACATCGACCCGCCCTACAACACCGGTTCCGACAGTTTCATCTACCCCGACCGCTTTCAGGAGAGCAAGGAAGACTACCTGCGGCGCATCAACGAGCTGACCGACGACGGCACGCTGATGCGCGAAGGGTTCTTTCGCAAGAACAGCAAGGAAAACGGGCACTATCACAGCAACTGGCTGTCGATGATGTTGCCGCGCCTTTACATCGCACGGAACCTGCTGCGCGACGATGGGGTGATCTTGGTATCCATCGACGACAACGAGGCGTCCAATCTTAAATTGCTCATGGATGAGGTGTTCGGCCCCGAGAACCTGATTGCCCAGATGGTTTGGGAAAAAGGGCGGAAGAATGACGCCAAGCTCGTTTCTATTGGCCACGAATATCTGCTGATTTACGCACGTAGCATGACTCGGCTGAAGGAAAACAAGACGGTTTGGCGCGAACCCAAACCAGGGGCCAAAGAGATCGTCGAGAAGTGGCGCGAACTAAAGGCAAAGTGCGGAGAGACCAACTATGAAGCGCAACAGGAGGCCCTTCGTGAATGGTACAAATCGCTCCCCGATTCGCATCCGTCCAAGAAGCTGAGTCGCCACAAATGGGTGGATAAGTGGGGGCCATGGCGTGACCGTGATATTTCCTGGCCGGGTGGTGGCGGGCCGCGGTATGACGTTCCGCACCCCGTCACGAAAAAGCCTTGCAAGGTTCCCGAACGTGGATGGATTTACTCAACCACGGAAGAGATGCAGCGTCAGATCAAGCTGGGGCTGGTTGAGTTTCGTGACGACCACAAGGAGCCACCATTCCGGAAGGCCCACCTCATTCCCGTTCCCGATGAACTTTCCGACGATCAGATGACCGATTTCGATGAAGAAGAGGTTTCCGACGACGAGATCGGTCTTCAGGTTATCGGGAGTGTTCTTTACAAGCAGTCCCAAGTCTCTGTGAAGTATCTACGGAAACTGATGGGCGGGAAGCTTTTCAATAATCCCAAGGATCATGAAGTCTTGGCGCGACTCATTCGCTATTGCATAGGTGACGATGACAAAGGCTTGGTGGTGGATTTTTTTGCTGGCTCCGCAAGCACCGTGGAAGCAGTGCTTACCCTGAATGCAAGAGAAGGTGGAAGTCGGCGAGTATTGGCTGTTCAGATTCCAGAGCCGTGTGATGAGAAAAGTGCGGCCTTCAAAGCTGGTTATCCGACTATTGCGGCATTAAGCAGGGATCGCATCGCGCGCGTCATTGAGCAACTCAAGGCAGCATCCGACTTGGTATCTCCGATCCCTGATGATCTTGGTTTCAAGTCTTTTCTACTTATGCCCTCCAACTTCAAACAATGGCGCGGCGACGGCATCGACACGCCCGAGCAACTCGCCGAGCAAATGCAGATGTTCGCCAAGTCCGAAAAGGAAGGCGCGCAGATCGAGGACATGCTCTATGAGTTGCTGCTGAAGTTCGGGCAGGAACTGACAACGCCTGTCGAAACGTTGGATGTGGCGGGCGGTAAGGTCTTCGCCATACACGAGCGCAAGATGCTGTTCGTGCTGGAGGGCTTCACCGAAGCCATGATCCAGCCGCTGGTGGACCTGAAGCCGCGCGAGATCATCGCCATCGACGGGGTGTTTCAGGATTCGGACACCTTGAAGACCAATCTGGACCTGCAATGCCGCGACGCGGGAATCAAATTCACTTGCCTGTAAGATCGTTCGGATGAAGCTGCAATTCGACGCGAATCAGGACTACCAGCTCGAAGCCATCCGCGCCGTGGTGGAGCTGTTCGAGGGGCAGCCGGTCGCCTCGCAGACTGCCGTGACGCGCGAAGACGAGCTTTCCAGCCTGAAGCTCACGCAAACCGGCATCGCCAACCATCGGGTGATCGACGATGCGCAGTGGCTGGAAAACCTGCACGCTGTCCAAAAAGCGCACGGCATCGAGCCTTCGTTGGCACTGGAGACCATGACGCTGGATGATGGGACACCGGTCGGCGCGTTTCCTAATTTCACCGTGGAGATGGAGACCGGCACGGGCAAGACCTACGTCTATCTGCGCACCGTCCATGAACTGGCGAAGACCTACGGCTTCAGGAAGTTTGTCATCGTGGTGCCTTCGGTGGCGATCCGCGAGGGGGTGCTGAAAAGCCTGCAAATCACCAAGGAACATTTACAGACGCTTTACGACTATGAGCGCACTGAATTCATGGTGTACGACTCGGCCAAGGTGAATCAGCTTCGCAATTTCGCGCTTTCCGATGCGATCCAGATTCTGGTTATCAACATCGATGCCTTCGCCAAGGATTCGACCGAGGCAAACGGCGCGGCGGGTGCGCGCCGCAAGAAGTCCAAGGGCAACGTCATCAACCAGGTACGCGAAACCGGGGTGGCGCCCATCGAGTTCATCCAGGCCACGCACCCCATCCTGATCCTGGACGAGCCGCAGAACCTGGAGACTGACATCCGCAAGCAGGCCATCGCGCGCCTGAATCCTATGTGTACGCTGCGCTACTCCGCCACTCACCGCAATACTTACAACCTGATTCACTCGCTGGACCCGGTGCGCGCCTACGAGCTGGGGCTAGTGAAGCAGATCGGCGTGGATTCGGTGATCGAGCTGAGGGATGCAAATCAGGCTTATATCGAGGTGGAAGGTTTCAGGACAGGCGCTCGCAGTGTGTCGGCCAAACTCACCATTTGGGTCAATCAGGCCAGCGGCCCAGCGAAAATGACCGTGACCGTGAAGAACGGGGACGACCTTTATTCCGAGAAGTTTTCCAACAAGCGCGAGATTTACCGCGACGGCTTCATAGTCAACGAGATCGACGCGGGCGAGGGCTATGTCACCTTCGCCAACGACGTGCGGGTGCGTCTAGGCCAGCCACACGGCGCGCTGACCGACGCCATCCTGCGCTTGCAGATCGAGGCCACGGTGCGCCGCCACTTCGAGAAGGCGTTGCGCTTGCATCCGATGGGGATCAAGGTGCTTTCAGTTTTCTTCATCGACCGGGTGGCAAACTACCGCACCTACGGGGAGGACGGTATGACAGCCAAGGGCAAGTTCGCCAAATGGTTCGAGGAGATTTACGAACAGTACCGCGCCAAGCCCAATTACGCGGGGCTCATGCCGCATGAAGCGGCACAGGTGCATAACGGCTACTTCTCGCAGGACAAGGCTGGTGTCTGGAAGGATTCAACAGAGCGCAGCGGCAAGGACGACGAGGATACTTATGCGCTCATCATGCGCCACAAAGAGCGCCTGCTGGACTTGAGCGAACCGCTGGCCTTTATCTTCAGCCATTCCGCGCTGCGCGAGGGCTGGGACAATCCCAACGTGTTCCAGATTTGCACGCTGGTCGAATCCAGTTCGGACATCAAGAAGCGCCAGGAGATCGGTCGAGGCTTGCGCCTGTGCGTGAACAAGGATGGCGAGCGGGTACGTGACCGGGCTGTGAACCACCTAACCGTTATCGCCAATGAGAGCTACGAGGACTTTGCTAACCAGTTGCAGACTGAGATGGTCGAAGCCGGGGTAACATTCAAACGCGAGATGGTGCAGAACGAGCGCGATAAGGTAACGGTGCGTCTCAAGAAGGGCTATGAAACTGATAGCCGCTTTCTGGACCTATGGGAAAAGATTCGTGCACGTACCCGCTATCGAGTTCATTACAGTACAGCGGAACTCTCAAGAAAGGCTGCACAGCGGATTAAGGATAAGATGCCCGTTATTGAACGGCCAAAAGTGGCGCTCACCCGTGCCGATATTGTCATCAGCACTACAGGTGTTACCGGTAAGCAAACCGGCTTGCGCACACAAACACTAGAGGCAAAGTACGTTATGCCGGACTTTGTTGGGCAGGTACAGGCGAAAACTGGGTTTGCGAAGTCAACCGTTGCGCGCATTTTACTTGATTCAGGGCGGCTCACCGACGCCGTTAAGAATCCGCAGGCTTTCATCGAACACACGGCGGAAGCGATCAATGCCGTGAAACGCGAAGTCTTAGTGAACGGCGTCGAGTATTTTAAGGTTGAAGGTCTGGCCTATGAAATGCGATGCTTCGAGGGTGATGATTTAATGGAAGTGTTTGCGTCCAACGTGAAGGCGGTGGAGAAGCAGGACAAGACGCTCTTTTCGCATATCGTCATCGATTCCAATTCAGGCCCGGAACGGTTATTCGCGCAAGCCTGCGAAGACAACGACGATGTGCTGTTCTACATCAAGCTGCCGCGCTGGTTTAAGATTGAGACGCCAGTCGGCCTGTACAACCCGGATTGGGCACTCGCGTATCGCAACGATAAAACTTTGTACTTTGTCGCAGAAACTAAGAACACTGGCAACAGAGACCATATACAGCTCGATTTGTTGCGGCCTATTGAAGAGTTGCGCATCGAATGCGGTAAGCGGCATTTCAAGAATTTCGAGGAAGTCCGTTTCAAGGTTGTTAGCTCGCTGACAGAGTTAGTGAGCTGACCCCCGGTCCGCCCGTCACGCCGCTTGCAAGTAAAACGGCGCAAGCGTCGCGCCGGGCTACAGCGGTGGCGACCTTTCGCACCGGGCAATGCTTCGGCGGCTGCGGCTATCGCCTTCGCCGCCTTCGCAATGCCCTCGGTGGCTTCGTTTGGCGCAGCTCCCTTTGTTTCCGCTTGCTCGGGCCACTGGCAGGCTCGGCTACCGCCCAGCCTGCCGTGTCCCTCGCGCGGCGCTGCACTTTCCGCCCGCGTGCGTCCCCGGCTTCGTTCGCCGTGCGGTGTTGCCTGCCCAGCCATGTTCGGTGGTCGGCAATTCAACATAATGCTAGGAATTATGCGCAGCGCAAAAAAAAACGCGCTGTCCGGCTCGTGCCCGCATAATTTGCATTATGTGTAAATTGCCTTCACTTGTTTTTGATTCCCCGCCCACCTTGCGTGTCGCTGCGCGCGGGGCTTCAGCCGCTGCGCGTCTTCCGCTCCCCGTGCTCGCGCCGCGCCTCCCGTCCGCCCCATAGGGGCTCCCTTCAGGCGCGTTGTGCTAGTCGGATTACTTCGGCTCCAGCCTTCAGCTTGTCGAGATAATCCGCCCAAGCCTGCATCATCTTGCGGCGTTCAGGCAGGTGCTCGGCGTAGTTGTAGGCGGCGCGGATGTCGTCGTGTTCCGCGTGCGCAAGTTGCCGTTCGATGGCGTCTCGATTCCATCCTTGTTCGTTGAGCAGGGTGGACGCCATGCTTCTGAAACCGTGCCCGGTCATGTCGCCTACCGCGTAGCCAAGCCGACGAAGTCCCGCGTTGATGGTGTTCTCGCTCATGTGGCGGTCTTTGCCACGTGCGCCGGGAAATACGTAACGTTCCTTGCCAGTCACGGCGTGCAGTTCTTGCAGGATCGATACGGCTTGGGTGGACAGTGGCACGATATGTACGGCCTTCATTTTCATCTTGTGCGCCGGTATGCGCCACTCGGCCTTGTCCAGATCGAACTCTGACCACTCCGCCTTGCGCAGTTCGCCGGGACGCACGAAAACCAGCGGCGCTAATTGCAGTGCGTACCGGGTGATGTTCGAGCCGCTATATCCGGCAATGGCGCGTAACAGTTCGCCAACACGCTTGGGTTCGGTAATAGTCGGGTGATGGCGTTCTTGAGCGGGTGGAATCGCGCCGCGCAGATCGCCGGAAGGATCGCGTTGCGCGCGACCGGTGGCGACCGCGTACCTGAATACCTTTCCGCAGTTCTGGTGTACGCGATGCGCGGTTTCAAGTGCGCCACGTGCTTCAATGCGGCGCAGGACGGCGAGCAGTTCCGGTGCGTTTATGTCGCCAATAGGGCGACTTCCCAGCCACGGGAATACTTCACGCTCCAGCCGCCGGATGATTTTTTCGGCGTGGTGCGGAGCCCAGCCCAGTGAGAATTTGGCGTGCCATTCCCGCGCCACCGCCTCGAAGCTGTTTTCGGTCGCCGCCTTGCTGGTCTTCTTTATTATGCCGGGGTCAACGCCATTGGCCAGGTGTTTGCGTGCCTGGCCGCACCGCTCACGCGCTTGTGCCAGCGAAACATCGGGATAGACGCCCAAGGCGAGGCGTTTTTCCTTGCCGCCAAAGCGGTACTTCAAGCGCCAATACTTACTGCCCGTTGGCGTGACTTCGAGATACATGCCTTTGGCGTCTGTGATTCTGTAAGACTTCTCGCGTGGCTTGGTGTTGCGTGCTGCGGTATCAGAAAGGGGCATTGGGGGCACCTCGATTGAGTGACGGCTCATGTGCCCCCAAATGTGCCCCCAAGTTGGGGGCATGTCAATGAATTAAGTGAGACGACAACAGACAAGAGAAGTGGAGCGAACGCTTGAAAAGCAGAGACTTTGAGATGGTGTTGGATGGTGTCGGATGATCTTGGAAAGGTAAATGGCTCCCCGGGACGGACTCGAACCGCCGACCCGGTGATTAACAGTCACCTGCTCTACCGACTGAGCTACCGGGGAAATGTCAGAAGGCCGGGTATGTTAGGGCGGAAGGGCAGAAGGGTCAAGGCAACCGGTCAAATGCACTGCAGTGGCTTACCCTCGGAAGTTTTTGTAGAAACACGCGGCCGGCCGCTCCAGTAGACAATGACCGCCTTGGCTTTTTCCGCGCCGCGCCCGTCACAGAATGTGAATGTAGCGCCCGGCCAGGCCTCGCCGGTCGCGTTATAGCGCACATAAGAGTATGTGCCAGTTTCCCCATAGCGAAGCGACATGTTTCCCTCCAGCGCCTGCTGTACGGAAATTAGCGGTTCATTTGTGTTCACTTCATGATTATTGTCTTCATCCGCGAACACAATCCAGCCGGATTTCCAGGCGGCTTCATCTGAACAGGTGGCGCCATCGTTGCTCTTGCATAGTACGACCATTGCGCTTCGCTTGATGGCTTCGCTGCGCGCCAAACTCAAAGTTCCCATGAGTTGGTTCACCGCGGCGGTCATGCGCGTTTCCTGCACCAGGCCTGTTGTGCCGATGGCAAAAACGCCCAACACACTCGTGACACACAGGGTAATCATGAGATCGTGAAGGGAAAAACCCGGCTGTTTCAGGGTGTCCCTGAAACGCGCATGTATCGAAGTTGACGTGGGTTGAAAATGTAGCACCCCAATCCTTCCTTGCTTTCTTGTTATTCGCCGCGGAGAAGCAGCGCGATAGTTTTATTGATGTTATAGATTTATTGCTACAGCGATGTATTATCCTGAATATTATTCCTTATGCAATATATCACCCGGTAACCAGGCAGTTATGCCTTACCGAGCAGTTTTTCAATCCGATCAAGCGCATCGTCAAGTGCTTTCATGGACGTCGCGTAGGAAAGGCGCTGATAGCCTTCCGTACCGAACGCCGATCCCGGCACCACGGCCACCCCGGATTTAACCAGCAGATATTCCGCAAACTCCACATCGTTTTTGACATCGGGGGTGGCGGCCATGGCCTGGTTGAAATCGGGGAAGGTGTAGAATGTTCCCTGAGACGGCACGCACCGCACGCCGCGAATGCGATTGAGACGGCTGACCACGCGATCATGGCGTTCCTGGAAGGCACGGACCATCGGGGCAATGCAACTCTGATCGCCATTAAGCGCCGCCTCCGCGGCGACTTGTGCAATCGATGTAGGATTTGAAGTGCTTTGCGATTGAATGTCGCGCATCGCCATGATCAGATTTGTTGGTCCGCCGGCATAACCAATTCGCCAGCCGGTCATGGCGTAAACCTTGGAGACCCCATTCAACACGATCGTGCGGTCCTTGAGATCGGGGCAGGCGGTGAGGATGTTGCAAAAGGGTTCTTTCGTCCACAAAATATGCTCGTACATGTCGTCAGTGGCAATCAGCACATGCGAATGTCGGCGCAACACTTCGCCCAGTGCCGCCAGTTCCGCAAGTGTGTAGGCCGCTCCCGTTGGGTTCGATGGACTGTTGATAACCAGCAGCCGGGTACGACGGGTGATGGCACGCTCAAGTTGTTCGGAACTTATTTTAAACGCTTGGTCGATGCCGGCGGTAATAATGACCGGTTTTGCGTCGGCCAGCAGGACGATATCAGGATAGGACACCCAATACGGGGCCGGAATGATGACTTCATCTCCCTCGCCCAGCAAGGCCAGAGCGAGATTGAAAAAACTTTGTTTGCCTCCGACAGACACCAATATCTCGTCCGGCGCATAGTCGAGATTGTTATCACGCTTGAATTTCGCAATTACCGCTTTTTTTAGTCCGGGGGTTCCGTCAACGGGCGTGTATTTGGTGAACCCGTCCCGGATGGCGCGTATGGCCGCCTCCTTGATGTGATCGGGTGTGTCAAAATCCGGTTCACCCGCCCCGAGTCCGATGACATCCTTTCCTTGCGCTTTGAGCGCCTGGGCGCGGCTGGTAACGGCAAGGGTAGGGGAAGGCTTGATACGGCCGACACGGTCTGACAGACGAATGGTGGACAAGAGATCCTCGTGCAACAAAGTTGGAATTACGCGGTAATATACCTGCAGCGACATTTAAAATCGATATCACATGAATCACAAATTTCAGTTGGCCAGCCCGTTTCTGCCTGCCGGCGATCAACCGGAGGCGATTGCCGCGATTGTTTCAGGACTGGTCCGCTGCGAGCATTTTCAGACTTTGCTCGGCGTGACCGGTTCGGGCAAAACCTTCACGATGGCCAATGTGATACAGCAGGTGCAGCGACCGACACTGGTGCTGGCACCGAACAAGACGCTTGCCGCCCAACTCTATTCCGAGTTTCGTGATTTTTTTCCGAGCAATGCAGTCGAGTATTTCGTGTCTTATTACGACTACTACCAGCCCGAAGCCTATGTTCCCTCCACGGATACCTATATAGAAAAAGATGCCTCGATAAACGAACAAATAGAGCAAATGCGATTATCGGCCACCAAGGCTTTGCTGGAACGCGAGGATGTCATCATCGTGGCGACGGTTTCCGCCATTTACGGACTGGGCGACGTGGACGCCTACCACGGCATGATTCTTCACCTGCGGCAGGGTACCGCCATGGGGCAGAGGGCCATTCTTCAGCGTCTGACCGAAATGCAATACACGCGGAATGATCTCGAATTGCACCGTGGCACGTTTCGCGTTCACGGCGATGTTATCGATATTTTCCCGGCGGAAGCGGAAAAGCTCGCTGTCCGGATCGAATTGTTCGGTGATGACATCGACGCGCTATCCGAGTTTGATCCGTTGACGGGAGAAGTCAATGATCGGCTGGTCCGAACTACCATCTATCCGTCATCGCACTATGTTACGCCGCGTGAGACCATTCTTGATGCCATCGAGGAAATCAAAAAAGAACTCCAGGAACGGCTGAAACAATTGCGCGCGAACGACAAGCTGGTGGAAAGCCAGCGCCTGGAACAGCGGACGCTTTACGATCTGGAAATGATGCGCGAAGTCGGATACTGCGCCGGAATCGAAAACTATTCGCGCTATCTTTCCGGGCGCAAGGCCGGTGAACCGCCGCCGACGCTGATCGACTATTTGCCGAAAAATTCCATGCTGGTAATCGATGAAAGCCACGTAACGATCCCGCAGCTCGGCGGCATGTACCGCGGCGACCGTTCACGCAAAGAAACCCTGGTCGAGTATGGATTTCGCCTGCCCTCCGCCTTGGACAATCGACCGCTGCGATTCGACGAATTTGAAAGTATGATGCCACAGACTATTTTTGTATCGGCCACCCCTGGGCCGTATGAGCAAAAACACTGTCACGGGATTGTGGTGGATCAAGTGGTACGTCCGACCGGATTGGTTGATCCGGAAATTGAGGTCCGCCCGGCGTTGTCCCAGGTCGATGACTTGTTGTCTGAAATTCGCGCCCGGGTCGCCGTGGGAGAGCGCGTATTGGTCACGACGTTGACCAAGCGAATGGCGGAAGACCTGACAGAATATTTTCATGAACATGACGTGCGCGTGCGCTATCTTCATTCCGACATTGATACTATCGAACGAGTCGAGATTATTCGCGACCTGCGCTCCGGGGTATTTGATGTTCTCGTAGGCATCAATTTGTTGCGCGAGGGCCTGGATATCCCGGAAGTCTCGCTGGTTGCCATCCTTGACGCCGACAAAGAAGGATTCCTGCGGTCGACGCGATCCCTCATCCAGACAATCGGACGCGCGGCGCGGCACATCCATGGAAAGGCGATTCTTTACGCGGATCGCCTGACCGAATCAATGCGCGTGGCCATGGGCGAAACCGAACGTCGGCGACAGAAACAGTTGGTCCATAATACTGCGCGCGGAATAACACCCAAGGGCATTATCAAGGCCGTCAAGGAAATCATCGATGGTGTTCCGCCGACTCATCCGCTTTTCGGGAGCGAGAACTACGGCACGAATAAAGCCCATCCCAGCCACGAGTATCTGCGTGCCGCCGAGGAAGGAGCCGAATATGCCGCCATGGCGCCGAATGCACTGGCGAAACTGATTAGCAAACTGGAAAAACAGATGTATGCCCTTGCCCGCGATCTTGAGTTTGAAAAGGCCGCGGCACTGCGCGACAAGATTCATGCCATCCGCTCACGCCGGTTCGGCCTTGTTGAAGGCGGTGGCCGCCGGCAATGAGATTAAAAAAATTTAAAGCATCGCTTATTCCGTTCATGGCGATAACCGATGTTTATTTTACGTAAGCACGCGAAAAACTTGTGACGCCATGTCAACTTGTGTTATTTTTTCGCGCCAATTTGCAGGCGCGTAGCTCAGTGGTAGAGCACCACCTTGACATGGTGGTGGTCGGTGGTTCGATCCCACTCGCGCCTACCAGAGTATACGGGAATGCGCAGGATGCGCGCCCGCGCGTCACCCGTCTCCTGTCGGGACAAGCCGTGAGGACGGGAGGGAGATCCGCTCACCAATCGCCCTCTGTTCGGGGGATAGCGGAATAAGGCGCGATCTTCCCGATCGACCGGGAAATGAGTATGCGAAATTGATGTGTTGCTCACGCGGCCATTCGTAGCGGTCGCCACTGACCATAGGATCACGC
This sequence comes from Sulfuricaulis sp., assembly GCF_040901545.1. Taxonomy (GTDB): domain Bacteria; phylum Pseudomonadota; class Gammaproteobacteria; order Acidiferrobacterales; family Sulfurifustaceae; genus Sulfuricaulis. Next base: position 8,422 of record NZ_JBBDYL010000065.1, on the reverse strand, counting down.
CATATGCCAAACATTACCCTGCCGGACGGCAGCCAACGCAAATATCCCAAACCCGTAACCGTCGCAGAAATTGCCGCGAGCATTGGACCAGGACTGGCACGCGCGGCACTGGCAGGCCGTGTCAATGACAAGCTCGTGGATACTTCTTTTCTCGTCGATCAGGACGCTCGGGTTGCCATCGTCACCGATCGCGATCCCGAAGGGTTGGAAATTATCCGTCATTCCTCCGCGCATTTGTTGGCCCAGGCCGTCAAAGAATTGTATCCGGAAGCCCAGGTCACGATCGGCCCGGTTATTGAAAATGGGTTTTATTATGATTTTGCTTTTGAGCGTGGATTTACCGAGGATGATCTCGTCAAAATCGAGGATCGAATGCGTGATATTGCCAAACGCGATTACCCCGTGATCCGGACCGTCATGCCGCGGGAAGAGGCGGTTAAGTTTTTTCGCGACATAGGTGAAGAATACAAGGCGCGCATTATTGAAGAGATACCGGTTGGCGAACAAATATCGCTCTATCGCCAGGGTGAATTTATCGATCTCTGTCGGGGACCGCATGTGCCATCTACCGGAAAGCTGAAGGCATTTAAATTGATGAAAGTCGCCGGTGCCTATTGGCGCGGGGATTCCCGCAATGAAATGCTGGCCCGCATTTACGGAACAGCCTGGACCAGCAAAGAAGCCCTCGATGCCTATTTGCACCAAATTGAAGAAGCCGAAAAACGCGACCACCGGAAAATCGGCCGCAGCCTGGATTTTTTTCATCTGCAGGAGGAGTCACCGGGCATGGTGTTCTGGCATGAGCGGGGTTGGCGCCTCTACCAGTTGATTGTTCAATACATGGGCGCGTTGTGGCGCGAACACGGTTATCGGGAAATCCGCACGCCGGAGCTGGTTGACCGCACACTGTGGGAAAAATCCGGCCACTGGGAGCAGTTCCAGAGTGATATGTTCATTACCGAATCAGAAAAAAAACTTTATGCCATCAAACCGATGAACTGTCCTTGTCATATCCAGGTGTATAACCAAGGGCTCAAGAGTTATCGTGACCTTCCATTGAGGCTGGCGGAATTCGGCTCCTGCCATCGAAACGAACTTTCAGGTGCCTTGCACGGATTGTTGCGCCTCCGGAATTTTGTTCAGGACGATGCCCATATCTTCTGTACCGAAGATCAGGTCCAGGACGAAGTTTCGGAATTCATCGATCTGTTGCATCGGGTTTATGCCGACTTCGGATTCCGCGATGTAGTCTATAAATTTTCCACCCGTCCGCTGAAACGGATCGGCTCTGATACGAGCTGGGACAAGGCTGAACGGGCGCTGGAACAGGCGCTGAACAGCAACAGGCTCCAATGGGGTCTGCAGCCGGGGGAGGGGGCATTTTACGGTCCCAAGATCGAATTCTCCCTCAAGGACAGCCTCGGGAGGGTGTGGCAATGCGGCACCATCCAGGTGGATTTTTCCATGCCCGGACGGTTGGGAGCAGCCTACATTGACCAAAATGGGACCAAGCAGGTCCCGGTCATGCTGCATCGGGCCATCTTGGGCTCGCTGGAGCGTTTTATTGGCATATTGATCGAAGAATATGCCGGCGCATTACCGCCCTGGCTTGCCCCGGTGCAGGGCATGATCCTTACCATCACCGATCAGCAACAGGAGGCTGCCCGTAAACTGCAGCAGAAGCTTCGTCACCGGGGCTGGAGAGTGGAGTCCGACTTGAGAAACGAGAAAATAGGCTTTAAAATTCGGGAACATACCTTGCAGCGTATCCCCTACCTGCTAGTTGTCGGCAAGAAGGAAGCGCAGGAAGGCACCATAGCCGTGCGCACGCGTAAGGGTGAAGATCTGGGCGGTATGACGCCGGAAGCGTTTCACGCCTTGCTCACCCGTGAAACCGCGGGCCGCGGCGTTACTATTTTGGAGGAACAGAAAGATCGCGACGGATAAAGAGGTTCGTATCAATGGGCGTATCAACGCCCCGAATGTCAGACTGATAAGCAGTGACGGCCAGCAGATTGGCATAGTTCCGGTGAGCGATGCCCTGCGTCGGGCCGAGGATGCAGGCCTCGACCTCGTAGAGATTTCTCCCAACGCGGCGCCACCGGTATGCCGCATCATGGACTTCGGCAAATATCAGTACGAAGAAAGCAAACGCAAGCACGCAGCGAAGCGCAAACAAAAACAGATTCAGGTAAAAGAAGTCAAATTTCGCCCTGGCACGGATATCGGTGATTACCAAACCAAGCTGCGCAATCTGATTCGCTTTCTGTCAGAAGGGAACAAAGCAAAAATTACATTACGTTTCCGGGGACGTGAACTGGCGCATCAGGAACTTGGTGTTGAAATGCTGAAGCGTCTCGAAAACGATTTGAAAGATCATGGTCTGGTGGAACAGCACCCGCGAATGGAAGGCAAGCAGATGGTAATGGTGCTAAATCCAAAACCAGGCGCCGGGAAGTCCACCAAAAGCGAAAAATCAATGCATAAACCAGGCGCAAAAGCAGTGGCTGGAACGAAGGCTGAACCCAAAACAAAAACAGCAGTCTAGTCAATGCATCCCGTGGCATTGGCGTCGATCTTCCGGATGCGGGATGCCGTCGATGAAGCAGCAGTGATTCCTGTCATGGCAATAGCTGTTTAAGTGAATCTACAACCAGCGACCGAAAGGGCCATGCATGTGCCCCCAGGCGTCAACGAAAGGAGTACAAAACATGCCTAAGCTGAAAACCAACCGCGCGGCGGCCAAGCGGTTTAAAAAGACCGCACGTGGCGGATTTAAACGTTCGCATTCACATTTGCGGCACATCCTCACCAAGAAAAGCTCCAAGCGTAAACGCAATCTCCGTGGAACAACCACGGTATCCGGTTCGGACGTTTCCGGCCTTCGGCGCTTGTTGCCATACAGTTGAGGAGAATGGAACATGCCAAGAGTCAAACGAGGAGTCACAGCCGGCGCTCGCCATAAAAAGGTATTGTCTCGGGCCAAGGGATACTACAACGCGCGTCGAAAAGTATACCGGGTCGCCAAACAGGCAGTTGCTAAGGCAGGACAATACGCATATCGTGATCGACGCGTCTGCAAACGGGAATTTCGTGCGCTTTGGATAGCGCGCATCAATGCCGCCGCAAGGGAATACGGCCTTTCTTACAGCCGATTTATGAATGGACTTAAAAAGGCTACTATCGAAATCGACCGAAAAGTCCTGGCCGATATAGCGGTTTATGACAAGAAATCCTTTTCCGTTCTGGCTGACAAGGCCAAGGCCGCCTTGTCTAATTGAAATCGCGGCGGTGTGGGCTGCCGAATGGCGTGATCATCGCAGAAAGGGAAAGGTCGGTTGACCTTTCCCTTTTTTATGACATATCTGTGTCCAAATTCGCAACGAAATTATTCGACAGCGTGTTCATATGATTGGTAGCTGAATCAAGGGCACTTTCCGGTAATTTTATTACTTCCGGGGATAACGTAGTTTAAGAATTTCAGGTCGGATCATGACCGAAATGACTGATGATATTGAGCAGCAATTGAAGCAATGGATGGCGGATGCCGATGCAGCCGTTGCCGCGGCTATCGGCGCTGCGGATATTGAAAACATCCGTGTCAAATTCCTGGGTAAGAAGGGAATATTGACTGAACAATTGAAGAATCTCGGAAAACTTTCCCCGGAAGATCGACCACGTGTCGGCTTGGTCGTTAATCAGGCCAAAGAGACACTTCTGGAAAAGCTTGGCGCGAAAAAGCTGCAACTTGAATCCGCGGCAAGCATACAGCAACTCTCGCGTGAAATTGTCGACGTGACACTTCCGGGGCGTGGATTGCGCACGGGCGGCCAACACCCTATTACGCTCACTCTGGACCGGCTGGAAACTCTATTAACGCGGATGGGATTCGACGTTGCCGACGGTCCGGAGGTTGAGGACGATTATCATAATTTCGAGGCACTCAACATTCCTGAGAGCCATCCATCACGGGCGATGCATGATACGTTTTATCTTGATGCGCATCGGTTGTTGCGCACTCACACGTCACCCGTTCAAGTGCGATTTATGCTGCAACACAAGCCGCCATTGCGAATCATCGCACCCGGACGGGTTTTTCGTCGTGACTCGGATGTAACGCATACCCCGATGTTTCATCAAATCGAAGGACTCATGGTCGATAAAACCGTGAGTTTCACGGACCTCAAAGGGGTGTTATCTGATTTTCTTGTGCAGTTTTTCGAGAAGCCGCTGAACGTACGTTTTCGGTCATCTTATTTCCCCTTCACCGAACCATCCGCAGAGGTGGATATCAGTTGCGTGATTTGCGGAGGCAAAGGCTGCCGTGTATGCAAGAACAGCGGTTGGCTGGAAGTACTCGGCTGCGGGATGGTGCATCCTGAGGTCTTTCGACATGTCGGCATCAACAGCGAGCAATGGATCGGCTTTGCGTTTGGATTGGGCGTAGAGCGCCTCGCCATGCTGCGTTATGGCGTAAACGATATACGAATGTTCTATGAAAATGATTTGCGTTTTTTGCGTCAATTCAACTGATAATTCCATAATATTTCCGGTAACTCGATTGTCTCGGGATTAACGAAGTACCCATAGCAGAATAAATCATGAAATTAAGTGAAAAATGGGTTCGTGAGCGGGTATCACCCGGAATGGACGTGAAAAAGTTGTCAGACCGGTTGACCATGGCCGGATTGGAAGTTGCTGCCATCCACCCTGTCGCGCCGGCGCTGGATCGCGTGGTTGTCGGTAAAATCGTTTCCGTCACAACACATCCCACCGCCGAGAAACTTTTCCTTTGTCGGGTGGAAATCGGCAAGGCCAAAATGCTCGATATTGTCTGCGGCGCTGCGAATGCAACGGCCGGCATGAAGGCGCCTGTAGCGTTGGAAGGAGCCGTGCTTGCCAATGGAATTAAAATTATGCATACAGAAATTCGCGGCATTACTTCCTTTGGCATGTTGTGTTCTGCCAGCGAATTGGGACTGGGTGAATCCGGCGGGGAGTTAATGAATCTCGGCAAAGCGGCCGTGGCCGGCGTGTCATTATCTGACTATCTCGGTGTTGATGATGTCTCCCTGGAAATCGACCTTACGCCGAACCGAGGCGATTGCCTGAGCGTATTCGGTATCGCAAGAGAAATTGCCGCTTTAACCGGTGCAAAACTCAAAAGCCTTCCCCACAAGTCGCTCCCACCCAAGCATCGTCGAATGGTGCCCGTTATGCTCGACGCGCCCAAGGACTGCCCGCATTATGTCGGGCGGATCATTACTGACATCAATCCAAGGGCCGTTACGCCTTTGTGGATGAAAGAAAAACTCCGGCGCAGCGGTATACGAAGCATTCATCCGGTTGTAGATGTCACAAATTATGTCATGCTCGAATATGGCCAGCCGATGCATGCTTTTGATTTTGAAAAACTCCACGGTACGATCTGCGTCCGCTATGCCCAAGCACGGGAAAAGCTTGTCTTGCTTGACGGAAATGAGATCACCTTGAAACAAGGCAGTCTATTGATCGCCGATGATCGGCAGCCGCTGGCGCTGGCGGGTATTATGGGTGGCCTGGCTTCAGCAGTGAACGATTCGACACGCCACTTGTTTCTGGAAAGCGCCTGGTTCCGTCCGGAAACGATTTCAACTCTTTCCCGTGCCATGGCGTTGCAAACAGAATCATCGCTAAGATTCGAGCGTGGCGTGGATCCGGCACTCCAACGACCCGCTATCGAGCGCGCCACCGAATTGTTACTTGGAATCATGGGAGGAAAACCCGGGCCGGTTATCGAAAAATCGGTACGTCGCTTTCTGCCTCGAGTCAATCCGATAACTTTGCGCTTGGCGCGTGTGGAAGGAATTCTGGGGACGAAAGTAATGCCTCGAACAATAGAAAGTATTCTAAGGCGTCTTGGAATGAAACTGAAAAAATCCGGCGGTAGCTGGACTGTCACACCGCCATCATATCGCTTCGATATTGCCCTTGAGGTGGACTTGATTGAGGAAATTGCACGTATCCATGGATATGACAAGCTTCCAAGCAGCCGTCCCCGTATCGAAATGACCGCAAAACCGGTCCCCGAATCAGGAATTGCCGAAGCCCGCTGGCGAACGGTTTTGATAGATCGAGATTACCAGGAAGTCATTACATACAGTTTTATCGATCCCGGGAACCAGGCGCTTATTGATCCTCGGATAAAACCTCTGACGCTCACTAACCCGATCAGTGTGGACATGGCGGTTATGCGTACTACACTTTGGCCAGGTCTGCTTCAGGCAATTCGATACAACCTGAATCGGCAACAGACGCGCGTACGATTATTCGAGATTGGGCGTACCTTTATTCCAATGGGGAGCAGTGTGGTTCAGAATAAAATGCTGGGGGGAGCCGTGTGCGGCGGGGCCCAGTCGAAACAATGGGGGATTCCAGACCGAGATGTTGATTTCTTTGACGTCAAGTCAGATATCGAAGCAGTACTGGGTCTAACCGCCCGATCGGAGGGATTTGCATTTAACGCCGGGCACCATCCGGCGCTGCACCCGGGTCAAAGTGCCGAAATTTGGCAACAAGAACGCATGATTGGAAAGCTGGGGGTACTGCACCCGGATATTCAATCACAACTGGAGCTAGAGCAATCGGTGATAGTGTTTGAACTCGATCTAACTTTACTGATGAGGCCTGGAAATACACTGATTTTCAAAGAATTTTCAAGATTTCCCTCAATCCGGCGTGACATCGCCGTGATCGTGGCCGAAGAGATCCCGGCCCAGGCTGTCATCGACTGTGTGCGAAAAGTGGCAGGAAATTTGCTCGTGAACCTTGAGCTATTTGACGAATATCGCGGGAAAGGCATTGATTCCGGAAGAAAAAGTTTGGCCGTGGGCTTGACCTTCCAGGACTCTTCGCGCACTCTTAATGAAGACGAGGCTGAACGAATGAAGGCGAAGGTAATTGCCGCCTTGGGCGCCGAGTTAGGGGCACAACCGCGACAGTAAGTGTTGGAGAACAAAGAAGAAGGTATAGGCCTATGGCATTAACCAAAGCAGATCTTGCGGAAAACCTGTTTAACGAGCTGGGTCTGAATAAACGGGAAGCAAAGGAATTCGTTGAATTTTTCTTCGAAAGGATAAGAGCCGCGTTGGCTGAAGGGGAACAGGTCAAGCTATCCGGTTTCGGCAATTTTTCCCTGCGTCAAAAGAACTCCCGGCCGGGACGCAATCCCAAGACGGGAGAGGAGATCCCCATCACTGCCCGGAGAGTTGTAACTTTTCGTGCCAGCCACAAGCTCAAGGAACGAGTCGAGCAGAATGCCCAGGCGAATCGCGAAAAATTCAAAGAGCAGGCAGAAATAAATGCTTGACCCCGGCGAGAATCACGAACTCCCTACAATACCCGGAAAGCGTTATTTCACCATCGGTGAAGTAAGCGAGTTGTGTGCCGTCAAACCTCATGTGTTGCGTTATTGGGAGCAAGAGTTTCCCCAATTAAAGCCGGTAAAGCGCCGCGGCAACCGGCGATACTACCAGCGGCATGATGTAATCCTCATTCGGCAGATACGCAGCCTGTTATACGTCGAGGGATTTACCATCAGCGGCGCACGCAACAAACTCGAACTGGATAGTCCTGAACCACTCGATATCAATCGACAACAGACCATCAGGACACTCATACAGGAACTGGAAGATGTCTTGGGCATGCTGAGGAAACTGTAATACCCTTCCTGTCTCTTACACCCGCCATCCTTGGTTTAGTAAAACAAGTTTAACCGGCAGTCGTCTGTTCACACGTACCTTGCCATTCGGTACTACGGATAGGTAATGAGTGGATCCCTGCCATGATTATCTCGCTCTCATGCGGATTCTCCGGTATGATGGCTCCGGCACATCAGTCGTAAATCATGCAGGAATTAATCAGGCATATTGACATCCGGGGCGTAGCGCAGCCTGGTAGCGCACCACCTTGGGGTGGTGGTGGTCGGAGGTTCAAATCCTCTCGCCCCGACCAATCTGGTTATTCGTGCCCTCCGTTTCTGGTGTCTGGTTTTGTGTCGCCTTCGGTGACGTATTTGAATCGGGTTCTCGCACCCGAGGTCGAGGTACTTTCTTGTCGCGACAAGAAAATACCCAAAGAAGCGCTCCCCCGGAGCGCGCGACATCTCCCTCCGTTCCTCGCCCCACCGGGCGCTCGACCAACTCGCCGGGCGCTGAACAACGCGCCTCGGGCTCGAACACGGTCTCGCTTAAAAGCTCCCGGTGGGGCTGTGGTACTCGGTGCGCGCTACGGGGATGTGAGCAACCCACCTCAGACCATGGCAAGGTGGTGTTTTCCAAACCCACTTGGTCCAGCCGAGCGACGCGTGAAGCCGAAGCGCGGGCCCGCAAGGGCGAGCGAGGGATCGCGAGCGTGGGGGGGGGGGGGGGGGGGGGGGGGGGGG
>NZ_JBBDYL010000064.1:0-12583 GCF_040901545.1 Sulfuricaulis sp. | reverse complement strand
GCCCGGAGAGATTCGAACTCCCGACCGCCTGGTTCGTAGCCAGGTACTCTATCCAGCTGAGCTACGGGCGCATGCTCTTGATGGGCGCGGGATTATACTCGACGGTGAAGCTACAAAAAAAGCATTTGGTGCTTTTTCTCCAATAAGGAAATCCAACGAAGTATCTTTAACTCCGAAAGTACAAAATCAAGAATTTGAAATAACGGGAAAATGGGCCGGAGGCTCACTTTCACACAATTGGCGGAGAGAGAGGGATTTGAACCCTCGATACGCTTTTGGCGTATACACCCTTAGCAGGGGTGCGCCTTCGACCGCTCGGCCATCTCTCCTTGCAAACGCAAACGCTTGCAAGGATACCTGCGCACTCAAACCACGTAAAGCTGAAACCCCGGGAAAATCAGCGCTTACCGCCGGCTTGCGCCATGCCGGGCATCGGATGCACCACTCCGGCTTCTTTTTCTTTCTTGATGCGCTCGTAGATTTCCTCGCGATGCACGGGGATCTCTTTCGGGGCATTCACGCCAATGCGAACCTGGTTACCTTTGATGCCAAGCACGGTTACCTGAACATCGTCGCCAATGTTGAGGGTTTCGCCAATGCGTCGAGTAAGAATCAGCATTGTCCTGCACTCCTTTCAGTAATACCTAACTCCGTAAGTCCCTGCTCATTTACCCGGCCGCCCACCCCTGGTTTGGCCGACTCCTCAACACCATTCCCCCCTGTGTCCCGCATAACGGTTCTGGCGAACTTTCCATGGCAAGAGGCGATACCGCATTTTGTGACACCTGCCGTTATCGGCTTTGGCGGACACGACCGTCAAAGGACGTAACTTGCGGATATTACGGGGAAACCCCCCATAAACCCGGCAGCATTCACCTGCCAGCGTGTATGGGTATGCAGCTTCTGTGCCAGCTTTGGGGAGGGATCAGGCCGCGGAATGGCCGGGTTTTTCAAGCCCGAAGGTGCTGTGCAAGGCGCGCACCCCCAATTCCAGGTATTTTTCGTCTACGACCACGGAAATTTTGATTTCCGATGTGGAAATCATCTGAATATTAATGCCCTCTTTGGCAAGGGCCTTGAACATCTCGCTGGCGATTCCGGCATGCGACCGCATGCCGACGCCCACAACCGAGATTTTCACGATTTTGTCGTCGCCGGTCACCTCGCGGGCCTTCAAGGTTTGCGCTACGCGTTCCAGGATCTCGAAGGATTTCTGGTACTCGCCGCGGTGCACCGTAAAAGTAAAGTCCGTGGTTTCATCGGCCGCCACGTTCTGAACAATCATGTCCACGTTAATATTGGCCTTGCCAATTTCTCCCAGAATATGAGCAGCGATGCCGGGCTTGTCCGGAACACCGCGAATAGTGAGCTTGGCTTCATCGCGATTAAAAGCGATGCCTGATATCAAGGGGGCTTCCATTTCGTTTTCCTCGTAGGTAATGAGTGTGCCCGGCCCCTCCTGAAATGACGACAATACGCGCAGCGGGACCCTGTATTTGCCGGCGAACTCGACCGAACGGAGCTGCAACACCTTGGAGCCGAGGCTCGCCATTTCAAGCATTTCCTCGAAAGTAATGCGGTCCAGGCGCCGGGCCTCGGACACGATACGTGGATCGGTGGTATACACCCCGTCCACGTCCGAGTAAATCTGGCATTCGTCCGCCTTGAGAGCGGCCGCGAGCGCAACCCCCGTCGTGTCCGAGCCGCCGCGGCCCAAAGTCGTGATATTGCCATCCTCGTCCACGCCCTGGAAGCCGGCCACCACGACCACGCGACCTTTCTTGAGATCCTCGTGGATGCGTTTCTCGTCAATTTGCATGATGCGTGCCTTGCCGAAGGCGCTGTCGGTGCGTATGTGCACCTGGTAGCCGGTGTAGGAACGAGCCGGGCAACCCCGCTTTTCGAGCGCCATGCTTAACAGGGCGATCGTGGTCTGCTCTCCGGTCGCCAGCAATACATCCAGTTCCCGTGGCGGAGGATCGGCGTTGATACTCTTGGCCAGATTGATCAACCGGTCGGTCTCCCCGCTCATGGCCGACACGACTACTACCAGGTCATGCCCGCTTTTCCGCAGGCGTGCGACCTTATCGGCCACGGCGTTGATGCGCTCGGGATTGCCGACGGAAGTGCCGCCGTATTTCTGTACTAACAGGGACATATGTAAATGTTGATTCTTTAAGTTTGACGATTCCCCTCACCCCTTGCCCTCTCCCCGCTACCCTCACCCTCATTCCCTCTCCCGGAGGGAGAGGGCAAAGGGTGAGGGAAAGATTACACCCTCATCCCCATCCCTTCTCCCTCAGGGAGAAGGGGACGAGCCGAGCGCGCTTGCGCGCGATCTGGTTCACTCGGAGCCGTAGCGCGCTTTACGCGTACCCCTACACTTTGGGAGAGGGGGAGTAGGTGCGCCTGCGGCGCGCTCTCAATAATTGGGCCGCAGATTAAACCTGCTTTCATGCCGGGAGTAAACTGCGCCGAGAATTAAATAACAACGCTTTAGGCAGATTTAAGGTGTTGTTCCACCCACAGAGGAACGTTATCCAACGCCTGTTTCAGCCCGGCAGGATTGGAGCCGCCCGCTTGCGCCATGTCCGGCCGGCCACCGCCCTTTCCGCCCACGCCCGATGCGACCTGGTTGACGAGTTCACCGGCATGCAACCGGCCCGTCAGGTCCTTGGTCACTCCCGCGATGAGCGTCACCTTGTCTCCCGCCACCGAGGCCAGCACGATCGCCGCGGGCGCCAACTTGTCCTTGAGGCGATCCATGACCTCGCGCAGGCCTTTGGCATCCATTCCGTCCAGTCGCGTGGCCAGCACCTTGATGCCCTTGACGTCTTTCGCCTCGGCGGCGAGGTCCGCGGAGCCGCCGGCGGCAAGCTTGCCACGAAGCTGATCCAGTTCCTTCTCCAGATTCCTGACGCGTTGGCTGAGCTGCTCGACCTTACGCGGAGCTTCCTCGGGACTCGAACGCAGGAGTTCGGCCACTTCGCGTAATTTATTCTCGCGCTCGTACAGATAGGCCAGAACGCCCGGGCCCGTCACGGCCTCGATGCGCCGCACGCCGGATGCGACACCACCCTCGGAAACGATCTTGAACAGCCCGATATCGCCGGTTCGCCGCACGTGCGTGCCGCCGCAGAGCTCGACGGAATCGCCGATATTCAGCACGCGCACCTCGGACCCATATTTCTCCCCGAATAGCGCCATGGCGCCCGCGGCGCGGGCGGAGTCCATATCCATTACGCGCGCGCGCGTGTCCTCGTTGCGCAGGATCTGTTCGTTCACGCGCCGCTCCACCTCGGCAATCTGCTCCGGCGTCATTGGGGTAAAATGGGGAAAATCGAAGCGCGTGTGCCGCTCGTCCACCAGCGAGCCCTTTTGCTGCACGTGCGGCCCGAGCACGTCGCGCAGCGCCTTGTGCATCAGGTGCGTGGCCGAGTGATTGAGCATGGTCGCGCGACGCAACAGGGCATCCACTTCCGCCGTGATGTCGTCGCCCAGGCGAAACTCGCCTTGTTCCACGCACCCCTTGTGGACGTGGACTTGTCCGAGCTTTTGCGTGTCTTCGACGCGAAATACCGAATTTCCGGCGCGCAACACGCCGCGGTCACCCACCTGGCCACCGGACTCGGCATAAAACGGTGTCCGGTCCAATACGATGTTTCCAAGCTCGCCTTTACGCAGGCGGTCCACCTGGGCCAGATCGGCGCCGCACGTGATCTGTAACACCTTGCTCTGGTCCATCAGCCTTTCATAGCCGCTGAATTCCGTAGGGTTTTCCACGGTGATAACCCCAACCTCACCCGCCTTGAACGTCGATGCGGCGCGGGCGCGTTCGCGCTGCGCCTGCATTTCTTGTTCAAATCCGGCCATATCGAGTTTCAAGTTTCGCTCCAGGGCGACGTCGCGCGTGAGATCGACCGGAAATCCGTAGGTGTCATAGAGTTTGAAAATGGTGCCGCCGGAAATGGTATCGCCCCGGAGCGTCGCGATGTCGTCTTCAAGAATCTTCAAACCCTGTTCAAGAGTTTCATTAAATCGTTCCTCTTCCTGGCGAAGTACCTGTTCGACCTGTGACCGTGCCGTGTTTAATTCCGGGTAGGCATCCCCCATTTCGACGCACAGCGGCTTTACGAGCCGGAAGAAGAAGGTTTCGCGTGCCCCGAGACGATGGCCATGACGAATGGCGCGACGGATAATGCGCCGAAGCACATAACCGCGCCCCTCGTTCGAGGGCATGACGCCGTCGGTGATCAGAAACGCCGCCGCGCGGATATGATCCGCCACCACGTTGAGCGAATGGCTTTGGCGTTCGGTGGCGCCGGTAACAGCCACGGCCGCGCGGATCAGGTTCTGAAAAAGATCGATCCGGTAATTGCTGTGCACCCCTTGCTGCACCGCGGCAATACGCTCCAGGCCCATCCCGGTGTCCACGGAGGGCTTGGGCAAGGGAGTCAATTTCCCCTGGGCATCGCGGTTGTATTGCATGAACACCAGGTTCCATATTTCGACATACCGATCCCCTTCCTCATCCGGGCCGCCGGGCGGACCGCCAGCAATGCCGGGTCCGTGGTCATAGAAGATCTCGGAACACGGACCGCAAGGCCCGGTATCGCCCATCTGCCAGAAGTTCGATGCCTCGCCCAAGCGCGCGAACCGCTTCGGATCGATCTTGATCTCTTTCAACCAGATGTCGGCCGCCTCGTCATCGTCCCGGTATACGGTCACCCAGAGCCGTTCCGGCGGGAGTTGCAAATCCTGCGTGAGAAATTCCCAGGCATATTTGATCCCGTCGCGCTTGAAGTAATCGCCAAAGCTGAAATTGCCGAGCATCTCGAAGAAGGTGTGGTGGCGGGCGGTGTAACCCACGTTTTCAAGATCGTTATGCTTGCCGCCGGCGCGCACGCAGCGCTGTGAACTTACCGCGCGCGCGTAGGGCCGCTTTTCAAGTCCGAGAAAAACTTCCTTGAACTGCACCATGCCCGCGTTGGTAAACAGCAGCGTCGGGTCGTTCGCGGGCACCAGCGGACTTGACGCCACGACGGCGTGGCCGCGATGCTTGAAAAAATCCAGGAACCGCTGTCGAATTTCCGAGCTCTTCATGGCAATGGGAGACTAATCCCGCCCACGGGGATCGAGGACTCGTTGAATCTGATCGTAAGTAAAACCGCGGTATTGCAGAAACCGGGCCTGGCGCGCGCGTTCCGAATAACTCTTGGGCACCCGGGGACCGAATTTCTTTCGGTGGACACGGCGGATGTCTTCGAACCACTCCGGGCCGTTCGGATCGAGACCGCGCGCAATGGCTTCCGGCATCACGCCTTTTTCCTGCAACTCTTTCTGGATGCGCACTGGACCGTAGCCGCGGTTCCGCCTCGCCTGAATGAGTGATTCCATGAAGCGGTCGTCGGAGACAAGGCGTTCACCGGCTAATTTTTTTACCGTTTCGGCCGCGGTGGAATCGGTGCATCCTTTCCGCAACAGCTTGGCATACAGTTCCCGGTGTCCATGCTCACGCCGCGCGAGCATTTTCATGGCGATTTTTCTCGCCTCGGTCGCATCCACGGTTAATCGGGAAGGATCGTGCTTCCCGGGCATGCACCTGAATCACGGAAGGATGGAAAGATATACATTATCAGGCTTCTTCCTCCGCCGTGGCTTCCACCGCCTCGTCGTCACCGGCCGCGGCGCGCACCGCCGCCACGGCCTTCTCGCGGATGCGTTTCTCGATCTCCGCGGCGATGTCCGGATTGTCCTTCAGGAACTGGCGGGCGTTGTCCTTGCCCTGGCCGATGCGTTCCTTGTTGAAGCTGTACCAGGCGCCGGTCTTGTCGACAATCCCGCTCTCGGCGCCGATATCGACCAGCTCGCCTTCTTTGGAGATACCTTCGTTGTAAATGATGTCGAATTCGCATTGGCGAAACGGCGGCGCGACCTTGTTTTTGACCACCTTGACGCGCGTCTGACTGCCGATCACCTCCTCGCCTTTCTTGATGGCGCCGATGCGGCGAATATCGAGGCGGACCGAGGCGTAGAACTTCAGCGCGTTACCGCCGGTGGTGGTTTCCGGATTGCCGAACATGACGCCGATTTTCATCCGGATCTGGTTGATGAAGACCATCAGTGTGTTCGAGCGTTTGATGTTGGCGGTGAGCTTGCGCAGCGCTTGCGACATCAGGCGCGCCTGCAGTCCCATGTGCGAGTCGCCCATCTCGCCTTCGATCTCGGCCTTGGGGGTGAGCGCCGCCACCGAGTCGATCACCACGATATCCACGCCGCCCGAGCGCACCAGCATGTCGGCGATTTCGAGCGCCTGTTCGCCGGAATCCGGCTGGGATACAAGCAGATCGTCGATGTTTACACCGAGTTTCTTGGCGTACAGCGGATCGAGCGCATGCTCGGCGTCAATGAAGGCCGCCGCGCCGCCCAGTTTCTGCGTCTGGGCCACCACGGAAAGCGCCAGTGTCGTTTTGCCCGAGGATTCCGGCCCGTAGATTTCCACCACCCGGCCGCGTGGAACGCCACCGATGCCGAGGGCGATATCGAGCCCGAGCGAGCCGGTGGATATGGCCTCCACCTGCTGCACCACACCGGCATCGCCCAGACGCATGACGGAACCTTTGCCGAATTGTTTTTCAATCTGTCCCAGGGCCATGTTCAATGCCTTGGATTTATTGGTATCCATGCCTGTTCTCCTGTGGTTACCGGCGGTATCGGTCGAATCCAGCGATATTCAATCACGATTCCTGAAAAAAACGATTATTTCACAACTAACCCGGAATGGCCTAGCCCCGCGCGAACCGTGGCCGTGAGAGCCGGGAAAAGCGAGGTTTAATGAAACTGTTTGCAACCAATCCCTGATTGAAAGATCAGCTGAGAAAATCGAGCAAACCCTGCAGTGCGGCAGCCACCGATTGCCGGCGCACCGCCTGACGGTCGCCGGTGAATAGCTGTTTGCGGCTCGTGGTGTCACGCTTCTTGCCCGCCCAGGCAAAGTAAACGGTGCCGACCGGCTTTTCGGCCGTTCCGCCTCCGGGGCCGGCGAGGCCGGTGACGGCCACGGCTACCTGCGCGTGGGAGTGGGCCAGCGCGCCTTCGGCCATGGCGCGGGCGGCCTGCTCGCTCACGGCGCCATACCGCGACAGGATCGTGGTTTTTACATCCAGCATTTCGCGCTTGGCGATATTGGTATAGGCAATAAAACCGCGCTCGAACCAATCGGAACTGCCGGCTACCGAGGTAATGCGCTCAGCCGCCCACCCCCCCGTGCAGGACTCGGCCGTGACGAGCATCAGGTCGCGTTGCTTCAAAACGCGTCCGACTTCTTGTACCAGCGTATCCAGATCGGAGGAGGACATTGCTTAAACCGGAAACGTTCGAGACACCTTATAGTAACACCCACAACATTCTAATTCCGAGAACGGTCACAAACAACGCGAAGATTCGACGCAGGGTGACTTCGGATAGCCGGTGTGAAAGCCGCGCCCCGAATGGAGCGGCCAAAACGCTGGCGACCACAACGCCGAGAAACGCCGGCAACACCACATAGCCGATGCTCCACGGCGGGAGCTTCGGTTCATCGAGCCCCAATATCATATAACCAGCCGTCGCGCTCGCGGCAACCGACATGCCGATGGCGGACGAGGTGGCTATGGCCTGGCGTACCGATAGGCTGCACCAGGTCATGAACGGGACGGAGAGCGAAGCGCCGCCGATCCCGAAAATCGACGATACCGCGCCAATGATCGTTCCGGCGACGGTCGTGCCCCACATTCCGGGTAATCCCCGATGGGCGGAACTGGCAATCGTCTTGCGCGACATCTGCACCGCTACAAAAAACATGAACAGGACAAACATGACATGCAATGCCAGGCTCGACAGCCAATCGGCTATGCCCGCGCCCAGCAGCCCGCCGACGAGAATCCCGGGGGTTATTTTTCGAAAGACCTTCCAATTGACGGTACCGCTGCGTTGATAGGTCAACACCGTCGACAACGAGGTGAAAACGATCGTGGCGAGCGAGGTGCCGAGCGCGGCATGCATGATGATGCCGGGATCGACATGCTGCATTTCGAAGACAAAGACGAGCACCGGCACGATGATGGCGCCGCCGCCGATACCGAGCAACCCGGCCAACACGCCGGCAACGGCGCCCATCAGGGCGAGGGCGAGAAATTCCAATGGTAGTCAGTCCATGTTACATGTTGCGGGAAGGGCGATACGCAAGACATCTAGCATCATTTCCCAGCAGACGGCCCGAGTAACCGGTCGGGAAACCAGGCGACGAACACGGGGAAAATGCAAATGCTGAGGCATAAAAAACGGGGCCCGCTGATAAATGCAGACGAGATGGGTCGGCGATAACCCGTGGGGATTGCCGGTACCACAACAAGCTTGCGTTTCAGTCATGATCGAGGCGCGTATTTACTATTGAACCGGAGGATGGCAAACATTTTTTTAGGAGAAAGTTGCCTGCCGATAAGTGAGCGCCACGAACACCAGAAATCCGGCGCCCACCCCCATAAACAAGTTGCGGCGGCTGAGATAAAAAACGGCCAGGGCCAGAGCACAGGCAACAAGACGGTCTCCCAGAGCACTGGCGGCCAGCGTCCCGACCGGCAGGATGACGATTCGCGCCACGAGTCCGGCAAGCATGGCATAGGCAACGCACGTGATCCAGGCGAATACTTCGCTGTCGGGGCGCAGGCGGCCGGAGATCGCCACCCCGAGCGCGCGCCAAAGATAAGTTCCGGCGCCGCACGCCAGCACCAGCAGCCAGATCCGCCAATCAGACATGGCGGCGTATCAGCCGGTGAGCAAGGTAGGCCATGGTGCCGCCGACAAAGCCGCCGAGCAACACGCTCCATGGCGGCGTCCATAGATGGATCAGCGGGCCGGCCAGCGCGCCGCCGGCGAGCGCCAGTATCATCAGGCGATGACGCACATCGCCGCTCAGGATCAGAATAAAATAAACCGGGTTGAGGAACACCAGGCCGAGCTTTATCAAAGGCGGCAGCGACCCGGAAACCCAATAACCGAAAATAGTGCAGGCAAGACACGTCAGCCAGTTGACCAGGGCAAAGCCCACGAAATAGGGCAGGCGCTGTGGCAACGGCAGTTCCGGGCAGCGCTTCATGGCCGCGGCCCAACCGGTCATGGCGACCAGGTGCACGGCAGGGTAGAGCTGGTAACGGGTATGATGCCGGTCGCGAATCACCGGCATCAGCGCCATGGTCATCGGCAGGAAGCGCGCGCTGGTGAGCATGACGGCGGGCACGATGGCCAGCACCGCGGCGCCAATGGTGTGCAGCTCGACCAAAACGAGCTGGCCCGGCAAGGCCCAGATGGTCGCGGTAGACAAAAGCGCCAGCCAGATGGAGAAACCGCTTTCCAGCGCCAGGGCGCCGAAGCCGATATAGCCGGCTCCGAGCACCGCGGAGGGGACGCCGAACGCCTCGCGTGCTCCGGCCCGGAACGCGGCGGCGGACAAGGGGGTGGCCATCAAAACACGATCCGGTGCGCCGCTACCGGCAAGCTGCCGGTTCCCGGTGACAGGCTCAAGCGCATGGGCCGCCTTTTCTCGCAGCCCGGTTCTATAGCTTGATCTTCGGGTCCAGCGAGTCGCGCAACGAGTCGCCGAACAGGTTGAAGGCGAAAACCGCCAGGCTGATCGCGACCCCCGGGAAAATGATCATCCACGGCGCCTGCTGATAAAAATCGATCGCCGCGCCGCTCAACATCAGGCCCCATGCCGGGGTGGGCTCGGTGACGCCGAGTCCGAGAAATGACAGCGACGCCTCGAGCAAGATGGCCTGCGCGACGAACGCGGTCAGCATGATGAGATAAGGGGCGACGACATTCGGCACAATGTGACGAAAGATGATGCGGGTGTGCGAAAACCCCGCGGCGCGCGCCGCGTCGATGTATGGCAATTCGCGGATCGCCAAGGCCGAGGAGCGCACGACGCGCGCCACCTTGGGCACCATCGGCGTACCGATAGCGATAATCAAATTGATATCGATGCCAAGGACGATATTCTTGCCGAGCACCGCGACGACCGTCAGCGCCAGCACGATGATCGGGAAGGACAGCAAAACGTCCATGATGCGCTGGATGACCAGGTCGGTGCGGCCGCCGAAATAAGCGGAAGCGACGCCGATGATCGCGCCCAGCGTCGATCCCAGGATCGACGACAGAAAGCCCACCGCCAGCGCCGTGCGCGCGCCGTAGATAACGCGCGAGAACACGTCGCGGCCGAACGAGTCAGTGCCGAGCAGGTGCGACCAGGAAGGCGGCGCGAGCAGTTGGGCATAATCCAGCGTCAGCGGATCATATGGCGCAACAACATTGGCGAAAGCGGCGGCAAGGCACATGACAATGATTACCAGCAAGCCCAGCGCCCCGAGCGGCTGATTGACGATAAAGGCCATTACCGGGTGCCGGCGTTTGGGCACGCGATAAGTAATAGTTGGAATGGAAGTCGCCGCCATCAGCGATACCGGATACGCGGATCGAGCGCCGCGTACATCAGGTCGATCAGAAAATTGACGACGATAAAGAAGGTGGCGACCAGCAATACCAGAGCCTGTACCATGGTATAGTCGCCCCGCGTCGTCGCCTGGACAAAGAGTTTGCCGATACCGTTTAAATTGAACACTTGCTCGGTGACCACCAGACCGCCGATTAAAAATGCGAATTCCAGGCCGATGACCGTCACCACCGGCAGCATGGCGTTGCGCATGGCGTGCCGCGACACCACCAGGCGCTCTAGCACGCCTTTGGCGCGCGCGGTGCGAATATAGTCTTCTTGCAGCACTTCCAGAATCGACGAGCGCGTCATGCGCGTGGCGACCGCTGAATAGCGGTAGCCGACGGCGAGCGCCGGCCAGATGAGCTGCGATAGATTAGCGGCGGGATTTTCAAACAACGGCGTAAAGGTAAGCGGCGGATGCCAGGAGAAGTAAGTTAATAACAACAGGATAATGATCATGCCGAGCCAGAAGGAGGGGATCGCCAGACCGGCGATGGAAACGATACGGACGGTATAATCGATCCAGGTATCTTTAAAAATGGCCGACATCGTGCCGAGCGGCAGGGCGATCAATACCGCGAGGACGGTCGCCATCACCGCCACTTGCAGCGACAATTCGAACCGAATGCCGATTTCATAGGCGACCGGCTTGCCGGTCCACATGGAGTACCCGAAATTGCCCTGCGCAACCCCGGCCATCCACTTGAAAAACTGGACGTAAATCGGCTGGTCGAGACCCAGACGCACGCGTTCCGCCTCGATGACGTGCTGGGGTACAGCACCGCCTTCGCCCAGGAGCATTACCTCGACGATGTCGCCCGGCATGATCCGGAGCAGGAAGAAGACCAGGATGGCGACGCCGAGCAGCGTCGGGATCATCAGCAGAATGCGTTGAATTATATAACGCAACATAGCGATAACGGCCGGGCGGGGTTACACCCTGCCCGGCCCGGGTAAGCGCCTACCGGTCAAGCCAGACGTTGGCCAGATCCTGATTGACATAATGGCTGGGCGTGATATTCCAACCCTTCATCTGTTTATTGTGCACGATAATGCGGTGCCACCAGATAGTCGGGATGGTATAGGCCTGCTCCAACGCGTGCCGCTCGAATTCGCGCAACAGCGCGTAACGTTTTTTATTGTCCAGTTCCCCCGACTGTTTCTCGTACAGTTCGTCCAGCTTACGGTCGATTTGATGTGAATAGTTGATCGACGACTTATCGGTCGAAAGATACTTCTGGAGCTGAAGGTTAGGCTCATCCATAAAATCGCAGTTGAAATCGAGGGCGGCATCGTAGGCGCCGCCTTCCTTTTGCTGCGCGGCCAGATAAAGCCGTGTTTCCAACTGCTGGTGCTCCACGTTCAAGCCGATCTGGCGCCATTGGTCAATGAGGAAAACGCCTACGTGAGTGTAAGGCATGGCGACGTTGCGGTTGGTTAATTTAAAGGTCAGTTTTTCCTGGCCGGCTTCCTTGAGCAGGCGTTTCGCCTCGGCACGCGACGCGGCGATATCGCGCGCGAAACCGGGCATTTTCAGCAACTCTTGTTCGGTGGCGGCCAATTCGTAGCCCGGACGCAGCAGGCCGCCGACATGGCGCACCAGCGCGATTTTCGACAACGCCTCCGCGCCGCTCCAGCGATCGACGGCGAGCGACAGCGCTCTACGCACGCGCGCGTCGTCGAACGGTTTTTTCAGGGTATTGAAGCTGACCACCAGGCTGCATACCCACGGAGTCTCCACCACCACCGCTTTGTCGCCCAGGGTCTGGACCAGCCGGTCACGATCGGCCGGCGGGTGGCCGCGAAACTCCGCCATCACTTCCCCCGCGGCGAGCGCATTAACCATCGGTGCGCCGCTGATAAAAATGGCCCGGTAACTGTCCAGATAGGGTTTGCCTTTTTCGTAATAACCGTCGAAGCGCTTGCCGACCCAATGGGAGCCGGCCACATGCTCGACGAAGGTAAACGGGCCGGTGCCGAGGATGTTGCGCTCCGGAAACTTCGGGTCCTGCTTGAGCTTGGCGGCGCTGTAAACGCAATCCCAGGGCGAGG
>NZ_JBBDYL010000063.1:0-12653 GCF_040901545.1 Sulfuricaulis sp. | reverse complement strand
CGCCCCGCTATTTCGTTGTCGGAGAGATCGTCGTCGCCATCGTGGACAACGAATTTACGTTGAAACGGCTGGACCGCGAACGGGGCCGGGTCGTGTTGAAACCGGAGAACAATGCCTATCCGGTCATACTCCCGCAAGGAAAGCTTGAGATTTTCGGGGCAGTGGTGGGGCAGTTTCGGAAGAACTGACAACAACTAATAATCACGAAACGGTTCCTGACGCGTTTTCGTCTCGGGCATTCAGCAGGTGTGAGGATTGGCGGAATTTTTACTCTGATCTGGTTTTCGCTTGCCTCTGCGCGGCCACTAAACAAGGACTGCGTGTGTCAATGTGTCAATGCAAGACTTGACTCAGTCCTCGCTATGTGTCGGGCGCGACCGTCGCCGTTTTTTCCCTGGCGGCGATCGTGCGCCCGCAACTGTGGGAGGAGTGGGTGAATCTCGTCGTCGGCGCGTGGTTGATCGTCGTGCCGTTTGCGT
The DNA here is from genome assembly GCF_040901545.1 of Sulfuricaulis sp. Classification (GTDB taxonomy): domain Bacteria; phylum Pseudomonadota; class Gammaproteobacteria; order Acidiferrobacterales; family Sulfurifustaceae; genus Sulfuricaulis. Next base: position 12,174 of record NZ_JBBDYL010000063.1, on the reverse strand, counting down.
TGGGCTACGCGGATCAGACGGCTCCGATGTGGAACCAGATCGTCCTCGGCGTGCTGATTGGCGCAGACGCCCTGTGGGCGGCGCTGCAGAATCCGTCACAGCCCAAGTCCGCGTGACCGGCGTCGGGGGTCAACGATGACGGCGGGGATGAGCGATTATCCCCGGGTGTTTTTGCTTGCGCGAAGACGGTGATCCGACCATGCTTTTTTTAACGCAGCGCGATCGCGGGACTGGGGTTATAGTGGACACCACCCGAGCCATGACGAGAGCCAATTACCTTGATGCGCTGCTGGAACACGAGTTCCCGGTGGTCCGGCAGTCGATCTACCTGAACCATGCGGCGGTCGCGCCCTGGCCGCGGCGCACGGCTGACGCCGTGGTGCGCTTCGCGGACGAGAATGTCGCGCGCGGGGCCGCGCGTTATGCCGAGTGGACCGCGGCCGAACTGCAATTACGCTGCGATCTCGCCGCCTTCCTTAATACAATCCCTGAGGATATTGCGCTGCTCAAGAACACCTCCGAAGCCCTCTCGGTGGTGGCACACGGCTTTCCGTGGGTGGCCGGGGACAACGTCGTGAGCAGCGATGAGGAATTCCCCTCGAACCGCATCGTCTGGGAATCGCTGCGCAGCCGCGGCATCACGCTGCGCCAAGTGCCTCTCGCCGGTCCCCCCGATCCGGAAGCGGCGCTGCTCGCGGCCTGCGACGGCCGCACGCGGCTGCTCGCCATCAGTTCGGTGCAGTACGCGAGCGGGCTGCGGCTCGACCTCGCACGCCTCGGCGCCGCCTGCCAGGCACGCGGCATCGCCTTCTGTGTCGACGCGATCCAGGGCCTCGGCGTGTTCGCGCATGATGTGGGAGCGTGCCACATCGACTTTCTCATGGCCGACGGTCACAAATGGCTGCTAGGGCCGGAGGGGCTGGCAGTGTTCTATTGCCGCGGCGCGTGGCGCGAGCGTCTCACGCTGCATCAACATGGCTGGCACATGGTGGAGGATTATCTCAACTACGACCGCAAGGACTGGACACCGGCCGCCACGGCGCGCCGCTTCGAGTGCGGCAGCCCCAACATGCTCGGTATTTATGCGCTCGGCGCGAGCCTGTCGCTGCTCGCCGAGGTCAGCATCGCGCAGATCGAGAGCCGCGTCCTGCAACGCAGTGCCCTGCTCTTCCAAGCCATCCGGACTCATGCCGACCTGGAACTCGTCACCGCCGACCGCCCCGGCCGTTATGCCGGGATCGTCACCTTCCGCCACCGCCGCACTCCGACACCAGAGCTCTTCCAACGCCTACGCACGGGTGGCGTCATCTGCGCGCAGCGCGGCGGCAACATCCGCTTCTCGCCGCATTTCTATACTCCACTGGAGCAGCTCGACCGGGCGTTGGATTTGGTGGTCGGCTAGACAAAACCGGAGGGGCGGCTATCGGACTGACCGATAAGCCATTGCCTATCGGACCTCGCAATCAGAAATCGTGGTCACTCTCCTATTATTCCGCCGGCACGGATTTTTCAAGCGCCGGCTCAAGCGGTATATTTTTTCTCGGCCGCGTAGGCTTCCTTCTCGACGACTTGAAAGTTTCTGCGGCATAATAAATCCGCGACACCGCGGAGTCGTAATCGGCGGCCTCGAGAAGCAGACGGGCTGATGCCAGATATCTCTTCGCTTTCTTGAAAAGCGCCGCTTTGTCGGTCAAGCCGCTATCCCTTCGCGGCGGACGTTGCGCCAGAACGGACCCTCGGCGGTCTTGAGGGTATTCTCGGCGACCGGCAAGACCGACAGCAGGATACCGTAGCGGATGTTGAAACCCGCGAGGATACCGGCGATGCGATCGATCTCGCATGACGGGCGATTTGCGTCGCGCAACACCAGCAAAAGATCCACGTCCAAGTCGGGCCGTGCCTCGCGGCGCGCTTCGGAACCGTAAATCAAAGGCCGCGATAGCGGTCACCGTAGCGCGCGCAAAGCCGCTGATAACTCTTGAATGATCTCTTTCATAACCGGGGGCTCATTACCGATATTTGCGATAAAACATTTAACTTTCCATTCCAGGGTTTTTCGCGGTCTTGGCTACCGTGGAGTATCGAGCTAGGCGCCTTTAAAGCATTGATCTGGTCATCACGCCGCATGACGGCTGATTCGCTCAAGCCGTTTACCCAGATCTTTACGCACGTTTTCCAGATCGTAATCCGCCTGCAGCCCCATCCAGAAAGACTCCGACATGTCGAAGTATTTCGCCAGTCGCAGCGCGGTATCCGCCGTGATGGCGCGTTTCCCCTGTACGATTTCATTGATGCGCCGTGGCGACACCCCGATATCGCGCGCAATCTTGTTCTGGCTGATCCCCATGGGCTTTAGAAATTCCTCAAGAAGGACCTCGCCGGGATGAATGTTGGCCAGCCTGCCTTTCATGCGTGCGCTCATTGTCACGCGGCCTTATGCCGATCGATGCTCAATTTAAGCCCCATGGCCCGTAACAAGGCCATCACGGTGTCGATCTTAGGATTGCCTCGGCTCGAAAGTGTCCGATAGAGGCTTTCGCGGCTCACGCCTGCAGACTTTGCAAGTGCGCCGATACCGCCCTTGGCTTGCGCCACGTTGCGGAGCGCTTCCAGCAGCACGGCCGGCTCACCGTCCTCGAGAGCGGCATTGAGATACGCCACAGCATCCTTGCGCGTCTTGAGATAGTCCGCGGTCTTGAATGCAACACTTTTCATGTCTGCCTCCTGTATTCACGCCAATACGACTTGGCCAGTTCAATGTCCCGGTCCTGCGTGGATTTATCTCCCCCGCAAAGCAGGACTACTATCGTTTTGCCATCGCGCGCAAATAAAGACACGATAACCCTTGCCGACGAATATCCGTAACTCACGCACTCCCTCTCCGCGGAGGCACGGCATCAGGCTGCTCAACATGTGGCGGGGCGAGTCCAGCTTGCCCGCTAGGCCGCCAGCGTCACATGCCCGACGCGCTTGGTGGCGGGTTTTATCTTTATTTCGATGTCGTAGCCGAGCCGGTTCAGGCAGTCCATGAGCTTGCGTTCGGAGACATTGGTAAAGTCACCGCGAAACAGGCCGGACACCTTGGGTTGCGGCAATCCCATACGCCGGCCCGCCTCTTCTTGCGACAGGCCAAGGCAACGCACCGCCTTGATGATCTGAATAACCAGACCGGATTTGATTTTCAGTTTTTCCGCGTCCCGCAGACCCAGATCGGCAAAGACGTTGCCGGAACTCATCTCGGTTTCGACACCTTTAACGATTCGCTTACGCATCGCGCATCTCCTTTACCAGTTGCTCCGCGACCTTCAGGCGTTCGCGGATAATGTCCATGTCCGGTTTGGGTGTTGCAATACCCTGCCTGCTCTTTTTCTGGAACACATGCAACACACGAATACCGCTTCCTCGAATTTGACCGTGTAAACGGCCCGGCACGTGCCGCCGCGGCCATCCTCGACGATCTCCAGGACTCCCCGCGCCGCCAAAGCCCTTAAGCACCTTGGCCGCCTCGTGCTTGTCACCGCGCTGCGCAAAGTCCAAGGCATGGCCGAAAAACTTCCGAATGGGCACCGGCAGCGCCATCAGGTCCCGCTTGCTGCTCCCTATCCACACCAGCGGCTTTTGTTGTTGCCCGGCCACGCGTTAATTATACCCGAAAAGGTATAAAATGAAAGGTACCCATGGCGCGCAGCTCGGCAAAGATCGGCGACTTCGGATTGGCTTGATCGTACCTCTGCGTGCCCACGCGGGTTACTGTTAGCCGACCGCGAACCGATGGCGCGGAGGAAGCCGTGTCGGATTACTACGTTCTGTGAAGCGGGCGAATATTAGAGAATACTTTGCTCTGACCCTGCTCTGACCCCAGGACCGGCTTAGGGAAAGACTCCCGCCAGAAAATCCTTCAGTGACAGAATGCGGATACCACGGTATTCGCCCAGTGCCAACATGGCTTGGTCGCCGGTGACGATTACCTCGGCCTTAGCTGTTGCCGCGCATTCCAGGATTCGATTGTCGGGCTCATCGCGCAACACCTTCAGCCGCCGCCGGGGTGTTACCACTTCAGCCAGTTCGGACAAATAAACGGCCGCGCGCGACAACTCTTCAGGATTTCGGTCGAATTTTCTGGCCAAGACATCGAGGACTTCGTGGATAATGGCCGGCGAGATGGCCAGTTGCACCGCGCCTTCCGCGACTTTGACGAGCGCCGTTTCAGCCCGGCTGCCGGGGATGGCGAACGCGGAAATAAATATGTTGGTGTCGAATACCGCTCTCACTTCCGCAGATAGCGCTCAAGCTCCTTCTCGGTGAGCAGCCCCTTTTCCCTGGCCTTGCGGCTCCAGTAGCCTTGAATGCCGCGCAGGTCGGTCTTGAGCCGGCTGGTGCGCGCTGCACGCAGTGCATCCTGCACCACCGCGCTCAGGGACTTGCCTTCGGCGCGCGCCACCTCCTCCGCTTCCTTGGCCAGATCGGCGGGGAGTGAAATCGTCTTTTTGACTGCTGAACTCATAAGGCACCTTCACAAGTGGTATGAATTAATCATACCGGCTGTATATAGACTGTCAATATATGTTTCATGCCGCAGACCTCAAATTAGCGGCAAGGCGTGAATCCTTACGGCCCTGAAACTATTAATCAATCGGATAATCGAGTTCGCGCTGATGTCGTATGGACACGGTACGAACCTGATCTTGCGCGGGCAGGAAGCGATATAAGGCTACATACCCCGTCTTGCCGTAAGAAATCACCAGCGCACGCAGTTCGCCGGCTACGGTTCGGCCAATCAGCGGATGGTTTGACAGGGTATCGACGGCCTCACGAATGCTGCGCGCGGCGCCCAGCGCCGCCTGCGGGTCGTGTTCGGCAAGGAAATCAAATACACGCTCAAGATTCGCGAGCGCGTTCTCCGAATAGACTATTTGCGCCACGGCTTGGGCCGGGCGGCTCGACGTTTCTTGGCCAGCCGTTCGAGCCAGGGGTGAACGTCCTCGGCCCGGTACACGGCCGCGCCCTCTTCGACCGCGGCGTTGGAGACGAGCGCCTCACGCACGAACTCCCGCATCCGCTCTTTGCGTTCCACTTCACGTTCCAGTGCCTCCACCATGAGGCTGTGTGCGGAACGCCCGGTTTCCTTGGCCAAGCGAGCAATTCGTGTCTTGAGTTTTTCGGGCAGTTTGAGCGTGGTCGTGGCTGTCATGACGGGGCGCCAAAATGTTGAGGTAACACTATAGTAGCACCGCGCAGGTATTCAGCCAAACCATCTTTCGGGCAGCTCGGCACCGGGCCGCGCCGGACGGACAAGGCCCGCATCCGCACAACATATTCATAGGGGCCGATTTGGTTTTGGGCCGGGAGGATTTCAAGACCCGCATCGAGCAGATGACCCAACGGCAAACACGCCCGGGGCGGTTAGGCCGACCGCGAACCGATGGCGCGGAGGAAGCCGTGTCGGATTACTACGTTCTGTGAAGCGGGCGAATATTAGAGAAAACTTTGCTCTGCCCCCCATTATTTCCTGACCTCATCGGTTCATTTTCCCGCTGCTTAATCTTTAATCCCTCCGCCCCTTTTTATTCTGCGACTGAAAAGGCCTTCCAGATCAACCACACTAACAGCGCCGCCGTGGCAATCAGCACGAGCCCCGGCATGATCCGGGCCTTGAGAAACGGCATGAGGCGGCGGCTCGGCCAGGAGTTGCGCAAGCGTCGCGCCAGGTCGAGCAGGAACGACTCGAACGGGCCGAATTTCACGAGCGCCTGCTGGCGATGATTCTCGAACACGTAACGCCAGCCGGCGTTGCCGACCTCGCTGATGCGCCGGTCCACGCGCTTGATCACGAACACCAGTACGCCGAAGATCGCGGCGAAAAGGAAGAGCCAGAACGGGTCTGAGCGCAGGGCGTCCAGGGCGCCACGGGCGGCGTCCGGCGTCAGCGCGTCCAGCGCCGCGAAAATCCACCCCATGATGCGCCACTCGTCGCTGCGCACCAGCGCGGGCTGCGAACCGAGCCAGTAAATGACGTACAACAGCGAGCCGGTCGCCGCCAGCGTCAGTAGATACAACCAGCGCTTGATCCAGACCAGATCCCAGATTTTGCCCAGGAGCTTCGCGCGATGGGGGTCCAGGCTGCGCTCAGCAATATAGGAATCGATAAGGCTGGCATCGAACCCGGTGGCGGTGGTCGCATCCGCCATTTCCATCACGAAATCGTCCGGCAGGTTGAATGGCGCGTAACCGTCCGAGGCGCGCTGTATGCGATCGAATACGCTGACGTGAATCTTCGCCTGGGGGATGCCATGCTCCAGGCAGATCTTTTTGACATCGCGGGGCAGGTAACGGTAATAGGCGGCCAGGCCGGCGCGGGAATCGTACAACTTGCTGTGGACATCCGCCTCGCGCCGGTACCCTTCCCACATCTCATCGATAAAAACCACGCCCTGCTGCCTGGCCTTCGCCATCATCCAGTTCAGCGAGACCAGCGCCATCTGGTCTTTGGGGTAGCCGCCGCCCACGTTGGAATGCACGCCCGCGAACCAGACCTGCTCGATGCTCTGCCCGGGCGCCAGCTTGCGTTCGTTCCATAGCACCGGGTGGAAGGAGTGGCGCTGATCGTCGATGGCCACGGCGTGGCAGGCGTGCCGCACCAGCGGATACAGCGTCTTGTCGCGAATGGCGACCCGCTGCAGCAGATCCAGGCCCTCGCGCAATTCGTCGAACGGCACGCCCACTGCGTTGACCGTGTCCCAGACGCCGATGAATTTGATCGGGACATCGGGAATGACGTATTTCTGCGCGCGAAAGCGCGTGAGCTCGGGTGGTTCGACCCATGGCTTCGCCTCGCTGGATACGGCGTATTGCACCGGATCCGCCGGACTGCCGCTGTGAGGCTCACGCTGGCGTATCGCGCGCGCGAAGCATTTGACATAGGCGTCGTAGGCCTCGTCGATGCGCGCATCCAGCTCCCGCTCCGAACCGCATTGCGTGCGGTCGACGAGCCCGCAGCGGCAGACCATGCCCGCGACCATGCGCACGGTGTGCGCGCCGCGGCTGAACCCGAAAAGAAAAATATCGTCACCGGACGCCCCGCCCGGCCCGCGTTCGTACTGAACCACGAGAAACTTGTAGAGGCGCTTGACGTTCCGCTTCAGCCCCCAGCCAAAGGCCCCGCCCAGCAGTTTGAACAACACGAAGTCGCGGGTGCCGACGCCGTCGTCGTGAATGCTGACCTGCGCCCGGGGATGATGCAGATCGATCGCCTTGTACAGCCTCCAGACATTCGTCCCGTGGCCCTTCCCGCCGCTGTTCCCGGTTCCGTCTGAACACAGGATGATGTTTTTTGGCATCGGATTTTCTCCCTTTCCGGCCTGTGACTTCAGTTGAGGCTGCTCAATCTTTAATCCGTCCCCTTTTACTTTGAGGATACTTAAGCGCACTTCGAGCAATCGAATGAAGACCTTTGGATTCTGCTGTTTGCTTCGCTTTCTCAGCAGCTAACATATGAGCAAAAGCACCGGGCATATCTACGCCTCCTTCAATGGAGTCTGAACTTCTTGATTGCTACTTCAGAAAGCTACAGTGGATAAGGCTGGCATCGCGTCCCAAACCTTGCCGCGGTACCGCCGGCCGTTCGCACCCTTCGATCGCTTCTGGCCGTCTGCGCCCCAAGTGCCCCACTGCTTGAAGAAGAACGCCACGCCAGCCCGGTCACATTGTCGTTTAATGTCGTCCACCCATTCCCGTTTCATCGGCATTGCCTTCGGGCCGGACTCGCCGCCGACAATGGCCCAGTGAATACCCGTCAGGTCAATTTCGCCCAGGTGCTCCAGCAGGGGCTCGATAGACAGAAAACGCACGCTGGTTTCGATTTCCCGCAACACACCGATTCTCGGGACGCCATGTTTCCGGCTCTCGACCGATACGCCAAGCCAAACATTAGGCGGTATCACGACGCTGGCGCAGAATTCCGCCATGCGGTCAGCGCGTTTGGTGAGCACTTGAAATGTGTGTTGATGTGCCTGCGCCATTACATCGAACACCTTGCGGATGTAATCGAACGGTACCTTTTCGTGAAACAAGTCAGACATGGAGTTCACGAAGTAAACCGCCGGTTTCCGACGCTCCAGCGGTTCGGATAGACGTTCAGGCATCAGTGTTAAACGGAAGCCGTTCTCGTAGCCGCGCATGCCCATGGCGTGCAAGCGCCGGGCCATGGTCTCGGCGTAGCAGTTCTTGCAACCGGGCGAAATCTTCGTGCATCCGACCGTGGGGTTCCAAGTTTGCTCGGTCCATTCGATCCGGCTTTGGGTGCCCATCCGCTGCTACTTATCTTTCCACGGCGCAAACCCGATGGGGCGTTTCTTTTTCGGCTCCGGCGGGGTCATCAACTCGCGAATCGCATTGATCAAACCGGCTATGGCCTGGTCATGCCCGGTGACTTTATGTTCCAGCTCGTCCAGCTTTTTCCGGATCTCCTTGTGGGCCATGGTCAACTCGCGCAGCTTCACAAAAGCTCGTACGACAAATACGCTGACTTCGGCGGCGCGGGGAGAGTTGAGCACGGATGCGGCCATAATGGCGCCGTGTTCGGTGAACACCAGAGGCGGCTTGCGCCGTCCGCCGTGGCCGCGGCGCGCATCACTTGATGTCGCATTTTGCGACATCAAGCTGGCAAGCTCCTGATTCGTCAACTGAAACGCAAAGTCGTCCGGGAAACGGCCTGCGTTGCGTCTGACCTGCTCGTTCAGCCGCCGCGTGGCCACGCCATATAACCGGGCCAGATCGGTGTCCAGCATGACCCGTTTCTCGCGTACGGTGTAAATCTGATCTGCGATACGCTCAATCGGGATGATGCCCTTGAGCTTTTTCATTTGTTTCTCCATGTTGTTTTCCCTTCCTCTCGGCACTGCATAAGGCCGATGGATTCGTCCTAGCCCCCTCTGTAACGCGACTCAGGCCACCCCAACATGAAGGTCACAAAATGTGACCCTAAACGTACCGCCTCCTCGGTACTTTCCCCCGGTCTCTCGGCTTTCATGCCACCCTCCTGACGAAATCCCACAACCAATCTTGACCGGCGAACGATCGTTCGGTAGCGTATCCCCATGTCCACTGACGGTCAATACCTCACCAAGCTCCAGGACTACTACGCCCGGCACCGGGTGCTGCCGTCCTATTCCACCATTGGCAAGCTTGTTGGACTGGCCTCGAAGGCCTCGGTGGCGGACATGGTCTTGCGGCTGAAGGGCGAAGGCTTTCTGGAAAGCACGCCGGGCAAGCGGCTCAAACCCGGACGACGGTTTTTCGAGCGGCCCTTTGCTGAAAGCGTCCGGGCGGGCATGCCTGCCCCGGCGGCGGATCTGGGGCCGGACATTCTGACGATTGATGACTATCTGCTGCCGCACCCGTCAAAGACGGTTCTGATCCGCGTGAAAGGCGACTCGATGATTGATGCCGGCATTCACGCCAACGACATCGTCGTTGTGGAAAAGCGCACCAACGCGAATGCGGGTGATATTGTCGTCGCCATCGTGGACAACGAATTCACGCTGAAGCGGCTCGACCGCGAACGCGGTCGGATCGTGCTGAAGCCGGAGAACAAGGCCTATCCGGTCATCCGCCCGAAAGGCGAGCTTGAGATTTTCGGGGTGGTGGTTGGGCAAATTCGGAAGTACCGATAATGTTTAGGAGTACTAAGAAATACTACCCACGCGCGCCCGGTCACTTTTAGCTTGGTGGTTAAAGTTTATAGCTGCGTATTTTTAAATCATGTTGAGTTGCACCAGATTTTTTGTTGCTGGAGAGGAATGTGCTAATGCAAGACCTGATCCCGCCACTGCAGACCCCGCCACCGGGTTGAAATCAGATAAACACCGCGGGCGAAACACCGAAGCGCTTGGCAAGCCGCTTGATCTGCCGCGTGTTCAGCTCCCGCTTGCCCGCCAACACCTCCGACACAACACCTTGGGTACCGATCTCCGAAAAGTCGGATTGCCGCAGCCCGTGTTCACGCATGAGAAACTTCAACACCGCCGCGGGCTTGGCGGCCACGAGGCGCACGTGCTCGTCCTCGTACTTCGCGACAAAGACACCGATCGCGTCGGCAAGTTCCGCCAGCGGATGCTTCTCGTCGTCCCCGATCTCGTCGAGGATCGCATCCAACAGCCCGACCGCGCGCTCGTACTCCTTCTTCGTGCGCAAGGTGCCGAGCGGCACCACGGCCCGCAGCCGGCGGTACTCCCGAACGACTTCCTTCATTTTATTGGCCAGCATAATTAGTCCTTCCACTTGTCTTGATCATACTCAGCATGCGTAAGTACCTGCCGGATGTACACCTTCTTCCGATTGTAATGAATCGCCGCAATCAGCCTGAACTTGTTTCCACCGATGTCGAAGACGGTGAACCTCCCTACCTTGTCCAACGACCCGAAGACCCGCTTAAGCTCGGCAAACGAGCCAAAATCGGTCCTGGACATGATGACATACCAAACGCTGAGCGGCTCCTCCGCCTCCCTGTGCTTGGCGGCGAACTCCCGCAGTCGCTTTCGCGTTATGACATGCACCGTTGAAGTGTATATCTCATTCTGAGATATGGCAAGACCCGTACACCCCCGCCGATGGAGCAGCTCGACCGGGCGTTGGAGTGGGTGGTTGGCTAGCGCAAGCCGCAGGAAGGCGATCGGATTGAAAGATAAGCCATCGCTTAACGGACCACTCCGACAGAAACCGTGGTCTGAGTTGCCCCTGATTTTTCGTTGCTGGAGAGGAATGTGCTAATGCAAGACCTGACCCCGCACTTGTGCACGATCGTGGATAACGAATTCACGCTGAAGCGGCTGGACCGCGAGCGCGGCCGGGTTGTGTTGAGGCTGGAGAACAAGTCCTATCCGGTCATCCGCCCGAAAGGCGAGCACATCCGTTTACCCTCTCCCTCAGGGAGAGGGTAGGGTGAGGGTGGTCACTGTTCGGTGGTTGGACAGTTTCGGAGGTACTGACAGCAATTCAGGTAAACAAAACGAATTGGGCGCAAGTTTCCGGCGCCTCCGTCAGAGAAATAAGGGAAGCGTCCCCTTTTCCCCTCGGTTTTCTGGCCCACAGCAGAGCCATCACGGTGTTGATTTTCGGGTTGCCCCGGCGCGCTGGCCCCGGTATTACTATGCAGCGAGCACCTGAAGCCCTCTGGATTCGACCAGACTCAGCAATTTCAGCGAAGGCCCATTAGGTTTTTTTTCACCACGTTCCCACTTCTGAACGGTCGAAACGCTGGTATTGAGATACGCGGCGAACACGGCCTGACTCGCTTTGTTGCGTTCGCGAATGCGCTTGATCTGCGTGGCCGTGTATTCTTTGACCCGAGGCAGGCACAGCACGTCAAACTCGCGCATCGTTTTAGTTTCCATCAAACCGGCTTTGCGCAGACCGCGGGCGGTCTCGTGCACCACTTTCAGCACAGATTTATGTTTTGCCATCGTCATTAACCTCAATCAGTTCGCCTGCTTTCACAGCTTTGGCCAAGCCCTGTTCGTTATAGCCCAGCAACTCCTTGGCCAACAATCGCAAAGCCTTTAAATCATCGTTGCTGATATTGGCCCGCTCATTTTTCGGGTAGCCGTACATGAAAAACGCCCTCTCGCCTTGTCTGAATGCAATTAAAGTGCGGACACTGCCACGTTTACCGCGACCCGGAAGGCCAATGCGTTTCTTATACACATTACCTCCGAGCGCATCAGCCAGACCCTGCTCCAACTCCATAACGGCCGTCCACAAAGCGGCATCGGTAAGCCCTTCTCTAGCAGCCCAACGGTGAAACCATTTGGTTTTGTATAGGTTCATCCGAGGACAAGTATTACTATAGCACTAAGTGGTATAGAGTAAAATGGGCGATGAGCTGATTACCGAAATCAGACTATACCGCGATACCCATGCCGGTCAGCCCTCGATATAAAGGTTGAATATGAGGCCGGACGCAGGAAGGCGGACGCGCATTCCGGGCAGACGAACATGTCTCGATCTTCGTAGGTGTAGGCCGAGCCGCATTGGGGGCATGGGGGTAAGTTGCTCATGAGTTTGTCCTGCGGTGGATTGGTTGAATCGTGTGAGAAGGAAAGCGTGGTCTGTGCCCTATTTACGAATTAAATGCTTGATGATGAGGCGGTGCGAAGAGTGGGCGTGAAAGAAAATATA
>NZ_JBBDYL010000062.1:0-12710 GCF_040901545.1 Sulfuricaulis sp. | reverse complement strand
GCCGGAGGTCATCCTGCCTACTGCGCTCGAAAGGACGGGGACGAAGTGCGCCATGGGAAGTGCGGAGATTAGGGGGGATGCGGATCTAGTCGACGAGGTTGGGAACGATGGAGGCGTCCCGGAACCGGGCGATTGATTTCATTCAGGGAATTTTGGAAGACTTTCGCGTGCCACCCGCAGACGCCCGAGGCCTCTCCGCCTAGCGTTGCAAGCGGCGCGTGTGCGTGCATTCGTGTTCACCGGCGGGAATGTTACGCTTGACGAAATGGCCGCCATTCTCGCTAGCGCGATTGGAGAGATTCGCGCCATTTGCGACCGCGAGGCGCCACCTTTCGTTTATCACATTGGCAGTGCTGGCAAGCCTCGCCGCATGCCCTAGGGAGAATTCAAAATGGCTACGAAGCTCAAGCGACGCGGGTTCAATCTGGATGTGAAGTCATTCGTCGGCAACGACGGCCGCAACTACATCGTTTTCAGATCGACCCGCGGCTCTTACCACGCCTTCGTAGAAGTTGAAGCCAAGCAGGCTGCGCGTGAATGCGGGGCGGCGGCGGAAAAGAACACCAGAGAAATGTGGAAGACGGTTTGGAGGAAGACCTGACCAAAATTCTGTAGACCCGTCCTGCTAAGAAGTACCAGCCGTTTCCACCTCCGCCGGATCGAGGTCTTCGAAATTCAACGCCTGCTTGCCGTCTTCTGCACGCGAAATCATGCGCTTTTGCAACTCCCTGCTTATCCACCCCGCTCTCTTCTTTATGAAGCGCTGAAAACTGTCTTCCCAGATTCCGTACTGGTCCAATTTGATGAGATGCGTGCGCATCGTTTCCTCCAGCTTCTTGTTCTCCCCGGCGAACTTGTGCATGTACTTTGACGGGGGCTGTGCGCGGATCTCCCGTTTGTTGAGGTAGTCGTCAACGATCGTGATATTCACGACGTTGTTCACCAGATCCCATGACACATCCGGATTGCTTTTCTCCATGTACGCTTTGGGAAAGAAATGGTGATAGTTCTTGCTGTTCCCCTGCTTGAGCCAGTCATTGTTGAGGGTCACGGCCGCGTCATTGCTGAAGGATCTGGGTCGCCGACTTGCGTACAGGCACAGGATGGCCTTGACGTAGCTACGCGAAGTGGTGAAGTAGCCGTTTTCCAAAATGAATTTCGGGCTGATGTCGATCGTATAGTCATAGTCCGGCAATTTCTCTTTGACGATCCGTTCCATTCGCTTGATGTCCTGGGCAAGCTTACTTTCCAGCGCGAACGAATACCTGGCGCCCAGCGCTGCCCGCCAGAAGAAATCCTGAAGATACTGCTGCCTCTTTCCGACAGGCTTCTTATCGAAATGAAAAAAGAAATAAGCAAATGGCACAACTAGCGCGTTGTAGGGAAGAATCTTCGAAACGGGCACATGCAGACTCGTGCGGAAATAGTCAACCGCACTTCTAATGGCGTCTACAACCTGATCCCAGCCGGCGACCACATCTCCCTTTTTCAAGCCGAGAATGTGCTTCTTCTGGCATTCGCCGACAAGAATGCATGACAGGGTTTGAAGTATGGTTTCCGCAGAAATGGTCTCGTAGTCCACTTCAGCTAACTCGCCAACAAGCTTCTTGTACCGTTCCGCTAGATCGAAGGTCTTCCCCGCGTCAAACGTTTTCGCCACCATGATTTCGAAAACCGAGAGCGGCTTGCCGCCAACGTTAAGGCGCGTGAATATTTCCGTGGCTATTTCGATCGGCGTTTCTCGAACCAGCACCGCAGAAAAGGTATAGGCCCGGACCCTGTCGCGTAACTCATCCAGGCGCTCGTGGAATTTCTCCGGGAAGTTTTTATAGAGCTTGGCCCCGCCGTCAATCAGGTCGGTGAGTTTGATGTAGGTGCCTTTCGGGTGCTCGTCTACGTCGGCGATTACAATCTGGTCGAAATCGGTCGCAGTAAGGTCAATGAATATTTCCGCGTAGTTCTCCTCGTGACCTTCGCGCTCGATCTTTAACCCTTTTAATCCAGCGAAGAGACTCGTGAGACGTTGTTGGCCGTCGAGTACGTAGTTCGTAAAGTCCCCCTTGGGGGTCGATGGCAGCTTTGCGTTCCCTAGATTTCTGATCGAGCGAAGCTCCTCTTTTGTCTTCCACAAGATAAAAGTGCCAATTGGATAGCCCTTGACAATGCTGTCAAGGAGCCCAGCGACCTTGTCTCGGCTCCACACGAACTCTCGTTGAAACTGCGGGATCTTTACGAGTCCCTTTTCGATATCCGACAGGAGTGTCGAATAGTTCATGGGAACTGGTTCTGGAAGATTCATAGACTTCCTCTTTTATGTCGATCAGGCGCCGACTAAACCATGCCCCTGCGCCCGCCCGATTGCCAGAGCTGATTGCGTAGCGATTGCTATCTTAACTTGATCTGAAAAGAGAAAAGCTGATCGAGGAACTCCTCGCGGACCAAGCGCCACGGGTATCCGTGGTTTCTGATCCTCCCATTTGCCTTTTCCGACATCAGAAACTCGAAAACGATATTTCTATTTTCCACAAGCGCAACGAATCGCTCGATGCTCGGTCGCTCAAGATACGTCAGTTCTCTATAGTGGAAAACGCTCCTGGATTTTTTCTTCCGGATTTCAGCCTTGACCATTACTGCTCTCGAATGCTTCTCCTTTAGTCGTTTCTCGAGCGTGCCAAAGGTCCAATAGCCAAGCGCGTCGGCATGTTTGAGTAGATCGATCTTCCGATCGACCTCAACAATATCCAGCACTAGTCCACGATTGTTCGGGATTGTCTTTACCTGCGAATGGCAAACATAAAGTCCGTCTAACCCCAGCTTGCCAAGGATGCGTATACGGTCTTTGGCCGACTGCTTCCCAAGCCAGACGGGACCATGCTGGAATAGATTTATCTTTCCTGACGCGAATGCTTCGCCCTCCTTGATACCCTTGCACTTTATTTCGATTCCCTTGAAGTCAGCCCGCTTGTCGTTGTTCTCCTTGATGCCGAGATGCGTTTCAAAGGTGTACCCGATACCAGTGTCTCCTTCGCGTTGCGATTCCACCCATCCAAGTGCATTTACCTTGTCAAACTCCTCAAGCAATTCCGACAGATTCTTGTCCGTGGAAAAGGCTTCCGAATCGATCGGACGTACAACGAATACTCCAGGCTCCGGCGACGCTTCAATCCCGAAAGCAAGCTCGAAGAGCTCAGCGAAACGACCGTCCGGTGCCGAATTAACACAATCAAAGTAGTACGCGGCCGTTCCGTCAGTGTGGTGCGCACGCAGAAATACAATAAGCCGGGGCTCGTTTGCCCGGTCGTTGATCAATCCATGAAGACGAGTGATGCGGCGCTCTGGATAGCGCTGGTAATACTTGTAAGCGACAGTCGTTTCTCTTGCCGACAGCACGTCATAGGCAGAAAACTCCGCCGTGACATTCTGCTTCGGGTCGGGGATCTCCAGATCCGGGAAAAACGAGTACACATCATTCGGGACAAGTACTCCATGTCGACCGGAATCATCATTCGGGGACAGCACCTTCGCGAACACTTCCCCAGACCGAAGGGTTCTTCCGCTTCCGTGGACAAGTTCGGTCGCGAATTTGAGAAGTGTGTTCATGAGCTGTTCGTACGGTTTGGAGCCTTTTTGCGCAGATCATTCAATAACTTCTTCAAACCTCGATCGTTCACCTGACATCCCCAAATTAGGTGAGCGCGCCAACCGTCACGCCTAAGCTGTCTGCGAACTACCCGGTCTCTAGCCACGTTCGAGGAGAATTTCTTTTTCCAAAACGCGATATTGGACTTGGGCGTATAGGCAAACCTGCATCCCGCGTGCCTATGCCAGAAGCATCCGTGAATAAAAACAACGGATCCCAGCTTTCGTAGCACTATGTCTGGTCTTCCAGGCACATCCGAGGTGTGCAGGCGGTATCGATAGCCCTTCGAATGAAGGAACCTCCTGACGGCAATCTCCGGGGCGGTATTTGCTCCTCGAATGCCGGACATCATCCGGCTGCGCGTCTTCCTGTCTACAATGTCGGCCATCGGTCGGCGCGATGATACGCCGGAGCCGATGGCCTCGTATCAGCGGACGAGGCCCGGAAATTCGGGCTGCTGATAGTGCGGCTCGCAGATAAATGGCCGCATCACCCGCGCGGCCTCGCGAATCACAGGCACCACTACCGAGTTACCGAACTGGCGGTAAGCCCGCGTGTCAGACACCGGAATCTTGAATGTATCCGACAAACCCATCAGACGCGCGCACTCGCGGGGAGTCAGACGGCGAGGATTCTTGCGGCCAACCTGTTTAATGAGAATTTCAGACCCGTCTTTGTGGTACCTGGCCGAGAGGGTTCGCGTGACGTCATTGGGGCCAACCAGTCCGAAGCCAAAGCCGTTGCCCTTCGCCTTGTGCTTCGCTGCGTACGTCTGGAGATAGGCCCAGAGATGGTCAGTCAGCGTGTATTTGGGATCAACGCGACCCTTTATATGATCGAAATACTTGTCTCCATCATGGCCGAGGACGGGCTCCGAGCCATCAGTTCGATGAAGAATATCCTTCAGGCGCCGCACATTTTTCTCAGGAAGATCGAGAATGTCCCAATCAAAAGCCACGGAATCCTTGAAACCTGCAATGAGGATACGCTCCCGGTGTTGCGGAACAAAATGAGCTCCATCGATTACTTTGCAACGCACGGTGTATCCAAGCTCGCGTTCAAGCACGTTCTTGATTACTTCGAAAGTACGTCCATGGTCGTGCGATTGAAGATTCTTGACGTTTTCCAAGAGAAAAGCACGAGGCTCCTTCCGAGCAATAATCCGTGCAACATCGAAAAACAACGTCCCCTGAGTCTCGTCGGCAAAGCCGTGCAAACGTCCTAGCGCGTTCTTCTTCGACACCCCAGCAATCGAGAACGGCTGGCAGGGAAACCCCGCAAGCAAAACGTCGTGGTCCGGGATATCCATCTCGTTGACCTGCGTAATATCTCCAGAAATGCCGTGGTCACTTGGAAAGTTTGCTGCGTAGGTCTTCTGTGCGTAGGGATCCCATTCGCTCGTAAAGACACATTGCCCACCAATTTCTTCAAACGCGAGGCGAATGCCTCCGATTCCGGCAAACAGGTCGATAAATCTGAATGCAGCATTCGGAGTGGTCGGAGCTTCCAGCGGCAATAGGCGCTGAAGAGCGTGGACCAAGTACCCAGGGGGTTGGGACTGTCGCAATTCCCATCGCCGGACGGTCCGTATATCGACGTCCAAGTGTTTGGCAATTGCAGCCTGCGTATGGAGTTTCCGCGCCGCCTGAAGATAAGGCCACACCTCGGTAGATTGCGTATCAAGGCGAGTCATTGGAGTCCGCTGGGAATTTTTGCGGACATTATGACACCTTCGGTTCCCAGTCAAGTGACTGTGCTGATGGCGCCTCGAAGCGTGCCAATCAGCCAGTAAAACGACCTGCTATCGGTGCTTGCTGCCTAGTCAATCACCCCAAGGAATCTGAAGCAGGACAGGAGTATTCGACGTACACAGGAATACATGACGTATAATTACTACAAATTACTAATGTGTCTTATACATATGAGAAACAAGCGTGCCAAATTCGTGGAGTTGGCGACCAAACGGGTCAACCGGGCGATCAACGACATCCGGCTGATAGGCAATCTGTCCAACCGCTCCGCGTACGAGTACGGCGAAGAGGATTCAAGAAAAATCATCCGTGCGCTGCAGCGCGAGCTGGACAGCATCCGTGCCAAGTTCGCCGGCGGCGGCTCAGGCGGAGAAACCGAATTCACGCTCTAAGGTATGGGCCAAGCCACTAGGTGGATGCAATGAAAGTGTTTTTCCGCGAAATCGGACCCGACGAGGTCGAGCAGGAGATGACGCAGCGCGACCAGTTCAACACGGACGAGGTCGGGCTCGCGGAGACGCTTATGCGCGAGCCGCACCAGAACTCGATGGACGCAAGTGAAGCCGGCAACGTCGTCCGCACCCGCATCGCGATCAGCGAAACCGCGCCTGAGTTTCAGGCGTACTGGAAGGAAATGTTCGAACCGCTGCGTCCCCACCTCGAGGCCTGCGGCATCGATCTGACCGGCATTGACCTGTCCCGGCCACGCATCCTGGTGATCGAGGACTTCGGAACGAGCGGCCTTACCGGCGCATGGGACAAAAAGGACGACGGAAATTTTTCGGATTTCTGGCGCCGTGTCGGCCGTTCGCACAAGGGCGGCACCAAGGGCGGCCGCTGGGGACTCGGAAAGCTCGTCTATTCGAGTTCGTCGCAGATCGGCTCCTTCTTCGGCATCTCGGTAGCCGTTGACGACACGTCGGGCGCGCCGACGCTCATGGGACAGGCGGTCCTCAACATCCACAGGATCGGGTCCAAGGATTTCGTACCGCACGGTTTCTTCGCCGAGACCGGCCCGGGCGGAATTCCGCTGCCCGTCAGAGACCCGACGCAGGTGGAGGCATTCCGGCGCGCGTCCGGCATTTCACGGACAAAGGAATCCGGCCTCTCGATCGCAGTTCCCTTCATCCGCGACGGGTTCACGGAAAGCGCATTCATCCCGTTCGTGGTGAAGAACTATTTCTTCCCGATCCTTACCGGCCAGCTGGAAGTGACGGTAGGGTCGGAAACGATCACCGCAGGCACATTTGACGAACTCGCGCGCAAGTACGGAGGGCCCGAACTCGCCGACGGACAACTGGTCCGGTTCATACGCGAAATTGACGCGGCAAGGAAAACACCGCCGAAGGTCACGCTGAGTTCCACCTGGACCAAGAACATGGAAACGGCCCTCGACGAGGAGACGCTAAAGGAGCTGCGCGACGCCTACAGCGGGAAAAAGCTTGTGCACGTGCGTGCCCCCATCTCGCTTCGGCCCAAGAGCGGGCCGGTGGAGGCGACGCACCTAGATCTATTCCTCCGCCTAGCGGACGAGGGGGTTGCCGGCCGGGCGCTGGCGGTAAGGGGCGGCCTGACCATCCCGGGAGAGAGCCAGTCGTTCTTTGCCGGGCAGGTCTTCGGTGCGCTGGTCGCGCAGGACAAGCCCATCACCTCCTTTCTCGGCGATGCCGAAAATCCGGCGCATACACGCTGGACCGGGACCGCGGGCAAGCTCACAGAACGCTGGCGCAACCCTGCTCCACGCCTGCAGGAAATCAGGCGCAGCCTGAACGGCCTGCACGCCGTGCTTGCGAGGGCAATTGAACGCCTGGAAAACGACGCCCTCATTCACCTACTGTCGGTCAAGGAAGCCGGCCAGAAGAAACCGGTAAAGCACGACGTTATCAGGCCGCCGATCGTGCCGCCCATACAGAGCAAGCCCAAGCCCTACAGCATCGCGTCACGCGTCGGCGGCTTTGCGGTGAAGGGCGCGCCCACCCCGGCTGTGTCGTTTCCTATGCAGATCCGGGTGCGGGCGGCATACGACATTCTGCGCGGCAATCCGTTCAAGAAACACAGCCCGTACGACTTCGACATGATGAAGACCGACCTGCAGTACGACTGCTCGGGCGCCACGTATTCGGCCATAAGTCCGAACGAACTTGTCATCGAAGCGACGGATCCCGACTTTAGCGTGGAAGTAAAAGGCTTCGACCCGCGCCGCGATCTCCTCGTGCGGGCAACGGACTGAGGAGCCGGACATGAAACGACGCATAAATTCGACCGGCCGGAAGAACATTCCCCTCGACAAGATTGCAATCCGGCTCAAAGACGGCGCCCTTGGCGGCGCGCGCACATTTACGGTGAACCTAGCGAAGCTCACCGAGCTCGGTCTGGACGCGAACGGACGCGTCTACGTGGAACCGTACATCAAGAGCTCATCCATGCGCGTCAGCTTCGGGACTGTCGGTGCGCTTAGCGCACCCGCCGATACGCGCCTGACCGAGATCGACTCTGGCGGCGCGCTGCTGTTCCGGGTAATGGTCGTTGACGAGGCCGGCGAGGTCGGCAAGATCCTCGCCGCCGCAAATCGCATTCACCCGATTGACGACAGCGACGAGCAGGACGACCAGAAGGCTATCCTGCCCCTGCGCCTGCGCGACCTCGGGGAAGCCGTATGGCAGGTGGACATGGAAAGCGCGGACCGCCCCGAGCTGGTGATCAACAACCGCATTCCGTTTCTCGCGGACCGCCTCAAATCCGACCCGCTCCTTCAGGGGACCATCATCCCCCACGCGATGGCGGAGGTAATCAGGGCCGCTATGGCCGAGGACGCTGACGATGAACTCGTCTGGGTACAGGACTGGCGGAAGTTTGCGTCCGGGCTCCTAGGCGAGGAGATCCCCGAAGGACTGGAGCAGGAGGACCTGGACGACCGCATAGAGAACGTGGTCCAGAAATTCATAAACCGCATGAAATTCGCAACCAAGGCGTCGGTCCCGCCCGCGCCGTCAGCAGGAGTCGGCCATGACTGACACCGTACGCGTGTTCAACGATGCCGGCATCGAGAAATTCCGCGAATATCTTGCGTCGCTTCGGAGCGGGAGTCCCTCTACCGCTCCGGGCTGGCTCCTCACGGACGCCGGCACATCCGAACCATTCAATCCGCCGACGTCGATTGAGCGTGCGCCGGCACGTAAACCGTTCACCGACCGGTATGAATTCGGCGTGTACCTGAAGGACCGGTTTTCGTCCTCCGGCGTGGCGTCGATCTCAATGGACTACCGTCTCTGGAGCTGGCTCGCCCTGTACTACTTCGAGGAGCTCTGCCCCGCCGACAGTGCCGGGAACCGCGCTGTCCTCGCCGATGAAGCGTATATCCTCGACCGGAAGTTCAAGTTCGAGGAATACTACCGGCACCTCGTGCGCACCCCTTGGCTCGCGGTATGCCAACACGGGGACAGAAGCCGGGTGCTGCTGATCCCAGCAAGTACCCCCGGAAGCAGCCCCTTGAGCAGACGAGGCGAGATCATTGAGCAGCTTGCCGCGCGCCAGAAGATCCTCGGGAATCCGGCGATCGTAGCCGGCGCGTACCGCATGTATTTCGACGAAACTAAGGGCCGGCCGAAAAGAGGTTCGGGAGGATCCGGCCCGGGCTCGCCGCGCAGGCTTGCACTCCTCGTCCAGCAGCTTGAACTCACCTACGACCTGGCGGCCTGTTCACCTGACGAAGTTGTCGGCCTGCTTCCCAAGGAGTTCGAGCGCTGGGGCGAAAAACCCGCCGCGGCACCGGCAGTCTAGCGGCGGTACCGCTGTTTCCTGCCGATCTGGATGCCCCGGACGACCTGTTATTTCACCGCGTGCGGGCAGATGCGCCGGTAGTCGCACTCCGGGCAGACCTGCTTTGATTTAACCGGTACGAATTTCCCGGCCCGAATTCCGTCGATGCGGCCGCCCAGCACCTTCAGCGTTTCCTGCATCTCTGGCGGTCCGATCTGCACATCTTCCTTCTTCCCGGTCTCGAGATCCTGGATCGTCGCCTTCTTCGGATCGAGGTTGAGCGCGTCGCGTGACGCGGCCACGTAGAGCCGCACCTGGTGCTGGCTGTCGGGTTTGTACAACAGCGCGTTGTCCGATTTGAAATCGACGACCTCAACCTCCTGTACCCTGCCGTTCGCATCCAGCCGCTTGATCAGGTCAATCTGCCCGTCGATCAGCGTGTCGCCGATCGCCGCCTCGAAACTTTTCTCCGTTTCGAGGATGGTCGGAAACTCGTGTGAGTGATTTCGCACGTAGTTCTGGACCACCCTGACAGCTGCCTTCTTTGCGTTCTTGCTCATTGCGCCTGGCGCATAGCGGAGATAGAAATGCTTGTCGACCAGCTTCTTTACGTGCCTGTCGCTCAGCGTTTTGTCCCTGTATCGCGTGTGGATGAGGTTCAGAATGTTGTGGATCTGGGTCCCATATCCGAAGGCGGCGGGAACGCCGGCGTTGTAGCCGAAGAAGTACCTCAGCTTGTAGTCGTAGCCGCAGCGCCCGTACGCCGTCAGCTCCGAAAACGTGGTCGCGAACGCGTGGTCCGGCTTTCGTTCGGCAAGCCCGGACCTGGGCGGCCGCAGTACCTTGGGTGCGGACAGCAGCTTCGGGTCTAGCTCTGCGACCATGACAGCAGGCTCGCGCGGTTTTTGGACCGTATTGTCCTGCTCCATCCCGGAAAGAAACAGGTACTTCTGCGACCGTGTCACGGCAACGTAGTAGACGCGGCGGTCATCCTCTTCAGTACCGTCGTACCGTGCCGAGTTGAACAGCTTTGCCGGAATGAACGAAGCCCTGGGATTCGGCTTTCTTTTCCTGTTCAAGTACGGGATGAATACGACCGGAAACTCAAGGCCTTTCGCCTTGTGAATGGTCATCACCTTCACGCGGCCCGTAATGCCACCGATCTGCGTTCCAGGTACGGCGTACGAATACTGGGCCCACGCAGTGACGAACCCGCGGAAATACTTGTATTCAGAATGCCGAAGCCGCTGCCAGACCTTTTCATAGTCAGACACGGCGAGGCTCAGCGACGCGAGATAGAAGTGCTCGGCATCGGTGAGGACCGTCTGCGGAATGCCAAGTTCGCCCAGCAGCTCGTGGAACAAACCCTGGAGCCCAAGGTCAGGCAGGTAGTCCCGATTCCCTTTCCTAGCAATGGCATCGAGCCTTCTTTTCATCGCCCTGATCCGCCGCAGGATCTCGGCCTTAGCCGGCACAGTCCGTGTTCCGTCCCGCAGATTTGAGAGATAGAGCCCGACCATGGTGTCCAGCGGTTGAGTGGGAAGTCCAAATACCCAGTCGAATATGTCGAGCACCCCGAGCACGATCACCTGGTCGAAAACCGACTCGCCACTGTCAACCACATAGTCGATCCCTGCTTGAACAAGGAACGGAAGAAGCCGTTCAACGTCGGCGTTGCTCCGCACCAGTATCCCGACGTCGCCAAGGCCGAGCGCGAACTGCTTTCCGTCCTTCCCCGTGAAATCGCTCCCGACGAGCTCGCGGATACGCCTGGTGATGAACCGCGCCTGATCGTCCTCGGTTTCGAAATGGCTGTACTGGATGTCAGTCCCCTGATGACCCATCCGGCCCCTCGCAATCATCTTTTTTACCAACCGGCTCCGGTTGTGCGCGATGTAGCCGTTCGCAAGCGACACGATTCCAGCTGTGCTGCGGAAGTTGTCCTGAAGCGTCACGGTCTTGACGTTTGGAAACGCTTTCGGAAAATTCTTGATGTAATCAACGACTGCGCCGCGCCAGCCGTAGATGCTCTGGTCATCATCGCCAACGACCGTAACGCGGGTATCCCGCCCGGCCATCGCCCTGATCAAGCGTTCCTGCAGGCCGTTCACGTCCTGGTACTCGTCCACGACCACATAGCGAACTTTCGCCTGGAAATCCCTGCGCGCAGTCCTGTCCGTTTCGAGCAGCGTCACCAGCTCGTGGATCATTGTCGAGAAATCAAGATATCTGTCCTCGGCCAGAGCGGCGCGGTAGGCGTCGATTGCCTCCGCCATCCGTGGATCAATCTTCGTAAGCCTCGAGGCACTGATCCCCTCGTTCAGGAACACTTCGACCGCGCCGATGAACCGGGTGACCGTAACGAATTTCGTCAGTCCGTAGGCTTTCTCAAGCCCGACTAGATTCAGCCGGTTGTAGTAGTTAAACGGCTTCGACAGATAGGCGACCCTCGCCGCCTCGTCGAGCACGTCGTAGGACCGATATTCGGGACGCAGTTCCTTTAACGCTTCGAAGCAGTACGAGTGAATGGTCCCGGCATACATGTCGCCTAGGCCGGAGGTGCCGGGTACCATCTCCTTCAGGATGTAACGGATGCGGGCCTTGAGCTCCTCGGCAGCTTTTTCGGTGAACGTGAAGGCTACGATCGTTGACGGAGCAGCGCCCCTGCGGACAATTTCCGCAATGCCTCGCGAAATGACTTCTGTCTTGCCCGATCCCGCGCACGCAATGATCTGCACGTTGTGCGACCGCATGCTATCGATGGCTCTTAGCTGTGGCTTGGTCAGTCCCGCCATTTGCCCCTCGTAGTCCAGCAGGAATTCTTGGCCGTCCCTGCGTCCCGCACTTCGGGCACTCCCCGGAGGCAATTGCGCCATCCCCGAGCATCGAATATTGCCACTATTAGGAGAGCTTTCCTCAGTAATGGCTCTTCCCAAGAAACACGTGTCTTACATCGCCTGCGGCTTATTCACCTGTCCATCAGCCGGGGCGTGCAAGGCAAAGCGTGGGTCCCCGATTTAGGCGACAGGGGCCAGCTCGATTTCCTGCAGCAGATGCAGCGGATTTTCGACGAAGGCGAGTTCGTCGCGACGTACAAGTTCGCCCTGCTCATCACGTTGATGGAGCTGGCGATCGAGCGCGGCGACGACACCGGCGCACCCCTCGAGCTGGAGCTGCACTCCATCGCGGAGAAGTTCATCGAGCAGTACCGGGTCGCGCTTGGCAATCACGTCCGCAGCAAGTGGATACATATGGAACGCGGCGGGAACAGCAGCGCGAGGCCCTTATCCCGGCGAACGCAAGTCACTCACCTTGGATCCGCCTCCATCCCCACCAGCTCCTCCCCAAACTTCAAACTCCACCCCTCACTCTCATGCGGCAACCCCGCCATCACCTCGTTATATCTCTCAGCGAGATCGCTCGCGAACGCCCGTAGCGCCTTCTCAACCGGAGCATTCGCCATCCCCAACACGTTTTGCAGCCCCCAACCCTCGGCGAACGGCTGGCAATCCAACCTCACCACCCCCACCCTCCTCCCCCCAACCCTCTCCCTCACCACA
>NZ_JBBDYL010000061.1:0-1945 GCF_040901545.1 Sulfuricaulis sp. | reverse complement strand
CGTGGAGCGCCAGTTTCCACTTATCCCACCTGTCTCAAATCCTCAGACCACCTCTCCTCACACCCGGCACACCCACGTCAGCCGCTTCGATTCCGGCACCTCGCGGTAAACCGTGTCAGCAATATCCTCGCAGTGCCACGATCTCTAATCGACCCTTGTCCTTGTCCCGCTATGCCTCAAAAATCCCTGCCCACCTAACCAACAACTTTCTCACGACGCCCTAAGATCCGGTCTACTCACAACCCTGCACTTGACCGCTGGACCTCGCATTGCATGCATTTTGCCTTTTGATCTTCAGGAAATCCAAAAGGGGCGAGCCATTTTGCTCGGCAAGATAATGCAGAAAAGCGACATCTTCCAAACTATCAATTTCGTGGCAGAAAGGCGTGATAAATGCCATGATTTTTGACCCATGTACACTTGCTGATGTGAGAATTTGTGTCGCGCGCACCACATCTACATAGCCGTTCGGGTCATAGACGGCGGGAAAACTTTGGCGCGGCAAATTGTAGTACTCAGGACGCGTGTCGCCTGGGCGGATGCCCTTAAAATATCCGCGTTCATCAATCTCAAACCATTTGTACGGCGTCTTCGAAGCGATGTGCGCAGACCGCAAAGATGAGGCTTCTGGGTTCCCCCGAAACTGTTGCACGGCTGTATCAATTACCGCTGGATCCCTCAGAGGCGTGGTAGGTCGCAATTGAACTAAATATTCTGGCTGAACACGTTCATGCTTTCCGAGCCATTCCAAGGCATGAACCAAGAAATCCCTGTCAGTGGATATCTCACTCGCTAATTCAGCCGGCCTCAGAAACGGAACGTCTGCCCCGTACATTCTCGCCACTTCGGCAATCTCTTCTGAATCTGTCGTCACGATAGTACGCCCAATGCATTTCGAGAGCATCGCCGCGGCGATGGAAAATGCTATTAATGGATGTCCCATCAGCGGGAGTACGTTTTTTTGTGGCACACCCTTCGACCCACTGCGAGCGGGGATAATCGCGATCACTTCGGTCATTCTCTTTGCCTATCCTTATAATCTACTAGCTGTGGGCGGTGGCTCATGACGACTTACCCGGACGACGTTCGTATGCAGGTCTCGCATGAGACGATCTACCGGAGTCTGTTCGTGCAAGCCCGGGGAGTGCTCAAGCGTGAACTCACCGCGCACCTGCGCACGCGACGAACAATGCGGCGCAGCAAGCGGGCGACGAAGGCGGGCCAAGCGCGTGGACAGATCGTCGACGCCATCTCGATCGCAGACCGGCCGCCGAGTATCGAGGACCGCGCGATTCCCGGCCACTGGGAAGGCGATCTGCTCGCCGGGGCCAGGAACACGCACATTGCCACCTTGGTAGAGCGACAGTCACGCTACGTGCACCTGGTGCGCGTCGGCGGCAAGGATACGACCTCAGTGGTCAACGCGCTGATCCGCGAAGTACAGCAGCTGCCGGCGGGCTTGATGATGTCGTTGACGTGGGATCGGGGTCTCGAGATGGCGCAGCACCATCGCTTCTCGGTCGCCACGGATGTCGCCGTGTACTTCTGCGATCCCCAAAGTCCATGGCAACGCGGAACGAACGAGAACACCAACGGCCTGCTCTGACAATATCGGCTCCGTGCATACCGGAGCTTTCATAATGGCCGGCCACGATGTGTTCGAGAGAACCGAGCGTGACCAAGCCGCAGCTCGCGCACTCGAGGATCTGCAGGGAGGGCGCGTCCCGGACGATGCCCTTGCGGATGCTGTAGCTGGAGTGGCTGCAAAGGTAGCAGGTGTGGGTTCAACCGATGAGTGCAACGGTTTGGGCGAACTTCAACTCGCCACCGCCGTTGCCATGCCCCGAAAGCTCGGGCTGGATTCCAGCAGCCGTTCGTACGTCCCTTCCGCCACCACACGCCCCTGTTCCAGCTCCACGATGTTGTCGCATCGGCGGACGGTGGT
>NZ_JBBDYL010000060.1:0-13766 GCF_040901545.1 Sulfuricaulis sp. | reverse complement strand
ATTCTCACCCCCGCAAACGCACTCGACCGCGATTTTCATGAATAATGCAGGCTAGTGGAGCAGTTCGCGGGCATTAGTCCAGAGGACGCAGATGCAGTCCTTAAGGGTTTCGCGGAGCGCAGTGCGATGCCACAGGTTATTAGAAAACTGCGAAATCGGGAGAACGAGATCGAGCCCGCCGGTGCAAGGCGACTTGCATTGGCAGTTGCACGGGGCGGCGCGCTGCTGCCGCGGGAACGGGGGATGTTCACGTCGGACTTGACGTTTAGACAGTCCGCGATCTTGGTGGCTCATCTTCTGAAGCGCATACCATCGGGTCCGGAGCGAGACGCAACCGCGGACGAGATCTTTCAACAAGCCCAGCCGCTCCCGTTCGCCTTCGAGTGCTTACGGTGGGTTCGCCATGATGCGGGTCAACCGGAAGCCGATCGGATAATCGCGGCCGACGCAGAAAACAGGGTCGCGAGTGCCTTAGCCGACCGGATTCGCTCGCAGGCGCTTGAATCCCCTCTGTATCAAGGCTTTGGTGCGGATGCTCCAGCTCTGTACTGGCTTTGGAACAAGCACAGCGATGGTTCGGCAGTCCAAGCACATTTGCGGTCGTGCTTTCAGGCAAATACAGCTGAGGTGGACAATTTCCTCGAATGCTTCGTGGGTTACGCATGGGGAATGGAAAGCGGATTGCCACATCGAGCAGATTTCGACCGCGGCTCATACGACGCCGTCGCGAAATTGATTGAGCCCGACTTCATAGTGACCAATGTCAAGCAGCGATACGGCGCAGAACTCGATACTCCTCAGTTTCATCACGGCAATGAGACGTCGCTCGCTTGTCGGATTGCTCACCAGTTCACGTACATTCACTTGAAGGTGCAAGAAGAAAAGGTGCAGGCGGCCGGCCGGGCATGATCTGCCTTGGGGGGCTTGACTTCGAAAAAGTGACGGCATAGATTCGATCGCAATATCGCTGGCTGTGTCAGCCCGGCTGATGCCCGTTACGCATCGCCCTTGGCAGGAAACAGATGCGCGGCCAATCCCTTCGGGTCGGCAATGCTGATCGCGACCGCGTGGACCGCAAGGTCGGGAACAAAAGGCAGGCCAGCCCGGAAACGGGCGACGCGCCCTCAAGCGTCTTAGGCCTACCAGTAATTGACCATTGGTCAGCCCACCGGAGAAATCCGGGGGCAACACGTTACACGTGCAGCGTGGCGGATAGTGGTTTCCGCTCATCTGCCGTGCAACATTTCTTAAACCGTCCAGCTCCGCGGCAATAATCGCGCGGAAAGGGCGGCCACACATGATGCGGTAATCCGCATCGTATCTCGAGCGCATGTCGCGCCCGACGCTGCTTGCTGACCGTTTTCAGGCAGGCGGCGCTGCGCGCTGACTCACGCTCGCTCAGCAGTTCATCCTATCGAGGCCTTTTGGGGTGGTGGTGCGTTCGCGTTAAGCGACCGCGCCCGATGCATATGCCGGAGCGCAATCGGCGGCTGCGGACGACTTGCGTCCGTCGCAACCAAAGTGCGGTCGATGGCAATCCGATGTCGCAGTTCCGATTTTGCAACGCATCGAAAGGAGCACTGGCCGTGAATGAAAAGACCGCACCGCTGCAAGAAGGCGATCTCTACGTTGTGAAGCAAGGGCGACTGATGCACGTGGAACGCGAAGGCGATCTGCCGAAAGTTCCCGTAAGCGAAGCAGCGAAAGATGCACTGCTGCAACTGCGGCGCCGTTGCCGGCACGCGCTGGGCGGGTTTCGTCCGGATGTCGCGCTGGTGGCGAGCGCCTTGATCCAGTACGCAGCATCCCTGCCGCAAGCCGAGACGATCGTGCGCGACTACGACGAAGCGATACGGGGCGCACTGCGCCAGCCGAACGCGTCGTCACTGGACAGCGCGAGCTGCTAGTGACGACGCGCACAACCTCTCGCGCGTCAAAGGGTTGCGCGCTCCTGGCGCAAATGACGCGAGCGAGTGATGGGGCTTTCTGCAGCCATCGTTCGCAAAGGGCCGTGCAACGCGGCTCGTCCCAATGCCCGTTTCAGCGGGCAGTCCCAATGGCGCCGCAATGGCGCACCCCCGAGCCGGGATCGACGGCTCATCTCGACGGATCGCTCCCGAAAGGGCGCGCCGTCGACGCCGATGCCGCGTGCCGCGGTGGCGAGCAGCAAGGAAACGGCACAAAACGGGAGTGGTGTCCCGAATCCCTCTGAGTTCCCGCCGCGCTTAGGCCGGTAGGACGGATAGAAACACTAACCGGACAGGCAGTGCACACCGAATGCAGTGATGCAGTGAAGTGGTGATGGATGGGGTATGTGAACCAGGAAGCCGGCGGATCGATTTTCTCCGCTCACCGAACCATTTCCCGCCCAACCCCCGGGTTTTCGAGGGGGTTACGCGAGGCTGCTGACGGTCATCACCCCGGAAAATGATGCTTGTCATCAACCTGTGGGTGAAGGACCGATGCGAGATTTCAACTACGAACTGAAGCAACTCTGCCAGCGCAACCGCGACGGCAGCTATGCCACTCAAACCGCGCGGGAGCGCATCCTGACGCTGGTCGCCAACCAGTTGCAGGAAATGGGCTTCCGGCACATGCATGCCGACAGCCTCAAGCCGAAGCACGTCGAGGCGCTCCTCGCGCGCTGGAAGGCGGAGGAGCTTTCCGCCGGCACGATCAAGAACCGCATGACCGAGCTGCGCTGGTGGGCGGAAAAGGTCGGCAAGCAGAACGTCATCGCCCCGGACAACGCCCGCTACGCCATTCCCGACCGGCAGTACGTGACGAACCTGGACAAGGGGCGCGAGCTGACGGCCGGCGACCTGACACAGATCGCGGATCCCTACACCCGGCTCTCGCTCAAGCTCCAGGCCGCATTCGGGCTGAGGCGCGAGGAGTCGATCAAGATCAGGGTCGAGTGGGCGGACCGGGGCGACCGGCTGATGCTCATGGACAGCTGGACCAAGGGCGGGCGGGAGCGCCAAGTCCCGATCCGCACCCCCGCGCAACGCGAGCTCTTGGAAGAGGTGAAGCAGCTCGTGGGCCAGTGGAGCCTGATCCCGAGGACGATGACCTACGACGGCCAGCTCCAGCGGTTCAAGGCGCAGTGCATGAAGGCGGGCATCCACAAGGTCCACGGCCTGCGCCACCATTACGCGCAGGAACGCTACCGGGAACTGACCGGCTGGGCGTGCCCGGCCAAGGGTGGCCCGGCAGCGAAATCGCTGGACCCGGAGCGGCGGGCGGTCGATCGCGAGGCCCGCGCGACTATTTCCGCCGAACTCGGGCATTCCCGCGAACAGATCACGGCGGTCTATTTAGGTAGGTAAGTTTTTATGTGGAGTTGCTCGTTAAGGGTCTTCTGAATCAATGCATTTGCTTCAAACTACTGCACATAAAAAGTTGATGATTGACCTCCCTGTGGCCATCCCGGGCCACGTTCTTAGGAGATCGATCATGAATGTTCCCACTCGCCGCTTCGCCGAATTGCTTTTGGAACAGTTGATTGAGCACGCGTTGTATCAACTGCTCAAGTTGCGCTACAGCAGGAATGCGCTGAAGAGATACCGCACGGTCTGGCAACATTTCGCCGCGTTTTGCCGTGACGCAGGCCAAGTCGGCGGGTATTCGGAAGAGATGGCTACACGCTTCATCGAACGATATCAGGCAACACGCAGCGAGCGCTTGACGGCGCAAACAGGCTGGCGCCGACATGTCAACTTTGGGGTGCTGGTGCTCGGCACCTTCGCGCGTGAAGGGCGAGTTGATCGGCCGGTGGTGTACACCGTGCAGCTTCACATTCCGCAGTCGATGAAGAAGCCGCTATCCGATTTCGAGCAATTCTGCCGTGAGCGCCTTCATCTGCGGCCGACCTCTCTCAAAGAGCGTATGCGAACCATCGCGGTGTTTCTTAACTACCTGGGAGCAAACGGGATCACCGCTCTCGATCAGCTTCAACCCGACCAGGTAACCTCCTTCGTCATCTCACGCGGCCCGCGGGGCCCGAGGTCCGCCTCCCGGGGCACGCCCGACCTTCGCAGTTTCCTTCGGTATCTTCTGCAGCGCCAGATTGTGCACCGCGATCTTACTCAGGTGTTGCCGACCATCCGGGTGCCGATGGACGGGACCATTCCTTCAGTCTGGGATCCGGAATTGGTTCGCAAACTGCTCAAGGTGATCGACCGTACCTCGCCCCGGGGCAAGCGCGACTACGCCATCCTGCTGCTGGCGAGCCGCTTGGGTCTGCGGTCAGGCGATATCCGAACTCTGAAGCTGGACGATCTCCAGTGGGATACGGCCACCATCGAAATCAGGCAGTCGAAGACAGGTGGACCATTGTGCCTGCCGATGTCGGAGGAAATCGGCGAAGCCTTGATCGATTACCTCAAGGCAGGCAGGCCCCAGGCGCCTCATCGCGAAGTGTTCCTGAGGGCGAGGCTTCCGTTTACGCCTATTGGCGCGAATAGCCGACTTCATCATGTCGTAAGCGAGTGGCGACAGCGAGCTGGAATTGAATTCCGAACTCCGCAGCGCTGCGGGCTGCACTCGCTGCGCCACACGCTGGCGACGCGGCTTCTACAGGGGGAAACACCGCTGCACGTCATTTCCGACATCCTGGGTCACACCACCACCGCGTCAACCATGATCTATGCCAAGGCGGACGTGGAATCGTTGCGCGCAGCCGCGCTCGACCCCGAGGAGGTGTGCCATGGCTAATAACAAATTCCCATTGCAATTCCGCAGCCCGGTAGCGCCGCTGATAAAACGGCTCATTCAGGAAAAGCAGGCGGTCGGTTACAAATATCAGGTTGGCGCGCTGGCGCTGGAGCGCCTTGACCGGTTTCTTGCGAAGGAAGGCTTGGCGCAGTGCGAACTGCCCCGTGAGTTGGCCCTGAAGTGGCTTGCCAAGCGGCCTCACGAGAGCGCGGCAAACCATGGCTATCGTGGCCATACGCTTCGCCGACTCGCCATCTTCATGGTCAAACAGGGCTATGCCGCGCATGTGCCGGATCCGTATCTCATGGCAAAAGGAGGAGGCAGCAGCTTCTCGCCGCGTATCCTGACTCACGCCGAAGTACGGCGCCTGCTTGATGTGGTCGACCACTTCAAACCCAGTGGGCACTCGCCGCTGCGCCATCTGGTCATGCCCGAGGTGTTTCGTCTGCTCTATGGTTGTGGTTTGCGGGTGGGCGAGGTGTTGCACCTGAAGGTCGGTGACGTGGACTTTGGTCGCGGTGTGCTGACGTTGCGCGAGACCAAATTCGGCAAGGACCGTCAGGTCCCTCCGGCAGTCAGTCTGGTGCAACGATTGCAGAAGTTTGACCAGGAGCTTGGCCGCCGGCCGGCAAACGCGTACTTCTTCCCAAACCTGCGCGGCGGCCACTGGGCCATATCGTCGGTTTATGGAATCTACCGGAAGCTGTTGACGCGCAGCGGCATATCGCACGCTGGCCGGGGAAAGGGCCCGCGTGTGCACGATCTTCGTCACACCTTCGCTGTTCACAGCCTGTTGCGCTGGTATCGTCAGGGTGCGGACCTCGACGCCAAGCTACCGGTGCTGGCGACCTATATGGGTCACCTGTCGGTGGTGGGAACACAGCATTACCTGCATCTGACGGCCGAACTGTTCCCCGAGATCACAACCCGCTCCCAGGCTCACTTCGGCGATGTCATCCCGCGGAGGGTCGTGTCATGAAACCCACCGACTTCTCCACGCACCTGACGCGCTACCTGACCCACCATCTGGCCGCGCAACGCAATCTCAGCCCCAACACCATCCGTGCCTACCGCGACGTGTTCACGCTGCTGCTACGATTCTGCCGGGACCAGCGCGGCATCGCCCTTGAACGGCTCAGCCTGGCACACCTCGACAACGCTCTGGTGGAGGCGTTCCTCGACTACCTGGCGAAGGAAAGGCATGTGTCGATCGGCACGCAAAACCAGCGCCTGGCGGTGTTGCATTCGTTCTTCCGCTACGTTCAGTCAGAAGTGCCCGAAATCATGTTGCAGTGCCAGCGTATTCTGGCCATCCCATTGCAGCGCCAGCCTCACGCCAACGTGGGCTACCTGGTCAAGGAAGATCTTGCTCGGATTCTGGCACAACCCGACCTCCGTTCACGGGAGGGGCGCCGGGATGCTGTGCTGTTGAGCCTGCTCTACGACACCGGCGCTCGCGTCCAGGAATTGATCGACCTGAGCGTCGGCGACGTGCGGTTGGCTTCTCCGGCGCAAGTGCGGCTGACAGGCAAGAGCAGGAAGACGCGCGCCGTGCCCCTGATGGACGCCACGGTGCAAATCTTGCGCGATTACCTGGAAGAGCATGGCCTGGACCGGCCGGAGTGCTCGGATCGGCCGTTGTTCCAGAATCGGCGGGGCATACGCTTCTCGCGCTGGGGCATCCGCTACGTGTTGAACAAGTACGTCCAGGCAATACGAAAAGACCGCCCCGGGTTCGTTCGATCGGTCAGTCCGCATAGCATCAGGCACACCAAGGGAATGCATTTGCTTCAAAGCGGTGTCTCGCTTGAAATCATCCGCGACTTCCTGGGACACGTGGACGTGCAAACCACCCAGATCTACGCGCGCTCAAACCTCGAGATGAAGCGACGGGCGCTGGAGAAGGTGGAAGGCGGCGTGCCACCGCCGAAAATCCCGTCCTGGAAGCAGAACAAGACCCTGCTCGATTGGTTGCATTCACTCTGACCATAGGAGCCATATATGACGTGCGTAGCCCGGAGCTCGAGTATCCAGCAGCGAAATATTATGTTGCGTTCCCAGCTCCGGGATACACGGTCGATCATGGACGTAACGCTGCTACTCCACATAAAAACTTACCTACCTAAATAAATCTTATGTGCAGCTACACATAAGGTCTACCTGGGCCGTTAACCCGGTTAACCCGCCGAATCCGTGCCGCGTCCGTGTCCGTGCCCCGAAAACTCGTCGATCGGACGCCCTCATGCGCGTGAGCAACGAGTTATCCACGCGGCGGTGCGCGGATCCCTCCATACACCCCGAGCGCGGCGCCGGGTGGGTAACTCGTAACAGCGCCACGCTGGCGATGCTGAGAGGGGGAGGGCAGTTGGCCACCAGGGGCGGTAGCCTGTCATGACTACCCTCGAAATCCTGATGAAGTCCTATCCCGGCCGCATCCTCCTGACCGTGGACGAAACCGCCCATGCCTGCGGCCTGGCGCCCGGCACCCTCCGCACGCGCCTTTCGCGCAAGACCTTCCCCATCGCTCACCGGAAATTCGGGGACAAGACGCTGTTCCATATCGAGGCCGTGGCGAAGTTCATCGATGGACTGCCGAGCGTAGGGAAGCGGGGACGCGGGCGACCGCCAAAGGTCGAAGCGCCGCCGGTCCCAAGCATTCCAATGGCTTGAACGCCGATTCCTCAAAGGGCACAATCCAGTCCAAGTATCATCGTGAGCAATCTGGGAACTCACACGACATGTTTGGAAGCGTCGACAAGAGCAAAGGACTTCTGTTCTGCACTTACGACCTTGAGCAGTCACTTCGGGGCACCCTGCAGAAGATGCGGCAGGAGGTTGAAGGGCTAGATGAGAATCGGCTGCTCAACACTTCACCTGAGGATCTGAAGCGGTACCTGGTGGAGAAGTACCGCGTCGAGCCGATCAGGTTGCGGCGCGAGGACTGGTACGCAGACCATCAAGACGTGCAGGTCGATGTGCGCTACGACCCGATGCGGTGGATTGATGACAAAAGCCAACCGGCG
The DNA here is from genome assembly GCF_040901545.1 of Sulfuricaulis sp. Lineage (GTDB taxonomy): Bacteria > Pseudomonadota > Gammaproteobacteria > Acidiferrobacterales > Sulfurifustaceae > Sulfuricaulis. The sequence goes on along the minus strand of NZ_JBBDYL010000060.1, from coordinate 6,027 downwards.
CTAGTGCCGGGCGAGCGTATCGAGGTCCGCGTACCTTTCGAGGGTGAATCCGAGCTCTTCTACTCTCGCCCGAACTCGATGACCAGTGCCCCGCCACGCGCGATCATCGACAAGAGCGAGCTGGTGCTGCGCTACGAGTCACCGTCGGACGCGCCCCGCGATGTCCGCCCGCTCGTCGATCGCGCGCTAGGTGAGATCGAGCAATATTTGGGATGGCAACGTACGCTGCTTGACGCTCACAACGATGGTATACCCGGTGTGGCGGAGCAGGCGATCCAGCAACGGCGTGAGCGGCTGCTGGCGCAGTCGCAACGCGCTACAGCTCTCGGTATCCCGATCAGGCAACGTGATGGCGCGCCGAAGACGTATGCTATTCCCACGGCGCGCAAGAAAGCTGCACCGACGCTTCCCCCTGCCAGCGCAGCTCCGTTCACACCAGAGCCCACTTGGGCAATCGAGCAGTACGAGCAGGCGCTCAAAATCATGCAGGACATGGCGCTCGTCATGGAGCGCAGTCCCGAGGCATTTAAGGCAATGGACGAGGAGGCGCTACGTCAACATTTCCTGGTACAGCTAAATGGTCAGTTTGAAGGTAAAGCAACGGGCGAAACTTTCAACATGTCTGGGAAAACGGATATCCTGCTGCGGGAGAGCGAACGTAACGTATTCATCGCGGAGTGCAAGTTTTGGAAGGGTCCCAAGGCGTTCGGCGAGGCCATCGACCAGCTCCTGGGCTATGCGACCTGGCGCGACAGCAAGACAGCGATCCTCGTGTTCAACCGGGGCACCGACACTTCGACCGTCCTTAGCGGCATCGAGACCGTGGTCAAGGGCCACCCCAATTTCAAGCGCACGATCGTATGGCCACACGAGAGCGGCTTTCGTTACATGCTTCATGCCAACAGCGACGTAAACCGCGAGCAGATCGTCACTATCCTGGTCTTCCACGTTCCCAGGTGAGCCTTGGGTTCCCCGGGGCGTAGCTATCTATCGAAGCAATTTTTCTCGACATAGGCGCAGAAAGCGCTCATAGATCGGCACGAATTGCCGCGCCTTCTCATTGAGTACGCGTGCGTCTTCCCTGACCCAGTCGGGTCGAGGACCGTGTGCCCTCAGGTTGTCCGAGAAGACGGATAGCAGCTCGCCGCCTTTGCCGATAGGGACTGTTTTCTGTACGACGTGCGTCGCAAAGTCGTTCGCCGCGCGGTAGAGCTCGACCAACGCGGCTTGCAGCTCCTTGTCTATGAATTCTTTCTCTGGCTGATCCCAAGTTTCGACGAAGTCATAGAGGGACTGTATCGCTTTACGCGAAAACGAGTCGCCGAAGTTCTGATCTCGAATTAGACGGACGGCGGGCTCGAAACCGAACGTCGTCTGCAGTTCCTGGAAGATCTTGACGTCGTGAGACTGGTCGGCAGCCAAGCGCTCCTTCGGCTTCAGTTGGGGATAGTGCTGGAACAGTCGACTTTCATCGAGTGTCAGGTCTTGCCACACGTCGTTCCAGAATAATACTGCCACCTCGAAACGCCCCTCTCGCGCACGCTGATCCGACAGTTCACGAACGAAGGCTTGCACGTTTTTATCGGCGTCCGCAGTAGTAACAACGTAGAGCTGTGCCAGCGCCGGTTTAAAGGATTCGGCCTTGTCAACCTCGTCCTTAATCGTGTCACTGGAGAGGCCTGACCATGTGTTCTACATTGCAAGCCGACCAAGCGGCCCTTGTCGTCCCTCCCATAGACGTCAACACCGTCCTGACGTTGACCTTGGCGGCCATGGCGGGTGAAATCGACGCTTTTCCAGCGGTTCTTTGCCGCAGAGCAAACGATACCCTCAAATTCTTCCCAGGACTTGGGCGGGGCCATCTTGAGTTCGGCATAGGTCGGCATGGCAGGATTATAGGAGGCTATCGTCGCGCGCTAAAGGAAAGAGACCAGGTGTGCTAGACCGTCCCCAGCCCACGAATCGTCATTGAACGTATCATTGGCATCGATTTCCCGATCCTACGCCGCAACCATGAGCGACAAAACGCTTCACGCATACTACATCAGCGCGCCACGCGTCCTTTCTCTCCTTGAATCGGGTTCAGTGCCCGCACATGTCATTGGAGCGCTTAAGGGTGAGGATGTGTACATGCGATCCGCATTGATCTCTAGTTCCCTTGGCGAGTACCTGTTCTCCGCAATCGCTATCCAGGGCATCAAGACGCTTCAGCAGCTCGCCATAGAGGGAAAGCTCGATAGGGGCACGTGCTTCATCTACGACGGCCATGTGCACGGAAAAGGATTCGGGATGGCGAATAAGGGGCCGGCGCTGCAACTCAGCAAGAAGCTGGATGGGTTGCTCGATGGTAAGACGTTGCTCGTGGAATTCGCCAAGGACGGGCTGGTCAACGAGACTGCGTACTCGAGGATGTCGGGATCGACCAACCTTTTCGTGTTCGCGTACATCGGTGAGTTTGAGCAGGACACGATCAGGGCGATCCCTTACGCGATCGGGGACATGGTTACAGCGAAATCAGGTATCTCGCTGCCGTTCCGACATCAACTACACTTGCGACCTGAGCAAGTAGAGCAGTTTTCACAAATCGATCTACAGTGGACGCCCTCCAAAACAGAATTCGCGAAGCTGAAGGAGGTTTCGGAGCACGAGGTGAAGACCCTGATTGCTAGGCTGCTGGGCGTGTCGGAGGTACCAAAGGATTGGGGTGGCGAGGAATCGGATATTTTTTCGAGCAACTTGTCGATTGCCGGTACACCGCGCACCGGAGCTTTCCTGCTGAAAGGACCCGCGAAGTTTCATATGATGACGATGGCCGACTGCGGGAAGAATGGCGATCAAATTTACCGACTGTTTAACGTGCCCGCAGATGTTTATGTCATTCAGCACTGCCATGAGATCGGCGCCGCTGTAAGGAAAACCGCTGAAGCGTTCGCGCTTCAACGCTCCTTCACAGCACCGTGCCAAATCATTTTCATCGATGGCAATGACACTGCCCGCTTGCTGCGCGCGTACGCCGAGAAGTGTTAGCGTCCTTGCTGATAGCGCGGAAACTCTCGTTGCTTCTAGCTCCGCATAAGCGGTACCAGCTTCTCGACTTGCGCCCGTAGAGGCGACCTACAAGATGCTATCTCGCCATCCCCGGAAGTACATCGTGAAGAATTGGATCGATACGATCAGCCTCCGCTATTGCCCAGGACGCCCAGGATTCCAGGCTTGCTAACGTTTCAGCGCCGGCGTGTGGCTTGCGGCGGGTAAGCTGAGCCTCAACGTACCTCCGGATATCCGATGCCCTACGCCAAGCGAGCATTTCACGAATGAGCTGATTGCGGCGATCTGCTTCGATCTTCTCCAATCTCTCGCGTTCTCTGCGCGCCGCTTCCTCTTCCTTGCGTCTGATCTCGTCCTTCAGCCGCTTTTGCCGGCATAGTCGATGTTCGTACTGGCGCAGGATAGAACGGCGGTATGCCCATTCGCCGGCTACGATCAGGCCAACGGCGACCTCATGGAGTTGATCCTCGAGAGGCGCATTGTCTTTGTCTTGCCAACGGACCTTAATCTCGGGAGGAGGCTGGTGCCATCCAAGGTCGATCTTCATCTTTGCGTCGGCGGGAATCTGCTTCGGCGGGTACTGCCGCTCCGGCTTTCCATTCAGGGGGCCGATGCTAAATCCTATGCGTTCGTCTCCCACGTGGATCGACACTGAGCCTATCTCGCGACCAAGCGAGGGCGCGCAGCCACATCGCACAAATGCGAGCATCAGGCTATTCATCAACCGCAACCGGCGTCGTTCAAAACGGGAATCGAACAAGGGTGCGTCAAAACTTGACGGATAGCGCGAAGCCTTCTGTTTTTCCCGTCTTTGTTCATCCTCTTGCAGGAGGCGAGTTATGGATGGATGCGCATTCGCGAGCGACGCGATTGCTCGAACCCTCCCGACGAGTTCTTTAGCACGGGCTGCAATTTCCGGGAGTCCCTCGGGGAAGGGCGGTGGTGGCGTAATCGTGGCCGCCAACAATTCCTTGTCCGACTCTTGAGGAGCCCAGCTGTATCGGTGCTTGCCTCCGATGATCACGATATCGGATTGACCTAAGCCCCTTGGAGGAAATGGCGGCTGCAAGACCTGTTTTCCGGTCTCCTTCTTTGCCCAGTACCCGACGCCGGGTAGTGGGATGTTGGATCTGCGGCAACGCTTGGCGATCGCGACGTCCGAGATCCCGAACCGTTGGCCTAGCTTGCGCAGCGGCTCGGACCATACGAGCTGGTACAACTCGAGGCGGGTGAATTTGTGGCTCATTGGTTGACTCCGTATGTGGCCGCGGTGGGGTTCACGTAGTTTGCGGGTCTGTATCCGCATTGGGCCGTGTTGGAGTACTTGCCAACAAGTTGCTCTGTTGGTATTATCTCCAACATGAGGGCGCGGCTGCTGTTTGACCAGCGTATTGTCATTGCCGAAACGGCCTTCGCCGAGCTGGTGTTGTGGGAAGTACCGACGCCAGTGCGTGGCAGCCAACATAGCTACAAGTATCGTCTCGCGTTCGTCGTAGATGGTCGCTCTGCGGTGCGCTATGACAATGAGGCAGGCAAGGGCGATCACCGGCATGTAGGGGATGTTGAAGAGCCTTACCTGTTCACGACGCCGGATCAATTAGTGAATGATTTTTTCCTGGATATCGAGAGGTGGCGAAATGAAAACCGTAACTCTTGACGTGCGCACGCCGCGCGAAGTGTCCGCTGAATTTGTACGCGTCTGGAAGAGTCGCAAGGCGGATTCGGATGCGCGCATCAGTTTTGCTACGCCGGAGCTGCTATGGAAGGTGCTGACTGCCAAACGCTGGGAACTGATCAAGGCGATGGCAGGCCAACGACCGATGACTTTGCGTGAAGCCGCGCGCCGTGCGGGCCGCGACGTAAAGGCGGTGCACGGCGACGTGCATGCCCTGCTGGAGGCGGGGATTCTGCGCAAGAACGCGAGTGGAAAAATTGAATTTCCGTTTGATGCGGTACATGTGGATTTCATGCTGGAGGCGGCGTAGCCGCACCGACGATTTTCTTGGGACTTTTTGGGACAGTTGGCGGGAAAAAGCGGTCACAAAGGGTAATTGTTAGATATCATCCAAAATTGCAAGACGCTGTTTTATCGGGAATCGTGCTGTAAGCTGTTGTTCGGCTTGCAAGCAATTTCTACCTGCAAAGCCGTGTACGCCGGTTCGATTCCGACCCCCGCCTCCAATACGCGCCGCGGCGCACGCGCGGCGTCCCGCCCTGCGTTCAAGGCCAAATCCGGTATCATGTCGCCGACGGGACGCCAAAACCGCTCCTGCCGCAACGGTGTGTCGCCAGCCCGGATGGTGAAATTGGTAGACACAAGGGACTTAAAATCCCTCGCCCCGTTAAACGGGCATCCCGGTTCGATTCCGGGTCCGGGCACCAGCGCCGGCTGACGAGCGGTTATCCGGGCCCGATGCGCGTTGCGCCGGGGTCCGGCATGAAGAGTAGACTGGAAATGGCAATCAGTGGAGCGGGAAGGCAAACGTGATTGTTCTCAATCTGAGTTGCGACAGGGAACATCGATTCGAGGGGTGGTTTTCCTCGAACGAGGACTTCGATCGTCAACACGGCCGCAAGATGCTGGCCTGCCCGCTGTGCGGCAGCGGAGAAATCGTGCGCCTGCCCTCGGCCCCGCATGTGCGCACCGGCGCCGTGCCGCGCGACGCCGGAACGGCCGTGCCGACCCCCGGGCGCCACTACGCCAACCTTGCCCCCGAAGTTGTTACCAAGCTGATCGACCATATCATCGACGCCACCGAGGACGTCGGCGCGGCGTTCCCCGAGGAAGCACGCAAGATTCACTATCACGAGGTGCCGGAGCGCCAGATCCGGGGCACCGCCTCGAACCGGGAAGTCCATGCGCTGCGCGACGAAGGGATTGAAATCGTCGCGCTGCCGATTCCGCCGCATCGCGCCGGCAAGACCCACTAGCAGCCTGTCGGACTTAGCAGCTCGACAGGCTGCTAATAGCAAAACCGG
>NZ_JBBDYL010000059.1:66973-73771 GCF_040901545.1 Sulfuricaulis sp. | reverse complement strand
ACTTCGATGACGGCGACTTCTGCGAAGTCGCCGATGTCGGGGATTTTGACTTCCAGTACTTTGGGCATCTGATGTGTTTGTCGTTAACGACTCACGCTATCAAACTGTCAGCGGGTTCGGTTTCTCGGGATCGATTCCGTATTTCCTGATCGCGTCGGCCAGCTTCTGGCGCTCGATCGCACCGTCCTCGGCCAGCGCGGCGAGGCTGGCGAGCGTCACCCAGTGGCGGTCGACTTCGAAGAAATAGCGCAGCTTCTCGCGCGTATCCGAGCGCCCGAATCCGTCGGTGCCGAGCACCGTGAAACGACGCGGCACGAACGGCCGGATCTGCTCGGCGAACGCACGCACATAGTCGGTCGAGGCGATCACCGGGCCCTGGGTGTCCTTGAGGCACTCGCCCACGTGGCACAATCGCGGCGGCTTCGCCGGATGCAGCAGGTTCCAGCGTGCGCACTCGTTGCCGTCGCGCGCGAGCAGGGTGAAGCTCGGGCAGCTCCAGATATCGGCCTCCACGCCCCAGTCGTTCTTGAGCAGATCGGCGGCGGCGATGACCTCGCGCAGGATCGTTCCCGACCCCAGCAACTGCACGCGCGGTCCGCTGCCGGCGCCGCCCTGACGGAGGCGATACATGCCCTTGAGTATGCCCGCCTCGCTCGCCTGCGGCATCGCCGGGTGTTCGTAGTTCTCGTTCATCACGGTGATGTAGTAATAGATATCCTCCTGCTCCTGGACCATCCGGCGCAGGCCGTCGTGCATGATCACGGCGAGCTCGTAACCGAACGTCGGATCGTAAGGCATGCAGTTCGGAATCTGGGCCACCGAAATATGTGAATGCCCGTCCTCGTGCTGCAGGCCCTCGCCGTTCAAGGTGGTGCGGCCCGAGGTGCCGCCGAGCAGAAAGCCGCGCGAGCGGGAGTCGCCGGCGGCCCACCAGAGATCCCCGGTGCGCTGGATGCCGAACATCGAGTAGAAGATGAAAAACGGAATCATCTGCACGCCGTGGGTCGAATACGAGGTCGCCGCCGCGATCCATGAGCACACGGCACCGGCCTCGTTGATGCCTTCCTGCAGAATCTGGCCGCCCGCGTCTTCCTTGTAGAACATGAGCTGATCCTTGTCCTGCGGCGTGTACAGCTGGCCCTTCTGCGACCAGATGCCGAGACTGCGAAACAGCGCCTCCATGCCGAAGGTGCGCGCCTCGTCGGCGACGATGGGCACGATGTGCTTGCCGAGGTGCTTGTCCTTGAGCAACACCCCGAGCAGGCGCACGAAGGCCATGGTCGTGGAGAACTCCCGGCCCTCGCCGGAGGCCTTGAGCAGACTCTCGAATACCGACAGCGGTGGCACCTCGAGCGGTACCGCCTTGCGGCGGCGCACGGGGATATCGCCGCCGAGCGCATCGCGCCGCTCGCGCATGTACTTGTACTCCGGCGAGTCTTTTGCCGGCTTGATGTATTCCAGGTTCTCAAGCTGCTCGTCTGTCAGTGGCAGCTTGAAGCGGTTGCGGAACGCCTGTAACGAAGTCGTGCCCATCTTTTTCTGCTGGTGCGTGATGTTCTGCGCTTCACCTGCCTCGCCCATGCCATAGCCCTTGATGGTCTTGGCGAGGATCACCGTCGGCTGGCCCTTGTGATGGATCGCGGCGTGGTAGGCCGCGTACACCTTGTGCGGGTCATGGCCGCCGCGATTGAGTCGCCAAATGTCGTCGTCCGACCAGCTGGCCACCAGCTCCTTCAGCTCCGGGTACTTGCCGAAGAAGTATTCGCGCACGAACGCGCCGTCCTTCGATTTGAAGGTCTGATAATCGCCGTCGACGCATTCCTCCATACGCTTGCGCAGCAACCCCATGCGGTCGCGCGCCAGCAGTGGATCCCAGTAACTGCCCCAGATGAGCTTGATCACGTTCCAGCCGTGGCCGCGGAAGCCGGCCTCAAGTTCCTGGATGATCTTGCTGTTGCCACGCACCGGACCGTCGAGCCGCTGCAAATTGCAGTTCACCACGAATATAAGATTATCCAGATTCTCGCGCCCGGCCAAGCCGATGGCGCCCTGCGACTCGGGCTCGTCCATCTCTCCGTCACCGACGAAACACCATACCTTGCACTCCTCAGTGTTGACGATGCCGCGCGCGTGCAGATATTTCATGAAGCGCGCCTGGAAGATCGCCTGGATCGGCCCGAGGCCCATGGACACCGTTGTATACTGCCAAAACTCGGGCATGAGCCAGGGATGCGGGTAGGAGGACAGACCCTTGCCATCGACTTCGCGGCGGAAATGGTCCAACTGCCCGGCGGTCAGCTGCCCGAGCATGAAGGCGCGCCCGTAGAAACCCGGCGCCGAGTGGCCCTGCATGTAGATCAAGTCCCCGCCATGCTTGTCGGACGGGGCGTGCCAGAAGTGATTGAAGCCGACGTCGTAAAGCGTCGCCGCCGAGGCGTAGCTCGCGATATGTCCGCCGAGATTGGAATCGCCCTTGTTCGCCTTGAGCACCATCGCGACGGCGTTCCAGCGCACGTACGAGCGGATGCGGTCCTCGAGCGCGTGGTCGCCCGGCGAACGAACTTCCTGGTCGGGGGGAATCGAGTTGACGTAGGCGGTGTTGGCCGCGTACGGCACGTTGATGCCCGCGGCGCGCGCGAGCTCGATCTGCTTCTCGATCAGGTAATGCGCGCGCTCCGGGCCTTCCTGCTGGATGACGGCCGACAGCGCATCGAGCCATTCCTGAGTCTCCTGGGCGTCGACGTCGGTCTGTGGGGGTATCGGGGTTATAGCAGCCATGGTCTCGCACTCCTCAGATTATTGCGACGGCATGATACTATTTGAGCCATTCGGGCATATTCGACACTCGGTATCACATCCATATAAATCATGCCGCCGCAATAATCAAAATCTTAATGAATTTTGTTATTAACCCGGCACGCCTATCCATCGGAACGCTCTACTGTTAGATCAGGCATGCCCTTCGTTTAATAACAATCGTGCCGGGTTAATAACTCAGCCTCCCGCGGATAATCCGGACGGGCAACGCTCGGGCCAAGGACAGTGTCTAGCGGTATTCTTACGGCCGGGTTAGCGGCAGCGGGCAAAAAAACAGGACTTCCGTTCGTGCAAAGCCTCATCCGTTGTCAGCCGTCTCATGAATCTCCTCGGGCAGCGGCTGGCGATACGGGAAAATCGTACCGCCTGTTATCCGACGTCATCCAATTCCACCGGCACAAGGTATCATCTCCTTTTTGCGCGCGGTATGATCGTTTTTTTGGCCAAACAGGTCAAGACAAACAGCGTTTTAGACCCATATTCGTTTCCGATTCGATAAAAATTTTCTCTTGAGGCGTCCATGCATCTCGAAACTCCGAAGATCAAGCAAGAAGCCGGCGGTTTGACGGAAAAAGAGCTCGATATCCAGGCAAATGCCATTTTTCTGGTGCCGGCGCGGGATTTCGATGCGAACGTGCTGCCATTTGGCAAGGAAATCGCCAAACGTCTCAAACGCGCCGGACACAAACTCGACGGCGACAAGGTCTTCACAACCGACCTGCCCAATCCGAACGCCACCCGCGTCGCCATCGCCGGGATCGATCCGGCCGCCAGCGCCTTCGAGCTGTTGACGCTGGCGCGCCAGCTCGTAGCCGCGCACAAAGGCCAGAAACCGGAGCAAATCGCTGTCGCCTGCTTCGGGCTCGCGCCGAAGGAAGCCGGGCGCGCCTGCGAGGCGATGCTGGCGGCCCTGCTGGCCGCCGATTTCCCGATGCCGGACTATAAAAGCAAGCCGGACAAACCTTCCCGGCTGCGCGAGATACATATATATGGTCACACGTCGGCCGACGGCTATGTCCGCACCGTCGCGGAAGCCAAAGGCAACAACCTCGCGCGCTGGCTCACCGCCTTGCCACCGAATGAACTCACGCCAGGCCATTACCGCCGGCGCATCGAAAGGCTGGCACTCGAGTACAAGTGGAAAACCGAATTTCTCGACATCAGGAAACTGAAGGCGCGTGGCGCCGGCGCCTTCCTGGCCGTGGCCCAGGGCAGCCCGGAGCCTGACGCCGGCATTCTGCATCTGCGTTACACCCCAAAAAAACCTGCCGGGAAGAAAACGCTCGCGCTCGTCGGCAAAGGCATCTGCTTCGACACTGGCGGCACCAATCTCAAACTCGCGCGTCACATGCACGGCATGCACGAAGACATGGAAGGCAGCGCCGTGGCGCTCGGCACCCTGCTCGCCCTCACGGAACTGAAGGCCGATTTTCCCGTGGACGCCTGGCTCGCGCTGGCACAAAACCATATTGGCCCCAAGGCCTATAAACAGAACGACGTGGTGCAGGCCGCCAACGGAACAACTATTGAGGTCACGCATACCGACGCCGAAGGTCGGATGGTGCTGGCGGACACGCTGTATTTTGCGTCACAAAAAAAACCGAAGCTGATTGTGGATTTCGCCACGTTGACCGGCGCCTGTGTCGGCGCGCTCAGCACGCGCATCAGCGGGGTGCTGACCAACCGGGAGGAATTCATTCCCGTCCTGATCCGGGCGGGCACGGACTCCGGTGAACGCGTATGGCCATTTCCGCTTACCAAGGATTACGAAGAAGCGCTCAAGAGCGACATCGCCGACATCAAGCAATGCACCCTCGACAACGATGCCGACCATATCCTCGCCGCCACGTTTCTGAAAAAGTTTCTGGTCAACGATCCAGACTGGGTGCACGTGGATTTGTCGGCGGGAAACCACAAGGGTGGACTGGCGCATATCCCCACGGACATTACGGGGTTCGGGGTGAGGTTTACGCTGAATTTGTTGCTGGATCAGAAAGTGATATAGCTCTGCCAGGAAATGAAATCGTGTTATGGGTAACCGTGGCGATAAGTTCAAACGACGTACATTCCTGAAGCAGCTCGGCGGTCTGGGAGCAACGCTGTTACTCAAACCCGGGACGGCATTTTCCGCCGATCCTTCAGCGATCACCAAACCCATTCCGGTCACGGGCGAGCGCTTGCCGGTTATCGGCATGGGGTCGTGGATCACCTTCGATGTCGCCCACAACCCCTACGAAAGCGTGGCACGGGTCAAGGTGTTGCAGGCGTTTTTCGACAACGGCGGCGCCCTCGTTGATTCGTCGCCGATGTACGGTTCATCCGAGGAAGTGATCGGAAAAGCACTTAAGAAAATACCGAATAAAGACGCGCTGTTTGCCGCGACCAAAGTCTGGATACTGGGGAAGAATTCCGGTATCCGGCAGATGGAATCCTCGCAACACTTATGGGGCGTGAAGCGACTCGATCTGATGCAGATTCACAACATGCTCGACTGGGAAACGCACTGGGAAACGCTCAGGGAATGGAAGGCCGCGGGGCGAGTGCGTTATGTCGGCATCACGACCTCGCACGGCAGTCGCCACGAGGCCCTGGTCAAGGCCATGGAGAAGACGCCCTTCGATTTCGTTCAGTTCACTTACAACCTGGAAGACCGCGAGGTGGAAAAGAGGTTGCTCCCGCTGGCACAGGAACGGGGCATGGCGGTGATTATCAACCGGCCGTTTCAACGCGGGGGTCTGTTCAACCATGTCCGCGGCAAGCCATTGCCGCCGTGGGCCGCGGAGTTTGATTGCCGCAACTGGGCGCAGTTTTTATTGAAGTTCATCGTCTCGCACCCGGCGGTAACCTGCGCCATTCCGGCTACATCCAGAGTGGATCACATACTGGAAAACATGGGCGCCGGTTTCGGACGCCTGCCCAACGCCGCCACGCGCAAACGCATGATCGGACATTTCGAGCGCTTGTAACTAGAACCTATCTCAAAAACGGTAGGGTGCGCCCTGCGCACCGATCTACGGTTTAAACGAAGCCATTTGGTGCGTGGGACGCACCCTACAAAAACTCACCACAACCTACATGCTGAGATTCGTTTTTCCTGATTATGGTTTATTAGCATTGCCTTTCTTTTTAGTGGACAACCATAAATTTAACCAACGTATCAGGGCGAGAACGCCCACAGCGCCGAGCATCAATAAGAAGTAGCGGATGTTCTTTATGAATCCCCAAAACGTTTTGCTTTCGCGTTCCTCAGCTTGGAATCATTCCTCAACCACAAATGGTTCATCCCATTCGTGACATCGCGTTATCGGAACATCGGATTTCCATGCGAGAGGTTCAATCTCTGCACAGGATTCCATAGTGAACCACGGGCCAACATTCACCGTGATGTATTTACCATAGTCATTACGCTCTGGAGCAGACTCAAATACTGAAAAAACAAACAACGGCCGACGTACCAAGCCGTGAGTCCTGATTTTGTCGAAAACCGGTTTTGTCGAGTCCTGAACCGAGGTATACAGCTCGCACCAATTCTTGAACGTCGTGAATACCTGACGTAATCCTTTTCGAGTCTTTTCGTCCTGCCGCTCGAAATCAGGAGCGCGCAATTTCTGCTCCCATTCTATTTTCTCCTGGCAGGAAAGACCGGCCCTGTAATCGATCTGTGCTTTTATTTGTGCAATGAGCGGCGAAGTCTTCATAAGTGCTTGGTCCCAAGGTAATTTCTCTTGGGATTTAGGTTCTTCATCAGTGCTGCAAGAAACCAACAGAACGGCGAACACCAACACAATCCAAGCTCGCAATGTATTCACAGGTGTCGGTTTTATCCCTCGTTAGTACCCCGAAGATAACAACGCGATTCCAGCAGTAATTTTCTTCATCCCCGTATGGCGTACCTGAGCACCGCAAGCGTGGGGCCGAGAGCCCGAAGGGCGGCGTGAGGGATCACGCCGGTCGCCCGCCCGGACAGGGATGTCCTGTCGG
>NZ_JBBDYL010000059.1:0-66963 GCF_040901545.1 Sulfuricaulis sp. | reverse complement strand
CGGGCGACCTCCGAGACCCACGCGCGGAGCGCAGGATAAGTGCGCCATCCGGGCGTGCTTTCTTTCGGTTACCTTTCTTTGCACGAGCAAAGTAAAGGTAACCCAGGGTGCAGGGGCGGAGCCACCCGCACATAGCTTTTGAGATCGCGCGCAGAGCGCGCGATACCATTTAAAGCCTGGATTCCCGCTTTCGCGGGAATGACGACAAGAAAGAAGAAATCAATATCTCAAGCCCGCCTTTTCCAATTCTTCCGGAACTTTTAATCCGCCCACACTCCGGCACGTATTCATAAATTCTTTCGTCGCCACGATTCGAATTACCCTTTCGTTGCCACGCTCGCTGGTCTTGGATGCCAGGGCGAACAACTTCGCCATGCCCGCTTCGCCCTGCAGGCGCCACGTCTCTTCCGCATCCACCGTAAAATCGAAACCGTGCAGCAACCAGGTTGCGACGACCCGGTCCGCCGCGCGACGGCGGGCGGATTTGCGGATCGCGGGCATGGCGCGCTCCATCACCGACACCACGTCCTGCAGCACGGCGGCGGTCTTTTCCTCCGGAACCAGCCAGTAGAACACCACGGTGTTGCGGAAGAAGGAATACAGCAGCGGCATGCCCTTGAAGAACGGCGAGGTGGGAAGGCCATATCGCGAGAGTGCGATCTGCTTTTTGACCGAGGCGCCGAGTGCCAGACGCGCACGACGGTTTTTTATATGGAAATGGCACTGGGCAAGCACCACGCGGCAGCGGTTGCCGGGGTCGAGCTGAGTGGAGAAGAACGGCTGGCCGCTGCGGCGGAAGCCCGCGATCGTATAGTTGAACCGGGCGATAGCGAAATACGCCAGGCTGAAGGCGAACGGCGCGGTGAGGTCCACGAACACGGTGGATAAATTGAGTGTGAAATACGACACCGCCAGGAAACCGGATTGCAGCAAGGTAAATGTGAGGTTCACCACGCGCTGATCGATGTTGTACACGAAAGCGCCGGTGAGCAACGCAACGGCAACCAGGGTAATCGAAATATATATCCATGGGTGCAGCTCGGTGAGGAAATCGCCGTTTTTCAAATTGTCGACGGCGGTGGCCAGGATCTCCACTCCCGGATGCACCTTGGCCACCGGCGTAGTCTTCAAATCGAAAAGAGCGGGTGCGGTGGAACCAATGATAACGATCTTTCCGGTAAATTCATCCAGCGGCCGCGTCCTTTTCTGCTTCTGTAAATCAAAATAAATCTCGTGAAAGGAGATATGCCGGTAGGACGGTGGATTGCCGCGCCAGTTGATGAGAATGTCCTCCTGGTCCGGCAAGGATGTTCCTGTGGCCGCCACGACATTCGCGGGCAGAGATCCCACGCGCCAGCCGTATTCATTGGCGTAAACAGCGTAAGTCCGAACGATGCCATCGGTATCCGTGTAAATATTATTGGTTCCCAATCGCCGGTGCGTCAGAACGTCGTAGAAATACGGCAATACGACGGCGATCGTGGCGGTTTCAGATGGTTCGGGATCGAGCCTGGTCGCGCCCGATAATTGCCTGGCTTGCAACTCGCTGAGGTGGTCATTCGATTCATTCAGCCGGACGACGGGAAAAAAGGCGTTCGTTGTCTTCGCAATCACGTCGCGAAAATATTTGTCACCGTCGAGATTGAAAACATCCGGATCGCTGAATGTAATATCAAAAACAATCGCACTGGGTTTTTGCGTGGCGATACCTTCCACCAGTTCGCCCATGATGTTTCGCGGCCACGGCCAGCGGCCGTACTCCGGCGCCATGGCAGCCAGCGCCGCTTCATCGATATCCACGATGACAATTTCCGGATCGGGCGCGGGATAAAGAAACCGCGTCTTCATGATGAGATCGTAGGCCTTGTTCTTCATCGCTGCGGTAGATCCGCCGGCGATGGCGACCAGCGCGACGATACTCATGACGATGGCCAATCCGATGTAGAATCCGTTCCCCACCCTGTCGGACAGGGAAGAAATCGGGATCAGGATATAACGCAGGGCACGCTGCAACATAAATTTAGCTGGCGGGTATCCGGGTGGAAGCTTGTTGGCGCGGGCTGATGTTAATCAGCCAGGCGAAACACCTCAAGTCGAATCAGGCCACCCCCTCAGTAACGCTGACAAATCGGGTTTCGCGCTAACAACCATGTCCCGGGTATAAAATTTTTTTGTGCCTGCCGGGCGGTAAGAGTAGGCTAACGGGAATGCTGGCGACAAGGCAAGGAGGCAAAAATGACCACGGTAAAACAATTGTTGGACATCAAGGGACGCAATATCCTATCCATTTCACCGAACGACTCGGTTTACTCGGCGGTCGAGCGCATGTCTGAAAACAATATTGGCGCGCTGCTGGTCATCGAAAACGGGCAGCTTGCAGGAATTCTCTCCGAACGTGACTACGCCCGAAAGGTCATTCTCAAGGGCAAATCATCGAAGAATACCCTGATCCGCGAAATAATGACCCCAGATGTATTGTGTGTCAGTCCGGAAACCACGGTCGAAGAGTGCATGGCGTTGCTCACGGAAAGCCGCGTGCGTCATCTCCCGGTTATGGATGGCGGGAAGCTTATGGGAATTGTTTCAATCGGCGACCTGGTGAAACAGTGTATTTCTGACAAGGATTTCACCATCCAGCAACTGGAACATTACATCCACCACGCGTGAAAGTACCGATGCAGTTGAAATCGAATAATATCTCCATTACCCTAGCGACCCACAAAAGCAGTCAACCTTTTGGCATTTTTTCAGAGAGGAAATAACCATGAAAACTCCGCTGGATTCGATCGCCGGAACAATCATTACAGGTTTGATCCTGACCGTGATTTTGTATTTCTTTCTCGTCAATTTCCTGGTCAAGACCGCAGCCTGACCGCCAGCACAACGAAACTTTTACGGGGGTATATTATGGAACTCATCATTGTTCGCTGGCTGCATATTCTTGCCGGCATTATCTGGATTGGACTTCTTTACTACTTCAATTTCGTCCAGGCTGTCGCCATGCCCAAGGCCAAGGCCGATAACACCGCTGCCGGTATCACCAAACACATCGCGCCGTTGGCCCTGTTGTGGTTTCGCTGGGCCGCGCTCGTGACGTGGATCATGGGCGCCTATTATCTGGAACGGAGCGGCGTCGGCATCGGCAATGCCTTCCTGCTCAAGGGACCGGCCGCCGCCATCGGCATCGGTGCCTGGCTCGGTACGATCATGCTCTTCAACGTGTGGGTATTGATCTGGCCCAACCAGAAAAAGGTGCTCGGGATCGTGCCGGCCGACGACGCCGCCAAGGCCAAGGCCGCCCGTGTGGCGTTTCTGGCCTCACGCACCAACACCATGCTATCCCTGCCGATGCTGTTCTTCATGATCACGGGTAGCGCGGCACACGGTTTGCCCCTGATGTAGCATCCGACGTAGCCGGAAAAAGGCCCGCTCCGCCGGGCCTTTTTTGTTTCCGCTGCCATCGCCACGACAAGCTTGCCGACGGCACCGAACACGTCGCATGTTGTCCGCCACGGATTCAATTGCAAGGGCCTTGCGTTATTGCCTGCAGAGGGTAGAATTTTTGCTTTAAGTGGCGCCCGCAAGGCGCCTTTATGTTTTTGTGGCCCGCAACTTCACCTTGGGCCACACTCGCCCGGCGGTTGGGGCCAGCGCAACAAACTGCGGCGCTGTCCCGGTTCGATCCCGGCGACTTTGTGGGGTATGAAAAAACATGACATCGTCCTACCAGATGCCGGTTTTCTCCGGATTGCCCGTGGCCTTCACGCACGGCGAAGGCGCCTGGCTGTGGGACACGCAGGGGAAAAAATACCTCGACGCGCTGGCCGGCATCGCGGTCTGCGGACTGGGTCATGCACATCCCGCCATCACCGCGGCGCTGTGCGATCAGGCCGGCAAGCTGCTGCACACCTCGAACTGGTACCAAATTCCCCTCCAGGAAGAACTTGCGGAACGCTTGTGCCGGCGCGCGGGAATGGACAATGCCTTTTTTTGCAATTCAGGAGCGGAGGCCAATGAAGCGGCAATCAAGCTCGCTCGCCTCTACGGGCATCAGCGCGGTATTCTGAAACCCGGCATTCTCGTCACCGAGGGCAGCTTCCACGGACGCACGCTCGCCACCCTGTCTGCCTCCGGCAGTCGCAAAATCCAGTCAGGCTTTGAACCCCTGGTGCAAGGTTTCTACCGTGTTCCGTACAACGACCTGGGCGCGGTCCGGCTGGTCAGCGAGCACAACCAGGAAGTCGTGGCGGTTTTGGTCGAACCCATCATCGGTGAAGGCGGTATCACCATTCCGGATTCCGGTTATCTCAAAGGCCTCCGGAAGATCTGCGACGAGCACGACTGGCTGCTGATGATTGATGAAATACAATCCGGCATGTGCCGCACCGGAAAATGGTTTGCCTGCCAGCATGAGGGCGTGGTACCCGATGTCATGACGCTCGCCAAAGGCCTCGGGAATGGCGTGCCGATCGGGGCCTGCCTTGCTCGCGGGGACGCGGCGCGGGTATTCAAACCCGGCAGCCACGGATCCACATTCAGCGGGAATCCGCTGGTATGCCGGGCCGCGCTTGCCGTCATCGACTTGCTGGAAAAAGGAAAACTCGCGGATCGAGCCGCGAAACTCGGGCAGCGTCTGCTCGGAAAATTCAAGGAAACATTGGGCCAGGTCGCGGGCGTGAGCGACATTCGGGGACGCGGCCTCATGCTTGCCATCGAACTCGATCGTCCCTGCAAGGATATGCTTATGCTCGCGCTGGCGCGCGGGATGCTTATTAATGTCACGGCGGACAATATAATTCGCCTGCTGCCTCCGCTTATCATGACTGACGATGAAGCGGATTTTCTGGCGGCTGAATTGGCCGGCTGCGTGCGCGACTTTCTGGGAATTAAATGAAATCGCGGCATTTTCTGACATTGATGGATTTAAGCTCCGAGGAACTTGGGCGACTGATGACGCGCGCCATGGAACTGAAATCCATGCACCGGCGCGGTGAAAACCACATGCCTCTTACCGGTAAAACCATGGTGATGATTTTCGAAAAATCCTCGACACGAACCCGGGTATCGTTCGAAGCCGGAATGGTGCAACTGGGGGGCGTGAGTCTGTTCCTGTCGCCCCGCGACACTCATCTTGACCGTGGTGAACCCGTGGAAGACACCGCCCGAGTTCTGTCGCGCATGGTTGACGTCATCGTCATACGCGCCAATTCGCATGCCCTGGTGGAACGCTTCGCGGCGCACTCACAGGTGCCCGTCATCAATGCCCTGACCGACATGAATCATCCCTGTCAGCTGCTTGCCGACATGCAAACGTATCTCGAGAAACGCGGCGAGATTCGCGGCAGAAAGACCGCCTGGATCGGCGACGGTAACAACGTATGTCATTCATGGATCAGCGCGGCTCGTCAATTCGGATTCCATCTCGATATCGCCACCCCCCGGGGTTATGAACCGAAGGCCGAATGGATTACCGCTTCCCGGGACCAAGTCACGCTGCACCATGATCCCAAGGAAGCGGCACGCGGAGCGGACATTGTCGTAACCGATACCTGGGCGAGCATGGGTCAGGAAAATGAAAAAACAAAGCGGATTAAGGCCTTCGCCGGGTTCATGGTGGATAGCGCATTGATGAAACTGGCGAACCGGGATGCCGTTTTTATGCATTGCCTGCCGGCCTATCGTGGCGTCGAGGTATCCGCCGAAGTAATCGACGGTCCTCAGAGCATCGTCTGGGACGAGGCGGAAAACCGTCTGCACGCCCAGAAGGCGCTGCTCGAATTCCTGCTCGGTGCACCGGAAAAAAAATAACCGGTCACATCGGAGGTCGCCGCTGCAGCGAGCCGGTAGTTGGTTCCGTTTGCGCCCATCTGCTAGGCTTACCCGCATGAACGAGATCCTCGCATTGAATAATATCGATTGCCGGTACGACGGGCGGCTGGCGGTAAGTGGATTGTCATTGCATGTGAACACCGGCGATATCGTGTGCCTGTTGGGCCCGAGCGGCTGCGGTAAAACCACGGTACTGCGCGCCATCGCAGGATTCCACCCGTTGAGCGGCGGCCAGATTAAAATCAAGGGTGTCACGGTTTCCAATTCAAAATTCACGCTGCCGCCGGAAAAGCGTCGCTTCGGTATGGTATTTCAAGATCACGCCCTTTTCCCTCATCTTTCCGTTTCAGGAAATATTGGATTCGGTCTTCGAGGCATGCCGACGGCAGCGAGAGAAGCCATTGTCAATGAGCTGGTGGAAATCGTCGGACTTGGCGGCATGGCAGAACGCTACCCGCATGAACTTTCCGGAGGACAGCAGCAGCGCGTGGCGCTGGCACGGGCGCTGGCGCCGAAACCCGATCTCATTCTCATGGACGAGCCTTTCTCGAATCTCGACATTGAGCTGCGCGAGCGACTTTCGAGCGAGATCCGCCAGATACTCAAACAGCGCGGCGCCACGGCGGTACTGGTCACGCATGATCAATACGAATCCTTTGCGCTGGGAGATGTCGTGGGCGTGATGCACGAAGGCAAGCTGTTGCAGTGGGACACTCCCTACAATCTCTATCACGAGCCATGCAACCGCTTCGTTGCCGATTTTATCGGCCAGGGCGTGTTTCTGAACGGAAGATTGCTGACACCGGATTCCGTGGAAACGGAAATAGGCGTGCTCAAGGGGAACCGCGCCTACGGCTGGGAACGTGGTACACCGGTCGCCATACTATTAAGACCGGATGACATCGTGCCGGATCCGAATAGCGCCCTTCAAGTTGAAGTGATACAGCGGGCCTTTCGTGGGGCCGAGATTCTTTATACCCTTCGATTACCCAGCGGAGGACGTGTGTTGTCACTTTTCCCGAGCCACGCCGACCATACGATCGGCGATCGCGTCGGAATCCGGGTGCAGGCCGATCATCTTGTGGCTTTTCCGCTTACGGATGCCCACCACCCGAAAACCATATCTTCCGCCTCCAATTAACTAATTAATTCGATACCGCCTCCCGCGGGCCGGCTCTCGGCACCAAACACGGGGTGAGAACAGCATTTGCTGCGGTAGGGTCGGCATTCATTGTCTTTTTTTCCGATCCAGGCAGGTTGCCACGTGGTATCCTCATGCTGGTTTTTGGTGCCATACTTAAAGTCGGTACTTCCGCATAATCTGCCTGGCTTCGAACATAAAGCCGGGTACAAGAATGTTTTGCTAAAATAGTGTTTTAAGAAAGAGGATTCCGTGGAAAAAAAGATTTTACGCCTGTTGATCGTGGATGACTCTCCGGATGACGCCGAGGTTGCCGTTGCCATGCTCCGCAAGGCGGGCTACCTGCTCAAGAACCAGCGCGTCCAGGACCTTGCTTCCATGCAGGCGGCCTTGGACAAGAGCACCTGGGATGTGGTGCTGTCGGAATACACGCTCCCGCACTTCGGGGCACAACTCGCACTTGACCTGATCCGACGCGCCAATCTCGATATTCCCTTTCTGGTCGTTACCCGAAATATCCGCGACCAGGACCTGGTAAAAATCATGCGCAATGGAGCGCACGATGTTGTCCTGAAAAGCCAGTTGTCACGACTGGCGCCTGCCGTGGAACGGGAGTTGCTCGTGGCAGAAGACCGGATACAGTTTCGAAAAATGTCACAGACACTCAACGAAGTGGAAAGAAAAAACCGCGCGATCATTGAAGGTTCGCGCGAAGCCATCAGCTATTGCATGGATGGAATGCATGTTGACGCAAATAAAACCTACCTCGAGATTTTCGGCTATCAGGACTTGAAAGAAATCGAGGGCGTGCCAGTGATGAACCTGATAGACAAGGCCGACCATGCCTCGTTCAAGGAATATTTACGCAAGATCTCGTCCGGGAATCCCCCGGAGCCACGAGAATTTCAGGCGATTAAGAAGGACGGCGCGTCTTTCCATGTGGAACTGGCAGCATCGATGATCACGCTGAAAGGCGAAAACTGCACCCAGTTCGTGGTCGCCGACATATCGAAGCGCAAGTCAGTAGAAAACCGTTTGCAATATCTTAATCAGCGCGATCCGCTGACAGGTTTATTCAATCGCCATCATTTCACCCTGGAATTGACCAAAGCACTGGAGAAGGTGAAGCAGGAAGAAAGTCAAAGTGCGTTGCTTTATCTGGATCTCAACGAACTGAAGGAGATAAATGACGCCCTGGGCCATGCCGCCGGCGATCGGCTGCTGCTCAAAATCGCGCGCTTGTTTCACGAGAAGCTCGGTGAATCCGCCGTCTTGGCCCGGTTTAGCGGCGATGAATTCATTGCCATGCTCCACGGGATGGACGAAAAGAAGATCAAAGGTGCCGTCACTTCACTGCTTTCGGCGCTGAAAGAAACCACCTACAGTGAAGGCGGCAAGGTTTTCCGCTGCGATGGCACGATCGGTGTTGTAGTAATCGACAAGAATACGGTTGATGCTCAGACCGCGCTGAACCTGGTTTACCAGGCCTGCCAGAGCAAACGTCCCCAAAAACCGGTGAAGGCGGAAGCGCCGGTACCGGGACCAGCCGCCCAGGCGCTCACGGCATCCATGGAACCGGTAAATACACCGACAACTCGGGATATCGAAACGTCCAGACGCACACCGGTTATTACAGCATCAGGCCTGGATTGGGAATCACGTCTCAAAACCGCCCTGGGAAAAGACGGATTCCAGCTCGCCTATCAACCCATTGTCAATCTGCACGGCGATGCGGCCGAATTTTTCGAAGTGCTCATCCGTCTGGTGGGACGTCATGGCGAACTGATTCATGCCGGTGAATTTATGGCAGCCGCGGACCAACTGGAATTGCTGGAATCGATCGACCAGTGGGTCATCCGGCAATCGATCCAGTCGCTCTCAGTCCTGCACAATGAAGGAAGACTGGCGAGCTTTTTCATCAACTTATCTCCTGCGTCGCTAAAAAATCTCAATCTGCTGGCGATGCTGCAGAAGCAACTGTCTGCAACACGCGTGAAACCGGAACATCTCATCCTTGAAGCCGATGAGTCCGCCATTATGGCAAATCCCAGGGAGGCGGCCGTATTCATGCAGACGGCACGCCGCGCCGGTTGCCGGTTTTCGGTCGATAACTTTGGAAATAATCTCTCGACTCTCAACCGTCTGCGGGATATGCCAATCGATTTTCTCAAAATCACGGGTTCGCTGATCCGCAATCTTTCTGATGATATTCTCACCCGCACGTCGCTCAAGGCCATCATCGATCTCGCCAAAACCATGAACCGGCAGACCATCGCCAAATTCGTCGAACAGGCCGATGATTTGGGCATACTTTGGAATCTCGGGTTCGATTACGTGCAGGGAAACTACTTTCAACATGCGGATTCCCATACCGACTTTGAATTCGCCGACGAAGCAACGTTATCCTCGGAAGTCACCACGCCCAACTGGACGACGAATTACAACCGCTAACAAGACTTCGCGCCTTAATTACTGTATCCGCCCAGGGCGAAACCAAGTAAATTCGTAGCCACCGCATGCGCCTTTCAGCCCGGGGTGCAACAACACCCGTTGCACCCGTTCGGCGGCACGGCACACAGTATATGTGTTTCATGACAATTTCGCCGGAAGCGAAATGGGACGCGCTTTAGCGCGCCCCGCTAGGGGTGCACGCCACGGATGGCGTGCATCAAATCTCCGCCTTTCAGCCCGGGGTGCAACAACACCCGTTGCACCCGTTCGGCGGCATGAACACACGTTAAGTGTGTTCATGAAATCTCCGCCTCACCCTATAATATGCCGCCTTAAATCAACGCCAAGGAATCGCATGTCAGGTCAGTTCATATTTACCATGCATCGCGTCAGCAAGACCGTGCCGCCCAACCGCACGATCCTCAAAGACATTTCGCTCTCATTCTTCCCTGGAGCCAAGATCGGCGTGCTCGGACAGAATGGATCGGGAAAATCCTCGCTGCTGCGCATCATGGCCGGCGTGGACGAGGGATTCGACGGGGAAGCGCGTCCCCAACCCGGCATCCGCATCGGTTTTCTCCCGCAGGAACCGCCGCTCGACCCGCGCAAGGACGTGCGCGGCAATGTCGAGGAGGCGGTGGCGGAAACCAAGGCCCTGCTCGATAAATTCAATGAAATAAGCATGAAATTCAGCGAGCCGATGAGCGAGGAAGCGATAAACAAGCTCATCGAAGCACAAGGGAAGCTCCAGGAAAAAATCGACGCCGCCGGTGCCTGGGATCTTGAGCGTAAACTTGAAATCGCGGCCGACGCCCTGCGTTTGCCGCCGTGGGACGCGGACGTTACCAAACTCTCGGGCGGCGAACGACGGCGCGTGGCCTTATGCCAAGTGCTCCTGTCCCAGCCCGACATGCTGCTGTTGGACGAACCTACCAATCATCTGGATGCCGAGTCGGTCGCCTGGCTTGAAAGATTCCTGCATGATTACCCGGGCACCGTCGTGGCCGTGACGCATGACCGTTATTTTCTCGATAATGTCGCTGGATGGATTCTTGAGCTCGATCGCGGCGAAGGTATTCCCTGGAAAGGCAATTACTCATCCTGGCTCGAACAGAAGGAGAAGCGCCTGGCCGTGGAAGAGAAACAGGAATCCGCGCGCCAGCGATCGCTCAAACGCGAATTGGAATGGGTGCGCACCAACCCCAAGGGACGGCACGCCAAGAGCAAGGCACGACTGGCGGCTTACGATGAACTTGCTTCACAAGAATTCCAGAAGCGCAATGAAACCAAGGAAATTTTCATCCCACTGGGGCCGCGCCTGGGAGACGTGGTCGTGTCGGCGGAGGATCTGAATAAAGGTTATGGCGAGCGCCTGCTCATCGAGAATCTGAGTTTCAACCTGCCCCGTGGCGGTATCGTCGGCGTGATTGGCCCGAACGGAGCCGGCAAGACAACCCTGTTTCGCACGATCATCGGCCAGGAAAAACCGGATGCGGGAAAATTGAGAATCGGCGAAACCGTTCAGCTTGCCTACGTGGATCAGAGCCGCGACGCGCTGGATGGCAATAAAACCGTCTGGGAGGAAATATCCGGAGGTCATGACATCATGACCATCGGCAAGTCTGAAATACCGTCACGTGCCTATGTCGGCCGGTTCAATTTCCGTGGACCGGACCAGCAAAAACAGGTAAAGGATCTTTCCGGCGGTGAGCGGAATCGCGTGCACCTGGCAAAACTCCTGAAAAGCGGCGGCAATCTTTTGTTGCTCGATGAACCGACGAACGATCTCGACGTGGATACCTTACGTGCGCTCGAGGAAGCGCTGGTCGATTTCGCCGGCTGCGCGGTGATTATTTCACATGACCGCTGGTTTCTCGATCGCATCGCCACCCATATTCTTGCATTCGAAGGCGACAGCCGGGTGGTGTGGTTCGAGGGCAACTATGCCGATTACATGATCGAAAAGGAGCGACGCCTGGGTGCGGAGGCCGTGCAGCCGCATCGAATCAAGTACAAGAAGCTCGTGCATTGAATTTACGGCGCGCGGACAGGGTTGCGGGCTGAGCGCCAGGAACTTGCCGCGGAAAATGATGTCATATTTTCCGGTAGCTTCCGGCTTACAATAGAATTACGATTCCCGGTCCATCCATGACCCATATCCACCGTACAACAGCACGACCCTACCTGGGATTTGGTCTGGGATTACGTCCCGCGCATTACGACACCATTCTGAACGAATCCCCGGCAGTCGACTGGTTCGAAATCATATCGGAGAATTATCTCGTTCCCGGCGGCAAACCGCTGCATTATCTCGACCGCATCCGCGCCCGCTACCCGCTGGCCATGCACGGGGTTTCGCTGTCGATCGGATCCCGGGATCCGCTCAACAAAGACTATCTTCGCCAACTCAGGGCCCTCGCTGATCGTATCGAACCGGCGTGGATTTCCGATCATTTATGCTGGACGGGGGTCGAAGGCATAAACGCCCACGATCTGCTGCCGTTGCCGTATACCGAAGAAGCGATCAAACACGTGGCCGCGCGCATCGGCGAGGTGCAGGATTTCCTGGGCCGCCGGTTCCTGATTGAAAACGTGTCGAGCTACCTGACCTATCCGGAATCGGTAATGACCGAATGGGAATTCCTGCGGGAAATATCGGAGCGGGCGGATTGCCTGATACTGCTGGACATCAATAACATCTATGTCAGCAGCTTCAATCACGAATTCAACCCGAGCAGCTATATAGAGGCTATTCCCATCGAGCGGGTATGGCAGTTCCATCTCGCCGGACACCAGAATCACGGCGATTACATCATCGATACGCATGATGAACCGGTAATCGATCCGGTGTGGGAACTTTACGCCGAGGCTGTCCGCCGTTTCGGCGATGTGTCAACCATGATCGAACGTGACGACAACATCCCGCCTTTGTCGGAGCTGCTGGATGAACTGCAGCATGCGCGTTCCACGGCCTTTCAGGCACAACGCGAATTCACGGCATCAGCCGATTTGTCATGAATCCACTGCGAAACCTGCAATCGGTTTTTCAGTCGTATCTCTTGCGCGGCGGCGATGCCATGCTGCAACGCATCACCGGCACCGCGAAGGTCAGTGCGCGACAGCGTCTCGCCATCTATTACGATGCTTACCGTTTGAGATTGCTCGAAGCGCTCGATAGCAATTTTCCCGTGCTACACATCTGGATCGGTGACGAAGCATTCAGAAGTCTGGGCCTCGCCTATATCGAAGCCCATCCTTCCCGGCATTTTTCCATTCGCTATTTCGGTCATCGTCTGCCCGAATTTCTATCGACAGCCGATGTATTCCGGGATAAGCCCTATGTGAGCGAAATGGCGGCGCTGGAATGGGCGATATCCGAGGCATCCGACGCGCCGGACAGCCCGGTCATGCCGCTTGATGAGGTCGCGGCGATACCGCCGGATGCCTGGCCCGATATGCGATTTCAGTTGCACGCCAGCGTGCGCCTCGTGGAATTGCGCTGGAATGCTCCCCTGATCTGGAAAGCCATCAAGGCGGAGCAGGTTCCTGAAAAACCCGAGCCGGAAGAATGGCCGATCACCTGGCTTGTCTGGCGACAGGAACTAAAAACCTACTTCCGCTCGCTGACCGTGGATGAGGCGTGGGCCTTGGATTCGGCCCGATCCGGAAATTCATTTGCGGACCTGTGCGAAGGCCTGTGCGAATGGATTGATGCGCAAAATGTCGCGCAGCATGCCGCGGGTTATCTCAAACACTGGGTGGGCGACGGGTTGATCAGCGCCATTCAGTGGGATAACAAGTAGCGGACCAAAGCAAATTCCGCCAGTCGCGGGTGAAATACCCGATACCGGCAAAGTTTACCCCTATTTCCAGATATCCACCTCTACACCCTGTGAGCGCAAATGATCCGCGCGCTGCTGGATAAAGCGCTGCAATTGGGGCTGGTTTCTGTAGGCGCCGGAGGCGACATAATCCAGCACCGACTGGACATGAAAACTTTTGTTGAGCGCCTCGATTCGAATCGCTTCTTCTCCGTCATCGAATAAAACGATCGTGGGTACATAAGCGATACTGAGATCTGCCGCCCATTGACGGGCGGTGGTCCGCTTCCCCCCGGGTGTGGTGACTGGCGTGGCGCTCCAGCGATCGAGTTGTATCACGTCATAGTGTTTCAGCTGTTTTAACGTTTCCGGAAGAACCAATATTTCATCGTGCAGTTGATCGCAGCCGGCGCAATCTTTTTGCTCAAACAATACCGCGACCGGTTTCCCCGGCGATTTCTTGTCCAGGTCATACGGCGGTTTGGCGAAAAAAGTTTTCCGGTTCAGAACGCCTCTTGAGGGAAGTGGTGCGTGCTTCGCGAGATACTCGCGAAAAGACATTTTCGTTTCCTGTTTTTCCGCCACGAACTGTAACGCGGCCAGAAACTGGTGTGGTGGATAATAACCATTGAGTCGCAAAACCACCTCGCTTTTTTCATTGAAAAACAGGAGCGTGGGCGTAAACCGAACACGTTGCTTGATGGCGAATTCCTTCTCGGGGAGGACGGTGCCGGAAAAATCGATTACTTCCCGGCTCCCCCAGATATTGATTTCAACAGCGTCAAAATGGCGGCGGGTATACTCGAGAATATGCGGCTGACTGAAATTATTGTTGAATAGTGCCGCGCAGTACGGGCAGCCGTCCTGGCCGAAATAAACCATCAGCCGCTTTCCCTCCCGGGCCGCTTCGATGACATCCTGATTCAGTTCCAGGAAGGAACGCTTGAACCATCCAGGAACTTCGAACTGGCCTACTCCGCGAAGCGCCGCTTTTTCCGCCGCCGGAACCGATACGGTTGACAGGCAAAGCAGGATCCCGGTGCAGAACAACACCAGGCGTCCCTTGTATTTCATGTCTTTCCTGCGGGGATCGGACCTCATGACCATGTTCCAGACTCCTCGCCGACAGGGTAACACAACCTGCTTTCCGCTTGGATTAGCGGTAAGAACCCATCCACGAATCAGGGCGATTGGTCCCCCACCACCGTGTTTTCCGGCAGATATTAGAGGATGCACACACAGATCATGTAGAATTCATTCACGACTGTTCCTGCAACACCACCATTACAATGCGATTGCGACACTACGGAAATCCCCCCGCCCGTCGGAACGATTGGAAAACCATAAAATCGCTATTGCCCTACCTGTGGGAATTTCGTGGGCGCGTTGTTCTGGCACTGATCTTTCTTGCCCTGGCGAAGGTGGCGAACGTCTCCGTTCCGCTGGTACTGAAGGAAATCGTCGACGCGCTCGATACCACCAAGGCCATGCTGGCTTTGCCGGTTTATCTGCTGCTCGCCTACGGCGCGCTGCGACTGGCCAACTCGACATTCGGCGAACTGCGCGATCTGGTCTTCGCAAAGGTGACCCAGCGTTCGATCCGGCGCGTCGCACTGAATGTTTTCGAGCATTTGCACAATCTTTCTCTGCGCTTTCACCTCGAACGGCAGACGGGCGGTATGTCGCGCGACATCGAGCGTGGTACCGCCGGCATCCGCTTCCTGCTCAATTTTATGCTGTTCAACATCCTGCCCACCCTGCTTGAAATCGGATTTGTCACCATCATCCTGCTGCTCAAATACGACCCATGGTTTTGCATCGTGACGCTCGCGACACTCGTGGTGTACATCGTTTTCACGCTAATCGTCACCGAATGGCGCATGATATTCCGCCGTAACATGAACGAGATGGATTCCAAGGCCAACACGCGCGCCATCGACAGCCTGCTCAATTACGAAACCGTTAAATACTTCAACAACGAAGGTTTCGAGGCGCGGCGTTACGATGACACGCTCCAATCCTGGGAACAGGCGGCGGTCCGTAATCAGACCTCGCTTTCGTGGCTGAATACCGGACAAGGTGCGGTCATCGCCGCGGGCGTCACAATCCTCATGTTGATGGCGGGGCAAGGCGTGGTAAGGGGGAACATGACCATCGGTGATCTGGTGCTGGTCAACGCCTTTCTCATACAGCTCTACATGCCGTTGCATTTTCTCGGATTCGTTTACCGTGAAATCCGCCATTCCCTGGCTGACATGGAACGCATGTTCGGATTGCTGGAGCGGCATACCGAAATCAGCGACAGTCCCGAGGCGACGGAATTGAAGGTGAGCAATGGGGCCATACGCTTCGATCACGTCAGCTTCAGCTACGAAAGCCGGCGCCAGATCCTGCAAGACGTGAGTTTCGACATTCCGGCGGGACACAAAGTAGCCGTGGTTGGCGCCAGCGGCGCGGGCAAATCCACCTTGTCGCGATTGCTGTTCCGATTCTACGATGTCACATCCGGCCGGATTTTGATCGACGGCCAGGACATCCGCGCCGTGACACAGAAAAGCCTGCGCCGGGCCATCGGTATCGTGCCGCAAGACACGGTGCTATTCAACGACAGCATATATTACAACATTGCCTACGGTCGGCCGGAGGCAACCCGCGACGAGATTATCGAGGCCGCGCGGGCGGCACACATCGACCAGTTCGTCGAATCGCTGCCGGACCGATACGACACCTTGGTGGGCGAGCGGGGACTCAAGCTCTCCGGAGGGGAAAAGCAGCGCGTGGCCATCGCACGCACGCTGCTGAAAAATCCGCCGATACTGGTATTCGACGAAGCGACCTCGGCCCTCGATTCGCGTACCGAAAAGGCCATTCAGGCCGAACTGCTGGAAATAGCCACCGACCACACGACGCTGGTCATCGCGCACCGGCTTTCCACCGTCATGGACGCCGACCAGATTCTGGTGTTGGATCACGGACGGATAATCGAGCGCGGGTCGCATGCCGACCTGCTGGCGCGCAACGGCGCCTACGCCCATATGTGGGCGCTGCAATTGCAGGAGGAGGAAAAGGAGCAACTGCAGGCCGTCAGCAGCTGATCATTCCGGTCAAGGATTTCCGGCGAGCGGGTTCGGTCCCGTCGAGCCGCAAAAAATAATTATTCATTATCCACCTGCATCGGCATGATCACGAGGGGCATCCCCTTGATATGCAGCTGCCGCTGAATCGCCAGCGCCGTATAGTTGTGCAGCAGGCGCGTGAGCCAATTCTCCTCGCGGAACACCAGGGTGCCGGCAAAAAACACGCTGCCGGGAAAGCGCTCCAGCACTTCATCCGCCAGCTTCACGGCCGCTTCCACCGGATCGGTACCGTAACCGGAATAGCCCGCGGCGGCCATATCGTGGACATGACAAAATTCGACATATTTCTGCAACTGTTCGTCCACATGGTGCTTGAGATCCGTCAGGGTCTGATCGCCCCGCATGCGTGTGGTGTCCACTTCTCCCACGCTCAAGAACACGAAATTCTTGAAACGCCCCGGGAACAGGCGCAGGGAATTAAGCAGCGTGTGGATGCCGACCCCCCGGTAGCTGGAAACGAAAAAAACCGCCGCGGGTTCGCCTTCACGGATTGCGGGTGGGGATTTTTTCGCTTCGGTTCCCGGAATCTGCGTCAGGATTTTATCGAGCACGATCAGGCGCATGCGGACCTTGCTATAGTGATTGCGTACCAGTTCACACACGGCTATCAGCGACCCTGTTATGAGCGCCGCAATCCATCCGCCTTCGTAGAATTTCACCACCATTACCACAATCAGTATCCCGGATGTGGCGACGAGCCCCCACAGCGTCAGCCCCAGCCGCGGCAACCAGCCGTTCAGCGAATTCCGGTTTTTCCACCAGTAGACGCACAGGCCGAGCAAGGTCAGCGAGAAAGTCAGGAACACATTGATGGTGTAGAGGACGATCAACAGGTCGACACGGCCGCCGCTCCACAGCAGCACCGCGAACGCCGCCCCGCCCATGAGCAGGATGCCGTTCTTGGTTACCAGCCGGTCGGAAAGTTGCGCGAAGCGATGCGGAACCCAATGATCGACGGCCATGCTGGCGAGCGTCGTGGGACCACCGAGAAATCCGGCATTAGCGGCGACAAAAAGCAGCCCGGCTTCGAACACCAGCGTCAGCACCAGCAACGTCTCGCCCGGCTTCAAACCGCCCCAGGACGGCCAGTCGGCCAGGATGGCCCCGAAGGCCACCGCATTCAGCGTCTGCCCCTCGACCGGCTGCACGCGCCACAACAAATAGAGCAGGATGATGCCGGCGGCGGTGAAGGACAACGATACTGCCAGATAAAACATGGTCCACTTGCCGGTTCGCACGCGCGGCTCTTTCAGCATGTTGACGCTGTTCGACACCGCCTCGATGCCGGTGTAGGTTCCGCCGCCCATGGCATAGGAGCGCACAAACAGCGCAATCACAAAGAAAATCCCCATCTCACCGGTGAGCGACTGCGCGCCGGCGATACTTTCCGGGAACAAGCCACCTATATTTCCAGAATGCCGTGCCACGCCATAAATAATCAGGAATGCATGCGTGACCACAAAACCCACGAAGAGCGGCAGCAATACCTTGATCGATTCCTTGACACCGCGCAGATTCAGAACCATCAGCGCCAGCAGCGCCAATGTCGCGGCCTGTGGCTTATAACTTATCCACGACACCGGCAGGAAACTGAATAGCGCGTCGGCGCCCGCGGCAATGGAGATGGCGATAGTCAAAACGTAATCCACCACCAGGGCGCTTCCTGAGATCAACCCGGCGCGTTTTCCGAGCAGGCGCGTGGCCACCTTGTAGCCGCCACCCCCGCTGGGAAAGATTTCAATTACCTGGTTGTAGGACAAGGCGATGACGAACACGGTCATCGCGGTGGCAATCGCGATAAACAAGGCGAGTTCGGTATGTTCACCCAGCGCCCGGTAAGCGAGTTCGGGACCGTATGCCGAGGACGACAACCCGTTCGCGCCGAGCCCGACCCACGCCAGAAAGGCGATCATGGTTATGTGTTGATAAGTGTCCGGCGCCATCGGATCGCGCGCCGGACCGAAAAACAGATGACGCAAACGGTCCCGCAGGTCCCTTAAAGGCGTCCGTGAACCGAGGTTCGCGGTAATATTCCGCTGCTTGACGGATTTAGGCATGGGACGACACGCCGGCAAAATCAACCGCGGGGATTTCCGTCATGAATTTCCCGAAAGCTGAGGCAAGGTTCCGCTGTAATGAATGTAAACGTGCGAACGGCTTGTCCGGAATGGGAATGAATTCATGAATTGAAGCCCGACGACAACGAGTAAGGTTATTTCTCATGGTGATTTTTGCAGAGTATATCAATCGGAGTGATTTCGCACCCGGCAAATCTTCTCATTCTCAATCGACATACAAAGCATATCATCGGACATCCAACTGCATCGGCATGATCACGAGAGGCATGCCGCGAGGATGCAACCGGCGCTGAATGGACAATGCCGTGCGATTGTGAGGCCGGCGCGTGAGCCAATTCTCCTCGCGGAACACCGGGGTGCCGGCAAGAAACACGCCAGCGGGAAACGCGCCAGGACTCGCCAGCGCACCGGACGGTCGCAATTGCTTGCATGATTACGCCATGCAACCGTT
The DNA here is from genome assembly GCF_040901545.1 of Sulfuricaulis sp. Classification (GTDB taxonomy): domain Bacteria; phylum Pseudomonadota; class Gammaproteobacteria; order Acidiferrobacterales; family Sulfurifustaceae; genus Sulfuricaulis. Next base: position 48,055 of record NZ_JBBDYL010000059.1, on the reverse strand, counting down.
TGATTTGACGATATGCACCCGCGGGATCGCCGTGCCGTGCCTGCAATGATTTGATCGGCTTGCAATCCTGTAACACGAGAGTAACATGCGCGCGCATTCGTGCTTTCCGGGAATAACAAATTGGATAACGACGTCCCCGCACAAAATTCCTCGACTGCCGCGCTCACCCTGCTGGCCCTCGGCGTCGTCTTCGGCGACATCGGCACCAGCCCGCTCTATGCCGTCAAGGAGACCTTCAGTCCCGAACACGGAATCCCCCTCAATGTGGCGAACGTCCTCGGCGGGCTCTCGACGATCTTCTGGGCGCTGATGATCGTGGTCTCGCTCAAGTACGTGACGCTCATCCTGCGCGCGGACAACAATGGCGAGGGCGGCATCATGGCGCTGCTGGCGCTGGCTTCCTCGGCCGTAAGGAACCCGTCACGCTTGCACGCGATTATCCTGCTCCTTGGGGTGATCGGCGCGGCGCTGTTCTACGGCGATGCCGTGCTGACGCCGGCGATCTCGGTGCTGTCCGCCGTCGAAGGACTCGAGGTCGGCACCGCGACGTTCAAGCCTTATGTGATTCCGATCGCGGTCATCGTGCTGGTGACGTTGTTCGCTTTCCAGCGCCATGGCACCGCGGTGGTCGGCGCCCTGTTCGGGCCGATCTGCGCCTTGTGGTTTCTCTCTCTCGGCGCCGTGGGCGTGTACAACATCGCCCGGAACCCGGCAGTGTTGTGGGCGCTGAACCCCGCGCACGCGCTTGGCTTCGTCACTGGCCACAGCTTCGCCTCGTTCGTGGTGCTGGGCGCGGTGCTGCTCGCGTTCACCGGCGCGGAGGCGCTCTACGCCGACATGGGACACTTCGGCAAGCGCGCGATCCGTCTCGCCTGGTTCGGCCTGGTGCTGCCGGCGCTGGTGCTGAATTACTTCGGCCAGGGGGCGCTGTTGATCGCCAACCCTGGAGCGATTGCAAACCCGTTCTACCATGCTTACCCCGCCTGGGCGCTGTACCCGATGGTCGCGCTCGCCACCGCCGCCACCGTGATCGCCTCGCAGGCGGTCATCTCGGGCGCCTATTCGGTCACTAAGCAGGCGGTCCAGCTCGGCTTCCTGCCGCGCATGAACATCCAGCACACCTCGGTGAGGCAGATCGGGCAGGTCTACATTCCGAGCGTGAACTGGATCCTGCTCGCCGCGGTGATCGCCGCGGTGATCGGCTTCGGCTCCTCCTCCAACCTCGCCTCGGCGTACGGCGTGGCGGTGGTGGGCACGATGCTGATCGACACCATCCTTACTTTCTTCGTGATCCGTTACGGCTGGGGTTTTCCCGTGATCGTGGCGGCCGTCAGCACCGGTTTCTTCGTCATCGTGGACGTGGCGTTCTTTTCCGCCAGCCTGCTGAAGGTTTTCGACGGCGGCTGGTTCCCGGCGATAGTCGGGTCGGCGATCTTCGTGCTCATGGTCACCTGGCGGCGCGGGCGCGAGATCCTGCTTTCGCGCCTGCGGCAATCCTCGGTGCCGCTGGAGGCGTTCCTGGATTCCCTGATGCGCAACCCGCCGGCGCGGGTGGCCGGCACGGCGGTATTCATGACCTCGACGCCGGGCAGCGTCCCGCACTCGCTGCTGCACAATCTGGCGCACAACAAGGTGCTGCACGAGCGCGTGGTCTTCCTGACGGTCATCATCAAGGACGTCCCATGGATGCCGCTTAAGGAGCGCGTGCACATCGTGAACCTGGGGAACAACTGCTTTCAGATCACCGTTCACTTCGGCTTCAAGGACAAGCCGGACATCATGCAGGCGCTCGAACTGTGCCGCGAGCAGGACATGGAATTCCAGCCGCTCCAGACCTCGTTCTTCCTGAGTCGCGAGACCGTGATCCCGAGCATCCGCTACGAAGGCATGGCGCTGTGGCGCGAGCGCCTGTTCGCCACCCTGGCGCGCAACGCTGGCAGCCCCGTGGAGTACTTCAACCTCCCCGCCAACCGCGTCATCGAGGTCGGCACGCAGATCGAGATCTGACGCCGGCACACGGCGGCGGAAACGGTTTCCGGAAAATCCACGCGCCCTATCCGGAATATTCCCGTCTGGCGCGCATTTGCATGGACGCTCGGCGGCGGTGAATTTATACTTGGCGAATTCGTCATTCATCCGCCCATCTACCGGAGATTGCATGCGCCCAGCCTTGATCCTCGCCGTACTCGAACGTGAATTCCTGAGCGCCCGCGAGGGTTACCACACGCCGGTCATGTTGTGGGGCCCGCCCGGAGTGGGCAAGTCGCAAATGGTGGCGCAAGTGGCCAGGAAATATGACGTTCCGGTAATCGACATCCGTCTGTCGCAAATGGAACCAACCGATTTGCGTGGCATCCCGTTCCGCGTGGGTGATGTCGTGGAATGGGCGGTCCCGGCGATGTTGCCGAATACCGAGCGCCACGGTGCCGAGGGTATTTTGTTTTTCGACGAAATCACCTCCGCGGCGCCAACCGTTTCCGCGGCCGCGTATCAACTCATCCTCGATCGCCGTCTCGGCGCCTATGAAGTTCCGAAAGGCTGGGCGGTCTTCGCCGCCGGCAACCGTCAAGGTGACCGCGGTGTCACGTACAGCATGCCCGCCCCGCTGGCCAACCGCTTTTCCCATTTCGCGGTCGAGACGCACCTCGATGACTGGGTTGCCTGGGCGTATGCCAACCGGATCGACGAGCGCGTCATCGCCTTTCTTCGTTTTCGTCCGGAGCTGCTGTTCGATTTCGATCCGGCACACAACCCCGTGGCGTTTCCATCGCCACGTTCGTGGGAATTCGCGCATCGCGCGCTGGCCAAATTCGGCGACCGACCGGAATTGCTGCTGGGAGCGATTGAGGCCTGCGTGGGGCCCGCGGGAGGGGTGGAGCTGAAGGCCTTCATCGACAATATTGAAAATCTTCCGGACATCGAAGCGATTATCAACGGCACGTCGGCGACCGTTCCGGCAGAAACCGATTTGCAGTACGCCGTGGCCACCGCGCTGGTCGGGCGCGCCGTCCGCGCCAAGGGCACTGCCGACGAAGCCAAGGTGTTCGGCAATATTCTGGATTACGCCGGCCGTCTCCCAAGCCGTGAGATGGGCGTCATGCTGGTCTCTGACATGCAACGCGCCGTCGGCGAAAAATTATTTTCGCTGCCGCAATTCGCACAATGGGCCAAGAAGATCGCCAGCGTGATGATTTTCGATATGTGGCAGAAATCTCCGGCCGCCGCTAAAGCGAAATAATAGATTTGACAGGATTAACAGGATTTTTCAGGATTTACAGGATTAAATTGGTAATTGGGGATGAGAAAAGAGATGCTGGAGGACAAGGATATTACCGAGAAAATCATAGCTTGCGCTTTCAGGGTCCACCAGCAGCTTGGCGCCGGATTTGTAGAGAAAGTTTATGAAAATGCAATGATCATTGAACTACAGAAACTGGAACTTGATGTTAAACAGCAATTTCCCATAACAGTTCACTATGAAGGAAAGCACGTCGGAGAGTATTTCGCTGACATTCTTGTCGAGAACAGAGTTATCTGCGAATTGAAAGCTGCTTAGCATTTAGTGTCAGAACATGAAATGCAGTTGGTTAACTATCTGGCAGCTACAGGACGTAACACAGGTTTGCTTTTAAATTTTGGTAATAGTGTTACCGTAAAACGTAAATTCCGCGAATATCGCAAGCCACATGAGTCAAAAACTCCAGAAATAAATCCTGTTAATCCTGAAAAATCCTGTTAATCCTGTGAATTCCAACGCCCCCAAAAGCGACGCCGTCGAAGACAAGCTGGTTGCCGCGCGGACCTGGCTCATCATCGACAAACCCTTTCTCGGCGCTCTGGTGTTGCGCCTGCCGCTCGTTGAGGCCGATCCCGGTTGGTGTCCCACCACCGCGACCGACGCGCGATCCATCTTTTACAATCCCGGTTACATCCGCGCGCTGACATTCGAACAAACCAAATTCGTCCTGGCGCATGAGGCGCTGCACTGCGCGCTGTCACACTTCTCGCGTCGTGAGCATCGCCACCAACATCGTTGGGACCTTGCCTGCGATTTCGCCGTTAACCCCCTGCTGACGGCTGACGGTCTTACGCCCCCTCCGGGCGCCCTGTTTCGGGAAGCGTACCGGGACATGAGCGCCGAGGAAATTTACCCCTACATTCGGGAAAACGATTCGGGTAGAACGCTGGACCGGCATATTTTTGATCAAGACGGCCTACCCTCCGGCACCAACGGTCACGGGGGGATGAGTAAAGCGGCGATGGGCGATTCGGGAGATCGCGATGCTTCCGGTGAAAGCCAAGGCGGCGCTTTGCCACCCACTCCGCTTTCCGCTCCGGAACGTGAATTGCTCGAGAAACAGTGGAAACAGCGGTTGGCGGCGGCCGCCCACCATGCGAGAAAGATGGGAAAGCTCAGCCGTTCCATTGCGCGCAAGGTGGATCAGCTCCTGCAACCGCAATTGCCGTGGCGCCTGCTGCTGGCGCACTACATGACACAGACAACGCACGACGATTACAGCTTCGCCCATCCATCGCGCCGCGAAGGCTCGGCCATTCTGCCAGGCTTGCACAGCCGTAACGTTGATCTTGTCGTCGCGCTCGATACCAGCGGCTCGATATCGGACGAGGAAATGCGGGAGTTTCTGAGCGAAATAAACGCCATCAAAGGTCAGGTCGGTGCCCGTATCGTCTTGCTTGCCTGCGACGAGCGTCTGGCCGAGGACGGTCCCTGGACATTTGAACCGTGGGATGAGGTCGGATTGCCGAAGCAATTCCAGGGAGGTGGCGGCACGAAATTCACCCCGGTCTTTGAATGGGCGGACGAACAGGACCGCCCGCCCAATTTGCTGCTTTATTTCACCGATGCCAAGGGTGAGTTTCCCGAACACGAACCGTCCTATCCGGTGTTGTGGCTGGTGAAAGGAAAAGGGCAGGTTCCCTGGGGTCAGCGGATCCAATTAAACTAGCGCGACTGAACGCGGAATAAAGGTTGATCAGCTTCCTGAGGAGCGATTGCCGACCTTGCTATACCGGTATTTCGATGCGTACTGGCGCTTGAACTGCAATACTTTCTTTACGTAATTCCGGGTCTCTTCATAAGGCGGGATGCCGCGATACTGTTTTACCGCGTTTTCGCCGGCATTGTAGGCGGCGATAACGTCGGTATATTTATTGTCGAACACCTCGGACAGATATTTAAGGTGTTTGACTCCGGCGCGGATGTTCTCCCCCGGATTATAAATGTCCCGCACGCCGTAACGGCTGGCGGTTTCCGGCATCATTTGCATCAAGCCGCGCGCGCCTTTGTGTGACACCGCATAAGGATTGAAGGAAGATTCCGCCTGCATGATCGCCTTGACGAGCGCAAATTCCACGCCGTGTTCTTCTGAATAACGGCGAATCAGCCGGTCATAAGTGGAGGGTGATTCGCGAAATACCGGGCTGTTCTTCTGCGCGGCCAGTCTGCCGATACCATGGAAATCTTCGCTGGTGTGCACCACCCGGTAATTTTTATTGTTGATCGGATAATTGGTCACCAGTCGTGATCCGTCCGGCAGCTCATAAATATACACCGCCGCCTCGGCCGCCCCACCGAAGCCAATCAGGGCCAATAACCCCAACCCCGTTAGACTCTTGGCCACCCCTGTCATACCGCTCATCCGCATTGTTCAGAATTTTCCGAATCGAATTGCAGATAGATTGAGCACAACCCGTGCCAATAACGGGAATGGAGCAGGAATGTCTAAATTCCCGCCCTTATTGAATTTTTTGCGGCGTGCAGCTCCCGGGTGTCCGACGGAAGGCGGAATTCGGCAGGATTTGCCGCCGTACGACGTAGAGAAACAGGGGCCGGTCTATTTAGAGGAGTTCGGTATCGTCGTGGGAATACGGCGGGGAGCAGCTGCACAGAATTCGCAACTCGGTCTTGCCGGTATTGTCCACCCGGTGCGGGGTCCCCGGCGGGATGCAGATGGTATCACCCTTGTGGACGATGAATACCTCGTCACCACATACCATCCGGCCCTCGCCGGAAGTGACATGATAGATTTCCTCGCTGCGATGATGCTGGTGCAGCCGAGTGCCCTTCCCCAGCGTGACGATCGCCTCGGCAAAGCTCTGGTTTGCATTGCCATGCGCCGCGGGATGCATCAGCTCGCGGATGACGGAACCGTCCTTGGAAATAAACGACTTGATATCGGCGTAGCGGGTTTTGGTCATTCAATGAACCCTCATCAGGTTGAATGCGCCCGGCCGCTCCGCAGGAGCCTAAGCTTGTATATCGACAAAAAACTTATTTATCGGTTGTTATATATCGATTCCTTTATCCCTGATACGCGCCCGCACGCGTCGATCGATAATCGGGCCCAGGCTTTCTCCCCAGCGCTGGCCGATCGCAAATCCTTCCTGGCTCATTACCGGCCCCAGCGAACTCGCTTTTCTCCCCAGCGGCGACTGGTAAAATGCCAACAGCCCTTTGATATCGGCATGCGTATAGTACCTATGATAAAGCACAATCATCAGGTCGATAAAACCTCCCTTGGCGACCATGGCTTCGGATATGGTTTTATTGACTTCATCATGAATGATGTCGAACGTTTCCGGCGGGACATCCGGGCGGGCCTGTTTAAGGGCCCGAGACATCTGGTTCACCACCGCCTCCGACATGTTCTTGGCGATTTTCAACGATCCGGTGACTTCCAGCAATTTCTTTATGTCCGCTTTTTTAGCGGGTAAAAGATTTTCCGCGGCGGAGACATTTACCGTGAGCAGCGCCGCAATGCCGACCACCAATATTAAATATGCCTTTTTCATCGCAATTGACCTTGTGTAATCGCTGGGAAAATTATAGACGAATACGCGCATGCCCACCTAAACGGGTTGAAAAGTACAGTCTGCGCTTTATTTTCCAATGTGGATTGCGTAATCCATCCCCGACAAAACACTGGACTGGTGTGACACTTGGCGTTAAGTTTGTTTACCGCAACGAGAAACGCTGGCGCGGGTACGCGATGAGTACAGCAGGAACGATAAATCAACATGAAACATAATCAATTGGGCGATTCAGACTTGCGGGTGTCGGAGATTTGCCTCGGCACCATGACCTGGGGGAACAAAACTCGGAAGCGGAGGCGCACGAACAGCTCGATTATGCCATCGCGCATGGCATCAACTTCATCGACACCGCCGAGATGTACCCGGTGCCGCCGTGCGCCGAGACGGCATGCCGGGCCGAGCAGTACATCGGCACCTGGTTGAAACACCAGCCGCGCGCCAAGCTCATCGTGGCGAGCAAGATCGCGGGGCCCGGCCGGCGCGACTGGCTGCGCGGCGGTCACACAGCCATCTCGCGCGAGAACATCATCGAGGCGCTGCACGGCAGTTTGGCGCGCCTGCAAACCGATTACCTCGACCTCTATCAAATCCACTGGCCGGACCGCAACGTGCAGAGTTTCGGTGCAACCCGGTTCGATCCGGGAAGGGAGACCGAGACCGTGCCCATTCTGGAGCAGATCGAAACCATGGCCGAGCTCATGAAGGCCGGAAAGATTCGCTACTACGGGCTGTCCAACGAAACATCCTGGGGGGTGTGCCGGTTCAGCTGGCTGGCGCGCCAGCACGAACTCCCGCGACCGGTTTCAATCCAGAATATCTACAACCTCGCGAGCCGGCAATTTGATCTGGATCTCGCCGAGGCGACCTATCGCGAAAACATTCCGCTGCTCGCCTACAGTCCGCTCGCCGGCGGGGTGTTGACCGGAAAATATCTGAACGGCGCGAAACCGGCCAACGCGCGCATGGTCAAGTTCGCCGAATTTCAGCCGCGCAACCGCCGTCCGACCGTGGCGCACGCGACGGCGGACTACGTGGCGCTGGCGAAGCAGCACGGGATCGGACCGGACCAAATGGCGCTGGCCTTCGTGCGTCAGCGGTGGTTCGTCAAATCAACCATCATCGGTGCCACCACGATGGAGCAACTCAAACGCAATATCGATAGCATCAAAATTACGCTGGATAAAAAAACTCTGGATGGCATCAAGGCCATCCACGCGCGGTATTCCACGCCGGCACCATAAGCTCAATCACGTCACGGTTTCAGCGCGTGGGAATCTTTCCAAATTAGAGACAATCAATATTTGAGAAATCAGAACCAGACGTTATTTTCCAGCCTGAGATTGTTTATCTTTGACCTGCCCAGCAGCTTCAACAAGAGATTTCGGAAAAACCGCAGGATGGGATAAAAAAAGTGAGCGAGTTTCCTAGATTTGAACATCCAGTAGTTGAAACGATTAAAGATTCCCGAACGGCTGCTGATCAGCGCCAAGGCATGAATGGCGTCTGATCCGTAATACAGTTCATCGCCCATTTTCAACACCATGCCTTGATCGATGTCCCATCCCCGGGAGGTGATTTCATCCATCAGCGGGCTCGATTCGCGTGCGTCAATGAGCTTGAACTCACCGAGCGTTTCCCGGATCTGCACCAGCTGGCAATAGTTATCGCACACCGGACATTGCTTGTCATACACCAGCAGGATTGCTTCCCGGGTCATTTTTCCGAATTCAGGTGTGTGGAAATTGCGGGTTCCACGCGACTTCCCAGAGAAACCCGTCGGGATCGGCGAAGTATCCCGTATACCCGCCCCAATCCGCGCGTTGGCCCGGCTTCACGATACGACCGCCCATGGCCGCGACTTCCTTCAGCAGCGCATCCACCTCCGCCGCCGTGCGGACATTGTGCGCCAGCGAGAAACCGGGAAACCCCGAGCCCGCCGCGGGAACCCCGGCGTCCGCCGCCAGCAGCTCGCGTGGATACAGTGCGAGCCAGGTCTTGCCGAGCTCGAAGAAAGCAACTTCCGGCGGCGTGGATATTCTGGGGAGTTTCAGTACTTCCGCGTAGAACCGTGTCGCGCGCTTAAGATCGGAGACTCCGAGGGTTACAAAGCTGAGACGCGGTTCCATGGGATTAATCAAAACCCTCTGCTGTTCTCACAATGACATTATTTTCTACAAGAGAATAATAAGGATAATCTATTTATGAGCGTTCGATTTCTCAGTGAACAAATAATCCTTCAGTTCTTTCGAGAAAACCGGATCTTTCCTGCGTATCCATTCCAGAACCATGGATGCATGTTCTTTTTCCTCATCACGATTATGTTCGAGTATTGCCTGCAACGCTGGATCCTTGCATGCACCGGCCCGCTGGTTGTACCAATCGATTGCTTCTAGTTCTTCCATTAACGAGACAATGGCACGATGCATATCGCAGACTTCAGCGGTGAGTTCAGATATGGGTTCATGGTAACCGACACTTGACATGGCACTTTCTCCTTAATGGCAGAATAAGATTCTTACCAAGAGAGCATTCTAGTGCTTCGCCATGCCGAGCGCGATGATGGCGCCGACAACCACGAACGCGCCGGCGATCTGGGTCGGGGCAAGGGTCTGTCCGAGGATCGCCCAGCCGAGAAAGACCAGCGCCACCGGTTCGAAATTGAGCACGGCTACATCGCTCGTCGCACGCATGTGCGGCAGGACCACGAAGAAGACAGTGATAGCCGAGCCGTAAAAGAGGGTAAGCAGCGAGAGGCCGAGCCATCCGGTGCCGTCGTGCGGCAGTGCGAACGCGCCGGTTGCGGTGGCGCCGGCAAGGGCTATCACGCTGCAACTTGCCATCGTCAGCAAACTGCGCACCCGGCCATCGACGCCGTGCAGCCAGCGCGCGTTGAGGAACAGCACCGAACCGAAAACCAGCGATGCCCCGGTTGCGAACGCGACTCCCACGCCGATCTCGGCCCAACGATCTGTGAGCGCTTCGCCGGTGTGCGCGATGTCCAGGGCGAGCGCGAGGCCAAACAGCGCAACGACCATGGCGACGAGTGCGCTCGGCAAGGGGCGCTCGACGCCAGCGGCCCAGCTGATAAACGTGTACACCATCGGATAGATATTGAAGGTGAGCAGCGCGAGCGCGACCGGAAGCCGCGCGACCGCGGCGTAGAGGCAATAGCTCTGCAGCGCGATCAGCGCGCCGATCACGAGCGCGCGCCGCGTCGTCAACGGGGGCAGCCGGATCGGCGTGCGCAGGATAAAGAGCAACGCGAGCAAGGCCAACGCGGTGCCGCCCGAGCGGAACACCACGCCCGTGACGACGCTGGTGCCGTGATCGAAGGCAACGCGCGCCGCGACGTGGTTCAAGGCGAAGACGGTCGCGATGACGAGCAGGATCGCGATCCCCAGCCAGCGTGGATAAGATCTCAAATTGAACTCGTGATGTGCCGGTGGACCATGGCGCGGGTGGGATCAGAAATGGCGAGCGTTACAATACCGGGTCGAGGCGCCATATGATTAAATCATTTCAACGCGATTTCGCCTCATAATTTATTTGAGCAGATAACGCGGTGATAAATAAAATTTGAAAAATATTGCAATTAGGATTGCTACCGCGCAGAAGCTGCCTCTCCGGGTCGTTTTCTGCTTCGATTGGCCTCCAGCCAGCTGTCGACCAACTTGACCGTGCGGTTGACGGTGGCGGACTGCATGCCCTTTTGCGCCGCTATGGTCTGCACCAGACGGTCAACCCGCTCGATGTAAGGTGCGCCGTTAGCCAGCGCACGCGCCGCCGAGGACGGGCTCGCAAGCGAGAGCGCCGCGTTGGCGTATTTTTCGAACGGCACCATGTCTTTCTCGTCTGCGCCCAGGGACAGGCACAACTTCGCAACCCAGTTGTAAACCGACCGCGATGCTTCGATATCGGAATGCACGGCTTCCTTGATCGGTATCATCCTGTCTTTTTGCACGCAGCGATAGTTGCCCGCGAGCAGCATGCTCCATTTTGCCAGCGGCACAAAGAGTGAATCGTGCACCTTGAGCTTGACGGGCAATTCTATTTTGCCGTCGCCAGCATCAAAGCGGACAGCTTCAATATCCGACTCCAGTTGGCGCAGGATGGCAGTGTGTGCCGCCGCATCAAAGCGGGCCGACTTGAAATTGGTGGGCAACCTGACCTGCAAGACATTGACTTTTTCTTCCGGCGGACGAAACGCCTGCGGATCCGGGCTGCACAACGTCATCACCTTGGGATCGAAACTGTCCCATACGGCAGGATTGGTGTAACAGCCTCGGCACGCCTTGGCATCGATACCCGGAATGCGCGCCAGGTAAGGCAACGGCGGCATGTTCATGATCGACATGCAGGGAACTTTGGATTTGGCCACCGCGTCCAGCAGTTCGCGCACGCCGGGTGAGCCATACTGCGGCTCCTGCATCGCCAGTACGATCAAATCAAAATCGGCTGGTTTGAAGGCCGTGGTGCCGCCGGCGGACAACTGTCCGGGCAGTTTTTTCGAGTTGATTTCAACCAGCCCGTCGCGGCCCTTGACCGGCAGACGGACGATGGCGCCTTCTTTGTTGATCAACTCCGCCTCAGCAGGGAGGCATACCAGCTTCACCGTATGCCCCGCGAGCGCGAGTTTGATTCCCAAGAGCGAGCCGTAAGAGGCGCCCATGCTCAGAATTTTATAAGTAGTACGCACAAGAAACTCCTCGAGGACTCTAATCAGAAATATAGCAGTGCTAGGATGCAATTGTAGTCGCTTCACGAGAAATCATATAGTTCGGCAGCATTTTTCCCGCCCCTATTTTTCGCATCGTGCGAAAAAATAGGAGACTGAACCAGTCAATCTTTGCGTTTAACGGCTTCGCTTCTGCCGCGTGACCGTTGGTGGCGGACGCGCGGCTGGAAGCGATGGTTGGGCAACCCGTCAACCCGGGGTGTTGCTTTCGCCTGGTGAAATGGGGGCAAGAACTGGATTCTTGGGTCGCGATCCCGAGCCAGCGTGAGTCACTTCTCAAATTGTGCTCGCGAAGTTATCCAGTAATTTATTATTCTCGTTACCTTCGGTTGGACTCTTTGATGAGCGACACGAGGCAATAGATAAAGAGGCATACAAACAGCACCATCAGGGCCAAAGCGCTATACGTCCAAAGACCGGCCTTATCGGGCGGCCAACGCTCCGGCGCAACAGCGCTCAGCCGTGCGTAGAGCACAATACTGAGACCGGTAAAACCGGTAGCGGGTAGTGAACCCAGTAAACCGACCCACAAAAATATTATTTTTAGCTTAGTCATCTAGATGTAAGCGGTTCGTAGGAAGCCGTCGTCTCAATAAGTCACGACCGAGCGGATCGACTCGCCCTTGTGCATGAGATCGAAGGCGTCGTTGATGCGCTCCAGCGGCATCACGTGCGTGATCAGATCGTCGATGTTGATCTTCTTCTCCATGTACCAGTCGACGATCTTCGGCACGTCAGTGCGCCCGCGCGTGCCGCCGAACGCGGTTCCTTTCCATACCCGTCCAGTGACGAGCTGGAACGGGCGCGTTTTGATCTCCTGGCCGGCGCCGGCGACGCCGATGATCACCGAGACCCCCCAGCCGCGATGGCAGCATTCGAGGGCCTGGCGCATGAGCTCGACGTTGCCGACGCACTCGAAGCTGTAGTCCGCGCCGCCGTCGGTGAGGGCCACGAGGTGCGGCACGAGATCGCCGCCGGTTTCCTTGGGGTTCACGAAGTGCGTCATGCCGAACTTCTCGGCGAGCGGCTTGCGCCGTGGATTGATATCGACACCGACGATCTTGTCGGCGCCCGCCATCCGGGCGCCCTGGATCACGTTCAGTCCGATGCCGCCGAGGCCGAACACGACGACGTTCGCTCCCGGTTCGACCTTGGCGGTGTTGATCACGGCGCCGATGCCGGTGGTCACGCCGCAGCCGATGTAGCACACCTTGTCGAAGGGCGCGTCCTCGCGGATTTTGGCGACCGCGATCTCCGGCAGCACCGTGTAATTCGAGAATGTCGAGCAGCCCATGTAGTGATAGAGCGGCTTGCCGCCCACGGAGAAGCGGCTCGTGCCATCCGGCATCACACCCTTGCCCTGGGTGGCGCGGATCGCGGTGCACAGATTGGTCTTGCGCGACAGGCACGATTTGCATTGGCGGCACTCCGGCGTGTAGAGCGGAATGACGTGATCGCCCTGCTTTACCGTCGTGACACCGGGCCCCACGTCCACGACGATACCCGCCCCTTCGTGGCCGAGGATCGCGGGAAAGAGCCCCTCGGGGTCGGCGCCGGAGCGGGTGAATTCGTCGGTGTGGCAGATTCCCGTCGCCTTCAACTCCACGAGCACCTCACCGGCCTTGGGTCCATCGAGATCGACGGTCATGATCTCGAGCGGCTTGCCTGCAGCGACGGCGACCGCGGCTTTGGTCTTCATGGTTTTCGATCCCTGTCTCTTTGGCGCGTCGTCCAGTCGCGGCGGGCGCGGCGTGGTTAAACGTTGCTGAGAAGCAATTCTAAAGCATTAATTGGCTCAGACCCATTATTCTATTCTGCGTGGATTGCCGAGGAAGTTGCAACAATTCATTATCAAACCGTAATGCGCGCTGGAGATCAATAACACAGAACGATACAAAACTGCGGCGCGACTTTATAAGAGTTTACCGGCGAGCTGCCAAGTGGCGCACAGTCTTTTGCCCGCCCGCCGTGTTGATACCATTTGTTCATTAACAACCATATTTACAATCTTATCCCGCTTACCGTATCGTGCTCACGGCTGTCCCCACTTACCTAGGAGAAAAATCATGTTGCTCAAGAAATCTTTAATTTGTATGTTCGGTGCCGCGATGCTGGCATTCAGCGTAGCAAGCACCTTCGCAAACTAACGTCCGCCGTACGGCCCGTCAATCGATCTCGCCACCGCGAAAAAGATGACGGCGGCGGCCATGGCGGAGGCAATTAAAAACAAATGGAATGTCGCCGTTTCCGTCGTCGATACGCACGGTTTTCTGGTCTACTTCGAAAAGCTCGACCATACCCAAACCGGAAGCATCGAGGTCGCGATTTACAAGGCACGCAGCGCCGCCATGTATCGCCGTTCGACGCGCGTGTTCCAAGATGCAGTGGCTAATGGCAGCTACGGCCTCTTAACCTTAGCGGGTATGTCCGCGGTCAGCGGCGGACTGCCGATCATGCAGGACGGCAAAGTCATCGGCGCCATCGGAACCAGTGGCGCCACCGCAGACCAAGACGAGCAGGTTTCCCAAGCCGGCCTCGCCGGTATGTAACGTACCTTCTTGCATCGACGAAAACGGGGCCGCAAGGCCCCGTTTTCGTTAGCCCGGTCACCATGTCAGGCGACTCTTAGATACCGTTGAGATCATGAGTACTTCGAAAAAAACTCCGCGCTCTTGGTGAACTTGCCGTCATCGGCGACTTTCAAAACTTCAACGTCTGAATAGATCGCCATGTTAGACCTGCTCCGGGTCTAGCGCTGAAATATCGCCTTGAGATCCTTGGTTGGCACCGTGTCGCGGACCCATTGGAACGAGCCGGCATCGCGCATCGCCACTGCGGCGTCGCGCACCGCCGCGAAGGCCAGCCGGGATAGCGCGCCTCCCACGCTGATGCGCTTGACGCCGGCGTCGGCCAACTCCCGCGCGGTGATGTCGGGGTCCGCCGCGCTCATCACGACGTTGAGCGGCTTCGGCACAGCTGCAACGATTTGCCGGATTGTTTCGAGATCACGCAAACCCGGCGCAAAAAGCACGTCGGCGTCCGCCGCCGCGAACGCCTGCAAGCGGCGGATGGTGTCGTCGAGATCACGGCGGCCGTGCAGATAGTTCTCGGCCCGCGCGGTGAGCGTGAACGGGAACGGCAGAGCGCGCGCAACCTCGGCTGCGGCGGCAACACGCTCGACGGCAAGGTTGAAGTCGTAAATGGGTCTGGCGGGATTGCCCGAGGCATCTTCCATCGAGCCACCCACGACGCCGGCATCGGCGGCCAGCCGGATAATCGCGGCGGCTGCGCCGGGATCATCGGCATATCCATTTTCCAGATCGGCGTTCACGGGAAGCTCCGTCGCCGACGCGATGTCCCGGCAGTTGGCGATCAGCTCTTCACGACGGATGGCAAGCGTGCCGTCGACGCGGCCGAGGGAGTTTGCCAATCCCAGGCTGGTGGTCGCCAATGCTTCGAAACCAAGCGAGGCAAAGAGCTTCGCCGTGCCCGCGTCCCAGGGATTGGGCATGATGAAAATCCCCGGTCGTTCGTGCAGCGCCCGGAACAACCGGGCCCGCTCAGCTTGTGTGCGCATATTCAGCCTCCTATTTCAGATAGCCTTGGTCGCGATGATGAGCAGGATCGCGATCCCGGGCCAAGGTGGGTAAGTTCTCAAATTGCGCCCGCTCAGTGCCGGTGGGACATAATCAGATTGAAGCTGTGGAAGGCGGCCATTTTCATATCGATGGCATCTTTCTTCATTAACCTATCTGCAACAGTCAAAAAGAATTAAGTTACTGCGGCATTATTTTCAATTTCTGCATGATTCCTTATTCTCTGATGGGAGGCCATATTTAGGAAGTCAATAAAGGTGTTTGATGCAGATATTGCCTGGACGCAAGTTCTTCGAGAATAAAGTGGGCGACATCGGCACGAGAAATCCAGCCTGCCGTTACCCCTGCCAGATTGATCAGCTTTCGATAATTTTTTGTTAGCGGGCCATTGGTCAGGAAACCGGGCCTGACGATGGTCCAGTCGACGTCGCTGGCCTCGATCAGGGCTTCCTGGCGGTCTTTATCGGCATAGATCGGCCTGTTTACAGAAGGCAGAAAGAGATAGTCATACAGAAAACCGCCGTGTCCCTTGCTGTCGCCCGCGCCAATGCCGGTCACGCAGATTAACCGCTTGACCCCGGTCTGGAGCATGGCCTGAAGCAGATTTTTTGTTCCTTCCGAGAATACCGTCACCCGTACCCACGGCACTTTAACGCCGATCGTGCAACACACCGCCTCCTGACCGGCCATCGCGCGCGCGACCGAATCGAAATCAAGAATGTCGCCCTGGATAACCCTAAGCCGCTCATGTTGTATTGCAAGCCTTTGAGGATTACGAACCAGGGCGGTAACAGCATGCCCGGACGCCAACGCCTGTTCAAGCAGCTGTCGCCCAATGCCGCGCGTGGCACCAACGATCAAAATATTCATGACCTTCACCTCGCGATGTCGGAAGTGAACCAGTTTGTTCCTCCCGCGAAAGCAGTCAAGCAGAGCATGGAAAATCCTGGGTTTTTTCGTCCTCAGGATCGCGATCCCGGGCCCGCGCGGGTCTGTTCTCAAGTGTCGCTCGCAAAGTGGCGGTGGAACATGGTGCGGTTAACGTTGTGAATGCGCGGTCTCCTCGCGCCGCGAATCGTGTCTGAATATATCTTAATAACAGCCGGCTAACCATGCGCTCCACTACCGGGCGCAAAAAAAGGGGCGGCCGTTCATCTGCGCCGCCCCAAGCGTCACTGCCATTGACTCAGCTTGATCCTCAAACGGGAAGCTTTGTCTTGAACACGTGTTCGTAACCCATTTTGAAGTCGGCATCGTTCAGGAACCAGTAGTAACAGAGGTCCTTGGCCCACGCGCGCTGCGATTCCACCACTTTCTTGAAGAATGGGTCCTCGTCCGAGAGCCGCTTGGTGAGCTTGTCCCAGGCCTTAAGCTGCGCCTTGAAGATCGACTTCGGCGTGCGGACGACGTTGACCTTGTCCTTGTGGATGAGCGTTTGCAGGTCCTTCGGGTAGTTGGCCATCGCGGTCCAGTAGTTGGCCGAGTTCGCCGCCTCGACGCCGTACTGCCAGATCGCCTGCAGGTCCTTGGGCAACGAGTCCCACTTGTTCTTGTTGATGATGATCTCTTCGAACTCCATCGCCTGATGGAAGCTGCCCATCTCGTAGGTCTTGAGCACTTTCTGGGCGCCGAAGCGGCTGTCCGAGGTTGGGTTGGCGAACTCAAACGCTTCGATTACACCGCGCTCGAGCGCCGGGACGATTTCGCCGCCCGGCAGCTGTGTTACTTTCGCGCCCATCTCCTCGAACAGGTCGGCCGCGAGACCCACGGTCCGGTACTTGAGGCCTTTCAACTGCTTGGCGTCCGTGATCGGCTTCCTGAACCAGCCGAGCGGCTGGGTCGGATACGGCATCGCGAAGAACCCGACATAGTTAAGACCGAGTTTCTCCAGCAGTTCCCGGTACAATTCCAGCCCGCCGCCGCGGTAGATCCAGGATAGCGTCATGTGCGCGTCCATGCCGTTGATCGGCCCGGAGCCGAACAAGGACGCGGCTTTCGACTTGTTGTACCAGTACACCGGCACCGTGTGGCCGGCATCGAGCACGCCCTTGCTCACCGCATCCGTCACCTCGAACGGCTTCACCACCGCGCCGCCCACGAGGTAATCGATGTGCAGTCGCCCGCCCGACATTTGGTTGACACGGTCAACGAACTCCTGGGCGAACTCGTTGATGATGTCGGTGGCGCTCCAGGCGCCCTGCATTTTCACCGTAATCGTCTCGGCACGCGAGACCATGGGGAAACCGATCGTTGCCGCACCGCCAACAGTAGCGGCGGTCGCCGTCAGGAATTTACGCCGGGACATCGGCTGTTTCGGCTCCATCTTCTTGCTGACACTAGATTTACATTTGATTTCGTCACTCATATATTCCTCCAAATTAGTCGGTTGTCCTGATGAATAGATGAATTCGCACCTCGTTTGAAACGCGATTGAGTATGCTCACGAAAGGGGGATTCCGAAATCAGGCTCAAGAACTAAAACCAAAGTCGCAGGGACGGCACAGTGAGCGGAAATGGCAGCGGCACGGGGTAAGTTGCACCTCTTGTCCCGTGCGCGTAAAAGGACTGTAATTACTTCGTCGTAATACCTAAGTACGTATCGCTTTTCGCGCCGTGAGGAGGTCTGGTGCCATGAAAATTCTGGTCGCAGACGATCACGAATTGATTCGTGAAGCGCTACGGCATGTACTAAAGCAACTCGACGAACATGTCATCTTGCTCGAGGCGCAGAATGGCGCGGGCGTTCTTCATCTGGTCAACGAACATGTCGATCTTGACCTGCTGCTGCTCGACCTGAATCTTCCGGGCACTAGCCGGTTCGCAACGCTCGCGGAACTGCGGCGCAAACATGCCACGCTTCCGGTCGTGATCCTCTCAGCTCAGGAGGATGCCGCCACCATGCGCACGGCGCTCGATCTCGGCGCGATGGGCTTCATCCCCAAATCGGCGAATAATGCGGTAATGGTTAGTGCGCTGCGGCTGGTGCTCTCGGGCGGACGATACATACCGCCGGAACTGCTCAATGCGGCACCCGGGAGCATAGAGCCGAATACGAACTTGTCGGCGCCAAAGTCACCGGCGGATCTGGGACTTACCGAACGCCAGCTCGATGTGCTGGCGCTCATGGTACAGGGAAAATCCAACAAACTGATTTGTCGGGAACTCGGGCTCGCGGAGGCGACTGTCAAGATTCATGTCACTGCCATCCTGCGCACGCTTAAAGTGTCGAGCCGCGCACAGGCGATTGTCACGGTCAATCGCCTCGGGCTTGCGTTCGATACTCCGCGACCACCGCCGGCTAAGCCGTAGCGGGGGAAACCGATAGCAACTGCTGGACCAGTGCGCGCAGCTTGGCCGGGTGCACCGGCTTGTGCAGTAGATAGTAACCGCTCGCGCGGGCCTCGCGTATCCTCTCGGGCGCGGTGTCACCGCTAATGAGGAACGCCGGAATTGCATCACCCATCGTGTTACGCAAACATTCGATGGCCTCAAAGCCGGTCTTTCCGTTGGGAAGGTGATAATCGGAAATGATCAAGTCAGGATGTTGGCCAATCTCCTCAAGCCGTGCGAGTGCCGCCGTGTCCGATACCGCGGTTTCTACCTCACAGCCCCAACTTCGCAAGAGCCCGCGCATGCCATCGAGAACGAGCGCATCGTCGTCTATCACGACGATCAATTTGCCGTCCATCGTATCGGCGATGGTTTCTGATGACACCGGAACTTCAGCCTGACCGAGCCGTTCCGGCACTACCGGAACCGAAACCATAAACCGCGAACCTTTCCCGGGGTGCGACTTCAATTCAATCGGATGGTCAAGGAGACTGCCCAGCCGATCCACGATCGCAAGTCCGAGGCCAAGCCCATATTGACGCTCCCGATCCGCGGCTGCGAGTCGATAGAACTCGTCAAAAATATTCTGCTGTTGATCCTCCGCAATGCCAATTCCGCTGTCACACACCTCCAAGCGCACCGTCTCGCCGCGACGGCGACAACCGATTACAATTCCACCGCGCTCCGTGTAGCGCACCGCGTTGGATACCAGGTTGAGCAGGATTCTTTCAAGCAGAATGAAATCGCTGCGGACCCAGGTGTTGCTCGATACGACGCTCAACCGCAGCCCCTTCTCGCGCGCGGCTTCGGCAAACGTCGTCTCCATGCGCCGGAGAAGTTTCTCGACTGGAAATTCCGTTATGTTCAGCTCCAGCTTACCGGCGTCAAGCCTTGACATGTCGAGCAGCGCATTGATTAACTCGTTTATCGCGTTGACGGCAGCTTCAATCCGGGCGACGAGGTGGTCCCGTTCAGTCGGATCCAGCTCCGTGCGCAATTGGGCCACGAACAGGTTCAAGGCATGAAGCGGCTGCCGCAGGTCGTGGCTCGCGGCGGAGAGAAAGCGCGATTTGTATGTATTGGCGAGCTCTAGTTGACGGCTCTTGCTCTGAAGCTCGTCGAAGAGACGGGCGTTTTCGACCGCGATGACTGCCTGGTCGGCGAAGGTCCTTAGCAGCTCTTCTTGTTCCTTCGGGACCGGTCCGGACTCGACCCAGCCGACGACGATGACACCGATTGGCTTGCCCTCCCGCAGCATCGGCACACCCAGTACCCGCCGCCAGCCCATCGCCTTAGGGAATCGTTGGTCGTAGTTCGGATCGGTACGAATATCCTCGAAGCTGACGACCGATTTGCTGAGTATTACTCTCCCGGATATCTGCGAAATGTCGGGACGCATGGGGTACTTCATCTGAAGCAATTCCACGTAGCTTGGTCCCGTGTTACGGCTGGCGACGTAGTGCAACAGTTCGCCGTCATAACGAAACACGTTGGCAAAGAGGCTTCCACACAGCGCAACCGCATTGTGCACGATCGTCTCGAACACCGGCAGCGCGTCGGACGGCGAGCCGCTGATTACCCGCAGGATCTCGGCTGTCGCTATCTGCTGCTCGCGGGCCGTGGCAAGTTCGTGATTCCGTAACTGCAGCTCCTGGAACAGGCGCACGTTCTCGACCGCGATCACCGCCTGTTCGGCGAAGATTTGCGCGCGCGCCACGTGCTCGTCCGTAAAAGGTCGCCTCTCTCGACGATATAACGTGACGGCCCCGATCACGACTTCGCGGTGGAGCATGGGGACAAGAAGTGCCGTGCGCGCCCCTTCCAGTTCTACCGCCGCGACCCAATCGGGTTCGCGCTGCCGGTACGCAGTTTCTGCGACCAGGTCCGGAAGGTGAAGCGTTTTCGGTTGCGCCGCCAGCCATTCAATCAGTGTACCGGGACCGGACCGGAGCGGAACCCGGCGCAGATATTCCGAGTAAGCGGGGGTCGCACCGTGAATGCAGATGGCCTCGAATCCCGCCGTGTCACGAAGAAAAAGGCAACCCGAATCCGCTTCGCAAAACCGCATCGCGTTCGTGAGGATGTCCCCGAAGACTTGCTCGAGGTCAGGGTAGGACTCGCGCGGAACGCGGGGTAATCCCGTAGTAGCCGTGGGCTGCTCCATAGGTAGGATCAGAGGCTTAGGTCACTGCACAAATTATGAACTGGACAATACCACGAAGTCGAGTTGGAGCCTGCAAAATGTGGTTAGCAGCCTACAACAAAGAGAGAATTCAACGTTGGAATAGTCTTAAATCTCGCTCGCGAAGTGGCGGTGGAACATGACGCGGTTGAGAAATGTTAGGTTGTTATGCCTTCTTAAGTATTCCGACGATGAATAGCAGCAATGCCGCCCCAACCGTTGCGGTAACGATTAAACCAATCAATCCACCTGCCGTGATACCCAGTAAACCAAATACAAAACCACCAATTACAGCGCCTACAATACCAATAACAATATTTCCGAGCAGACCAAAACCATGACCTTTCATAAAAAGTCCCGCTAACCATCCTGCCAAGGCACCGATCGCCAAAAAAATTAACAATCCTGTTAAATCCATAATTTCACCTCATTCTCCAACCGTTGTTTAGTTTTTTACCACGGACCAATGATGAAGTCTAAAACCGAAAGCAAGAAAACCGGTATAGCACTTATTACGCTTGACCACAAAATGATCATTTTATTTTTGTTATGTTTTGAACCTGAATATTTTTTGCCAATAATAATTCCTGTAATTGCGCCACATAGAACTAATATGATCAGGCCTCCAAATATACCGTAGAATACCCACGCCACAAAAACACTCTGCAAAACTTCAATAGCGCTCATATCTTAACTGCTGAATTTTCCAAATGGTCCGATCATCCCACCCATTGGAATAGGAAGGCGAAACAAATAAGCAAATACTATTGCTATCATCAGGCTAGCGGCTATGGCAATAACTGCGCCTTTTACAGCGTCCAGAACCGAATCCATAACTTTATTTTTCCATCAGAAACGCCGAGCGTTACAAAACTGAGTCGAGGTTCCATAAGAAAATTCACTCCGACCCCTTTTTTTCTATGCCAGAGGGCAGTTTGCGGATCATGCGCGCTTGACCTTCGCTGGGGGTTGCCTAACGAGACGCTTTAGCTGCGCCGTGTTTTTCGTGGCGTTGGTTGCAAGCGCTTGTTAGATCGTCCATCTCTCTCCCAACCAATGTAGAGAACAATTCCAATAACAACGATTAAGATAGAAATATAAAACACGGCTAGCTGAAATACAGAAAACGGCTTATACATTCCTATAAGTGGCTCCAAATTAAGCTTTTGTATTTCTATATTCAGTAATGATGTAAAGCGGACGGCAAGACGCTGTGCGCTTAATATCGCAATTAAGTTGCCGACAGAAAACACTATGTAACCTACGACAATTAATAGTTTATGAGTAAACCGCAATTCAAGTTTTTCCGTTCCAATCGTAAAACCGAGAATACCTAGCGTTACAATTGAAAAATATTGCCACCCTTTATCCACTAGCTCAGTTTGATACTGATAAATTTCCATCAGCTTTAGCAAGTGTTCTTCCATATATTTATTCCGGTCTAACTAAAATAAGACGACATAATACAGTATAAATTGATCGACCCGAGATAGTGGCGTGAATCTTCGACGTACTGAATCAGGTTGTGCGCGAATCCGGGTCAGAGAGGATTTTTCGCTAATAATTTTAGAAACTATTGCTCTCTGACTCGGGTTTTTGTAGCGTGAGCCAGTACGTCCCTCCCGCGAATGCAGTCAAGCAGGGCACGGAAAATCCTAGGTTTTTCAGCCCTGGATCGCGAACCCGAGCCAGCGTGCGTAAGTGCTCAAATTTCGCTCGCTAAGTGCCGGGGGAGCCTAGTGCGGTTGAGATCAGCAACGCCGAGCGTTACAAAGCTGAGACGAGGTTCCATATGCAAATTCACTCAGAACGCATTTCATACTTTATTACCACAAGTTTACACTTTCGATTTCGCATTTTGCTGAGCTTATTTTTACGCTAGTAATTTCTTTGTAAGAACTGAATGAGAAATTAAATCTCATCGTTTCACTATCGCTCCCATAAGCATACAAATTGTACGATTCATCTTTAGAAGCTGAGTCAGATTGCGTTGAATAGGTTTCTCTACCTTTGTATTCAATTTCTACATTGCATTCCACTTCCACATCCAAGTATGAACCGCCTGAATAGTCAGTCTTAACTTCGTAATTTAATACTACATCGCAATCGCGATAGTAATCGCCTGAGAAACTTTTATTGCAATCTAGATCTCCGCCTGTAATTTCAACACAAACCTCTGCGTTCGTCTTAAATTCCATCTCACAGTCATCTCCCCTTACTCCTTGGAGTCTTTGCTGACGCATCCTTTCTTTGACGGCCTGTTCTAGCTCCTTTTGCTTTTGAAGTTCTGCTTGCGTCATGGGAGAGCATTTATTATTTGACTTCTTATAACCTTTATCACAAACCCAACCACTACCATAAATGTCTATGCTTGCATTTTCTGGAATGGCGACTTTCACGCACTTCTGTCCAGACTTGTAGTAACCGCGGTTACACGACCAGCCACTTCCGTAAACATTTATACCAGCGTTTTCAGGCACAATTACTTTCTCGCACTTGTTGCCTGACTTGTAATAGCCTCGATTACATACCCAACTGCTGCCATAAACATCAATACCAGCATTCTCGGGGACAACGACTTTTACGCATTTCTGGCCTGACTTGTAAAAACCTCGATTGCACGACCAACCGCTACCATAAATATCAATACCAGCGTTTTCAGGCAATATTACTTTTACGCACTTCTGTCCCGATTTGTAATAGCCTCGGTTACAGGACCATCCAGTGCCGTATATATCAATGCTGGCATTTTCGGGGACGATGACTTTCACGCACCTTTGGCCCGATCTGTAATATCCACGATCGCATTCCCAACCCGTGCCAGAATTATTCGAATGAGAGTTGTTCGGCAGATCGGCCGCGAACAATAAATGAGAGATAAAGAGAAATACAATTAACCAATACTTTTTCGTTTGTATATTTCCGGGAAACATTACGGTATTAAGAGCAGGCCTAGGACGTTCTCACAAAACCGCATTGCACACTGGAGATCAGGATCGCCGAGAGTTACAAAACTGAGACGGGGTTCCATAAGATTTCACCATTACGAGAGATGACAAAATCAAATCAAACATAAAGAATATAGATAGAACGTTGTCAGTCCTCTAACGTCCCTTACCATTAAGGAAGAGATGTGCCCACATCTGCAATGATTTTAAGATCATCTAACCACCTAAAAAATGCAATTTGTTTGCTTGCAGCTTCTGTATGCCAAACGAGCTCACTTGGTTGTTTTACATTACTGGCAAGGTAGTAAATTTGTATGGTCCTCATATCCAACATGATCTCGCCATGCTTATGCATACATGCATTACGTACTATTTGTAGATGCCTTGGCCCGCGAAGCGGTAAACCAAACGCAGAAATCAACTCGTTTTTATTTGCAGGTGCAAGCACACTTAAAATCGGAATTATATTCTTTTGATCGCCCCAAGTTGGCTCTTGCCGAATTGACTTAAGAAGGCGTCCCGGAGAAATATTATTACCATACACAGCTTGTTTGGCTTCATACCCAAGACGCTGCCATGAATTATTTGCTAATCTCGCAGGAATGATAGAACCATTTCTTGTAATGCAGCCTGTGCAAGATGAAATAACTAACTCTCTGACAAAACTACACCACGTATGCCATAAATCTTGAATAAGACTTTCAGTCATATAACGGGTCCGCCATGGTTCGACAGAACCCAACTTCACTTCTATATCAACAGCTCTTGTCTGCAATCTGTTCAATTGCAGTGAAAGTTTTTTATACAGCTTTTCCAGCCTAACCATGGCTAGAATCAGGCGTAAAAATAACTATGTTAATGCCTGAGCAATTGCGCGACTTCGCGCCGTACGTTGTGAAATCCTGTGTGTAGTGCTAAGACAGGCTTCAACATAATTCTTAAACTGACCAACCACATCTTGAGTCTCATGAGCATCCGCTAGTTGGCGCAGATTAGATAGAGTTTGTTGCAAATTGACAAAATAAGATCCATCAGTATGAATACCAACCGACTGTTCACCTCCGGGTATCCCATATTTTCGCTGAGTCAGCGCACAAAAAAGCGAGTGAACCACATACGATTTCATCATAAAAGTTTGTCGCAGCGGACTTAGTGTTGTTCGCAGTTGCTCAAAAAAATCAGAAATTTTTGAACGATAGTCAGCCTCCTGCGCAAATTCCATGTCAAATTTTTTGTATATTGCAGATAAGCCACGTTGTTCCCTGTTAACAATCCCTCTATCGATAACTATGCAAAACTCTGTGAGAAATTCAGTATCTGCCATACGAAGTATTTGTTTCGATGTCAAAATGCCATATTCTTCCAGTAATGGGCTGAATTCATCAGCCAACTCATTTATGAACCATTTAAACTTTCCTTGGAACTCTGCGTGACGTTTTTCTGAAGGATTAAGTGGCGCAGTATATGCGTTGATTCTTCTAAACATCTCCAACAACTCTGAGCGCTCAGCCGACAAAATAATATCGACCTGAACAGGCATCATTAAAAATCTCCGTTGATCTTCATCAGAAAGATCTTCAAAACGAAATCCTGCAAAACGCTTAGATGTAGAAGAAAGAGCGAACTCGTTATTTAGAAAAGCGATGCATGTAGTAATTCTCTGCTGGCCATCTACAATTTCTCGTTTTGGTTTTTTACGTTTATCATCATATGTCTCATAAAAATAAACCTTTGGAAACGGATAACCCTCAAGAATCGTATCTATAAAATATGATTTTGCATTAGGAGGCCAAATATTTGGTGACCGTTGGTACGTTATATTTACGATAAGATCTTTACGATCCAGCATGTCTTTTATTTCACTTATAGTGAACTGTGAATGTATTAAATTCACATTCTCCTCCTAGAAATTTTGAATCTATGTGTTAATTAAGTGATTTTTTCACTTCTTTAGTTACGCAATATTTACACATGCAAGTTGGCAAGTCCGATGGCCCAAACGCATGGTTAGCTCAGCCTGACTCCTTATTTTCTCGGCGGTGAAATGCAGCGACACTCTTTTCTGGTCTCGACACGCATAGTCCTCAGCTCCGCGCGGGCGTCAGTTAACGAGGCAATCGGATCGTGCCACTTCCCGTGCTTAGGATCTGACCCTCCAGCTAGACCGCGACCATTGTTACAAAATCCACAGGAGCCGGAATGTAGAACGGCCTTATGTGGTCCCGCCTGCCAATTCTCATAAATGTAATAAGACACGCGCGACTCCTATGCTGATATCTAACTTTGGCATGGTTGTCCTTCCCGACCCATCAGTCAAGCAGGGCATGGAGAAAGTTGATGTTTTAACGCCCCGTAGCCGCCGCCGAGCATCGCAGCCCGTCTCGGGGGTGTCGCGAGACTTTTGATCGAGCCCGAGGCGCGTTGTGTGCGCCCGGCGAGTTAGGCGAGCGCCGAGGTGGGCGAGAAGCGCAGGAAGTATTCGGCGGCTTCGGGCGGCCTTTTCTTTCGTGGCTTTCTTTTGGCCGAACAAAAGAAAGCCACCCAGGGTGCAGGGGCGGAGCCACCCGCAATTAGTTTTTCAAAGTCAAAAGCCGCCTTTCGGCGGCTTTTGTTCATTCACTACCTGGACCCCGGCTTTCGCCGGGCTGACGACAACATTGCGTTGCGGGCGGATTACGCCGCTATCTGTTCGAACGTGAAGTGGGGAATGTCAGTCAGTTTGCTGGCGTGCTCGATGGTAATGCCGCAAATGTTTCCGTTGCGGTCGAGGTCAAGCAAGGTGTCCTCATCCAAGTCCTTGGTTTCGCTAACCTCAACGGGCTTGAGCTCGATATAAAGCGTGTCCGTGTCCTGGAAGTATTGGATTTTCATGGCTTGAATGACCGGGGTGCGCCAAGCACACCATTAATCATTTGATCTGTTTCGATACCAGTGGGAATTTTTCAGGGTGGCGAATGGATTCCACGGCCAAATCAACATCAAGATCAGGCCAATACAAGTGGTGCGGTTGCGGCCACTGGACGTTGAGTAGCTGGCTTACCGGGGCATCCTTGAACCATGGAAACTGGGAGAACGGAACAAACAGTTCTTCCTCGCCCAGGAGAATCCAGAATCCATGCTTGGAGACGTTGGCGACTTCAATCTTGAACTGGCATTTCATCGGCTTTGATTTGAAAATTCACCGAATAAGCGATTTCGCGACACGCGAAAGCCGCTTATCCAACGTTACAAGCTCCGCCCTAAGCGATCCGGCCAACCATAAGTACGCCGCATCGTAAGCAGTTAACTTGGCTTGCTCCGCCAGCAACACGATCTCCTGAGTATCGACTGAATGTTTTTGGACCGCCATCTGCTTGGCCAGAGCGTGGCCCGCGAGCAAAGCAGCGCGCTGTTTGGAGTACTGCCGCAGTTTTTTCAGGCAAACACTGGCCACTTCGAAATCGATGAGAACCGGGGCATGTAAATTTACCCCGCGAATCCGGTCACCAATCTCATCAGCCTCCGGTTCACCGAACACCAACGCCGCCATGGCGGAGGCGTCAATGACTTTATCGGGCATCGCGGTCCGCGCGAATCATGGCCGCGGATTCGGACCGGGTACGCAGACCCAGTTTTCGCGTCTTGCGCAGGACCTCGTCGGCGGTGAGACGTTCACTTGCCGTCAGGCTTTCCTCAAGAATAACCATAAGCTCGCCTTGCAAAGAACGTCGGTGCCTCGCGGCGCGAAGCCGCAGCCTTTTGGCCAGTTGCGTCGGGACATTTTTGATTGAGAGGTTCACGGACATGGGATACCTTATTGGTGGTTCCAATATGGTTCTATTCTGGAACCATTCGGTCAAACCGTCAAGCAATAATGGAAATTACCCTACCCATACTCGTGCATTGCGAAACATCCGCATCCACGCCCCGTCCTCGCCCCATTCATCCGGGCGCCAGGAGTTGGCGATGGCGCGGACCACGCGCTCGGGGTGCGGCATGATGATGGTGAAGCGCCCGTCCGCCGTGGTCAGGCCGCAGATGCCGTGCGGCGAGCCGTTGGGATTGTACGGATAGGTCGGCGTGAGATTGCCGCGGTTATCCACGAAACACAGCGCGACTTCCTTGTTCAGAATCACCTGGTCGACGTGCGCGGGCTCGCGGAATTCCGCGCGCCCCTCGCCGTGCGCCACCGCGATCGGCAGCATCGAACCGAGCATGTCCTTGAGAAAAATCGACGGATTCTGCGGAATCTGCACCCGCGCCACGCGCGCCTCGAACTGCTCCGAGGTGTTGCGCACGAAATGCGGCCAGCGCTCCGTGCCCGGGATGATCTCGCGCAGGTTCGACATCATCTGGCAGCCGTTGCAGATGCCCAGCGCAAAGCTGTCGGGGCGGGCGAAAAACGCCGCGAATTCATCGCGCGCGCGCGAATTGAACAGGATCGATTTCGCCCAGCCCTCGCCCGCGCCGAGCACGTCGCCAAAAGAGAATCCACCGCAGGCGGCAAAGCCTTTGTAGTCCGCAAGCTTGGCGTGGTCGGCGATGATGTCGCTCATGGTCACGTCCACGGCGGTGAAGCCGGCGCGGTCGAAGGCCGCGGCCATTTCCACCTGGCCGTTGACGCCCTGCTCGCGCAGGATTGCGATGCGTGGCTTCGCTCCGCGGCCGATTAAGGGCGCGGCGATTTTTTCCTCCGGGTCGAACGTCAGATGCGCGCTCAGGCCGGGATCGGTCGCATCCAGGATGCGGTCGTATTCCTCCTGCGCGCACTGCGGATTGTCGCGCAGCGATTGCAGACGGTACGTGGTCTCGGACCAGGCGCGCTGCAGGTTCACGCGCGAGTCGTAGAAGATTTCCTGGTGATCGTGGGTGAAGCTGACGATGTCGTCGGCGGTCAGGGTGCCGATGAGGTGGGTGTGGCGCGCGAGGCCGGCCTGCTTGAGCGCGCCGGTAATGCCTTCACGCCGCGCGCGCGGGACCTGCAACACCGCGCCCAGCTCCTCGTTGAACAGCGCCGCGATGGGGTCGCTGCCCAAATCGCTCAGGTCGATGCGCACGCCGGTGCGCCCGGCGAAGGCCATCTCGCAGACGGTGGCAAACAGGCCGCCGTCGGAACGATCGTGATAGGCATGCGCGAACCCGAGTTCGTTCAGGGCCTGCACCACGTGGAAGAACAGCCGCAGCACCCGCGGATCGTCCACGTCCGGGGCCACGTCGCCGAGCTTGCCGTACACCTGCGCCAAGGCCGAGCCGCCGAGGCGGTTGGCGCCCTTGCCGAAATCAACCAGGATAAGATCGGTCTCGCCCTTGTCGGTGCGCAGTTGCGGCGTCAGAGTCTGGCGCACGTCCATCACCGGCGCGAACGCGGATACGATCAGCGACAGCGGCGCGATCACTTCGCGCTCCCCGCCGTCGGCGTGCCGCCACACGGTTTTCATCGACATCGAATCCTTGCCGACCGGAATGGAAATGCCGAGCGCCGGGCAGAGTTCGAGCGCCACCGCGCGCACAGTGTCGTAGAGCGCCGCGTCCTCGCCCGGGTGGCCGGCGGCGGCCATCCAGTTGGCGGAAAGCTTCACGTCCGGGAGTTTCTGGATGCGCGCGGCGGCGAGATTCGTGAGCGCCTCGCCGATCGCCATGCGCCCGCTGGCCGCGGGATCGATGAGCGCGAGCGGCGTGCGCTCGCCCAGGGCCATGGCCTCGCCGGTATAGCCGTCGTAGCCGCTGGCGGTGACGGCCACGTCGGCCACCGGCACCTGCCACGGGCCGACCATCTGGTCGCGGCACACCAGGCCCGAAACCGTGCGATCGCCGATGGTTATAAGGAATGACTTGTTGGCCACCGTCGGCAGCCGCAATACCCGGTAGGCGGCCTCCTTGAGATCGATGCCCTTGGTGTTGAAGCGCTCGAGTTTCTGCCGGCGATGTTTCACATCGCGCCGCATTTTCGGCGGCTTGCCCAGCAGCACCGACAGCTCCATGTCGATCGGCTGGCTCATGCGCCCGCCCTGTTGGGCGAACCGGCTGTCCTCCAGCACCAAACGCTGTGCTTTCGTGGCCTGGCCGACCACGGCGTAGGGGCAGCGCTCGCGCTCGCACAGCGCGCGGAAGGTTTCGAATTCTTTTTCCTCCACCGCGAGCACGTAACGCTCCTGCGCCTCGTTGCACCAGATTTCCATGGGCGACATGCCGGGCTGGTCGTTCGGCACCGCCCGCAAATCGAACGCACCGCCGCAGCCCGCGCCGTTCACCAGTTCGGGCAACGCGTTCGACAGGCCGCCGGCGCCGACGTCGTGGATCGAGAGAATGGGATTGTCCTCGCCCAGCGCCCAGCACTGATCGATCACTTCCTGGCAGCGGCGCTGCATTTCGGCGTTGGCGCGCTGCACCGAGGCGAAATCGAGCTCCTCATGGCTGGTGCCCGTGGCCATGCTCGAAGCCGCGCCGCCGCCGAGGCCGATGAGCATCGCCGGGCCGCCGATGACAATGAGCTTGGCGCCCGGCGGAACCGGATGCTTGTGGATATGCCGCCCGCGTATGTTGCCGATCCCGCCCGCGAGCATGATGGGTTTGTGATAACCGCGGACCTCGCCGTCGACCGCCATTTCGAAGGTGCGGAAATAGCCGCCGATGTTCGGGCGGCCGAATTCATTATTGAAGGACGCCCCGCCGACCGGTCCTTCCAGCATGATCGAGAGCGCCGAGACGATGCGGCCGGGCTTGCCGTAATCCTGCTCCCACGGCTGTTCCGCGCCGGGAAGGCGCAGGTTCGAAACCGAAAAGCCGGTGATGCCGGCCTTGGGTTTGGCGCCGCGGCCGGTGGCGCCCTCGTCGCGGATCTCGCCGCCCGAACCGGTGGCCGCGCCCGGAAACGGGGCGATCGCGGTCGGGTGATTGTGCGTCTCGACCTTCATGAGGATGTGCGTGTCGTCCTCGTGATAGCGGTACACGCCGCTGCCCGGTTCGGGAAAAAAACGGCCGGTGCGTCCGCCCTCGATCACCGCGGCATTGTCTTCGTAGGCGATCAGGGTGCCGCGCGGATTCGCGGCATGGGTGTGGCGGATCATGCCGAACAGCGAATCGCCCTGGCGCTTGCCGTCGACGATCCAGTCGGCGTTGAAAATCTTGTGGCGGCAGTGCTCGGAGTTGGCCTGCGCGAACATCATGAGTTCGACGTCGGTGGGTTGGCGCCCGAGGCGCGTGAAATGCTCCAGCAGGTAATCGATTTCATCTTCCGAGAGCGCGAGTCCCCATTCGCGGTTGGCCCGTTCCAGCGACGCGCGTCCGCCCGCGGCCAGATCCACGACGCGCAGGGTAGCGGGCGCGTCATGGCGGAACAGCGCCGCAGCCTGCGCCAGGTCATAAAGGATATTTTCCGTCATGCGGTCGTGAATCAGCGGCGCGATACGCTCGCGCTCGGTCGCGCCCAGCGGACGGCCGTCGCTTTTGCCGAAGTACCACGTTACGCCGCGTTCGATGCGGCGGATTTGCTTCAGCCCGCAGCTGTGGGCGATGTCGGTCGCCTTGGTGGACCACGGCGAAATCGTGCCCAGCCGCGGGACGACCAGGAGCCGGTCACCGTCCGGCAGCGCCGATGCGTCCGTCCGGGGCCCGTATGTCAACAGGCGATCGAGCACCGCCCGCTCGCCGGCCGCGAGTTCGCCCGCAAGCGCGACAAAATGCCGGTAAACCGCAGATATACGTTCCAGGGCGGGGATCGGCGTGCGCAATTCAGCCAGCAACTTGTCGCGGCGAAACGGCGACAGAGCCGGGCCCCCGGTCAGGGACAGAATCGGCGGGCCCGCGTGCGCCGGCGTAGGGGATGCGTCGGATTTTCCGCGTGTCATGCCGGTCGGTTTATAACCAGACTTCGGAAACGTTGCAGAAGGCGAGACCCTCCTCCTGCTCGGCGACATCGATGAACGCAGGCGAGCAGCCCATTACCTGCGACAACGCCGAGCGCGCCAGATCAGGCGTGTTGTTGGTCTCGGAGAGATGCGCGGCCGCCACGTACCGCAGGCGCGGAGACATGACCCGCGACAGCAGATCCGCCGCCGTGTCGTTGTCGAGGTGACCCTGTTCGCCGGCGATGCGCGCCTTGAGTGCCGGCGGATAGGGTCCGTCGCGCAGCATGCGCGTGTCGTGGTTGCATTCGAGCACCAGCGCCGCGCAGTCGCGCAACACCTCCACGACGTGCGCGGTGATGGAACCGATGTCGGTGAGAAAACCGAAGCGCGCGTTACCGTCCGAGAAAGTGAACTGGCACGGTTCGCGGGCATCGTGCGGCACGGGAAAGGGCTGAACCTCGATGTCCCCGATGGCGAAGCGTTCATGCGGATTGATCAGGCGGATATCGGCTTTTTCGTCGAACTGATGCTTCAGGGCGGAATACGTGCCGGCGGTCATCCACACCGGAACGCCGAACCGGTTGGCGCAGCTCGCTGCTCCGCGGCAATGATCGCCGTGCTCATGGGTAATCAGTATGGCGTTGAGACCGTCGGGATCGCGGTCGTAGCGTGCGAGGCGCATTTCGGTTTCGCGGGCCGAGAAGCCGCTGTCGAGCATCAACCGGCTGCGGCCGCACTCGATCAGGGCGGCATTTCCACGGCTGCCGCTGCCGAGAATCGCAAAACGCAGTCCGTTCCGCACTGCCCGCGTTCGACTTCCCGATTTTTGCTTAGCCACCAGCCGTTATTTCAGTTGATCGTAAAGTAGCGTCAATATCCGCCCGCTCGTGTTGGACTGCTCCGGGGTGCCGTCTTTGTTCAGCACTTCCACCCGGCTTTCGGAAGCTTCACCCTTGACGAGAATCTGATACTCATTTTTTGTTTCGTTTTCCTTGCCGCTGAACAGACGTCCAAAAAAGCCTTTTTTCTTCCCGGCAGTGTCCGGATCGATGTAGCGGACATAATAAACGCCTTTCGACCGGTCACGGTCCTGCACGGTAAAGCTGGTCCGGTCGAGCGCCAGGCCGACACGCCGCCAGGCGCGCTCAAAGTCCTCTAGCAAAATTAGCGAGGCAGCATCGCCCTCGCGGGTCAACGTCGCGCGCTGTGCCGGCGGCGGCGCCGCGGCGGCGGAGGCCAGCACGGTCTGTGCCTGCTCTGGCTTCGCGCCGAGGCTGACCATCAGCAGCCGCAACATCTCAGCTTCCATGCCCGGATCCGGCGGACGCGATTGCCATTTCGTCTGGCCCACGCCGGAGCCCTCGCTGCTCACAATGACTTCCTCCATCCCGCGGTGGCTCAGGTATATTTCGGTGGTGCCGGGCTCGGCGCCGTCTTCAAGACGGATGCGGTATTTATCGCGCGTGCCGGTTGAGTAGAGCGAACCGAGCGCCTTGGCGAGTATCATTTGGGTGGCGGTTCCGACTTGCGCGCGGTTTTCGGCCCAGTCGGTTTCCAGTATTCCCGTCTGCGGATTTTCCTTGTCGATGAGCAAACCGTTATTCAATATGAAATTGCGCGCCTTGGGCCAGACTTGCTCGGGTGTCAACTTGACCACGAGCCAGCGAATCTGGCCGTCACGGGCTATGCGCAGGTTGCTGAAATCCGGAAGCACATCCCCGCCGACCGTCGACTTGGTCTGCGCGCCCTGCTCCGTGACGAATCCCGAGTAGGTTGCGGTACTCGGCGGAGCTGACGCCAGCGGACCCTTGGTGGTATCCGGCGAAGATAGATCCGGGGGGATTTCGAGCGGCGGGAGCGTGCGCGTCGATTTGTAATCTATCTTGCGTTTTTCGGCGATGGTCTGGCAGCCGCCCACGGCCAGTGATGCCAGAATGCAAACCAGGATAGCGAAGGTTCGTCTCGTCATTAAACCTCGGTTTCGATAAAACGACTTGTCATCGGGAAATTACCCCTGCCAACCGCATGGCCTGGCGCACTGTCTCGTGATGCGTCGCTGACAGCGGCGTCAACGGCAGCCGGATGCCCCCTTTGATCAGCCCCATTTCATTAAGTGCCCACTTCACCGGGATCGGATTGGCCTCGATGAACAGATTCTTGTGCAATCCCATCAGGCGCTCGTTGATGGCGCGCGCTTCGTTTTCCTTCCGATCGAGACCCAGTTTGCACATCTCGTGCATCAGCTTGGGTGCGACATTGGCCGTAACCGAGATATCGCCCTTGCCCCCGAGGAGGATGCATTCGAGCGCCGTGGCGTCGTCACCGGAATAAAGATCGATTTTTTCGCCGCATCGTTGCAGAATCTCGCGCGCGCGGTCCATATTGCCCGTGGCTTCCTTGATGCCCACGATATTGGGGATTGCGGCCAGACGTTCGACGGTTTCGGGCAGCAAGTCGCAGGCGGTGCGTCCGGGCACATTATATAGTATCTGCGGTACCGGCACCGCCTCGGCGATGGCCTTGAAATGCCGGTACATCCCCTCTTGTGTCGGCTTGTTATAGTAAGGTGTCACCAGCAGACAGGCGTCGGCGCCGGCTTTCTCGGCGCAGCGCGTCAGCTCGATCGCTTCGGTGGTGGAATTGGCGCCCGTCCCCGCGATCACCGGCACCCGCCGCTCGGCATATTCCACGGTCTTGCTGATGACCTCGCAATGCTCGTCCATGTCGAGCGTCGGCGATTCGCCGGTGGTCCCGACCGCGACAATCGCGTCGGTGCCGTTTTCGATGTGAAACTCAACCAAGCGGCGAAGCGCCGTCCAGTCGAGCGCCCCGTCGTCTTTCATGGGCGTGACCAGGGCCACCATACTTCCGTGAAACATAGCTCGCAGACCTGAAAGATTGCTGAGAAAAGCGCATGGTACTTGCGCCCTCCGTCGATGACAAGTTGCGCCGTACTTCAGGCCGGCACGGCATTTTCGTATCTAGTCTTTCGTTACATGCTCAGTCGAACGACATGCGGATATCACCGCATCGAGATCGAGGGCCCGGATCGCATCGAGGGCGCATTCCCAGCGCCCTTCCTCGCACAATCCGCTGATGCCGGCGTTTTCGTATGCCGTTCGCGCCGCATTCAGACAGGCGTCACGCACGTCCGTGGCCAAGCGGTATTTCCATTTCTGCTCGTTCATGCGTCACCTCCTGCAGCGTGTTTTTCAGCTAAAGATGAAGCTTTGACTTGCATCAAAGCAGGTACCATCAACCCGGAGCATGATTACAATATCATAGCCATGACGAGAAGGAGGATGCAGCCATGACAACTGCAATAAGAATAAACAGGAAAAGTTCCCGCCCGACCCGTCGTGACCGCCTGATCGGGGAATACGAGCACGATACCTGCAAAACCAGAGGTAAATTGCCGGAACCCACCGCTTGCCGCGAATGCGGCGCGGTGTTTCGCAAGGGGCGTTGGCAGTGGGTCAAGAAACCGAAGTGCGCGCACGAAACCCTTTGCCCTGCCTGCCACCGGATACATGATCATTATCCCGGCGGCTATCTCACGTTGCGAGGGCCGTTCCAGCAGGAGCATCGCGATGAAATCGTCCACCTGATTGAGAATGTCGAGGCGCGCGAGAAAGCCGGGCATCCGCTGCGACGAATCATTTTGGTGAATCAGCAGGATGACAACGTTCTGATCACGACGACCGCCATGGAGTTGGCGCGCTCCATAGGCGATGCGGTGCATCGCGCCTATAAAGGGGAACTCTGCTACCAGTACACGGACGAAGCCAACATCCTGCGCGTGGTGTGGGAACGTTGACACGGCGTGCGCACATTAGGAGCCGTTATGAATCTGACTACCAGGAATCTGTCCGAGGCAAAGGAGACGGTAGGCAATCTGCTCGAGCAACTGGGGCTGACTTCTTACCTCTTCGAGGTCGAGCCGCGCGCCGACCGCTGGGAAGTGCGCGTGGAATGCGCGCGCGACAGCGGCTGGCAATCCTCCGTCTTCACCGTGGAGGACGCGGCATTGCGCGCCAGCCGCACCGATCGCCTCGCGCGCGATCAATTGCTGGGCGAGATGCACAAGCGCCTCGCTCCACCGGGCATCGACTGAGTCCAATTCCGCCCTCCCCGGCGGGGGACACGGCTTTATGCAAGACTCCGATTGCGTTGAATTCCTGCAGTGGGCGCTGCCACGGCTCCACCGGCGCTGGCCCGGATTCCGCAAGGTGCGTGCGCAAGTCTGCAAGCGCATTGACCGGCGCTGCAAGGCGCTTGGCCTCGCCGGACCGCGGGCCTACCGCGACTATCTCGAGCAACACCCGGCGGAATGGGAACCGCTCGACGAGCTCTGCCCCATCACCATCTCCAGCTTCTATCGCGACACGGCGGTCTTCGATTTTCTTGGCACCGCGCTGTTACCGCAACTGGCGCGAGACGCGCACCAACACGCCGCCCGCGATCTGCGCGCGCTGAGCATAGGCTGCGCATCCGGGGAGGAGCCTTATACGCTCAGGCTCGTATGGCACTTTCATGTCGCGCCGGCTCATCGCGAAATATCGCTGCCTATCATTGCTACCGACGTGTTACCGGAGATGCTTGAGCGCGCGCGCCAGGCCTGCTATCCCGCCAGCAGTCTCAAGCGACTGCCCGGAGCGTGGCGCGCCCGGGCCTTTGAGCCCGTGGCGGGTGGCTACTGTCTGCACCCGGAATACCGCCGGGGGATCGAGTTCGTGCAACAGGATGTGCGCACGGCGCTCCCGGACGGGCGTTTCAGTCTGATCCTATGCCGCAATCTGGTGTTCACGTATTTTGACGAGAGCACGCAACGGCATATCCTGGCGCGCCTACTGGCCCGCCTTTCGCCCGGCGGCGCGCTGGTCATCGGACGCCGCGAAATCCTGCCATCGGGAACCGCGGAACTGACGCCGTGGCCGGACGCGGAGAGGCTTGGTATTTACCGCCGTGGCTGAGACGTCGGCTATCAGAATCGCTTGATCCCGCGGCCACGCGCGGGGCTTTTTCCCCGTGGGCGTGAATCTTTTTAAGGACGGCCCAGCGGCATGAGATATAACGGCACTTCGCCTTCCGGCAACTGGAGCACTTTTCCTACCGCGTCGTCTTCAAAGGCGCCAACCACCACCGTACCAAGATCCAGCGCCGTCGCCTGCAAAAAGACGTTTTGCGAGGCGTGGCCGGTCTCGATGTGCACATAGCGCACGCCGCGGCTGCCGTACTTGCGTGTGGTGCGCCGTTCGACGGCGGTGAAAACCAGCACCGCGGCCGCGTCCGCCACGCAATCCTGGCCGTGGGCGGCCGAGGCTAGTTTATGACGCTGATCGCCGGCGATGATTTTCATGAGCTTGTGCCCGGCCGGTGCGTATCTATAGACCCCGGGATCGAGATCGCGGACCATCCCCACGACCAAATACAGTTCCAGCGGGTAAAGCGCGCCGGCGGAAGGCGCCGTGCGCAAACCGTCGCGGCTCGTGATGCCCTGGGCCGCCCACAGGAGCTGCGAAACCTCATCCTGCGTCAGCGCAGTCTTGCCGAACTCACGGACGGAACGGCGCTCATGCAATGCGCGCTCAATGGAGAACTCGCTGTCCTGGCGTGGTGCCGGGAGGGAAAGCGCGTCTCCCGATCGCGTCGTCACGGAGCTTGGGCCGGCATAGGCTGGAACATTCATCGCGAGTACCCCCAGGAGACATATGCCGCTCCTCCATCCGTGGACGGCTTGCAAACAGGCGGTGACCATCGTTGCAGGACAGAAGCTGTCCGGCCTAACTGACAAGGTGGTGCTTGCCGATAACGTGAACCGTGCTGGCCTGCGGTCCGAGCTCGCCCGGTTCCTCGACGAAGCGGACTTCCGTCCCGACATCAAGGTGGTCGAAATCCCCGCCGGCCACGCTGTTCTTGTGAAAATAGACGAGCCGGCCATCCGGCGTTTCGATCCTGCCATGGTCCGGATAAATCTCCACCACCCGCCCGTGCGGCGGAGTTTCGTGCACCTTCACCACGCCACGTCGGCGCCTGATATAGTCCTCGAGCCGGCGTCGCACGGCATTGAACGCATCGCGTATGGCGACATACACATCCTCATGGGCATGGTGCTCGGCCGGTTCACGACTTGCCACGATCTCCGCCTCGGGCACCTTCACATCCACGCGCACGTGGTAGATATTGCCCTGATGGTGGTGCCGGTGATGCAGCTCGATCACCACGCGACAGCTCATGATGTGTTCATAGAACTGGTCGAGTTTGCCCGCCCGCTCCCGGACAGCCGCCTCGATCGCCGCGGACGGCTCCATGTTACGGAATACAACCTGTAATGGCAGTTTCATGTGCTTATCCTCTGTTGGCGCAGGCGATGCCGAAATGTGCAGTCCGGAGGTTAACGGCGTATATCAATGTTGTTCACGACCTTGTTCACGCCCAGCAGATACCACGCATCCAGTTCCGCCATCTTCTTTTCTTCCTTGTTGCCGGCCAGCCCGGTCAGCGTGACGACCCTGTCCTTCACGCGAATGCCGATCCGGTCGGCATGGATCAGTGGGTCTTTTTCCAGCACCAGGCGCAGCGCATCGGCAATCTCATCGTCGTTGTCGGTCTCGGGAGGCGTCACCTGCATGCCGTTGATGACGTCCCGGCAACCGGGTGTCCACCATGCCAGCACGCCGGCGAGGCGCTTGTGCGACAGGCTTGGCACCGCCCCGTTCAGCTGTATGATGCCTTCATTCACTGATATATTGATCACATTGCCGGATGTATCCGTGCTCTCACGCACGGTTTCCATGGATCCCTTGTTATGGACACGAATGGTGCAAAGCAATAGCGCCGGTTCTTCCAGTAATTCCCGTACGAGAGAATCACGGATCGCGCCGTCACCCCGCCTTTCGCCGGGGGCCACGGTCAGGCGGTCCATCACGCCCTGGATTCCTTCTACCTCGCTGGCGATCTCGAACGCGCGCTTCTTGGCAATGATGTTTTCGACTTCACCTTCGAGGGCGAGCGCACCCTTGGTAATGTCGAATTCGAACCGGATGGGATAGCGGTGCAGGTTGATACGGCGGTCGCGTTCAAACGCCGCCTTTACCGCTTTTTCCACGGATGTCATCTCCGGCATCGATACCTCGGCCGACGCTGTCTGTCCGCGCGAAGCCGTGTGCGCGACTACACGCGCCGGAATTCCATCTTGCGGCATTTGGC
Organism: Sulfuricaulis sp.; assembly: GCF_040901545.1. GTDB lineage: Bacteria > Pseudomonadota > Gammaproteobacteria > Acidiferrobacterales > Sulfurifustaceae > Sulfuricaulis. The sequence continues at coordinate 9,395 of NZ_JBBDYL010000059.1, read as the reverse complement.
GCAGGGTGGAAGGTGCGCCGGGGTACGCAACACGACGCGCTCGCCGCAGCCGGTGCATTCGAACGTACCGCTGTCGACCATCTCGCCCGTACGATAGATCTGCTGTTCCAGTTTGCTTCCCGCCTGGTGCAACCAGTCGGCCACCGCTTCGGCGGCGCGCCCGAGAAACACGCTGCCACGGTCCCGCCACACCCCGAAGAGATCGGATGATTTTTCCGAAAAGGCCTCCCATTTCGGTCCCATCTTCATCGCGGCGCTGGTCATGTCCTTGCGCAACGTGGTCGTGATTTTGCCGACAGTCTCCGCGGTATATTCTCCGGTCTTTTTGAGTTCCGCCGTCGCCCGCTCGAAAGCCTGCTTCAACGTCTCGGCGTTCACCGTGTCGCGCGCTTCGGAAAGAACTTTCGTCACGCCCGCGCGCAGCTTGTCATAAGCCGCGCGCTCCTGTTTCTGCTGCTGTGGTGATGGAAGCAGGCGGTTGATTTCCCTTTCCGCCGCCAACCAGTCATCGAGCGAGCTGCCGCCGTTGAAGCCGCGTTGCATGGCACGGAAGTATGCCGCTTCGGCAATCATGCGTTGACGCTCCCCGGCGGAGATGGACTCCCCGGGATTGATGCTGGCCGTATCCTTCGTCGCTGACTTTGCTTTTCTCGCCATGGGATTGCTTCTTGTCATCTCCGGAAAACACTCAATCCAGTTTGATGCTGTGCCGCTCGGCCTTTTCCGTCTTGGGCAGCGTCAGTTCCAGCATGCCGTCCTTGAAGCTCGCTTTCGCCTTGGTGCCATCCACGCCGGCGGGCAACGCCACCATGCGGTTGTAGGCACGAGTCGAAATTTCGTGACGGTAGTAATCGCCCTTTTCTTCCTTCTCCTCATGCCGTGTGGAGCCCTTGATCGTTAGCGTGTTATCGCTGACGGAGACGTCCAGGTCCTTCTTGTCCACACCCGGCACCTCGGCCCGTACGACAACCTCGTTATCCCGTTCAATAACATCCATCTTGGGCAGTTTGCTCTCGAGCGTCGTGAGTTCCGGGAAAGAGGGCGATTCGAAACGCCATGGTCGTATCCAGCCCTGTCGCATGATGTTATCGAACAGACGATCCATGTCATCGAACAGGCTGATGGCGTGTCCCGGCTTGGACTGCTGAATTTCCTGCCTTTTTTCCGACGCCGACATTTCCTTTTTTTCCTCAGTCTTGCTGGTTTCTTTCGTGGTTTCCATGACAAAACCTCCTTTTAGGAAAATGCAGATAATATCTATTCCCTGTTACATTATTACGTTAGTTAGATTAATAAACAAAAAGCAGATTTGCATTGATTATTATCAAAACGTGCGCGGTCCCAGAACCGTACGTAATTTATCGGCGCAAAACGATCTTGATGAGATACACGCGCTATCGTGACGGGAATACACAAGGCAGTATTTCTGCGGCATTTTGACAAGTACCTTTACAGATTCAGCGGCACACTCCTACCCATCCCGTGGCATCGCCCAACCCAGGAGAATTGCGGTCATCACTCCTCCGTGCCTTCTTCTTCCTCGCGGCGCTCTGCTTCCGCCTCTGCCTCCGTCGATTCGCCTTTTTCTCCCAGGGGTTCGGCCCAGTCTTCGGGTGTCATGCCCGTTTCGGTATAACCGAGATCGTCACGTTCGACATCATCCATCGGCCCGGTCCAGTCCTCGGGTGGCTCGATAGTCTTGATGGCAAGATTATGCCAATCATCGAAATCCATTTCTTCCACATCGCCGTCAAAATGCTGGATTTCGATGGTGCCTTCCTCTTCATCGATGGCGGTCACATAGAACTGCTGGCCCTTGTCCAGGTGCCGATACCATTGTAATACCACGGGTTTGAGGGATGTCGGCATAACGCGCCTCCTCATCTTCGGCGGTGAATCTGTCCGCGTATCATTTTATATATCCGGCGGGCGGTCATTGATCCCTGTCAAAGATAAGTGCATAGAATCGGATGTAGAGTGATTCTACAGGGGAACCAACCGGCGGAAAAAGCGATGAACCACGACAAACCAGTCCTTTTTGCCCTTCACGCCAGCCGTGCATTCGGCGAAAACGTGGCGCAGCGACTCGGTATTAATTTAAGCGAGCACGAGGAAAGGGAATTCGAGGACGGTGAACACAAATCCCGCCCGCTGGTGAATATTCGCAACCGGGACGTTTTCGTCATCCAGTCACTGTACGCGGATGCCAAAGAAAGCGGAAACGACAAACTGTTACGGTTGCTGTTTTTCATCGGCGCGCTCAGGGACGCCTCCGCCGCGTGCGTCACGGCCGTGGTCCCCTATCTCGCTTACGCGCGCAAAGACGCCAAAACCCAAACGCGCGACCCGGTCATGACACGCTACGTGGCCCAGCTGTTCGAGGCCGTGGGCACCGACCGCGTGCTCACCCTGGACGTGCACAATCTCGCGGCGTTTCAGAACGCCTTCCGTTGCCATACCGACCATCTGGAAGCAACGAAACTGTTCGTGGCGCATTGGGCGCCGCTGTTGAAGACCGAGCCGCGTGTCACGGTGGTGTCGCCGGACATCGGCGGCATCAAGCGGGCCGAACGCTTCCGTCAGGCGCTGGCGCGGACCCTGGACCAGGAACCGACTCTGGCCTTCATGGAAAAGGCGCGCGCGCGGGGAATGTTGCGCACCGGCAGGCTGGCGGGAGACGTTGGCGAAACTGCGATTATCATCGACGACCTGATCAGCACCGGTGGCACGCTGTTGCAAGCCGCGATCGCCTGCCGCGATCGGGGCGCGACACAAGTCTTTGCCGCCGCCACCCACGGCCTGTTCACCGGCGACTCGCTTCACCTGTTGACCGGGACCGAACTCGACAGGATCGTCGTTACCGACAGCGTCCCCCCGTGGCGCCTCGATGCAGAACTGTCCCGAAAAAAGCTCGTGGTGCTGCCCGCCGCGCCGTTGTTTGCCGAGGCGATCCGGCGCATTCACACTGGCGGGTCGCTGGTGGAATTGTTGGAAATTTAATACTCACGTAGGGCGAGTCAGGCGTTTTTTGCCGTAACCTGCCGTAACCTTTATGGCGGGTTACGCGCCAAAAAGCAGGCGCTAACCCGCCCTACATATTCAAAACTTCCCGGTATAACTTTCGGCCAGAAGCAGATACTCCTCGGCGACGTGACGCCAGCGGGGCCAGGCGTTTTCCGCAGCATCGTGCAAGTGCCAGATCGCCAACCGCGCGCGCACACAGGCGCGATACGCTTTGTAGAAACAGACAAGTTGCGGCGGTGGATAGTCGCCGGTGATCCGGCGGTACACCGCGAAAAACTCCTCCTCGATTCGCGGCGCGCCGAGGCGTTCGCACTCCATGGCGAGAAACGCGAGTTCTTCCACCGCGTCGACAACCCGGAATGCGCGATTGAATTCCAGACGATCGAATATCACCGGTGGTGACTCAAGACAGACATGCTCCGGACGCAGATCGCCATGACCTTCGACGATTCTTTCTTCCGCGGTTCGGCGGTCAAGCAGCGCCGGCGTGCATTGCAGAAATTTCTTCTGTGCCGCATGCACGGCCTCGACCAATGCAACGGGCAGGCCGTATAACGGATTAGCCAGCGCGTCATGATTGACGTGGACATTGCGCTCGTAACGACTGAGGTATTCACCGGCGTCAATCTTCAACGCAGCGCATTCCCGGTAAAAATGGGCGAGTACTTCCGCAACCGCATGTGTTTCCACAGGCCCAAGTGACTGATGCCGGATCAGATAATCCAGCATCCGCTCCGCCGGTAGCCGGCGCATCTTTACGAGCCAGTCAACAACCTCTCCCTGTCCTTCGATCCGCGCTGCACCCCGCGTATCCAACGTGAGCGCAACGATACCCCGATACACGCCCGGTGCGAGGCGCTGGTTCAACCGCACTTCCTCTTCGCAGTTCTTCTTTCTCGCCGCGAGGGTGCTGTAATCGAGATAATCGTAACGCACCGGCTTCTTGAGTTTGAAGGCATGGTGCGGCGTCAGGAAAACCCATGACATGTGGGTTTCGATGACTTCAATGCGCGCCGGTTTCTCCGGATACGTTTGCTTCTGCCGGAGGAGCGCGACCCTTGCCTCCTGATCCAAAACAGTTTCAGTCCTGGATAGCGGTTTCATGTTTCCGTTCTTGTTCCAGTCAGATGCCGCTCGAACCAGCGAGCCGCAGCGGTGGCAACCTGCTCGAGCGTCCCGGGCTCCTCGAACAGATGCGTGGCACCGGGGATGATTTTCAATTCCTTTTCAGCGCGCAGCTCCCGGTACGCGGTACGGTTGAGATCGATTACAGCCGTGTCGTTACCGCCCACAATCAGCAGCGTCGGCGCCTGCACGTGCGGAAGTTCGTCGAGCGCCAGGTCGGGGCGACCACCGCGCGACACCACGGCGCGAATCTTCGGCTCGAGGTTGGCGGCCGCCTTGAGCGCCGCCGCCGCGCCGGTGCTGGCGCCGAAATAGCCGATTACCAGCTCGCGCGTGGCTGCCTGTTGACCGGCCCATTGCGTGGCCAGGAGCAGGCGCCGCGTGAGCAGATCGATATCGAAGCGATTCTCGTAAATCCGGTCTTCTGCTTCCGTCAACAGATCGAATAACAGCGTGGCGACGCCATGCTCGCGCAATACGCCGGCGACGTAGTTGTTGCGCGGGCTCAGGCGGCCGCTGCCGCTTCCGTGCGCAAACAGCACAATGCCTTTGGCCCCCGACGGGAGCGCGAGCATGCCTTCATGGACGTTAGCATCCATGGTGATCCTGACTAGTTCTACGCGGCTAGCGCCGGTCATGGACTTTACGCCTTTCTGCCGCCACCGCTGACCGCAGCAGCTCGATCACTTCGTCATCGGTCGTTTGGTTGAAATAGTCGTAATACGCGCCGACCGCACCCAGATAATGGCGAGAACGATCCAGTACAACGAAATCGTCCACCTCGCGCGACAACTGCTCCACGGTATCGGGAGGCGCCACCGGTACCGCGACCACGAGTTGCGCCGGCTTGCGGCGTTTGGCGTCGCGGATGGCGACTTCCATGGTAAGACCCGTGGCAATACCGTCGTCCACGATGATCGCCGTCTTTCCTTTGACCGGCTCCGGCTCACGCCCACCCAGATACAACTCGCGGCGGCGACGTGCCTCGTGACGTTCGGCCGCCACTACCTGCTGGAACCACCTCGGATCCACACGCGCGACTTCCTGCTGGTTGCACGCCATCTCGCCGTTTTCCACGATCGCACAGATAGCGTATTCGGGTTGCAGGGGATGACCGATTTTCCGGGGGATGAGGAGATCAAGCGGCATGTCCAAGGCGCGCGCCACGATCGCGCCCAACACCACACCGCCACGCGGCAAGGCATACACCACGCCGTCCTGGCGCTGATATTTTTTCAGCGCCTGCGCAAGCTGCTCGCCCGCGTCGGCGCGGTCCCGGAAGCGCATGGCAAAACCCCTCTCCGGCCTGGATAAAAAACCAGATTATTCCTTTGTGGCGATCCGTCCTTGATAAGGATCAATATCGCGCGGCGTCACGCTCAAGGAATGGATTCGGTGGTGTAGCGCCGCACACGGATGCGGCTCGACCAGTAATCGGGGGCCAGGCCGGCTTTGTGCTTGAGGTTCTGCAGGAATTCATGTGGCGTGGGCAGCTGTTCCCACACCGATGGCAGAAACGTCCCGCGGTGATAACCTTCCTCGATGATCAGCCCATCCACCCGCGGACGCAGCTGCGCCAGCAGTTCTTCCTCGGAGGAAAACTGCAACGGTTCCGGCTGGCTCAATACGGAAATGTGTATGTCGAGGCGCTCATATTCCGTCCAAGTGAGCGCCGAAAACCGCGTATCCCGGAATGCGGCGCCCCAGGCATTGCTCGCCACATCCTCTACCAGCGGTTTGCGCGCTTCGATGGTGCCGATGCAACCACGGAGTTTTTCGTCGACATGCAAAGTGACGAACGTGGCGCGCAGAACACGCAACGGTTCCGGGTAATCGGTCTGACGGATATCGAGGGTCTCGCCGCACAAGCCTTTCCTGATTGAATCCCCCGCCAATTCCAGAAGCTGCTGTTTGTGCGGCGGCGCGAGTATAAAGGAAATATTACTCAAAGATGTATGCGCCATAGCCCACCACCCGATCCTGCGTTCCGGCCGTATCACCGGAGTTGCGCAAATCGACGGTCTTGGCCTTGAGACCCCGTTTTCGCGCCATGTGCAACAGGCCGTTCACCGGGTTGCGCCCGCAGGCATGATCGTACTGGATATCCTCCGGCCGTAATTGCTCGATCGCCTGCGAGGTTGCGCGATCCAGCTTTTGAGCGGTTTTATAATCGTGGTAGTGACTGAGGTCCGAGCTGATGACGATCAGCGTTTCCGGCCCGCCCCAGAGGAGCTCAAGCACTTCGGCCACTTCGCCGGGTTCGGCATCCCCCACGACCAGTGGCACCAGGTTGAACTCTCCCAGCACTTCCTGCAGAAACGGCAGATGCACTTCCAGGCTGTGTTCCTGCGCGTGGGCGGCGTCCATCTCGTGCACCTGGGGGAGACGGGATATTTTTTCGACCGCCTCCTGGTCCACGGGAACGCGCCCTAGGGGCGTCAGGAAGTAATCGGCGCTGGAAAGCGCGAGCCCATGGAAGCCGACCCGGTGCGCCGGCCCGAGCAGCACGACGCGCGTGATGCGCCCGCGCGCCGGCTTGATGCGCAAATAGGCCGAGGCCGCGATGGGGCCGGAGTAAATATAACCCGCATGCGGCGCAATGATGGCCTTGGGAACCGCTCCCGCCGCCTGCGCCGAACTGAGGTACTCCCCTACCATCGCGTGCAATTCACGCGGGTCACGGGGGTAAAACAGGCCGGCCACCGCCGGGTTTCGCACGCTTGGCATGTTGTTTTCCGCCGGAGAACTACCATTACAATGTATCCGAATGAAACACATTTCAAGCGAAACATCATCGGCGTAGGATGAATATTTATTTGAACCTTTTGCAGCCGCTTATATCAACCGGTTTATGGCAGCGGAAAACCTCGATACGGGATCGCTAACCCCGACGAAATACTGGCACCGGCTTGAAGACGGACGGGTGCAATGCGACGTGTGCCCGCGTTATTGCAAGCTCCACGAGGGCCAGCGCGGGTTGTGCTTCGTGCGCGCTAACCATCACGGTCAGATCGTGTTGACCACTTACGGGCGTTCGAGCGGTTATTGCGTCGATCCCATCGAGAAAAAACCGCTCAATCATTTCCTCCCCGGCACGCCGGTCCTTTCCTTCGGCACGGCCGGGTGCAATCTCGCCTGCAAATTCTGCCAGAACTGGGACATCAGTAAATCGCGCGAGCTCGACACACTGATGGATCAGGCCTCCCCTGAAACCATTGCCAAAGCGGCCAAGGAACTAGATTGTCGCAGTGTGGCCTATACCTACAATGATCCGGTAATTTTCATGGAATACGCGATCGATGTGGCAATCGCCTGTCGCGAACTGGGAATAAAGTCCGTGGCGGTCACGGCGGGTTACATATGCGAGGAGCCGCGGCATGAGTTTTATCAATATATGGACGCGGCCAACGTGGATTTGAAGGCGTTTACGGAGGAATTCTATTGGAAAGTCACCGGTGCGCATCTGCAACCCGTGCTCGATACACTCAAATATCTCAAACACGAAACCAGCGTATGGTTTGAAATCACGACTTTGCTCATTCCCGGCCTCAATGACTCGGAGAAGGAGATCGAGGAAATGACGCGATGGGTGATGGAAAATCTCGGGCCCGACGTGCCCATGCATTTCACCGCGTTTCATCCGGACTGGAAAATGCGTGACATCCCTCCCACGCCCGCGGCCACACTCATCAAGGCGCGCGAGATCGCCGTGAAAAACGGCGTGCGCTACGCGTACACCGGTAATGTGCACAATGAAGCAGGCGATTCGACTTATTGCCATCATTGCGGCACCAGGCTTATCGGGCGCGACTGGTATAACATGACCGCGTGGAACCTCGACGCCCAGGGCAAATGCAAGGCCTGCGGCACTCCCTGTGCCGGCGTGTTCGAGGCCAAGCCCGGCAACTGGGGGGCGCGGCGGCTGCCGGTACGCCTGGCCAATTTCGCCGCCTGATTTCGCTCCGGCTGTTTCATTCTCGCAGGCTTCTGGTTTGACGGCCGTCATGTTTCAGCCGGGAAAATGGTGTTATACGTATTTTTATGCCGGACTCCGCGAGCAGGATTTTCGATCTTCCTGAAATGCGCAACCGGGGGCGGGTGTTCCGTGACCGGACGCAGGCTGGCGTGGTGCTGGCCGGCATGCTCGAACAGCATCGGGGAACGGACACGCTAATACTCGCGATCCCGGCCGGCGGCGTGCCGGTAGCGGCGGAGATCGCGAGCCTGCTCGGGCTGGCGCTCGATCTGGCCGTGGTCAGCAAAATCACGCTGCCATGGAACACGGAATCGGGATACGGCGCCGTGGCCTTCGATAGCACCGTGCGGCTCAACCGGGACCTGATCGCGGCGCTGGGCCTGTCGGAAACGGTGGTGCAGACCGGCATCGCGCGAACAAAGGAAAAAGTCGCACACCGCGTAAACCAACTTTTCGGAGACCGCCGTCTACCCGATGTCACGCGGCACGCCGTCATCCTGGTCGACGATGGACTGGCCTCCGGTTTCACGATGCAGACTGCCGTCGATGCCTTGCATCGCCTTGAAGCGGACAAGGTCAGCATCGCCGTACCGACCGGACATGCCGAAGCCGTGGCGCGCATTGCCGCTCTGGTCGATTCGCTGTACTGTCCCAACATTCGCCAGGGAATGAGTTTTGCCGTGGCAGATGCGTACGAGCAGTGGACGGACGTAAGCGAAACAACGGTCGCAGCGATCATGCAATCATTTCCCGACATGCAGCACATAGCATGAGCAGCATGCGCTGGGAACATTTTCCGCACGAAGCCGACATGGGCATACGCGGCATCGGCAATACCCGGGACGAGGCCTTCGAGCAGGCAGCGCTCGCCATGACCGCGGTCATCACCGATCCGACACAAGTGAACGCGACGGAAATGGTGGAAATCAAGCGTCAGGCGCCGGACGACGAATTGCTGCTGGTAGACTGGCTCAATGCCCTGGTTTATGAGATGGCGACGCGCAAACTGCTTTTCAGTCGCTTCGAGGTCCGCGTGCAGGACCATGTGCTCACCGCCCGCGCCTGGGGCGAGCCGATGGATACCGCGAAACATCGTATGGCCGTCGAGATCAAGGGCGCGACCTACACTGCATTGCGGGTGGCGCAGGAAAGTAATGGTGAATGGGTGGCGCAATGTGTGGTGGACGTTTAATTTGTGTCGCCTGCGGCGACGCATACTTGTGGGTGGCTGACCCACGGCAGGTGACTTTTCCTTGTTCGCGCAAAGAAA
>NZ_JBBDYL010000058.1:0-14153 GCF_040901545.1 Sulfuricaulis sp. | reverse complement strand
GGCGGCGCGAAGGGGGCAGGCGTCGGGGTGAGCCGGGCGGTCTAGACCGCGCGGTCGATGGCGCTCGCCCAAAAAGGGTAGGCTGCGGCCACGAGGGGAACTCGTGGCAATCGAGCCAGCGGAGGGCGGTGTAATGCAGCGGCCGGGGCGACAAATCTTCTGTGCTATCGCGTTGCCACTCCGGTCCTATCCAACTTGTAGAAGAAATCTTCCACGCCCAATCGAGTCGTGTTGAACTGATCGAGATCCGTGAGCGCAGGATGGCGTTTCAGTATCACGTAATACCTGCACTCTGGGTTGGCACGGCGGCTAAGGTCGAATATCCCTCTAGTCGTATCCCTGAATTTCTCGAGTGATTGGACGCCTGCCTGAATGGCTGCTTTGGCACCGGGCAACGCCTCGGCGTATTCCTCGCGATGGATTGGCCAAGCTGGAGTCACCCGGACACCCTCAGACCGAATCTCGACCTCGAAGAGATACTCGATCCGGCCCGCCGCATCCGTCCAGCAGGGCGGGTGTCCGTAGCCCTTAGGGGCGCCCGTTACCGTGACGCAGTGCTTCAGTTGCCCCCTGCAGTTCTCCAACTCCTTCTCCAGCCCGGCGGTCTTCTTTGCCGTGTCGGCCACTTTCTTCCCTTCCTCGACGGCTCGCTCAGGTGCAATTTCCTGTCGTGCCGTCTGTTCATATCCCTTCAGAAACTCCAGCGCCTTGGCCGTACGCACCGGATCGGCGCCTTGGACTTCTAGCTTTTCTATAGCCTTAAGACGGGCTTCCTTTTCAGCGAGAGCCGCCTTCAGTTCCGTGTTCTCCGCTTTCAGCTTCGGAGCGTTTACGAGAGTGTCGATAGCCTCTTGCGGATCGCCGAGCACAACGGGCAGCTGAGCGTAACAGCGGTTCTTTTCCTGTTCGCAGGCGGCGGCGTCTTTATCGACGAGCAAAAACTTGGAACCAATCAGCAGAAGCACCATGAAGGTAAGTACGAACGCCAGCTCGGTCAGCGAAAGCTGAAATACCGTATCGTTCGTACCCTTCCTGAGCATCAGCGGCCGCGAAACCAGTCAACGAAGGATCGCCGATGGCCATCCGGCACACGGGCCTCCGCGTCGACTGCGCTGGGCAGCCGCCCCTCTTGCCGCAACTCTCGCACGTCTGGCAACCTGACTACCTCGGCTGTTTTGCCCGTAGCAGTCGCAATTGCGGCCTGATTCGCCAGCTGCTCCTTGACCGCCGCAAGTTGCTGCAGAACGGAAAGCATGGTCTCCGTGCCGCGCTGTAGTGTGTTCGCCGCGGCCGCGAGCTGCTCGGCTGATCCGCGAATATCGCGCGCTAGTTCATTGTCAGCGCTGCGCTGCGCTGAAACCGCCGCGCTTAAGTCCGTTACTACTCTGCGCTGCTCATTGATCCCTGTTGCGCTCGAGGACAATAGCTGTGCAGCCTGCGCCAGGCTTCGCGCGGCCTCGGTCTCAGCCCGGCGCTGCTCCGAACCGCCTTTACTCAAGTCGGCCACCAACCGGCGCTGTTCCTTGATGGCTTCGGCGCTCGAGGACAAAAGCTGCGCGGCTTGCGCCAAGCTTCGCGCCGCCTCGCTATTAGCGCCGCGCTGCTCTGATCCGGCCGCAGCCAGCTCTGCGACGAGCCGCCTCTGTTCGGAAATCGTTTCCGCGCTCGAAGAAAGCAGCTCAGATGCCTGAGTCATGCGAGCGGTAAGCGACGTAAGGACCTCCTCGTGCTTCCGTGCTGTCGACAGCTGCACGTCGGAGGCCTTCATCGTCGTCCGTAGCTCCTCTAAAGCTGCCCGAGCTTGCCCAACGCTCTCCTGCAGCGAAGACGCGACCCCCTTCATTTGTTGCTCGACAGCGGTTACTGCCGAAGCAAAATTGGCCACTGAGGGTTCGAGCTTCCGGACGAAGAAATCGTCCGGTACCGCCACGGCGTCCACCCGCACTCGCAAGGATGCAATGATGCGCTGCGACTCCGCCTCCCGCGCGCGAACGTCGTTATCCAGCGCCTGGATTGAACGCCGCATGTCTTCTGACATGGTTGTGGCTGCCGTCCGCAATTCACCCGCCGCCGACAGGTAGACCTCTTTTGCTTGCGCCGTGACCTGATTTAAGGCTCCCGTGAACTCGTTGGCGAAGGTCTTCCCCAACGTCTCGAACGCCATATTGGAGCGCGCCACGACATCCTTGGCGGCGTCGTGGACTGTGTTCTCGAATTGACGGAACGCGTCCATCGACAGCTCCATCCTTCCCCGCAGCTCGTCTGCCGCGGTGACGAGCCGTTCCTCCAGACGGTCCATCGCCTGATCTACGTCTCGCCTGAATCCGACGAGATAGATGCGCACGATGATCCCAAGGAAGGTGCTGACCATCGCGGCCCCGAATCGCACGGCAATCTCCTTCAGCTTGCCGGCCTGATCGAGCTGCGGGACATCGAAAAGGCTGAATGCGATGGATGCGATCGTGAAAATGAACCCAAGGTAGTAGCAGCTGTCACCGAATTTCTCATCGCTTACGTCATCGCCCCTACGCGCCAGGCCAATAGCGATGTACCCGCCCATGATGGCGAGTGGCAGCCAAAATCCCAGAATCCATGGCGAGCTCAGCAGCCAGGCGAGGAACGACAGAGCAATCTTCGTCACGATGGTGACGAGGAAAAGCTTCCGAATAGGCACCTTCATGACAGCTTGGAATGCAGCCATTAATCCCCCAGCTCAACCAGGCGCAAAGTCCACCCCCTGCAATACCGCTCCGGCGTCCTTGAAGTACTCCTCCCAGAACTTCGTAAGCCTTCGATTCTGGATCTCCGGACGATTAAGTAACAAAAGAATCTCCACATCCACCCCGGGGAGTTTCGCCCGCAGCTTCTGGAAGTGCGGGCGCTTCTCCAGGGCGGGAAAATCCGGCGGCTCGACATACATCGAGTAGTCGGCCGTGTTGTGGAGCATATCGGACACGATGATCAGTCGCCGCGGGCCCTTCACTCCGTGGTGGTCGAACCGAAGGCCCATTAGCTGGGCCATCTCCATGATCGGCGACTGCTTCGCAGCCCGCACAGCCTTGAGCTGTTCCTCAAGTTGGAGCACAGGACGCTCGTAATCCTTTGCAAAGCGCTCCGCCCAGAGCTTCGGGTTGTCGTCGAAATTACCCTTGTCCTTGCCGTCGCCCGGATTGCACTTCTCAAAGATGGGCTCCGAGTCCTTCCTTAGGTCCGACCCTAAAGCGAACACGGAGAGCAACTCGCCTTCCTTGACACGACGCCCAGAAGCAAAAGAGGCAACCAACCCCGATAGCGCTTTACCTTGCGTGAAGCTCAGCGGGTCCGTCATGTCCACGAGAAGCGCAATATGAGCCTTCGCACCTTCCGCCGGGCAGAGCAACGCTGTGGGGCCCGGCCGCTGCCCCACCCGCCAGGCACCAACGGCGATTGCAACCGCGACAAGGAGGCCAAGCAGTATCGACGCGACGGTCTTCTGTCGGGCGGCTCGACGATCACGCGCACCTCGTACCGTCAACGCTGGCCCCTCTCTTTGACCTGTTCTTCGACTGGCAGAAGACGGTCGAACTGCTTGTTGAACGAAGTTTGAATATTTGCGCGGATGGCTTGGACATCCGACTGAACCGACTGCTGAAGCGATCGTTGCTCGTTGTACTTCGTCCTGTCATCCAGGACTTTGAAATCGGGCACGTCGAGCGACCGAAGCTTCGGGCGCACGGAGAAGTACTTGGGGGGCGGAGCAACTCTGTGAACCTGGTTGCTAGTCCTGAATTTGCCGATCAGCGCTTTGATGCAATTGTCCACGTCGGCAAACGCGGTCCCTACCCGCTTCTCCACCGTATCCTTATGCAAGATCGCTTCGTCGAGGCGCTTCAGGTTGAGCTGCGCTCTGTCCAAGAGCCGCTCCAGTTCGGCGAGTACTTCCTCCTTGAGCGCCGATAGCTCCTCCCGTACAGCGTTCATGTCTTCTTCATAATCGCTCCTTGCTTCCATGAGGGAGCGATGCGCCTTGCCGTATCCGGGATAACGATCATCGAGGCCGAACGAATCGATGACGGCGCCAACTGCGAAGCCGAAGCTAATGAAGGCTAGGAGCCACGAGTAAATGTCCTTTAACTCAAACGGCGTGCTCCGGATGCGGGCAAGCGCGAATTCGCCCGCACCCGTCATATTTCCCGAGGTAGCAGCGTCGCGAAAGTGCGATATCACAAGCGCAACCGCGACCATCGCTGCCAGACAGACCGGAATCAATACGATGCCTAGAAACTTTCGCGCGGGGTGTGAGTGAAAGACCTCCGGGAAGACGTGTCGGCCATATAGCCAGGCAAGTCCGATGTTTACCGCAGCGAACAAGACTGCATAGAAGAAACCTTCGATGAGGCCGCCCCACGCGCCTTGGGCGAAAAACACCGAGTTGAGCAGCCCCTCTACCAGCACCAGCGCGCCAAGAATGGTGTAGCGAAGATACGTGGACGCTCCAGTGGGATAGTTTGGCGCCCGGTTAAGCGAGTTGGCCGCAATAAAGTCCGTGTAATCCCTTACCCTTACGGACATTTCATCGACCGATCGCTTGAGGGTACTTAGCCAGGCGTCCAGAAGAGCGCTTGCGCGCCTTTCAAACTCGGCGTCCAGCTGCCTGATCTTCTGTACAACCGGTGCTATGTCGAGAGCGTTGATCTCCTGGTTCAGGTGCGTCAGACGGTCGTTTGCCCAATCCAGGTAGCTTTGCCGCGCCTTCTCGATGACCTGGATGATCTTGTGCTCGATGCCGGTTAATTCCTTGGCATCGCTCGCCGGAATGCCTCGTTTCCCTAGGCGTTCGGCTTCCTGCTCGACCCCGAGCTCTTTCGCCAGGCGCTCGGTGTCGATGGGGTAAAGGTCGGGATTGCCGAACGAGGCCGGCCGGGCGGAGTCTCCAGCTAGGAACCAATTTTTCAGCGAATGCCACAGAGCCCCAAAAAGCCCCATCTCCCCTCCGACCCCAGCGGTCAACAGCGGCGTCTTCGTACGTCGCGCCTGTCGGCACCATCTTACCGCGCGCTCCGCTAATGCGCGCATTCAGCGCTTCGGCTTGGACTCGCGCCGCTTAGCTTCCCTGTTTGCTATTCGTCCTGCCGATCAATCAAGGTTGGGGCGGCGGCGCCGACCCCCATTCGCTGCGACCGTATCTGTCGCGACAAGCCTTTACTTTTGCTGGGTCTGGCGGAAGCTTGGTTCCGAATAGGGAGCACTAGAATGCATTCTCACTCGCTCCTGCTTCAGAGTTACTTCTGAACGAGTGACGGCAGCCGACCCAAAGCGCACAAACCTGCTGACTGTTAATGCGCAGGTCCCAGGTTCGAGCGGGGAGGCGGACAAGTCGCCGGTCGCCGAGAAGCACTCTCGTGGCGAGGCCCACGACAACGCCCCGCAGATCCATGGGGCGCGTCTTCGCACACCGTCATCTCGGCTTGCGGTGGGTTGTATCCGCGACGGCGAGACAAGCAGTCGGCCATGTTCGCCCGGCGCCCAGTACTGTACATCGGAACAGTATGCCACTCTCTCGCTGGCATCTCGGCGGAGTACTTCAGGTATGCTCTGTTGGGCACACGGGAGACGCAGAGTGGCCATACCCAAAATCATCTCTAACCTAGTGGAGCGCTACCGTGACAACCAAGATGGTTATCGGCGCGATTACGGGGAAACGGAGACGCGCCGCGAGCTTCTAGACCCATTTTTTCGAACGCTCGGCTGGGACATCGATAATAGACAGGGTCACGCCGAGGCGTACAAGGATGTCGTCCACGAGGACAGTGTAAAGATTGGCGTCAGCACAAAAGCCCCGGACTATTCGTTCCGGGTTGGCGGCGTACGGAAGTTCTTTCTCGAAGCGAAAAGACCTGCGGTCAAGCTGAAGGATGACGCCGAAGCGGCGTATCAACTTCGTAGATACGCATGGTCCGCCAAGTTGCCGTTATCAGTTCTATCGAATTTTGGCGAGTTCGCTGCCTACGACACACGCATTCGCCCCTCGCAGAACGACAAGGCAAGTACCGCGAGGTTGATGTACTTCACATTCGACGATTTCGAGAAGCATTGGGACGACATAGCGGCCATCTTTTCCAAGGACGCCGTCTACAAAGGATCCTTCGACAAGTACGCTGCCGGCAAGGGGAAGAAAGGCACCGCAGAGGTCGATGACGCGTTCCTGAACGAAATCGACTCCTGGCGTGAGGCTCTAGCGAAGAATATTGCGCATCGCAATAAAGACCTGTCGCCAGCAGAACTGAATTATTCGGTCCAGCAGACAATCGATCGCGTCATTTTTCTCCGAATCTGCGAGGACCGAGGCATTGAGTCGTACGGCAGATTGCGCCAGCTCCAGAACGGCGAGCATACGTACGCGCGGCTAAAACAGTTATTCCAGGACGCCAACGATCGCTACAACTCAGGGCTATTCCATTTCAGGAATGAAACAGGTCGCAGTGCGCCCGACGGCCTGACCTTGTCGCTCAAGATTGACGATAAGGTGCTCAAAGACATCTTACGACACCTGTATTACCCGGAGAGTCCGTACGAGTTTTCTGTTCTACCTGCCGATATCTTGGGGCAGGTCTACGAACAGTTTCTTGGAAAGGTCATCCGCCTTACCGCCGCCGGCCATGCAAAAGTCGAAGACAAGCCGGAGGTCAAGAAGGCTGGTGGCGTCTACTACACGCCGACTTATATTGTTGAGCACATCGTCGGAAACACCGTCGGCCGCGTGCTCGAGGGCCTCGATCTAGACAGGGCCGCGAAGATACGCGTACTCGATCCGGCATGTGGTTCAGGCTCGTTCTTAATTGGCGCATACCAGTACCTACTAGACTGGCATCGGAACTGGTACGAAACCAATGATCCTGAGAAATACGCCAGAGGCAGGGCGCCGCGCGTTTATCGAGGTCGTGGCAATGTCTGGCAGCTTGCGTCCGCTGAGCGCAAACGAATCCTGCTGAACAACATCTTTGGCGTGGATATCGATCCGCAGGCCGTGGAGGTCACCAAGCTGTCTCTCTTACTAAAGGTGCTCGAAGAAGAGTCAGCGGAAACGATCGGACGCAACCGGGAAATGTTTCACGAAAGAGCCCTCCCCGACCTCGACATCAACATCAAATGCGGTAATTCGCTGATCGCATCGGACTTCTATGCTGCTCAACTGGTACCGCCCGATCCCGAGCAAAGCCGCACGATAAACCCTTTCGACTGGGCCGACGCTTTCGCGCCCGTCAAGAAGGACAAGGGCTTCCACGTAGTGATCGGCAACCCGCCGTACATCAGCGCGCTAGCGATGTCTAAGTTTCAGGGCGAAGAGGTAAGAGACTATTGGAAAAGCGCCTATCTCACGGCACGTGGCACGTATGACATCTACGTGCTGTTTCTCGAAAAGGCGCTCAGCCTTGCTCGCAAAGAAGGCTACGTGTCCTTCATTACGCCCAACAAGTTTCTTTCCGCGCCGTACGGCGAAGCGCTGCGGTCGTTTTTATTGAAGAAACACTGCTTGGAAAGCCTAATCGATTTCACGCGCGTGCCCGTTTTTAAGGACGCCTCTGTCTACCCTGTTATCTCTGTCATACGGCCATCCCAAAAGTTCGCCACCGAGGTCAATGTCTTCCGAGGTGAGACGGACGGAACCGTTAGCTCCCGCAAACAACGCGTTAAGACTGCGGACCTGAAGCGCTTCCCCGAAGATATTTGGGGAACGATGCTGGGTTCGGGTACGGAGCTCTGCGCACGAATCTATGCGCAGTGCTCCATTCTAGAGGACATTGCAGTCGTTCAGGCAACCAGTACTGCGGCAGAGGCCGACGAGTATTCGAAGTACGTGTCTGAATCCCGTAGAAGCGCGAAGTCCCTAAAACTAGTGAACACCGGCACGATTGATAGGTACGTGTCGCTATGGGGCATCGAAGACCTCACCAACAAAGGGCAACACTATAAGCGCCCCGTTCTCGATATTAGGCGAGTGAAACCAGATCGCGCGACCTTGTATCAAACGAAGAAGATCATCTTTGCGAAGATAGCCAAAGTGATCGAGTGCTTCCTAGACAACGAAGGCGAGTACGCGTCTCTAAACACCAATTGCGTTTTCGCGCCTAAAGAAGGCTTCACACTCCCGTTCCTTATCGGCGTATTGAATTCAAGGCTCATGACGTTTGTCTATGTGAACGTTTTTGCGGCCTTAAAGATGAGCGGTGGTTATTCCCAGTTCCAGGCACCGCAGCTTCGCCTCTTGCCTATCGCAAAGCCCACACCTGACCAAGGCAGAGCTATAGAGCGCTTAGCAACGCAGCTTGCGCAGCTGCATACAGATTTTCACGCCGCTCGTACGCCTCACGAACAAGAATCAGTCCGACGTCGAATTGGAAGTGCCGAGCAACAGATAGACGGTCAGGTCAACGCTCTGTACGGACTAACTGAGAAGGATGTTAAGCAGATATTGGCCGACGAGACTTAACGTATCTTTACCCTTGGACAACCCATCCCCACAATCCAAATATCGCTTCTACATGTAGCGCGATGCGTACCCGCATGCATCCGGCCGCCGGTGGATTAGTCTTGAGGCGGTGACTTTTCGTCACTCCGCACGCTCTCGCGGCCCGTCACCCGTCAGTCCGCTCCGGAACGAATGGCAGCAAATGGCCGGTAGACGACCGTAGTTCACCCTCAAGGCGAACGGTATTGCACAGTTAGCTCAAGTACGTTACAAGTTAGCCTGACTGACTCAGAAGAGCAGTTGCAGTGCTGGCCGGAGCGATTCCGGTTGGTGCCCGTTAATGCCGCAATGGCAGAGCGGGATCCAATCCATGAAAGGAATCGCACATGTCAATCCGGAGGCATCGAAATTCTGCTTTCTTGCAGCAAAGCGGGCGCTGTTATTACTGCCACCATCTCATGTGGCTCAGCGAGCCTAACGAATACGCATCTCAGCACCGCATGACGATTAAGGAAGCCTCGCGCTTTCGATGTACGGCCGAGCATCTCGTGGCTCGGAAAGACGGCGGAGGCGATAGGGGTGCAAACATCGTCGCAGCGTGCTTTTTCTGTAATCGCAGGCGCCATGCACGTGCCAAATCGCTTTCCCCGGAACGCTATGGAGCCCTGGTGAGCCAACGTGTATTAGCAGGGCGTTGGCACGGGGTGAGAATGCTTAGTAAGTAAGGCGAGCGGTTGGCGTAACGCGAACGACGTTGCTGGGATGTCTGTTTGTGGCCGATAACCGCCCGTTGCTCAAATGGGCGGTTTACGACCCTGAGCCGACGGTCGCGGTTCAAGCGCGATCAGGCTATCGCCTTCGGGGACGGCGCCAACGACCTTATGATGATGACAGAGGCCGGAGTTTCCATCGCGTATCAGGCCAAACCGGTAGTACGGAAAAAGGGCGACTTACTGTTTCAATTACGTTGGGTAGGATGGGCTGTTAAATCTTTACGCTTGATTTCGCCCTTTTTAGCACGCTTGAGAAAACTCAAAATCAACTGACAAAATACGATGAAAAAGCGCAACGCGTTTGCCACCGCTATGATAATAAACCCCAAGAGGTATGCAGACGTTGGTGGAGCGCAAGAGGCTCGACTCTTCCCTTACTACGCTGGATATTCCGCCGCCTTCGCCAGCACTCTATTGGCTTCACTCGATCTTTCAAACAAGTCCTCCATCCTTGATCCATGGAATGGTAGCGGTATCACGACTCATACCGCACGGAGATTTGGTTACAAAACGATAGGCCTGGACTTAAACCCCGTAATGGTTCTCGTGGCGAGGGCGGAATTACTTTCACCACAAGATGTCGGGCGACTAGTTCCCCTCGCTCACCGCATCCTAGACAAAGCGCGGAAGCAACATAGACGTGCCGCAGAAGATGATCCACTCACTCAGTGGCTCGCCCCTACTACCGCATCGTTCATGCGCGCGATTGAGATCGAAATAAATAGCTCTCTCGTATCAAACACTCACTACAAGCGACTCATAAATGAAAAGGACTTCAATCGCGTTTCTGCGCTGGCTGCTTTCTTCTATTTGGTCCTTTTTGGAGTAGCCCGAGGACTATTAAAAAAGTTCAAAGCGACCAATCCAATGTGGATCAAGAGCCCCGCAAAACCACATCAGCGTACAAAGGCGAACAAAAAGAAAGTTAAGACTCTGTTCTTGGATGAAGTTGGACTGCTTTCGGGGCTCTTGGCGGTCCATAGCTTTTCGGTTACTGACAGATCGCGAACATGTTCTATTACTCTCGGTAATTCTGAGAGCATGCCGCTAAAGTCCCGCTCGATCAGCATGGTATTAACATCGCCGCCCTACTGCACTCGGATAGACTACGCCATGGCGACGGCTGTCGAACTCGCGGTTCTAGGCTTCAACAAGGCTGACTTTGACACATTGCGCCGATCGCTAATGGGGACTTCAACGGTTTCTGCTCGCAACTTTGCACAAGTCACCGCTTGGGGTGAAACGAGCAATCGCTTTCTCGACAAGCTCTATTCGCACGCCTCCAAGGCATCTAAGACCTACTACTTCAAGAATCACCTCCAGTACTTTGCTTCCTTGTATGCCTCGATCCGAGAGATATCTCGTGTCCTCAAACGAGATGGAAAGTGCGCGATGGTTGTGCAGGATTCATACTACAAGGACATCCGCAACGATGTCCCAAAGATGGTTATAGAGATGGCGCGTGCTCACGGGTTGGTATTACAACGCCAGGAGACTTTTGTTTCCGGTCGCTCCATGGTCGGCATGAATAGGAAGGCGCGCGAGTACATTTCGGGTCGCAAGACGAAAGAAAGTGTTTTGTGCTTCGTTCGGACCTAGCTAACGGCATCGCACATCCGTCTTGTGGCCGGCCTGGTATTGCATAAGAGACTTCTGCACCTTTCTGGCGGAATAACAAATGCGTGCACCTAAAGGTGCCAAAACGCGACAAACGACCGAGCTTCGTACGCGAGTCGTTTATCTTTTTGGGGCAGGCGCGACGCATGCTGAGCTGGCAAACACCTGCGAAGACCGCATGTCAGACGCAGGGTTCTTCGAGAAGAACAGCCTACTTCTCGCGAGCGTTTCAAAGAGAGTTTGCAAAGCGGCGAAACGCAATCGCGATTTCACACTGAGAATCCGCTCACTGCTTTCCTCTACGGGTCTTTCTAACATTGAATTGTTTATCAGCCTTCTTGAGGATAATCACGTTCCCTCAACATCCGACGTCGTTCGAAAACTAAAGGCCGGGCTCAAGAACGATATCTTGGGACGACTAAGACATCGCCAGGGCCGCTTCTACCTACACAAAGCCCTATTTGAGTTCCACCGAACGAACAGAGAAGAAGACTTAACTGGTGTCATCTCACTGAACTACGACGGGCTCATTGACGAGGCGTATGAACTCATAATGGGCAAGAGTCCAAACTATTGCTTTTCTAAGGACCCGTCGAAAGACGATTCGATCCCCATACTTAAGCTGCATGGCGGTTTTGATCTGAAATACCGCGAGAAGAAGCTTCCAATACTCGCTCCGGGTGTCAACAAGAATTATTTAGAGCTACCGTACAGTTTTGTATGGGGCCGCGCTCTTGAGCTACTACTAGATTGCGACGTACTTCGAATAGTTGGGTGTTCGCTCAGCCAGAACGATCTTGGGATCGTCGATCTGCTTTTTAAGGCGCACATCAAGAGAGACAACTATCCTGTACTCCAGATAATCGATTTTGATCCGGAAGATAACCGCATAAGGGAACATTTTGGATTCTTCCCCAAGGTCCAACGCGCGCTAGAGATCGAGGGCAACTTGATCAGCGACGTAACGATTCGAGATCCGTCCAAGGGCTCTAATCCTTTCAAGATATGGCTAAAGGCAAAGATAGAACGGGTGATGCAGGCCGCCGATATCAAGAAGACCACATACGTCAAGAAGCTTTTGCAATAAAAGGCCATTGATATGCCCACGAAAACTGGCAAGAGTTCTAAGACCTCCCTTACGAAGCGCTCTTCAATACCCCTATCCATTAAGAAATTAATGGCGGATTTTATTTATCGCATCGACTTAGATGCGGACTATCAGAGGGAGAAAGTTTGGTCTAAGACCGACCAAGAGAGACTGCTCGACTCTATAGTCAGGGACATCGATATACCGAAGCTCTATCTCGCCAAGGTACGCGGCAATAAGCAATTCGATTTCGAATGCATCGACGGCAAGCAGCGTCTGCTTACGCTATCGACCTTCTTTGACCCCCAGAACGGGGACACAAGCCCGCTACTTCTCCAGGTTCTAAGTAAGCGGTACACGTACGCGCAGCTGGAGAAGGAGCATCCAAGTATCGCAACAGCACTTCTAGACTACACCTTGGACTTTGTGGTTTACGATGAAGCCTCTCTTACTGAGGACTTCATTCGAGAGATATTTAGGCGACTGCAGTTAGGAATCAGATTGAATTCCGGGGAGATACTGAACTCTCAAACCGGCACGATCCGCGACTTTGTTTTCAAAGAAATCGGTAAGGAAGGTCCGTTTCTTAGGCGCACAAATCTATCTGATAAACGATACTCTAGACAATTCACGTTAGCGCAGATCTGCATCAATTCATTTCATCGAAATAGAGACGGCGAGTTTGTGCGAGCCAGGTTACTCGATTTAGAGGATTTTTTTGCGGAAGAGAGCTCCTTGGACAAGAAGGATAGCAACTTGATTCGAATACGAAAGGTGCTCAAGTTAATGGACGACAAGTTTAAGGATAGCGCGAAGAGTATTTCGAGTCGCGCGATTGCGGTATCCGCATATTTGTTCGTTGAAGATCTGTATGTGAATAAGAAGGCGAAGGTGGTCTCGCGGTTCGTAAAGTTCTATATCCAGTTGCTGGAAATGATCAAAGAGGACATGCTACTCGTCAGTCAGTACAGAAAGCCGAAGCATCCGAAAGTATTGGATGGTTTCCAAAAGCACGTCCTTCAAGCTTCCGTCGAACCTTCCGCCATTAAGAGAAGAGACGCCTTTCTAAAGGCAGAGTTTGATCGTTTCAAACCATAAGCGAGCACCGCGCCTTTGGGGTTGAGCACGAGCCAGTCGCCGGTCCCTAGGAGATTCGTCAATTGCTTTTGATGATCGACCGAGCGGCAGCTATTGGCCGAAAGCGGAGGTTTGAAAGCATGGGGGCGACTGAATTGGGATAGCGCGGACCATGCTTCACGGTCCGCGGGGCGCATACTTACGCTATGACATTCGCTGGGCTCCTGCTCGAAATCCGGCAGCGTGCGGCGGCGCTACCCGATGACGACACGCGTACGGCCGCCATCGAGACGATTGCGCGGGACGTTCTGGAAACCATTTCCGAAGACGAGCAGGCCAGGCAAGTCCGGTGCATCATGGCTGCGTTCCTCGGGATTGGTGAAGGCGAGCGATTCGACGCGGCCCTGCTGGACGAGATGACGCCGGAGCTGATCTTCAGGCTGGATATGATCGCCGGTGAATTGGTTGAACTTGGTCGCACCAATGAGGCGGTGCGCGCGCTGCGTGCAGCACTTATCAGATCGGTTCAATAGGCGATGCGTTTCTGGCTGGTATACCTCCTCTCGCTGTCGTCGGTAGCTCACGCGGGGGAGCTTATCGGCAAGGTGGTCAATGTGCACGACGGCGACACACTAACCGTGCTGGTTGGAAGTCGCCAGGTTCGCGTTCGGCTAGCTGAAATCGATGCGCCGGAAAGAAAGCAGGCATTCGGAACGCGCTCCCGGCAGTCTTTGGCGGAACTCTGCGCCGGTGCAGTTGCGCGAGTCATCGAGCGCGGGAAGGACCGCTACGGCCGTACACTTGGTACAGTGCACTGCGCTAGCGCGGACGTTAACGCGGAACAGGTGCGGCGCGGAATGGCTTGGGTTTTCGGACGATTCGCCGCCAAGGACTCACCGCTCCACGCACTTCAGGCGGAAGCTCGCGCGTCAGCTCGAGGGCTATGGGCGGACCCTCGGCCTGTGGAGCCGTGGGCGTGGCGTAGGGTGCAACGGTAAGTTTCCGTTTCGGGCTTGCGGCCTACAATTTCCCAGCGTGACCTTGGTTGCGACTACGTTTGTCTGTGAGATGTTCTGCCCAAGCCAGTGCACCTACCCCGGACGCACTGCCCCGGCTCGACAGCTTCCAGGGCCTGAGCGAGGGATTCCGG
>NZ_JBBDYL010000057.1:0-14304 GCF_040901545.1 Sulfuricaulis sp. | reverse complement strand
GGCTGCGTTTAAACCGTGGACCGGTGCGCAGGGCGCACCCTACCGTTTTTTGAGACGGGTTCTAGTCACATCAAGCCAGGCGACGACAGACCCAATCGGACACGCCGGATAAAGTCTTGAATTCTTCCACGCTGCGCGCCGCGACATCCGGGATGATGTCGCGCGCCAGGCGCGCCAAGGCGGTGCCCGGCTCAAGCTCCAGAAAAACCCGCACTCCCGATTCGTAGGCTACCTGCACGCACGACGCCCAGTCAACGGGAGTGGACAGTTGCGCCGCTAAAGTCGCAACAGCGGTGTCACGGTCCCGAACCAGCGCGGCATTGATGCCGGCGACCACCGGTGTTACCGGCGCCTTGAGGGCGCTTTGGGAAAGCAAGTCCCGAAAGCGTTCGCTGGCAATGCGCATCGACGGGGTATGCGCGGCGACCGACACCGGCAAGCGTTTCATGAACAGACCGCCTTGTTCCTGACCCGCGGATTCAACACGTTCCAGAGCGGCCACGGACCCGCCCAGGATAAAATGATCCGCCCCATTGACGATGGCGACCGTCGCTCCCAGATCGCGGCACAAGTCACGCACGCGCGCTAATTCCCATCCGCGCACGGCCAGGAGTCCTTGCGGCTTGGAGGCATCCTGATCCATCAGCGCGGCGCGCTGCGCGGCGAGCGATAGCGTCTGTTCCACGCTCAAGGCATCGGCGCATCCGTAGGCCGCGAGCTCACCCACGCTGTAACCGGCAAACAGGCGCGGCGCGGGTAATTGTCGGCGCAGCGCCGCCCAGCTTGCCAAAACGGCGCTGCAAATCAGCGGCTGGGCCACACGGTTGTCGTACAAACCTGATGCTTGACGCACGCACTCGCGTGGATCCCATCCGAGCGCACGTGCGGCGCGGTCCAACACCTGTATTGCGGCGGGATCGGACGCCATACGGACAAACATGGAAGGATGCTGGCTCCCTTGACCCGGGCACAGGATCGCGAGCCCGCTCATGCGCCCGCGTGCCCTTGCAAGCCATGCACGAACAACACGGCCGCGAGCATATCGGCGCTTCCTCCCGGACTCAGCCGCCGCGCCACCATTGCACGATGCACGTCCACCGCACGCGCAAACCAGGATGGCTGGAATATTCCACCGTTGGCGAGAAAATCACGCGCGGCCGACTGCGCCCAGGTCATACCGGGGATACCGCCGCGGTACAGCAAATTCGTATCTTCCACCACCGCCATCAGGGCGAAAAAGCATTGCACCATGGCCCTTGGGAAATCCGCGCCGCGCGCGAGACTGACGCGCAGCGCGGGCAAGCCGATATCAAACACATGCGGAAACCCCGCGGCGGCTTCGTGGCGCGCGCCTTTAACGCCGTGCCGTTGCCAGGTGCAATGCCCGTGGCTGCCGGGATTTTTTTCACGTTCGATGTAGCTGCCCCACCGTTCGCGCACACATTGGCCCAGCGCCAATCCGGAAAACGAAACTCCCGTGGCATTCAACAGACCGGCGGCGGCGGCCAACAGACCGAGATGGAAAATGGCGCCACGGTGTGTGTTGGCTCCGGAAGTGGCCTGTAACATGCGTTGCTCCGCCGCCCGGCCCAGATCCTGGAGCGGCGAAAACGGCGCCGACTCTGCCCCGGCCGACGCGATGGCGGGAAAATAATCGGTCAGGGCCGCAATACTGCGAAGAAAAGCCGATGCATCCATGTCCGCGTGACTGCCACTGTCCCACGGGCTTACCAAACCGGGTTTGGGATAACACTGCAATTCCAGATACAACGCCCGCTGCGCCAACCGTCCGATCGTGCGAAAGGAAATTATGGAATCAGATGGTTTTACCGCCAGGGCCAAGTTCATGAATGCAAGGATTGAAGCAGACGCATCGCCGTTTTCCGCGGCAGCAATTCGACTGAAGCAAGGGACTTAACCAGCAGGCGTGCGCGGGTGCCGGCGAGTTCCCGCCAGGCCACCGCCCTTCCGTCACTCAGCAACACTTCCCCATCGGCCTGAATTCCGTGGTCCTGCTCCCAGCGTTGTATTAACTGCAAGATGTACGGCAACGCAGCAACGTTGTTTACCTCCAACAGAAAATCAATATCGGATCCGGCGTGCAGGTATGGCTCGCGCGTGAGGCACTGCCACATCAGCGAACCGTATACACGAACGCCGACGTCATGCGGCCGAATGGCCGAGGCGAAATTATTCAACGGCAATTTCCAGTCGGATGGAATGGCGTCCAGAATAGTATTCAGCAGGGGCGGTCGCCGCACGGAGCGGACAGCGGCCGGTGCTACGCACAGGGCCATACGCTGCCCGCCACGTTGCGGCGAGAGGGGGATGCCGATTGCGATTCCGTATTCGGGATCCTGATTATCGCGGCGACGTGCCACGACGGGATATCCCGCTGCAATCCAGGAGCGCACGGCCGGGTACAGTTCTGGATCGAGCCGGGTAAGCAGGTTGGCGTCCCATCGAGTAGGATCGAGCCACACGAGAGCATGCCGTCCGATCGGAGCCCTGTCATCGGGAAGGACAAGGGCGGGGCTAGGCATGTTTGCACACACGGGAAATCACCGGCGCGGCATACAAACGACCGCCGCGGGCGTAGCCCTTTTCCGCACGCGTATCGACGGCCTCGGGCGGGGACACCAGAACTTTTTGCAGGTGTTCCGCCAGGTTACCGTTCCAGATCTCGGCGATGCCACCGAGCTGATGAAGACTTCCCGCTTCGGTGGCGAACACGGGGGAATTTCTTTCCAGTTCAAGCATGCGCTCAATTGGAATGCGCATCACCCTGGCCATGGCCGTCGTATCCATCACCCGCACGTGTACCTCGGGCAACGCGACGGTAATCTCCGCCATCATTCCTCCCGCCAAAAACCCGCCACTGACGGCTTCATCATAGGCCAACCCGATCACGCGGTGGCGCCGGGCCCGCGCCAAGGCAAGACTGGAAGAGAGATGTGCGAGGTAGGCATGGATGCCCAGCAGTTCGTCGCGGCGACTGAGGCGTTGGCCCCGCGTATCCACGAGGAAAAGAATCGGCCGCTTCGGAAAGGAGCGGATTACATTTAGTATTTCCCCGGCCAGGGCGAGCGCCAACTCCACACCTATGTAGGCATGTTCGGCGGTCCCAACCACGGCAACGGTCGCGCCATTCAACTTCCCTTCCCCGCGGAGCATCTCTCCAGCCCGGTTGACGGAATGGCCCTCCGGAAACAGTTCATTGACCAGTTTTTCCCAATTCATATTACTTTCCGATTGGGCAGTGATTGCGCCAGTTCGACCAATTCCGCTTCGTCGAGGAGCGCGACTTGTCGCGACGAAATGATTCCCATCCTGCTCCAAATCTCCTCGGCATCTTTGCAATCGCCGTAAAAATTAAGGCGCATGGAAAGCCGCTCGTGATCACGCTCCAGATTTTCCATATCCAACGTCCGAGACTGGAGTAATGCATCGATGGCCGCGGCGCGAAACGCGGGGATGTCGTCCGGCACCAATCGGCTTGCGTCGCCGAGGAGATATCGGCTTTTCCCGCCGACCGTCCGCCATACCAGGGCCAGGTCGCGGGAATCGAATTCTTCAACCCCCGCCACGGTCTCGATGACTTCAGGCCCCGACAGGCCGATACGGCCCAGTTCACTGATAACGATGGCATTGCAACAGTGCGCCACGATTGACATGCCGCCAAAACAACCGTAAGCCCCACCGATAAGAGCGACCACGGGGATACCCGCGGCGCGAAGCGCGAGCAACGCTTGCAGGATTTCAGAAACCGCGATCAGCCCGGCATTGGCCTCATGCAGCCGGACACCGCCGGATTCCAATAACAAAAGCACGCCCTGCGGACGTTCAATCAGCGCGCGGCGGAGCACGCCGGTAATCTTGGCGCCGTGCACTTCGCCGACGGACCCTCCCATGAATCCCCCCTCCTGGGCCACGATGAACACACGCTTGCCGTCAAGCGTGCCCCGGCCGACGATAACCCCATCGTCGAACGACACCGGGACATCGAACAGCTTGAGATGGGGACTGGTGACTCGCTCGCGCGGGCCGATCCATTCATGAAAC
Source organism: Sulfuricaulis sp. (assembly GCF_040901545.1). Taxonomy (GTDB): domain Bacteria; phylum Pseudomonadota; class Gammaproteobacteria; order Acidiferrobacterales; family Sulfurifustaceae; genus Sulfuricaulis. The sequence continues at coordinate 10,242 of NZ_JBBDYL010000057.1, read as the reverse complement.
GAATCCCGATCGAGGAGTACCGCGATACGCTGACGCCCCGTCGCCTCATAATAACTGCGTCGCGCAGATGAATTATCCGCGAACGTCATGCGGCGTCTCCCTGGAAATCTTCATATGCCTGATCAAGACGCAGGCTCACCACGGCCGGAGACGCGCCGGCATCGTTGATCGATACCAGGACATCTCGCGGCCGGTAGCGTTTTACGAAATCCGCAAGCACCGCCTGCCAGATCGCGCCATATCCCCTGATCGAGGTATCGACAATGACGCGACAACCGCCGGCAAGCGATTCCTGTTCAACCAGCACCTCGAGATTACCCGAGGAAACCACCCCCACCAGCACGCTGTCACGCCGCGCGGGTGTTTGCCTTGAGGAATCGGTGGATGCGGGAAAATCAAACTCAAGATGTTCCATGGAGACCTCTACCAGTTTCTAAAACGCGCGGGAGGATCATACAGCCCGTCGGACCAGCGCACGAGATCCTTGATGGATCTCGCGGCCAGGAGGTCACGGGTTGCCTGGCGTTTGTCGATCCCGAGATCTTCGGGGCGGCGGATAATCCCGCGGTCGCGCAAATTCTCCACCGCGGCCCGGGAGCGGCCCAATCCAACCGGGGTATAGCCGGCTACACCTCGAATGGCTTCGGCACGATCTTCTTCGGTGTGGCATCGCAGCAAGTTGGCGATGCCCTCTTCCGTCACGATGTGCGAAACGTCGTCACCGTAGATCATGATCGGGGGCAAGCTCAATTCTCCCTGATCCATCATTTTCCAGGCATCCAGTCGCTCGACAAACGCCGGTTGCATCCGTCCGTGATAAGTTTCAATTATCTGAACGACCAGCTTGCGCCCGCGCGGTATGCCGCTTTGTGTTTCAGCTTCGCGGCCGGCGCGCAGCCAGGTCGCGCTCACATGGCGACGGCCGCGTGCATCCGAACCCATGTTGGGTGCCCCGCCAAATCCGGTGATGCGATCCAGCGTGGCGGTGGAACTGTTCCCCTGAAGGTCGATCTGCAGAGTTGAACCGATAAAGAGATCGCAGGCATAGTGTCCGGCCGCCTGGCAGAAGGCGCGGTTGGAGCGCATGCTCCCGTCAGGACCGGTGAAAAAAATATCGGGACGCGCCGCGGTATAGGCCTCCATTCCCAGTTCCGATCCGAATGAGTGAATGGTTTCGACGAAACCGGATTCGATTGCCGGGATAATGGTGGGATGTGGATTCATGGCCCAGTGGTTGCAAATTTTGCCCTTCAATCCCAGACTGGATGCATAAGTCGGCAACAACAGTTCTATGGCGGCCGTGTCAAAACCGATGCCGTGATTAAGTCGTTGGACGCCGTATTTGGCATAAATCCCTTTTATCACCATCATCGCCATCAGGATTTGAATTTCGGTGATTTGCGCCGGGTCACGCGTGAAAAGCGGTTCGATGTAATGCGGCTGCGGGCTCGGTACCACGAAATCCACCCAGTCAGCCGGAATATCCACGCGTGGGACGCGATCGACCAGTTCATTCACTTGCGCCACGACAATGCCGTTGCGAAACGCCGTGGCTTCCACTATCGCGGGTGTGTCCTCGGTGTTGGGTCCGGTATATAAATTACCAGCGGCATCGGCGCTCATCGCGGCGATGAGGCTTACGCGCGGAGTCAGGTCGATGAAGTAACGTCCGAAGAGTTCAAGATACGTATGAATCGCGCCGATTTCGATTCTCCCTTCGCGAACCAATCGTGCCAGGCGCACCCCCTGAGGACCAGAGAAGGAAAAGTCGACACGACTCGCAATTCCAAGCTCGAACAGGTCGAGATGTTCGGGCAACGCCAACACCGACTGGACCATGTGTAAATGATGTACCCGTTTGACATCAGCCTGCACGAGGCAGCGCGCCAGAAAATCAGCTTGCTTCTGATTGTTGCCTTCGAGACAAACCCGGTCACCGGCTTCGATCACCGCTTCAAGCAACGCCGTAACCTGCTCCGGCGCCACTGCTTTGCCGCGGGTTAAGGTCGCAGCCCGTTCCAGTCGTGCGCGCCGGTTGGCGGCCCGGTTATCCCAGCGAGTATCGTTCACGGGTACTTGCCATTATTTTGATTCGAACCGCCGCATTGTATCTGACACTGCTATGCAGTAGCAGGGCCACTGCCGTGACTCCGACCTCCGGAGTAAACTTTGGGTGCTGTCTGAGTGCCGAGCGAACATATACCATGCATGCCTTGAGGTCCCAGGGGAAACGGATGCGTTTTCCTCGCAGACAAACCCACTGTCATGCTTTTTTGCTTGTCTCGTTGTCGGCCTGCCGGATATCGGCCCAAGACGCGGATTTTTCGAGCTTCCGGTCACACCGGCGGAGGCGGAATCTCGAGGTCTCCATGCGGCGTGACATTGGGGGTATTGATAACCTGTTTATTGACCTTAACCTGACCTTAACTTAAATTGATTGTAATAAAGAATGGCAGGCGGCCCTCCATGGGGGGTGCTACAGTCTTGCACCGGATAACTCGATCTTCCAAATTTAACTCGCGAATGATTACTAACACCGTACTCCAGCCGGACAATAAAATTCATTGCCGCGCATGAACGGCAATCTTTACAGCCTGTTTTCCGAACGGTTTCGTGGCCATCTTGAACGTACGTGCGTTGAAACCGACGCTGGACGGCGCTTTACGTATGGCGATCTCGAGAAGATTTCGGCCCGTTATGCCCGCTTTCTCACCGATCTGGGTCTCGTGCCCGGCGATCGCGTGGGAGTGCAGGTGGAAAAATCCGCCCAAGCGCTTTTCTTCTATCTCGGTTGCCTGCGCGCCAATCTTGTCTATCTCCCGCTGAATACCGCGTACCAGCAAACAGAAGTCGGTTTTTTTCTGCGCGACGCCGAACCGCGGTTCGTGCTCTGCGACCCAAAATCCGAGATTACCATGCGGGCGCTGGCGAGCAAGCAAGGTGTCACGCAAGTCTTCACGCTGGATGCACAAGGCCAGGGTACGCTCGAAGTAGCCAGCGCCGATACGCCGCCTGACTTCGATACCGTGCCGTCGCACGAGGATGATATCGCCGTGATCCTGTACACGTCCGGCACCACCGGCAAGCCCAAGGGAGCCATGCTGACACACAGGAATCTCGCCAGTAACGCGAAGGCGCTCCATGAAACCTGGGAATGGCGCGAGGATGACGTGCTGCTCCATGCCCTCCCCATGTATCACACGCACGGACTTTTCGTCGCCAATCACTGCGCACTGCTTGGAACCAGCGCCATGCTGTATCTGAGGAAATTCGACGCCGATGCCGTCATAGAGCGACTGGCGCGCACGACCGTGTTCATGGGCGTGCCGACATATTATACGCGTCTGCTGGCAAGCCCCGCTTTCGGACGCGACACCTGCCGAAACATTCGGGTGTTTATTTCCGGTTCGGCGCCGTTATTGGCGCAAACATTCGTGGAATTTCACGCACACACCGGCCATGAAATCCTCGAGCGTTACGGCATGACCGAGACGTGCATGAATACCTCGAATCCTTACCGCGGGCCAAGACTTCCCGAGACGGTGGGCCTGCCTTTGCCCGGGGTTTCGGCGCGGATTGTTTCCGACGGTGATCGTGATTTACCCGTTGACGAGGTCGGCCAGCTATTGGTGAAAGGACCGAATGTTTTCAAGGGATACTGGCGGCATCCGAAAAAAACCGCCGAGGACTTTACCGCCGACGGCTATTTCCGCACCGGCGATCTCGCGCGCCGGGGCAAGGATGGATATATATCGATCGTCGGACGCGCCAAGGACCTGATCATCACCGGCGGCTTGAATGTCTATCCCAAGGAAATTGAATCCTATCTCGATGCGCTCGAAGGCGTGCAGGAATCCGCGGTGATCGGATTGCCGCACCAGGACTTTGGCGAGGCCGTGGTCGCCATCGTGGTGCGGAAAAAAGGATATGAAAACCTGACGGAACTCGCCATCCTCGATCAACTCAGGGGACAGATCGCCAACTACAAGGTTCCGAAACAGGTAATATTTGCCGCCGAGCTTCCGCGCAATACCATGGGAAAGGTGCAAAAAAACGCGCTGCGCCAGAAATGCGTGGCTATTGTTTAACCTGATTTCATCCTGAACTTAAAGAACCGGACTGAAAAAATGCCAGCCGCACATGCACGGTGTATGTGTGCCTGATCGTGCGTTTCGTGACCGGGTCGTGCAGTGACAAGTTGATGGCGGCATTGCCCGGCGGAGGAGTTGCGAAAGTGGGCACGGTACCGCTGAACACCATGCGACCTTCCGCCTGATCCCCGTCACAGCTGCGTACAAAAACCATCAGATCGTCAAAGGCCATGTTATGCGCCAAATTGCCTTCCTGCAGGACGGTTTCGCCACAAGTACTCCGAAGCGACAGTGAATCCCAATGATCGATCACCTCGCTGACCCGCCATGCCGACGTGCCGACTATTTTGGGACAGGAGTTTTTTCCCTGCAAAGACGAGGCCGCCTCGATGCGACGATCGGTGTGGTCGCTCCCGACTGTCAGGTAATCGACCCCATTAACGTGGAATAGCACGACTTCTATTTCCGGAGTGGAATCGGCGCCGATCACACCGATGTCGGTGGCATTCGTGACCAAAGTCGGCATCAACGGATAAAGCATGGGGACATGGACCGGCGGTTTGATTCCAAGGCTTGCCTGGCGCGCGATGTGCGCGCGAACTTTTTCCGGATCGCGTCCGGTGGCGCCTGCCGCCAATGGACGCCGTATTGCCACTTCCAGTAGCGCCCCACCTTCCAACGAGAACTGCAACACGGAAAACATGCGATCAGTTTCCGGCGAGCAGGAAGGCTTTGACAACGTCGGACTTGTGCAACAGATGTTCCTTCAACAACCGGCTGAGGCGTTTCCCGTCCCGGGCGCGCAATGCTTCCAGGATTTCCTCGTGTTCCGCCACCGCCTGGTCCCAGCGAGGTCGCGACAGGTTGGCCATGTAGCGGGCCCGGCGGATACGGACGCTCAGCCCTTGATAAATATTTTTCAAAACCGGATTGCCCGCCGCTTCAATTATACTTTCATGAATCAACTGGTTAAGCCTGAAATATTCGGAAAGCTCATGCCGTTGATAGTGAATGAGCATTTTGCCGTGCAAGGTCTCGATGGCCGCGATGTCCCCGGCGCTGGCCCGCAGGCAGGCGCTTTCTCCGGCCAGCGCCTCCAAGGCCCCCATGACCTGAAACATGTCATCCACCGCTTCGAGGGTGAGGCGGGACACCACGGCGCCGCGATTGAAATGCAAATCGACCAATCCTTCCGCGGCCAGTACCTTGAGCGCTTCGCGCAGCGGTGTGCGGGATATGCCGAAGCGTTCACATAATTCACGTTCGGGTATGCGCGCGCCGGGCGGTAACTCGCCTTCGACAATCAAATCACGCAATCTCCGAATGACTTCGTCATGGAGCGCGCGTCGGGCGATGGGCGCCCGATGAACGTTTCGTTGAAATGTTTCAGTTTGTATTGAATTTGTCATAAGTTACCTCACTGATTGCCGCAGCGCGGCGTCAAGAACACGGGCGACATGCATGGACTCTCGGCACGATCCGTCGCGAATCTGCTGCCGGCAGCTGGTGCCGTCGGCGATAATAACGGTGTCAGAGGATGATTTACGAACGGCGGGCAGCAGATTGAGTTCGCCCATTTTCATGGAAACATCATAATGCTCCGCGTCGTAACCGAATGCGCCGGCCATTCCGCAACAACTCGATTCAACCGTCTCCACGGTCATATCAGGAATCAGTCCGAGCACTTGCTGCACGCTGTCCATGACGCCAAAAGCCTTTTGGTGGCAATGACCGTGAAGCAACGCACGTTTTTCCTTGAGCGGCTGGAGGGCGAGGTGCAGACTCCCTGACTTTTGTGCTTGCGCCAGAAATTCCTCAAACAGCATGGCGCGTTCCGCCAGCCGCGCGGTTGCTTCGCCCGGGAGCATGGCGCAGAATTCATCCCGCAGGCTGAGTAAGCACGATGGCTCGAGACCGACAATTGACATGCCGCGCGACAAATACGGTTTCACCGCGGAGAGAACTCGCCGCGCCTCCGCGCGCGCTTCGTCGACAAGACCGGCGGATAAAAAAGTCCGCCCACAGCACAACGGTCTTCCGCCATCGCCGGGACGTAATAAGTGCACCTTGTAACCGGCTGCTTGCAATACTCTGGACGCGGCGCGCGCATTCTCGGGCTCAAAATAGGTATTGAACGTATCAACCCACAGCACGACCTCGCCCGCTTCGCCCATGGCCGGGTCCGGAGCATCGGGTTCACGGCGATAATCGAAAAAATCCCGTCGCCAGCGCGGCAGGGCACGCCGTGCGCTGAGTCCCAGCAGTTTTTCGCTCAGCCGTGCCAAACCGGGAATCCGGTCGCGCATATTCAACAGACCCGGCAGACGCGCCGCCCACGGCGCGTAGCGCGGTAACCAGGCAATCAACCGCTCGCGCCATAACAAACCGTGTTTTTCCCGATAATGACTCAGAAATTCGATTTTCATCCGCGCCATGTCGACGCCGGTCGGGCACTCGCGCTTGCATCCTTTACAACTGACACACAAGGCCATGGTGGCGCGCATATCCTCGCTTACAAACGCCTCCGGACCGAGTTGGCCGCTGATCGCCAGACGCAGCGAATTCGCGCGGCCGCGCGTGACGTGCTGCTCGTCGCGCGTAACACGGTACGACGGACACATCACGGCGGGTTCCGCTTTCCGGCAGGCGCCGTTGTTGTTGCACATTTCGACGGCACCGCCGAATCCACCCCATGGCGACCAGTCAAGCACTGGCCGAAAACCGTCGGTGCGGTATCCCGGCATGTAACGAAACAGCCGCCGGTCGTCCATACGGGGCGCGCGCACGATTCTGCCGGGATTGAGCAAGCCGCCCGGATCGAACGCGTCCTTGACCTCCTCGAAGGCTTTAACCATCCGTGATCCGAACATGAATTCGTGAAACTCCGAGCGCGCGATGCCATCGCCATGCTCGCCGGAATGCGAGCCCTTGTATTCACGCACCATGGCGAATGCTTCTTCGGCGATGGCGCGCATTTTTTTCGCGCCCGATTCTTCCTTCATGTTAAGCACCGGGCGAACGTGGAGGCAACCGACGGAGGCGTGTGCATACCAAGTGGCGGTGGTGCCATGCTTTTGAAAAACCTGCGTCAACCGCTCGGTGTAGGCGGCCAGATCTTCCAGCGGTACGGCGCAATCTTCGATAAATGACACCGGCTTGCCGTCACCCTTCATGGACATCATGATATTAAGCCCGGCTTTGCGCACCTCCCAGATGGCGTTCTGTAATCGAGGGTCGACGGCCTCGACAACCGAGTCGGGGAATCCGAGCGTTGCCATCAAGTCCGAAAGTTCCCTGAGTTTTGCCAGTTGCTCATCATGATTCTCTCCGGAAAATTCCACGAACAACAAGGCGTCCGGCTCGCCCTTTACGAAGCGTTCCAACATTGGTCGATACAGGGCGATATCGCGCGCAAGTTCAATCATGGTCCGGTCGACCAACTCGACCGAGGCCGGCGCGAGCTCGACAATGTGACGCGTCGATTCCATTGCTTGCTTGAACTTCGGGAAGTGACAAACGCCCAGTACGCGGTGCGGCGGTATCGGTTGCAGGTCGAGCTGGATTCGGTTGAAGAATGCCAGCGTGCCTTCGGAACCAACCAGCAGCCGCGCCAGATTCGGACGGCTCGTCGTCAGAACATCGATGTTATAACCGCCGACACGGCGCAGCACTTTGGGAAACCGGAGGGCGATTTCATCGCGTTCCCGTTTGCCCAAAGCGCACATCTGACGCGTCAAGTCGCGAAAACGTACATTGTCTTCAGTCGCCAGTGTTTCGGGATCGACTTCGCCAAAATGGAACGAACTGCCGTCCGCCAGCATGGCGTCGATGGCGCGCACGTTATGCACCATGTTGCCGTATCGGATAGAGCGGGCGCCGCAGGAATTGTTGCCCGCCATGCCGCCGAGCGTGGCCCGGTTGCCGGTCGAAACGTCCACGGGAAAAAAAAGTCCATGCGGTTTGAGATATTTGTTGAGCTGATCGAGCACCAGTCCCGGTTCCACCCAAGCCGTCCGCGCCTGGGTGTCGAGATCGAGCACGTGATTGAGATATTTACTGGTGTCGACGACGATGGCCTCGGCCACTGTCTGCCCGATCTGCGATGTCCCTCCGCCGCGGGCCAGCACGTTCACTCCGGCGTCCGCGGCGATCGCCAGCGTGCGATGAACGTCCTGCGCATGGCGCGGAATAACTACTCCAAGCGGTTCGATCTGGTAAATCGAGGCGTCGGTGCTGTAACGCCCGCGCGTGAAGCGGTCAAAGAACACTTCGCCGTCGAGTTCATCGCGCAGCCGCCTGGCAAGCCGGCTATGGCCGGGTGGTATTCCAGATTTCACAGCCCGATCGCCGGTTATATTTTTTAGTGACGGGAATCTCTGCCCAAATCCACAATTGGCCCTCCTATCTGAAGCAGGTGCTCAGCTTTTACTGGAGATCCTGATTTTCGTCTTATGCAACAGAAATATGTCTATTGCGCCAAGACAAAATGTATGCAAAATACATAATGCAATCTGTCATGCCATTATGCATCCATGACCATATGCAAACAATCGCGAAATTGCATCTCTTTTTTAACATAGAAAAACAGAAATGATGCAACTAACTTAGCTTTCGGTCAGCCCGCGGGCGGTACATTGGGACCATGTGGGGACCACGTGCAGGAGGTATGCATCATGTCGTTCCGAAGCGGACGTCATTTTCTTCAGATTCCCGGGCCGACAAATATTCCCGACCGTGTATTGCGGGCGATGGACTCGCCGATCATCGATCACCGCGGCCAGGATTTTGCACGGCTCGTCCTGGATATTTTTGCCGGTCTCAAAACCGTTTTTAAAACCTCCGCCGACATCATTATATTTCCTTCATCCGGCACGGGCGCCTGGGAAGCGGCCTTGGTCAACACCTTGTCTCCCGGTGACAAGGTGTTGATGTTCGAAACCGGTCATTTCGCCACGCTTTGGTTCCAGATGGCGACACAGCTCGGGATCGCGGCCGAATTTGTCCCGGGTGACTGGCGCCACGGTGTTGACCCGGAACAAGTCGAAAACCTGCTCAGCGCCGATCGCGGCCATATAATCAAGGCGGTGGCGGTGGTGCATAACGAAACATCGACCGGTGTAACCAGCCGTATCGGCGAAATCCGCAAGGCAATGGACCGCACCGCGCATCCCGCGCTCCTGATGGTGGACACAATCTCTTCGCTGGCCTCGATTGACTACCGCCATGACGAATGGGGCGTGGACGTGACGGTTGCCTGCTCGCAAAAAGGCCTAATGCTCCCGCCGGGCCTCGGCTTCAATGCGGTTAGCGCCAAGGCCCGCGCCGCGGCCAAAACGGCGCGGATGCCGAAATCCTACTGGAACTGGAATGAAATGATCGCCAATAACAAATCCGGTTTCTTTCCCTATACCCCCGCGACCAATATGCTGTTCGGGCTGCGCGAAGCATTACTGATGATGCAGGAGGAGGGACTGGACAATGTTTTTGCACGGCATGCGCGCCTGTCGGAGGCGACGCGCCGGGCGGTGCGCGCCTGGGGACTGGAAATTTTGTGCCTTAATCCGGAGGAATACAGTAACGTCTTAACGGCGGTGCTGATGCCGGAAGGCCACGATGCCGACCGCTTTCGCGAATTGGTGTTGCAGCGTTTTGACATGTCTTTGGGTACCGGATTAACGAAGTTAAAGGGCCGGGTGTTTCGCATCGGTCATCTCGGCGACTTCAACGAGCTGATGCTTGCCGGAAGCCTGTGTGGCGTCGAGATGGGGCTCACTGCCGCAGGAGTTCCACATAAAAACGGCGGTGTACTTGCGGCGCTCGACTATCTCTCGGCCGACAATACAATGAGGGAAACATCACGAATTACGGCGCGGTCAGCCTGATATACATCGAGCTGTAATTTTTCAATACCATCAAGGAGGAAATATATGAAACGCTTTATACAATTCGCAGTTGTACTATTTCTGAGTAATCTTTTTGTAACATCTGCATCGGCGCAAATCGAGCTGAAATTCGGGCACGTGGGCGAGCCCGGCTCGCTCTTCGCCGCTTCCGCCGACGAATTCGCCAAGCGCGCCAACGCCAAGCTCGGAGCCAAGGCGAAGGTCGTGGTCTACGGCTCGAGCCAGCTGGGCGGCGACAAGGAGCTGCT
>NZ_JBBDYL010000056.1:0-14438 GCF_040901545.1 Sulfuricaulis sp. | reverse complement strand
ACGTTCAGGTGCGGTTTGGTGCGGGCGAATTTTTCCTTGGACATCGGTGTGCCTCTTTTAATTATCTAAAACTATTATCTCGAAATTAAAAATTTAATGTGTTTTGAAAATTTTGCGAAAAAAAATAAATAATGTCTGGAGCCCATAATCGGAATCGAACCGATGACCTCTTCCTTACCAAGGAAGTGCTCTGCCGACTGAGCTATATGGGCATCGGAACCAGAGAAAAGAGGAAAGTGAAAAGAAAAAAGTTTCGTTTCCCGTTCTTTTCTCTTTGCTCTTTGCTCTTTCCTCTGCCGTTACTGGAGCGGGTGATGGGAATCGAACCCACACCATCAGCTTGGAAGGCTGAGGTTCTACCATTGAACTACACCCGCGATGGATGTATGCGCTCTGCAAGTTGCTGAGAGCCAGCCTCTGCCTCCCGCCATTCCTGCTCCGGCCCAGCCCGTCCCCTCCGACCTTGGTGGAGGGGGGTGGATTCGAACCACCGAAGGCAGAGCCGTCAGATTTACAGTCTGATCCCTTTGGCCGCTCGGGAACCCCTCCGAAAAAAACGAAGCCGCAAATTCTGCGGGAGTAAGACGGGCTTGTCAACCGATATCCTTGATTATTAGCATAATCTCGTCATTTTTTTGCCGGCGCCACGGTTCCCGATGCCTGTGCCTGACGGATCAAATTGAGCGCGGATCCGGCCATGAACCAGGCGATCTGCTCTAAGGTCAGACTGTGCAGGGTGGGAATCGTTTCTTGGCTGCCATCGGCATGGACGATCCTGATTTCAACCTTCTGCCCGGGGGAAAGCCGATCCAGTCCCGGTAAAATCACGCGATCATCGCGCCGTATCCGCTCGTAATCGGACGGATTCGCGAAGGTCAGAGGGAGAACTCCCTGTTTTTTAAGGTTAGTTTCGTGGATACGGGCAAAACTGCGTGTGAGCACCACGCGACAACCGAGATAACGGGGGCACATCGCCGCGTGTTCGCGTGAGCTGCCCTCGCCATAATTATGATCGCCCACGGCCACCCAGCCCAGCCCCTTGGCCTTGTATTGCCGGGCGATTTTCGCTAATTCCTCCCCGGATTGACCGGTAAGGACATTAAACCCGGTGCCCGGTTTATCGGCAAAGGCATTATCCGCTCCGGAAAACATATTATCGCTGATGCGATCGAGATGTCCGCGAAACCGCAGCCACGGACCGGCGGGCGAGATATGGTCGGTGGTGCACTTGCCGCGCGCTTTCAGCAGCACCGGCAGGTCCCGATACCCCGCCACCTTGTCTACCGGTTCAAACGGTTCGAGCAGTGCCAGGCGCTCACTCTTCGGGTCCACCACGACCGAAGCTCCAGCGGCATCTTCCTGCGGGGGAACATATCCTTCGTTTCCGCGATCGAAGCCCTTGGCCGGGAGTTCGTCGGCGGTGGGCGCCTGCAGTGACAGCGCCATGCCATCCGATTTAACGGACGTGTGAACCGGATCGGTGTCCAGTCTGCCCGTAAGCGCGTAGGCCACCACCACCTCGGGACTCGCGATGAAGGCGAGCGTGTTGGGATTGCCGTCGTTACGCTTGGGGAAATTGCGGTTGTATGACGTCAGAATCGAATTCCTTTCGCCTTTGGCGATATCCGTGCGCTCCCATTGGCCAATACAGGGACCGCAGGCATTGGCCAAGACGATCGCGCCGATCGCCTCAAGATCCGCGAGCAAGCCGTCACGTTCGATGGTCGCACGTACTTGCTCCGAGCCGGGCGTGACCATGAGTGGCACGCGGGCTTTCAATCCCTTCGCCTTGGCCTGTCGGGCGACGTGCGCGGCACGGCCGATATCTTCGTAAGAGGAGTTGGTACAGCTGCCGATCAGCGTGGCTTTCAGTCCGGCCGGATAGTTTTGTGATTTCACGTCGTCCGCCATTTGCGATACCGGGCGCGCCAGATCAGGCGTGTGCGGGCCCACGATGTGCGGCTCAAGCTTCGAGAGATCGATTTCCACAACCTCGTCGTAATACTTTTCCGGAGTCGCCAGCACTTCCGCGTCGGCCGTGAGGTGCTCGGCCAGGCCGGAAGCGAGGCTGGCAACTTCCGCGCGTTCGGTGGCCTTGAGATAGTCCGCCATGCGCCGGTCAAACGGAAACACCGAAGTCGTGGCCCCGAGTTCCGCGCCCATGTTGGTTACCGTGGCCTTGGCGGTGCAGGACAGCGATTCCGTGCCCGGACCGAAATACTCGATGATTTTATTGGTGCCGCCGGCCACCGTCAGAATGCCCGCGAGCTTGAGGATGACATCCTTGCCGCTGGTCCAGCCGGACAATTTTCCCGTCAGGCGCACACCGACCAGTTTCGGCCATAGCAGCTCCCACGGATTGCCCACCATCACGTCCACCGCATCGGCGCCGCCCACGCCGATGGCGATCATGCCCAGTCCGCCGGCATTCGGAGTATGCGAATCGGTGCCGATGATGAGGCCTCCGGGAAAGGCGTAATTTTCGAGAATCACCTGATGGATGATGCCCGAACCCGGTTTCCAGAAGCCCATGCCGTATTTGTTCGCAGCCGAAGCGAGGAAATCAAAGACTTCCTTATTGGTACTCTCGGCCACGGCTAGATCCTTGATGGCGCCCACCTTGGCGCGGATGAGGTGATCGCAATGCACGGTGGTCGGCACCGCGGTCTCCGCACGTCCGGCGGTCATGAACTGCAAAATCGCCATCTGGGCGGTCGCATCCTGCATCGCCACGCGATCGGGATTAAGCCCAACCGTGGTCTTGCCGCGTTCCGGCAAGTCCGCGGCCAGGTCTGCCGTGTGCGCGAACAGAATTTTTTCCGCCAGCGTGAGCGAGCGCCCCACGCGCCGGCCCACGGCCGCCATGCGTTGGGGCAGAGATTGATAGTAATGACGAACCGTGATGACAGCGTCTAAAGGAGTTTTTTCCATGGGTGTTTGAATTATCGAATCAATAAGCTGGAGCCCGCAGAGGGATTTGAACCCCCGACCACCTGATTACAAATCAGGTGCTCTACCAGCTGAGCTATGCGGGCAGTTATGCTGCGCGGCATTGTAAGTATACCTCCAGGTGCGGGCAACCTTGCATACAGGCTTGTCTTCAATGGGGCTCGCGGAGTGGCAGTGGGGTGCTGTTGGTACTGGCCGGACAGGGCGACTCGAGTACCTCGATTTCCTTGGATTCCCAGTCGGTATTTTTCAACTGGTTGGCGATGTCCGGTTGTATCGGCCTGGCGACATCCAGCCAGTGTTGCAGACGTATTTGATCTTGCTGCTGCAATTTAGCCTCGACACCCTTCGCGACAAGTTCACGCACTCGGCTCTCGGCATTGGCTTCAACGGAAAACAAACCCAGCGATATGGCGTTTTGCCATCCTTCTTCCTGTATTACGGCATGGTCCCTGAAACCGAGTCGAGTCAGTTGCTGACGCTTCAGTTCCGCAGCCTCCTTGGTGGCGAATGGGGGAAGAAATACTCGATAAATCGTGATTTTATTGCTTTCCGTGGCGCGGGTGGCAAAACCGATTTGCCATCCGGTTAATTTTTCATGCGCCCTGTCCACGAGATCAGCATTAGTGAATGGGCCGATGCGAAGGCATACCGGACCGGTAAATGTCGTCAATTCCGAATTGGCGGACTTCGTGTTCTTGCGCGTCTTGAGTTTAACGCCCGTCTCGGTGAGTAATCGCATCTTTTCCGCGCCCAGCGGCGCGCGGGCCGTGCGGTACTCCAGTACCGGTTGTTGCTTGTACCAGTCTGCCCACATCCACAGGCCGAGGTTGGCAAGAATCAGCGCGGCGAACACCCATTTCAGTTTCATGTGTTTTCAATAATGCGGGCCAGACCCTGCAACACCAAATCCGGAACATGTCTGGTTTTCACATGTAACCGCGCCGAGAGCAGCATGGCATCCCCTCCGGTCATCACAGTCTGCATCGTATCGCCCAAGGTCTGCCGAAATTCGTTGATAAGACGCTCCACGGCACCCGTTAATCCATAGATCGTACCGGCGGCCACCCCATCCGCCGTTGAACGCGCCAGGCAATTCGCATCGTTGCCCTCTGTCTCAGCGATTGCATGCGTTCCCCGCACGAGACTTGCACGCAACAGGCGCAAACCAGGAAAAACCACCCCGCCGAGAAACTCTCCGCTCGCCGAGAGTGCGTCCACCGTCACCGCCGTGCCGCAATCCACCACGCATGCTGCCGAAGAGGTAAGTCCCCGGGCACCGATCAATGCCACCCATCGGTCAACACCCAGTTGTTCCGGCTGCCGGTAACGGTTTTTTACACCGAGCTGATTTACCTGAGTACGGACAGTAGATACCGTAACCGACCAGCGTGTACGTATCCATTGTTCCAATGTGCGCAACCGCTGCGGGCTGGATACACTGCATACCAATATCTGTTGTGGTGTTGCCAGGCGGCTCCACATTCTATCCAGCAGCGGCACCATATCTTCGGCTTCGAGCAGAACGGCATCCGTGTGCCACAGGCCGGGGCCGTGCTCCGCCCATTTCAGCCGGCTGTTGCCAAGATCAACGAGAAGATTAATTGGATTGGCTCCATTGAGATCGCGCCGGCTCGGCGTTCCCGATGACGGCGATCGGCGGAGATTTACTTATGTCACTTCTCATGTTCACCATCGCATGGTAAGCGGTTTCCCTGCCATGCCGAAGCTAGGCTTGCTCATCCGGCGCTCCTCAGGCTGATTTCGCCGGAATGGTATACCTTTCTGGCCTTGGCATGGCGAATCATCAATCCGCCGTCATCATTAATACCTTCGACAGTACCGGTATACTCCCCATCACCCTGGATGAGACGTACCCGCCGCCCTTGATAATAGTGATGCGACTGCCATGGTTTGCGGAACGGGGCAAAACCTTTTTCCGAAAATGTCTGAAACGTGCTGAGCAGGTGGCGAATCACGAGAGCCGCGAGACGGTTGCGGTCGATGGTTTTTCCCAGGATATCTCGCATATCCACCCACGGCTGGTCTATCCGACCGGCGTCATTACGATTGATACGGGCATTCACTCCCACACCGAGAATCACCCGGGTCGGGCCCGCCGCCTCGCCCTGCACTTCCACCAGCAGTCCGGCAAGTTTGCGGCCGTTCCAGAGCACGTCGTTCGGCCATTTTAACATCGCGTCGGAGACGCCGTATTCCTCGAGCGCACGCCGCACCGCCACGCCCGCCGCCAGGCTCAATCCCGTGACCATGCCTGGTCCGCCCGGAAATTCCCAGGCCATGGACAACATGAGATTGCTGTAGGGTGTGGCGACCCACGCGCGACCTCGGCGGCCACGCCCCGCGCGTTGCATCTCCGCGAGGCAGAAAACACCACGCACGGACTCCACTTGGGATACACGTTCAGACAAAAAACGGTTGGTGGAATCGACTTGATCGATAATATACAAACGGTCACGTAAATCCGTCGGTGCGCTTGCACCCATGAATTTCAGGATACGTTTCTTGTCGAGTACAAACAGAGGCTGATCGAGTTTATAGCCACGCCCGGTCACGCTGTGCACATCAAGCCCCAACTGTTTGAGCCTGTGGATGTTCTTGCACACCGCCGCACGCGTGATGCCAAGTTTTTTGCCGAGTTCCGTTCCGGAATGAAAGGCACCGTCAGATAAAAATTTTACCAGCTGTGCACGCATGTTCATGCATCAACGTTGACATGCCACCGTCCGTACTACACGGAGACTCGGCGGCGTGCCGCATCCATTGTAATCTCAGCCACCTGCCGCCTTCGTAAAACAGCTTTGACGATTTCGATCGTCAGCATTACGCCAGCTGCGAGGACCAGAACAAATGCCACGTCAGTGAGCGTCGGCATGTTGATGCCGAAGGCATCACGCACGGCATCAAACTGGAGCAGTACTGCCAGCAACACGAGCTCCCATGCAATAGCGATTACGAGCCATTTGTGTGGCGGCGCCTGTAAAATACTATAACGCAGCGAGCGGAAATTGAGAGCAATGACCAACTCGATTATCACGAACATGAGAAAGACCTCAGTGCGCGCGACGTCGATATGATCTAGGTCATGGAAGAAGACCCAGAAAAAGATCGGGCACTCGATAACCACTGCCAGCAGGATCAGCGTGCGCACGTCGGAGGAAAAAACACTCTCTTTGGGATCGCGTGGTGGACGCCGCATGATGTCGGGATCCGCAGGCGCCACACCTAACGCAAGTGCCGGGAGCCCATCACTCGCCAGATTGATATATAGGATTGCCGCAGGTAAAAGCGGTAGAAACTCCGGCCCCATGACCACTACCACACCGCCCAGTACCACCACCTCGGTCATATTCGCCCGCAGCAGGTAGGTGAGATATTTTTTAATGTTGTCATAAATCCACCGTCCGCGTTCGATAGCCTTCACGATGGTGGCGAAGTTGTCGTCGCTCAAAACGATATCGGCTGCCTCCTTGGCGACGTCAGTGCCTGAAATCCCCATCGCCACCCCGACATCCGCGTGCTTCAAGGCCGGGGCGTCATTGACACCATCACCGGTCATCGCAACCACTTGGCCCTTCGCCTTCCAGGCGCGCACGATCTTAAGCTTGTCCATCGGCGAGACCCGGGCATAAACTGTCACACGCTCTACGACGGCTGCTAGCGCGGCCTCATCCATCTTAGCCAGTTCGTCGCCTGTCATGACCAAATCTCCGTCACGGAAGATGCCAATCTCTTTCGCCACCGCCATGGCGGTGAGCTTGTGATCTCCCGTGATCATCACCGGCTTCACATGGATCTCACGGCACACCTTGACCGCATCGATAGCCTCGTCCCGAGGGGGATCCATCATCCCCACCAGTCCAAGGAAGATCAGATTGGTCTCGATCGACTCCTCCGTGTACGTGTTCCCGGCCGGCAGTTCCTTGTAAGCGATCCCCAAAACTCGAAGGGCATCACCAGCCATTGTTGTATTGACCTCGTCCAGTTTCGCCCTTTGTTCGGGTCCTAGCGGGATTACTTTGTCTCCGACCAGTATCGAAGCACAGCGTTCAAGCAGCACCTCGGGCGCCCCTTTGGTGAAGGCCAGTCGCTGCCCGTCCTCCATCGTATGAATGGTGGTCATGCGTTTGCGCTCAGAACTGAACGGAAACTCCTCGATTCTCGCGCATTTTTGCCGGATTTCCGTCGAGTGCACGCCACCTTTCATGGCCAGCACTACGAGCGCTCCCTCGGTAGGATCGCCTTTCACAAACCATCGCTCGGCGTCCTGGACCAACTCGGCATCGCTGGCGAGTACACCGCCTTTAAGCAACAAGCTGAGCGCACGATCGTCGAGCGAACCGCTCAAGTTGCCTGTCGGTGAATACCCCACACCGCTCGCCTCGATCATCCGGTCACCGACATATAAACGGCGCGCGGTCATTTCACCCTTTGTCAGCGTACCGGTCTTGTCCGTACAAATGACGCTGGTGCAACCGAGAGTTTCGACGGCAGGCATCTTGCGGACCAATGCGTGGCGTTTAGCCATTTCGTGCATGGCGATGGCGAGCGCACCAGTGACGATGGCGGCAAGGGCCTCGGGCACGGCCGCGACCGCGAGTGCGATGGCGAACAAAATAATCGGCAGCGTTGAGCCAAGTTGAAAAGTGCCCGCCCACAGCTCGCGTCCGACGCTGATGCCCACCACCAGCACACAGATAACGAGAGTGATGATACCGAGCCACTTGCCAATTTCCTCAGTTCGCTGTTCAAGCGGGGTTTTCTCCTGGCTAACTGCGGCCACCTCCTGTGCAATCCGTCCGAACTCAGTCGCCATACCGGTCGCCGTGACCACCGCTTTGCCCCGCCCGTACGTAACCGTGGTACCCGTAAAAATCATGTTTTTGCGGTCACCAACGGATGAATCCTCTGCGTACAGCGCAAGCTCCTTGCCTACAGGAACTGATTCCCCGGTGAGCGGTGCTTCATCGCACTGCACAGAATGAATCTCGACCAGCCGGGCATCGGCAGGAATTCTGTCCCCTGCCTCCAGTACCAGGACGTCCCCCGGAACAATATCTTTCGATGGCACCTCCAGTTCCTGTCCGCCCCGCAAAACCGTGATGGTCGGGGTCAGCATTTTCTTCAACGCCTCCAACGCACGCTCGGCACGATATTCCTGCAAAAAACCCAGGCCGGCACAAAATACGATAATCACGAAAATAATAGCTGCGTCCACATACTCGCCGACCAAGGCGGAAAGCAGGGTGGCAATAATCAAAATGACGATAAGGATGTTTTTGAACTGGGTGAAGAAAAGCATGAGCGGCGAGGCCTTCTCTTCATGACTCAGTTCATTGGAACCGTATTGCTCTAAGCGCTTCCGCGTCTCCTCGGGCGCCAGACCCCGTTGCGGATCGACCTGCAGTTCTTTCAGAACTTGATTGAGCTCTAATGAATGCCACAAGCGCGTAACCATTAAAACCTCCCGAAATTATCGGATATAGTGCTCACGTTAGTCTTAACACTCAGTGTGCACCCCGACATCCGTTTAATTATTTTGATCAGCGTGAATGAGTCGAGTTTGGATTCACCGTTGCTCATGCACCTATAGAATTCTGCTTCGCCAGCGCAGCCCCCCGCAAAATCGACACACAGTTTTGCGTATCCTCGATCATAATGCAAAATATTTCAAAATCTTACCGTGCGATTTCTCACTGTAGAGTCTCGTTTGAAATCATTGTCAAGTATCTGATGGCACACCGATCTACCGGCAACTCCAAGTCAGTGGCAGACCAGCACGGGGATATTTGAATAAGTTAGAACCTTCTGAGTCTGGCTGTCGAGCAACACACCTGCGATCCCATGACGTCTATGGAAGGCCATGGACATAAGATCACACTTCTGCTGTTTTTCCACGTGAGGATGCGATCGGCTTTGATCTTGACCCGCGCCAAGAATATAGGCGGGAACCTTGGTTTAAGCTTGTCCCAGCACGAATACCACATAGAGTGCGCCCACGTATATTACCGGTATCGCCGGAGTGAGGTATCGCATCGGCGCAAAGGTGCGCGACTGGAAGCTCTTGAATACGAAATAACCCATGGTCATCAACGCGAGGGCGGCCAGCGCTGCCGCGAAGTGGGCCGACTGCATTTCCCGGAGCAGCGGCCCCTTAGTGTGGAAGAAATCGGCAATGAAGATGATGGTGATGTTGAACGCGTTGCTGCCATAGACGTTGCCCATGGCAATGCCGTAGGACTTGCGCAGGGATGCGGCCACCGTGACCGAGCCTTCCGGCAGCGTTGTCACGATGGACACCAGCAAGACGCCGATAAAGGTTGCGCTGATGCCCGAGGCCTCGGCAATGGCATCGGCACTTGCGGCGAGGTAGCGTCCGGCAATGATGACCACGACCACCGAGATGCCGAAACCGATCCATGCGTTGCGCGCGCTACCGGTGGGGCTGGGTACATCCTCGAGTTCCATCTGCGTCCGCCCGGCAGTGTAGACCTTGCGCATACCGTACAGGTAGGCCGCGCCGATCAATAGGCCGCCGACGCTGGTCGGACCGAAGACCTTGATGTCGCCGAACGCACCGAAGGCCAGCGCGAGGATCACCAGAACCAGTCCGGTAAGCATCAGCAACTCCGTATCGCGGCCCTGCTTGCCGAAGAGATTCGACACGCCGAACACCAGCGCCGCGCTGCCGAGCACGAAAACGTTGAGCATGTTGGCACCGAACACGTTGCCCAGGGCGAGGCTGGGGTTGTGCTCCAGCCAAACCGCCGAAACGTTGACGGTAACTTCCGGCAAGGAGGTGGCGATGCCCACCAGCAACGTGCCAACCCAGAGCTTGCCCCAACCAGTCGCCTCGGCGAGCGCATCGCCGAAACGGGCGAGCCCTACGCCGGCCATAATCACGAACGTGGCGCTGATGAGAAAAATGATGATCGCGGTTCCTAGGCTTTCCATATTTTGTCGTTCCGTAAGTTAATGTTCATGCAGAATTGAAAGGGATTGATCTCACTCATGATCCCGATCCATACCGTAATTGAGGCCCCTGCGCAGTGCCATCATGGAGTTATAGATAACGGCGCTGATCACGAATAGGATCGTAACCACAAACTCCGTGTGCCCCACCCACTGCATAAATCCCAAAGGCCGCGATTCATTAACTAAGGGATCGTCCGAAACCGGTTGAGATGGTTGGTAAGTAGAGAGACTAATGGTGTTATTGATTTTATTCCCCCTCAAAAAAAGCCAGTACGTTAAAAAAACGTGCTGGCGCTGCGAAATATTACCTGCATGACATCTGGCGGTAAAGCCTTGCGTGGTTGCGAACGTCCCTCGCCCGTTAACTTGGCGGGTGGCGTTGGAAGCCGAGCTGCATACTGCACCACTGCGCAACCTGCAGCAGACGCGCATCCTGCATATGAGCGCCGACCAGCTGCATTCCAAGCGGCATCCCCTGCGTCCCGAGCCCCGACGGTATGGTAATGGTCGGGGCGCCGCACAGCGTCCATATCGTGCAAAACCCGGGGTCGCCGGTGTGCTCCAGCGTGGCGGGGGCCTCCCCGCGCGCGGGCAAAGTGATGAGTATATCGTAACGGCGCGCGATCTCGGCAAGTTCGCTCTGCAATCTCGTGCGATGCTCCAGCGCCGCATGATAAGCCGTTTCGGAAATCAAATTGCCGTCGTCGATCAGACGATTCATTTCTGCGCCGAGACGATCGCGGTTCTGGGTTTGCAGTCCGGCAAACGACCGGGCTCCCTCATAATGCATGATCACACGATGCACTTCATGCGCCCGGGAAAAGGCGTCCGGGAGCACCGCCGATTCAACGACGGCACCCGCTTTGCGGAATTGTGCGATCGTCTGAAGAAAATTCTCCTGCTGATCCTTTTCCACGAGATGCCACATTGAAGTACGAACCGCGGCAACCCGCGGTGGCTGGTACAGCGGTGCGGGAACCAGATCTCGCGGCACTTGGGTAATCTCCGGGTTACTGTCGGGAACTTCCGCGGACCGGTCCAGCATGGCGCTGCAGACAAGCGCCGTATCCTCCACGCTGCGACCGAAAACCCCGACCTGATCCAGCGTGTGACTGAATTTGAGTATTCCGGCGCGCGGTAGCAAGCCGGAGCTTGGCTTGTAACCCACCACGCCGCAGAACGCCGCCGGCCGGATGACGGAACCGTTGGTCTGGGTCCCGATCGTGGCCGGGACAAATCGCGCCGCCACCGCCGCGGCCGATCCGCTCGAAGAACCCCCGGGGGTATGCCCCGTGTTCCAGGGATTGCGCGTCTTACCCGGACCCAAATACGCCAATTCCGCGGTCACGGTCTTGCCGAGCACCACCGCGCCGGTTTCATCCAGCCGACGTACAACCCGGGCCGATGCCGAAGGAATATAATCCTCGAACAGGGGGGATCCCATCCGTGTGGGCACGCCGCGAACATCAATAATATCTTTAACGCCGATCGGAACACCCTGCAGTGCCCCCAGTTTGCCCGCGCGCCGGGCGTGATCCGCGGCATGCGCGCTTGCGAGTGCCGCGGCGGGGTCCAGCCAGGCCCAGGCTTCGATTTTCGGTTCGAGTTTTTCGATACGTTCAAGGCAGTCGCGCATGAGATCTTCGCTGGTGAACCGGCCCTCGCGCAGGCCGTGAATGACCGCTTTCACGCCCAACTGATGGAGCGCATCCGGCATCGATCTTCAGGGATTAAGCAGGTTGGGCGGCTTACCGGTAGTCAGCGCGGCCACCAGATTTTCCGCCGCCAGCATGGCCATGTTGCGGCGCGTCGCCGTGGAGGAACTGGCGATGTGCGGAGTCATTACGACATTGGCGAGCTTCAAGAAATCCGGATTAAGCGCCGGTTCGTTATCAAATACATCGAGCCCCGCCGCGGCGATGGTTCCACGCCTCAGCGCCGCGATAAGCGCCGCGTCATCCACCACGCCGCCGCGCGCGGCATGAATCAGCACCGCGGTGGGTTTCATCTTGGCGATTTGCGCCGCGCCCACCAGATGATGGGTGGCGGAACTGTACGGGACGTGAATCGTGAGTATGTCGGCGCGCGATAGCAACTCATAGAAATTCACGTACGCGGCGCCGCACGCTTTTTCAACGTCCGCTGGCAGGCGTTTGGGTTCATGGTACAACACGTTCATCTCGAATCCGCGCGCGCGGCGCGCCACCGCCTGCCCGATGCGCCCCAGTCCGAGTATGCCTAGGGTCGCATGATGCACATCGGCGCCGAGAAACTGTTTCAGCTTCCAGCCCTTCCATTCGCCCGCGCGCACGTAGGCCTCGGCCTCGGTCACGCGGCGCGCCGCCGCAAGGATTAATGCCCAGGTGAAATCCGCGGTGCTGTCGTCGAGCACGCCCGGCGTGTTGGTCGCCATCACGCCCGCGTCGCTGCACGCCTTGACATCGATGTTGTTATAACCGACCGCGATATTGCACACCACTTTCAGCTTCGGGCATTTGGCCAGCAAACCGGCGTCGATGCGATCGGTCAGTACCGTGAGCGCGCCGTCTTTGTCGCTTAAGGCCTTAGCCAACGCGTCCGGACTGAACGGCTGATCCGCCTGATTGGACGAAACATCGAAATGCCGCTCGAGATAATCGAGCACCTCGGCAAACACTTCGCGCGTGACGAGCACTCTCGGTTTCATGGTATTGGCACTAATAGTTAAGGTTCAAATAGCCTGGGTATTGTACTTAAAGATAACGGTGGCGTTTGTTCCGCCACCGAGCAGGTACTGACAGCGGTTGATGTGCCGGGGCCGGGCTCAAAATGCGCGGTGTCCGATCAGAGTCGGCTCCATGGTCGGCACTGGACGCACGCTTGGGCGCCGCCTGACCGGCCTTAGTCGGTCTTCGACTGCAGCGATTGCCAGAGGTCGAACAGCATCAGCGCGAAACCGACGAGCATCACCAGACTAAGCGCCGGATCCCACAGCTTGAGCATGACGGGCGCGAGGTACACCAGCATCAGTATCACCGCCACGATCCCGGAAAAAATTTTAATTGCCATAGTAATCTCCTTATCCGTCTTGCGGTTCGCCGCCGGTGATTTGCGTCACCAGCCAGCGTGCGGTCCGCAACAACCGCGCGTCATGATGGCGTTGGCCGACGAGCTGAACACCGAGCGGCAGGCCGTTCGCACCTTGCAGCAGCGGCAGGGAAGCCGCGGGCATGCCGCAGAGCGTCCACAGGGTACAAAATGAGGGATCGCCTGTCGATGTCAACCCCTTCGGCGCCGTGCCCGCGACGGCCGGGGTCAGGATCGCGTCGCAGCGTTCGAACAGCTCGGCAAAACCATCGTTCAACAGCGGGATCCGCGCGCGCGCCGTCTGATAGTCGAACGCCGTTACGCGGCGGCCGCGCTCGAGCTGTGCGCGCAGTGACTCGCTCAATCGTTCCCGGCCCCGGTCGTATTCATCCACGAGCGCCGCGGCCATCTCCGCTTCCATGATCGTGCGATGAAGTTCAAGCGCATCGAGTACGATGTCAGGCAAGTCCACTTCCACGACACGGTCGCCCAGCGCATCTGTTAGCTCTGCGAACGCTTCACGGGTGTCCTCGTCCGTGCGCTCCCACAGCGGCGTCTTGACGAAAGCGATCAACGGCGGCAATGGCGGCTCTTCGGTCGCGATCTCCCGAAACGGAATGCGCGCGCGCATCAGCGTATCGGGATCGTGTGCATCACCCTCGACAAGCACCTCGCAGCCGAGCGCGATATCATCGAGTGTGCGCGCGAACATACCCATATGGTCGAGCGTGCGCGAGAGCTTGAGAACGCCGTGGCGTGAAATAAGCCCGTGCGTCGGCTTGAAGCCGTATACACCGCAATAGGCCGCCGGCCGGATCACGGATCCGTTGGTCTGGCTGCCGAGCGCCAGCGGCACCATGCCCGCGGCGACCGCGGCGGCCGAGCCGCTCGATGAGCCGCCCGGGGTATGTTCCGGATTGTGGGGATTGCGTGTCTTGCCGGGCGTGTACGTCGCACACTCGGTGGTAACCGTCTTGCCCATGATCACGGCGCCCGCGGCACGCAGTATTGCAACCACGGTGGCGTCATCCGCCGGTGTGCGGCCGGCGTGCAGGACCGTGCCGTCTTCGGTCGGCATGTCCATGGTGTCGATGATGTCCTTGACGCCCACCGGCACGCCTTGCAGGGGGCCGACCGCCCGTCCTTCGCGCCGATCCTGGTCGCGCGCGCGCGCCTGATTCAGCGCGTGCTCGGGATCGAGGAATTGCCAGGCCTGAATCCTGTCTTCGACCTCGCGCACGCGTGCCAGACACGCCTCGACCAGTTGCTCGGAACTGATCGCGCCGTCGCGAATCGAACGCGCGGCGTCGCCCGCGGTGAGCCAATTGAGCCGGAACGCATCCATGCGGCGCTCAATTGCCGTAGATCAGGCCCGGCAGCCAGAACATCAGCGGCGGAAACAGATACACGCAGATCATGGTGACGAA
>NZ_JBBDYL010000055.1:0-2079 GCF_040901545.1 Sulfuricaulis sp. | reverse complement strand
GATCGTTGCGGTATTGGGTGAGGACTTCGTATTGCGCGGTGAATTGTTCAGCTTGGATTGGAGTGAAGGTGCTAGCGTGGGTGTTGCCTTGAGTCAGTCGCGCCTGTATTTGACCCGCGGGCGGTATGTTAGGCGTGTCGTCGCCAAGACGTGATAGAAACGCTTCTGCCGCCATCTGCATATTGGCGAATTCAAGCAGTTTACTTATCTGTCCCTTTGCCATGACTATTCCGTCCGCTCAAGTCCAAATACATCCGCAATAAACCAATTGTCCGTGTAATCACCCGCTCTCGGACACGAGTGCCCGTTCGGCCCGATCCCCCTTGAGGTAAGCCAAGGGCGTCGCTGCCCCTTTGTTGAACCAAACCCCGCTTCAATCAAGTAACCAATGCGTTCTGCAACAACACTGCTGCTCGAAAGATCGATAACGCGTAAACGACTGCCAGCGACCCAGTACTTGCGATCCTGTGGCGTAGATATATCTTCCCAAGCCACGCCAAATCGGCTTATCGGCCTGTCTATGTGTTCCTTAACCGCGAGCTTGTCGTTGGCAACTGGACGATTAATTTTTGTATATCCAGGACCTGAATCGTTTTTGATTTCAACGAAGTCTAATCCTCGTTGACGTCCGGTTGGGCGGCGGCTGTCCATAGTTAACGTCATCGCAGCATGTTCGCCGCGCTTGTCCCACGGAGTTGCATCACTATACGGATCCCCATACCAGAACTGATCGTAGAGATCCTTCTCCGTCGCCGGCGGCAGCGGCTTCACCACCAGCACGCTCTTGACGCCGGTGAAGGTCTTGTAGATCTTCTCGCCAGCTTCGGTGTCGCATTTCTTTTTGAAATACGCCCATGCCTCTTTGACGTAGGCGTCGTCCGGTCGGTCGGAGGGCGTGGTCGCCGCGCAAGCGGGCAGCAAGCCGAACACCGCCACGGCCAGTGTCGTGCGGATGACATGGGCACGTTGACGCACGACGTATCGGATCGCCTGCATTGCTGCGCTAAAAAATGGGGTCAGAGTCATTTTCGTCATATAGAACCTCACTAAGCGTTTGCGTTAAATGGAGACGGAGCCAAATTCTTTTTGCGCACGTTCATTTCCGTTCCTCCGCAAACCCGAACTGTCCATGCTCACCATCGATCTCGCTCGCCGTCTTGCGCCGCCGCCCGCGCGGCTTCTCCCGCACCGAGCGCGCCAGAGCCTGCTCGATCGCATCCTTGAACCGCTTCGCGCCCAGGGCCAGTCCTTTGTTCAGCGTGCCGCGGATCTCGCCCACGATCTCCGCGTCAAGCTCGTAGCGGTATAACTCACGGTAGGCCGCGCAGCGCGCATCTTGCGTTGCGCCCAGCTCCACGTAGATCAGATGATCGGTGACGAGCGCGTCTACCTTGGCCAGCGCATGGCACGCGTAGCTCGACCAGCGGTAATGCTCCGGCCGCTCCACCATCGCCGCGCGCACCGGGTTCAGTTCGATGTAGCGGTAGCACGCAAGCAGGTAGTCCTCGGCCTGCACCAGACTCGACTTAAACCGCCCTTCCCACAGCGTGCCGCGGCGCCGGTAGACGTAGTTCACGTATTGCACGTAGCGGCTGCCGACGTAGCGCATCAGCGCCGCGAGCGCGTCCCGGGACTCCGGCGTCACCAGCACATGCACGTGGTTGGTCATCAGCACGTAGGCGTGGATCTGGCAGCCGTAGCGGCGCGCGCCCTCGGCGAGGTGATGCAGGTAGGTGTGGTAGTCCTCGGCGGCGAAGAAGGTGGGCTGGCGATTGTGGCCGCGCTGCACGACATGGTGCGGTACTCCCGCAGCCGTCACTCGCGCGCGTCGTGGCATCGCTCGCCTCCCTGTGGCGCAGACCCATGCCTGACATGCGCCGTGCGCTCCGTCCCGCAGTGCGCCCTCTTGGCGAGGCGTGATGCGCGACCGTTATCGTTGCTGGCTCTCTCGGTGCGATTTAAGGCGGAATTCCCATGAAAATCAAATCTATCAGAATGTTAGGTTTGCGGAAGGCCTTGATTCTGTGACGGATTTCTCAGTGCCTGCGACACCCTTGAGAAAAATACATCTGCCCTGTC
>NZ_JBBDYL010000054.1:10986-266877 GCF_040901545.1 Sulfuricaulis sp. | reverse complement strand
GAGCAACTGATTCGTAATCAGTAGGTCGTCGGTTCGACTCCGGCCACCGGCACCAACTCCCGGGGAGAGTCGGCTACAATTTTCCTTATGACCACAGTACGGACTTCCAGACACCTTCCTGGCACGCTGCATTATGACTCTGTCACCGGGCTGATCGAGGAGGCGCGGTTTGTGGCATCGCCAAACTGCGATCTTCGTCCGCAAGGTACCTCGATAGATACCTTAATTATTCATTCGATAAGTCTCCCCCCGGGAAAATTCGGGGGCCGCGGCATTGAGCAGCTATTCAGCAATTCGCTGAACCCTGACGAGCATCCTTATTACCGCGAGATCCAGGGGTTAAAGGTCTCTTCCCACCTGCTGATTCGGCGCCATGGCGAATTAGTGCAATTCGTCCCGTTGCATCACCGTGCCTGGCACGCCGGCCGATCGTTTTGCGACGGCCGTACCTGTGTTAATGATTTTTCCATCGGTCTCGAACTGGAAGGGGCGGATGACATTCCGTTCGATGGCGCCCAATATGAATCGCTTGCATTGCTTACCCGAACTGTGCGTCAGTTTTATCCCGCAATCGCCCCACAAAGAATTTATGGCCATAGCGATATCGCGCCCGGGCGCAAAACCGATCCGGGCCCGCTGTTTGACTGGAAACGTTATCTAAATGGCTGCACTTAGCGCTTGCATTGGAACGGGCGTGGCCATTACATTTAGACGCTACCACAGATGAGAAGCAGACGGCATGAGTGAAATACTGATCGCTGTACTTTTGGCGCTGACACTGGATTACCTGATACCTGATCGTCAGGGTATTAAGCCTTTTGCCTGGTATCGTGACTGGGCCGAATCGATTGAAGAGCGCTTTAATGGCGGCAAGCGTGTGCACGGGATTGGAGCGGTTGCCTTGGCGATTCTCCCGATTCTGGCCGGTGTGGCTGTCATCCATTATATCCTGGGAGAGCTCGGCTGGATTTTACAGTTCATTTTCAATGTAATCGTGCTCTATGTTTGTGTCGACGTTTCCCGGCTGAGTAAAACTGCAAACGCCGTCTCCATGGCACTGGAATCCGGTGACGCCGATGAAGCCAATGAACAACTGCAGGTATTAACCGGAAAAAGTACCACGGATGTAAACGAAACCGAAATCGCGCGCGCCGCCGTGGAAGGTGTTCTCAAGCAGGGTAACACGCTTATTATCTCGCCGATTTTCTGGTTTATACTGCTCGGACCGTTTGGCGCGGTGCTGCAACGCCTCAGCAGCATATTGGATTCGCTTTGGGGTCATCGTTATGAACGCTTTGCCGAGTTTGGCTGGGCGGCAGCCCGCTTCGACGATGTGTTGGGATGGGTTCCGGCGCGAATCACTGCGCTTTCTTACGCCCTGATGGGAAGCTTCGAAGACGCACTGCATTGTTGGCGCAAGCGCGTGGGAGTCTGGTCGGATATTAACAGCGGACCGCTTTTGGCATCCGGTTTCGGTGCGATGCACATGCAAAGTTGCGATATGTCCGCGGACGAAGGCGAATACGAGGAACAATCATTGGAACTCACTGTAGTCCCGGATGCCGGCCATGTGCGCCGTGCGGTGGCGTTGGTCTGGAGAGTGTTGCTGTTGTGGCTGGTGGTGGGGATTCTGATGGCCGGCGCCCATCTTGCCGGCTTTATTTCAAGCTGATCGTTTATTCATTGTGATGAACAACAAATTGTGGCCGGTATATTTTCGCTGGCTGCACTTGTTCTATTGACTCATGATGTTATGGAAAACATCATGCATTGTAATAGGATGCCTGCTGTTTGTTGCCACCGGTCTCGCCGGGATCGTTGTGCAAGACGACACGGGTCGGACACTGACGCTTGCTTCGCCCGCGCGGCGTATCGTCAGCATTGCACCGCATGCGACTGAGCTGCTTTTTGCCTCGGGTGCAGGCAATACCATTATTGGTGTCGTGGATTACAGTGATTATCCCGAGGCCGCGAAGCGTCTCCGACGCATAGGCAGTGGCGCCGGTCTTGATCTCGAAGCCATCGTCTCGCTGCAACCTGATCTCATCGTCGCCTGGCATAGCGGAAGTTCCGCCTGGCAGGTGGAGCGGTTGGCCAAGCTCGGTTTTCCGGTATTTATTACCGAGCCGCGACGCATCGGTGATGTCGCCGGTTTGTTGGAACGATTTGGCAAGTTGGCGGGTACCGAGGCCATGGCCGAGAAGGCCGCGGCCGATTTTCGCCGCCGGATGGCTGAATTGCGTGCCCGATATGCGCAGCGGCCGGTGGTGACGGTGTTTTATCAAATACTGGACAATTCGCTGCTCACGGTGAATGGCCAACATTTCATTAATGACGTAATTCAAACGTGTGGCGGGAAAAATGTATTCTCCGACCAGCCGGGATTAACGCCACGCGTAGATCTGGAATCTGTGTTACACAGAAATCCGGAAGTAATTCTGGCTGGCGGCACCGAATCATTATGGGCGGAGTGGCGTGGTCGCTGGAAAATCTGGACCGCGCTTGATGCGGTTGCGCAAGGCAATCTGTATCGGATTCCGCCCGATCTGATTCACCGGAACGGCCCGCGAATCCTGGCGGGAGCCGAAAAAGTGTGTGCGGCGCTTGACCAAAGCCGGTCGAGGCGGAACAAGGCTGATATTCGCTAGCGGGTTTTGCCGGGCTGCCACAGTACATCGCTGCAGCCGGCGTGTACGTTCAGCGTGCGGGCAATAACAAATAGCAAATCGGAAAGGCGGTTCAAATATTTTCCCGCCTCTGCGCTGATTTTTTCCGATTCCGCGAGCCGGGTCACTCGTCTTTCGGCGCGCCGGCAAACGGTGCGCGCCATGTGACACACAGCCGCGGACGCCGACCCTCCCGGTAAAATAAATTCCTTGAGCGGCGGTAAATCAGCGTTCAGCCGATCCAATGTTTCTTCCAGGCGCGCAACCTGTTTCTCGGTGATGGCGAGACGACCGGGAATGCTCAGTTCTCCACCGAGATCGAAAAGTTCATGCTGAATATCCACCAGGATAATGCGGATTTCCGATTTGATTGCGTGGGTTAGCAACAATCCAATGACACTATTCAGTTCATCGACGGCGCCAATGGCTTCAATCCGTTCGCTAGTTTTTTTCACTCGCGAGCCGTCTCCCAGACCGGTAGTGCCGTCATCGCCGGTACGCGTATATATCTTGGATAGACGGTGTCCCATAATTTAGTTGTCGATCAGCCGATAAATAACGGGCAATTGCATTTCCATCTCCTGACCCTTCAGCCAGGTAGTCGCTTCAGCGAGACGACCCACTCGATTCAGGGAGTTTAACGCTGAATGATCGAGGACGGTAAAACCCGAGCTGCGATCGATGCGTAACTGGTGTAGATAACCGTCGGACTCAACACGCATCCCCAGTAACACAGTACCTTCCCATCCGCGGCGTCGCGCCAACGGTGGGTACACGAGGTAGCGTGACAGGCGTGTCTGCAATTCACCGAGGAGTTGATTGTGTGTCTCGACGGTACCCGTCGCGTGCTCTGGAACCGCTTCTTGGCGGTTAGCGGCGTCATTGGCCAGCGTCCCAGGAGCAGGACTGTCGTCTGACATCTCAGGGGGTCTCGAAATCCTCGGGGCAAGCACCTCTGAAATCCTTTCAGCGATTACGCGCTGGGGCGTGAGAGGAGGAAACATGGATTGCACGGCGGTATTTTCTGTGCTCGTCAGGCGCACACTCAATAAAGTTTGTCCAAGAGGGTCCGGTGCCGCGGCATGGGGGGATAAATTGAAGTTGGCGTGCGTGAGAAATATCAAATGAATGACTGACGACAGCAAAAGAAAAACCGGTAGCACCTTGTGATGAACGGGCGCAAGCATGGTCAGAAATCCCTCCCGATGGAAAGAGAAAAATTTCTTTCCGGCAGCGGGTACGCATTGAACGTGTTTGGCGAACTGGTGCTGCGGATGCCGTAGTCGAATGCCTTTTTATCGAGGAGATTGTAAACGGCTGCCTGCCATTTCCATATTTTGCTTTTTCCCAAAAACTTGAGATCAACCGTGGTGTAGCCCGGGATTTTCGCGAAGGTATTTGATTGATCGTTATCGAAACGCTTGTTCCCGGTATAACGCGCCGCGGCAGACAGTGAAAACATTTCATTTGCTTTCCAGAACAACGAAAGACTTCCGCTATTTCGTGCCACCAGCGGCACTTCATTGCCGGCGAAATCGCCTTCCCGAAAGATTGCGCGCGTGTAGGCGTATTGCGCGGAGGTGCGCCATGAAGCACCAAATGACCGACTGGCCGACAACGTGACACCTTCCCGGCGCGTGGGATCAAGATTTTCGTTGGCAAAGATCGTCGGGTTGAAATGGATTTCATCACGCAGGTTCATGCGGTAAATGGCGACGCTCATCCGACTGTTGTCTTCCGCATAATCCGCTCCCATGTCAATGCTTTCTGCGGTTTGCGGTTTCAACGGCGAGAAGGTCTGCAGAAAGTTATTCGGGTCGGTTTGAAAGAATTCATCGACGGTGGCGAAACGAACGCTGCGGCCAATCTTACCGTAGATTGACCACCTTTCATCTACTCCCCGGCGCAGGCCAAGATCGAGCGTGTGTTGATTCTCCGTGCTGCTTCGATCCGGCGCACCGCTGCCAAAGGCCCCCCCGGGTGCGGTTGGATCGAAATCGTCGTGGGCCCGGATACGGACTTTTTGCAGCCTGGCGCCTGTTGTCAGGGTGGTGTTGGTTGTGATTTCGCTCATATTCTGGCCGTAAACCGCCAGGCTTGATTGGTTGACGTCCAGTCGGTGTATGGGTGTTCCGGCCGTCGAGGGATTGAGAGACCGGTCGGAATCGTATTGTGAATGGTAGTAGTCGATACCGGATGTAAAGACTCCCGGCCGATCGAAAAGCGTGTGCCGGGATTTCAGCCGTGGCGTGAAGGACAAAGTGGCGAGATACGTATCGACGTAATTGGCAAAGGCGCCTCCGAATGCATAGTCGTCGAAAAACGCTGTTTGATTCTTATAGCGATAACCCGCATCCACGATCAATTCCTGATCGTCCGACATGAAACGGGTGAACCCTGTCGTCAGAGAATAACCGCGCTGGTTGCCGTAATCCCGCGGCCGCGCCGTTCCGCGACGGTCATTGCTTAATTCGTCCACGCCCGTGCCGGGATCGACCCGCCGCTCGCCGGGAAGACGCAGGTTCTGGTCGTCAAATCCAAGCTTGAGAAACCATTCGCTTTGCTCACGGGTGAAGCGCAAGTCGGCCTGAAGATTGTTTTGCTCAAGTTCATTGTTTCGACGGTAACCATCCGAAGCGACGGTGTCTGCGAAGACATTTATTGCGAACGCTTCTTGACCGTGGGACAGGGAGGCATCCAGACGGTACGAGTTGTAGGATTCACCGGCGGCCGAAACGCTGCCCGTGGTGCCGGTCCGCCCCGGCTGTTTGGTGATGATATTGATCGCCCCTCCGACGGCCCCGTCACCATACAGTACGCCGCCTCCGCCACGAATAATTTCGATCCGCGCGATGCTCTCCAGGGGGATCGCGGTGAAATCAACGGCTGAAAGATCGATGTCGTTCAAACGGCGTCCATCGAGCAGAATGAGTGTATTTTGCGTGGATGCGGCACCGAAACCCCGGATATCCACCGTGGCGCGTGAGGCGTGATTGCCATACAGGCTGCGCATAATGACTCCGGCCTGCAGCGCCAGCAGTTCGGGAAGGGTCGGTGCCGGACTGCGCTTGATTTCTTCCGCCGTCAGAATGGTGACAGATGCCGGGAGCCGAGCCGTGTCTTCGGACAGGCGTGTGGAGGTGACGATCACACCAGGATGTTTATAGTCAGATGCCACCGATGAACTCACGGGTAGGAGACAAACCGCAAAGGCAGCGACAACAAGCGAAAAAATAAGCTTCATGGACATCCTCCGCCGGCAGCGCGCACCCGCGCCGCGATTCTTTATGGATGGGCAGAGGGGGATGAGATGCGAAAGGCAGGAAGGCCATCGCCGCTCGCGTCGCCCTCCGCGACACCGTGTGGTTGCCACAGGCCGGTCTCCGGGCTCACGAGCGGTTATACCTGGCAAATCGCCTTCCCGTTCGCCGTCGATCGCATGCTAGATCTCGGCGGCTGAACAGTGGCGGTTGATTCGCCTTAACTCGTTTACCGTTGCGGGGGCAGCGCCGGGATTGCCCGTCTCGACAAATGTGACGGACGCACCGGCTTCCCGTTTCATTTCCCGGCAGCAATAGTCCGGGAAACACCTGAAGCTGAAGATTTACAAAACTGGACGCAATATATGGAGTGGCGGGAGGGGTGTCAATGCCCAGGCGAATTCGTAACGTCCGCGAACAACAAAAGGAAGTGGATCAGTGGACTCTGGGGGATTTAATCCACAAAAAAGCCGGCCCTATACGGCCGGCTATGAAAAGAAATTGAACTAACGGTGCCTTATTTTTTCTCGGGCGCTGCCGGGGCAGACGATCCCGGTGCCGCGGCCTCAGCCGGTTTCGGCGCTTCGCTGGTGACTGGCGCGGCGGGCGCCGCTGCCGGTGCCGCCGGAGCGGCCGCCTTTTGAGCTTTCTTCTCGCAAGCGGAAACCGCGGTCATGGCCAACAGCGCGGCAAACAGAATTGAATACTTTTTCATGATGTTGCTTGTCCTTTTAAAAATTAAGTTTGATCTGGAGTGGAAGCACCTAAATGGCAGTCTGCGTGAATATCCAGCTGCCGAGCGTCTATTTTCGTGATTTTTCAATAATCTTCCATCGTCAATATTGAACGTAAAGATTTAAATTCTTTATCGACGCGGAATATCCAAAGGCAAGACGGTGGAATCGGACGGGCGGAGGTTTTCAGGATGTCATACGCGGTGCTCCGTAGAACAACCCTTGGGCATTGCTGATGCCGATTTCCATCAATGCGTGCTCGGTTGCGGCGTTTTCCACGCTCTCGGCAATGGTTTTCATCCCGAACGATGTGGCGAGATCATGAATATGGGTAACGATCTTTCGATCGGATTCATTGCGCAGCATGCCGCGAACGAACGACCCTTCGATCTTGAGGAAATCCGGGCGAAACTGATTGAGGAAATTGTACGTGGAATACCCACTGCCGAAATCATCCAGGGCCAGTTTACAACCGAATGCGCGCAAGGTCTGGATGTCCTGATGCAAGGTGTCGCTGATCGGAATGGTTTCACGTTCCGTGATTTCTATCGTGATGGAGCGGCCGCTGTCACACGCCGGTTTGAGCAACTTGCTCAGGTCCTGCACGAAATCTTTGGTGTTGAATGATGAGATGTCGACGTTTAGAAACAGGGCAAAATCCATCGGAGTTTGTTGCAAGGCCTGACCGATGATATTCAGGTCCACATCACGCGTAAGCCCGAGTTCTTCCGCCACCGTGATGAAATCCTTGGCCTGGATCACCAGTCCGTTGACGCGCATGCGGGCCAGGACTTCATAAGCCATCGGTTCCCCGTTTTTGAGATTGCAGATGGGTTGATAGGCCGCATGGAGTTGACCCTGTTCGAGCGCGTTGCGCAGCTGGAATCCCTGGCTGAAAATGGACATGACTGCCTTGCTGATGTCCGGCGATAATATCTCGATACGATTGCGGCCGCCGCGTTTGCTATGGTAGAGCGCCACGTCGGCGGCGCTTACCAGATCCTGGGCATTGCTGCCATGCGTCGGCGCTTCAGCGACGCCCATGGATGATTGCAATTGCATGTGACCCACGGGCAGCGGTACGCGTGTACTGCTGATGCTGTCATGAACCTTCTGGGCGATGCGCGTGGCGTTTACAATGTCGGTGTTTTTTAGCACCATGGCAAATTCATCGCCAGCCAGACGCGCGATGTAGTCATTTCGGCGGACCAGCTGTTTGAGTAATTGTGCCGTGGTGCGCAATACTTCGTCCCCGAAAGGATGGCCATATGTGTCATTGATAAATTTAAAACCGTCGATATCTATCAACAGCAGGCACACCGGCGTGTTTTTTGGCAGGTGGTCGGCCAGGATTACTTCCAGCTGGCTGTCGAAGTGCCGGCGGTTATATAGTCCGGTCAGCGGATCCGTGACGGACAAATGATACAGCTCATCCTGATACCGGCTAAGTAAATGGTTCAGTTCGACGCTTTTGGTGATATCGCTCAATGTACCGATTATCCCGGTGAAATTACCGGAAGAATCGGTTTGCGCGTCGGCGTCAAGACTCATCCACAGGCGTTTTCCGTTTGCAGAACGTAAAGAAATTTCCCGGTTCTTTTCATGCAACCGGGCCAGGGTTTTTGGCCCAAAATCGCGAAGGACCGCTTCATCGGCAATAAAATCGCCGAATGGCTTGCCGATCGAGTCATCCACGGCAAAGCCGGTCAATGCCAACCACGCCGGGTTGAGAAACATGATTGTTCCTTCAGCATCGAGCTCAAACAGGATTTCATGCATGCCATTGACAAGTTTACGCAGCCGCGTTTCGTTGAACTCGAGCAGTTCCCGCGTCTCTTCAAGGCTCTGGACATAATGCCGCATGGTGGCTGAACCGTCGGTGAATGCTTGATTGAGCTCCTGGATTTCACGGCTGCCCGACTCCATGAGCTTCACGCGAGGGTTCCAGTTGCCATGGGCAAACTCGCGCGCCCATTGCATCAGCGGTCGTAACGGCGCCGTGAAACGGTTCAACAACAGATAGGTAAGCAGAAAAACCGCGGCCAGCGAGGCTACGGTCAATAAACCGCCTACCACGGCGACACGATGAATGCTTTGGTTGAGCGGGGAGTAGGAAAGCGTGGCTTCAATCCGCCCGACCCTTATACCGTTGATTGACACTTTAGAGATAATTAATGGGCTGGTAGCCGGCGCGTCAGTTAGTAATCGCGTCAGCCGGCTCGCCGGTTCGGTGTTTCCAGAGTGCCCGTAGAGCAATGAGCCACCGCTTTCATCGAGGATTCGAATCGAGGCAATGGCAGGATCGGCGGCCATTTTACTCATGTAATCGTCCAACCCGGCAATATCGTAATTTGCCACCATGCCACGGACGGCGGGTTCAACAAATGTCATCAGGTTGTGCGTTAATTGACGCTGCGCTTCCAACTGCGACTGGGCGGCCTGGCGCGCGAAGGCGATGGTAACGACTGTCGCGGTAATAAGGAGCAGGACGGCGAAGGAAACGGCGATGCGTGCGCGTAAGGAGCGAGGAAAGAGCCGCAGACGCATCAGGGACTTGCGACCGCTGAAAAAACGGGAAGACGGGGACGGACAGGGAGCAATGGCCCTGGCGCGGATTTAAGCAGACGACTCAATCCCAAAGCGCTTGCCCCATATCCAGAAATAAAATGCCGCCGAGAGTGACTGGAAGTATAACGGCCGGACTTCATTTTATCCACTTGTATGATGGCCAGTGGTGACAGCCGCACCAACCGTTTGTCTCCGGCGGCTAGTCCGGAAGATACCAGGGGGTGCCGTCACTGCGGACTTCGCGCAAGCGACAGTGATACAACCGTTCGAGGTTCGTGCGCTCAATGATCGTCGGCAATGACCCGCAGAGGTATTGCCCGTCATCGAACAACATAATGCCATGAGACCCAAACCGCACGGCAAGATTAATATCGTGCAGGACGAATACATTAAAATGACCCGGCCGGTCCGATCGCGCCGACAGCAGCCCCAGAATTTGAATTTGGTGGCGCAAGTCAAGATGATTGGTCGGCTCGTCCATTAAGCAAATAGGCGCGTCCTGGGCGAGCAGCGCCGCGATATCGACTCGCCGCCGTTCACCGCCGGAAAGCGTTGCCAGCGATCGGTGGGCAAACCCGGTCAATCCAACGGCATCCAGCGCCGCTTCAGCCGCCTGAGAATCCTCGGTACTTTCCCACTGCCAACGCTCAAGCCGCGGGTAACGGCCGGTCAATACGGTTTCGAGAACCGTGGCGGGAAACTCCGAATTGAAATCCTGGAACAAGACACCCAGCCGGCGTGCCCGCTGGCGATGCGGAATTCGGCCGACCGGAACTCCATCCAGTGCTGCCAACCCTTGATCCGGTTCGCGTAATCCGGCCAGCGCGTGCAGCAATGTGGTTTTTCCGCTGCCATTTGCCCCCAGAATCACCCAGTTCTCGCCGGGGTTAAACTCAGCATTCAGTCCACGGCACAAGGTTCGATTGGCAATGGTCAATGTCAGGCGTTCGGAAATGAGCGTCGTCATGTCAGCGGGCACGAGATAAAAGGTACAGGAATACCGGAACACCAAGCAAAGCCGTCAGCACGCCGACAGGCAGTTGCAGCGGCGCCATCAAGCTGCGGGAGAAGGTATCGGCAATGGTTAAAAAGCCACCGCCCAGTAACACACTCGCGCAAATCAGGTAGCGGTGATCGGACCCGCCGGCGAGCCTTAAAATATGTGGGATAATGAGACCCACAAAACCCACGCTACCCGCCAGAGTGACGGCCATCGCGGTCAGCGAGGATGCCAGGATATAAATGACAATCCGGAGCCGGGCCGGATTTACACCCAATGTGGCGGCGATATTTTCACCTCGCATGAGAAGATTCAGCGGGCGCGCAAACCACATCGCAACGACCAGGCCCATAAGCAGCACCATCCAGGCTGTCCCTGGCTGGTTGGCATGACTTAAATCGCCGATAAGCCAAAACAGCATCCCTTGAACTTGTGCCGCCGGGGCGATCGTCAGAATCAGGCTAATCGCGGCGCCCCAGCCAGCGGCGACTACCACGCCGGTAAGCAACAGGCGATTCTGCGTCCACACAGTGCCGGTGCGGCTCAATCCGAATACGATCAGCATGGACAATACCGCACCCAAAAAGGCGTTGCCACGCAACCAGCCCGTACCGAGACCGCAGAGCATCGAAAGCAGTGCCGCGACCGACGCGCCGCCGGAAATACCGAGTATGTAGGGATCCGCCAGGGGATTGCGCAGCAACACTTGCAGCAATGCCCCCGATAACGCCAGCAATCCACCGACGGCAAAGGCGGACAGGGCGCGCGGGAGGCGCAATTCATGTATGACCAGATATTCCGTGCCGGCGTGATCGCCGCGCAACGCCTGCCAGAGATCCGCTGTCCCGATGGGCACACTTCCCTGAGAGAGCGCGAACCACAGGCTAAGCGGCGCGGCCGCAAGCAAAATCAGCGTAACCAGCAGGCGACGGTTCATGGAGTTCGTTCAACCCAATGACAGGATTTCCCAGCCGCGCTTTTGAGCCTCGCGACGCAGGATGTCGTCGGGGTTGACCGCAATGGGATGTTCGACCTGAAAAAGCAACGGCAAATCATTATGCGAATCGCTGTAACCCCAACTCCCCTGGAGCGATAGTCCGTGTTCTTGTGCCCAGTTTTTCAACCGGATTACCTTGCCTTCGCGGAAGCATGGTGTGCCGGCGACTTTCCCAGTGAAGCGTCCGCCACTCGTCTCGGGTTCGGTCGCGATCAGGTTCGGGACGTTGAATTCCTGCGCAATTGGCCCGGTGACAAACCGGTTGGTGGCGCTGACGATGACGAGGGTATCGCCGCGCCGGCGATGTTTTTCCACGAGCGCGCGCGCCTGGGGCGTGATCATGGGCCGTACCTTGGTCTGCATATACTGTTGGCGCCAGCGGTCAAGCGTCGCGCGATCATGCGCCACGAGCGGGCGCAAGGCAAATGCCAAAAATTCCATGATGTCGAGCGTTCCCGCCCGATACTGGGCGTAGTAACGATGATTCTCACGCTCATACGCCACGCCGTCGACGATGCGGTTCTCGATCAGAAATTGTCCCCACGCATAATCGCTGTCGCCACGGAGCAAAGTATTGTCAAGATCAAAAATGGCGAGGGGCAAGCAATCAATCCTCCGCGTGTATATTCAACGCGAATACATTTTCCTTCGGATAAATTTTCCGTTCCGGCAACAAATGCAGTAAATCCCAGATATGTACATTCGCGTCGTCGGAAGTCGAGGCAAGATAGCGTCCGTCCTTGGAAAGACGTACATAGGTTCCGCACTGCTCATGCGGTTGAAAACGTTTCAGGACGGCGCCGGTCCACGTATCGAGTAGATATACCGCGCTGTCAGTCTCGTTGCCAATGCTCGCGAGCGACCGGCCGTCTTGGCTGAAGCTGATGGAGATAACGAGTCCGCGATGCTCAGTGCGCACGATTCGCAAGCGGCCATCATCCAATCTCCAGTGGAACAAGTTGAACCATCCACCGCCCATGAGCGAGGTTCCGTCGGGCGAAAAGGCCAGATCCCGCGCATCCGTGGGCGGCGCAGGTAACTGCCGCGGCGCTTCACCTAAACGCCAGCTGAAGACGCGTCTGTCCGTACCGCTTGAGGCCAATTGCCGGGTATCGGCATGGTAGGCCACCGCCCGCACCGCACCACGATGCGGATGCATATCGTTGACCAAAGCGAAATCCGTCAGACGCCACAGCCGCACATGGCCATCGCGGTGTCCGGTCACGATAAGCGCGGTGGTTTCATCGACGGCCATGCTGTTGATCGGCGCCGGGGAGGTTATGCGTTGCAACAGCGTTCCATCACGCGTCCAGCGCGCCAGCGTGCCATCGTAGGCAGCCGATAGCAGTTCATGGTCCCGATTGAGAAACTTCAGCCCCTGGAGCGAATCGGTATGCGCCTTCCAGCCGACCAGTTCCTGCCCGTCCGGCAAACGCCACAGCCGGATACGGCCTTCCGCGCCGCCGGATGCAAGGGTTTCAGATCTGTCGTCAAAGGCGAGCGAGTAACCATTGTTGTGTACGTCTCTCAGGATGACATTCGCAGGTATGCTGGGCAATGAAACGCAACCTGCTCCCATGACGCCGGCGCAGTATATGCTGCCGATGAGCCGTAACACGCCCCGTGACGCATTGCTGCGACGACAGCTTCGTGGAAAAATCATGGAAATCATCCTCGCGATATCGGACATTGAGGAGATTATAATGATAGACGAACACGGTTACCGCCCCAACGTGGGCATAATTCTGTGCAACCGCATCAATCAGGTTTTTTGGGCCCGGCGCTGCGCCCAGAACGGCTGGCAATTTCCGCAGGGAGGCGTTCGTCCCAAGGAATCCGTCGAATCCGCCATGTACCGTGAATTGCGCGAGGAGGTTGGCCTTGATCCGTCGCAGGTTGGCGTTCTGGGGCGAACCCGCGACTGGTTGTATTATGACATTCCTGATGACTATCGCCGGCGAAATCCTCAAACCGTCTTCCGCGGGCAAAAACAGATCTGGTTCCTGTTGCGGCTTCATGGGAGAGACGAGGATGTGCGTCTCGACCTGTCTGATCGACCTGAATTCGATTCCTGGCGCTGGACCGAATATTGGAGCGTGCTGGAGGATATCATCGACTTCAAGCGTGAAGTCTATAAGCGTGCCCTCGCCGAACTCGAGCCGCTGCTGTTGACGGCTCCCGCGCAAGATTGAAAGACGCGCGGCACATGTCTCCGAAAGCCGCTCGCCCATTGCATCATTATCGTCACCTGGTATCCCTCTCGATCCTCTTGTTGGTGTTGCTGGGCCTGTTTGCCATTGGCCGTCTTCCATCGGATCAGACGTATGCACGAACAGCGCCTGATTTGCGCGTGAAGATTTCAGTGCCCGGTGTGGTTCCATCGGTGATTGAGGAAATTATCGTGCGCCCGCTTGAACATGTGGTTTCCGGGATCAAGGGGGTGCAGTCCGTCGATTCGGATACCGGGCCGGGACGCACCATTGTCAATTTGCATCTTGAACGCCGCCGCGACCTCAAGGCCGTGTCGCGGGATCTGGCCGGTCAGCTGGAACTCATCCGTGCATCCTGGCCCGCGGCGGTAGAACCTCCTGTGGTATCGCTCGTCGACGATACTTCCCTGGTTGAAGAATTCCTCGTGACATCCCGTCAACGCAATATGCTCGAAGTGCGTGACTGGGCCGAGGGTGAATTTGCCGCAAAACTCAGGGAAATATCAGGCGTCGCTGCGGTGGCGGTCGAGGGCGGAGTGGTGCATGAAATTCTCGTGGTTCCGGATCAGCGTCGGCTGGCCGGACACGGACTCGATTTTGGGGATGTTCTCAAGGCGCTTGGAAGAAATCCGGCATCGAAAACCGAAATTCTCGCGTCACCCGCGACGGGGCCAGATCGTCCAGAGGCAGTGCTAACGGGTGACGTCGCGGCCGTGGCAGCCGTGCCCGTGATCTTACCAAGTGGCGAAAGTATCCCGTTGTCAGAAATCGCCAGGATCCAACTGAGTGAAGAAATAAAATTCAGCTTGCTTGCTCCCGATGGTGCGCAGCCCGTCAGAGTGATCATCACGAAACAGCAGGACATCGCCATGTCAAGCGTCGCTGAGCGCATTCAGGCGCATGTCGACTGGATGCGGGCCAACCGGTTGATTCCCGAAGGTATCGATATTCATCCTGTATCGGGAAAAACTGCTGAGTTACGACAAACCATCAAGCAGCTGACCTACGCACTTGTCAGCGGGGTCATGCTCATGCTTTTCGCCGCTTACCTGATACTGGGAAATGCGCGCCGAACCGTGATTCTTGTAACGATAATCGTCTGCACGTTGCAAACAGTATTTGTGGTCATGATGTTATTCGACCTGGCGCTCGATGCGGTGATACTGGGCAGTTTGACGCTTGGATCAGGACTTTTTGCTACCGCCGCGATGGTCATGTTCCAGGGCAAACCGCCGCACGAACATGACATCTCCTATTCTGCCGTTCTGGCGGTCGTCGTAGCCATCGTCATGCCCGCGTCACTGGTACCACTCTTGTTCACAAACGGTGCAGCAGCGCCGTTATTCCTGGAAGAAATATTGGTAATTTGCACCGGGTGGGTAGTCTCGTCGCTGTGGGCACTGCTACTGGTTTTTACGTTTGATCGGCACATGTCAGATCGTATGAATGGTTCGGGGGATACCGCCGTCAGTCATGCGATTGTCCGCTTGCGACAATCCCATAACCGGTTGTTGCGCCGGTTGCTTCGATTTCCTGTCGCCACGCTGGTGTTGTTGGTGCTTTTCATCGTGTCCGTGACCGCCATGATCTTTTTGGGTAGACAGGATATGGCATATATCCGGAAGCAGACTGATAAAATTGTCTTGCGCATCCAGGGGCCGGAATTCACGCAACTGTCGGAAATAGGTGATAGGGTGCAAAATCGGCTGCGCCAGTTGCCGAATACAGGCGAGGTGAACCATTCTGCGGCGGCGTTAATCGAAATGCCCGTTTTGCGCATGGATGAGGAACGCGCACGCGACCTTGGCATCAACATCATCGAGGCCGGAAGGGCGCTCGCGATCGGCGTATCAGGGATATACGCGGGCAGTTTCCGGGATGCCGAACACCGCTACGATATACGCCTGCGCCTGAATGCGGATAAGGCGAGACGCGCACCGGATTTGGGGCGCATCCTGCTGCGCGGCGAGCTCGATAATCGTTCGGCGGTATATCTCCAGGATGTCGCTACGATCGAACCGGCCGCAGTACCGGCGCGGCTTGCGCGTTACAACGGTTCGCCGGCGGTCGAAGTATCGGTTATACCCGAGAACAATGCTGCTGCGGACCAATTGCTGGATCAGGTTCGCGAAGC
This sequence comes from Sulfuricaulis sp., assembly GCF_040901545.1. Lineage (GTDB taxonomy): Bacteria > Pseudomonadota > Gammaproteobacteria > Acidiferrobacterales > Sulfurifustaceae > Sulfuricaulis. The sequence goes on along the minus strand of NZ_JBBDYL010000054.1, from coordinate 251,308 downwards.
GCTAAAAAATATCCAACCGCCTTCCGGTTATCGACTGTCCTACGCTGTTCCCGAGGAAATACCCTTGCGCCACGGCGATGGGCTGCAAGGGCTGGGTTGGGCGCTGCTTGGCGTATTTATCGCGACGGCATTGTTGTGTCGGTCACTTTATATCGCGACACTGGTGACCTTGTCGGCTTGTTTCGCATTGGGCGGTGCCGCCGCGGCGCTGCTGCTGTTCGGTTTACCGGCATCGCCGGCAGCATGGTTGGCGGCGCAAATCCTGATCGGAATCACGGCAAGTTATGCCGTGGCCCCGGCGCTGTATCTGCAGGCGTTGGCGCGGCACGGCATCGCATTACGGACGATGGTAACGCGTTCGGCCAGGCAGCAATTTCGTCCGTTACTGGCGATGACCCTCCTCGGTATTCTGGGAATGCTGCCGTTGTTGTGGACGAACAGCGAGTCGGTTAATTTCCAACCTATCGTAATTATTATTGCCACGGGACTGGTTTTTTCGTTCATCGCCGCTTCGCTGGTTGTGTTCTTGTTGTATTTCACTATCCCGGGCAAAGCACAAAATCATCTGCCGTCACGTTTTTGAAAGATGCATTGGCAGTGGTTCCGGCTGAATACGCAAGCACGGGGAAATAAACCGGATTTCCTGGGCAACTTCCAAGCCATAAGTACATTCCGTCCAAGTTTATTGAAAGGTCTTGGCCACAATACCAGCGGCAAGCAACGCCGAACCCAGAGCCGCGTTTTGTGATTGCGCCTTTTTCATCTTGACTCGAAGTATCCGTTCGCGCAGTCGTTCCCATGCCGGATTCTGTGCCCCGCCGCCGGTGGTATAGACCTCGGTGAGCTTCGGCGCCCCCAGTTGTTCCAGCAATTCATATCCCTGGGCCTCGATGCGCGCGATTCCTTCCAGCATTCCTTGAAAGAAGGTGACGCTGTCACCGGGAAGCGGTTCCAGCCGGGGGGTCATTTCCGGATTGTTGATGGGGAAGCGCTCGCCGATGTCCGGCAAGGGGTAATAATCCAGACCGGTGAAATTCTCAGTATCGATCATCGGAGTCATTTCCCGCATTTGTTCGACTTTATAATATTGCAGCAGAACCGCGCCGCCGCTGTTGGAGGCGCCGCCAACGAGCCAGTGTCGGCCGAGGCGATGGCTGTAGACGCCATGTTCTGCCGAGAACACCGGTTTGTCGGACAGCAGTTTCAGCACCAGGGTAGTCCCCAGCGCGGTCATCCCGTGACCCATTTGGCTGCACCCGGCGGCGATCACGGCGGCAATGCTGTCGGTGGTTCCAGCTTTGATCCGAGTATCGCTGGGCAAACCCAGACTTTTGGCGATATCGGGATTCAGCGATCCAATGGTCGCTCCCGGTTCATGGACTTCCGGCAGCAGGGCCACGTCGATGTCGATTTTGTTGATCCACTTGGGCCAGGCCATCTTGTCCGCATCGTATCCAAGCTTCAGACAATTATTGTAATCGCTGTGTCCAAAAATCCCCGTCAGGCGGCCGCTAATCCAGTCTGCCTGATGCACAACATGATAAGCCCGTTTGTCGAGCTTTCGATCGTGCATCCACTTGAGTTTTGCCAGACTGCTGGTAGCCCCCTGAGCGCCGGAGTTGGAATCGGCGATAGCGGCAATTTTTTGTGCCTGGTCAACGGCGCGCTTGTCGTTATACATAATGGCCGGTGTGATGGGATTGCCCTTGTCATCGCACAGCAGCAGCGTCCCGGAGGTGCCGTCCACGGCCAGCGCCGTCACGCGCAGCGGATCGATCTGCTTCAACAGATTTTGCAGGCAACCGGTCACGGCTTTCCACCACAAAGTCGGGTCCTGGGTTACCTGATTTTCGTTTCTGAGCGGCGGCGGAATCGGGGCGCTGGTTTCGGCCTGGATCATGCCTGTGTTATCGACCGCCACGGCACGGCAGCCGGATGAGCCCAGATCAATGCCGATATAGAGTTCATCCCGTTTAGGCGGTTGCTTCTGACGGGTTGCTTCTGGAGCGGGAGGCGCCGAGGCATCCTCCTTGCTTGGTCGGCGACGTCGCTGCAACATCCGGAAGCGGTCGCTTGGCGGGTGGGGCTGGGCCGGAGGTGGCGCCGGTTCCGGCTCCGGGGACGACGGCGAGGCTGCCATCGGGGAGGGTTGTGGTGTCGTTACCGAGGACGGGCCAAGAGGCACCGGCGCGGCTTTAGTCCGGGCATGCGGCATCAGCTTTTCGGGCAATTCCTGCACCACACGCGGAATATCGGTAAGTGGCAGCGGCGGCGGTGGTTTCCAGCCCGGTTCACGGTGTTCGACCTCGACCGTGGTATAAATTCCTCCGCGAACATTGAATTTGGCCCGTACGCGCATGAACCGCGGTTGCGTGGCCGTGACCAGATCGTTCAGAATCCGGTTGGTTACGTCTTCGTGAAAGTGCCCTTCGTCGCGGAAAGACCAGATATACAGCTTTAGGGACTTGAGCTCCACGCACCATCGATCCGGGACGTACTCGAGCGTGAGGGTGGCGAAATCGGGCTGGCCGGTTCTTGGGCACAGACAGGTGAACTCCGGACACTCGATCTGAATGATATAATCCCGGTCCAGACGGGGATTGGGAAAGGTCTCCAGTTTCTTGCTTGGCTGGGTAGGCATCTTGTGGCAAAGGGAATCGGTATCTCTGTAAAATTGTAGCTTAATTTACGCCGACGAATAGGACGCTTACGCTTAGATACGATGCGACTTAAAATAATCAAGCTTTCCGGCTTCAAGTCGTTCGTCGAACCCATCACTATCCCCATCACCGGCGACCTGATTGGTGTCGTCGGACCTAACGGTTGCGGCAAGTCCAATATCATTGATGCCGTGCGCTGGGTCATGGGTGAAATGTCCGCCAAGACCCTGCGCGGCGATTCCATGGCCGACGTCATCTTTAACGGTTCCAATACGCGCAAACCGGTGGCCATGGCGTCCGTCGAACTGATTTTCGATAACAGCGACGGCTCCGCCGGGGGCCAATACGCCAGTTATGCCGAAATCTCCATCCGCCGCGAAGCGGGACGCGACGGGCTCTCCGACTACTATCTCAACAAAACCAAATGCCGCCGCAAGGACATCATGGATATTTTCCTGGGGACGGGGCTCGGCCCGCGCGCGTATTCCATCATCGAGCAGGGAATGGTGACGCGCATCGTGGAGGCCAAGCCCGAGGAGTTGCGCGGTTACATCGAAGAGGCGGCGGGCATCTCAAAGTACAAGGAACGGCGCCGCGAGACCGAGAACCGGATCAAGCATACCCGCGAGAATCTCACGCGCGTGGAAGACATATGCCGCGAGTTGGAACTGCAGCTCTCGAAATTACAAAGACAATCCCGGGCCGCGGCGCGCTACAAGGAACTGAAACAGGAGGAACGGCTCACGCGGGCGCAGTTGTTCGCGCTTCGCTGGCAGGATCTCGATGCGCGTGTGGGCCAACACGATGCGATTCTGGCGCAACAGCAGACATCCCTGGACGCGGCGTTGTCGTTGCAGCGGGCCAGCGAGGCCGAGATAGAAAAAATCCGCGCGCACCAGTCCGATGCACTGGATCTGTTCAATGGCGTGCAGGCGGAATTTTATTCCGTGGGGGCCGACGTTTCGCGACTGGAACAAGCTATCCAGCATGCCCGCGAAACACGCGAAAATCAGGCGCGCGAACAGGAACAAATCAATCGCACCTGGAGCGAAGCCGATGTTCATCTGCAAGCCGATGTAAGGCAAATGGAGGAAATAAAACGCCGGCTTGAAGCACTCGGGCCGCAATTGGACAACCACCGGAGTACGCTGGAGGATTTAACGGAAAAACTCCTGCTCGCGAATCGCGCCTTGCAGGATTGGCAGCAGGAGTGGGAGACATTCGGCGAGATGGCCGCCGAGCCGTCCAAGATACGCGAGGTCCAGACCGCGCGCATACGCCAGATGGAGCAACATGTATCGCAACTGAGGCAGCGGCAGGAGCGTCTGGCCCAGGAGGCGGCCGGCATTATCGCGGATCTGGAGAAAGCATCCGCCACGGTCCTGTCCGAACAGGTGGCTGAACTGGACGACAAATGCGAATCGCTGGAGCGTTCCATCGGCGAGCTCGATGTCCGGCTGCGTGAAGCGCGTGACCGCCGCGACGAACTCGACGATGAGCTTGCCGAGGTGCGCGGAGTTAAACAGAATTGCGAGGCGCGACTGGCTTCACTTCAGGAACTGCAGGCCGCCGCCCGGGGGGAAAGCGATGCCGCGTTGAAGGATTGGCTGCGTGATCAGGATCTGGAAAAGGCGCCGCGCCTCGCGCGATTGATCGAGGTTGAACCCGGTTGGGAAAAGGCCGTGGAACGCGTGCTCGGCATCAACCTGGCGGCGGTGTGCGTGCCACGTCTGGACAAGATTGTTTCGCAGACGGGAAAACTCACGGAATCCCAGGTTTCCCTGATTGATCTCGGCATGTCGCCGTCCGCGCGGCAAACCTCGGGACGCGACTCGCTACTTGATAAAATCCGGTGCGACATTGATCTGGCGCCGCTGCTGGATGGCATTTATATCGCCGACAGCCTGGAGCAGGCGCTGGCGGTCCGCGGCGGCCTGACCGCGCGCGAATCGATCGTCACACGCGCCGGGGCGTGGGTCGGGCGTAACTGGCTTTCACACGGACATGAAAAAGGGGCGCGCACCGGGTGGCTGCTCCGCGAGCGCGAAATCGAAACCTTGCAGTCAGAGCTGACCGCAACGCAAAAGAAGTTCGCCAATCTCGAGGCGCAATTTTCCGACATCGATACGCAACAGCAGGTCCTGGAAGACGAACGCGAGGATCTCAACCGCGATCTCAGCGAAGACAATCGTGAACGTTCTCGCCTGCGCGAACAACTGGGCCGCGAGCAGGCGCGTAAGTCGCAACTGGAATCTCGCCGCGCGCAAATCGATCGTGAGCAAATTGAAATCAATGAGCAGTTAAAGCGCGATCTGGCCGAACTGGAATCGGCCGGTAATCTGCTGCAGCAGGCCGAAGCGACCGGCACGGAACACGAACAGCGGCGCGCGCAATTGCAGCAGAATCGCCGCGGGCTGGAGGAGGCCGCGGAACAGGCGCGCGTCCAGGAATCCGCCGCGCGTGACCGCCTGCATCGTTTGGAGATCGAGCGTGAAACACTTCAGACCTCGCTGGACGCGACCCAGACCAGTTACACACGCCTCGAAGGACAACTCCGGCAACTTGTGGCGCGGCGGGAACAACTCGCGCTCCTGCTGGCTGTCGACCAGGATCCCGCCCAGGCGTTTCGCCAGCAACTGGATCAACAGCTGCAAAAACGGCTCGGCGTGGAGGACCGCCTCACGGTTTCACGGCAGGCGGTATCGGAGCTTGAAAACCGGTTACGCGAGCAAGAGCAGGCACGCACCGCGGCAGAGCGACAAGTTGGCGAGCTACGCGAGCAACATGAAGGCGAGCGCGTCGCCCGCCAGGAGATTGTCGTCCGGCGTGACACGCTTGCCGATCAGTTGCGCGAAACCGGATTTGAGATTGAGCCGGTGCGCCAGGAACTTCCGGCCGCGGCGACCGAACAGGATTGGGCCACGAAACTTGAGGCCATTACGGCGCGTATCGAACGATTGGGACCGATCAACCTCGTGGCGATCGAGGAATTCGAGGAAATGAGTTCACGCAAGAATTATCTCGACAAGCAGTTCGAAGACTTGTCGCAAGCATTGACGACCCTGGAGGAGGCAATCCGCAAGATCGACCGCGAAACGAGGATACGTTTCAAGGAGACTTTCGACCGGGTCAACGAGAATTTTCAAGCCTTTTTCCCGCAACTGTTCGGCGGCGGCAGCTCGCACCTGGAGATGACGGATAACAACCTCCTCGAAACCGGCGTGACCGTCATGGCGCGTCCGCCGGGCAAGCGCAACAGCACGATTCACCTGCTCTCCGGTGGAGAGAAGGCGCTGACGGCGGTGGCGATCGTGTTTGCCATTTTCCAGCTCAATCCGGCGCCGTTTTGCCTGCTCGATGAGGTGGATGCCCCGCTCGATGACGCCAACGTGATTCGCTACTGTGAAACGCTGAAGACCCTGTCGCAAAAGACCCAGCTGGTATACATCACGCATAACAAAATCAGCATGGAAATGGCCGATGTCCTGATCGGCGTGACCATGTCCGAGCCGGGCGTCTCGCGGCTGGTGGCGGTGGACGTGGAGCAGGCCATGGAGATGGTAGCGCAGTAATGGATCTGCAGTATGCCCTGCTGCTTATCGGAATCGTCGTGGTCGCCGTGGTCGCCTTGTCCGCCCTCGACAAGGCGCGTCTGCGCCGGCAGCGCGAACGTCCGGAAGTCGATCTGGGAAATTTCACGCGTGACGATGCGCCGGTTCCCCAGAGCTTGTTGAATGCCACCCGCGAAGAAGGCAGTGAAAAAGTCCTGCGATCCGATATCGAGATAACCACCCGGGAAAAGCCGCACGACGAGATCCAGCGTGAGGAGATCCAGCGGTTGGAAGAGGTCGCAACCATGCCGCTCGACCTCACCACCGGTTTACGGCATCCGCGTCGCCGTCAAGCCGCGCCCGGCAGAGAGTACCTTTCGGATGAAAAAATCGACTTTGTCATTCAGCTTCCGGGCGACCGGCCGGTGGCGCGCAACACCGCGCTCGGCATCTTCATGCAGGAAGAGTACAAGCTCAACAAGGCGCGACACCTGTACGGCCAGCATTACCGGACATCACATTGGTCCGATCTCCAACTCGACCGGTCAAACACCCAGTATGGCGACCTCACGCTCGCTATCCAGCTCGTGGATCCCCGGGGTGCGATCGAGGAAACCGAGCTCAATACCTTTACGCAGATCGGGTTGCGGATGGCCGATGAACTGCAGCGTTTGACGAAATTGCCGCTCTCCTTCGAGCAGGGCCTGGCGCGCGCCCAGGCGCTGCAGGAATTTTGTAACACTTATGATGTCATTGCCGGGATTTATGTGGTGCCGGAAGAGCATAAGACCTTCTCGGGTATCGCCATTCAGATGGAGGCCAATCGCGCCGGTCTGGAGTACGGCGCGCGGAATTTCTTTCACTTGAAAAATGTCGTCGCCCCCGGCAGCCGTTACTTGTTCAGCATGGCCAATCTTAACGATTCGAGCGCGTTCGATCCCGGCGCATGGGACAAGCTTGAATCCAAAGGCCTCACGCTGTTCATGAGCGTGCCCTGCGCCTATCACCCGGGGGCGGCGTTCGACAAGATGGTCGCCACGGCCCGAGACATTGCCCGCGGCCTGGGCGGCACGCTGCAGGATCAGGTTCATCGGCCCCTGACCGACAAGGGCATCGCCGTCATCCACCACCAGATCGAAGCGATAGAGGAAAAAATGCGCGCCTACGGCATTTCTCCGGGAAGCGAGACCGCGCTGAAGTTGTTCAACGAAGCCGCGACGTTATGAGTCCCGCGGACAGCTTGCGCCGGCGGGCCGAGGCGCTGCGCCAGAAAATCAATGATCACAACTACCGCTATTATGTCCTGGACGACCCCGTCATATCCGACGCGCAATACGACAATCTCCTGCGTGAATTACAAAAAATCGAGGTGGATAACCCCGAGCTGATCACCCCCGACTCGCCGACACAACGAGTTGGCGCCGAGCCCTTGAAGGAATTCGGCGAGGTGCGTCATTCCATTCCCATGACCTCCATGGACAACGCCTTCACGGATGACGAGGTGGGCGAGTGGGATCAGCGCGTACGCAAGGGGCTCGCGGCCGGAGGCGATGTCGGCTACACCGCCGAGCCGAAATACGACGGCACGTCCGTCAGCCTGAGCTATGAACAGGGCGTGTTGGTCCGGGCCGGAACCCGCGGCGATGGCACCACGGGTGAGGACGTGACGGTGAATGTCCGCACCATCAAGACCGTGCCGTTGCATCTGCAAGGCAATAGCTGGCCGAAGTTATTGGAAGTGCGCGGTGAAGTCGTCATTCCAAAAAAGGATTTCGAGCGTCTCAACGCCGAGCAGCTGAAGCAGGGCGCCAAGATTTTCGCCAACCCGCGCAACGCCGCGGCCGGCAGCCTGCGCCAGCTTGATCCGCGTATCACGGCTTCGCGCCCGTTGAGTTTCATTCCATGGGGGCTGGGAGAAACGTCCGAGCCGGTGGCGGCGCGTTATTCGGACGCGGCCCGCCAGCTGAAAGAATGGGGGTTCCGTGTGTCGGAATTTTTCCGCACGGCGAAGGGACTCGATGCGTGTCTAAGGTATTACCGCGACATGCTGTCCCGGCGCGAGCAACTGCCATTCGAGATCGACGGGGTGGTGTACAAGGTGGATGAATTCGAGGCACGCGAGCGTCTTGGTTACACCGCGCGTGCGCCACGCTGGGCGCTGGCGCACAAGCTGCCGGCGCGGGAGGAAACCACCGTCGTCGAGGATATCATGGCCTCGGTCGGCCGCACCGGCGTCATCACGCCGGTCGCGGTACTCAAGCCCGTGCAGGTCAGCGGCGTGACGGTCACACACGCGACACTGCACAATCAGGACGAAGTCGATCGCAAGGATGTCCGTGTTGGTGACACCGTGATCGTGCGCCGCGCGGGCGATGTGATCCCTGAAGTGTTGGGCTCAATCAAGGACAAACGCCCGCGCGGCGCGCGCAAGTGGCGCATGCCGGACAAATGCCCGGTCTGCGGCTCGCAAGTGATTCGCGAGGAGGAAGCGGCGGCGCACCGCTGCATGGGCGGCCTGGTCTGCCCGGCGCAGCGCATGGGCGCGATTCTGCATTACGCCTCGCGCCATGCCATGGACATCGAGGGTCTGGGCGACAAGCTGGTGCAGCAACTGGTGGACAAGGGCATGGTGAAAACCGTGGCTGACATTTACCGGCTGAAGAAAGACGAGTTGGCCGGTCTCGATCGCATGGCGGAAAAGTCGGCGCAGAATCTGCTGGATCAAATCGAAAAAAGCAAAACCACCACCCTGGCGCGGTTTCTCTATGCGCTCGGTATCCCGCAGGTAGGCGAGGCGACCGCCCAATTACTGGCGGATCATTTCGGTGCCATCGATGACATCATGGATGCGAAGCGCGCAACGCTGGAAGCAATCCACGGCATCGGCCCGGCCATGGCCGAAGACATCTACGAGTTTTTCCATGAAAAACACAATCGTGTCGTGATCCGGAATCTGCTCAAGGCCGGTATCCACTGGCCCAAGCCGGCGCGCGCCAAAAAGGATTCACCGCTCTCCGGCAAGACCTTCGTGCTCACCGGCGGGCTGGCCTCCATGAGCCGCGAGGAAGCCCGTCGCAAACTGCAACTCCTCGGCGCCAAAGTTACCGACAGTGTATCGAAGAAAACCGATTACGTGGTCATCGGCGAAGACCCCGGCTCCAAGGCCGACAAAGCCAGGAAACTCGGGGTGACGATACTGGATGAGAAAGAGTTACTCAAGATGCTGGAGAAATAGCTTTCATGTAGGTTGAGGTGATTGAAATGAACCCTAACAAACCCGAGATTGAGGGTTTGAGCGATTATGTTGGGGTTCGCGGCGCTCACACCAACCTACGTGCTAAAGGACGCTAACGACTTGATTCTACAAATATCGAATTTTATTAATGCCGAAAAGCCTCGTTTCAACGGAGCTTTTAGGCGGTCGAATTTAAGTTAGAGCCTGTAAGGAATCACCGGGATGCACAGACCTGATCTGAGCGAATTCGGCGTTAATCAGCAGGACGTCGAATGGACTGAGAAGACTGAGGGTCAGCTACCTCTGGTTCTGTTCGTTATATCGGCGCTCGCTTGGGGAGTGTATGCATTGTCTAACACCGAGTCCTTTCACCTGGGGCTCGCACTGCTCTTCCTGTTCTTGGGGTTTGCGGTCATCTTCCTTACGACGATGGTTCTAATGTTCCCGGCCGAGCTTTTGCTGCGGTTCCTCGTACCTCGGTATCGTCGGGCGCAACGATACCGAAAGGCACTCGAGAAATTCCGTGCTTGGTGGGTACGAACCCAAAAGGAGTTCTGGTCTTCTTTGTCGGGTAAGCAGTTTGAGGCAGAGCTTGCGACTGTTTTTCGGCGAGCTGGTTTTCGCGCGGAGCTCACTTCCGCCACGGGAGACCAAGGCGTAGATATTTGGTTGCCATACCGAGCGCGGTAGGGAGATCGTCCAATGTAAGGCTCACAGAGCGCCGATTGGTCCAGCGGTCGCTCGGGAACTCTACGGAACACTCCAACACTTCGGCGCTCCAGCTGCCATTTTGGCCAGCACCTCAGGATTTACGAAGGGCGTGCTCGACTATGTTCGAGACAAACCGATTAAGCTAATGGATCTGTCTGGTATCATTGCGCTCCAAGAAAAGGCGCCAGGCTCTAACCCGCTGTTGAACACGGACGCACGCAGACGAGCCGCGCACCGGTTCGCGCAACGTTGACAGTCTATGGAAGAACCCGAACTCGACCAAGACACAATCAACCAAGCGGCATGCGACGCGGCACTTCTGCTTACCGAAGCGATCCGAGAACTGTCTATCCCGCAGCACTTGATGACCTGCGCCAATAAATTGGAGGAGACCCAGCGCGTCTCGGCGACTTACGCGGCTGCCGTGCAACGGATTGCCATGACTGCTACTGTTATCGGCGTCTATCGAGTTAACGAAACCCGGAAACACTTCCTGACCCCTTGGCTGTTTTCCGAGGAGGAACTCCAGCGGCTCGGGCTGCCGGAAATCGAGCACTTTGTCCGGGATTGCGTAGCTTTCGAAACTGTTCGGTCTCAGTGGGCAGCGCATGCACAAGCGAAGAAATCGACCATCCGAAGACCCGGCCGCCTTATAGATGCGTCGGCACTAGGTCGAGCACTCGAAAGGACGGGAATCGGAGACGAAGAGCAGTTTTTGAGGCGCATCCGCGACGAGTTGACGCCGGCGGTCGAAAGGGTCAGAGACAAGATTCTTGAGGCCTATGCCGAAGCGCGGGACTTCATTACGACCGGATACCCACGGGCTCTGCAACAGGGAGCGATTGACGAGGAGAGAAATCGTGATGCTGTCTAACAGCCCGTAGGCTGGGGTGAGCGCAGCGAACCCCAACAAACATCAATCCACTTCGTTGAATTATTGTTCTCATGCGTTATCGCCGCGCAGGGGTTCCCGGAGCAAGTTATTTCTTCACCGTCAATCTTGCCGAGCGGAGCCGGACATTGTTGGTGGACCGCGCCGATATTCTGCGAGAGGTAATCCGTGAGGTGCAGTCCCGGCATCCGTTTCGTATTGATGCGATGGTGGCGCTCCCGGATCATCTACATGCCATCTGGACATTGCCGAAGAACGACAAGGATTTTTCCACTCGCTGGATGCTGATCAAAAGTGGATTCTCGCGCCGGCTATCTGCGGGCGAACGGCGCAGCAGAAGCCGGCTGGCAAAGGGTGAGCGGGGCGTCTGGCAACGCCGATTCTGGGAACACTTGATACGTGATGAAAAGGATTACGAGAGACACGTGGATTACATTCACTATAATCCGGTGAAACACGGTTATGTGGCGAGGCCCGTGGATTGGGCTCACTCAAGTATCCATAGGTTTATCGCCCAAGGTATTGTGAGTCCGGATTGGGCCGTAGGGAATCAGGATGAGGCCAGCAAAGAATATGGCGAGCGATAAGTTTGTTGGGGTTCGCTGCGCTCACCCCAACCTACATATTCTGATCGTGCTCAATCTGATCGGCGGGCAGGGCTGACATGACCGCTGCGGCGCTGGCTCTCACGGCGGCGGTGCTGATGCACGTCGCCTGGAACCTGCTGGCGCGGGCGGGTCATCCCGACACCCGGTTTCTCTGGTGGGCGCTGGTCGGTTATCTCATCATCCTCGGTCCGTGGTCCCTGTATGCGCTGGTCATCGACGCACAGTGGTCGTGGAGTCTCGCCATGTTGCTGGTGATTTCGGCGCTCGCCAACGCCGTGTACTTTCTGGTATTGGGCGCGGCCTATCGACATGCGCCGGTGGCACTGGTTTACCCCATCGCCCGCAGTTCGCCGCTGTTGATTGCGCTCTGGAGCAGCTTGTTGTTCAGCGAGATGATTGCGGCATCCGGATGGCTCGGAATACTTATTACAGTCGCCGGGTTACTATTGCTGGCAATCAGCGCCCGCCATGGCGACACCCGCCGCGCGGTGCTGTGGGCTGTCATCGCCGCCTTCGCCACCAGCGTGTATTCACTGAGCAATAAATTCGCGGTGGCCAGTCTGCCGACTTACGGTTCCCAATTGGGGCTGGTGAGCGTCGATCTGACGGTTTCATTTATTGCGCTCAGCCTGGAACAACGCGTGCGTCTTGGACGCTGGCGTCCGTCGATGATGCCGCCGATAGTACGCTGGGTGCCGGCGGGACTGTTCATCGGCAATGCCTACGGACTCGTGATCTTCGCGATGCAGTATCTTTCCGCCGCTTATGCCGTCGCCTTCACCAACGCGGGCATTGTGGTCGCTGGTTTGTTGTCGATTTTCGTTTTTGGGGAGCGGGAACGTTGGAGAATGCAACTGGCCGCGATGGTTATTGTCACGTCCGGCCTGGCGGTACTGGTGCTATCCGCCTGACGTTAGTTATCCAAGATTTCAAAATACATCAACAAGGACCGCTGGACAAAAAGATCATTGTTATCGCTGATCATGAAAAAGCGGTTGCCCTGGTGGCGAGACAGCCCCTCAAAGTTGTCAACGTGATATCCCTCCACACTGTCCAGCTTCACAATAGTTTCAGGTTTCAGCAGTTCGCCGGATGTGGCTTTTTTCAATTGCGCGCGATTTAACAACACGACAACGTTCCCGAGGGGATTACGAAAATTTTGTTGCAGGACCAGCACCGCTCCGTTCCCAAGGCATTCCATGGCGGTGATGCGGTCGCCTGATGCATACGGATAGCGCCAAAATTGGCCAGATAAATTGAAAATACGCGTTGTGTCATGACCATCCGATTTTAGCGGGATCTCGGGCGCGGTGATGATACCCAGTGACGAGTCCATGCACACGGACTCCAGCATCCTGTTATCGTTGCTATAATTTTCCGCTTTGTTTAATACCTCCGGTAACGGAATGACCGCGATAGCGTGACCGTCCGGGCGATAGCGAACGATGCGCGGTTCGCGCTCAAAGCTGATGATCAATTCCGTGTTACCTCGCCGACGGTCGTGGCCATTCAAGACATAAAGATCCTCGGAATCGGCGCGTGACCGTTTAAGCGGTTTGCCGCTGTCGAGTTCGCGCAAGGGGAAAGCCCGCAGCAGCCGCACACCCGTGAGGACATCATTCTTGAATCGGGGTTTAAGATGAAACAGCCCACCTTTGTCGGTGACGGCATACAAGATCCCCTCGTCGTCGTCCCAGGCAATACCCGAGAGTTGCGAAAACCGCACGCCATCATGGGTAATATCGGAAAGCGACAGCATTCCGAGAAATCGAATCCGACCGACACGATCGCCGACACCGATATTTTCAGCCAGGTTGACTGAGCGGGTTTCCAGTTCGATCTCGGCGTTGGCACCGTCGATTCCGAGGGCAAACGCGATAACGCAAAGTATGAGTCCGCCGTACTTGAAAACGTTGTGCGCCATGGGGAAATTTTACGGAAGCCATCCATCCCGTTGAGACGGGATGGATGGCTAGAATGATTTAATTCACCGTGATCTTGGCTTTGCCTTTCAAATCCTTGATCAGGCCGTCGATCCGGTCGTTCTGCATTTTGCGATAAATGTTCGTGCGCGCTTGCTGATCCGACATGAAGTTTTCGAAAGTGGGTACCTTGAACGGACGTGTGTCTTCCAGCTTGATGACGTGCCAACCGAAATCGGTCTTGACCGGGGTCGTGGAAACCGCGCCTTTTTTCATTTCAATAACCGCGTTAAAGAAGTCGGGCACCACCATGCCTTGATTGATCCAGCCGATCTCGCCGCCCGAATCGCCACTTTGCGTGTCAATGGATTTGCTCTTGGCCAGTTTCTCGAATTTCGCGCCTTTACCCAGTTGCACGATGACGTCGTTGGCTTCTTTTTCTTCTTTCAGGAGAATATGGCGAACCTTGTATTCGGACTTGTGGGTTTTTTCCACCTCTTGCTCGAAGTTCTTTTTCACGTCCGCCTCGGTGATGGGGTTGTCACGAAGTTGTTTTCGCTTGGCCGCCTGCCCCAGTATCTCTTCGCGAATACGTTTTAGCAGCGTGCTGACTTCGGGCTCCTTATCGAGTTTGTTGTCGATGGCATATTGCGCGAGCAACATCTTGTCGATTAATTCATCGAGCACGATCTTTCTTTCCTTCTCCTTGTCCGGGATTGGCCCGACCTGCTGCTGACGTAACTGCAGGTAGCCCTGGTAGTCCGATTCCAGGATGGTCTCGCCATTCACGGTGGCGATAACCTTCATTTCTTCCTTGGAAGCTTCGGGCTTTGCCCGTTCGCCCGGTATTTTATCGCAACCGGCAACGAGCAGGCCGGCTGCGGTCAAGATTACTATCAGGGATGTGCGTAGGGGTGACATGAAATTTCCTTGGTTACGGTTGGGTTGTGGATGAATATTTCGCTTAAGTCTCATCCGGCGAGATCGCTCGGATACTGAGCGCATGAATGTCCTGCTGCAACATGTCGCCGAGCGCCTGGTAAACCATCTGATGGCGTTGCAAGGAGCTTTTGCCCGAAAAATGTTGCGATACGATGGTAACGGTAAAGTGCCCGCCACCGCTTCTGGCGCCTTCGTGACCGGCATGGAGCCCGCTGTCATCTCGAACCTCGATTTTCGTGGGCGTAAATGCCGCGCGCAAGCGGTTTTCGATCTGGGATTGGCGATCCATTCAGGGGAGCACTTTGCAAAACGGCTTGACGCTGATATGGGCATAAACTCCGGCTTCGACATAGGGATCGGTATTGGCCCAAGCTTGCGCCTCTTCCATCGATTCGAATTCGGCGATGATCAGGCTGCCGGTATATCCGGCCGGACCCGGATCATAGCTGTCGACCGCCGGATAGGGACCGGCGAGAAGCAGACGCCCTTCGTTCTGAAGTTGTTGCAAGCGCGCCACGTGCGCCGCGCGGACAGTAAGTCGGCGCTCGAGGCTGTCCTCCGCGTCCGTACCATTGATGACGTACCACATCAGTCCGACGTCCTGTCAGCAACCGATTCACCGCCGGGTTTGTCCTGAACGTGTTTCGCGATGAAGACCGCCTGGACCACCGTAAACAGCAGCGTCAAACCCAGCAGACCGAACACCTTGAAATTTACCCATATCTCGCGCCGGTTATCCGGGTCGAGATCGAGGCCGTAGTAAAAAGCGACGTAGATGTTTGCGGCACCGACCACGGCGAAAAAAATTCCCCAACTCAGATTGAGCCGTCGCCATACCGCCGCCGGCAGGGTGATTTGCGCCGCCATCATGCGCTCGATGACGGTCTTTTTCCCAACATACTGGCTGCCAAGCACCAGCGCCGCGAGAATCCAGTAAACCAGGGTGGGTTTCCACTTGATAAAGGTATCATCGTGCAAGGCGAGCGTCAGGCCACCGAAGACGGCGATGACGGCCAGTGTGATCAGGTGCATCGCTTCAAAGCGGCGGTGCTTCAACCAGAACAAGCCCACTTGTACGAACGAGGCGGCAATGGCCACGGCCGTGGCGACATAAATGTCGTAGAACTTGAAGGCGGCAAAGAACAGCAACAGCGGGAACAGATCGTATAGGAATTTCATCATGACGGCCGTGAGAAATGGGGCGCTATTTTCGCACTTCCCCGGGAGCGGCGGCAAGGATGTCAGCGAAGAACTAGTGCATCCTGGGTCTGGTCCAACGGTCGAAATACCGCCCCATGATCTGCCGCACCGGCTGCGGGTAGTTGAGCGCTTCCATTTGCTGCATTCCCTCGGCAAAGAAGGTCGGGGCGTCTTCCGGAAGATATCGCACCAGGTCGTCGAATACCCTCTCCATGAGCGCCGGATTGTGCGTTCGCGTCGCCATAATGCCCCGATTCAGGTGCAGTATTCGCCAGGGCCTGATGGGATTGTTTTTTTCCAGATCCTGCTTGATCGCGCTTGAGCTGGCCTGCGCCACGCGGCCCATGAAAAGCGTGAGTGGCTCCAGCAGGGAGGTTTCATGCATGCGGTTGGCGAAATTGGCCAGGGCATTGACCACCGGTTCAAGGGTGTGAATCTGACCCTCGTGCCGCACCACCCAATCCGCGGCGGCCAACGTGACGATCTCAAGGTCTTGCCGCGGAACAGCCAGATTGAGTTGCACGGCCCATGCGCCGAGATCGGTCAGCAACGACATTCCATAATCGCCGATCTTCGTCGGATCTTCCTTGCGGATCGGGCCGGATTCGCCTTCTACCTGATCGATGCGCGTAATCGTGGACAGGAATTGGTCGACACCCTCCGCCAATTGGGCGGGAGTAATCTGATTTTCCTCGTCCGCGTGCTGCGCCTCATAGGAGTCGATAATCTCCGTTGCCGCGTGTTGAAAACGCAGTGTCGCTTCGGAAAGGCTTGGCGGTAAGGCATAACTCCCACTGCTCATTGTCGGTCCTGGATGCAGTCACGGCATAATATATAAGTTCATGATACTCTGTTTAGACCATGGGAAATACTTGCGCAAATTCCGTTTCTGCCTCGGCATTACGCTACGATTTGCACAGCCACAGCATTCGCTCGGATGGGACGCTCACGCCTGCTGACCTGGTGACCAGGGCGCATGCGGCGGGGATCGGCGTCCTGGCTTTGACCGACCACGACGTAACCGATGGAATCGGCGAGGCGCTGTTCACCGCGAATCAATTAGGCATGTCGTTGATCGCCGGTGTTGAAATTTCTGTCACGTGGCAAGGTCATACGGTGCACATAGTCGGTCTTAATATCGATACCACCCACGTCCTCTTACAGCAAGGTTTGGCCCGTCTGCGTGCCTTTCGCGAGTGGCGCGCCGTGGAAATCGGTCGTCGGCTGCAAAAGAAAAGAATCGACAAGGCTTACGAAGGCGCCAGACGATTGGCGCAAGGGGAAATTGTCGGGCGCATGCATTTTGCCCGGTTCCTCATGGATCAGGGCTATGTTCGAGGCCATCAGCAGGCCTTCCGTCAGTTTCTTGCGCGCGGCAAGCCCGGGTATGTGCCTGCCCAATGGGCCGAACTCTCGGAGGCGGTAACCTGGATACGATCCGCCGGCGGCAGGGCCGTTGTGGCACATCCGGGTCGTTACACCATGAAGCCGGGCGAGTTACGAGAGTTTTTTGATACTTTTCAGGAGTGTGGTGGCGAAGCGATAGAAGTGATTTCCGGGAGTCACACGGCCGAAGCCAATCGGCACTACGCCCTTCTGGCTCAAGAGCGTGGATTTCTGGCCTCGGTGGGGTCGGATTTTCACGGCCCGGAAAAAACCTGGATGACCCTTGGCAGATTGCCAGCCTTGCCGGACGGATGCATTCCCGTGTGGCGAGATTGGGAGTGCTCAGGACTAAGGACTGAGGACTCAGCCCTAAGTCCTCAGTCCTGAATTTCATGGCCCAGTATTTTGAAATTCATCCCACCCATCCACAGCCACGCTTGATCCGGCGCGCCGTCGATATCGTTCGTGCCGGGGGCGTGATCGTTTATCCCACGGACTCCAGTTATGCACTCGGATGTCACATCGGCGACAAGGAGGCCATGGAGCGGATCCGGCGCATTCGCCAGGTGGACGATCGTCACAATTTCACGCTCGTGTGCCGCGATCTTTCTGAAGTGGCCCAATACGCCCGCGTGAGCAACGCCGATTACCGGCTGCTCAAGGCGTACACCCCCGGGGCGTATACATTTATCCTGCCGGCCACTCGCGAAGTGCCGCGGCGTTTGCAGCACCCCAAGCGCAAAACCATCGGTCTGCGCGTGCCGGATCACGTTATCGCGCAGGCCTTGTTAACCGAATTAAACGAACCGCTCATGAGCTCGACCCTGATTCTCCCTGGTGAACGGGTACCTTTGAGTGATCCGGCGGAAATCCGCCAACAGCTCGAGCATGAGGTGGATCTTGTCCTTGATGGAGGTTTCTGCGGTCTGGAACCGACCACCGTCGTCGAACTCGATAGCGGCCGGGCGGTTCTCTCCCGTCTGGGCAAAGGCGATAACGCGCGCTTCGTCGAGTGATATTGTTCAAAGAAATCAGGTAAATAGAGACGGATTCCTGGTTTAAGTCAATGACCGCACCTGATATACTGCGCGGCCAATGCCCAAACTAACTCTGCTTCAAACTATCGCCGTTGCCATTTTGCCACTGCTGTTTGCCATTACGGTTCACGAAGTCGCTCACGGATGGATGGCTAAACAATTTGGCGATCCCACGGCACAAAGATTGGGCCGATTAACGCTTAATCCACTAAAGCATATCGATCCGCTTGGCACTATTCTAGTGCCGGGGCTACTGCTCATGCTTGGAGGCTTTGTTTTCGGCTGGGCCAAGCCGGTTCCCGTGACTTGGGAGAATCTCCGTCACCCCAAGCGGGACATGGCGATTGTGGCCGCGGCCGGCCCTATGGCAAATCTGATCATGGCGCTGATCTGGGCTGTCATCGCCCGTATCGGCATTCAACTTGGTACCACATCCTGGGCCGGTCTACCCATGCAATATATGGGATTTATTGGTATACAAATCAATGCGATATTCATGATTCTTAATCTTCTTCCTCTACCACCGCTCGACGGCGGAAGGGTGGCTGTGGGGTTACTCCCTGGCCCCATGGCCTGGCAACTTTCGCGTGTGGAGCCTTTCGGGTTTTTCATTCTGCTGGCCTTGCTGGCTACGGGTGTTCTGACTGTGATTATCGGTCCGCCCATCCATGTGGTAGAAAATTTGGTATTGCTGCTCGTGGGGTTACGGTGAGCACGGTTTTGCCCGGGCAGCCCATGCGTGTACTGTCGGGAATGCGGCCCACCGGCCGGCTGCACCTGGGTCATTATCACGGCGTGCTGAAAAACTGGGTCAAATTACAGACCGAATACGAGTGTTTTTTCTTCGTTGCCGATTGGCATGCCCTAACCACCCACTATGAAGATCCCCAAATCATGGAAGAAAGCATTTGGGATATGGTGGTGGATTGGCTTGCGGCCGGTATTGACTCCGGCACGGCAACGCTCTTCATTCAATCCCGCATCCTTTCGCATGCTGAACTGCATGTCTTGTTATCGATGGTCACCCCGCTTTCATGGCTTGAGCGCGTACCTTCCTACAAGGACCAGCAGGCCGAACTCAAGGACCGGGACCTTCTGACCTACGGTTTTCTGGGATACCCCCTGCTCCAAAGCGCAGATATCCTTGCGTATCGTGCGGGAATAGTACCGGTGGGCGAAGACCAGGTAGCACATGTTGAACTCACACGCGAGATCGCCCGTCGATTTAACCACCTCTATGGCCGGGAGCCGGACTACGAAAACCGCGCCGAGGAAGCGATCAAGAAAATGGGCAAGAAGAACGCCAAACTGTACCGCGATCTCCGCACCGCCTACCTGGAACAAGGTAATCACGAGGCGCTCGATACGGCCCATGCCCTGCTCGAACGGCAGAAGAATATCGCGCTCGGCGATAAAGAAAGACTGTTCGGATATCTGGAAGGCGGAGGCAAAATCATTTTGCCCGAACCCAAGGCGTTGCTGACTCTTGCACCGAAAATGCCGGGTCTCGATGGCCGCAAGATGTCCAAGTCGTATAACAACGTCATCAGCCTGCGGGAGCCGCCGGTCGAGGTGGAAAAGAAATTTCGCACCATGCCGACCGATCCGGCGCGCGTGCACCGCTCCGATCCCGGAAATCCGGATAAATGTCCGGTGTGGGATTTTCACCTCATCTACTCGGATGGAGAAAAAAAGGATTGGGTGCAAAAGGGATGCCGATCGGCGAAAATCGGTTGCCTGGAATGCAAGCAAGTCATTATCGATGCCGTGTTGGCGGAGTTGAAGCCAATACAGGAGCGTGCCGCTGAGCTTTCGCGCGATCCGCTCGCAATTAAAAACATCATCGCCGAAGGCTGCAAGCGCGCGCAGGCAACGGCTGAAGCGACAATGGCCGAGGTGCGCGACGCCATTGGTTTGAATTACAGCTGATGAGCACGCCGGCCGGTCCGGAAACCCCGGTTGCCGTGGTACGCGGCGAAACACTCTCCCAATTGCCGGAGGATTTGTATATTCCGCCGGACGCACTGGAGATTTTCCTTGAAACCTTTCAGGGACCGCTGGATCTGCTGCTTTATCTCATTCGCAAGCAAAATCTCGATATCCTCGATATTCCCATCGCCGAAGTAACGCGCCAGTACATGGGATATGTCGAATTGATGCAAGCCGTAAAGCTGGAACTCGCCGCCGAATACCTCGTCATGGCGGCGATGCTGGCCGAAATTAAATCACGCATGTTGTTACCGCGGCCATCGAGCGAAGAGGGCGAAGAGGCCGATCCGCGCGCTGAACTGGTTCGCCGGTTGCAGGAGTATGAACGTTATTGCCATGCCGCCGAGTCACTGGATAAATTGCCGCGGATCGGGCGCGACTTGCATCTGGTTGTGATTGAAAACGATCGGCCGCCCGTCAAGCGTATTGAACCGAATGTCAGCCTGTTTGAATTGCTGGATGCCTTCAAGGAAGTACTTGTACGCGCCGAGCTTTATCGGCATCATCATGTGCAATTGGAGCCGCTGTCTGTACGCGAGCGCATGACCCGGATTCTGGCGAAGATCAACAGTGAAACGTTTGTGAACTTCGAGGATATGTTCGAATTGCACGAGGGGCGCCGAGGTCTGGTCGTCACCTTCGTCGCGATACTCGAACTGCTGAAGGAGTCGCTGATCGTGCTGGTTCAGCAGGACCCATTCGGTCCCATCCATCTCAAGGCGGCAGCCTGATGAACAAACCGAACCCAGAGCTGAAAAACATCATCGAGGCGGCGTTGCTGGTCGCCGGTCAGCCGCTGACCATCGAGAAAATGCTGACGATGTTTCCCGCCGAATCGCAACCCACGCGTGAGGAAATCCGCGAAGTAATCCGCCAGCTCGAGGCGGAATTCGAGAATCGGGCGATAGAGTTGAAACAAATCGACCGTGCCTGGCGATTCCAGACCCGCGATAAATACTCCCCCTGGATCTCCCGCCTGGCCGAAGAGCGCCCCGTAAGGTACTCGCGTGCCTTGCTCGAAACGCTGGCTATTATTGTTTACCGTCAACCGGTGACGCGCGGCGATATCGAAAACATACGCGGCGTATCTGTCAGCACGGATATCATCAAGACATTGCTCGGGCGCGAATGGATTCGCCAAGTGGGAGTGCGCAAAGTCCCGGGACACCCCGCGTTGTACGGCACGACGCGCGAATTTCTCGAGCATTTCAATCTCAAGACTCTCGAAGCGCTGCCGCCGCTTTCCGCCTTGCGGGAACTCGATGTCATCAGCCAGGAATTGAACCTGCGGTTGAATCTCGAGCCGAACGATAGAATTTCGCAGCACGGCCGCGAGTCAGCGCGCGATGAAATTCATGGCGGCACGGAAGACGAGCCGGAACACGTGGTCATGACCGAGGTCCATTCGGCCGAACGTGAGTGACCACGGCAGCCCGGCGGGGGAAAAACTGCAGAAAGTTTTAGCCCGCGCCGGCCTGGGTTCACGTCGCCAGATAGAAGGCTGGATCGCAGCCGGTCGTGTCACCGTCGACGGCAACCCCGCGACCTTGGGCGTCCGCGTAACTCCCGCACAAGCGATTCGTGTCGACGGACGCACCGTTCTGGCGCGCGTCAGGCAACCCAGGCCGCGGGTCCTGATCTACCACAAGCCGGAAGGCGAAATCTGTACCCGGTCGGATCCGCAGGGCCGCACCACGGTTTTTGAAAAACTCCCCACTCTCCGCGGCGCGCGCTGGATTCCCATCGGTCGCCTGGATTACAACACTTCCGGTTTGTTGCTTTGCACCACCGACGGCGAGCTCGCCAACCGATTGATGCATCCCTCCCAAGCGATCGAACGGGAGTACGCCGTGCGCGTGCTCGGCAAAATCAGCGAGGAAATGATCACTAGATTGAAAACGGGGGTAGTGCTGGAAGACGGCCCCGGACATTTTGATTCCATCGTGGATGCAGGGGGCGCCGGCGCGAATCACTGGTACCATGTGGTACTCAAAGAAGGACGCAATCGTGAAGTACGCCGGCTATGGGACAGCGTGAGCGTGAAGGTGAGCCGTTTGATCCGGATACGCTTCGGCCCGATCCGCCTGCCGCCGCATTTTCATACGGGACGTTCCGTTGAACTCGATGACAAAGCCATGGCAGTGCTATATGGGTTTGCCGGCCTCAAGCTTCCATCAATCCCGGAAAGCAAGATTCATGCAAAGCGGAAACCACCAAGACAGGATAACAAACGACGTAACGCGAAAAAATTGTATCCTGACTCCGTCAGGAAACGCCGGAGAATCACAGCACAGCGTTAAACGTTTCCGTCTCTATATGGAGTCGCGTAGTGAGTCCAAAAAAAACTACCACCGCATCAACCCTCGGTGACAGCAATTCACCGCCGCCTCCCATATCCTTCCGTGAAGCGTTTTATTATTGGCTCAAGTTGGGTTTCATCAGTTTCGGCGGTCCGGCGGGGCAAATCAGCATCATGCATCAGGAACTGGTCGAGCGGCGGCGGTGGATATCCGAACACCGCTTTCTACACGCGCTCAATTACTGCATGGTCTTACCGGGTCCCGAGGCGCAGCAACTCGCGACCTATATCGGATGGATGATGCATGGGCTGAAGGGCGGCATCACGGCCGGGGTGTTGTTCGTACTGCCATCACTTTTTATTCTGGTCGCGCTAACCTGGATTTATTTGGTTTACGGCGATGCCCTGATCGTCGCGGGCATACTCTATGGGATCAAACCGGCGGTAACGGCGATTGTCGTGTTTGCCGCTTACCGGATCGGTTCACGCGCCTTGAAAAATTCTGTTCTTTGGGTCATGGCCGTGGCTGCTTTTACCGCCATATTCGCATTTTCAATTCCATTTCCTTATATCGTTCTGACGGCTGGTATTGTGGGGTATTTCGGGGGACGTTTTTCACCGGAAAAATTTCAAACCGGGGGGCATCTCGTCGACGGGAAAAAAGGTTATGGCCCCGCTGTAATAGACGATCATACCCCGTCACCGGAACACACCCGTTTCGCATGGCCGCGGGTGATTACGTATGGCCTCGTGGGTTTGCTGATCTGGTTCGGTGCGATGGCCGCGTTGTGGGCGTTATTCGGTCGGGAAGGCTATACGCAAATTGGCTGGTTTTTTACCAAAGCCGCGCTGGTGACTTTCGGCGGGGCCTACGCGGTGCTGCCGTACGTATATCAAGGCGGTGTCGAACATTATCAATGGTTGACCGCAACGCAAATGATAGACGGTTTGGCGCTCGGCGAAACCACTCCCGGACCGCTTATCATGATCGTGGCGTTTGTGGGTTTTGTCGGTGGTTGGACCAAGGCGCTCTTCGGGCCGGAATCGTTGGCCCTGGCAGGAATCGTGGGCGCGTGCGTGGCGACCTTTTTTACTTTTCTTCCCTCTTTTCTGTTTATCCTGATCGGCGGACCGGCCGTCGAATCCACGCGCCGCGATATCAAGTTCACGGCACCGCTTACCGGCATCACGGCAGCGGTCGTGGGTGTGGTGCTTAATCTTGCCGTGTTTTTCGCCTATCACGTGCTCTGGCCGCAGGGATTGGCGCAACCGTACCGATTGAGCAATCTGTTTATCGGTGTCGAATGGTTCTCGGCTTTGATCGGTATCTCGGCCTTTGTTGCTCTATTTCGGTACCAGGTCGGAATCATTCTCGTCATTGGCGCGTGCGGGGTCGTCGGGCTTCTGGCAACGCTGGCGCGAACTTTCGTCGTTTAGAAAGGAGGCAGTCCCCATGAAATGGATAACACGTGAGCGTCCCAAGATCGATCGTATCGCCTGTCCATGGTTAATCACGCGATTTATCGACAAGGCACCGGAGTTCCTGTTCGTCGCGCCGGACAAAGTTCTTCCGGTTGCCGAGGATACCGGGGCGATCCCATACGATATTCCGGGTGTGGAGTTGGGCCACGTCGAGGAGCTTTGCAGCTTTGATGCGTTTCTCAAGAAATATCAACTAACCGATCCCACACTGCAAAGGCTCGCGGACATTGTGCGTGCCGCCGACACCGGTCGATTAGACCTTGCGCCGGAAGCGGCTGGACTGCTCGCAGTCTCGCGCGGGTTGTCGCATAACTTCAGGGACGACCACGAGATGCTCAAGCATGGCATGGTGGTTTACGACGCTCTTTATGCATGGTGCCGCAGCGCGTAGCCGGTGCGGATGAGCGATCGGCTGATTCTTTATGCGGCAGCATTCCTGCGCGCGCTCGCCACCGGCTTGATGGGCGTGTTGCTTGGTATTTACCTCGACAAGATCGCCTTCACGCCCGCCGAAATCGGTCTGGTCATCGGCTCCGGTCTCACTGGCGCTGCTCTGTCTACCCTAATCGTTACGTTTCTCGGCGACCGGCTGGGCCGGCGGTGGTCCTTGCTTGTCATTGGCGTCGCCAGCGCCGCAGGCGGAGTTGCGTTGATTGTCACATCCAGCATTACGGCCGTTTGTGTAGTCGCGTTTATCGGCATGGTAAACGGCATGGGCCGCGACCGCGGCGCCTCACTCGTGCTCGAGCAGGCAATCCTGCCCGGCACCGTGACACCCGAGCGACGCACGCGCGTATTTGCCTGGTACAACGTATTGCAGGACATGGGCCATGCTTTGGGCGGCGTGCTGGCGGCCATGCCTGTGATGCTGCGCGAGACCGCCGGCGCAGGTGTGCTCGCTTCGTTTCATGCGACCGTTGCTGTCTATGCCGGCCTGTTCCTCCTGAGCGCGCTGCTGTATTCCGGTTTGTCGTCCGCGGTCGAGACGCATGAGCCGACCGCGACGGCGAAACTTGCGCCGCACAGCCGCCGCGTCCTTTGGAAGATTTCGTCGCTGTTTGCGCTCGACAGCCTGGCCGGCGGTTTTCTCGGCACGGCGCTGCTGGCGTATTTCTTTTACCAGCGATTCGCGGTTGATGAGGCTACCATCGCCATTTTGTTTTTCTTTGCACGCGTGGCCAATGCGGCTTCGCATCTTGGCGCGGCGTGGCTGGCCGCGCGCTTCGGTCTCGTGAACACCATGGTGTTCACACATATCCCTTCAAGTATCCTGCTCATGACGGTGCCGTTCGCGCCAAGCTTTGAGGTTGCGGCGTTACTCTTCCTACTGCGCGAGGGCTTGGTGGAGATGGACGTGCCCACGCGTCAGTCCTATATAATGGCGATGGTCAGACCTGAGGAGCGGACGTTTGCTTCCGGTATCACGCATCTTGTACGCATGGGCGGCTGGGCCACCGCGCCGTTTTTCGCCGGGTTCCTGATGCAGGGGCTAGCGCTTGCCACACCCCTGCTTATCGGCGCAGGCATGAAGATTGTTTACGATATCGCGCTGTACAAGGCATTTCGCCACCTCAAACCGCCCGAGGAACAGCTGCCGGTACGGTAACGAGTCCGATTTCCCAGCAACCTGAAATGAAGGCGAGTACCAGCATCCCCAAGGTTTATCGCAAACTGTTCGCCGCCAATGGCAAACAGCACTGGTGGCCGGGAGACTCCGCGTTTGAAATTATGGTCGGCGCGGTGCTGACGCAGAATACCGCCTGGACTAATGTCGAACGGGCCATCGCTAACCTAATTCAGGCACGGGCACTTTCGCCCAAGGCTATCGTTAAGGCGCATCCCCGGCAACTCGGGAAGTGGCTCAGACCGTCCGGCTATTTCAATATCAAGGCCCTGCGACTGAAGGCCATGTGCCGCTGGTTGATCGCGCAGGGAGGGTTACGAAAAATCTCCAAAATCCCGACGAATGAACTGCGCCGCGCATTGCTGGGCGTGCGCGGAATCGGCCCCGAAACGGCCGACGATATTCTGCTTTATGCCTTCAACCGCACGGTGTTCGTGATCGACGCCTACACGCGGCGCATTTTTTCGCGGCTGGGTCTGATCAGGGGATCGGAGAAATATGAATCACTGAGGCATAAATTTGAGATGGCACTGGAACCAGACGCGCAGATGTTCAATGAATTTCACGCCCTCATCGTCGTACACGGCAAGGATATCTGCAAGAAAAGGCCACGCTGTCAAATATGTGTGCTTGCTTCCCAGTGCCCCTCATCGATTGATCTTTCCCGCCGTTGAAAATACTAACCCGGAGATTTATCTATGACCATCTAAATCCATCACGCTTCATATTCTTTCTCCTCGGCAATATTGTTCTGCTTGCCATGTGGATCAGACTGGCAATCATGCTTTAAGCGCACAGCGTGCAAGTTATGAATAATTTGTAAACGATTGGCGCGGAACAATCGCGGAATTGACTCCGTCTGGCGATAGCGTAAATTTACGTCCGAAAGCCAGTGAGCAACAACATGGAAACGTCGGGGAAAAAAGGCCGTTTCACCTTTCGGGCTGCCGCCGTGCTGTTCGTGGTGTCCGCCGCATTTGAGCTTTTTTCCATAACCTCGGAAGTTCCTTTGTTTGGGGCAATCATCGGCGGAACCGGCGTCGGCATTTATCATCTGGTCTATGCCGCGTTATTCCTGGCGCTTGGCGTCGGTCTCTGGAGCGCGACGCAATGGGGTTACTTCCTCGTTTTTGTGACGGTGTCGATCTACACGATCGACAAGCTGCAATTTATCTTGAGTCGTCAGGCGATGGAAAGTTTCATCTCCAAGCAGATTGGGATTTATGAGAGTGAACTGCTCTCGCAAGGGATTGACAAGGCGATGATTAGCCAGGCGATTGTGCTGATGACCGTATTAGTCATCCTCTGCTGGTGGGGATTCGCGCTTTATGCCTATATCCGGCGGGATTACTTCCAGTCAGCCAAGGACGCATGACCTCCGGACCGAATTACAAATATTGGACGAGATAAGCCGGTATCCGCTCTTCAAGCCAGTAACGTGGTTTCCATGGCCATCTGCCCGAAACAAACCCTACGTGCCCGCCGTGCGCAGAAAGTTCGAAAGTCACGGCATCAGAAAGGTCGTCTGCGCGCGGGATCGCCGACTCGGTCATGAAGGGATCATCGCGGGAATGCAACAGTAAAGTTGGCACTGCGATTTTCCCGAGATACTGCCATGAGCTTGAAACGGCGTAGTAGTGATCAGCATTGTTGAACCCGTGCAACGGAGCCGTGACGTTATCGTCGAAATCACGCAGTGTTCTCAGCGCAGAAAAGTCCCGTATTGCAATCGGAAGAACCATGCGCCGGCGTTTTGCCGAAACCGTGTTTCGCAGGGAACGCATCAGGTGCCATTGATACAATCGTGAAAAGCCCTGTTGAAGACGGTCCGCGGCCACGCTCAACTGGTAAGGTACCGATATCGCGACGGCCGCACGTAACGGCGCCCGAGTATCGGTTGTGCCCAACCATTTGAGCAAAACATTCCCGCCGAGTGAAAATCCGATTGCCGCCAGAGGCGTAAACGGTTCGCGTTTTTTCACCGCATCGATTAAGTAAGCGAAATCGCCGGTATCGCCGGAGTGGTAACTGCGTGCAAGTCGATTGGGTTCGCCATTGCATCCGCGAAAATGCATGACGACACCGCGCCAACCCCGACGCATAACGGCATTTAACATTCCACGCGCGTAAGGAGAAGCGGAAGAGCCTTCCAGGCCATGCAATATGATGACAATCGGACCTTGTTCATTCTTTGTCCAATCAATATCAATGTAATCCCCATCAGGCAGTTCCAAGCGCTCCCGGGTTAACGGCACGTGGGGCGCGCGTCTTATCACGCGTGCCCACAATGTTTGCCCATGAGGGCCGCGGCACCACCAGGCGGGCTGAAAACCTCCGGTCATGAACGGATGGGGGATAAGAAAGCTAAAGTCAGAATCGTTACGCCTTACCCCAGTGATGGCGGGTATCCGGTCGCGGTCCGATGATTTTGCGGACGCTCATTAATTCTGGGAGCTGATATATTATTCCGGTAACACTGATTGCAGGGTGTTGGTGAAGCGTTTCATGGCCGTGCATGTCCGCACCTCATATATCAAGCCGGACCATTATCGCATATCGGAGAGTTTATCCTTGAGTGACTCAATCGCAAAACCAAGACCCAGATCGAGTTTTCGGTTGCAGAATTCGAGTAGGGGAATACAGCGGGTAACGAGATCCGGCAAGAACGGTACCAGTTTTCCGCCTTCGTCGGACCCGAGCATTTTGAGCGCTGTTTCGAGATCGGGCTGTTCGATGACAGCCTCGTCGGGTTTAGGCGCTTCTTCCTGATAGCTGATGCCAAGGCGATTCCCTCCGGCCGCCTTGGCAAGCGTCATGCGTTGTTCCGCCAGGGTAAGTAGGTCTTCCGTCGTCTCACCGGGATCGCGGCCGTAAGAAGCCAGACCCAGGCTGATTGTTAGAGGGATTGTCGCGCTTTCGTTAGTGAACGGGCTGGCCGCGACCCCGGTGCGCATCCGTTCGCACAGCACCGCCGCTTCCATTCGCCCGGAAGACGGCGCCAAAACTGCAAACTCGCCGCCACCGATACGCGCCACGGTGTCTTCTTTGCGGCTGCTGGAAACCAGAATCTTGGCCAGCCATACGAGAATCTGATCGCTGGTCTGATCGCCGTATTTCTTGTATATCGACCGGAAGTTATCTATGTCGACCCGGATAATGGACAAATCGTTGTTGTGCCGTTTGACGTACGCGAGATCCTGTACACCTCGCTGAATGAAATATCGACGGCTGTGAAGTTGCGTAAGCGGATCGACCGCAGACTGCTCTTCCAGTGCTGTGGAAGTTTCCTCTAGTTTGCGCGTGGTTTGATCCAGCTTGGCGTGGGCTCGGGTACGCGCCAGCAATTGCACGCCGTCAATGGGTTTGATGATGAAGTCGGTGGCGCCGCAGGCGAACGCGCGTTCACGGGTCAGTTCGTCGTCGGCACCGGTGATGACGATAATGGGCACGTTTCGGACCCGCTCGGTTTCGGCCGCGCGCACGCGGCAGATAAGCGAGTAGCCGTCGAGCTTCGGCATTTCAATGTCGGATACCAGGACCTGTATGGATTCGTCTCGGAGAAGCTGATCCCAGGCCGCTTCTCCGTCTCCGACCTCGACGAGATCGAATTCGTTGTTTAATATTTTTGTAATTGCCTTGCGGATGACACGCGAATCATCCGCCACCATCACCCGAACTCTTTCCGCCTGGGGCGTGGCAATTTCCGCTTTCATTTCCATATTTTGGCTCATTCAATCAACGGGCCGATGGCAAAAGTTTTTTCCGGCGTTGTGCGTGGCCCCATTTAAATAAACATAGTGCAGACACGGGGCACAATCAAAGTCTTGATTACGCTGATAATTGGTTGGGATAACAGGTTTTCAGCCCGCAAAATGGGCAGGGATAATGCGGCTCCGGGTCTAATTCCCGGCCTTACCCGCCCAGCCTTGCGGCGACCGGCTCCGTCTACCACCCGGCAATCAGCAGGAAAAAACCGATTAATAACGCCATAAATACCACTGTCAATATATTGAAATAACGGTCAATAAACAGCTTGATGGCGGCGCCATATCGGTGAATCATCCACGCGAGCAAAAAGAATCGCGCGCCGCGGGAGAAAAGCGAGGCAAGCGAAAATCGCCACACGTCCATCTCGAACGCGCCGGCGGCAATCGTAAAGACTTTATATGGGATCGGGGTGAATCCGGCGATTGCAACGGCCCAAATGTCATAGTTTAAGTACCATGCGCGAATCTTCTCAAAAGGCTGTTGCAACTGATAAGCGTCAAGGACCCATTGACCGACACTGGCCATGAAACCGTAACCGATAATGTACCCGCCGAGGCCACCCAGTACCGACCCGGCGGTCGTGATCAGGGCAAACCGATAAGCCTGAGTCGGAATACCCAGCGCGAGCGCAATCAGCAATACGTCCGGCGGTATCGGGAAGACCGAAGATTCGGCAAAAGCCAGCACAAATAGCGCAATCTGCGCATGCGGATGATGCGACAGGGAGAGAACCCATTCGTAAAGTCTTCGTAGCGGATGAAACACGGACCTAACCCCGGAAATACGCTAGAACCAGCAGGCCAAAGCCGATGCGGTATAACGCGAATAACGTGAAATTATGGCCCGCTACGTATTTAAGGAATGCCTTGACCACGATTAATGCTGTCAAAAATGACATGACAAACCCCACGGCGAACACGAAAACATCCTCGGCATTTAACGAGTTAATATTTTTGAAAAGCGCGTAAAACGTGGCTGCCAACATGACCGGCATGGCGAGGAGGAATGAAAACTCGGTCGCCGCCGTCCGCGAAAGGCCGGCGAGAAGCCCGCCCATAATGGTTGCGCCGGCACGTGATATGCCGGGGAAGAGTGAAAACATCTGGGCCACGCCTATCTTGAAGGCAGCAAGCGGACTCACGTTTTCCATGCTGTCCACGCGGACCGTCAATGGCAACCGCTCGATAATCAAAATCAGGATTCCGCCTGCGATGAGCGCCCACGCGACAGTTACCGGATTGAACAGATAGGTGGTTATGTATTCGTGCAGCAGGAGACCCAATACGGCGGCCGGAAGAAACGCAATCAACAAATTCAGCATAAAAAGCCGTTCATGCCTGATTCTTATGCCAGTGATCAAGCGGCCGACGCGCATACGGTAATCCCAGACTACTCCGAGGATGGCGCCGAGCTGAATGACGATTTCGAATCCTTTACCGTGGCCATCACTAAACTGGAGCAGATCGCCCACGATAATCAAGTGTCCAGTGGAAGATACAGGTAGAAATTCAGTCAAGCCTTCGACGACGCCGAGAACCAGCGCCTTGATAAAGAGGGAAAGTTCCATGGAGCGGCTTCCGCTTTTTGAAGCTTAATTAAAAGCCAAGGGACGTCCGTGCACGCCTTCTCGGATCTTGCCGTTATCGAACGCCACTTGTCCGCCAACCACGGTGTAGACCGGCCACCCGACAAGTATACGCCCGTGAAAAGGCGACCATCGTACTTTGGTGAACATTTCCTCGTTTTTTACCGGCTTGGCATGTTTCATACCGACGATGGTCAGATCGGCATCCCATCCTTCAATTACTTTTCCTTTGTTATGTATCCCATAGGCTTCGGCGGGCCCGGAGCACATCCATTTCTGGATTTCTGCCAGCGTGACTCGACCGGCCTTCGCCTCCGTGAGCATCAAGGGAAGTGAAGTCTCGACACCCGGCATGCCGGCAGGAGAATCAGGATAAGGAGTTCGCTTTTCTTCGAGTGTATGTGGCGCATGGTCCGTGGCGACAAAATCGATTGTTCCCTCGTGCAGTCCCTGCCACAGCGCGGCATTATCATTCGCACTTCGGATAGGCGGGTTCATTTGCGCGAGCGTTCCCAGATCGGCGTAATCAGTGATGTTCAGGAACAAGTGATTGGGGATTGCCTCGGCCGTAACCCAGTCTGGTTTGTCCCGGCGCAACAATTCCACTTCCTCGCGGGTGGACAGATGGAGGATATGCAAGCGCCGGCGGTATTTCCTGGATAGCGACAAAGCCAGCTTTGTCGCCATGAGCGCGGACTGGTTGTCGCGAATTTCGGAATGCGCGGCGACATCGATGCGATTTTTGAATCGTTCGCGGCGCGTGCGTATGCGCTGCTCGTCCTCTGCATGCACGGCGATCAGACGGTTGCCGTTGGCGAAAATACGCTCAAGATCTTCCGCCTTGTCCACCAGCAAGCTTCCGGTGCTCGCGCCCATGAAAATCTTGATCCCGCAAGCAGGTTTGGCCTGGTTTATTTCATCGAGATTGTCCGGCGTGGCGCCGATGAAAAATCCGTAATGGGCGACGCATTTTTCCGCCGCCCGGCGCAGCTTGTCGTCCAGCGCGTGTTGAGTGGTGGTGGGCGGGTCCGTATTGGGCATTTCGAGAAAACTGGTGACGCCGCCTTTCACGGCGGCACGCGAACCGGAGCCAAGGTCTTCCTTGTGTTCCCGTCCGGGTTCGCGGAAATGCACCTGTGGGTCAATGACACCGGGAAGAAGCAGATTCTCCCCGGCATCGATGGTTTCATCCGCGGGGGTTGTAATATGCGGGGCGATGCGCTCAACCACACCGTTTTGGCACAACAGATCGCCCTCAATAACTGATCCGTCCGGGTTTACGATGCGAGCGTTGCGGATCAGAAGTTTGGGCAAGATTTTCTCGATGTCTGGAATTACCGCGAAGCAGTCGGGTGTAAATATCGGGGAAGCAAAGCGATTTCAACCCATCTGTTTTTCACGAATTTCATCGAGTGTTTTGCAGTCGATGCAAAGCTCCGCCGTCGGTCTGGCCTCAAGCCGTTCCACGCCGATTTCAACGCCGCAGACCTCGCAGTAACCGTAATCGCCGGTGTCAATGCGGTCGAGCGCTTCGTCAATTTTCTTGATGAGTTTCCGTTCACGGTCGCGCGAACGCAATTCGAGCGACATATCCGTTTCCTGGCTTGCCCGGTCATTGGGATCGGGAGGATTTTCCGGTACATCGCGCATTTGCTGCACGGTGCGGGCGATTTCATCCTCCAGCTCTTTTTTCCAGGCATTCAACACAGCACGGAAATGATCATGCTGTTTTTTATTCATGTATTTCTCGCCCTTTTTTACGACGTAAGGGCTGATCCCCGTAACGGGAGATACGGGCAAATCCTTTTCCTTCTTTTTCCTGGCCGGCATGCTTCGACTCCTGCACAATAGTATTACCCCGGGACATGGGGGTAAAAAATTAAGCGCGCATCTATACCAGAATCTCCCGGGGGTAGCAACCGGACGGGGATAGACACGGGAATTTCCCCGTGTGACATTAACGCCATCGCCGTGATTTCAATCGATTCCATGTCACGCCAGACATCAACCACGAGTAATTATCCATGCCGGGTGACCGGTATGGCGGCCAATTCATGAAACCCATAGCTGATCGCTTGGCGCGGATCGAACCGTTTTACGTCATGGATATCCTGGCCCGCGCCCGCGCCATGGAAGCGCAGGGACGTTCGATCATCCACATGGAGATCGGCGAGCCGGACTTTCCGACGGCACCGGGCATCGTGCAAGCGGGAATCGAGGCGTTAAAAGCCGGACACACCCATTACACCCCGGCTCTGGGGATACCCGCGTTGCGCGCCGCGATCGCAGCGGGTTATCCGGCTGACGTCAGGCCTGAAATTGACAGAATTGCCGTCACGCCAGGCGCGTCGGGAGCCCTGCAGCTGATTATGGCGGCGCTGATCAATCCCGGTGATCAGGTATTGATGGCCGATCCCGGATATCCGTGTAACCGGCATTTTGTTCGGCTTTTCGAGGGCGATGCCACTGCCATTCCGGTGGAGGCCTCGACGGGGTATCAACTGAATGCCGGACTGATTCAACGTCACTGGACGGAGCGTTCGGTGGCGGTCCTGCTGGCCTCGCCGTCGAATCCCACCGGCACGCTGATTCCAACCGATGAAATGGCGGAGATCGTGAAGACGGTGGAGCGGCTGGGTGGCGTGCTGATCGTTGATGAAATCTATCACGGACTGGTATACGAGAATGAAGCCGTCACGGTGTTATCTCATTCGGCGGATGTATTTGTGGTGAACAGTTTTTCAAAATACAGCGGTATGACGGGTTGGCGCCTGGGTTGGCTGGTTTCTCCGGCATCATACATCCCGGCGATTGATAAACTGGCTCAGAATATTTTTCTGGCATCAAGTACCTTGGCGCAACATGCGGCGCTGGCGGCATTCACCCCTTCGGTACAGCTCGAATTGGAAATGCGCCGGAAAATCTTTCTTGAACGGCGTGATTTCCTTTATCCTGCATTGCTCGAGCTGGGGTTTATCATTCCGGTAAAACCGCAAGGCGCGTTTTATTTGTATGCAGATTGTTCCCGCTTTTCTCACGACAGTCAGGCATTTGCACTCGACCTTCTTGAACGTACCGGGGTGGCGATTACACCGGGTGTGGATTTTGGCCGTCATCGAGCGTCACAGCATGTACGGTTTTCCTACGCCAATACCATTGAGAACCTGCGTGAAGGCGTATCACGCCTCCGCAAATATCTTAGGACAAATTAAATCGCCTCTTTCTGCAGGCGAGATCGCAGGCTGGAATAAGCGTCTTCAAGTATTTCTATTACCGGTGCGGTTTGATCGAGCCGTCCTTCGTCAGCCATTTTCTCGAGTTTTTCCGCCGCTTCGTGCATTGCGTGAGCCTGAAAATAGGCGCTTGAACTTTTAATGGTATGTGCCTCGCGCGCCACGCGCTGGGCGTTCGAGGAAGCCAGTGCCTGACGCAGTGATTTCAGTCTTTGCGTGGTTTCCCGGATAAAAATTTCCACCAGTTTCGGATCGGCATTGATGTCGTTATCCTCGGCCATCTGGCCCGATGGCGCGGACGGTGTTGAATTCAATCCGGCGGAAGACGGTTGTGACATCGATTGCTGGCGCGTTAATGCATCTGCAAGAGTGTTGCTATCCACGGGCTTGATCAGAAAATGCTTGACCCCTAATGACCGACAGCGTGCCTCTTCCGCTTCCGTTGCGCCGGCGGTCAGTACGATAACGGATGCTTTGGCATGCGCCGCGGAAAGCCCGTGAATCGCCTCGATGACCTCGATGCCGCTGATGTCCGGGAGATGCATGTCCATCAGGATTAGCCCGTATGAGTGCTTGCGCGCAGCCTCGATGGCGGCATGTCCTGATTCGGCCACATCCGTTTCAAAGCCGAGTTTTGACAGCATATTTATCGTGATCTCCCGATTGACCGGGCTGTCTTCCACCAACAACAAGCGGGAATGCTTCCGGCGGATTTCGGACAGCGTGTATTTGGTGACCAGACCCGACCGCTGGCGTTCGGTTTCATCCATGCCCCGTGTCACCATCACCGCCTTCAACATATCGTGCAAATCTTCAGGAGGGATGTGCTTGCCGAAATAGCCCGAGAAACCGATTTGGTTGAGTCGCTGCGCGTCGCCGCGTACGCCGGCAGAGGTCATCATGACGAGTACCGTGTCCCGCATTTCCGGATGCGACTTAACCTCGCGGCCCAGCTCCTCGCCGTTCAAATTAGGCAGGAACATGTCCACCATCACCAGATCGAATCGATAATCGGTATCCGCTGCCGAGCGGATCATTTGCAGGGCGGCATTTCCATTGCCGATGGATTGCACTTCCATTCCCAGTGATTTGAGCTGCTCGACAAGATTGACGCGCGCCGGGATATTGCCATCGGCGACCAGCACGCGCAGGCCCTTCAGATCGACCCGGGCGGGCGGCGGCGCAGCGCTTATGACAGCAGGTTTTTGCAGATTGACGGCGAACCAGAAGATACTGCCCTTGCCCGCCTCGCTCTTCACGCCAATCTTCCCGCCCATGGCTTCGACCAGTTCTTTGGTGATGGCCAGTCCCAGACCCGTGCCGCCATAACGGCGGGCAGTCGAGGCTTTGGCCTGGTTGTAAGGTTGAAAAAGCCGTAACTGATCCTTTTCCGATATGCCCACCCCGGTATCGGCTATTTCGATTTGCAATCGTATGTGTTTGGAGGATGCTTCGGGGAGTTGCTTCACGCTCAGGACAATCTCTCCGTGGTGCGTGAATTTTATGGCATTTCCCAGAAGATTGATGATGATCTGTCTTAATCTTCCCGGATCGCCGAGCAAACGGCTCGGCATGTCCGGCTGAATAAGATTTGTGAGCGTAAGACCTTTGATGGCCGCCTGCTGCGTCAGCAAGGCCACCGATTTTTCAATGCAATCACGCAGGTCGAATTCGATTTCCTCCAGTTCCAGTTTGCCCGACTCAATCTTGGAAAAGTCCAGGAGATCATTGATTAAAGTCAGTAACCCGCTCGCGGACGATTTTATGATTTCAGCATGTCGGCGCTGTTCACCTGACAATTTTGTTTCGAGCATCAAATCGCTCATGCCGATAATCCCGTTGATGGGTGTACGCAATTCATGGCTCATTTTCGCGAAGAAGTCGCTTTTGGCCTGGCTCGTAAAATTGGCCTGCGTCAAGGCTTCGCGGAGCGACTGCGTCTTGTTTTGCACCAGATCGTTGGCTTCGCGCGCCATCCGGTAGCTGGCGTATTGCCCCCACATGGCAAAGACAAAGGGCATGCTGTCCACCGTCCATAACGCGATATTGGAGGACTGGGCGAGGATGATGCCTTCTATGGAGATGTCACCGACCATGACATAGCTGACCAGCGACGACGCAATCACAACACTGGCGCTGGCAATGTAAACGCCATACAGCGCGTAGCGCGAAGCCTTCTCCCGAAGCAGCAGGAGGTCATCTGCCAATCGTTGACGATGGTCCATGGATGCGTTGCGTTACGGTCTTGCGTGCATGTATTTTTAAGTCTAGTAGATTCTGGGGCGGCCATTTGACCGGGCGCGCGAACAGCTTCACTCACTGAGTAAGCGCCTTGCATTTATTGCGGGAAACGCCTGTCCCTGGGGGTTGGAACTCAGAGACGGACGAAGTCAGACAGGTGCTTGGGCAGAAAATGCGGTTCTACGCCGCCCAGATCCTTGCCAACGGTTGCGGTCACGAGGGCAGCCGTGGTGGAACTCAAAGCGGCACGCAAATTTCCGAGGAAACGCGGTTCAGCTACCAGCACGAGTCTTGTGTAGCGTTGTTGGTTGCGTCCATCATCCAACATTGTGCTTAATTGTTTGGCAAATTGCTCTGCCAGATGCGCGGTGGGCTCCTGTTCCGAGCTTAATGCGTGTCGACTCTGGCCCCGGCTGTCGAAACTGCGTCCGGGTCTGTCGGCGCCGATATCTTTATTCTTCAACCGTCCCTCGGGATGCGGTATGTCGGAGACCAGGCTCAAACCCCTGCCCGGACCTTTGTTTTCAAACAGACGCGCGCCGCTGCGGTGGGCCACCAAAATCCAGGTATTGTTTTTCATAAGCCGGGTCTTTTTTCACGAACGCAGCCAAAACTGAATTGTAACATTAATATTTACATTATCGAATTAGCCAAAGGCTGTGTGTCAGTTTCACTTGTGCCAATTGTCAACCGTGTACAGTCTCATGAAA
Organism: Sulfuricaulis sp.; assembly: GCF_040901545.1. Taxonomy (GTDB): domain Bacteria; phylum Pseudomonadota; class Gammaproteobacteria; order Acidiferrobacterales; family Sulfurifustaceae; genus Sulfuricaulis. Next base: position 214,233 of record NZ_JBBDYL010000054.1, on the reverse strand, counting down.
TAATGGCGTGTATACACTATTGTACCGACACGAAGTAATCCTCAACTTAACTGCGGAAAAAAACAGAGTAAATCGCTAATAAATGGTCGAATACAGCAATTATTCAACCGGTGTTTCGGTTATGTTGCCCCATTCAGACCATGAACCGGGATAGCCCCTAATGCGGGTGTAGCCCAGATTTTTTAGAACGATATAGGTGTGTGCGGAGCGATGATGGGTGTGACAGTAAGCGATAACCTCTTTGTCCGGTGTCACGCCAATCTGTGACAAAGCTTGTCTTAATTCTTCCTCCGATTTCAGACGCAGGCTGTTCGCTTGATCGATCGCCTGAGTCCATTCGAAATTGACTGCTCCGGGTATATGACCGGTGCGGTTGGCACGCTTGAGTTCGCCGCTGTATTCCGCCTGCGTGCGTGCGTCGAGGATAACCACGCCGGGATCTTTCAGGTGATTCATGATATAGCTTTTGTCAGCCACCGCTGCATCCAGAAAAGTGACCGGATATTGGCTGCGCGGGCGCAAAACAGGGTCGGTGCTGATCGGCAAATCGTCGTTTACCCACGCTTGCCAGCCGCCGTTTAACAGCGATTTGCTCGCATGGCCCACGACGTCCAGCGTCCAGAGCAATCGTGAAGCCCGTCCACCGCCTTCATTGTCATAAGCCACAACATGATTCTCCGGCCGCATGCCGATGGAACTGAATACATCGCTCAATTGAGGTTCGCTCGGCAACTCGCCCATCGCAGGCGGTCGGGCCGCAATGATTTGTGCGTAATCGATATGCGCGGCGCCGGGGATATGTCCCTGGTCGTAGATTTCAGACCGTGACACGTCCACAACCAACAGGTTTTCCGCGCCGAGTTGTTTTTCAAGCTCCTTCGGTTCCATGATAAGCGGCAATGATTGTTTGGTCATGATTCCTCTAAGCAATGAGTGGCGGCTGTTGGATGAAATGGATTGCGTGAATATTCTAACGTTGAGCAACGCCGATCGCGAGTGTCCGGTTCATGGTATCCGGAACACATGAAAGCGGCTAAACTGACCGGTCTAAAGTCGGCAGATCATACTCGTGGAAATATTCAAGTTTATTACTATTGAGGCGGCACATTTGCTGCCGAATGTTGCTGAAAATCATAAATGCCGGCGGTTGCATGGCCATTCATTCCGGATCGAAATCCGCGTTGCCGGACCGGTGGAGGAAAAGACCGGATGGATCATGGATTTCGCCGATATCTCCCGGGCTTTCCAACCGCTTTTTGAACAGCTGGACCATCATTATTTAAACGAGGTCAAAGGCCTTGAAAATCCAACCAGTGAAAATATTGCCCGCTGGATCTGGCAGCGGCTGAAACCCCGGTTGCCCCAATTGTCTGAAGTCCGCGTCCATGAAACCTGCGCGGCGGGTTGCGCCTATCGCGGAGAGGAGTGACCGGTATATGGATAAATCGACGCACGAACCCCCCATCGTCCTTGAAACGGGATCTGCGCCGGCCGCCAGTATTATTTGGCTGCATGGTCTGGGCGCGGATGGGCACGATTTTGAAGCCCTCGTGCCGGAATTGCGATTGCCGCCACGACCGGCGCTGCGGTTCGTGTTTCCTCACGCACCTTTTCGACCGGTGACCATCAATGGCGGTTATGTCATGCGCGCCTGGTACGACATCGCCATGACAGAAAACGGTATCGAACAGAACCGCAATCACATTCTTGAATCGGAAAAAATACTGCAAAGCCTGATTGCGGAACAAAAGCAGGGCGGCATTCCTTGTGACCAAATCGTTCTGGCGGGCTTTTCGCAAGGCGGAACAGTAGCCTTGCTGACCGGTTTACACTATCCTGAACCGCTGGCCGGAATTTTATCGCTTTCAGCACCGGTGCCGTTTGCCAAGAGCCTGATGGCTGAGATTCACCATGCCAATGAGCGGGTGCCGATTTTTATGGCACATGGGACGGAAGATCAGATGATACCGTTCTCCATGGCGGAGTCGGCCCGGGAGATCATGACGGCACACGGTCTGACGTTGACCTGGCACGAATACGCGACCGGCCATTCGGTGGTAACGGATGAAATTCGGGACGTTGCAAACTGGCTGAAACAGGTATTCTCCAAGGATGTGGTTAAATGAAACGCTGATTTATGGCTGATTATCCGCGAAGAACGCCAATTTTATTCGCGCTTCAAAGATTGAAAAATGCATCTAGACTTAATGACAGGCGACTCCATGCGGTTACGGGTGACAGCCGCCATCGCCAACACATGGATATAAGGGGATTGATTTTGTGGTTATCTTAAAAGAAACGCCGCGTGACTGGGGTCTCGTTATTATCGTCGTTCTGCTCTCGCTCGGCGCCAACTTGCCGAGCGAGTGGACGGAATGGGTCAATTTCGACCGGAGGTTTTTTCTCGGCGGGCTGATAGCAGTCATCGCCGTAGCGCTGATCAAGTATCTCAAGTTCACGCTCATTCTTGTAATCGTGTTCCTCGCCATCGGCGCCAACCTGCCGGAGGAAGTTGCCAACGAATTTGGCGTTGACCCGCAAATCAGCCTCCTTGGACTGGTTGCCTTGATTGTCATGGCGGTTACCAACCAGTTTCTTAAACTGCCCACCGGCCTTGAGCGGAGCGGCCGCTCTAAAACGGCGCACGGTGCAGCTGCCTTGTTCACGGCAATTCTCAAGGGGCGCATCGCGGTGGTGCAGTCGTTACTGAGCCAGGGCGTGAACGTCAACACGCGGACCATTAGCGGAAAGACGCCGCTGATGGCGGCGGCTTACAAGGGTTATGGTGATATTATCCAAATGCTGATTGAAGCCGGTGCGGACATCAACGCGAAGGACAGTCGTGGAGACTCGGCACTCAAAATCTCCGTTCGCGGCGGTTACACGCGCATCACCGAACTGCTTAAGAAATCGGGCGCTGCGGAAGATTGACCGGTCCGGGTGTCCTGTCTTCGTCGCAAAGGGCCCGTCGGGCCCTTTTTTTATTAATGGCGCTCCCAAGGTGATTGCTCGTCACTTTCTTCGCTACGCAATCCTGTTTCGCTCGAAAGCCGGGGCTCGACATCCGGCCTCGCCCGCTCAGCGGGATAAAGGTCCACCGGACCTTTTCTTTTCCGCTTCGACCCTGTGGCTCACCCTCGCCACTTCGTGGCTCGGGCCGGCCTTCGGCCGTCCAAATTTGTTCCGGACAAATTTGTCGAACCCTCCGGGTTCAAATCCCGTCGCGTGCGCGACGCAAACAACAAGGCCCCACCTGACGGCGGGGCCTCGTTGTTTGTCTTGGCGCTCCCAAGGGGATTCGAACCCCTGTTACCGGCGTGAGAGGCCAGCGTCCTGGGCCACTAGACGATGGGAGCGAAAGTTGACGGCACGTTGTCTCGAAAGCGGTGTATTATACGTGCGACCCGACAAAGCACCAGTAAATCATTCAAAACAAAGACCTCCGCCATTAGGCTCGGACAGGTGAATGAACGATTAACACGCCGGCCATCATACCACGCGAGCTGCATTTCATTTCGCGCACGCTGATCAGCGAAAACGCACTCAAGGTTCTGCACCGTCTGAAAGATGCCGGTTATGCCAGTCTGCTGGTAGGCGGGTGCGTGCGCGACCTGATGCTCGGGCGTGAGCCCAAAGACTTCGATGTCGTGACCGATGCGCGACCGGAACAGATCAGAAAACTATTTCACAATGCACGCATCATTGGCCGGCGTTTTCGTCTGGTTCATGTCCGTTTCGGCCGCGAGATCGTCGAGGTGGCTACCTATCGCGCGATCCCGCGCGATATTACAGAAGCAAGTTCTCCAATTGAGCCGCCGGAGAACGAAGTTACGGAAAACGATATTCCTGCGGAAATTATGGATCACAATGTTTATGGCACACAGGAAGAAGATGCCGTCCGGCGGGACTTCACTGTGAACGCGCTGTATTACGATATTCGCGATTTCAGTGTCATCGATTATGTCGAGGGAGCGGTCGACTTGAAACGCGGCATTTTGCGCGTGATCGGCAATCCTGAATCCCGTTATCGCGAAGATCCGGTCCGGATGCTGCGCGCCGTCCGCTTTGCCGCCAAGCTGGGATTCAAAATCGAGGAGAACACGGCTGCGCCGTTCCGATGTCTTGCCCCGCTGCTGACTTCGGTGCCGCCGGCACGGATGTATGAAGAAGTGCTGAAGCTGTTTCACGGCGGTTATGCGCTCGAGACTTTCGAGTTGTTGCGTCATTATGGTTTGTTCCGCCATCTGTTTCCGTTAACAGAAAACTCCATGGAACGGGAAGAGGAGGGGTTCCCCGTAACGCTCGTGCCTCGCGCCCTGGCCAACACCGATGCGCGGATTAACGAAAATAAACCGGTGACTCCGGCTTTTTTGTATGCCGCGATGTTGTGGGAGCCGGTCCGGCATAAGACGCGTGAGCTTGTGGCAAACGGGATGAACATTTATGACGCCAGGACCAGGGCGGCGGAACAAGTCTTGCGCGAGCAACTACGATTCATTTCCATTCCCAAGCGTTTCAGCGTGCCGATGCGCGAGATCTGGAGTTTCCAAGATCGATTCGAACGGCGTGCCGGTATGCAGGCGTATCGTCTGTTGGAAAACAAGCGCTTCCGCGCCGCGTATGACTTTCTGCTCTTGCGTGTTGAATCGGGCGAAGCGAACGGCGCCCTGACCGACTGGTGGACCCGATTCCAGACGGCGGGCGATCATGAGCGCCGCGCCATGATTGCGGCAGTGACCCCGGCCGGTGGTAAATCCAAACGGCGTCGCCGCCGAGGAACACGAACGCCGCCAGTAAATAAGGATGAATCGACCACTCCGTAGCGGCATACGGGCCTACATCGGACTGGGCAGTAACCTGGCCGATCCGGTTTCCCAAGTCCGCTCAGGTTTCACCGCGTTAGCGCGGATTACGCAAAGTCATGTCGAGGCTTGCTCGTCGCTCTACCGCACCGCGCCGATAGGGCGTCAGGACCAGCCTGATTTCATCAACGCGGTATGCCGTTTGCGCACAACGCTGGTTCCTGCGGTACTCATGCGGACGCTGCTCGAAATCGAGCAAATCCATGGACGGGTTCGCGAAGGCGAGCGCGGCGGGCCGCGAACGCTGGATCTCGATTTGCTGTTGTATGGCGGTGAAACTATCCAAACGGCGGAATTGACCGTGCCGCATCCCAGGCTACACGAACGCGCATTCGTCCTGTATCCTTTGTTCGAGCTTGAACCGGCATTGTTGGTTCCGGGGCATGGGACGGTGCGCCAACTGCTGGAGGATTGTTCCGGCCAGCCGGTACAGAAGCTGGATGAACGAGCGGAATAGCGAAAATAATCGGGCTATGAAGCGATGAAAGGTGTAAATCCGGGTTACGTCGTGGTCGAAGGCCCGATCGGCGTGGGGAAAACCAGCCTAGCCGCGCGCCTGGCGGATGCTTTTGGCGCCATGCCGCTGCTCGAACACCCGGAAGAAAACCCTTTTCTCGAACGGTTCTACCGATCGCGCAAACAGTCTGCGCTGCCGACACAACTTTTTTTCCTGTTTCAGCGCGCCCGTCAGATAGAACAACTCAAGCAGGGAGACATGTTCAGCAACGGTTACGTCGCCGATTTTCTGCTGGACAAGGATAAACTGTTCGCGCGCGCCAATCTGGATGATGATGAACTGCGGTTATACGACCAGGTCTACGCCCAGATGAGCCTGGATCTTCCGGTGCCGGACCTGGTGATATATCTCCAAGCACCGGTTGACGTGCTGTATGAACGCGTCCGCCGGCGAGGCGTGGAATACGAGCGTTATATCGAACGTGAATATTTGCAGGTCCTGGTGGATGCCTATACCCAGTTCTTCCACCATTACACGGCGGCACCGCTGTTCGTCGTCAACGCGGAGAAAATCAATATTGTGGAAAACGACGACGACTTTCAAATGCTGCTGTCACACATACGCAAAAACCGCAGTGGCCGCCACTTTTTAAACCCCATCGCCGCCAACCTATGAAGCCGGTTACGCTTACCACGCTGAAGGAAATGAAGCGCCGGGGGGAAAAAATCACCTGCCTCACGGCCTATGATTACAGCTTTGCAAGTCTGCTCGATCGCGCCGGTATCGACACCATCCTGGTGGGCGATTCGCTCGGGATGGTCATACAGGGGCACGATTCCACGCTTCCGGTCACCGTGGCTGAGATGGCGTACCACGGCAAATGCGTGGCACGCGGCGTCAAACGCGCGTTTCTCTATGTGGATATGCCGTTCATGAGTTATCAGGAAAGCCCGCAGCGCGCGCTCGCCTCGGCCGGCCGGCTGATGCGTCTAGGAGGCGCAAAGATGGTGAAGCTGGAAGGCGGCGAGCCAATGGCCGAGACCGTGCGTTTTCTGGTCGACCGTGGAATACCCGTATGCGCGCATCTGGGTCTGATTCCACAATCCGTCCATCAGCTCGGCGGTTACCGCGTTCAGGGACGGGAGGCGGCGGACGCCAAACGGATTCGTCACGACGCCAAAGTAATGCAGGAATCCGGTGCCAGTCTCCTTATTCTTGAGGCTGTCCCGGCCGAATTGGCGAAAACCATCACCGGGGATTTGGCGATACCCACCATTGGAATCGGGGCGGGCAAGGATTGCGACGGTCAGGTGCTGGTGCTGCAGGACATGCTTGGCATCTACCCGCAACCGAGTCCCAAATTTTCCAAGAACTTCATGGAAGGGGCGGCAAACATCGATGCAGCAGTGAAAGCGTTTATTACCGCGGTCAAATCTGGCAGTTTCCCGGGGCCGGAGCATAGTTATTATTCAGATGATCACGGTTGACTCCGGTGTCGGGCTGAAGGAACACATGGCCCGGATGCGATCAAGTGGCAAGCGCATCGCCTTTGTCCCAACGATGGGCAATCTGCATGCCGGCCATATTCGCCTGATGCAGGAGGCACGCCGCCACGCTCAGGCGGTCATTGCCAGCATCTACGTCAATCCCCTGCAGTTCGGGCAGAACGAGGATTTTTCCTCTTATCCGCGTACTCCGGCGCATGACAAGGTGACTTTGCTCTCCGCCGGGGTAAATCTGCTGTTCATGCCGACGGATTCCGTCGTGTATCCACGCGGTGTGGCGGCGCAAACTTTTGTCGAGGTTCCGGACTTGAGCGATGATCTTTGCGGCGCTTTCCGGCCCGGGCACTTCCGCGGCGTGGCCACCGTGGTGAACCGCTTGCTCAATCTGGTGACTCCCGATGTGGCCGTATTCGGCAAGAAAGATTATCAGCAATGGCAGATTATTCGCCTGATGACGGCGGACCTAGGGTTGCCGGTTGAGATTATCGGCGTGGACACCGTGCGTGAGCCCGATGGTCTCGCCATCAGTTCCCGGAACAACTATTTAACTCCTGCCGAGCGCAAGCTGGCTCCGCAATTGTATGAGACGCTGTGTTCACTGCGCGACCGTATTGTCAAGAACGGCGAGATTACCGATGAGGCGGGGGCCGACGCCATGATAGAACTCAAAGGATGCGGTTTCAGGCCCGATTACGTCAGTGTTCGCCGTCAGGATGATCTGGGCAAACCGAACCTGAATGATCGCCGGCTTGTGATCCTCGCGGCGGCGTGGCTGGGTGGCACGCGGCTCATTGATAATGTCGAATTCGAACTCATGAAATAGACATTTGAATCCATGCGGATTAAGCACGATAATAAGCGGTATTATTGGAGGGTAACCATGCGCCGCATCATGCTGAAGTCCAAACTGCACCGGGTGCATGTCACGCATTCCGAACCGGATTATGAGGGTTCGGTGGCGATCGACGCCCGTCTGCTGGACGCGGCCGACATCCGCGAGTACGAGCGGATCGAGGTCTATAACCTCGGCAATGGCGAACGTTTTTCCACGTACGCAATTCAAGCGGAGGCGGGTTCGAGGATGATCTCCGTCAACGGCGCGGCCGCCTTCAAGGCCAGCCCCGGCGACATCGTGATCATATGCGCCTACGCGGAACTGGAAGAGAAGGAACTTGCCGCTTTCAAGCCGTGCCTGGTGTACGTCGACAACCATAACCACATCACCCATACGCGCCATTCCATCCCGGTCCAGGTCGCCTGACGGTTTCCCATTTCCGGGGCAGAGTCGTACGGCAAATTTCCTTGCAGGATTATCCGGGCGTCATGATCTGACGGCGCCCCGGATTTGTTCACGTCAACCTTCCGCGTATTGATATTTGGCACAGGTATGGAGCCCCAGAATAACCCCCCTCATGGTAAAAACGGTCTGGTGCTGGCGCTGAGCGGCGGCGGGGCGGCCGGTTTGGCGCATATCGGCGTTATCCAGGTGTTAGCGGAGAACGATATTCCCGTACGCGCCGTGGTCGGCACCAGCATCGGTGCTGAAATCGGCGCGTTCATGGCCAGCGGCATGCAGGTCGACGAACTGGTGAGTTTGGCCACGGCCTTCGACTGGAAGCAAACGCTGCAGCTTTTCATGCCCGATCTGCCGACGGGAGGTCTTGTGTCCGGCAAAAAGATCATGGATTTTCTGAATACAAAGCTGGGTAAGCGCCATATTGAAAGTCTTCATATAGGCTATGCCGCGATTACCACCGATCTTGAAACCGGAGAACAGGTAGTGCTTGACTGCGGTGGGCTGGTGGATGCCGTGCGTGCTAGCATTTCGCTGCCAGGTCTCATTGCACCGCATTGTATTGGGAGCCGGTGGCTCGTGGATGGCAGTGTGCTCAATCCCGTGCCGTTTGATGTTGCCCGCGAGCGATTTGGCGGCCCGGTGGTGGCCGTGGCGGTGCATTCCGCCGCGCGTCGGCATGTCAGGCACCCACGTCAACCGAGGTCCAGACAATTGCCGGTTCGCATCCGGCAACTTCTACGGCAACCCTGGATGGCGCGCGCGAGAGGACTCGAGGAGTGGTTGGAAACACAGCTTGAGAATTACCAAAAGACACAGGATAAGAAACAATGGTGGACAGCACGCCGGGTGCTGGATCAGGTGTTGGATATCACCCAGGCGGAGATTGTGCGTTTGAGGTGGAGCGTGAACCCACAGGATCTCATGCTGGTGCCTGAAGTGGGTCGCGTTGGAACAGTTGAATTCTACCGCGCCAAGGAGGCGATCGCGGCCGGCCGCGCGGCGGCGCAGGAAAAACTGATGCAGATAAAATGCCTGCTTGATCCGGGAACTAATCAATAGGTGTTGTTACGCCATCCTGTTGGCTGAAATTGGTAACAAGGGCCGGGTAAAATCAGCACATTATTCGCATAGCCGGTTAATTTATTCACAGTGTCGCTGCCAATCATTTATTTAACGGTAATATCAATGCATGTTCGCTTATGTTGATGTATGTTGATGTTTGACGAAAGCTGTGTTTCATTAGTAATGATCATGATGTGATTATAAATAAATTTAAATTCTTCATTGGCCAGAACATTCAAGGAGTAAAACGGTGACAAAAGCAATCCGTGTACATCACGTTGGTGGTCCCGAAGTTTTGCGCTGGGAAGACGTCGATCCGGGCAAGCCGGCGAAAGATGAAGTGCTATTGCGGCATACCGCCATCGGGCTGAATTTTATCGATGTGTACCACCGTACCGGGATTTACCCGGTGGAGCGGTTGCCATTTACGCCCGGTCTCGAAGGCGCAGGCGTGATCGAGGCCGTTGGTGATGGAGTATCGGACCTGAAAGTGGGCGATCGCGTCGCCTACGCCGGCGCGATCGGTTCCTATGCGGAGCGGCGCCTCGCCCCGGCGGCCAAGCTGGTTCGGATTCCGGATGGGATCGACGACCAGACGGCCGCAGCGATGATGCTGAAAGGAATGACGGTCCAATATCTGTTAACCGGCTGCTACCCCGTAAAACGGGGCGACACCATTTTGTTTCATGCGGCGGCCGGGGGCGTGGGAACCATCGCCTGCCAATGGGCGAAACACCTCGGTGCCACCGTGATCGGTACCGTCGGCTCGGAGCAAAAAGCCAAGCTCGCGAGGGATCACGGGTGCGATTACCCCGTCATCACGACGAAAGAGGATTTTGTTCAGCGTGTGCGAGAAATCACCAAGGGGGCGGGCGTGGCGGCGGTGTACGATTCGGTCGGCAAGGATACGTTCATGCGCTCGTTGGATTGCTTGCGTCCGCTGGGAATGATGGTCAGTTTTGGCCAGTCCTCCGGCCTGGTTCCGCCGTTTGACATCGGCATACTCAGCAAAAAAGGCTCGCTCTTTCTGACTCGCCCGACACTCATGACGTATACCGCGAAGCGGGAAGACCTTCTCAGCCGGTCACGGCAATTATTCGATGTCGTAAAAAATGGCGTCGTCAAAATAGAAATAAATCAAACCTTTCCGCTCAAAGAGGCGGTCAAGGCACACGAGGCGCTCGAGGCCCGACGGACAACGGGTTCAACAGTATTGCTGCCCAGTTCATGATCGGGTTCTACCCCAATTTCAAATTTCACGGACACATCCAAAAAGGCCGATAATCACCTTGCACTTGCCCCCGCCCGATTCGCCCTTCCGGCCCGGGTGGGGTTATCCGAACAAAGCAGCCCCGTATGACGGCACAGCCTTACGGGGCTTTTCGTTTCCGGGCTTCACCATGCCGCATGAGCCCCCGGCGGAGGCCGAAGCGGTATTTCAGCACCTCCCTGCTATTGGAAAAAACTTAACATTTATGGTCAGTTATTCTAAGATTCTTAACAATTCCCGGACCTGGCCGCCCGTTAATGCGAAAAATCCAACAGCCGCCCACGCAGGAGATCGTCTACGGCAGCGCCAAACCGAAGGAGTCGGTCGCCATCTCGCGCGAGGTGCGGGCCGGGCGACTGCGCCGCATCGCCCCCAAGCTCTACACCACCAATCTCAAGGACTCTCCCGAAAGTATCATCCGCCGGCACCTGTACCGCATTCTCGCGCGCTACTACCCTGGAGCCGTGGTGAGCCACCGCTCGGCGCTCGAAGGCGGGGTGGCCGCGCGACGACACGATCTTCCTCACCTACAAGTACACCAAACGCGTGATGCTGCCCGGCATCACGATCCGGCTGCTTCAGGGCAAGGGCCCGGTGGAAGGCGATAACCCGTTCATGGAAGGCCTGCATTTGGCTTCGCGAGCACGCGCGCTGCTTGAGAACCTGCAGCCGGCGCGTGCACGCAGCGGTGCGCCCAAGAGCTGGTCGCGGGAGGAGATCGAGGAATACCTGGATGAGATCGCCCGGGTCCACGGCACGGCCGAGCTCAACCGCCTGCGCGATGCTGCCCGGGGCATCGCCCCGAAGCTTAAACTTCGCGATGAATTCAAGACTCTGGACTCTCTGTTCGGAGCCATCCTCGGTACACGCAAAGTAAAACTTACCGCTGAGGCGGCGCGGGCACGGGCGTCAGGCGCGCCCTACGACGCGCATCGCTTGGAGCGCTTCATGACGCTCTTCGCCGCGCTGCGCCGTGCGGTGTTGCCCGTGCGTCAAACGCCGACGCTTACGCCCGAGGGTAAACGTAATCTCGCGTTCTTCGAGGCCTACTTCTCGAACTACATCGAGGGTACCGAATTCCTGGTGGAGGAGGCGGCCGATATCGTTTTCCGTGGCAAGATCATTCCCCAGCGCCCGGCCGACGCCCACGACGTCGTCGGCACCTATCAGATTGTCTCGAACAGCGAAGAGATGAACCGCGTTCCGGAATCTGCCGATGAATTGATCACATTACTCAAGTCGCGCCACGCCGCGCTGCTCGCCGGCCGCCCCGAGAAACAGCCGGGGCGCTTCAAGGAAGAAGTGAACCGCGCCGGGGAGACCGTGTTTGTTGCGCCCGAGCTGGTCGCGGGCACCCTCATCAAGGGCTTCGAGCCCTACCGCGCCCTCGAAGACTCCCTAGCCCGTGCGCTGTACGTGATGTTCCTCGTCGCCGAGGTCCACCCCTTCGCCGACGGCAACGGCCGCATCGCCCGCGTCATGCTGAACGCCGAGCTTGTGCACGGCGGCCGGGCGCGGATTATCATCCCGACGGTCTATCAGGAGGACTACCTGCTGGCCCTGCGGGCGCTCACGCGCCAAGGCAACACCGACCCGTATATAAGGATGCTCGACCGGGCGCAGGACTTCACCGCGCGGATCGACTTCAACGACTACGAGCGCGCGCTGGCCCAGCTGCGCGCCGCCAATGCCTTTCTCGAGCCGCACGAGGGGCGGCTGCGGATGCCGGAACAGGCGGTTGCGACGTGAAGGCTAGGGAGTGGACATGTCCGAACGGGGGGCGATGGCAAAATAACAAAAAAAGCCTCGCCGCTTTGGTCGCGCGCAGCGCGGCCCGAAGGGCGGGGCGCATGGACGAAATTGTGCCACCTGATTTTGATTGGTACCGAGGGTCGGAATCGAACCGACACGGTGTTGCCACCACCAGATTTTGAGTCTGGCGCGTCTACCAGTTCCGCCACCCCGGCTTGATCGATGCACGGTACTAAAAGTATAACAATCCTGCGATCATGTTAATAGTTGATTCACGAATACGGAGATCAACATCGGGCGATGCGAGTGCTGGCGGGCGACATCGGCGGAACCAAGACATTGCTGCAGGTCAGCGCGTGGGCGGCGGGTCGTCCGCGCACGATTCGGGAACAGCGATTCGATAGCTGCGACTACCCCAGTTTCGATAATCTTCTCATTGAATTTTTAAACCGGGGAAAAAAAGAAAACATTGATTCAGTTTGTTTTGGCGTTGCCGGACCGGTCAGGGAAACCGATACCGGACAGACCGTAAAAGTTACCAACTTGCCTTGGGAAATTGAGAGCGACGCCATTGCGCGTGATTTCGGATTTCCCAGGGTCCGCCTCATCAATGATTTTCAGGCCATTGGCTACGGGATTGAACTATTGAAGGAGGGCGATCTTGTCGTCTTGCAGCAGGGCGAGCCGTTGGCGCACGGACCGCGGGGGGTGATCGGCGCCGGCACGGGACTGGGGCAGGCCCTATTGGTCTGGCAGGCTGATCATTATGAACCTATTGCCACGGAGGGCGGCCACGCGAATTTCGGCCCGACCAGCGATTTGCAGATAGAATTGTTGCGCTATCTTCTGAAAACCGCCGGTCGTTCTTCTTACGAGCTCATTATATCCGGACACGGCTTGGCCCGGCTCTATGCGTTCTTGAAAGAACGCGGCGGCATTCCTGAATCCTCCGTTATGAGCAAGGCGATGAAAACCGGTGATGCCGCCATCATCACGCGCGCCGCCTTGGAGCAAAATGACCGATTGGCAAACCAGGCAATGGATTTATTTGTCGAAATATATGGCGCCCAAGCGGGCAATCTAGCGCTGACTGCTGGCGCCACCGGCGGCGTTTATATCGCCGGCGGAATTGCTCCAAAAATTGTTTCACGGCTGACGGATGGCCGCTTTCTTCGCGCCTTCCGGAATAAAGGCAAGATGTCTGCGTACGTCGAGTCCATTCCCGTGAGCGTGGTGATGAATCCGGAAGTCGGTCTGATCGGTGCCGCGCGGCTCGCCAGTCGTTTGAATTAACCAACTTGTACCGCATCGTGATGCGGTCAGGCCCAGGGCCGGTTCTGAAAAATCCGGTAGTCCATGTCAGGAAACAGACTATCGCGCGCGGTTATTTCGCGCAGATAGTTCTCATCGAAATTACCGGTCTCGGCCATTGACGCCATACGGCCAAATCGATGGAGGTGTGTCTTGAAGCGGCGGATGGCATATTCCACGCTGGTTCCGGTTTTCATGATGAAGGCCCAATCACTGGACTGTGCCAGCAACAGTTCGCGGACCGCCTGATCCAGCGCCCAGCGAAGCAAGCCGTCGGCATCCGGAAAGCGCTGAACCAGGGAACGCATGCGTTCAGCGGATCCATGCAGGTACGGATAGATCCAGTCGTTCGCGCCGTTCAACCACACTTCGTGAAATCCGCCGGCACCCCAGCTGCACTCGGGTGGCGATACGGGCTGCAGTTCACTGACGCGATCCAAATACTCCGAAAGCCTGATGGTTTTGATTTCGTTCTGGTCATAGGCGATCTTGCGCAGAAGATAATCGATCCACTGCGGTCCCTCGAACCACCAGTGGCCAAAAAGCTCGGCATCGTACGGCGCCACGATGATCGCGGGGCGGTCGAAGAATGGCGCCAGCCATTCGATTTGTAACTGGCGATTATGCATGAAATGCCCGGCATGCGTGGCGGCACGGTCAGCGGCCCAGCCCGGGTGGTACGGTTCCTTCCAGTCTGATTTTCCGGTAATCCGGTGATATTTCAAGCCGGTAAAGGTGGGAATGCCGGCATGATGCAATTGGCGGATATGCGGTTCATGGATATCAAATCCGGCATCGCGATAAAACTCACGGTAGGCGGGATCGCCCGGATAGCCTTCCTCCGCCGCCCATACTTGTTTGCTCGATTCGTAGTCCCGCCCGAAGGCAGCCGGACCGCCCGGTGTGCGCACGGGGCAGTGCACGCCGAACTTCGGGCGCGGCTCGGCGTTGAGCAAACCGTGCGAATCAAGAATGAAATATTCGATCCCGAAATGATTGAGAATGCGATCAATACCGGGTTTGTAACCGCATTCCGACAGCCATATTCCGCGCGGTTTTCTCCCGAGGATGCGCTGATGGGTGCGTACCGCCATGGAAAGCTGGGCATAAATACTTTCTTCGTTCACGGCGAGCAACGGGAAATAGCTATGCGTGGCACCACAGGTAAGAATGTCGAGATGCCCTGACTCCATCAACCGGCGGAATGATGTCGTGACGTCTTTTTGATCCAGTTCCAGGTAACGACGGCGAAGACCTTGGTAGAGGTTATTGTAAAACTCGATCACCGGATGAAAATAACTATCGCCATCGGTACGCCGACGTTCGCCCGCCAATGCTTCAATCCGTTCGTCGAGATAGCGCAGGTACCGGGATTGCAGCAAGGGGTCTGTCATCATTGACAGCAGCGTGGGGGTAAGCGACATATTGATGCAAAACGGTACCCCATCACGTACCAGCCCTTCGAAGACATTCAACAATGGCAAATAGGTCTCCGTCATGGCCTCGAAGAACCAGTCTTCTTCGAGAAAACGCTCATGTTCCGGATGGCGCACAAACGGCAAGTGTGCGTGCAGCACAACCGCCAGATAGCCCTTTGGGTTCACAGAAGAATTATTTATTGCTCTTGCCTGCCTGAGCGCGTAGATGAGATGAAATGCCTGGCGCGCCTCCCGGACTCCCGATCGATGCCGCCCAGCCAAGCCGTGTATCGCGCTCGAATCCGCCCGAACGCCGGTACATGGCGCGGAATTGCTCGTCGCTTACCCACCACATGCGGTCGGTATATTCGGAGGCATAAAGGCTCGGAATCCGCGCGATGCCACGATGGAACGCGGTAACAAAACTTCCGTCCGATTCGTAGTGTCCCAGTTGCAAATAGACGGCGCCGATTTCCTCCGACTCATCGAGACGGAAATACCAATGGCCATGGTTCTGCGGCGGTGAGAATTCCTCGATGATTTCAAACCTGTCTTTGACCATGTGTCCCAGCCGGAGCTTGAGCGATTTAAAAGGCGGCACGGTATCCGGCGCTATTTTCCAGTAACCGTGCAGGAGCCCCGGTTTCACCGGCAGCAGGCAGAGCATCGATTCCGCGATCGGCGGCAGGTGATCAATGTCTTCTCCGAGGTCGGCCGCCACGCCGGAGGGTGCGGTGGCGCCACTTGGAACCGTGGCGTATTTTGCGGATTCCACGCGCTCTTCATCGGCGGCCGGTCGTCGTGTATCGGATGTCCACGCCGCCATGGAAACAGGTTTTATCGCGACGCTGGCAGCGTGAGCGGGAGCGGCGGACGGCAATAATTTCTTACCGGCAGTCAGATCGCTGTTAACTTCCAGACGCCTGGATTTGGAAGTTGACCGGCCGGATTGTTGTGATTTGGCCGGTTTTTTAGGTTTATTCAGGCTTTCCGGTTTAGGGTGTGCGTTTCCCGCCAGCAGGCGCTCAAGTTTGTCGCGCCCCAGTTTAGAATAATTTTTCAGCCCACGGAGTTTGGCCAGGGCGCGGAGATCCTTAACGGTTTTGTAAGCCATAGGCTCACCCCCTTGGCGGCCGAGCGAGACACCGCTCGTACGCGGTTAAAATATTGAGGCATCGGCCTCATCCTTCCACTCCGTGACTTAATTGTAAAGACCCGGATACACAGGGTTTAAACGCTCGATGTTTCCGCAGACCGGAGTGCGAGAAAATCTTATCCGACAGGTCCGTTTGATATTCCGCCTCCCGCAATGTAAAAATGTCCGGACGACAGGGGCGAAAAATTTAAAATCAGCGTATGCTTGAGTCTCAAATTATGACCATCGAAATGAAAAACACGCTACCACCAGCCATCGTTACACATCCATGGGGGCATGAACATGCAGATTCCGTTGCAGATAACCTTGAAAAACATGCCACAATCGGGCGCTGTCGAATCACGCATCCGGGCGAAAACGGAAAAGCTCGGAAGGTTTTATGATCGGATTATCAGTTGTCGCGTAGTGGTGGAAACACCGCAGCGGCATCAACACCAGGGCAAACTCTACAGTGTACACATTGATCTTATGGTGCCTGGCGCGGAACTCGTGGCTAATCGCGCCCAAGACGAGGATGTGTATGTTGCGATTCGTGAAGCCTTCGGTGCCATCACGCGCCAGCTGGAAGATTTTGCCAAGCGTCAGCGCGGCGAGGTGAAGCGTCATATCCTGGCGGGCAATGGATCTTCCGCAGGATAACCGGATGTGTGCGGAAGGGCGTAAATGAGGTTCGCGCAAAGGGGGGTTATGCGCATGGATGTCACAGCGGTCCAGAAGGTGTATCGGCGCTACGCGCAGGGCTACGACCTTTATTTCGGCGCGATGTTTCAGCAGGGCCGTCAGGCCATCATAACCAAAATGAACTGCCACTCCGGTGACCGCATCCTCGAAGTGGGCGTGGGGACGGGGTTGTCCTTGCCGCTCTATCCCCGGAACGTTCAGATTACGGGTATCGATCTGTCGCGTGAAATGCTGGCGCGCGCCCGCGCGCGCAAGATGCGTGAAAATCTCAGCCATGTTGCGGCGCTGCAGTTGATGGATGCCGAAAACATGAAATTTGAGGACAACAGTTTCGACATGGTCGTGGCGATGTATGTGGTATCCGTCACGCCACACCCGGCGCGGTTGGTGAACGAGATGCGCCGGGTATGCAAACCCGAGGGTGAGCTGTATATCGTGAATCATTTTCACCATACCAACCCGTTTGTGGGAGGAGTGGAGCGCATGATCGCTCCGTTATCCCGACAGATGGGATTTCGTCCTGATTTTTCCATGAAAAATTTCATCAAAGAAACGGGTCTGGACGTGGTGGAGCGGATACCCGTTAACTTGCTGGGATACTGGACCTTGCTTAAGTGCCTCAATAGCAAAATCTCGCCGACGCCTATTCATTCAGAAATGGCCATCGCCTGAAGCGATGCACGCTGGATACGCGTTGCTGGCGTTCGCTTTCGCCGTAACCTTGTTGAGTTGTTCCAGCAGTGCCACGAAATCGTCCGCGATGAGCAGCGATTCAGAAACCAGTATCTGCGGGCGCTTCCGCGAACCACTGGCATTCTGGATGTTTCGGCGCGCCGCCGGAACAGCGGATGAGCGCCGTGTGGCCAGAATAAGGGATATCGAGCGAATCAATTTTATAACCCGCGACGGGCGTGAACTGGGTGGCTACAAGCTGCTGGTGCGAGAAAATCCCCGGGGATATCTCTTGGTCGCGCCGGGAAATGCCATGCTCGCGGATCAGATCATGGATGAAATGCAATTGTTCCGGGACCGGGGTTTTGATGTTTATATCTACGACTATCGTGGCTACGGACTTTCCGGTGGTAAAAGCAGGCTGGCGGCGCTGGTTTCAGATTATCGGGAGTTGGTTGCCTTTCTCAATACCCGGCCTTACCGCCGCCGGGCGTTGTATGGGATGTCAATGGGAGGAATCATTCTGCTGAACGCCGTGGGTTCCACGGATATGTATTCGGCAATGGTGGTCGATTCCTCTCCTAGCCGCATTTCGCACCTGGGATGCCCTGACTCTTATGATCCCGTGAATCATTTACCGGTGGACGGTTCGCGCATGAAAATTATCAGCGGGGAACAAGACAGTGTGGTGCGGCCGGCGGAAATGGCTGAGTTAATGCAGATCGCGAAAAAACGTGGCACCACGGTTGTCAGCCGTGAGGAATATGCGCACCCCTTTCAGGATGCGGATCTCACTATACGTCGACGCCGGTTGATTGAAGTGGCTGATTTTCTCACTCAGAAGTAATCGCGTCGCGGGACGAATAGATAAGCTAAATTGATTGGGTGAGGTGACGATACAGGCGCAGATACTGCGCGGCGCGGCGATGCCAGCTGAAGTCTTCACGCATTCCTGTCAGCATTAGTTTTTGCCAGTGATCCGGGTTTTTTTGCAGCGCGAGCGCACGGTCCACCGCATCCATGAGCTGACTTGCGCGTGCTTCCTCGAACACAATGCCGGTTGCGTTTCCTTTCTTGAGGTTCTCTTCCGTGGCATCGATCACCGTGTCCGCCAGCCCGCCGACACGGCGCACGATCGGGATGGTGCCGTAACACATGCTGTAAAGCTGATTCAGCCCGCAAGGTTCGAATCTTGAGGGCATGAGAAACATGTCCGCGCCGGCTTCGATAAGATGTGCCAGCCGTTCGTCATAACCGATCCGAACCGCCAAACGGCCTGGATAGCGTTGCGCCTGCCTGCGTAGCGCGGCTTCATAGCCGTTGTCTCCGCTACCCAGCACCACGAGCTGTACCGGCCGGCGCATGATTCCCGGCAGCGTTTCAATGACCAGATCAATCCCTTTCTGTTGAACCAGCCTTCCGACCATGCCGATCAGCGGCGTTTCCGGCTGCGCCGGGAGGCCGAATTCCCTCTGCAATACGCTCTTGTTGGGATGCTTGTCCTGCGGCCGCCGCGCGGAATAGCGCCTGAACAGAAACGGATCATGCGCCGGATTCCACACCTTCCCGTCGATGCCGTTTAATATTCCCGTCAGCCGGTCTGACCGATGACGCAACAATCCATCAAGCCCGCTTCCGAATTCCGGTGTCTGGATTTCGCTCGCGTAGGTGGGGCTCACAGTGGTCAGCCAGTCGGCGAAGACAAGCCCACCCTTGATGAATGACAATTGACCGTGAAACTCAAGCGCCTCGAAAGACCAAAGCGGGGCGGGCAAATCAAGCTCGGTGAAAGTCTGGTAGGGAAACAGACCCTGGTAGGACAGATTGTGAATCGTGAAGATCGATGCCGGCCGGTTTTTTTCCTGCGCCAGCAGCGCCGGCACCAATCCGGTTTGCCAGTCGTGACAATGCACCAAATCGGGTCGCCAGTTCAAGCCTGCCCGGCCGAGGGCAAGCAGCACGGCCGCGCGCGCGAACAAAGCGAACCGCAAGGCATTATCGATCCACGGTAGACCGTGCGAATCAAGATAAGGATTGCCGGCACGTCCGAAAGCAGGAGGATAATCAACGAACCATGTAATCAATTGTGTACCGGGCAACCGCCCTTCAAGGAGTCGAACGGGTTCTGGAAAGCCCGAGACATGTAATTCCGCCACCGGTGAAAGTTTTTCCGCGCGCGCCACGGCATCCCGGTAGGCGGGAAGCAGCAAGCGAATGTCCGTTTTGAGTGATGCGAGTGCGACCGGCAAACTGCCGATAATATCTCCCAATCCGCCGGTTTTGATCAGCGGATGCGCTTCGCTGGCCACAAAGAGAATCTTTGGCACGTGCGTTATTGTCCCGGGAAATGCTTCGTTTCGGAATTGATAGTGTATTTGAATTCATAGCGGTGTGGTAAATTCCTATCTGACGGTGAAGGTGTCCGATTTTCGCCGCGGGTGACAGAGGAGGGCGTTATGATGTTCCGAGGTGAGACAGCACGCCAGATTACCCGACTGACACGCGATACCTTGGCCCTGATTCTCGCCGGCGGCCGCGGCTCACGCCTGAAACACCTCACCGTGTGGCGCGCCAAACCCGCCGTTCCCTTCGGCGGCAAGTTCCGCATTATTGATTTCCCGCTTTCCAACTGCATGAATTCGGGTATCCGCCGCGTCGGAGTGCTGACCCAATACAAGGCCCATTCACTGATCCTGCATATCCAAAAAGGCTGGGGCTTTTTGCGTGGCGAGCTGGGGGAATTCATCGAGCTGCTTCCGGCTCAGCAACGCATCGAGACTTCCTGGTATACCGGCACGGCGGACGCGGTGTATCAGAATCTCGATATCATCCGCAATCACGATCCAAGTTTTGTCTTGGTCCTTGCCGGCGATCACGTGTATAAAATGGATTACGGCGCCATGCTGATTCACCACGTGGATAGCAACGCGGATGTCACCGTCGCCTGTGTCGAAGTGCCGGTCGAACGCGCGCATGAGTTTGGCGTGGTGACTGTGGACGCGCAGTCGCGTATCACCAAATTTCTGGAGAAACCCAAGGACCCGGAACCGATACCCGGCCGGCCGGGTATCACGCTGGCGTCCATGGGGATCTATGTGTTCAACACAAAATTTCTGTATGAACAACTGGTACGAGACGCCGGCACAACTTCATCCGCTCATGATTTCGGCAAGGATGTCATTCCCTCCATCATGGATTCCTGCCGTGTCATGGCGTATCCATTCCGCGATCCGGTGACCAAGAAACAACCTTACTGGCGCGACGTCGGCACCGTGGATGCATTATGGGAGGCCAATATCGAATTGGTGGAAATAACACCGGAGCTGAATCTGTACGATGAGGAATGGCCGATCTGGACATACCAGGAGCAACTACCGCCGGCGAAATTCGTGTTCGACGATGACTTGCGCCGTGGAATGGCGACGGATTCCATGGTGTCCGGGGGTTGCGTCATTTCCGGGTCGAAAGTGAGTCACTCGCTGTTATTCTCGAATGTTAAAGTGCACTCCTTTTGCGAAGTCGATGATTCCGTGGTGATGCCCGACGTCGTGATTAACCGCCATTGCCGGCTCAGGAAAACGCTCATCGACAAAGGATGTCACCTGCCCGAAGGAACGATAATCGGTGAAAACCCGGAAGAAGATGCCAAGCGGTTTTACGTGACACGGCAGGGAGTGGTGCTGGTGACACCGGACATGCTGGGACAACAGTTGCACCATGCCCGCTAGGACGCGGATGCCGCCGTGCTGAGGTAATGTGTACGTGCCACCGCAATTTTAGTATTTCTCAGCGACATGGATTATCAGCTTCGCACTACCATCAACGAGTGCGCCATATCTGACGCTGATAACCTCCGGATAAGGCGATTGACGTGAACCGGACCGCTCAAATCCAGATCATGTATCCCGATTCGAAACGGTGCGAAAGCGCGGGATGGAACGGAAACATCCGGATCTTGTAACTCTGCAAACCCGGCAAACGCGGATAAAGGTCCAGCTTAAAATACGTTTCGCCATTGTCATTCTGTGATTCCGTTGTAAAGATGTGGCTGTCCAACCTGCTAAACTTGCCATCATCGGATTCTTTCCCCACGAGACATTCCACGAGCACGTCCTCCGGGTGCAATCCGCTCAGGCGGGCGGCAACTCGCAGCGGAAGTATCTCGCCAGCGCGGATTTCAGTCTGGGGACTATCGTCCCGCCACAGGCTGACATTCGGCCAGCTATGATCAAGCCGCTTGCGCCACTCGGAAACTTCCCTGGCGCGCGCGAAATTGTTGCCAGACATCATGAGATGCTGTTTTTTTGCCAGGGCGTAATAATTTCGGACGTAATCCATGACCATGCGTTGGGCATTGAAGCGCGGAATCAGCGATTTCATGGAATTTTTGGATTTTCTCACCCATCCCTCTGAATAACCGTGACCTTTGCGCGCGTAGTAAAGCGGAATGACCAGTTTTTCCAGGATATCGAGCAGTTCCTGGGCCTCTTCGCGGTTACGGTAAGCGCTATCGTAGTGCGGCCCATGCGGTGTAATCCCCCAGCCGTTTTCACCGTTGTAACCTTCGCCCCACCAGCCGTCCAACACGCTTAAATTAATGACGCCGTTGATACCGGCTTTCTCGCCGGAGGTGCCGCTGGCTTCCATGGGAAACTCGGGCGTGTTGATCCACACGTCGACACTGGTGACGAGCTTGCGCGCGAGGGCCAGATCGTAACCTTCAAGCAGAATAACCTTGCCTTCGAATTCCGGGCGGCGGGAATAGTCGTTAATTACCTGGATCAGGTGTTGTGCCGGCAAGTCATGCGGATGCGCTTTGCCGGCGATGATCAGCAACACGCGGCGTTTCGGATCGTTGAGCAGTCGCGCCAGGCGCGCCGGATCGGAGAACAGCAGGGTGGCGCGCTTGTAGGTGGCGAAGCGGCGAGCAAAACCCAGCGTCAGCACATCGGCATCGAGCGGCGTGAGATACTGTGTGTATCGCTCGATCAGCGCCTCACTGGTGCCGTTACGCCGGTGCTGAATGATGACCCGACGCTTTACTTCCTCGAGCATTTCCGATTTCAACGACTGATGCAGACTCCAGTAACTGTGATCCGGGATGTCATCGATATGCCTCCAGAAATCCTCGTTAAGCAGCTCATTGCGCCAGCCTCCGCCAAAACGCATGTCGAATACGTTGGCCCATTCGCGCGCGAGGAACGTCGGAACGTGTACGCCATTCGTGATGCAACCCACAGGGTTTTCTTCCGGCGGAATCTGCGGCCAGATGTACGCGGCCATGCGCGAAGCCACCCCGCCGTGAATGCGCGACACGCCGTTGCGGAATCGCGAACCGCGCAGCGCCAGACCCGTCATATTGAACCCACCCTGACTGCTTGGAGTAGAACCTAACGCCATCAACTGTTCCATACTGATGTCAAATTTTTTTATCTTGTGGCCGAAATAGCGGGTCATGAGCGCCTGATCGAAAATATCGTGACCGGCGGGCACGGGGGTATGCGTGGTAAACACCGTGTTGGCGGCGACCAACTCGAGGGCACTGTCGAAATCCAGCCCCTGGGCGACGAATTCGCGACAACGTTCGAGTATCATAAATGCCGCGTGGCCTTCGTTGATGTGCCACACCGTCGGCTCGAGCCCGGCCGCCTGGAGCGCGCGCACCCCGCCGATACCGAGCACAATCTCCTGTTGAATTCGTGTATCGATATCGCCGCCATAGAGTTGATAGGTGATGTGGCGGTCGGCCTCGCCATTGTCAGGCAGGTCACTGTCAAGCAGGTACAGGGAGATATGTCCGGCCCGGGCTTTCCATACCTTGAGCATCACGCGCCGTCCGGGCAGGCCGATCTCCACGTGGATTTCCTCGCCTTTGGCGTTCATAGCCGGGAAAATCGGTAAATCGGCGAAATGGGTGGGCGTATAATGCGCTACCTGGTTACCGTGTTCGTCGATCGTCTGGGTGAAATAGCCCTGACGGTAAAGCATACCGATTGCGACAAAGGGGATGTTCAGATCGCTTGCCGCTTTGCAGTGGTCCCCCGCGAGGATACCCAGCCCCCCGGAGTAAATCTGAAAGCTTTCGTGGAAACCGAACTCGGCGCAAAAATAGGCGACCAGGTCTGCTTTCGGGTCAAGGTACTGGAGGATTTCAGGCTGGGTTCTTTCCTGGTGATAGGTATCGTAGACCGACAGGACGCGGTTGAAGTCTTCCATGAATACCCGGTCTTCAGCGGCTTCATTCAATCTTTTCTGCGACACCCGGCGGAGAAACACTTTGGGATTATGCCCGCAGGATTCCCACAGCTCGCTATCCAGACGGAAAAAAAGCCCGCGGACTTCACGATCCCAGCTATACAGCAGATCATTGGCCAGCTCCTGCAGACGCTGCAGACGTTGCGGCAGAACTGGTTGGACTTCAAGTGTATAACGAGTGCCCGGCATGATTCCTTTTATCAATTCTGAGCCAGTCTATGGCTGCCTCTTATTATAGTATGATGCTTTGTCAGGGTGACGATGTTTTTTCGCGCCTCTCGAAATTTCAGTCAGAGCTAATGCGTAGATCCGACTTCCATTATTCCCTTCCTCTAGAACTTGTCGCGCAATATCCGGTAACACCGCGCACCGCCTGCCGCCTGCTGACGGTGGACGGCGATCGTAGCATTATCGGTGACCGGCGTTTTACCGATCTGCGCGATTTAATGCAAGCCGGCGATTTGCTTGTGTTTAACGACACCCGTGTGATTCCGGCCCGTCTCATCGGGCGCAAGGAAACCGGGGGGGAAATCGAGCTGTTGATCGAGCGCATTTTGGGCACGCGCCGTGTCTTGGCCCAGGTGCGCGCGAGCAAGCGCCCGAAGCCGGGACAAACAATCACGCTGCAGGAAAATTTCAGCGCCAAGGTGAACCGGCGCGAAGGCGAGTTTTATGACCTTACGTTTGCCGGCCAAGACACGATAATGGAAGTTCTTGACCGGATTGGACATGTGCCTCTGCCGCCCTATATCGGGCGTCCGGATGAAGCCATCGATCGCGATCATTATCAGACGGTGTATGCGCGTCACCCCGGTGCCGTGGCGGCACCCACCGCGGGCCTCCATTTCGATGAAGCCATGCTGACCCAGCTCCACGAGCAAGGGGTGGAAACCGCCTTTATCACTCTGCATATCGGTGCTGGCACGTTTCAGCCGCTACGGGTGGAAGAGATTCACGAACATCGGATGCATTCGGAATATCTGCGTGTGACGCCCGCGGCATGCGATAAAATCAACGCGGCCAGGGAGCAAGGCCGGCGCGTGGTGGCCATCGGTACGACGGTCGTGCGCGCGCTGGAGACGGCGACGCAAAAAGGACGCATAAAACCTTACGAGGGTGAGACGGACATATTCATTTATCCGGGGTTTCGTTTCCAGGTCGTGGACGCGCTGTTGACCAATTTTCATCTGCCGGAGTCCACCCTGTTGATGCTCGTGTGCGCTTTCGGCGGAACGGAGCAGGTGCTCAACGCCTACCGCCATGCCGTGGAACGAAAATACCGCTTTTACAGTTACGGGGATGCCATGTTCGTTTTGCCTCAGAGAAAAGTGGAAAGAAAAAAGAGCAAAGAATAAATCTGATTTTCACTTTCCTCTTTTCTCTTGTATCTTTCCTCTGATGCTATGAACTTCGAACTGCTTAACACCGACGGTAACGCCCGCCGAGGGCAAATGACGTTCGCTCGGGGAACCGTTGAGACGCCGGCCTTCATGCCGGTCGGGACCTATGGCACGGTAAAGGGCATGACGCCGGAGGAATTGCGTGCCGGCGGGGCAGAGATGATACTCGGGAATACTTTCCACCTGATGCTCCGGCCGGGTCTGGAGGCGATCAAGGCGCATGGGGGCCTGCATCGATTCATGCATTGGGATGGTCCGTTGCTTACCGACTCCGGCGGATTCCAGGTGTGGAGTCTGGGACCGATGCGCAAACTGAGCGAGCAAGGCGTGTGGTTTCAGTCTCCGGTCGATGGTGCGCGAATTTTTCTTGGACCGGAGGAATCGATTGCCGTACAGCAGGCGCTCGATGCCGACATTATCATGATTTTCGATGAATGCACCCATCATCCCGCGACCGAACCGGAGGCGCGTGCTTCCATGGAACTTTCACTGCGCTGGGCCGAACGTTCGAAAAACACGCACACCGGCCATCCCGCGGCGCTTTTCGGCATCATACAAGGAGGGATGTACGAACATTTGCGCGATATCTCGCTCGCTGGCCTCAAGCAGATTGGCTTTGACGGTTATGCCGTGGGCGGGCTTTCGGTGGGCGAGAGCAAAAAAGAAATGTTTCGGATTCTCGAGCATATTTCCCCACAGCTGCCGGCGGACCGGCCGCGTTATCTCATGGGCGTGGGTCTGCCGGAGGATCTGGTCGAAGCCGTGCGGCGCGGCATGGACATGTTCGACTGCGTGTTGCCGACACGCAATGCGCGCAACGGCTGGCTCTTCACCCACGAGGGCAGCCTGAAGATCAAGAACAGCCGTCATGCCCGCGACACCGGCCCGGTTGACCCCTTTTGCGACTGTTATACCTGCAGGCATTACAGCCGTTCCTATCTGCGTCACTTGCAGCAAGCCAACGAAATTCTGGGTGCGCGGCTCGCCACCATTCATAATCTCCACTATTACCAACGCCTGATGCGGGGGTTGCGCGATGCCATCGCTGAAAAAAAACTGGATGATTTCATCGAGAAGTTTTATCGTATGCGCCGCCCGGAGCCCCCGGACAGCCCTGAAAACCGAGAATAGACAGGATTAACAGGATTAATTAGGATTTAGGATTAAGGATGCTTCTAAAAAATCTCTCCCCCCGGAGAAGAAGGAGTTTTCCAGTTATTTAGAGTTACTCTTAACATATTGCAACGGGTCAATTGGTTTTAATCCTGTAAATCCTGTTAATCCTGTCAATTTTCTATTTTCTTTTGAGGAATTATTAATGAACTTCTTAATCTCCGAGGCCTGGGCCGAGGCCCCGGCCGCCGCCGGCGCCCCGGGACAGGGTAGTCCGGTTGTAACATTCATCATGCTGGGCGTGCTGTTCGCGGCATTTTATTTCATTTTGATTCGTCCGCAGGCCAAGCGCGCCAAGGAGCACAAGACGATGATTGCCGCCCTGGCCAAGGGAGACGAAATCTTGACGTCGGGCGGAATACTCGGTCGTATCACGGAACTGGGCGATGTGTATGTGACAGTCGAGATTGCCGATGGGGTACTGGTCAAGGTGCAACGCCCGGCGATACAGGCGGTGCTGCCTAAAGGAACGATTAAAGCTGTTTAAAAATCACTTCATTCCTGTCATGAAAGTGATTGTTTGGGAAATTCAAATCTATATCCGCGCACACGGTATTCTCCATCCAAAAAATAAATAATGAATAAATATCCGCACTGGAAGTATCTGCTGATTCTCATCATCGTGGTGGTCGGGTTTGTCTATGCCCTGCCCAACATCTACGGCGAATACCCGGCGGTACAGATCTCGCCCACGCGCACCACTAAAGTCGACCGGCCGTTGCTCTCATCCGTCGAAGCGCAGCTGAAACAGGCCAATATCGCCTATGTCGAGGCATTTCTCGACGACAAGGGCGCCCGGATCCGGTTTGCTGACACGGAAATTCAGATCCGTGCACGTGACCTGGTGCAGAAATTTCTGGGGGACAATTACGTAGTGGCCTTGAATCTGTTGCCGGCCACACCGGGCTGGCTCGAGGCGCTGCGCGCCAAGCCCATGTATCTTGGTCTCGATCTGCGCGGCGGGGTGCATTTTCTCATGCAGGTGGACATGGCCGCGGTAATCAAGAAGGCAGATGAAAGTTACACCGACGACATGCGCCGTACCATGCGTGAGAAAAAGATCCAGTATCTGACTGTGACCCGGTTGGATCGTGGTGGCGTTGAAATCCGTTTCCGTGAAGCGGGTGAGCGGGAAAAGGGCCGCGACGCGCTGCGCAAGGAACTCCCTGACCTCGAGTTCGTTGAAGTGGATCGCGGCACCGATTTTGTCATCACCGCCAGAATGAAGCCGAGCGCCATAGCGGAAAAAAGCCGGTTCGCCCTGGAACAAAACATGAATTCCCTGCGCAACCGGGTAAACGAATTGGGTGTGGCTGAACCGATTATCCAGCAGCAGGGACAGGATCGCATCGTGGTGCAGTTGCCCGGCGTGCAGGACACCGCCAGAGCCAAGGAAATCATCGGGCGCACGGCGACACTCGAAATCAAGTTGGTGGATGAAGAGCACGATCTGGGTGGCGCGATTTCCGGGCAGGTCCCGCCCGGTTCGAAACTCTACAAGATGCGCGACGGGCGCCCGATCCTGCTCAAAAACCGGCTGATCTATTCGGGAGACAACATCATCGATGCGGCGCCGGGTTTTGACAGTCAGACCAGCAGCCCGATCGTTTCCATCACCCTCGATGCCCGCGGCGCGGCGATTAACCAGCGCGTGACCGGGGAGAATGTCGGCAAGCGCATGGCAGTGATCTATAGCGAAATCAAGTCGGAAACCAGGCTCGACGAGCAGGGTAGGCCGGTGCTGGATGCGAACGGTCGTCCGCTGCGCGTGACCCGGAGCGTGGAGGAGGTGATTACGGCACCGGTCATCCGCTCACAATTGGGTAAGCGTTTCCAGATCGAAGGCCTGGATTCGGTGCAGGAGGCCAATGAGCTGGCGCTGCTGCTGCGTGCCGGCGCTTTCGCCGCGCCTGTAGAGATTATCGAGGAACGCACCGTGGGACCTAGCCTCGGCGCCGACAACATCGCTAAGGGATTCAACTCCATCTGGGCTGGATTCGCGGCGATTGCGGCCTTCATGATCGTGTATTACATCATCTTCGGTTTAATTTCAGTGACGGCGCTCGGCGTCAATTTGCTGCTGCTGGTGGCCTTGCTGTCATTGATGCAGGCCACGCTGACGCTTCCCGGCATGGCCGCCATTGCGCTCACCGTCGGTATGGCCATCGACGCCAACGTGCTGATCAATGAGCGTATTCGAGAGGAGTTACGCAATGGCAATACCCCTCAGGCCAGCATCTACGCCGGCTATGAACGGGCGTTTGGCACGATTTTGGACTCCAATATCACCACCCTCATTGCCGGCCTGGCATTGCTTGTGTTCGGTTCGGGGGCGGTGCGCGGATTTGCGGTCGTGTTGTGCCTGGGCATTTTAACCTCCATGTTCAGTGCCGTCATGGTTTCGCGTGCGCTGGCCAACTTGTATTACGGCAGCCGGCGTAAGCTTGAAAAAATATCCATCGGCAATACCGCCTGGAAGGAAGCAGACAGGACCACAGGATAAAAACGCACCATGGAATTTTTCAAGATCAGAAACGACATTCCCTTCATGCACTATGCGTTGGCGTTCAATGTGATTTCGATCGTTACATTCATCCTCGCGGTGGGCATGCTGGTGGCGAAAGGCCTGAACTTCGGCGTTGACTTTACCGGTGGCACGGTGATGGAGTTGAGTTATTCCCAATCGGCCGATGTGCCCAAAATCCGGGATTCGCTGGCTAAACTCGGGCTGGAAGAGGTCGCCGTGCAGAATTTTGGCACCTCGCAAGATGTGCTGATTCGATTGCCGTTGAAAGCGAAAACCACCACAGCCAGGTTGTCCGAAACCATTATGGATACACTGCGTCAGGCGGACCCCACGGTCGAGTTGCGCCGCGTAGAATTTGTCGGTCCCCAGGTTGGCAGCGAGCTGGTGGAAAACGGCGCCCTGGCGTTGTTATTCGTTTCCATTGGCATCGTGTTTTATCTCTGGTTCCGGTTTGAATGGAAGTTTGGGGTCGCCGCCATTGTTGCCAACCTGCATGACGTCGTGATCATTCTCGGATGTTTCGCCCTTTTCCAGTGGGAATTTTCACTTCCTGTGCTGGCGGCGGTACTTGCCATTCTCGGGTATTCAGTCAATGAATCGGTGGTGGTCTTCGACCGCATAAGGGAAAATTTTCGCAAGCTGCGCAAGAGCACAACCGTGCAGATCATCGACAACGCCATTACGCGCACCATCTCTCGTACCATCATCACGCATGGCAGCACCCAGATGGCCGTGCTCGCGATGTTGTTTTTTGGCGGTGAGGCGCTCCACTATTTCGCGCTGGCGCTCACCATCGGAATCCTTTTCGGCATTTATTCCTCGGTACTGGTTGCGAGCCCCATCGTCATGTGGCTGGGCGTTTCGCGTGAGGATCTGATGCCGGTGAAAAAGGACACGCTTGAAGACGGCAGACCGTAATTCCTCTCGCTTGCCGCTTACGAGTTGATATTACCCGTCGTTTCGCGCGAATTGTCTATCCACTTATGCAACACCGGTTTGAATCGTATATCCTAAGCCGCTTTTCGGGGCGTGACCCCAATCACTGGGGCATATGTGATAACACGAACGACAATCGATAGGAGTACCGGGATTCCATGTTCGCCAAAGACATGACTATCAGGGGTTTCGACGATGAACTGTGGACAGCAATCCAGAATGAGTCGCGCCGCCAGGAAGATCATATTGAATTGATCGCCTCCGAGAATTACGCCAGCCCGCGCGTGTTACAGGCCCAAGGGTCGTTATTGACCAACAAATACGCCGAAGGTTATCCCGGCAGGCGTTACTACGGCGGGTGTGAATACGTGGATGTTGCCGAACGTCTGGCAATAGACCGCGCGAAACAGCTATTTTCCGCCGCCTATGCCAACGTGCAACCGCATTCCGGTTCCCAGGCCAACGCCGCGGTTTACATGGCGCTGCTCAATCCGGGAGAAACCGTTCTCGGCATGAGCCTCGCGCATGGGGGACATCTTACCCACGGATCCAAAGTGAATTTTTCCGGAAAACTCTATAACGCCGTCCAGTACGGTCTGAGCGACGTGACCGAGGAGATCGATTATGATCAAGTCGAAAAACTCGCGCTGGAACATAAACCCAAGATGATCATCGCGGGTTTTTCCGCTTATTCACGCGTCGTGAATTGGCAGCGCTTTCGCGATATTGCGGACCGGATCGGGGCTTATCTATTCGTGGACATGGCGCACGTGGCTGGTCTGGTCGCCGCCGGAATTTACCCAAACCCGGTTTCGATCGCCGATGTCACCACGACCACAACGCACAAAACGCTGCGCGGACCACGCGGCGGCATCATATTGGCGAAGGCCAATCCCGAGATTGAAAAGAAACTGAACTCGCTTGTTTTCCCCGGTACCCAGGGCGGCCCGCTGATGCATGTCATTGCGGCGAAGGCGGTGGCCTTCCGGGAGGCGTTGCAACCTGAATTTAATATTTACCAGCAACAGGTATTGAAGAATGCCCGCGCCATGGCGCGGGCAATTATGGATCGCGGGTTCAAGGTTGTCTCGGGCGGTACGGACAATCACCTCTTTCTGGTGAGCCTGATCGATAAGGGCATTTCCGGAAAGGATGCCGAAGCGGCGCTCGGTGAGGCCAATATTACCGTGAACAAGAATGCGGTACCGAACGACCCGCAATCGCCGTTCGTCACGAGCGGCATTCGTATCGGCACGCCGGCAATCACCACGCGCGGTTTTGGCGAAAAGGAAACCCGCGAACTGGCCGGATGGGTTTGCGACATCCTCGACCAGCTCAATGATAGCCCAGTCCGCGCAGCCGTGAAGACCAAGGCGCTGGAGATTTGTCGCAGGTTTCCGGTATATGAAACTTAGTAGCAAGTAACAAGTGGCAAGTAGCAAGTAGCTAGGAAAAATGTGCGTGAATTTTACTTGTCACTTGTAACTTGCTACTTGCTACTATTTTAATATGCGTTGCCCGTTCTGTTCCGCTGATGAAACCCGTGTCATCGATTCGCGGCTTTCCGACGAAGGGGATTCCGTGCGCCGCCGGCGGGAATGCGAAGTTTGTGGAGAGCGGTTTACAACATTTGAACGCGCCGAGTTGCGTTTGCCCCAGGTGATCAAATCGGACGGCCGGCGCGAACCGTTTAGCGAAAAGAAAGTGCTCAGCGGACTTTCCCGGGCGCTTGAGAAACGCCCCGTGGATACCGATGCGATCGAGAAAATCGTCGGACGTGTCCGGCATAAACTCATCGCCAGCGGCGAGGGCGAAGTCCCCTCGCGCAGAATCGGCGAGTGGATCATGGAGGAATTGAAAGAGCTCGACCCGGTGGCTTTTGTGCGCTTCGCTTCGGTTTATCGCAGCTTCCAGGATCTGAATGCTTTCCGCGAGGAGGTACAGCGCCTGCAGAGCGAGCCGAGCGCCGAGTTGCGCCGCAAACAGCTGTCGTTGATACCTGAGCCGGAGGTTCCCCCCAAACGAAACCAAGGTCCGGGAAGAAAGCCGAACTTGACGGGAAAAAAATCATGACGGTCTCCGCTGCGGATGCGCGCTTCATGGCGCGCGCTATGCAGCTCGCGCGCCGCGGCATGTATACCTCGGATCCGAATCCGCGTGTCGGCTGTGTCATCGTGAAGGACGGTAGAATCATCGGTGAAGGCTGGCATGAACGCGCCGGCCAGCCGCACGCCGAGATTAACGCCTTGAGCCAGGCAGGCAAGATTCATTCGCAGCGCGCCGGTGTGTATGTGACCCTGGAACCCTGTTGCCATTCGGGGCGCACACCACCTTGTACACAGGCGCTGATCGATACCGGCGTCATGCGCGTGGTCGCCGCCATGCGGGACCCCAACCCACAAGTTGCGGGAAAGGGTTTCAGGCAACTGGAAGCAAACGGCATCCAGGTGAATGTTGGCCTGATGGAGCGGGAAGCGGAGGCGCTCAATCCTGGATTTATCAGTCGCATGAAACGCGGTCGGCCTTATGTACGGGTGAAACTCGCCGCAAGTCTTGACGGACGGACGGCCATGGTGAAGGGGGAAAGCAAATGGATCACGAGCGAAGCCGCGCGTGCCGACGTGCAAAAATGGCGCGCTCGCAGTTCAGCGATTGTTACGGGAGTCGGCACGGTCCTCGCCGATAATCCGATGTTGACCGTGCGGGACATGAAGCTTGGCCGGCAGCCGTTGCGCGTGGTGGTCGACAGCCGTTTACGCACTCCGCCGACGGCGCGCCTGCTCCAAGGCGAGGGAAAGACCCTGATTGTCGCGGCCAATCAGGATGTCAACCTGGCGGAAAACCTCAAACGCTCCGGTGCCGAGGTTGCCTACATGGCGACGGAAAAAAATAACGTGGACCTGACGGCGTTGATGAAACATCTCGCGTGGCTGGAGGCCAATGAAGTGCTGATCGAGGCGGGTGAGACGCTTTGCGGTGCCATGTTGAAGGAGAAACTCGTCGATGAAATTGTGCTTTATTACGGTCCCCACGTAATGGGAAGCTGCGAACGTGGCATGTTCATGCTGCCGTCATTGACGCGTATGGCCAACCGCATCAAGCTTGATATCATCGATAGTCGACCAATCGGAAAAGATTGGCGGGTAATCGTAAAGGTAAGCGAGAAGTAACGGAATCAGCCATGTTCACCGGCATCATTCAGGATATCGGGAAAATCGTCTCGCTTGAGAACAAGGGGGGAGATGCTCAAGTCCGCATCGAATCCGGCAAACTTGAATTATCTACGGTCAAATCCGGCGATAGCATTTCAGTGAGCGGAGTTTGCCTGACGGTCTCCGCATCCCACGCCACGGAATTTTCCGCCGATGTCTCCGGTGAGACGCTGGCCCGCACCACATTGGGAAGTTTGTCTCTAGGCGACCCCGTGAACCTGGAAACATCCCTGACGCTGTCCACCCCCTTGGGTGGGCATTTGGTGAGCGGACACGTTGACGGATTGGGAAAATTGGTCAGTTGTCGCAAGCAAGGTCGATCGTTGCTATTGCGCATCCGGGCACCGGAGGGACTCAGCCGCTATCTCGCTGAAAAAGGCTCCATCAGCGTGGACGGCGTGAGCCTCACCGTCAATTCCGTGAATGGCCCGGAATTCGAGGTGAATATCGTTCCGCACACGCTTGCAAATACGACGCTTGGCAACCTCACTGCGGGGTCCATCGTTAACCTCGAGGCGGATATTTTAGCGAGATACCTGGAACGGCTGATTCAGTCAAAGCAAGCGTTGAGTAACGGGTCGGAGATTACCCGTGAGTTTCTCGCGCGGCACGGGTTCGTCAAATGATGCGATTATTTTCTCGAAACGACCTGGAAAGTCGCATTCGTTCTGGCGAGCACAATCCCCCGCGATTTATTTTTGGTCTTCATGATTAATTTACTGACGATTCGATAATTTCCCGGCGGCGCCTTTTCAGGAATAGGCAGGGGAAGTTCGGCGGCATAATATCCACTGGCCCGAAACTGATCGCCGACCGATTCCGTTTTAGTTGTAATCAGTTCGCCCTTGGCGGTATAAAATTCCCTGACTTCTTCCAGGACTTGACCGGTGGAGCTGCCACGCTGGATGTAGACCGCTTTGTGTATCGTAAGGTTATTGCACGGTTTAATGGCAGGCGGATCGATATCGATCTTGTATAGACGGATAGCGACCGGTTTTCCGCGCAGCGATAGTTTGGATAACCGTCCGACAGTTTCAGGATCTCCCGTTGCCGGTTGATATTGCGTGGTGTAGTCAGTGTCCTTGCGCTGTTCCTCAAACTGTTCACAGGTTTGTTCCTGGAATGTGGCGCAGCCGGATATCAAAAGGCCCAATCCGGTTAGCAATACCGGAAAAAACCGGCGAACCGACATGAGGCAAGGAAGATATTCCATGGCAAAAACTTGTTCCCTGAATTCCTAAACTGTCTATCCACCCCAGGCTTGGCGCAGCGATGCGTATTTGTCTTTCGATGGTTTGGCAGCCTGTTGCGTTATTTGAGGTTTCCGAGGAGACTGAATGGGCGCTTTCCGATTGGACGCTACCACGGTGGATTTATGCCGGATCGTTTTCTGCGCGCGTGCGGATTCGGCGATTGCGGATTGATGCCTGATTGTTTTCTGCATACGCCCGGTCTCGGCGATGGTGAATTCTGTTGGAGATTTGGGCAAAGGATAGAATTCAAATGCCACTGCGAGCAGGATCGCCGTTGCCACCAGCGACAAGTCCAGCCACTTCCCGCCCCAAATACGTCGTCCTGTCGTATCGGAACGCTGGCGCCAGGAATGTAACATGTCGGAAGTGGCATCGACGACGTACGAATGCCGGCGTTCAACGAGACCGAGCTTCATCAGATTAGCGCGAAATTCTTTCGCGCTCTGATAACGCCGGTTAGGTTCCTTTTCAATAGCCTTGAGGATGACCTGTTCCAGTTCGGGCGGGAGCCGGCGCTGGAATTCCTTCGGGCTGGGAGGATTTTCCATAACGTGGGCGTGCATGAGGGCGTAGTCACTCCGGCGCTCGAAGGGGAGGCGACCCGTGACCGCTTCGAATAGGCTGATGCCCAGCGTGTAAATATCAGACCGGCTATCGGTTTCACGCCCGTTGATTTGTTCCGGAGACATATAGAGAAGGGTTCCGACCATGGTGCCTTTCTGTGACGGATCTTGATTGTCCAGTAGCCGCGCAATGCCGAAATCCATCAACTTGATCTCGCCATGGCGTGTGATGAAAATGTTGCTGGGCTTGAGATCGCGGTGTACCACGCCCATTTGATGAATATATTCCACACCGCAGAGCGTCTGTTCGAAAATTTTTACTGCTTCGGAGACAGCCAGGGGACCGTGACGGCGTAAACGATTTTCGAGCGTTTCCCCCTCGACATATTCAAGCACCAGGATTTCTCCGGCGGGATGCTCCATCATTTCAAACAAGGTAATGACATACGGGCTGTTTAGACGGGCCAGTGCCCTGGCCTCGGTGCGAAACCGCTTCAGATAGTCGTGGAATTTGCAGAGGTGTGGCGGGAGCACCTTGAGCGCCACGGTCCGGTTCAATTCCGTATCGTGGGCGCGATACACCACACCCATGCCGCCGACGCCGACTCGGCTCAGGGTCAGGTAACGCCCGATCATGCTACCCGGTTCTAGCGGCTCTGCTGCCGTTTCCCCTGTGGAGGGCGATGCGGACTGCGTCCGCCTTTCTGCGAAACGGCCAGAAATGATGACGGTGCTCTGCAGTCTGTCACCCATTTTTCCTTTGGCGGACATCATTTAATTGCTACCGGATGAGAAACATATTCACGGATGCCACCCCAGGCGGAATCCGTCCCTATCCATTGAGTATGGTGGCGATATCTGCCGGATGAGGTGTCGCTGGATGAAAGCTCGAGAAATCCCGATAAGCGGTAACCCGGGTCGACCGGGCGATTCTGACGCTTGCAGCGCATCTGGCGCGAAAATAGGTGATAATACGCGCCCAATCCCTGTTTTTTATGAGATTTTATGCCGATCAGCCCGGTAAACGAGATCGTCGACGAAATCCGACACGGCCGTATGGTCATTCTGATGGATGATGAGGACCGTGAAAACGAAGGTGACCTGGTCATGGCCGCTATACATGCGCGCGCCGAGGATATCAATTTCATGGCACGCTACGGGCGCGGACTGGTTTGCCTGACGCTGACCCCCGATCGCTGCCGCCAGTTGCAATTGCCGCTCATGGTGAACAATACGGATCACCGACCCGTAACCAACTTCACGGTGTCCATCGAAGCCGCGGTCGGCGTGACCACGGGGATTTCCGCTGCGGATCGCGCCCGGACCATTCAGGTCGCGGTTAAAAAGGATGCCAAGCCGAGCGATCTGGTACAACCGGGTCATGTATTCCCGCTGATGGCTCAGCGCGGCGGCGTGCTCGCCCGGGCGGGACACACGGAGGCCGGCGTGGATCTGGCCCGACTCGCCGGATTGGAACCCGCCAGCGTGATATGCGAAATATTGAATGAGGACGGTTCCATGGCGCGATTGGGTGAGCTGGAAGCATTTTCCAGGCGCCATAGCCTCAAGATCGGTACCATTGCCGATTTGATCCGTTATCGCATGGAGCATGAATCCACCATCCAGCGCGTGGGTGAATGCATGCTGCCGACTGAATTCGGTGAATTCCATGTGATCGCCTATCACGATGATATCGGAGATGCCGTGCATCTGGCGCTGGTCAAAGGGGAAACGATTCGTAACCGCTCGACGCTGGTGCGGGTTCATGTACAGGAAAGCCTGCTGGATCTCGTGACATCGGCGCATCGTGCCGGTTCCTGGACGCTGCACCGCGCGCTGAAATATATCGCCAGAGAAGGGGCTGGAATCGTCGTTATCCTTCAACAGCAGGAGAAACCATCCGATCTCATGGAGCGCGTACGCCGTTTTCAGACACAAGACAAAACATTAGAATCGACGGGTGGTAGAAGGGAACGTGAGGAAATGCGCACATACGGGTTGGGGAGCCAGATACTCGCGGACCTCGGCGTCGGCAAGATGCGTGTATTGGGTCATGCCATGAAAGCCCCCGGGTTGTCGGGTTTCGGCCTCGAAATCGTGGAATATCTTGAGAGCGATGAGGACTTGTCGGCAACGTCACGGCACCAACAGAATAAAGAAAAGAAGGTATCCTGATGGCTGAAGTCAAAAATATTGACGGCGATCTGATCGCCCGCAACGCGCGGTTCGGAATTGCGTTGGGGCGGTTTAACAGTTTTATCGGCGAGCGGCTGCTCGAAGGTGCCGTGGATGCGCTCGTGCGCCATGGTGCTGAAGCGGCGAACATCGATGTCGTACGCGTGCCCGGCGCATTCGAAATGCCCCTCGTGCTTAAAACGATGGCCTCGTCCAAGAAATACGATGCCTTGATCGCGCTTGGCGCCGTGATACGCGGCGAGACTCCCCACTTCGAATACGTCGCGGCGGAATGTGCCAAGGGTGTTTCTCAGGTCAGCATTCAATACGATCTGCCGGTGGCATTTGGCGTGTTAACGGTGGATACTATCGAACAGGCGATTGAACGCGCCGGTAGCAAGGCCGGCAATAAGGGCGTCGATGCCGCGCTGACCGCCATCGAGATGGTGAATCTGCTGAAAAAACTGCGCGTGTGAGGGTAAAACATGAACAAGGGCAGTCGTCACAAAGCACGCCGTGCCGCCGTGCAAGCCCTGTATCAATGGCAGCTTACCCAGCAGGCGCCCGGTGATATTGAAGATCACTTCATACTCGACCATGAAATGAATGATGTGGATGTTGATTATTTCCACCATCTGGTACGTGAAATACCCCTGCACATGCACGAACTGGATGATCATATTTCCCCGCACCTGGACCGCAAGCTGAATGATATCGATCCGGTGGAACTTGCCTGCCTGCGTATCGGCACCTATGAATTCGAATTTCAACCGGAGATTCCCTATAAGGTAATTCTGAACGAGGCGGTCGAGCTTGCCAAAACGTTCGGCGCCGAGCACGGTCATAAATACGTGAACGCCATTCTCGACAAAATTGCCACGGGACTGCGCGCGCGCGAAATTCAGGCCGAGCGCTCCACGGCCTGAATCCGGCCATTGAACGAATTTGAATTAATTCGTACTTATTTCGCGCGCCAACCGGTGTCGCGCGCCGACGTAGCGGAAGGCATCGGCGACGACGCCGCCCTGCTGCGTCCCCCGCATGACCAGCAGCTTGCCGTCACCTCCGACGTGCTCGTGTTAGGGGTTCATTTTTTTCCGGATGCCGACCCCGAATCCCTGGGACACAAGGCGCTGGCCGTCAATCTCAGCGATCTGGCGGCCATGGGCGCCGAACCCGCTTGGTTTCTCCTGAATCTGACGCTTCCTGAAGCCGACACGCTTTGGCTTGAGATGTTCTGCCGCGGAATGTTTCGTCTCGCGCGCGAATTCAATGTGCAATTGGTCGGCGGCGATACCTCACGCGGACCGCTGAACATCGCGATCGAGGCACACGGTTTTGTGCCCCCGGCCGCGGCGCTGCGGCGCTGCGGCGCCAAGACAGGAGACCGAATATACGTCACCGGGACGCTTGGCGATGCGGCGCTGATGGTGAAACAACGCGCGGGAAAATTGCAACTTCCCCTGCTTGCCCTTGCGGCTTTTTCCGAGCGCCTCGACCGGCCCACGCCACGAGTAAGAGAGGGGATCGCATTGCGAAATATCGCGCACTGCGCCATCGATATTTCCGATGGTCTTCTGGCCGATCTGGGACACATCCTGGAGCGCAGCCAAGTCGGTGCGCGCATTTTTCTCGACCGGATACCGGTCTCCGAAACCTGTCGTTCACATTTGGGACAAGCCGGCTGGGATACGGTGCTGGCAGGAGGGGACGACTATGAGTTGTGTTTCACCGTGTCACCGGGAAAGCTTGAAGCCCTGGAAAAACTTCAGTTCAGTTGCAGATTTCAATGTATCGGCGAAATCGAGCGAGAACCCGGGATTCGAGTCATGGATGAATCCGGCAAGCCTTATCATCCTCGGGAAACGGGCCATGATCATTTCGCGGAAAAAACAAAGTGAATAGACAGGATTAACAGGATTTACAGGATTAGGAATAAAAGGCAAAACTAAATGTTTTTTTGATTTTAGAATCCTGTTAATCCTGTAAATCCTGTCCATTAATTTTCTTATGGAAATTATAAAAATGAAAATCGGCACGCCATTGA
Organism: Sulfuricaulis sp.; assembly: GCF_040901545.1. GTDB lineage: Bacteria > Pseudomonadota > Gammaproteobacteria > Acidiferrobacterales > Sulfurifustaceae > Sulfuricaulis. The sequence goes on along the minus strand of NZ_JBBDYL010000054.1, from coordinate 175,249 downwards.
GTCCTAGCGCCACGCGCGTGATGTTGTTAGGGGCAGGCGAATTGGGCAAGGAAGTCATCATCGCCCTGCAACGGTTGGGCGTGGAGGTGATCGCCGTGGATCGCTATCCCCACGCACCCGGACACCAGGTCGCGCACCGTGCCCATGTCATAAACATGGCCGATGGATCGGCGCTGCGCGCACTCGTGGAAAAAGAGCGCCCGCACATCATTGTTCCCGAGATTGAAGCGATCGCCACCGACATGCTGGCCGAAATCGAGCGTGACAGGCTGGCAGAAGTGATCCCGACCGCGCGCGCGGTGCAACTTACCATGAATCGCGAGGGAATCCGGCAACTCGCGGCCGAGACGCTGGAATTGCCGACCTCCCGGTACGGATTCGCCTCCAGTCTCGGCGAGATGAAGCAGGTCATTGACGGCGGAATCGGATACCCGTGCCTGATCAAGCCGGTGATGTCGTCATCCGGGAAAGGCCAGTCTACCGTAAACGGGCCGGAGGATGTCGCCAAGGCCTGGGATTACGCCATGAGCGGCGCGCGCGTGAACCAGACACGCGTGATTGTCGAGGAGAAGATTGAATTCGATTTTGAAATTACCCAGTTGACGGTGCGCGCCATGGGCGCGGGCGGGAAAGTTGACACATATTTTTGCGATCCTATCGGGCATGTTCAAGTCAAGGGCGATTATGTCGAGTCGTGGCAGCCGCAGCCGATGACTGAAAAGGCCTTGATGCGCGCCCGTGAGATCGCCGGGAAAGTGACGGACAATCTCGGCGGGCGCGGGATATTCGGCGTCGAACTTTTCGTCAAAGGCGACCACGTGTGGTTTAGTGAAGTCAGCCCGCGCCCGCACGACACCGGCATGGTTACCATGATCAGCCAGATTCAAAATGAGTTTGAGTTGCATGCGCGCGCCATTCTGGGGTTGCCCGTATCGGTGGCGCTTCGGGCATCGGGGGCGAGCGCGGTGATTTACGGCGGCGTGGACGCTAAGGGCATTGCCTTCGCAGGCGTGGACGAGGCCCTGCGCATCCCGCAGTCCGATCTCCGCCTGTTCGGCAAGCCCGAGGCCTTCACGCGCCGGCGCATGGGCGTGGCCTTGGCCGGCGGCGACAATACCGATGAGGCCCGCGCCCGCGCGAAACTGGCGGCTTCCAAAGTCAAGCCGGTATCAGCCTGAATGGTGTCGATAGCATGATTTCGTGTTCGCTTTGTGATGCCGATCAGGAAACCTTGCTGTGGACCGACTCGCGATGCAGGGTCGTGCTGGTCAACGAACCGGAATACTCCGGCTACTGCCGTGTTATCTGGCATGAGCACATAAAGGAAATGACATATCTGGCTGAATCCGACCGCGCACACCTGATGCAGATTGTATTCCGGGTTGAGCAGATTTTGCGTGAAATAATGCATCCTGAAAAAATCAATCTTGCATCACTGGGAAATCAAGTTCCCCATATACACTGGCATATAATCCCGCGTTTTTCCGATGACGCCCATTTCCCGGATCCCGTATGGGCCGCGCGCAAACGTGACTCCAAATCGGACGGGTTGGAACGGGCCGTATTGACGCAGCGCCTGCGACAGAGTATTGCGGATATGCTCAATTGATGGCGCGACCATGAAACGCATGGGGTACCAAGTCATTCTTGCGTTTGCCGTGGGGATGATTTTTGCTCTCAGTTTGGTGAAATCAGTTATATTTACCGTGGCTTGGTGGAACGGCGAGCGAACCGCAGGGGCCTGGGAGTGACTGTGGATCGGAATATTGCCGGTACTGGTGTTCGTTTTTTTTCGATATTATTCGGTTTTTCGCCCGGGTTGCCGCGCCTGCCTCCCGCCGGAAGCTGAACCGAATGACCATCGTATGGGCCCTGGAACTCCATGAATACACCGCTAACACAGGATCACAAGTCTCAGGCTGATCTTCAATCCCTGAAAACGATTACCACGGTGGTGTATGCCTTGCAGGCGGTGGGCCTTCTGCTTGTGATCACCTACGTCATTGCCGTGATGATCAATTACCTCAAGCGTGACGATGTGCGCGGAACCTGGCTTGAGTCGCATTTCCGCTGGCAGATACGGACGTTCTGGTTTGGCCTTCTATGGTTTCTGCTGGGTGTTCTTACCTATATATTCATCATTGGCTGGATTATTCTTGCCGTGACCGCGATCTGGGTAATCTATCGTATTCTCAAGGGTTGGCTGAATCTCTACGACAATAAGCCGTTGCCCAATTAGATCGCTCGTTTTCATTACCGCCTTGAAAATTCTTTCCCTGGATACCTCCACCGATGTCTGTTCCGCTGCGATCTGGATGGATGGCGCCGTAGCGGAAAGATTCGAATCCGGCAACCGGCATTCCGAGTTCATTCTCGCCATGGTGGATGACCTGCTGGCGGAGGCAGGTCTTGCGCTCACGCAGCTCGATGCAATCGCCTTCGGCCGCGGGCCCGGGTCCTTTACCGGGCTGCGGATTGCCGCCGGTGTGGCGCAAGGTCTAGCTTACGGAGCAGGTCTGCTGGTCGTTCCTGTTTCATCGCTCGCCGCCCTGGCGCAAGGCGTGGACGCACCCAAAGTGCTCGCCGCCTTGGATGCACGCATGAATCAGGTTTACTGGGGGGCTTACAGGAAAAACCAAATGGGTATTGTTGAACTCGAGGGCGATGAGGCCGTAACCACGCCGCACGATGTGGTAATACCAAAAGATGAGGGTTGGACGGGCGCTGGCAGCGGATGGGATCAATATCATATTATCCTCTCGCAGCGTCTGGGGAATGGCGTCAGTTCATGGAAACGGCAAGTTTACCCGCGAGCCCGTCATGTCGCGCAAATCGGTGGTGTTCTATTCAGCAACGGCAAGGCAGTCCCTCCAGAACTGGCCTATCCCGTCTATCTGCGTGACAAGGTGGCGGAAAAAAAGCAGAATTTTCCCTGATAACCAACGTTTTTGTCTCATTTTAGTCTGATTGATCCTATTATGATGATTACCTGGATAGCGCGATGAAAAGATAAAGAATAATTGTCCTAGATGCAGTTATTTTTGGACGGCGATAAAAAAATACCCGCGGCAAGGAGAGTTTGGTGAATGCTCATTCGGTATCAAAAATACCGGCTTTGATAGTTGTTCTAGCACTTGCTTCGGGGTGCGCGACGATAACCACATCGGAAATGCAAGCAGTTAAAATTTCCACAATTACAGCCGACGGTATGCCGGTCATGGAGGCCGATTGTTCGGTGCAAAATGATCAAGGCAGTTGGCAAATTACAACACCGACCGTGGCCCACGTAAGGCGCTCCTCGAAAGATTTATTGGTTAATTGCAAGAAAGAAGGATTTCCTGACGGATCGATGCGTGCAATTTCCCGCGCGACCGGCGGTATGTGGGGTAATATTATTCTTTTTGCCGGGATCGGGGCAATTATCGATCACAACACGGGCTCTGGGTACGACTACCCGAATGAACTACCGGTTAAGCTGGGCGCGAACACCATTATTGATAAGCGCGATGACAAAAGTGATCCGCCGAAAGACGCCAAGAATGAAGATAGTCAGGAAAAAAATGACAGTATAGAAAAAAATTGACTCTTGAACAGCGACTTCGTTGCATATTTGGATCAATTAACCCTGTGATTGTTTGTAAACGATGCGACAAGAAATCTGGAGTCTCCGGTTGGAAGCATTTAACTCTCGATGCGTTTGCTCAGGCCGGCCCCGTACAGAATGGAAATGGCAATTTCCTCGACGGACTTGGTGGTAGTGTCCAGAATGGAGATGTGTTCCTGACGCAGTAGGGTCTCTCCGGCGCGTGTTTCAAAGCGGCAGTTTTCCAGCGACGCGTAGCGGCTCCCCGGCCGGCGTTCACTGCGGATTTTCGTGAGCCGCTCGGGATGTATCGTCAAGCCATAGAGTTTGGCGCGATACGGGACTAGCGGCTTGGGGAGTGCGTGGTCGACAAAATCGTCGGGGGTCAGCGGATAATTTGCGGCGAAAATTCCGTACTGCATCCCGAGGTAAATGCAGGTTGGTGTTTTGCCCGTGCGCGACACGCCGACCAGGATCACGTCCGCCCGGTCGTAAGTATCGGTGCTGACGCCGTCATCGTGCGATACCGTGTAATTCACCGCATCCATGCGGATCTGGTAGGCCACTTCGTTGCCCATGCCATGGCTGAGTCCAAGGGCATGGGACGATTCCAGGCCCAACTCCGATTCCAGTCGGCTGATGAAACCCGCGAAGAGGTCGAGGCACAACGCATCGGCGGTGGCGATTTCCGCGCGCGTGTCCTCGTTGATCAGCGTGCTGAGCACGATCGGGCGCCGTCCTTCCTGGAGCGCGGTGTTGTTGATTTCCAAGCGCGCGGCTCCGGCCTTTTCGACGGTGTCGATGAAGGGCAAGGAACGTTTGCGGAAATTCACGTCCGGGAATTGCGTGAGCAGTGTTTTGCCCACATGTTCCGCCGTGATGCCTGTTCGGTCCGAGACAAAAAAAACGGTACGCTGAAAATTCATTAGTGCCTGCCAATTGTGCTGTATTTTGGGAATATCCTGGCAGTATGCTACAGGGTATTTGTCTGCGCAAAGATTTTCACTGAAGCTTGCACATGTTATTTATTAATTGCGGCAAGGATGCCGCGCATCAGATCCATTGGCGTCGGTGGACAGCCGCGAATGACAGCGTCCACCGGTATTACGTTGGCGACGGCCCCGCAGGAGGCATAACTCACTCCGAATTCTCCACCGTTTGCGCCGCATTCACCTACCGCTATAACAAGCTTGGGCTCGGGTGTCGCATCGTAGGTACGCCGCAGAGCGGCTTCCATGTGGCGTGACACCGGGCCGGTGACGAGCAGCATGTCGGCGTGTCGCGGGCTCGCGACGAAATGCACGCCAAAGCGCTCAATTCCGTAATAAGGATTATCGAGCGCGTGAATTTCCAGTTCGCAGCCGTTGCACGAGCCGGCGTCCACCTGACGGATGGCCAGACTTCCGCCGAAAAGTTCGCCGATTTTTTCTTTCAGCCGCGCGCCGATTTCTGCCAGCGCCGGCTCGGCCATCTCTGGTACAGGCTCGGTAATGATGCCGATTCGCTGGATTTTGTTCAGGATACGCAACATATCACGCGTCTCTAGAGATCATGGCCCGAATAGGACCCATTGATGGATTTGTTGCATACCGGAAAATCCGGAACGATGTTATCGCGGATACACTTTTCGAGCGTGGGCCAGGTGAGCCAACTCGGGTCGCGCGGGAAAAAGCGCGCAATCCGGCCGTTATCGCCAAATCGAACGTAGGTCATGATTTCACCGCGGAACCCTTCGGTAAATCCGAGGCCTTCCGCTCCCGATGGCGGTATTCTCCAATCACGTCGAATTTGTCCCGCGGGAAGTTCGTCAATCAATTTTTCCATCAAAAAGCACGACGCCAGAATTTCCTCCGCCCGCACTTTAACGCGGGTTGCGACGTCTCCCTGCTGATACACAGGCACTTCCATGGAAAACCGGTTATACGGCGCATACGGTGAGTCCTTGCGCACGTCAAATGCCATACCGCTCGCGCGACCCACGTAGCCCAATGCTCCGAATGCCCTGGCGGTGTCAGGGTTGAGATAGCCGGTGGTGTCCAGCCGGTCTTCGAGTGACGGCAGGTCATCGATAATGTTGTACAAACCTTCGAGTTCCGTGCGCAGGAAAGTAATCTGTTTTTCCATGGCAACGGTAACTTGATCGCCCATATCCGAAGTTACTCCTCCGGGAATAATACAATCCATCATGAAACGATGGCCGTAGGCCTCGTGATTGACTCGTTGCCAGACTTCGCGCAAACGTCCGAACTGATAGAAAGCAAATGTGAAAGACACGTCATTGCATATAGCGCCGATGTCGCCGAGATGATTGGCGATGCGCTCGCGCTCGGCCATGATTGCGCGCAGAAACTCGGCGCGTTCGGGAATTTCCATCCCCGCGGCTTTTTCCATGGCCTGGCAGGCAGCCCAGGCGTGGGCCACGGTGGAATCGCCGGAGACCCGACCCGCCAGTCGTGCCAATGCCATGGCGTCGCGGCCTTCGGCGATTTTCTCGATGCCCTTGTGCGTATATCCCAACCGCTCTTCGAGATTCAGAATGGTTTCGCCCACGGCCTGAAACCGGAAATGCCCCGGTTCGATGATGCCGGCGTGCACCGGTCCGACGGGAATTTCATAAACGCCCCCGCCCTGGGCATGGAGAAAGGGATAATGCTCATCCGGCGCTGTCGGCACGGGAGGATGACCGTCGGCGGGAAATTCCCGTCGCAATGGATGTTCGCCTTCTTTCCACGCCTGATGTCGCGTCCAGCGGCGCGTGTCCGGATGACCGGTGAACGCGATGCCGAACATGTCCCGGATATGCCGTTCCGGACGGTCAGCCGCGGCGTAATACGGCGAATGCGACGGCAGCACGGGTTTCGCGCGCGGGACTCCGGTGCGCGCGATCGCGTAGGCTCCCTCCTTTTCAAAGCACGCATTCACGCTCAGCTCATCCCCCCGGTCTTCACCCCAGGCGGCGACCCAACGGCAGTTTTCGGTTCGCGCCGCTTCCGCGATCCGTCCCCAATCATCGGGATTCACCCGCATCAGGCAAGCGGGCGCGAATCCCGGCGCGCTTTCTTCCTGCATATAGACGTGCTGTCGTGAAAACAACTCAAACAGGGTTGTCATAATGGCGAACTCCCCGCAATCAGTATCGTGGCCTGCTCGAACCATTTCGCCAGAAACACGGGAATGGCGATACCCAGCCACAGTACCATCGCCAGTTGCAGCATCACCGGCAGCATGTTGGCGCGGACCGGTTTCTGTCCTTCCGGCACTTCGCCGTACACCATCGGATGCAGATGCCGGAACAGGCCGGCGAAGGCAATGGCCAGTCCGACCAGCAACGGCACTGTGAGCCAGGGCCAGCTTTTCATGGTGGCCGACAGCACCAGAAATTCACTGACGAATACCCCAAAAGGTGGGAATCCCGCGATGGCAACCGTGCCGATCAATAAACCCCAACCCACCGACGGTTGCGTCATGATCAGTCCGCGAATCTTATCGATCGTCTGGGTGCCGGCGATCTGCGCCGCATGACCGACGGTGACAAAGATTGCCGATTTGGTGAGTGAATGGACCGTCATGTGCAGCAAGGCCCCAAACGTCGCCAGCGGCCCGCCGATACCGAATGCAAAGGTCATGAGCCCCATGTGCTCGATCGAGGAATAACTGTACATGCGCTTGATGTCGCGCTGTCGGTGCAGAAACAGCCCGGCCACCATGAACGAGAGCAAGCCAAAACCCATCATGAGATGTCCCGCGAGATTATTTTGCAGCGATCCATCGACCAGCATTTTGACGCGCACCAGGGAATAGAGCGCCACGTTCAGCAGCAGCCCGGAGAGGATCGCCGACATCGGCGTGGGGCCTTCCGAATGCGCATCGGGCAGCCAGTTGTGCAGCGGCACCAACCCTACCTTGGTTCCGTAACCCACGAGCAGAAACACAAACGCAAGCGTCAGCACCGTGGGTTCGAGCTGCGACGCGGAACCGTAAAGAACATTCCACAGCAGCGCGTCGTCACGCACGGGGATAACGCGTTCCGCGGCGAAAAAAAGCAGCACCGTACCGAACAGCGCCTGGGCGATTCCGACACCGCAGAGGATAAAGTATTTCCACGCCGCTTCGACGGCCTCCGGTGTGCGATAAAGCGAAACGAGCAGCACGGTGGCGAGCGTGGCACCTTCCATCGACACCCACAGGATCCCCACATTGTTGGTAGTGAGGGCAGCAAGCATGGTGAACATGAATCCCTGGTACATCGAATGATATAGACGCATGCGACGACCGCTAAGGCGACGCGTTTCCACTTCGTGGCGCATGTATGGACGTGAAAAGATCGCCGTCGTCAGGCTCACCAGTGCCGTGAGCACCACGAGATAGACGTTAAAGGCGTCGATGTACAACATCCGGCCGGGCGAGATCAGTGTGCCGCCGTCGAATACCGTTAATGCCAGCCAAAGCGAGGTGATGAAAGTCGATCCCGACAGGACGACATTGATCCAGCCGGCTGCGCGCAGATGACCGACAAATGCCAGTAATAGAATGCCCGCCAACGGGATCAGCAGCGTCAGCCAGAGAGCGGTCATTCATCAACCTCCCGAAGCCGATTGAGCCGGTCGACGTCGAGTGAGTCGATCGAGGCGCGCATCTGGAAAAAGAACACGCCGAATAGAATCGCCGCCACCAGCACGTCGAAGGCGATCCCGAGCTCCACGATCATGGGCATGCCGTAGGTCGAGACGACCCCGGCGAAAAACAGGCCGTTCTCCATTGACATGAAGCCGATCACTTGGGCCATCGCCCGGCGCCGGGTGATCATGAGCAACATCCCGAGCAACACGATGGACATGCTCACGGCGATGATGTTGCGTGTCGCGGATGCGGCGAACTGCACGATCGGCAACGACACGTAGTAGCTGAATACCACCAGCGCCGCGCCCGCGAGCAGCAGCAATGAGGGGTAAGCAATGGGCTCGTTCTCGCGCTGGACATTGAGCCGTACCGCCAGGCGGTGCAGCAGCCAGGGAATGAGCAGCGCCTTAAGCGCGAGGGTAAGCGCGGCCGAGATATAAAGGTGCGTGTGGCCGGTGACATACGCCACCAGCGCGGTCGTGACCGCGAGCAATACTCCTTGCCAGCCGTAGGTATAGATGAGCGGCAGCTTGCGCCCCTGGGCCAGCATGAGGAAGGAGGTGAGTAGCGCGAGCGCCGCGAGTACGAGCACCGCCTGGTTGAAGAGACTCAGTTGCGCCAGCTCCATATCAGCCCCCCGTCTCCAGGATCACGTGGGTGAGCATGCCGAGCAGACTCAGGAGAAACGCGAAGCCGAGGAACTGCGGCGCGCGGAACAGCCGCATCTTGGCCATCACGGTCTCCCACACCACCAGCACGATCGCGAGCCCCATGAGCTTTACGGTGATCGCGACGGCGCCGATCCCGAGGGCCTCGGTCGTGAACTCCGCGGCGATGCCCCAGGGCAGGAAGATGTTCGCGATCAAGACGGCGTAGATCATGAGCTTGATCTGCGCGGCCCACTCAATGAGTGCGAGGTGCCGGCCCGAGTACTCGAGGATCATGGCCTCGTGGATCATGGTGAGCTCGAGGTGCGTGGCCGGGTTGTCCACCGGCACGCGCCCGGTTTCCGCCACGGCCACCATCATCAATCCCAGGATGGCGAAGACGAAGGAAGGCCGCAACACCAGTCCGCTGTTCAGTGTGAACAAGACGGCCTCCGACAGATTCGTGGTGGAAGCGGTCATGGCCATGGTGAACACCGTCATCAGCATGACGGGCTCCGCGAGCGCCCCGATCATCATTTCGCGCGATGCGCCCATGCCGCCGAAGGCGGTGCCGACATCCATCCCGGCGAGGGCGGTAAAGAAACGCGCAAGGGCAAGGAACCCGACCAGGACAATCACGTCCGCGATGGCGGTCGTCGGAAGTTGCACCGCCACCAGCGGCACGACGGCGGCGGTAAGAATGGTGGCGCCGAACACGATATAAGGCGTGGTGCGGAATACCCACGAGGCATGTTCCGCCAGCACCGTGTGTTTGCGGAACAGTTTCGCCATGTCTCGATAGGGCTGAAGCAGTGATGGCGCGGAGCGGTTTTGCATGTGACACTTCACGCGTTTCACCCAGCCGGCGAGCAGAGGCGCCATGAATAGGAATAGCAGTGTTTGCAGCGCGGCAAGCAACCAGGCCGTCATGTCACCACCCACAGGAGCAACAACAGCGTGAAGAATGAATACGCCAGGTAAGTGTGTATGCTGCCGGTCTGGATTCGGCTCACGCGGCGCGCGGCGGCGATGACGAGCTTCCCGATCGGTTCGTAGAGACGTGACCAGGATTTATCCTGTATGTGCAGTTGATGGCGGATGATTTCCGTGCGCTGTGGTTGCGTCGGGTTATGCAATTCCTCGATCTGTTCAGTGATGTCCCATACCGGTGCGAAAATACGGCGAATCGGCATGGAAAAGGCCGTAGCGGTGTATTGCATGCGTGAATTAAGCGCGCCAAAACCGCAATCCCAGGGATAACCGCGGCGGAACTTTACGGGATGGGCGCGCATCAGGACGTAACTGATGAGCGCAAACAGTACTATGCCAATAACGACCAGCGGCGCCGAGTAGGAAGCGACACGGGGAGATATCGGCGTGAGCCACAGCCAGCCTTGCGCCGTGGCGCTCACGGGCTTTACACCCAGCAGCATTTGGGGAATAGCATCGATAAGGTTGATCACCGCCGCTGGGAAAATACCGAAGATGACGCACAGCACCGCCAGCAAGCCCATGCCCGCGCGCATGCCGGTGTCCACTTCATGCGCATGCTCGACCTTGCGTCCGCGCGCTACGCCGAGAAAAGCGACGCCATAGACTTTGACGAAGCAGGCGGCTGCCAGGGCGGCGGACAACGCGAGCAGCGCGGCCGTGATCGGGATGATGGTTCGCAATACACCGCTGGCGAGCGATGGCGCCTGTAACGCGGCCTGGAAGGTGAGCCATTCGGAGACGAACCCGTTAAGCGGTGGCAGACCGGAGATGGCAAGACAGCCGATCAGAAAAAAAATAGCCGTTTGCGGCAGACGGCGGATGAGACCGCCCATGTTGTTGAGATCGTTTTCATGACTGGCATGCAGCACGGCGCCCGCGCCCAGAAAGAGCAGTCCTTTGAACAGGGCATGGTTCAGCGTGTGGTAGAGCGCGGCGATCAGTCCCAGTACGCCCAGCGCCGGCTGGCCCGCACTGATGAAGATCATCGATAACCCCAGACCCATCAGAATGATGCCGATGTTTTCCACGGAGTGATAGGCCAGCAGACGTTTCAGGTCATGTTGCATGAGCGCGTACAGCACGCCCAGCAAAGTAGACGCCGAGCCGATGATGAGCACCGCCAACCCCCACTGCCATTGAATGTCGCCCAGCAGATCGTAAGTGAAACGAATCAAGCCGTAGATCGCGATCTTGAGCATCACCCCGCTCATCAGCGCTGAAATATGCGATGGCGCGACCGGATGGGCCTCCGGCAACCAGGCGTGCAACGGCACCATGCCGGCCTTCATGCCGAATCCGAAGAAGGTCAGGGCGAAGGCGATGGAGGCCCAGGCAAGGGACAGATTCGCCGCGCGCATGGCTTCAAATGTGAAACTGCCTCCGAAACTCGCGAGCACACCGAAGCCGAGAAGAATGGCGAGACCGCCCATGTGAGCCATGAGCAGATACAGAAACGCGGCGCGGCGGTTGGCGGAGTGCTGATGCTGATACACCACGAGAAAATAAGAGGACACCGACATGAGCTCCCAGGCGACCATGAACACGAACGCATCGTCGGCAAGCAGGACGAGCAGCATTCCAAAAACGAACAAGCCGGTGAACAGACCCAGCGATGCCAGAGAGCGAATTTTGCTGTGGACGTATTCCTGCAAGTATCCGGGCGCATAGAGACTCACCGCGAGGACCAGCAGTCCGACAACGATGAAAAAGAAACCTGACAAGGGATCGAGCTTCAAATGCCAATGGAGCCAGGGCAAGCCCAGCCTTACCTGGTCGATCAGGGAAATTTCATCAATCAGCGACCACCCGCCGGCGCCGACGGCCAGCAGGCCGCACAACCCCAACCAGATTGATGAACCGTAGCGCAGCAGCCAGGGATAGCGCTCGGCATTCAGCGCGGTAATCCCCGATGCCAAGGCGCAGAACAATGACAAGTAAGCAAGGATCAGCGGCGACACGAAGGGAGAACCGGTGTTTGGGCGGCGCGGGCGAGGAGAATGACGAATATCTGCCTGTTGATGTTATTGATCCTGCTGAAGCGGCGCCGTGATCCTAGAGCCTGGAATTTGTAAATTCAAGTCGCCGATCCCGCCTCAGTCAGGAGCTGATCCGGCCGCGGGAACAGGACCCTCGGCCGGGCGGACGCGCGTAATTTCGATCGCGGTGCCGCGCGTGCGCAGGATTTCAACCTGGAAACCGTGGATCATGAGGCTGGTGCCGGGCTCGGGGATGTTTTCCAGATATTCCACAATCAGACCGTTCAACGTACGCGATTCCTCGGTGGGCAGGTTCCAGCCCAATTTCCGGTTGAGATCGCGCAAACTGACCGTGCCGCGAACGAGGAAACTGCCGTCCTTCTGCGGCAGGACGTCCTCCATCCGGCCGATGGTTTGGGTGGAGAAATCGCCCACGATCTCTTCGAGGATTTCGTCCAGCGCCACCAGACCCTGGATATCGCCATACTCATCGACCACCAGCCCGACTCGCCGTTTTACCTGCCTGAAATTCAGCAGCTGGGTGTTGAGCGTGGTGCCGGAGGGAATATAATAGGGTTCGATCAAGGCCTGTTCAAAAGCGTTCTTGTCCAGTTCCCCCTCGCGCACCAGATTAAGCACCCGTCGCACGTGAATCATGCCCATGACGTTGTCCAGGCTTCCGTGGTAAACCGGCAGTCGCGTGTATCGACTGGTGGAGACCTGGTTGAGGATTTCATCCAATTCAGCGTCGAGATTGATCCCCTCAATTTTTCCTCGCGGCACCATGACATCGTCGACGGTGATTTTTTCCAGATCCAGAATGGCCAGCAGCATGTCTTGATGCGTTTCCGGAATCAGCACGTCGGCTTCGCGCACGATGGCACGCAGCTCTTCAGCGGTTATTTCCTCGATCGGTTTTTTTTTGAAAGAAACGCCAAACAGGTGAAGCGTGCGGTTGGCAATGATGTTGATCAGCCACACCAGTGGATAAAAAATCCATAATAACGGTTGCAAAATGAACGCCGCCGGAAATGCGACACGCTCGGGATTGAGCGCCGCCAGGGTTTTGGGGGCGACCTCGGCAAAAACCAAAATCAGGAAAGTCAGCAGTCCCGCCGCCGCGGCGATTGCTTTTTCACCGTAGAGCTCCAGGGTGAGCAAAGTCGCCACGGAAGAAGCGGCAATATTGGCGAAATTGTTGCCGAGCAAAATCACGCCCAGCAGCCGGTCCGGTCGTGTCAGCAGTTTCAACGCCAGACGGGCGCCGCGATGCCCCGATTCCGCCTGGCCGCGCAGGCGGTAGCGGTTCAGTGTCATCAGGCCGATTTCAGCGGCCGAGAAAAAGCCGGACAGGAAAATAAGAAAAACCAGCGCGGCGATCATCACGCCAACGGGGATGTCGATCAAGATTACCGAATCCTTGTTGTTTGCATGTAGGAGATTCTACCATTCCTGTTGTAACGCTGTTGAGGCGTGCACCGGACTCGAACAGAAACAGCCTGAAAACTCGCGCCGTGAGGTATTTAATTGTGAATCAGGACGTGCCTGTGAAACCGGGAGGAACATCACCCGGGGCGGTGCAACAGAACCTCGAGCACGAATTTGCTGCCGAAATATCCCAGCACCAGCAGGACAAATCCGGCCAATGTCCAGTGAATTGCGTTGCGACCGCGCCAGCCGAGACGCCAGCGACCGACCAGCAAGATGGCATAAACGATCCACGCTACCACCGCGAGTACGATATGATGCGTAAACTTCAAAGGTTTGCCGAAAAGTTCGTCGGAAAAAAACACTCCACTGATGAGCGTGAGCGTCAGCAGCACAAATCCGATTCCGATCATCTGGAACATGATGTCTTCCATCATCTGCATCGGCGGCAAGGCTCTGATGAATCCGCCGGGTTGCCGGTGCCGCAGGTGACGCTCTTGCAGAAGCAGCATCAGGCTTTGCACGGCCGATAAGGACAGCAGGCCGTAGGCCAGAAAGGAAATGACGATATGTGCCGCCTGGATTCTGGAAGTGAGGGGTATGGACATTTGGCCGGGCCATAACCAGTCCACCAGTACCGTTAGGCTCGCCATGGGCATGATAATGACGCCGAGATTATCAACCGGACGGGAAAGCGAGGTAATAAGATAAAGCACCGCTATAATCCAAGCCACAAGCGAAAAGGCCGGGGTGAGCGCGAGATTCAATCCGCTTTCCAGGCGCAGCCCGGTGTAAAGCAACACGCCATGTAAAACAATTGCGCCGCATCCGAGACTGAAAATGCCGATCTTGGCGCCGCCACCGATTGATCGCCCGCGCAGCAGGTGTAATGCGAGCAGTATCCCGACGCTGAGGTACAACGCCAAGGCGAGGAAATTCAGGACGGGATTAGTCATAATGAGCCTGCGCATGATGGCATAGGTGGGTCCGCCTTTGAAAGGGCGAGGCGCTGATGAGGGCCGCGCCATCGGCGTCGCCGAACCGCGCCACGGAACCCCCGAATGCTGCGCGGATCAATGAATCAAGGAGGGTGACACACCACATGAAAATCCGGATCCTGGGAGCTAGCGGTGGCATCGGCGCTGCGGCGCGCACGACATCCATTCTGGTCGATCAGGATATCCTGCTCGATGCGGGTACGGGCGTTGGCGATCTGACGCTGGATGAATTGCGCGCCATCGATCATGTATTTTTGACGCACTCCCATCTCGATCATGTGGCCATGCTGCCGTTTTTACTCGACACCGTGGGGGCGAGCCGGCATTCGCCGGTGCGGGTATACGCCCAAGAGGCCACGCTGACGACGCTCCAACGCCACCTTTTCAACGGTGAATTATGGCCCGATTTCAGCCGTATCCCATCGCCGGCGGCGCCCTTCATGGGCTACCAGACATTGCCGGCGGGCGCTGCAATAACCCTGAATCACCGGACGTTGCGCAGTATTCCCGTGAATCATGTCGTTCCGGCGGTGGGCTATCTGGTGACCGGCGCCGGCGGCAGTCTGGCTTTCAGCGGCGACACCACGGTCACCGATGAATTCTGGCGCACGCTGAATGCCATCGGCGATCTCAGGCACGTCATCATTGAGACCAGTTTTCTGGATGCCGATGAAAATCTCAGCCGGATATCCAAACATCTGTGCCCCGCCATGTTGGCGGGTGAAATCAAGAAATTGAAGCCGGGACCGCAGGTTCACATCACGCACCTAATGCCGGGGTACGAAGACGACATCATGCGCGAGATCGCGCGGCATATCCCGCAAAGTACCCCTCAACGATTGATGCGTGGCAAAGTATTTGAACTGTGAATTTGCGTCTCGTGTCCGGCGCGCGGGACTCATCGACGGTTCAGCGTGAACTCAATGGAAAAAATCATGCGCGGTGGAGATAACTGATGTTCGACAATCTCAGCGGACGACTCCAAGCCACCCTCAAGCGTTTGCGCGGGGAAGGGCGGCTGACCGAGGATAATATTCGTACCGCCTTGCGGGAGGTGCGAACGGCGCTGCTGGAGGCCGACGTCGCGTTGCCGGTGGTCAAGGATTTCATCGAGCGTGTGCGGGTGAAAGCGGTCGGCCGGGAAGTGGCGTCGAGTCTTTCGCCGGGCCAGGTGTTGATCAAGCTCGTATACGATGAACTGGTCGCGCTCATGGGATCGGCCAATGAAAAGCTTAATCTTGCGGCTCGCCCGCCCGCGGTGATTCTGGTCGCGGGTCTCCAGGGCTCCGGCAAAACCACGACGGTCGCCAAGTTGGCCCGGTTTCTGATCCAGCGGGAGAAAAAAACCGTCATGGTCGCAAGCGTAGACGTATACCGCCCGGCGGCGATCGAGCAATTGCAGAAATTGGCGGCGTCGGTCGGTTCAGAATTTTTTCCGAGCCGTTCCGATCAATTGCCGGTCGAGATCGCGCGCCAGGCGGTGGACGCGGCGCGGAAGCGGTTGCTCGACGTGGTGTTGATCGACAGCGCCGGCCGGTTGCACGTGGACGAGGCCATGATGCAAGAAATACGCGCGGTGCACGCCGCGATCCAGCCGATCGAAACGCTATTCGTGGTGGACAGCATGACCGGACAGGATGCCGTCACTGCCGCGCAGGCCTTTAACCATGCCCTGCCGCTCAGTGGACTGATCTTGACGAAGACCGATGGCGATGCCCGCGGCGGCGCCGCCTTATCCATCCGGCAGGTGACCGGGCGGCCGGTCAAGTTTTTGGGAGTGGGCGAGCAAAGCGATGCGCTCGAAGCGTTCTATCCGGACCGCGTGGCCGCGCGCATCCTCGGCATGGGCGATATCCTGGGACTCGTGGAGGAAGTCACGCGCTCCGCCGACCGGGGCAAGGCGCGGGAAATGTCCCGGAAGCTGGCCAAGGGCAAGGGTTTCGATTTGGCGGATTTTCGCGATCAGCTGCGGCAGATGGAAAAAATGGGCGGGATGGCGGGCCTGATGGAAAAGTTGCCGGGAATCGGCGAGGTTTCCGAAGCGGCGAAGGCACAGTTGAGCGATCAACGGACGTCCCGGCTCGTCGCCATTATCAATTCCATGACGCCGCAAGAGCGCCATACTCCGGAAATTATCCGGGGGTCGCGCAAACGCCGTATTGCCGCCGGGTCGGGCACGGCGGTGCAGGAGGTAAACCGTCTGCTGAAGCAATTCGATCAAATGCAAAAATTGATGAAGCGCATGGGCAAAGGCGGATGGCAGCGCATGCTGCAAGATGTCAAGGGTCGGTTGCCGGGTTTTCCCGGATGACACCATCGATTTTGTCTAAGTGTTTCTATGGCGATGAACCATGTATTTTGATCGGTGTTAACAAATGACGGATGTGAGCGTATAGTTCCGCGACTCGGGGGAAATCAAGGGCGAATTCATGACGACGGAAAACAAGCAGAAATCGGTGCAGCGGAAGGCGAGGGGCAAGGAGCGCCGAACCGGCAGCCAGGAAATGGTGCAGAAACTGATCGCGGAGCGCACGGAAATGTTTTCCCTGTACTGTCAGCTGGCTGGCCTGCAACCCTTCGGAACCGGGAAAAACTCGCGCCTCAAGCAGGCCCAGGAACTGCTGCAGAAATTCTGCCAGGTTCTGGTGGACTACATTGCCGCCGGCCACTTCAGCCTCTATGAACGCATCATCAACGGCATGGAACGCCGGCGGCAAATCGCAACGCTGGCCGAAAAACTTTACCCCCGGATCGCCGGCGCCACCGAAACCGCGCTGGATTTCAATGACAAATACGATTGCGGCGATCACTGCGAGATTACCATGGCGTTTTCCGACGACCTTTCGCGTCTCGGTGAAAAACTCGCCAACCGCATTGAGCTCGAAGACAAATTGATTCAGCACCTCGTCTTGAACCGCCGCGCGGGCGAATAACAACCGCTCACCAGCACCGTTACTTTTGCATATAATCCCCGGCATTAAATCGCTGGCCGTTCAGGCCGCGGCTGTCAGGCCCCAGCAGGAAAAGATAGGCGGGCATGATGGCTTCCGGCGTGGGGAGTGTTTGGGGATCCTCGCCGGGATACAGACGGGCGCGCAGGGCGGTGCGCACCGCCCCGGGATTCAGACTGTTGGCCCGGATGCGCCCCTCCACGGCGATTTCGTCGGCCACGGTTTGCATCAACCCTTCCAGGGCGAAGCCGGAAACACCGTAGGCGCCCCAGTAAGCACGCCCCTTGCGTCCGGCATCGGATGTGGTGAAGACGATCGAGGCATCGGCGGATTTCCGCATCAGCGGCAGGCAGGCACGGGTCAGCATCCACGCGGCGTTCAGGTTTACCTGCAACACGCGCTGCCACATATCCGGCCGGTAGAGCTCGACCGGCGTCAGCGTGCCGGTCTCGGCGGCGTTGTGCAGCAGCCCGTCGAGCACGCCGAATTCCTGTCCGATAGTCTGCGCCGCCTGATCGAATTGCGCGGGGGTGGCCAGGGCCAGGTCGATCGACAGGATCGCCGGTCGCTTGAAACCCCGGCGTTCGATTTCATCGTAGATTTTTTCCAGCTTGGCAGCGGTACGACCCAGCAGGATCACGCTCGCACCGTGCGCGGCGAAGCTCAGCGCCGCGGCGCGCGCGATGCCGTCGCCGGCGCCGGTAATCAATATCGTACGCGCGGCAAGCAGGTTGGCGGCGGGTGAGTAAAGCGGCATGGATGAAATGATCGTTCAGGTCAAGCGCGGCATGAGCGTGGCGGGGGTCCGATTAAACCGGATTGTAGCGTAAGCCATTGGATTGCACAGTGGCCAAGGCCGGCGATCATGATTATCATGTAGCGAGGTTTCAGGCGAAGAGGACGTTATGAAAAAATTTATTTATGGCTTTGTCATCGGCGCGGTCCTGGCTTTTCCGATGGGGATCAACTTCGGCAAGGATGTGCCGCTGCTGAGCAATCCGTTTGCCGCCAAGCCGGACATTCCCAGTCGCATCGTCGAGCGCACCGGTGATCTCCTCCAGGAAACCAAAGAAACCATCCACGAAGCGACCAAGCCGGTACAGGAGCAGATGAAGAAGTAGGGCCGGTTTGCCCTCTGGATATTCAGGCGAAAGAGCTTCGGCCCTCGTCGTTGACGCAGATGCGGTTGCGCCCGCCTTTCTTGGCGAGGTAGAGCCGCCGGTCGGCCGCACCCAGAAGATGATCGATGCTGTCGCTGTAGTCCACGGCATACGAGGCGATGCCGATGCTGACGGTGATGGGCACGATCTTGTTCTCCGAGACGAATTTCTCCCCCTCGATGGTCGCGCGGATGCGCTCGGCCATGACGGCGGCGCTGAGTCGATTCACGCCCGGCAGCAGGATCGCGAATTCCTCGCCGCCGATGCGCGATACCGTGTCCTCCGGCCGCGTCATTTGCGTCAGGATGGTGCCGACGAGCATCAATGCCTCGTCGCCCGCCTGGTGTCCGAAGGTATCGTTGATTTTTTTGAAATAATCGATATCGAGCAGGATCACCGAGAGTTCCGACTTTTTAAGCTGCGCCAGTTCCAGCGCCGTACCGCCGTTTTCGAAAAATGCCCGGCGGTTTTTAAGCTTGGTCAGCGAATCGGTGGTCACCTGCGCCGCGAGCGCCCTTTTACTCGCTTCGAGCTCGCGGATGGTGCGCGACAGGCGATAGTGAACCTTGATGCGCGCCTGCAATTCCATCTCGTCGAGCGGTTTGATGAGAAAATCGTTGGCGCCGTTGAGAAAGGCTAGATTGCGATCGACGTTATCCTCGGCGGACGTCATCACGATCACCGGCAGGTTCTTGTGGCGGATGTCGTCGCTTTTACGGATCTTGACCAGCAATTGGTGTCCGGACATGTTGGGCATGTGGACATCGGTGATGACGAGATCGAATTCACGGTCCGAGTTAAGCAGCTTCCAGGCCTCGACACCGTCGTTGGCTTGGATTAATTGATAATTGCGGCCGAGATATTTGGTGAGCAGCGCGTGGGTCGTGTGCGAGTCTTCCACCAGCAGCAGCTGCGGCAACGGTTCAGTCGTCTGGATCTGTTTGGGCATGTTTCACTACACGGTCCGCACCGTTTCGGGAGAACAGTGTCATATAAAATATAGCATGGCCCGGAGTGCGGAATTTCCCGCAAAAAACTAGTTTTCCTGGAGATCGCGCACCGCCTTGTCGATTCGCTCAGGTTCTTCCAGCGCATTATCGCCGCCCACGCCCATCTCGGAAAATTTTCGTGCCCCCGGCAGCAGCTTGGCCTCGTAAGAACCCACGGTCTTGTTGTAATCGGCGACGGCGCTGTTCAGGCTGCGGCCGAGTTTCATGAGATGTTCGCTGAACGTGGCGAGACGCCGGTAAAGATCCTCCCCGACGTCACGGATCTGCTCGGCGTTGGCGGCGAGACTCTCCTGCCGCCAGCCGTAGGCGATGGCGCGCAGCAGGGCGACGAAACTGGTGGGAGTCGTGAGGATCACTTTCTGTTTCATGGCGTCTTCGATCAGATCGCGGTCCAGGTCGAGCGCCGCGGTCAGGAACTGTTCGCCCGGGATGAACAAAATCACGAAGTCCGGGGCGTTCCGGAATTGGGCCCAATAAGCTTTGCCGGACAATTCACGCACGCGTTCGCGCACTTTGCGCGCGTGGTGTTCCAGGTGCCGGCGGCGCGACTCGTCGTCGGTCGCCTCGACCGCGCTCAAATAGGCATCGAGCGGCGTTTTCACGTCGACCACGACCTCGCGCCCGCCGGGCATGCGCACGATCATATCGGGACGCAGCCGGCCCTCGTCGTTGTCCGTGTGTTCCTGTGTGTAAAAGTCGCAGTGCTCCACCATGCCGGCGAGTTCGGCCAGGCGCTTCAGGGTGAGCTCGCCCCACTGCCCGCGCACTTCCGGGCGGCGCAGGGCCTGCACCAGGTTGCGCGTCTCGCCTTGCAGCAGTTGCTGGGTCTGGGCCATGGTTTCCAGGTGTTTCGAGAGCGAGCCGTAGGCTTCCTTGCGTTCCTGTTCCATCAGGCGGATCTGATGTTCGGTTTTTTCCAGCGCCTCGCGCACCGGCTTGATCAGGTTCTCCACCGCCTTTTCCTTCAGTTCGAGATCGCCCTTGGCCTGCACGTGAAATTGCTTCAGCGTCTCCTGGGCGAGCTGCAGGAAAGCCGCGTTGTTTTCCTTCAAGGCGCGATGGGACAGGGCGGCGAACGTTTGCTCGAGTCCGGCGAGTTTCTCCTGCGCGGCGCGGCGTTCCATCTCAAGTGTTGTGGCGAGTTCGGCGAGGCGCTTCTGGTGACGCAGACGGGCGACGAGCCAGCCCAACGCGGCCGCGAGCAGGACGAACAGACCGAGGAATAATAGTGTCGTGTTATCAACCATGGCGCTCGAGCCACTCCAGAATTTCATGCGGTGAGTTGACCATGCCGTCGGCGCCCCAGCGATCCGGGGTTTCACTCCGGCTAATGTACCCGAACAGCGCCACCAGCGTCTTCATGCCGGCCAGTTTTCCGGCCTGGATATCGCGCTCGGCGTCGCCGACGTAGAGACACTGTTCCGGTCGGGCGCCGGCCGCGGCCGCGGCGTGAAGCATGGGTTCCGGGTGGGGTTTGCGGTTGTTGGTGGTATCGCCGCTCACAATGCACACCGGGGCGGGTTTTAAGTCGAGGCTCGCGATCAGCGGCTCGGTAAGAAAGGCCGGCTTGTTCGTGACGATACCCCATGCGATCCCGGCGGCGTGCAACGAAACCAGCAACGGCCCGATGCCGTCGAAGGGGCGCGTATGGCGGCAGAGGTTGTCAGCATACACCGCTAGAAACCGTTCGCGCAGCCGATCGAACTCCGCCTCGCCCGGGGCGACACCTAACCCCAGCTTGATCAACGCCGAGGCGCCGTGGGATACCACCGGACGGATGTCTTCAAACGCGAGGGTCTGCTTGCCTTCAGCTTGCAGCAGCGCGTTCAGCGCGTGGGCCATGTCCGGCGCGGTGTCGGCGATCGTGCCGTCGAGGTCGAACAAGACCGTGCGGATCTTAGTCACCGCGTGTGGTATAGGCGATGTAATTGACGTCCACCCCGCGCCCCAACCGGTACTGCCGCGTGAGCGGGTTGTAATGCATGCCGATGAATTCCTGCACCGACAGCCCCGCCTGCCGCGCCCAGCGTTCCAGTTCCGAGGGCTTGATGAATTTCAGGTACTCGTGCGTGCCCTTCGGGAGCAGATTCAACACGTATTCCGCCCCGACGATGGCGAACAGCCAGCTCTTCGGATTGCGGTTTATGGTGGAGATAAACACCTGCCCAACGGGTTTGACCAGCCGGGCGCAGGCCGCGATGCTCGAGGACGGGTCCGGCACGTGCTCCAGCATTTCCATGCAGGTCACGATGTCGTAGGAATCGGGCCGCTCGCGGGCGAGGTCCTCGGCGCTGATGTAGCGGTATTCGACTTTCCGGCCGGATTCCCTGAGGTGCAGCTTCGCCACCGCGAGCGGCGCTTCGCCCAGGTCGATGCCCGTCACGCTGGCGCCGAGCGCCGCCATGCTCTCCGCGAGGATGCCGCCGCCGCAACCGATGTCGAGCACGGTCTTGTCCTTGAGGCCGACCCGGTCGTTGATGTATTTCAAGCGCAGCGGGTTGATGTCGTGCAGCGGCTTGAATTCGCTGTGCGGGTCCCACCAGCGCGCGGCGAGCTGCGCGAATTTGGCAATCTCTTCCGGATCGACGTTCTGTGCAGTATGAGACATATAAATGGACAGGATTTACAGGATTAACAGGATTAACTCGAAGCCGGTATTCTATGACTATTTCCGTAAATCCTGAAAATTCTGTTAGTCCTGTCTAATTATTTTGTCGTGCCATTGTATGGCCTTGTCCCGCAGTTTGGCCTCGTTCATTCCGGTCAGATGGTACTTCGCCAGCAGGTGCTTGCCGTTTACCCACACGTCCGAAACCTGGTTGCGCGTGGTGGCGTAGACGATATGCGACACCGGATCGTACACCGGCTGGCTGGAAATGGCGGATAAATCGATGGCGGCGATATCCGCGGCCTTGCCGGCGGTGAGCGAGCCGGTGCGGGCTTCAAGCCCAAGCGCCCTTGCGCCGTTCAGCGTGGCCATGCGCAGCGCCGTGCGCGCCGGGATGGCGGTGGCATCCTGGCTCACGCCCTTGGCGAGCAGGGCGGCGATGTGCAGCTCTTCCAGCATGTCGAGGCTGTTGTTGCTGGCGGCGCCGTCGGTGCCGAGCGCCACGGTCACGCCGGCCCGCACCAGCGCGTGCACCGGGCAAAAGCCGCTCGCGAGCTTGAGGTTCGATTCCGGGCAATGCACCACGCTGACATTGTCCTGCGCCAGCGTCTTGATTTCAGCGGCTTCGAGCTGGGTCATGTGCACCGCGATCAGGCGCGGGCCGAGCAGGCCGAGTTTCGCCAGGCGCGCCAGCGGGCGCATGCCGTGCAGTTTCTGTCCTTCATTTACCTCGTGCGCGGTCTCGTGCACGTGCATGTGCACCGGAATATCCAGCTCATCGGCGTACATGCGGATTTTTTCCAGCGGCGCGTCCGAAACGGTGTAGGGCGCGTGTGGCGCGAAGGCGGTGGTAATGAGTTCGCTGTTGCGCAGCTCATCGTGCAGCTTGAGCCCCTTGTGCAGGTATTCGTCCGCGTTCTGCGCCCAGACGCTGGGAAAATCCAGAACGATGAGCCCGACACAGGCGCGCATGCCGGAGTCGTGGCAGACACGCGCGGTGACGTCGGGAAAGAAATACATGTCGTTGAAACAGGTGGTGCCGCTTTGCAGCATCTCGGCAATGGCGAGCTCGGTGCCGTCGCGCACGAAAGCCTCGCTCACCCACTTCGCCTCCGCCGGCCAGATGTGTTGGTTCAGCCAGTCCATGAGCGGCAGATCGTCCGCCAGCCCGCGAAACAAACTCATCGCCGCGTGCGTGTGCGCGTTCACCAAGCCCGGGATGACGGCATGGTGCGGGAGATCGTGCATTTCCGCATTGCCATAGTGCTTGACGGCATCGGCGGTGGGCAGCACTTCGAAGATTTTCCCATCGACGATAGCAATACTATGGTGATCCAGGGTTTTGCCATCAGGTTCGACGGGGATCACCCAGCGGGCATTTATTAAGGTGTCGATGGTTTGCATGGATTCTTAATATCGGGCGTTGGGCGAGAGAGAGTATATCGTATAAGTAATTCTTGACGGTTATATCTTGCTTTGGGACTATGTTTACATGTATTTTGAAATTCTCGGCGATATAACCCAAGTCGAGACATTTGCAATAGGTTCCAGTATTCGGGAAATTACCCGGCTTCGGAAATTATATGGTAAGGGCCGATGGCGGAAGCGAAAAGGCACTGCTAAAGTCAAATTATCGGACGGCAGTGTTCATGTCGCCGAGATCCATTGGTACGAAGCAACCGGTATCGGAAAGAAGGAATTCAAAATCAAGCGATTGCTAGAGAGTCTGCCATGACAAGATCATATCCATCGCCAAGGCATCTGGTTATATGCGTACGAAATAAAGGTTACGCAGCCTCGCTAGAGAAAAGAAAAATATATATAGCCATCCCTGATTCAGTGGCGGCAAAGCACGGCCAAATCCGTGTCGTTGACGAGTCTGGCGAAGATTATTTGTACCCCGAAAAATTCTTCAAGTCTGTATCACTTCCACCTTCCATCCGCAAAGCCATTCTGGCTGCTGCCTGAGATTATTTTTCCTGCTGAACCATCAGCGTCAACCCGCCCGGCTCGACCGGAATCACCCAGCGGGCGTTTATTAAGGTGTCGATGGTTGGCATGGGAGGATTTTTTTTGGGCGGGGGCAGTATAACCGACGTCTATCATCTCCGCGAAAGCGTAGATGATAGACATCGTCCCGGCAAAAGCTGGGTGAGACAGGGTTTTCATGAACACACTTAACATGTGTTCATGCCGCCGAACGGGTGCAGCGAGTTTTGTTGCACCCTGGGCAGCAACAGGTCTTGCATGGTTCTTGCGCTGCGCGCACGATTGAAAAGCTAATTGCGGGTGGCTCCGCCCCTGCACCGGGGGTGACTTTTGTTTCGGCAAAAGTCACCAAAACCATTCCCCCCGGAGCGCGCGAAAACCCCTTGCGTTTCTCGCCCCACCGGGCGCTCGACCAACTCGCCGGGCGCAAACCACACGCCTCGGGCTCAAACACGGTCTCGCTTGAATACTCCCGGTGGGGCTGCGGTACTCGGCGCCCGCTACGGGGTTAGAACAACAATTCATCTATTGCAGCATTTAACTAATTAACGTAGTTTTTTGCAGCATTCAATCAGAAAAATCACATCGCTGTTACAAAGGAGTGCTAAATGCCTACCTTACTGGATTGGAGCAATCTAAATAACAAAGTAAAAAGTTATAGTGATTTATATGATTGCGAAAATGAATCATCAGCATTGGCATATATAGTGCTCGAATACTTGCTCGATTTGACCCCAAGTGAAATTGAAGATTCATTAACTGATGGTGGGATGGATCGTGGTGTTGATGCGGTATTTGTAGATGATAGAGACGGGAAGAATATTGTGCATATCTTTCAGTTCAAATATGTTCAAACTTTCGAAAAATCAAAAAACAATTTCCCTGGTAAAGAGCTTGATAAGCTTTTGTCTTTTATTTCTGATGTGTTAAATAAAAGCCAAGAATTACAGAAGTCATGTAATCCACTACTTTGGAATAAAGTAAGAGAAATCTGGTCCGCAATTGATCGCCCAAAGGTGAGTTTTGAAGTTCACTTTTGTGCAAATATGGAAAGTCTTGCCAACGCAGAAAAAAAACGCGCTAATGATTCATTAGACAGATATAAATCGTTCCAAGTCCGGCATCATACACTTGAGTCAATATCAAATCTTTTTATAGAAAAAAGAACTCCTAGAATAAATCGTGCGGTAAGGCTCGTTGATTTGAATTATTTTGAACGATCTGATGGAAATATTAGAGGTTTGATCACATCTGTAACAGCAGAGGAATTAGTGAAAATTATTGAGGATGATGCCAATCCTCATCAAGTAAGATTGGATATTTTCAACGATAATGTGCGTGTGTACCTAACTAGCAAGAATCGCATTAATGAGAAGATAATTAAAACGGCTTTATCTGATCAGAATACTGAGTTCTGGTATCTGAATAATGGAATCACAATTACATGTGATTCATTTTCATATCAACCTGGTACGAGAGCGCCAGTTGTTGAACTTCAAAATGTGCAGATTGTGAATGGTGGACAAACATCTAATGCATTATTCGAAGCGTATAAACAGAAACCTGAGAGTGTAAAGAATGTTCTTGTATTAGTGCGTATTTATGAAACTAAGGAACGGCGAATTAGCACTGCTATTGCAGAGTCTACAAATAGTCAAACTCCTATTAAGACGCGTGATCTTAGATCAAATGATGAGATACAGAAGAAGCTTGAACAAGGTTTCCATGAAAATGGATTATTTTATGAACGCAAAGCCAGACAATTCTCGGATCAACCTAAACTGCAAAGGGTCGACGCACTTACTGCTGCTCAAGCATATCTTGCTTATACAATGGAACTTCCTGAAGTAGCAAAAAAGGATCGAGGAAGAATATTTGGCGATCTTTATGATTCAATTTTTAATGATGATATAACACCACAGAAATTGCACATACCTCTCCAGATATATTCAATTATCGATAAAAAGAAACGCGAGCTACAACAAAAAATAAAACATGATGAAGAGTTTAACACTGACCACCTTTACTTAATTGATGGTGCATACCACGTTCTGCATGCGATATCTGCCATGTGTCAAGCACGGAAATACGATTATATGGATCTAAAACAGGCAACCTCATTGATTGATGAAGCAGTCGAAATCGTAAGTGATGTTGTGAATGCGGAGTATGAAGAAGACCCTGCGTTTTCATTTAATCGATTCTTTAAAGACGCTTTAACTAAAAATAAAATTAGACAACAAATAATATCTGTATATGAGCAAGGGAAATTGAAACTTGACGTCTAGCATAGTTGGGGTCAGAGCCTGAGGTCTCCCCACATCTTCCATTGATCCTTCAACGATTTAGGGCGTAACCTATCTGCAAAAACGGCGTGCACGACGAGGTTTTTTGTTCCCCGTGGCTACCAACCGCGAGGAAACCCCGCCATGCACGCCACGAAAGTATTACAGAAGATTCTCTCCTCTGTCATCGCCGGGCTCGATGTGCGCAATGCCCGCAATCTCTTCTTGGCCGTGGAAGCGCTGCTCGTGGAGCGGCGTTTGACGCTCACGGAACTGGCCCGGCACTTTCCCGGTGCCGATCGCATCCACGCGCCCTTGAAGCGCTTCGACCGGTTGCTCGGCCACCGCGGGGTACAAGCGCTTCGCACCGCGTGTTATCAGGCGGCACTCCTTTGGCTGCTACGCCTGCCGCGCCCGGTACTCATCGTCGACTGGAGTGAGGTGAAGTCCGACGGCTGCTTCCATCTGTTGCGCGCTGCCGTGGTGGCCCGTGGCCGCACGCTCACCGTGTACGAAGAGGTGCATCCGACAGCCAAGCTCGGTTCGCCGCAGGTCGAGGCGGCATTTCTGGAACGACTCAGGTCGTTGTTGCCCGAGGGTATCCGTCCGATCCTCATCACGGACGCCGGCTTCCGGATTCCGTGGTTTCGTGCCGTCGAGGCGCTCGGCTGGCACTTTGTCGGGCGGGTGCGCCATCGCGCCCACGCGCGATTCCTCAAATCCCCGTACGAAAACGACTGGATCGCGGCTAAGGCACTCTACGCCCGCGCCACCGCGCGAGCGGTATCGCTGGGCGAAGTGGAATTGACTGAAACCAAGCGACTCGTCTGTCGGCTTACCCTCGTGCGCCGGCGAGCACGCGGACGTATTGATCTGACGCGCTACGGCCAACGCGCACGCAGCGCTTACTCGCGCAAAATCGCCCAACGCGAGCGCGAACCCTGGCTGCTGGCCGCTTCGGTTTCGCTTGGCCCCCTCTCGGGAGCTAAGATCGTGGCACTCTACGCCAAGCGCATGCAGATCGAGCAGTCCTTCCGCGATCTTAAGTCCCATCGCTACGGCGCTGCTTTCGAAGACACGTTGACGCGCGATCCGCGGCGTCTGGAGATGTTGCTGCTGATCCACATGCTCGCCACGCTCGCTGCCTGGCTCGAAGGACTCGCGCTTGTCACTGCCTCACTCATCGCACGACCGATGCTCGCCACCCGGCGAGTTCGATACTCGGCGGTTTGGCTTGGGTGGGAATCCTTGCGACGCCACGGAACACGATTATCCGAAGCGCCGGCGCCAACCTGTGCGCGGCTGCGTGATGTGCTTGCGCAGGCGGTGTGAGGCGGGGGAAGATGTGGGGAGACCTCAGGGTCAGAGCCGATTATCTAATGTAATTATCGTGTGCCAAGCCCTGAGAAGGTTTTGTTAACCCACCCCGTAGCGCGCGCCGAGTACCGCAGCCCTACCGGGAGTATTCAAGCGAGCCCCGTGTTTGAGCCCGTGGCGTGTTGTGTGCGCCCGGCGAGTTGGCGAGCGCCCGGTGGGGCGAGAAACGCAAGGGGTTTTCGCGCGCTCCGGGGGGAATGGTTTTGGTGACTTTTGCCGAAACAAAAGTCACCCACGGTGCAGGGGCGGAGCCACCCGCAATTAGCTTTTCAATTCGTGCGCAAAGCGCACTCGCTAGATATACTCCACTCCATGAGCGCTCCCGCCCCCAAATCCATTCCCTACGACAAAATCCGCGCGGTCGAGTGGGAACACGGCCGGTTGAAACTCATCGACCAGCGGATTCTCCCCGGCAAATTCGAGTATCTTTATCTCGACCATCTTCCGGAATGCGCCAAGGCGATCACCGACATGGCGGTGCGTGGGGCGCCGGCGATCGGGATCACGGCGGCCTATGCCATCGTGCTGGCGGCGCGCGACCGTTACAAGGAAAACCCCAAAGGCTGGCAGAAGGAGATACAGCCGGACCTGGATTTGCTGGCTAAGGCGCGCCCGACGGCGGTGAACCTGCGCTGGGCGGTGGAGCATATGCGCGGCATCATCAATGCCGGCATTACGGGCGATCCGGTGCCGCGATTGCTCGCCGAGGCGCAGCGTATCCATGCCGAGGACATCGCCGCCAACCGGCGCATGGGCGAGATGGGCGCGGCGCTGATCGAAAAGGGCAGCGGAGTGCTGACGCACTGTAATACCGGGGCGCTGGCCACCGGCGGTTACGGCACGGCGCTGGGTGTGGTGCGCGCCGGTTTTGCCGCCGGCAAGATCAAAAGTGTTTTCGCCAACGAAACCCGGCCTTGGCTTCAGGGCGCGCGCCTGACGGCGTGGGAACTGGTGCAGGAAGGGATCCCGGCGACCCTGATCGCCGACAGTGCCGCGAGCTATCTAATGAAGCAGGGCAAGGTGGCCTGGGTGATCGTGGGCGCAGATCGCATTGCCGCCAACGGCGACACTGCCAACAAGATCGGCACCTACATGATGGCGGTGGCGGCGCGGCACCACGAGGTCAAATTCATGGTGGTGGCGCCCACCAGCTCCGTGGACATGAACACGCCCGACGGTGCGGTGATCCCCATCGAGACCCGGGCCGAGGCCGAAGTGCTCAACGTCGGCGGCACCCGCACCGCACCCGAAGGCGCACAGGCCTGGAATCCGGCGTTCGACATCACGCCTGCGGAGCTGATCGACGCCATCGTGACCGAAAAAGGCGTGGTGATGAATCCCACCCGCGAGAAGCTGTCCGCGATGATGAAAAAATGAAAGCTATCTTGGATGATGTAGGGCGAGGCGGGGTTGTCGCCAATGTCCGGTGGACGTTGGCGCCGCTGAGCGGGGCAACGTGTTTTGTTGCGCCCTGGGCTTGCAACCCTGTGCACCGATTCGTAGCTTAATCAAAGCTCTTGGTGCGTGGGACGCACCCTACGAGAGTCGAAGCAAGGGGTTTTAAAATCGCTTTAGCGTTTTTCCCGCTGAATTTCGCTGTTTTCCACCCCGGAAATGTCCCCTTATTAGAGTGCAGTTAGGGGGGTATCCATGCTAAAATTTCGCGCTTCCACCGGTCCCAGGACAGGCAGAAAAATAATTACTTATCAGTTACTTATCAATAAGTTATCCGCGATCGGGTAACTGATTTCGACATGGAACAATTCGCCAAGGAAACCATCCCGGTCAATCTCGAAGACGAGATGCGCCGCTCGTATCTCGATTACGCCATGAGCGTGATCGTGGGCCGGGCGCTGCCCGACGTGCGCGACGGGCTGAAGCCGGTGCACCGGCGCGTGCTGTACGCCATGCACGAACTCGGCAACGACTGGAACAAGGCCTACAAGAAATCCGCGCGCGTGGTCGGCGACGTGATCGGTAAATACCACCCGCACGGCGACACCGCGGTGTACGACACCATCGTGCGCATGGCGCAGGACTTCTCCATGCGCTACCCGATCATCGACGGCCAGGGCAACTTCGGCTCGGTGGACGGCG
Source organism: Sulfuricaulis sp. (assembly GCF_040901545.1). GTDB lineage: Bacteria > Pseudomonadota > Gammaproteobacteria > Acidiferrobacterales > Sulfurifustaceae > Sulfuricaulis. The sequence goes on along the minus strand of NZ_JBBDYL010000054.1, from coordinate 145,527 downwards.
ACGCCCCGGCGGCGATGCGTTACACCGAAATCCGCATGGCGCGCGTCGCCCACGAGATGCTGGCCGATCTCGACAAGGAGACGGTGGATTTTGCGCCGAACTACGACGGCTCGGAGAAGGAACCGGTGGTGCTGCCCACCAAGTTCCCGAACCTGCTGGTCAACGGCTCCTCGGGCATCGCCGTGGGCATGGCAACCAACATTCCGCCGCACAACCTGAATGAAGTCATCAGTGCCTGTCTCGCCATCATCGATAATGAAAATGTCACCATCGACGAGCTGATCAAGCACATTCCCGGCCCGGATTTCCCCACGGCGGGGATCATTCACGGCGTCGAGGGCATCCACGAGGGTTACCGCACCGGGCGCGGGCGGGTGTACGTGCGCGCGCGCAGCGCGATCGAGACCGATGAAAAACGCAACCGTCAGGCCATCATCGTTACCGAGCTGCCGTACCAGGTGAACAAGGCGCTGCTGCTCGAGCGCATCGCCGAGCTGGTTCAGAACGAAAAGCTTGAAGACATCGCGGAACTGCGCGACGAGTCGGACAAATCGGGGATGCGCATGGTGATCGAGCTCAAGCGCGGTGCGGTGGCCGACGTGATCCTGAACAATCTCTACGAACACACCTCGATGCAGAGCGTGTTCGGTATCAACGCGGTGGCGCTGGTCAACGGCCAGCCGCGCCTGCTCAATCTCAAGGAGCTGCTGGAGGCCTTTATCCGCCACCGGCGCGAGGTGGTCACGCGCCGTTCGATCTACGACCTGCGCAAGTCACGCGATCGCGCGCACGTGCTGGAAGGGCTGGCGGTCGCGCTCGAGAGCATCGACGAGATGATTGCCCTCATCAAGGCCGCCAAGGATCCGGACGAGGCGCGCGTGAAAATGTTGGCGCGCGCCTGGCCGGCAAAGCTGGTTACCAAGATGTTGTCCGCGGGCGACGCCGGCCTGACGCGGCCGGAGGGTCTGGACAAGGTCTTCGGCTTGACGCCTAAGGGCTATCGGCTGACGGATGTCCAGGCGCAAGCCATCCTCGATCTGCGGCTGCACCGCCTCACCGGCCTGGAACAGGAGAAACTGCGCGGCGAGTACGGCGAAATCCTCAAGTCCATCGCCGATCTGCTCGAAATTCTCGGAAACCCCGACCGTCTCATGAAGGTCATTCGCGAGGAACTAATTGCGATCCGCGACCAGTACGGTGACAAACGCCGCACGGAAATCGTGCAGACCCGGGTGAGTTATTCCATGGAAGACCTGATCGCCGACGAGGACGTGGTGGTGACCATGTCGCACGCCGGTTACATCAAGTCGCAGCCGCTCGCGACCTACCGTGCGCAACGCCGCGGCGGCCGCGGCAAGACCGCGACCAGCATGAAGGAAGAGGATTTTGTCGACAAACTCCTGATCGCCAATACCCACGCCACGATTCTGTGCTTCACCAGCCTGGGCAAGGTGTACTGGAAGAAGGTGTACGAGATTCCCCAGGCCGGACGCGGTGCGCGCGGCAAGCCGATCGTGAATCTGCTGTCGCTGGTGGAGGGCGAGCATATCAGCGCCATCCTGCCGGTGAACGATTTCGCCCAGGGCGGGTATGTGTTTATGGCGACTTCCGACGGCACGGTGAAAAAGACCGAGCTGGTCGAATTCACCCGCCCGCGCTCCTCGGGGATTCGCGCCATCGAACTCAAGCCGGGCAACCGCCTGATCGGTGTCGGCCTGACCAGCGGCAAATGCGACATCCTGCTGTTCAGCGATGCCGGCAAGGTCGTGCGATTCGACGAAAAGGACGTGCGGCCGATGGGGCGCACCGCCAAGGGGGTGCGCGGCATCATGTTGCGGAAGACCCAGTCCGTGATCGCCCTCATCATCGCCTGCCCGGACGCGGTGGGCAAAGCCACGACGGTGCTCACGGCCACGAAAAACGGCTACGGCAAACGCACGATGCTTGCGGATTACCCGAAGCATCGCCGCGGCGGACAGGGCGTGATCTCGATCCAGGTCAGCGAGCGCAACGGCGCCGTCGTGAGCGCGTGCGTGGTCGGCGACGAGGATCAGGCCATGCTGATCACGAGCGGCGGCACGCTGATCCGCACGCGCGTCAAAGAGATTTCCATCGTGGGCCGGAACACCCAGGGCGTGACGCTGATCGGCCTCGAGGAAGGCGAATCGCTGGCGGGACTGGAGCGCGTGGCTGAGTCCGAGGAAGAAGATTAATAGATAGGATTAACAGGATTTAAACAGGATTAACAAGATTAGAAGCTGTCTCAAAAATAGTTTTAATGTAGGTTGGGTTAGGCGCGAAGCGCCGGTGAAACGGGGTAGTCATGAATGTCCGGTGGACATTCATGCCGCTGAACGGGTACAAGCGATTTTCTTGTACCCCGGCAACAACCAACGATTTGTTGGGGTTCGCTACGCTCACCCCAACCTACCTGGATCAGGTTCTTAATTTTGAGATAGGTTCTAAAAACTATTTTAAAGTAATCCTGTAAATCCTGAAAAATCCTGTTAATCCTGTGAAATTTTTTTATTACAAGGCAGCTACGTAAATGGCAAGAATATTTAATTTCAGCGCGGGGCCGGCGGTGTTGCCGGAAGCAGTGTTGCAGCAGGCGCAGGCGGAAATGCTGGATTGGCACGGCAGCGGTATGTCCGTGATGGAGATGAGTCATCGCGGCAAGGAGTTCCTCGCGATCGCCGAAAAGGCGGAAGCGGATCTGCGCGAGCTCATGAACATCCCGTCACATTATAAAGTGTTGTTCATGCAGGGCGGGGCGGCGGGGCAGTTCGCCATGGTGCCGATGAACCTGCTGCGTGGAAAAAAATCCGCCGATTACATCAACACCGGGGAGTGGTCGAAGAAGGCGATCAAGGAAGCAAAAATCTTTGCCGCCGTAAACGTCGCGGCATCGGGCGAAGCGACGAATTTCACCACGGTGCCGCCGCAAAATACCTGGAAACTCGATTCCAACGCGGCCTACGTGCACTACACCCCGAATGAAACGATCGGCGGCGTGGAGTTCGGTTTCATTCCGGAAACGGGCAACGTGCCGCTCGTGGCCGACATGTCCTCCACCATTTTGTCACGTCCGGTGGACGTGAGCCGGTTCGGGGTCATATACGGCGGGGCGCAGAAGAACATGGGTCAGGCGGGGTTAACGATCGTCATCGTGCGCGAGGATCTTATGGGGCAGGCCATGCCCGGTACACCCTCGATTTTCGATTACCGGATCACCGCGGACAACGGTTCGATGTTCAACACGCCGCCGACGTACGCGTGGTACATCGCGGGCCTCGTCTTCGAATGGTTGAAGAAAAACGGCGGGCTCAAGGCAATGGGGGAAATAAACCGGCGCAAGGCCGAGAAGCTCTACGCTTTCATCGATGCGAGCGGCGGTTTCTACCGCAATCCGGTGGAGCAACAAAGCCGCTCGTGGATGAACATCCCGTTTACGCTGAATGACCCGGCGCTCGACGAGGCCTTCCTCAAGGGCGCGAAAGCGGCCGGGATGATCCAGCTCAAGGGGCACCGTTCGGTCGGCGGCATGCGCGCGAGCATTTATAACGCCATGCCGGAATCGGGTATTGATGCGTTGATTGCTTACATGCGGGATTTCATGCAAAGGCAGGGGAAATAACATGTTCAAGATTCTGACGCTCAATAATATTTCTTCATTGGGACTCGCGCGCCTGCCCAAGGAACAGTTCCAGATCTCCTCCGACATGAAGGAGCCGGACGCGATCCTGCTGCGGTCGTTCAAGATGCACGACATGGAAATTCCCCCAAGTCTCAAAACCGTCGGACGCGCCGGCGCGGGCGTGAACAACATCCCGGTCGATAAGCTGACCAAGATGGGAATTCCGGTGTTTAACGCCCCGGGCGCGAACGCCAACGCCGTGAAGGAACTGGTGCTGGCCGGCATGCTGTTGGGCTGCCGGCACATCGGACCGGCCTGGGAATTCACCCGCGGTCTTTCCGGTACCGACGCCGAGATCAACAGGGCGGTGGAAGCCGGCAAGAAAAATTTCGCCGGCTTTGAGCTGCCCGGCCGCACGCTCGCGGTCATCGGGTTGGGCGCGGTCGGCCGCAGTGTCGCCAATCTGGGGATTGCGCTGGGCATGAAGGTGATCGGCTTCGATCCCGGTCTGACCATCGAGGGTGCCTGGCAATTGTCGGCCGACGCGAAAAAGGCGAACACCGTGGAAGAGGCGCTGCGCGTGGCGGATTTCGTGACATTTCACGTGCCGTCCATGGAGACGACCCGTAATCTCATCAACGCCGAGCGGCTCAAGGCCATGAAGAACGGCGTCATCATTCTCAATTTTGCGCGCGAAGGCATCGTCGACGACGCCGCGGTCAGCGCCGCCATCAAGGCGGGAAAGGTGTATGGCTATATTTGCGACTTTCCGAGCAACCTGCTCAAAAATCATGAACGCGTGGTGGCGCTTCCGCATCTGGGGGCGTCCACCGCCGAAGCCGAGGATAACTGCGCCATCATGGTGGCGGAGCAGGTGAAGGATTTTCTCCAGAATGGCAACGTGCGCAACGCCGTGAACTTCCCGGACGTGGCGCCGCCGCGCGAGACCGCCTACCGCCTGATCGTGGCTAATGCTAATGTACCCAACATGCTCGGCCTGATCTCCGAAACCCTGGGTCACGCCAAGCTGAACATCCATGACATGGTCAACCGCTCGCGCGGGGATTACGCCTACACGGTTGTGGATCTCGACAGTCCGGCACCGGAAGACGTGCGCCGCAAAGTCGCGGAGATTGATGGCGTGCTGATGGCGCGCATTGTTTGAGGACATGAATAGAAAAGGAACCAACGACGACGCGGCCGCGCGAATTGAAAACCTGCGCGAGCGAATCGATACACTGGATGAGAAGGTCCAGGCGCTCATCAGCGAGCGCGCGCGTCTCGCGCTCAAAATAGCCGAAACCAAGCAGCGGGAGGGGGGCAACAATTTCTACCGTCCGGAACGCGAGGCGGGTGTATTGCGCCAGGTGCTCGCGCGCAACAAGGGTCCGCTCACCGATGAAGCGATCGCGCGGCTGTTTCGCGAAATCATGTCGGCCTGCCTCGCCCTGGAATCGCGCATGCGGATTGCCTTTCTCGGGCCGGAAGGAACCTTCACCCAGGAGGCGGCGCTCAAGCACTTCGGCCAATTCGTCGATACCGTGCCGCTCGCGGCCATCGACGAAGTGTTTCGCGAAGTCGAATCCGGCAATGCCCACTTCGGCCTGGTGCCGATCGAAAATTCCACCGAAGGCGTGATCAATCATACGCTGGATATGTTCATGATGTCGCCGCTCAAAATTTGCGGCGAGGTGGAACTGCGCATCCATCATCATCTGCTCGGCAAGGGGAACGATCCGCACAGCGCCAAGCGCGTGGTCTCGCACCAGCAGTCGCTGGCCCAGTGCCGCGAATGGCTTGACGCCAATCTACCGGGTATCGAACGCGTGACCGCGGCGAGCAACGCGGAAGCGGCGCGGATGGCGGCGGCGGACGTCAGCTTGAATGCTATCGCCGGTGATACGGCCGCGCGTCTCTATGGCCTCAAGATATTCGCCAACAATATCGAAGACCGGCCGGACAACACCACCCGCTTTCTGGTGATCGGCACGGCGGACACCGCGCCCAGCGGCAATGACAAGACGAGCCTGCTGCTGTCGAGCCGCAACCGCCCCGGGGCGTTGCAGCGGTTGCTGACGCCGCTCGCGAAAAACGGGATTAACATGACCCGGATCGAATCGCGACCCTCGCATCAGAGCATGTGGGAGTATGTATTCTTCATCGATGTTGACGGCCATGTGAAGGATCGCAAGGTGGCCAAGGCGCTGGCCGAACTGGAAAAAGAAGCGGCATTCCTGAAACGGCTCGGTTCCTATCCCAAGGCCGTGTTATAACGCCATGAATCAATTCACAGGATTTACAGGATTAATCAGGATTAACAGGATTTTTAAGAAATTTTTCTTTAATCCTGTAAATCCTGCGAAATCTTGTTAATCCTGTCTATTGCTCTTGCGATGAACTTCCAAATGGACAGTAAGCAAGTCCTCGATCTTGCCGTTCCGGGAGTGCGGGGGCTTGAGCCTTACCGGCCGGGCAAGCCGATCGAGGAACTGGAACGCGAGTACGGCGTCACGGACGCCATCAAGCTGGCCAGCAACGAAAACCCCCTGGGGCCGAGTCCGCGCGCCGTCGACGCCGCGCGCGCCGTTTTGCACGACATCCATCGTTACCCCGACGGCAACGGTTTTGGACTGAAAAAGGCGTTGTCCCAAAAACTCGGCGTGACACCGGAATGCATCACGCTCGGCAACGGATCGAACGATATTCTTGAATTGCTGGCGCGCGCCTTTGTGCTACCGGATAACGAAGTGGTGTTTTCCGAGCATGCCTTTGCGGTTTACCCCATTGTTACCGGCGCCGTCGGCGCGAAACCCGTGGTCACGAAAACCCGGCATTGGGGACACGATCTCGCGGCGATGCAGGCTGCCGTGAATCCCCGGACACGCCTGGTGTTTATCGCCAACCCGAATAATCCCACGGGAACCTGGACCGGGAAGGATGAACTTGATTCCTTTCTCCGTGCCATGCCGGCGCATGTGCTGGTGGCGGTCGACGAAGCCTATTTTGAATACGTCGGCGAGCCGGATTATCCGAATACCGTCGCGTGGGCCGGCCGGTTTCCGAATCTCATCACGACACGCACGTTTTCCAAGATTTACGGGCTCGCGGGGTTGCGCGTGGGTTATGGCGTGTCCAGCCCGGAGGTGGCGGAGATTCTGAATCGGGTGCGCCAGCCGTTTAACGTGAACAGCGTCGCGCTGGCGGCGGCCACCGCCGCCCTGGAAGACGACGCGCACATTACGCGCGTCGCCCAGCTCAACCGGGATGGCATGCAGCGACTGACGGCGGCATTCCGGATGCTTGGACTTGACTACATTCCTTCCGCGGGCAATTTTGTGTGCGTGGATGTCGGCAAGCCGGCAGGGCCCATTTACGAGCAGTTGTTGCGCGAGGGTGTCATCGTGAGGCCGGTGGCGAACTACGGTATGCCGAATCACCTCCGAGTGACGGTGGGGTTGCCGGAAGAAAACGAAAGATTTATCAATGCTCTGGGAAAAGTGATTCGTGAGCCGTGAGTCGTAAATCGTGAGACAACTCACGACTTACGATTCACTGTTTTTATATGATTAATAAACTTTGCATCATCGGAGTTGGACTGATTGGCGGCTCGCTCGCGCGCGCCCTGCGCGCCGCCGGTCACGTCCACGAGGTGTCCGGATACGGCCGCAGCATCGCCAATCTGCAGCGCGCGGTGGAGCTCGGTGTGATCGATCGTGTCGAGGTATCGCTCGCGGATGCCGCGCGCCTCGCGGACGTGATCGTACTCGCCGTGCCGGTTGGCGGAATGGCGGAAATCCTGCAGCAACTGGCGCCCTTGTTGACGGACCAGGTCATCGTGACCGATGTCGGCAGCGTCAAGGGCGCGGTGGTCGCGGCGGCGCGCGCGGCGTTGGGGGCACGCTTCCCGCATTTTGTACCGGGGCATCCCATCGCCGGCAGGGAGCAGTCCGGTGTCGCGGCGTCGGTGCCGGATCTGTTTCGCCACCGGCGCGTGATTCTGACGCCGGGAACCGAGACCGACTCCACGGCACTGGCGCGCGTGCGGACCATGTGGGAGGCCGCCGGCGCCGAAACGATCGAGCTGACCGCCGAGGATCACGATCGGATTCTCGCGGTGAGCAGCCACCTGCCGCAGATGCTGGCCACTTGCCTGATGGACTTGGTGGTGCGGCACGATGACCACCGCGCGATTCTTGATTGCGCGGCCGGCGGTTTTCGCGACGTCACCCGCATCGCGGGGAGCGATCCCGTGATGTGGCGCGATATCTGTCTGACGAATCGGGATGCCATGGTCAACGCGCTGCGTCAGTACCACGCCGAGCTGCGTGACTTGATTTCCGCCGTGGAAAAAGGCGACGGTGAATGGCTGCTGGCAACCTTCTCGCGCGCCAAGCACGCCCGCGACGGCTTGAACAAGAAAAATTAATTCACAGGATTAACAGGATTAAAACTGGATTAACAAGATTAAAACTTTTAGAAATTAATCCTGTAAATCCTGAGAAATCCAGTTAATCCTGTCTATTTTTGGATGACACGGTGAGCAAGACAACAGATTATTTGGTCAAACCCGGCGGGAAGCTGACTGGCCGGGTGCGCGTGCCGGGCGACAAATCCATCTCCCATCGGGCGGTCATGCTCGGCTCGCTGGCGCAAGGCACCACTCGCATAACAGGTTTGCTGGAAGGCGAGGATGTGCTAGGTACGCTCGGCGCGTTTCGTGCCATGGGTGTAGCGATGGACGGCCCGAACCATGGCGCGCTGGCGATTCATGGCGCCGGTCTGCGTGGATTGACGACGCCGACAAAACCGCTCGACATGGGTAATTCCGGAACCGCCATGCGGCTCATGGCCGGAATTCTCGCGGGCCAGCAGTTCGACTCGGAATTGATCGGCGACGAATCGCTGAACAAGCGTCCGATGGAGCGCGTGGCCGAACCCTTGCGCCGCATGGGCGCGGTGATAACTACAGCGGCGGGCGGGCGGCCGCCGCTCAAAATCAAAGGTGGGCAAACGCTGCGCGGGATCGAATACCCGATGCCGGTTGCCAGCGCGCAGGTGAAATCGTGCCTGCTGTTGGCCGGGTTGTACGCGGAAGGCGATACCATCGTGAGCGAACCGGCGCCTACGCGTGACCACACCGAGCGCATGTTGCGTGGCTTTGGCTATCCCGTGCTGACACGGGACGCGCGCATCAGCCTGCGCGGCGGTGGAAAACTGGTGGCCTGCGAGATCGATGTTCCGGCCGATATATCCTCGGCGGCGTTTTTCCTGGTGGGCGCCAGCATCGCACCCGGATCGGATCTGATGCTCGAGCACGTCGGCATCAATCCCACTCGCACCGGTGTGCTGCGTATCCTGACGTCGATGGGCGCAAACCTGGAACTCATGAATAAGCGTGAAGTGGGCGGGGAACCGGTCGCGGATATCCGCGTGCGTGCCGCCCGGTTGCGTGGGATCCGGATTCCGGAGGAACAAGTGCCGCTGGCCATTGACGAATTTCCCGCGCTGTTTATCGCCGCCGCCTGTGCGGAGGGGGAAACCGTACTGACCGGCGCGCAGGAACTGCGGGTAAAAGAGTCGGATCGCATCGCCGTCATGGCACAGGGACTGAGGCGACTGGGGATTTATGCCGCGGAAACACCGGACGGTATTGTTATCCAGGGCGGCCGCTTTCGCGGTGGCGCGGTTGACAGCCACGGCGATCACCGCGCCGCGATGGCATTTGCCCTGGCCGCGCCGCGCGCCGCGGGGACCGTGACCGTCAGCGATTGCAAGAACGTGAGCACCTCATTTCCGGGATTTGTGGAATTGGCCGCGCGCGCGGGCTTGTCGATTAATATTGAGTAACGCAGGACATATTTTTTGCCAACCAGGGTGCTGATGAGACCGCGGGGTTTTGGGAGCAGAAATAATGATTTATCAGCGTTATTCTCAAGTAAATTCTGTGGCGGCAATTCACCCATGACAAACAAGATTCCGGTGTTGGCGCTCGATGGCCCAAGCGGCTCCGGCAAGGGAACGATCGGGCAACTATTGGCTCGGCGGCTCGGTTGGCATTTCCTGGATAGCGGGGCACTCTACCGGTCTTTGGGCGTCGCGGCGGAACAGGCGGGCGTTGATCTCAATGATAAAACCGCGCTGGCGCGACTGGCCCTGGAAATGTCTCTACGCTTCACGCCCCGGGAGGCCGCCGATACGGTGGATGTGCAGCTCAACGGGCAAGAAATCGGCGACCGGCTGCGTACCGAAGCAAGCGGCCGCCGGGCCTCTATCCTCGCCGCCATCCCCGAGGTTCGCCGGGCCTTGTTGCAGAAACAGCACTCATTTCGGCAACCGCCGGGTCTGGTGGCGGATGGACGGGACATGGGCAGCACCGTGTTTCCCGATGCGATACTTAAGGTGTATCTCACGGCGACCCCGGATGTGCGCGCCGAGAGAAGATATAAACAGTTGAAAGACAAGGGTTTCGATGTTAACCTCCGCGGGCTTTTTGATGAGATCCGTGAGCGCGATGCACGCGACGCCGTGCGGGAAGTTTCTCCGCTGAAGCCGGCCAAGGACGCGTGCATCCTCGATACCTCTCAGCTCGACATTTCCGGGGTGGTTGAGCGTGTGTATGGCCTGCTGCAAGCGCGGCAACGGCGGGGGTAGACATGCCTCTCGAGGAACAGGGCGTCAGGATTTCCGAGATTAACCAAACCCGAGCAACCCTATTCGCCGCATGACAGGCACGACCATCGTCACCGGCGACCGGAACCCACACATATTTATGACTGAAAGTTTTGCGCAGCTATTTGAGGAAAGTTTAAACAAAATTCACCTGCAATCCGGCGAACTGATCGTCGGCGAAGTGGTGCGAGTGGATGAGAACGTGGTGGTGGTCAACGCCGGACTGAAGTCCGAAGGCGTGATTCCCGTGGCCGAATTCCAGGACAGCCACGGTGATGTGAACGTCAAGATCGGCGACCGCGTGGAAGTCGTGATTGAGATGCTGGAGGACGGGTCGGGAGAGACCCGGTTATCGCGCGAGAAGGCCTGTCGCGCCAAGGTGTGGGAAGACCTGGAGAAGGCGTTCGAGGAACAATCGATCGTCACCGGCATCATGACCGGCAAGGTCAAAGGCGGCTATACCATCGTCATCAACACTATCCGTGCATTTCTCCCCAGTTCTCTCGTCGACGTTCGTCCGGTCCGCGATCCCAGCTATCTCGAAGGCAAGGAACTCGAATTCAAAGTCATCAAAATCGACCGCAAGCGCAATAACGTGGTGGTATCGCGCCGCGCCGTGGTCGAGAAAGAAATATCCGCCGAGCGCGAGGCGCTGCTCTCCGGCCTGGAGGAAGGCCAGACGGTCAAGGGTGTGGTCAAGAACCTCACCGATTACGGGGCGTTCATCGATCTGGGCGGTATCGATGGTTTGCTGCACATCACCGATCTGGCGTGGAAGCGCGTGAAGCATCCGAGCGAAGTTCTCAAAATCGGTGACGAGATCGAAGCCAAGGTGCTGCGGTATGACCGCGAGCGCAACCGGGTGTCGTTGGGCCTGAAACAACTCGGCGACGATCCCTGGGTGGACATCACCCGGCGATATCCGGAAGGCGGCCGCCTGTTCGGCAAGGTCACCAATATCACCGACTACGGCGCGTTCGTGGAGATCGAACCGGGCGTGGAAGGTCTGGTGCACGTGTCCGAGATGGACTGGACCAACAAGAATATCCATCCGACCAAAGTCGTGCAGCTCGGCGACGAAGTGGAGGTAATGGTGCTCGATATCGATACCGAGCGCCGTCGCATTTCGCTCGGCATGAAGCAATGTCAGCCGAATCCCTGGGAAGAGTTTGCCGCCAATCATAACAAGAATGACAAGATCAGCGGCAAGATCAAATCGATTACCGACTTCGGTATTTTCGTCGGTCTTGAGGGCGGCATCGATGGATTGATCCATTTATCTGATCTTTCCTGGGCGCACCCGGGCGAAGAGGCCGTGCATAATTATAAAAAGGGCGATGATATCGAAGCGATGATTCTCGCGGTCGACCCCGAACGCGAGCGCATCTCGCTCGGCGTAAAACAGCTCGAAGGCGACCCGTTTGCCAGCTTTGTGACGGCGCACGGAAAGGGTTCCGTCGTGAAAGGCGTGGTGACGAGCGTCGAAATCAAGGGGGCGGTTGTCAAGCTCGCCGATGAAATCGAAGGCTACTTGAGGTCTTCCGAGATCGCGCGTGACCGTGTCGAGGACGCCCGCTCGGTGTTGAAAGAGGGCGATAGCGTGGAAGTCAAGATCACCACCATCGACCGCAAGAATCGCAAGATTTCCCTCTCCATCCGGGCCAAGGACATGGAGGAGGAAAACGAAGCGGTGCAGGAATATGCCCGCAAGGGGGGCTCTGCCACTTCTTTGTTGGGGGACAAGCTCAAAGAAAAGTTGGGGGGCCAGGATAATTCCGAAACCTAGAAAAACCAGCGATTTTCAGGGGAACTCATCTGAATTCGCAGGCGCGGCGCGGGGAAGCGAGCTTTCCGGCGATCTCAGCCGGGGGCGGCGGCGCGGGCGGTCCTTGCGCAACCCCCCAGAAAGTGCTTGAAATCTTTCTACTTATTTTCTATAGGTAGAGTTGAGTATGACGAAATCAGAACTAATCAGTTTGCTGGCCGCCAAGCAACCACAGCTGGATTACCGTGACGTGGAGTTGGCGGTCAAGGAGCTCCTGGAGCAGATGTCCTCCGCCTTGTCTTCCGGCGACCGCATTGAAGTCCGCGGTTTTGGGAGCTTTTCCCTCCATTATCGTCCTCCGCGTACCGGCCGCAATCCCAAGACTGGCGCGGCGGTTCAGGTGCCGGACAAATTTGTTCCCCATTTCAAACCCGGGAAGGAGCTGAGAGAGCGCGTCAACAACGGATCGGAGTGACGCGGCTTTTGCTGGTTGTGGTGTGCAATACGGCATGTGGTTTCCCCATGTCGTTTTTTTATGTCTGAAAATCAGATACAAGCTACAAGTGTCAAGATACAAGCTTAGAATATACGCAGTTTTTCCTTGCATCTTGTAACTTGTATCTTGCATCTGCGTTGATGGAGGCCCCATGAAGCGGATAATTTACACTGTGTTGGCAATTTTGGTTTTGCTCATCGGTATTTCATTTGCCTTCCAGAACAGACAGCTGGTTGAACTTAATTATTATTTTGATCTGAAATGGAGCGGGCCGCTGTCATTGGCGCTGCTGGCGTCATTTACCGTCGGTGTTGTGGCAGGGTATCTTGCAAGCTTGCGCATGGTGGTGCGGATGCAGCGTCAACTCGTGCAGGCGCGCAAGGAAATCCGTCAGATCGAACAGGAAGTTATCAATCTGCGCGCACTGCCGATCAAAGATGTCATTTAATGCATCCGATCTGTTGTGGCTGCTGTTACCGCTGGCCGCTGCTTCCGGCTGGTACATGGCGCGTATCGAGCAAAGACGCCATGCCCGGCAGTCGCTGGATTTGCCATCCGCCTACTTCAAGGGACTTAATTTCCTGCTGAATGAACAACCGGACAAGGCCATCGAGATATTCATTCGTGTGCTGGAAGTCAATTCGGAAACCGTCGAGACACACCTGGCATTGGGCAATCTTTTTCGTCGCCGGGGCGAAGTCGAGCGCGCTATCCGAATCCACCAGAATCTGATTGCGCGCCCGACGCTGGACAAGGAGCAGCGCAGTCATGCGCTGCTGGAACTCGGCCAGGATTATCTCAAGGCCGGTCTTTTCGACCGCGCCGAGAATTTGTTTCTCGAACTTGCCGAAATCCAGGCCCACGGCGAACAGGCTTTGAAGCTCTTGTTGCACATCTACCAGCAGGAAAAGGAATGGGAAAAAGCCATCGGCGTGACTCGCAAACTGGCCCGAGTCTCAGGCAAGAACATGAATGAAATGATCGCGCATTTCTTCTGCGAGTTGGCGGATCAGAATTATGCGCGAAAAAACCACACTGCCGCGCGTGAAAATTTAAAGCAGGCGTTGGACGTGGATGAGAAATGCGTGCGTGCCAGTATTTTGCTCGGCGAAATTAACGCCCAGGAAGGAAAATATCGCCAGGCCATCAAGGACTGGCAGCTCATCGAGGAGCAGGATATTCACTACCTCGGCGAGGTGGCGGAACGGATTGCCGAGGCATTCAAGCAACTTAAAGATGAGCGCGGTCTATACAATTATTTTCAAGCCTCATTGCAGCGCCATGGCGGAGTGTCGCTGGCGCTGGCTTTTGCCGATGTCATCAGCAACCGGGACGGCGTGGAGGCGGCGGAAAAATTCATCGTGGAATGGCTGCGGCATACCCCCAACGTTCACGGTTTGCACAAACTGCTGGAGCTGAATCTGGTCAAGGCCTCTAACTCGGCGCGCAACGATCTGCTGATGTTGAAAGGCATCATCGAGGAGCTTCGCGGACAGCACCTTGGTTATGCCTGCGGACAGTGCGGATTCAAGGGCAAGGCGCTGCATTGGCTTTGTCCGGGATGCAATCGCTGGAACACCATCAAACCGGTGCGGGAAGAATAAATGTACGGACCGCGCATCATCGTTGCCCTCGATTTCCCCGACGTCGATGCGGCCCTGGCGTTTGCCTCCCAGGTATCGCCGTCGCAATGCCGGCTCAAGGTTGGCATGGAACTCTTCTCTTCCGGTGGTCCGGATGTGGTGGCCAATCTCGTCTCGCGCGGCTTTGATGTGTTTCTCGATCTCAAATTTCACGACATTCCGTCCACCGTGGCGAACGCCTGTGTGCAGGCAGCCAGCCTGGGCGTGTGGATGATCAATGTGCATGCCCTGGGAGGAAAGAAAATGATGCGGGCGGCACGCGAGGCGATTGACAGCAAGAGCCATCGTCCGCTGCTGACCGGCGTGACGCTGCTGACGAGCCATGATGACGACGATATGGCCGAACTGGGACTCGAACGCGGCACGGCATCTCACGTCGACCGTCTTGCGAGCCTGGCCCAGGCCGCCGGCCTGGATGGCGTGATCTGTTCCCCGCTGGAAGCCCCGCGGTTGCGCCGGCGATTTGCGAAAACGTTTCTTCTGGTCACGCCCGGGATACGGCCATCCGGGATCGATGCCAACGATCAGCGACGCACGCGTTCTCCGGCGCAGGCGGTGGCCGACGGGGCGGATTATCTGGTCATCGGCCGGCCGATCACGCGCGCTGCCAACCCACTGTCAGTACTCGAGTCGATCAACCGCGAAATTCAACTTCATTAGTGTTCATCGAATGCATCGTCAATCGACAGTTACGGTAATAGCCCGGATAATACCGGGCACATCAATAATCGATGATTACCGGCCAACGCATCCCGAAAAGGACAAGAAGGAACGTGTTGCCACAACTGCTTGAAAAAATCGCCCGGGTCAGGGTATTGGTGGCAGGAGACGTCATGCTGGATCGCTACTGGTATGGCGATGTTGAGCGTATATCCCCTGAAGCGCCGGTACCCGTGGTGGCGGTTACGCAGGCCGACGAGCGACCGGGTGGCGCCGCCAACGTGGCGCAGAATGTACGTACGCTGGGTGCCCATTGTTCACTGTTTTCAATCTGCGGCGATGACCGCGAGGCCGACAACCTTGAACGGCTTTTGGGCCAGGCTGACATCGACTGCCGCTTGCACCGGGACAAGCTGCTCAATACCACCGTAAAACTGCGTGTCATCTCGCGCCATCAACAACTCATTCGCATCGATTTCGACAGCCCGGTGAGCAAGGATGCGCGCGTGAAATTGCTCGATACCTACTTGAAGCACCTGCCGGAGCACGACGCTGTGATTGTGTCGGATTACGGCAAGGGCGGCCTTGGCTATATTCAGGAGATGATCCAGGCAGCGCGCGCGGCGTCACGTCCCGTCGTGGTTGATCCCAAGGGCGATGAGTACAGCGGATACCGTGGCGCGAGTTTGATTACGCCGAACCGCAAGGAATTTGAGCGGGTAGCCGGACGCTTCCACGATGATCGCGATCTTGAAAAGAAAGGCATCGCCATGGCCAGGGATCTTGATCTCGCCGGCGTGCTCGTCACACGCGGAGAGCAAGGCATGAGTTTAATGATGCAAGACGGGAAGGTAATACATATTCCGGCCCGTGCCCGGGAGGTGTTCGATGTGACGGGTGCAGGCGATACGGTGATCGCGGCAATCGGTTGCGCCTGGGCCGTCGGCAGCAAGATGGAAGATGCATTGCAGCTCGCGAACATGGCCGCGGGGATAGTAGTGGGCAAGCTGGGGGCGGCCACCGCCAGCCCGGCGGAAATTATCCACGAATTGTCCACGCAGGAGGCATGATGTACGTTGTCACGGGTGGTGCCGGTTTTATCGGAGCCAATCTGGTCAAGGCACTCAATGATCGGGGCGAAACGGATATATTGGTTGTTGACGACCTCGAGCAGGGTGACAAATTCAGGAATCTGGCAGATTGTAAAATCGCCGATTATCTGGACAAGCGGGATTTCCTCGAGCGTATCAATTTCGGCCATTTCAAAAAAAAGCTCAAGGCAGTGTTCCACGAAGGGGCCTGTTCCGACACCATGGAACATAATGGCGCCTACATGATGGCCAATAATTACGAGTACTCCAAGTCGTTATTGCATTATTGCCAGGCAAAACGCTTACCGTATTTATATGCCTCCTCGGCGGCGGTTTACGGCGCGGGAAAGATATTTCGCGAAACGCCCGAGTGCGAAGCGCCGCTCAATGTTTACGGTTATTCCAAGTGGTTGTTTGACGAATATGTCCGACGTCACTTGCCAAAACGGACCGCGCAAATCGCCGGATTTCGTTATTTCAACGTTTATGGCCCACGGGAGAGTCACAAGGGTCGAATGGCATCGGTGGCGTTTCATCATTTCAACCAGTTCCGTGATTCCGGCCAAGTCAAACTTTTCGAAGGCTGTGACGGTTTTGGCAACGGCGAGCAACGCCGGGATTTTATTTCAATCGAGGATGTTGCGAAGGTAAATTTGTTTTTCCTGGAACACCGGCAAAAAAGTGGAATATTCAACGTTGGAACCGGCAGGGCGCAAACCTTCAACGATGTGGCCTTGGCCGTGGTCAACAGCTTTCGTCGTCTGTCCGCAGAACCGCCCGTCGATCTTGAATCGCTACAACAAGATGGCCTGATTTCCTACATTCCCTTTCCGGAAGGATTGCAAGGGAAATATCAAAGTTTCACTCATGCCGACATATCGGCATTGCGGCGCGCCGGCTATAAAACACCGTTCCTGACCGTCGAGGAGGGAGTAGGCCGGTACATTGCCACTTTGGCGAAACAACATGACAGTGCCAACCTCCGGTAACCGGTATTTATCATTGACTGCATGACATAACGGCATGGACAAGCACGTATTCAGCAACAAAACAGTCGCCGTCGTCGGGTTGGGTTATGTTGGTCTTCCCCTGGCGGTGGAATTCGGAAAACTCCTGACCACCGTCGGGTATGACCTGAGCGAGACAAAACTGAACCAGTATCGACGGCATCGAGACCCGGCGGGCGGGCTCGACGAAGGCGACCTCCGGGCCGCGACCAAACTCCAATACACCAACGATCCCCGTCTGCTGGCGCAGGCTGATTTTATTATAGTGTCCGTACCCACACCCGTGGACGACGCGCATCAACCGGATTTCGAACCGTTACGAACCGCCTGCGAGGCCATTTCCCGGCACATGAAGAAAAGGGCGATCGTCATTTTCGAATCCACGGTGTATCCGGGAGCCACGGAAGAGGTCTGCATTCCGGTTCTGGAAAAAGGATCGGGTATGCGGTGGAAACAGGATTTTCATGTCGGCTACTCACCGGAGCGGATCAATCCGGGCGATAAGGATCATACCTTGGCCACGATTAAAAAGGTTGTTTCAGGCGACGATGCCTCCACGCTCGATGCCGTGGCGAAATTATATGAAATGATCGTCAAAGCCGGTGTCTGCCGTACGTCAAACATCAAGACCGCCGAAGCGGCAAAAGTGATCGAAAACACCCAGCGGGATCTCAATATCGCGCTGATGAACGAACTGGCTATCATTTTCAACAAGCTTGGAATCGACACGCTGGAAGTGCTCGAAGCGGCAGGCACGAAATGGAATTTTCTTCCCTTTCGGCCGGGCTTGGTAGGCGGACATTGCATCGGCGTGGATCCGTATTACCTTACCCAGAAAGCGGAACGGATCGGTTATCATCCGGAAGTGATTCTGGCGGGTCGCCGCATCAACGATGGGATGGGAAAATATGTCGCCGAACAGACCATCAAGCAGATTATCCAGGCCGGCCACTCGGTCAGCGGCAGTCATGTCATTGTCATGGGTGTTACTTTCAAGGAAGATTTTCCCGATATCCGCAATACGCGCGTGGTCGATGTAATCCATGAACTAAAATCATACGGAGCGCAGGTATGGGTGCATGATCCGGTTGCGGACGCGGAAGATGCGCATCGGGAGCATGAACTGACATTGCATGCATGGGAAAGCCTGCCAGCGGCCAAGGCCATCGTTGTCGCCGTCGCGCATAAGGAATTTCTCGCAATGAATACAGACGAGTATCTGAACAAACTCGACCGTGGCGGATGTTTCATTGACGTAAAATCACGATTCAATACCGGGGCACTGGCTGCCGCCGGGATCCATGTATGGAGGCTTTGATTTCCGCCTTGCGTAGCAAGCATGACGTTTCGACCGCGCGCCACTGGTATCTGGTTTATTGCAAAATGCGCCAGGAGAGCGTCGCGCGTGAGAACCTCGCGCGACAGGGCTACGAAACCTACCTGCCGATCCTGCGTGAAGCGCGCCGGCGACAGGGAAGGCGCATATCATTGATCGCGCCGATGTTCCCCCGCTATCTGTTTATTCATCTTAACAACCAGACTGACAATTGGGCCCCCATCCGTTCCACATTGGGTGTGGTGTCCGTGGTGCGTTTCGGGCGGTCCGCGGCACGTGTCCCGAATGATTTGATCACGGCCCTGAGGGCCCGGGAAGATGAGCAAGGGATCCAGATTCTTCCGGTCGAGGGCTACAAGCCCGGAAGCCGGGTGCGGATTACCCAGGGCAGTTTCGCCGGGTACGAGGGGATTTTTCAGGCGGCGACCGGACGCGACCGCGTGACCGTCTTGTTGGATGTTCTGGGCAGAAACGCCCGCACCGTCGTGGATTCCGCTTCGATCGAACCGGCCTGAAAAATGAGGGTGCTTGACCCTCGCACCCGAGAGTCTATAGTGTTCATTTAATGAACACTCAAACCGACAAGGAAGAACAGTTGGTCCTGGAACTGCTGGATGCGGTCGGCAAGCAAAGCAATGTCAGCCAGCGCCATCTTGCCAGCAACATGGGCATTGCCCTGGGGCTGGCCAATTCCTACCTCAAGCGCTGTATCCGCAAGGGCTTCATTAAAATCAGTGAAGCCCCGGCCAATCGTTATCTTTATTACCTGACGCCGAAAGGTTTTGCCGAAAAAAGCCGGCTCACGACGAAATACCTCGCTTATTCGTTTGCTTTCTATCGGCAGGCGGGCAAGTCCTGTATCGATGTTTTCAATAAATGCGAAATGCGAGGCTGGCGGGAGATTTTGCTGTACGGGATGTCCGATCTGGCGGAAATCGCGACGCTGCGGGCGCAGGAGCGAGATGTCGAGGTCATCGGCATTCTGGACCCCCATACCGAACGCCACCGGTTTGCCGGTGTTCCCGTCTGGCATTACCTTTCGCAAGCTGCACCGTATGATGTTTGCGTGCTGACCGAACTGAACGCACCATTGCTCAGTTACGAGCAACTGCTCAAGGAAATCGACAAGGAACGGGTACTGATTCCGGATATTTTGCGGCTGGAATGAATTTCTTCAGCCGAGTTTAAAACTGTTTGCTGCCTCAGAGGGGGAGGCCGTAATAATAGCTGTGCGGAATTTAATGTTCTGCAGGGCGGTAGCGTGTCCGAAAGTCCCACGGAGGATACACATGACAAACAAAAAACCCATACTCGGCCGTAAGCGCATATTGATCACCGGCGGTGCCGGCTTCCTCGGCTCCCACTTGAGTGAACGCTTGCTCGGCGACGGCCATGACGTCCTCTGCGTCGATAACTTCTTCACCGGCACCAAGGACAATATCCTGCACCTGCTCGACAATCCGCACTTCGAGCACATGCGTCACGACGTCACCTTCCCGCTCTATGTGGAAGTGGACGAAATCTACAACCTCGCCTGTCCGGCTTCGCCAATTCACTACCAATTCGATCCGGTGCAGACCACCAAGACCAGCGTGCACGGTGCCATTAATATGCTCGGACTGGCCAAGCGGGTGAAGGCCAAGATCATGCAGGCCTCCACCAGCGAGGTGTACGGAGATCCCGCCGTGCACCCGCAGACCGAGGACTACTGTGGCAACGTCAACCCGATCGGAATTCGCAGCTGCTATGACGAAGGCAAGCGTTGTGCCGAGACGCTCTTTTATGATTATTTCCGCCAACACAACTTGCGCATCAAGGTGGCACGCATCTTCAATACCTATGGTCCACGGATGCACCCAAACGATGGCCGAGTGGTCTCAAACTTCATCGTCCAGGCGCTCAGGGGTGAGCCCATTTCGGTCTATGGCGATGGCCAGCAGACCCGTTCGTTCTGTTACGTCGACGACATGGTCGAAGCCTTCGTGCGGCTCATGAACACCCCCGACGACTTCACTGGCCCGGTCAACGTGGGCAACCCGGACGAATTCACTATCCGCGAACTGGCCGAGAAAGTCATCGCGCTGACCGGTTCAAAATCGAAGATCGTCAACAAACCATTGCCCAGCGACGACCCGAAACAGCGCCAGCCAGACATCGCCCTGGCCCGAACCAAACTTGGCTGGTCACCGACCATTGCCCTCGACCAGGGTCTGCCGAAGACCGTGGCCTATTTCGACAACCTTTTGAAGAAGGACCCGTGAAACATATCCTCATCACGGGTGTCGCCGGATTTATCGGATCGGCGCTAGCACTCCGTCTGCTGGCGCGCGGTGACAAGGTGTTTGGGATTGATAACCTCAATGATTACTACGATGTCACACTCAAGGAAGCACGCCTCAAACGTTGCCAGGAACAAAATGGCTTCCGATTCCAGAAGCTGGACATTGCTGACCGTGAAGGCATGGCGCATTTGTTCCGGGAACGTCGCTTCGACGCCGTTATGCACCTCGCCGCCCAAGCCGGCGTTCGCTACTCCATCGAGAATCCTTACGCCTACATCGATGCCAACCTCGTCGGTTTTGGCAATATTCTCGAAGGTTGCCGCCATTCGAAAGTTGGCCATCTGGTGTTTGCCTCCTCCAGCTCCGTCTACGGCGCGAACACCAAACCTCCATTCTCCGAACACGACAACGTCGATCATCCGATTTCGTTCTACGCCGCCACCAAAAAGGCCAACGAACTGATGGCGCATTGCTATGCTTCGCTTTATCAGCTTCCTTGCACCGGGTTGCGTTTTTTTACGGTCTACGGACCGTGGGGCAGGCCGGATATGGCGCTGTTCAAATTTACCAAAGGCATTCTTAATGGTGAATCAATCCCGGTGTTTAACCATGGAAAGATGCTGCGTGATTTTACCTATATTGACGATATCGTCGAAGGCGTAATCCGGACGATTGACCACATTGCCTACCCGGACTCTGCCTGGTCGGGCGAGACACCTGATCCGGCAAGAAGTTATGCGCCGTACCGCATATACAATATAGGCAATAATTCACCGGTCGAGTTGATGCGATATATAGAAATCCTGGAAAAATGTTTGGGCAAAAAAGCTAAACTTGACATGTTGCCGATGCAGGATGGCGATGTACCGGTCACATTTGCCAATATGGAAACATTAGAGAGTGATGTTGGATTCCGGCCGCGCACCCCGGTTGAAGAAGG
Organism: Sulfuricaulis sp.; assembly: GCF_040901545.1. GTDB lineage: Bacteria > Pseudomonadota > Gammaproteobacteria > Acidiferrobacterales > Sulfurifustaceae > Sulfuricaulis. The sequence goes on along the minus strand of NZ_JBBDYL010000054.1, from coordinate 124,001 downwards.
CATTTCCCGTTTTGTCGATTGGTATAAAGCATATTACGGAATTGCATGAAACATCCCGTCCAATCTCGTTTTTTTTCAAAGTTAACGACATGAAAATCTTCCCCGTCATCCTGTCTGGCGGATCCGGAACTCGGCTTTGGCCGCTGTCGCGCGAGCACTATCCCAAGCAATTATTGCCACTGCTTGGCGATCAGACATTACTGCAGCAAACTGTACTACGTCTCGATGGAATGGAAGATGTCGCTCCTCCCTTGCTGGTTTGCAATGAAGAACACCGTTTTCTGATTGCCGAGCAGTTGCGGCAAATCGGAAAAACGCCGGCGGATATGATTCTCGAACCGGTTGGGAGGAATACCGCACCGGCATTGACGCTGGCAGTGCTGGCGTTGCTAAAACATGCGACCAATAACAACGTGTTGATGCTGATTATGCCGGCCGATCACGTCATTCGGAATGTGAAGGAATTCCACGCCGCAGTAAGAGAAGGGGCGGCGCTGGCGCAGAAAGGCAGCTTGGTTACATTTGGTATAGTTCCGACGGCTCCTGAAACCGGATATGGATATATCAAGAAGGGTGATGATCATCGTGTATCAGCGTTTGTGGAGAAACCGGACTTGGAAACAGCCAGTCGGTATATTTCATCAGGCGATTATTTATGGAACAGCGGTATGTTCATGATGCTTGCCTCCGTCTGGATGGCGGAATTGAGAAAATTTCAACCGGCGATGCTCGACGCCTGCAAATCCGCGTATGACCAAGGACGCCGTGATTCTGATTTCTATAGAGTCAATTCACGGGTATTTGGCAACTGCCAATCGAAATCTATCGACTATGCCGTAATGGAAGCCACGGACAAAGCCGCCGTGGTGTCATTGGATGCCGGCTGGTCGGATATCGGTGCCTGGTCATCATTGTTGCAAGCCTCCCAAAGGGATGAGCAGGGGAATTTCGTCCAGGGCGATACCTATTTGCAAAATACTCGAAATTCACTGCTGATTTCACAACACCGGTTGCTGGCCGCTGTGGGTCTCGATGAAATTATCGCCGTGGAAACGCCAGACGCGGTGCTAGTTGCGCACAAGAGCCACTCGCAGCACGTGAAGGAAGTGGTCAACCGCCTTAAAACCGAGAAACGAAGCGAATATCAATACCACCGGCGGGTATATCGTCCCTGGGGATATTATGAAAGCATTGACGCCGGTCAGCGTTTCCAGGTGAAACGGCTGATGGTCAAGCCCGGTGCGTCGTTGTCGCTCCAGATGCATCACCATCGTGCCGAGCACTGGGTGGTTGTAAAGGGAACGGCCCGCGTGACAAGAGGGGAAGAAGTCTTCATGCTCACGGAAAATCAGTCCACTTACATACCGCTGGGCACGAAGCACCGTCTGGAAAATCCGGGGAATATTCCGCTGGAGATTGTTGAAGTGCAATCCGGAGGATATCTCGGCGAGGATGATATCGTGCGATTCGAGGACAAGTACAACCGGACGACATGAATATGCCCAAGAAAGCACTTATTACCGGTATTACCGGACAGGACGGCGCCTATCTCGCCGAATTCATGTTGCACAAAGGATATGAGGTTCATGGCATCAAGCGTCGCACATCGCTATTCAACACGGATCGGATTGATCACCTTTACCAGGACCCGCATGTTAAAGACCGCAAATTCACCCTGCACTACGGTGACATGACCGATTCCAGCAGCCTGATTCGCATTGTCCAGCAGATCCAGCCGCAAGAAATTTACAATCTCGCCGCCCAGAGTCACGTCGCGGTATCTTTTGAAGAGCCGGAATACACCGCGGATTCAGACGCCTTGGGGGCACTGCGATTGCTCGAGGCGGTGCGTATTCTGGGGCTGGAGAAAAAAACACGCTTCTACCAGGCGTCCACCTCCGAGCTGTACGGCAATGTTCAGGAAACACCGCAGCGCGAGACTACTCCTTTTTACCCACGGTCGCCCTATGCCGTGGCCAAACTCTATGCCTACTGGATTACCGTAAATTACCGCGAAGCCTATGGAATGTATGCCTGCAACGGTATTCTCTTTAATCATGAATCGCCCACGCGTGGTGAAACATTCGTGACTCGTAAAATCACGCGCGCACTTGCCCGGATCAAGCTGGGACTTCAGGATTGCCTGTACCTCGGCAATCTGGATTCCAGGCGCGACTGGGGACACGCGCGCGACTTCGTGGAGGCCCAGTGGCTGGTGTTGCAACAGGATCGGCCGGAGGATTATGTCATCGCCACTGGAGAACAATTCAGCGTCCGTGATTTTGTCGATGCCGCTGCGCGCGAACTCGGGATCTTAATCGAATGGCGCGGCAAGGGTACCAAAGAAACCGGCGTGATCGGCAGAATCGAAGGCAATGTAAAGAGCGCGCCAAAAAAGAATACGACGATTGTCAGGGTCGATCCCAGGTATTTCCGGCCCACGGAAGTCGATTCGTTGCTAGGCGATGCAACCAAGGCGAGAAGGAAACTCGGGTGGAAACCGAAGATCAGATTCAAGGAGCTTGTTGCCGAGATGGTTCGTGAAGATCTTAAATCAGCCGAGCGCGATGAACTGGTCAAGCGACATGGCTATTCCGCGTACGATTACCACGAGTAACACTTGAACCCAGACAGCAAAATATATGTTGCCGGTCATCAAGGTCTGGCGGGTTCGGCAATCACACGTCGCTTAATGGCTGAAGGCTGCTTCAACATCATCCATCGTACCCACGCTGAACTTGATCTCATAGATCAGAAAGCAGTAAAAGCGTTTTTCGAAGCAGAAAAACCCAAATATGTTTATCTGGCGGCGGGCAAAGTGGGTGGAATTCTTGCGAACAATACATATCCGGCTGAATTTATTTACCAGAATTTGATGATGGAAGGCAATGTAATACATGCCGCTTTTGAGAATCAAGTCAGGAAACTGTTATTTTTAGGATCAAGCTGCATTTATCCTAAACATGCACCCCAACCGATGAAGGAGGAACATCTCCTTACCGGCACTCTGGAGCCGACCAACGAGCCGTATGCCATCGCCAAGATTACCGGTATTAAAATGTGCTCCTCTTACAATCGTCAATACGGCACAAATTTTCTATGTGTCTTGCCGACCAACCTGTATGGCCCAGGCGACAATTATGGTCTCCAAAATTCGCATGTCTTGCCGGCGCTGATACGCAAAATCCATGAAGCCAAGACGCAAGGAGCAAACGAGGTGGTGGTGTGGGGAACCGGTTCGCCCAAGCGCGAATTTCTTTACAGCGATGACTTGGCGGACGCCTGCGTATTTCTGATGGGTCGATTCAACGCCGCGGATATCGGTGAGTTCATCAACATCGGGGTCGGCAAGGAGATCACCATCCGTGAAGTCGCCGAATTGATCGCCGATGTTGTCGGCTTCCGCGGATCTCTGGTCTTTGATACGTCCAAACCGGATGGTACTCCGCGCAAACTGCTGGATGTTTCTCGCTTGCGTGCGCTAGGCTGGCAAGCCAAAACCGGATTTCGTGAAGGAATCGCCAATGCGTACGCGGATTTTCTGCAGAATATCCCCCGCATCGCACAATAAAATCGCCGATATTTTGAAGAATTCCACTCGATAATGCCTCGTCCTTACCGAGTGCGACATACGAAACAAAGATCGAAATAATCCGTCTCTATCTTGATGCGCGATCTCTCCCAACTGGAACACCGGGAGCTTAGTTAAGTGAAAACACCTATCCTCACTGAAGGCCTACCAGACTTACTGTTGCAGCTTTGGCGTCATCTTAGCCGACGCCGTCAACGTCAGTTCGGGATGCTGTTGGGGTTGATGGTGATCAGTGCGTTCGCGGAGGTTGTCAGTTTAGGTGCCGTGTTGCCTTTCATCGGAATACTTACCGCGCCTGAGCGTGTGTTCAACCACCCAGTCGTCGCGGATTTGGCGCAGGCCCTAGGGATCGCTACAGCTGAGCAATTGGTCTTGCCTCTTACTGTTATGTTTGCTACGGCGGCTCTGATTGCGGGAGCAATCCGCATCTTTTTGTTATGGGTCACCACCCGGCTTGCGGTTGTCAGCGGTGCTGACCTCAGCATCGAGGTTTATCGACGTACCCTCTACCAGCCTTATTGGGTACACGCGGCCCGCAATAGCAGCGACACGATCAGCGGCATCACCAGTAAGGTCAACATCACTGTGTTTGGCGTACTGTTGCCGTTACTGACGCTTATTAGTTCATTCGTGTTGCTGACGGCCGTCATGATCGCCTTGATCGTTATCGATCCGGTTATTGCCTTGGTGGCAATAGTTGGCTTTGGCGCCAGCTATGGACTAGTCACCTGGCTGACACGCCGCCGCTTAGAACGTAACAGTATGCGCATCGCTTTCGAACAAACCCAGGTTATTAAAGCTCTGCAAGAAGGGTTGGGTGGTATTCGCGATGTGTTGTTGGACGGTACCCAGCCAATTTACTGCGATGTCTACCGCCAGGCTGACCATCCATTGAGGCAGGCACATGGAAACAACATATTTATCGGCGGAAGTCCCCGTTTTGCCATGGAGGCGCTGGGGATGGTGCTGATAGCCGTCTTGGCTTATGTGCTAAGCCGTCAAGTTGGTGGTATCGCCACGGCCCTGCCGGCGCTTGGTGCGCTGGCGCTCGGTGCGCAACGCCTGTTACCGGCCCTGCAACAGATCTATAGTGCCTGGGCGAGCATTGCGGGTAGCCGAGCCTCGCTGGCCGGTACCATCGAATTGCTTGACCAACCTCTACCGGCAGACGTGCTGCAACCCACTACCGCGCCGCTGCGTTTCCAGAAAGATATCCGCTTCAACGCTGTGCGTTTCCGCTACACCCATGACGGTCCTTGGGTATTAGACGGCCTCAATCTAGTCATCCCCAAGGGAGCACGGGTGGGCTTCGTCGGCAGCACCGGCAGCGGCAAGAGTACCACGCTCGACCTGCTGATGGGGTTGTTGATGCCAACACAGGGCGTGCTTCTGGTGGATGGGCATCCCATCCGCGGCAAGCGCATCAGGGCTTGGCAGCGAAGCATTGCACACGTGCCGCAAAACATCTTTTTGGCTGACACCACCTTGGCTGAGAACATCGCCTTTGGTGTACCGCGCGGCGACATCGATATGGATCGAGTACGGCAGGTGGCTCGCCAAGCCCAAATCGCTGAATTTATTGAGAGTCGACCCGAGGGTTACAACGCTTACGTGGGGGAGCGCGGTATTCGTCTCAGCGGCGGACAGCGTCAACGCATCGGAATCGCCCGTGCGCTTTACAAACAGGCCACAGTCCTGGTATTCGACGAAGCCACCAGTGCCCTCGACAATGCCACCGAACAGTCGGTGATGGACGCCATCGCGGCGCTTAATCGCGACCTCACCGTCCTGCTCATCGCTCACCGCCTCACCACCGTGCGGCGCTGCGATTCCATCGTAGAACTGGAGGGCGGTCGGGTGGTGGCACAGGGTACTTACGATCAGCTGCTTGAACGCAGCCCCAGCTTCCGCAGCATAGCCAAGGCGGTGGAGTGAGATTTTTCCTGGAAGCTGCAGGATCTGCGTTTTGGCAGAGGCGATCGGTTGCGCTGGGCCCACATCACGAAAATAGGGGAGATCAGGATGAATTCCCCCGTCATTAGGTCATTCATCTGGCGCCTAGGCCGAAAGCTTTACTGTTGGGCCAGACGAGAGGCTTCAAGCGGTCCTGAAACGAACGGCGAATATTGGCTGTTGCGGAACGTGTTAATAAAATCAGATTCCGATATGACGCAAATCCTTCTGGACATTGGGGCGTATAAGGGAGATTGGTCAAACCGCGCGGCTCTGCTGCTTAGCCGCGAAAAAATTTCAGGTTACGTGCACGCTTTCGAACCAAGTTCATCAACATTTGCTTATCTGTCTGAGAGATTCAAGGGAAGTGATCTGGTTAGCACGAACAAGATTGCATTGTCTGATCAATCGGGTGAAAGAGAGTTCTTCGTGGTTGGCGAGATGGTAGGAACAGATTCCCTGCTCAGAATTGATGGCGCGACCGTGGAGCACGTTCCCACACTACGGCTTGATGATTTTTTGGCTGAGAAGCGGATTGATCATGTCTTGTTCGCAAAGAGCGATACCGAAGGGCATGATCTAAGCGTCCTGCATGGCGCCGTCAAGATTCTCAGGCAGGGACGTGTCGATGTCTGGCAATTCGAATATAACCACAGGTGGATAGATGGAAGATCCTGCTTGAAGGAAGTTTTTGACTTTATAGCGGATAAGCCTTATCAGCTTGGGAAATTGTATGGGGATGGAATTGAAATTTACGATAGCTGGCATCCTGAGTTGGAACGGTTTTTTGAATCGAACTATGTATTGATTCTGAAGGGAAGCCGTTTTGAAATACTTTGTACCCGGGTTTTCTTCAACTACAGAAACGTGCTCATACCAGGCTGAAGAAGGGATTAATTCCACAATACGTTTATGACTGCATCAGTATCGTGATTTTGTTTTCTGCGCAGGCATATATTGTATTGCTGCGATCAGCAAAGGACAGGGCATCCTCATGATAGGTAAACTTCGCGCATCGAATCCTTTTAGCTTTGCGGGCGGGAACTAGCAATGAAATCTCTTTTTATTGCCGGAGATATCAACCGAATCGGTGGTATCGAGAAGTACAACAGGGACTTTTATTCCGCCCTCAGGAAAACGGGCGCAACCATCGTGCTTGTGGAAAGACGGAAAGGCGGAATTCTAGCCAAGCTCTCATTCGTATTTCGTGTTTTTTGGAAATACATTAAAGAGCGCCCTGATATTATTTTTTGCGGGCATTTGAATTTCTCCCCAATTTGCCTGGCTCTCAAATTATTATTTTGGACACCCTATACGATTGCGCTTTATGGGATTGAAATTATTGAAAGTCATGGCTGGCTCAAGCGCAGAGCGGTGCTCGGGGCAGAGCGAGTAATCACTATCTCCGAATACGCGAGAGGGCTGATTTTAAGGCAATATCCGGATTTAAATGAGCGCATCTTTATGCTGCCAAGCGCTGTGGATGGTTCCGTTTTCTTTATAAAAAAGAAGAATCAAAATTTGATAGATAAATACGGGATTGCAGGACGGCCAATTATCCTTTCGCTGGCGCGGCTCTCGACACCAGAGCATAAGGGACAAGACAGAGTTCTGGCATCACTCCCGTATGTTCTTGAGAAAATCCCAAACGCAGTTTACTTGATCGTTGGTGGCGGGACGGATGAACGGTTAAACGCCATTCTCAGGAAGCACCCGGAGCTTGCGAACAGTGTAATTATTGCGGGCCCGGCATCCAACGAAGAGCGGGCCGAGTATTACAATCTTGGCGATGTGTATGTACTGCCATCAAAATATGAGGGATTCAGCATTGTATTTATTGAATCATTGGCATGTGGCGTCCCGGTTATAGCCAGTGACGCTTTTGGATGTCGGGAGGGACTGCTCGAAGGTGAACTAGGCCTCTTGGTGCCTCCAGACGACTTGCAGGCCATAGCCAATGCGATAATCTCGATCTTGACCGAATCGGCACATCACTTACTTTTTGACCGGGAGCATTTACGCAAACGAACACTCGATATTTATGGGATTGATGCCTGGAATCAGCGAGTAGGTCAACTAGTTAAAGACCTCTTGCCAGAACGTCGCAAGAGGAAGCTGGCAATATTTATGTCTCATCCCATCCAGTACCAGGCGCCACTTCTTGGAAAACTCGCAAAAAATCAGCATTTCACTACGCACACGTATTTTTATTGGGATTTCGGTGTGAAAGAAACTTATGAGGCAGATTTCAAGAGAAAGATAAAGTGGGACATAACTGTTCTAGACGGGTATCAATACACTTTTCTGAGGAATTATTCATTCAGGCCATCGTCGAGCTTCTGGGGTGTTGTGAACTTTGGCGTGGTCTCGGAGATATTTCGCCATCGCTACGATGCTATCCTGGTGTTCGGCTGGGCTCACTTTTCAAATTGGCTTGCAATGCTCTCTGCGCGGTTGAACGGTACGCGCATTATTCTGCATGGCGAGAGCCCGATGAATCAGGAGATGCGTAAAAATAGGGGACTGAAGAGCCTTGTGAGGAACATGGTCTTGAAGAATCTCTTCAAGCATGTCTCTGCCTTTCTGTATATTGGCGAAGAGAACAAGAAATTCTACGAGCACTTTCAAGTTCCACAAAACAAGCTATTTTTTGCGCCGTATGCCGTAGACAATGAAAGATATTTTAATGAACAGAAATCATTGTCTGTTGACAAAATAGTATTAAGGAGGTCAGCAGGTGTTGCGGAAAATGGACCGGTTATTCTTTTTGTCGGGAAGCTTACCGAAAAGAAAAGACCAATGGACCTTCTGAAAGCGTATGAGATTCTACTTGATTCATGGATGGGCGGCGTTAAGCCAGTCCTCGTGTATGTCGGGGACGGGCCTCTGCGTGTTGACCTTGAGAATTACGTCGCGAATCATGGTCTTGCAGGAGTATCCTTCACCGGATTCAAAAACCAGCTTGAACTTTCCTCCTATTATGCGATTGCTGATGTTTTTGTATTGCCGTCTGGCTTGGGCGAGACCTGGGGTTTGGTGGTGAATGAGGCAATGTGCTTTGGGGTGCCTGTCATTGTATCGGACATGGTGGGATGTGGTGCAGATATCGTGAGGCATGGAGAAAACGGTTTTGTATTCCCATTGGGAGACAGCCTTAAGTTGGCGCAGTACCTCTCTGTAATGTTGAATGACGAGAAAGCCAGAAAAAATTTTGGTAGGCGATCGAGAGAAATTATCGAGAGTTATAGCCAGGAACGAGGCGTAAAGGGAATACAAGAGGCCCTTTATGTGTAGTCTCCATCGCGCGGATACGTCGCTTAACCGATAGCAGCAGATCGGTTGAGTTTTTCGACGATTGTTTAACACACCAGAAATATGAAATGAACAAGGTTCTCAGCATATTATTTGTCGGTGATTTAAACGAAGGTGGCAGGAGTCTCCAGAGGCGTGAAACACTAGGAATATTGGGGCATGATATCGTTGCGTTATCTTCTGTGCCTGTTCCGTTCATCGCCGGTATTGATAGCCTGTCACTTTTAATGCGCATTATGTGGAAGTTAAAACTTCCCCCCGATCCCACCCGCGTAAATCGTGCCATCCGGGCAGAGATTGATAAGTATCGATTCGATGTTGTCTGGATTGATAAGGGTGTGACTATTCGCCCAGCGACGCTTCAGTATATAAAAAGGCATTCCCCTGATTCTGTGCTTGTTTCGTGTTCCGAGGATGATATGTGTGCGAAGCACAGCCAGACATATTGGTACCTGCGCGGATTGAAGAATTACGACATCGTTTTTACAACTAAGACGTATAATCTTGTCGAGCTTAAAACGCTTGGGGCGCAACGTACTAGCCTCTTTCTGGATTCATATGATGAAAGGCTTCACCGCAGGGTGGCGCTTACCTCATCTGATATAAAACAGCTGGCCTGTGATGTCGGGTTTATAGGGTCATTTGAGAATGATCGGGCAGAACGGATGCTATATCTCGCAGAGCACGGCATTAAGGTAAACGTGTATGGAAATGGGTGGAGTAGATGGATAGGTAAAAATCCAAATTTGATTATTCATAACAAACCGCTCTACGGTGAGGATTATGTTAAAGCTATAAATGCAGCAAAGATTAATCTCTGTTTTCTTAGGAAAATAAATCGTGATGAAGTAACCAGCAGGAGTTTAGAAATCCCTGCCTGCGGTAGATTTATGCTAGGCGAGAGGACCAGGCGTCACCTAGAATTCTTCGAGGAATGCAAAGAGGCAGAGTTCTTTGAATCAAAGGAAGAGATGCTGGAGAAGGTTAGGTATTACCTTGAAAATAACGAGGAAAGAGAACAAATAGCACGAGCTGGCAGGGAGCGGTGCATAGCGAGTGGTTACAGCATGCGCGCGCAGATAGACAGGATGCTAAGCATTGCTTTTGTTGATCAGAAGATAATAAGCGTAGCCAATTAAATCTTACTAGAGTATTTATAGTTACATGAATAGCACTATATACAGAACCATTGATAAGTGCAGAGTATGCGGATCTCGAAAATTATCTAGTATATTGTCGCTCGGTAATCTTTATGTTTCTGATTTCTTGGACTCGCCCGATGTGTCCAGAGGAATAAGGGCTCCTCTGGAGCTGGTACTTTGCAATGTGAAGGATGGAGGTTGTGGATTGCTTCAACTAAGACATACAGTTTCCAGCGAAGCGATGTACAGAAACTATTGGTACCGTTCTGGCATCAATAAGACTATGACTGACGAGCTGATCGGTATCGCCGAAAAAGCCGAGTCGATTGCAAATCTAAAAGCTCACGATTACGTCATTGACATCGGTGCGAACGACGGTACTTTATTGAGGGGTTACAAGGTCACCGGGCTAAACATCGTAGGATTCGAGCCGGCAAGAAATCTGGAGCAGTATGGCAAGCAAGGCACCACAAGGATTATTGTTGATTTCTTCAATCATTCTACTTGGGAAAAAGAATTTGGCGAAGTGAAGGCAAAGGTTATTACCGCTATCGGTATGTTCTACGACTTGGATGATCCAAATGCTTTTGTTGCTGACGTCGTGAAATGTTTGGATGACGAGGGTTTGTTGATTATCCAAATGATGTATCTTCCCTCTTTTTTGGAGAGAAACGCCTTTGATGGAATCTGCCACGAGCACCTGGAATACTATTCTCTTTGCTCTCTAGAAAATATACTTAAGCGACACGGATTGGAGGTTTTTGATGTGGAGATGCGTGAACAAATAAATGAAGGAAGCGTGCGTTTTTATATACGGAAAGAGCATAAAGGAACCTCTCATAAGATTTTAGACGGCGCAATCAATAGAGTCGTTGCTCTAAGAGAAAAAGAAGCGGGGCTTGGCCTCGACGGCAAAGAAGCCTATGAAGCGCTTGTGAAGCGAATTTTGACTGAAAAGGAAAAGGTCGTTTCGTTTATAAAACGAGAGGTGTCGAAAGGCAAAAAGGTACATGGATATGCCGCTTCGACCAAGGGAAACACCACGCTTCAGTTTTACGGCCTTACTCCAGACTTGATTGAAGCTATTGCTGATCGGAATCCTCAAAAATATGGAAAGTTTGCCTCTGGAACGTTAATACCAGTAGTTTCTGAAGAAGATTCTCGCTTCCAGAAGCCTGACTATTACTTTATATTGGCTTGGCACTTTTTACCCGAATTCTTAAGCCGGGAGAAGGAATTTCTGCGAGGTGGTGGTAAATTCATTGTTCCTATGCCAACGTTTAGAGTGATAGGCGGTTAATTTAACTATTACCAGGGTACAATAATTTTTGTAAAGCTGTAATGTTAAGGATATGGTAATGATCAATCCGCACATTGAGAAACACAAAGAGGAAAATCTTGTAGGTAGTTCTATGTCCGAATCCGCTCAAAACCGTGTGTTGAAATATTATTTTCAGACAACCTCAGCGGTGGGGGTCGCGGGCAAAACACCGGATTATAAGCAGTCGACAGCAGGATTAAAGCGTGCCTTAGGTAGTTGGTTGGATATATCGGGAAAGGATGTTGTCGATTTGGGTTGCGGCACTGGAGAACTTTGCTGGCTTGTCAACTATCTTGGGGCACGTACGGTGGTTGGGGTAAACCTAAGTCAGGAAGAAATAAACATCGCAAGCCAGCGCATAACGGCTAAGTTTGTAAATAAAGATATCGTTTCATTTCTAACCCAACAACCAAATGGGTCATATGATCGGATATTTGCCATGAACATCCTTGAGCATGTCAGCAAGGACGAGCTGGTCCAGGTTCTTGAAGAATCTGCTCGCTGTTTGCGTGATGACGGCCAGTTGGTGGCTATGGTGCCCAATGCGACCTCACCGTTTGGGTGTATGACTCGGTATTGGGATATTACTCACCAACTGGCCTTCACCCCCAGTAGTGTGAGGCAGCTTATGCGGCTGTGTGGTTTTTCAAAAGCTGAATTCAGAGAATTGGGACCAAGACCTCATGGCGTGATTAGTGCAATACGCTATCTGCTCTGGCAAGCCTGTCGCGCAATGATCTGGTTTAGGTTAATGATAGAGACGGCGTCTGTGAAGGGAGGTATCTACACAGCGGACATGTTGTTCAGGTTAACCAAAGAGGACAGTAAGTAACAAGAATAACCGCGGGTGGTAGTTATTAATGGAATATTGATAGGCATATTAGCATTGTGAATGAAAATTAAAAAAATTATTTGAATATGTCTATATCACAATATCAAAACCAGCAGAACCACATACTTCTTAGTATTTGCATCCTCACTTACGACCAATTATCGGAAATTGAACGTCTACTCAACAGTCTTGTGCCTCAAGTAACAGATGAGGTTGAAATAATTATTCGTGACGATAGCACGAATAATGAAACAGGACTTCTTGTTAAAAGATTCGCAAATATTCTTCCGATTCGTTATTTTCACGGAAACAAGGAAGGAATAGATAAAACTGTAATTTTTCTAACAGAAGAAGCTCAAGGTAAGTTCGTTTGGTGACTTGGTGATGATGATGTTGTGCAGGGAGGGGTTGGCCAGGTACTTGATGCAATCAGGAATAACCATGACCTAACCTTTATCTGGGCCAATTATCAACTTGTGGGCACCAAAAGTCTTGCAATCAATTTACAATCAAGCCGTTTTTTCTCCAGCAGGGATAAAATTCTAGAGTTGGGAGGGACAGCTCTTGGTTTTGTGTCATCAACAGTTTTCAACCGTGAATTGGCTCTGCCTGGTATTGATCGAGCCAGAATGTATATTGGTTCCGCTTTTGTAAACTTATATTTAATACTTTACGTTATTTCTCAACCAGGGAAACACTATTATATTCATGGTCCGGTGGTGATCTGTCATCCAGCAACAGTTGATGAGATCAAGGCAGTAGTGGTCAAGCGTCCTGGATTGATTAAAAATAATGCATTTGAAGTATTTGGTGTCAATTTTTCAAAAATAGTCCGAGAGTTTACGACAGTTTTCTCATCCCCCGCCATCAGGCGGACAATTAAAAAAAGTTTTGGTCAGACATGGCGTGGCGTACTAGTGGCTTGGGTGGGTGGTTGGGATACTCCAAAAGGAAAAAGGATAAGGATGATAAAATATTTCTGGATGTATCCAGAGTGTTGGATTGCGCTTTTTCTTTTTCTTACTCCATTGTCTGTGAATAAAATTCTTTATCGAATCTATAAATCCCTCCGTCCTAATCGGAAATTGAGTGTGGTTGGGTGATACATCTAATTCCTCTGAGAGCTTTCTCGCTATCCTAAGTTTAACCTTCAGCATAATCGAATTCGTAGAGGATCTGGATCCTTTCGAAGTCCATGACGTCCGTATGTTTTCTGGCGCGTAATTTTTTAATTACGAGTTATGAAAAAGGCTCTAATTACAGGTATTTCTGGCCAAGATGGCTCATATCTTGCGGAGCTCTTGCTGGAAAAGGACTATGAGGTGCATGGAATAGTTAAGTCACTGAATGGGGAAGAAGTCCAACGGCATTGGCGAATCGGCGGAATAATCAACAACTTGACATTGCATGGCTGTGACATAACAAACAATGATCAAGTGGAATCGATATTTTATTCTGTGATGCCAGACGAGGTTTATCATCTCGCTTCCGATGTTCAACCTCTACTGATCTTTGAGGAAGACAAAAATACATTCGATATAAATTTTCTTGGTACGTTTAATCTTCTCCATGCTGTAAAGAAATACAAGGATAACTGTCGACTATATTGCGCTGGTTCAAGTCTGATGTTCGGCCATGTTCAAGTATCACCCCAGAATGAAACTACACCCATGAATCCGACCACTCCTTACGGAATTGGAAAAGTGGCGGCCCACCACTTTGCAAGAATGTATCGTGAAGCTTATGGTGTATACGCCTGTACCGGAATACTTTTTAACCATGAATCACCCAGAAGAGATGAAAAATTCCTGCCAAGAAAAATAGCCATGGCTGTAGCCAATATAAAATCTGGGAAACAGGAAAAGCTTTTATTGGGTGATATAGAACTAAAGAGGGATTGGGCATATGCGGGCGACGTAGTGGAATCGATGTGGCTTATGCTTCAACAGGACATTCCAGACGATTTCGTCATTGGTTCCAGCGAGCTTCACTCAATCAAAGAACTCTTACAAATAGCTTTTCGATTTGTTGATCTAAACTGGCAGGACTACGTGGTCTTAGACTCAGGATTATTAAGAAATGTTGAATATGCGAATCTTTGTGCTGACAGCAGAAAAGCGAGGGAAAAGTTAGGCTGGACGCCCAAAGTTCATTTTAAAGAATTGGTTGAACTGATGGTGCAGAATGATCTCGAACTGGTAAAAATGAAAAAATGATTAAACTTCAAAAGTCGACATTCTTTAAAGAAAAAGAAACAAAACTAAAGCTTTGTGAATTTATCACCAAAGCCAATGTATTGAGTATGGGTGAAGAGTGCAAAAAATTTGAGCTGAATTTTGCAAAGAAGCAGAACAGGGGCCATGCTGTTTTTGTGAATAGTGGAAGCAGCGCTAATTTGCTTCTTATTCAGGCGTTATTGAATTCCGGACGGTTAAAAAAGGGTGATATTGTTGGTGTTTCGGCGCTTACTTGGGCCACAAATATAATGCCGCTAATTCAACTTGGATTGCAGCCGTTTCTTGTTGACTGTGAAATAGACTCATTGAACGTTTCAAGCAGGACTTTCAGAGAGGCGCTAGATATCCAACCGAATATGAAAGCATTCTTTTTGACGAATACACTTGGCTTATCTGATGATATTGGCAGAATCGTCAAACACTGTACCGACAATGGAATTGTTTTCTTCGAGGATAATTGTGAAGCATTGGGTTCTGTGGTTGATGGTAGGCTTCTTGGAAATTATGGTATCGCGTCAACATTCTCATTCTTTGTGGGACATCATATTTCTGCGATTGAAGGCGGTATGATTTGCGTAGATGACGATGATCTGTACAACCATCTGATAATGGCACGGTCTCATGGGTGGGACAGAAATCTTAGTACCGATGCCCGGAAGGAAATTAGGAAACGTTATGGTATAAGCGATTTTTTTGCTAAGTACATATTCTATGACTTAGGCTATAACGTAAGGCCTACTGAAATTAACGGGTTTTTAGGAAACAATCAGATTATTTACTGGGATGAGATTGTAAACAAGAGACACCAGAACTTCACTCGTTTGCATCAGGTTATCGTAGAAAATAATAAACTGGTCCCAATACGATTTGGGCATATGAGTTTAGTTTCCAGTTTTGCAATACCAGTTATTCTTCGAGATTTGTCCACTGTTAAGAGTTACATGAAGAGATTCATTGATGCAGAAGTTGAGATTCGGCCGATGATTGCTGGCAATATGGCCAGACAACCGTTCTACCAGAAGTATATAAGTAATCCTGGAAATCAACCTAATGCAGAATTCATTCATAAAAACAGTTTTTACTTTGGGAATAATCCAGAACTGACCGTTGAGGAAATTGAATTATTGAGCGGTTTATTGAAAGAATGACTATGCCTCAGAAGAACATTCTGCTCTCAGTCTGTGTGCCGACTTACAATCAATCTGATGCAGTACGAAAGCTTTTCGAAAGCCTGATACCACAGTATGTTCCTCAGATAGAAATTATTGTTCGTGATGATAGCGACAATAGCGAGACAGAAGAAATTGTTAATGAATTTAGAAAAATAGCTCCCATCCGGTATTTCCGAGGTAAAAAACAGGGTCTAGACGCCGCTATAGTGTTCCTGACTGAAGAAGCGAGTGGATTATTTGTCTGGTGGATTGGAGATGATGTCATCGGTCCCGGGGCAATCCAGAGGATTCTTTCTTTGATCGAGGAGCATCAGGATTTATCCTTCATCTGGGTTAATTCACATAATATAAAAAATAAAGATGCACTCACAGTCAATGACCATCGGTGTCGTTTCTTCTTAGATAGAAATGAAATTCTGGACATAGATATAGGGCTTCTGGGATTTATTTCTGCAACTCTTTTTAAGAGGGAACTTGCCATCCCTGGAATGGCGCAAGCCAGGAAGCATGTCGGATCTGCGTTTGTATGTATGTACATTGTGCTTTATGTCATCGCCCAAGATGGAAGGTGCTACTTCTTGGGCACTCCATGTTTCTCCAGCAATCCCAAACCATCTGGTGAAGTTCGCTGGTATGATCAGTTTCAGGTGTTTGGGATAAACCTGTTTCACATTGTTATGGAATTCGAAGGCAGCTTTGATAAGCGTCAGATCAGAAGGGCATTATCCAGAAATCTCGCTAGGGTTGTTAAGGCAATAATTGTGGAATGCGCCCTAGGACTAAAGACAGGATTTGCTTCGCCTTCACCAAAATTGAAACCTCTGGCCAGATTGTACTGGAGTTATTGGGTATTTTGGGCCGCCCTGCCGCTGTTGATCTTGCCAAAATTTATCTTGAGAGGACTGTATGGCCTATATAGAAAATTATTCTCTAGGGATGCCCTATATTTAGAGTCGCATTGACGACATCCTATTTATTCAGCTGTAGCAGTACATTCGAGTATCTGGTTAATCAGTTTTCATGTGCGCGTTCGCGAACTTTGCCCTGATTGCCCCTTCATGGGTGTCTATTTGCATGTCGTCAAGACAATCCATGGTTCTAACCGTGGTTGTATTATGCAAGGCAAATTGCTTGACTGGATGAAAGTATAGAGGTTACTTGTTGATGTGCGGATTAGCTGGGGCTTTTTTATTTCGTGGAACACAGGATCAGCACGTCATTGAGAAAGCGGTGCATCGGATGTGCGAACGCATGCAGGCGCGCGGCCCGGATGCCCTAGGCTATTGGAGTGATTCAAAAGTTGGTCTTAGCCTGGGCCATCGCCGTCTCTCGATCCTCGATTTGGAGCCCCGCGCTAACCAGCCCATGCATTCTGACGACGGCCGTTATGTCATCGTTTTCAATGGCGAGATTTATAACTTCCTCGAACTGCGTCGAGTGCTCGAACGCGATGGCGAGGCTTTCCGGACATGGAGCGATACGGAAGTACTGCTCAAGCTTTATGCCAGAGAGAGCGAGGGTATGCTATCCCGGTTGCGCGGCATGTTTTCCTTCGCGATTTGGGATCGACAATCCCGCGATATGTTATTGGCACGCGATCCTTATGGCATCAAGCCGATGTATATCGGTCGCTGTAATGATGGTTGGCTGATTGCGTCCCAGGTCAAAGCTTTGCTGGCTTCAGGACTGATTTCGCATGACCCCGATCCACAAGGGCAGGCTGGCTTTTGGCTCCTGGGCAGCGTGCCCGAGCCGCGTACCTGGTTTCGAAATATCAGCGCGCTGCCAGCCGGTAGCTGGTGCCGTATCACCGCCGACGGCCAGTTTTCTGGCCCGTACAAGTATTGGGATATCGGCGATTCCTGGCGCGATGCACCGGAATGCCGATTGACGCTGGGTGAGGCGCAGGAAGTGGTACGGGCTGCTGTGTCCGAATCCGTGTGCCAACATCTGGTGTCCGACGTGCCGGTTGGTGTGTTCCTGTCCGGCGGCATCGACTCCGGCAGTCTGGCTGGCCTGATTAATGATGCCGGTGACTCGGGCATGCAGGGCATTACGATTGCGTTCAACGAATTTCAAGGAAGGCACGAGAACGAAGCGCCCGTGGCGGCAGAAATTGCCCAAAGTTATGGCTTCCGGCATCACGTGCGCATCATTACCCGGCAGGAGTTCGATGCCGACCTACCGCGCATCCTCTCGGCCATGGATCAGCCCAGTATCGATGGTATTAACACCTGGTTTGCGAGCAAGGCAGTCGCCGAGCTCGGACTCAAGGTCGTGATTTCGGGCGTGGGCGGTGATGAGCTGTTTTATGGCTATCCCAGCTTCCATCAACTTCCCAATCTTGTCTCGCGCTGGAACCGGCTGGCATGCATTCCTGGTGCGCGGCCGGCGGCGAATTTGGCGCTGGCACTGCTCACGCGCCGCAGCGGCAATCCGCGCTGGCGCTGGCTGACGCGTCAGGCTGGAAACTTGTACGGTGCGTACTGGCTGCGCAGAGGACTTTTCTCCCCTAATGAATTACCTGAGTTGATGGATGGGAAATATTCCCCTGAGGAGCTACTAAGCCTGAACCCTGGCTCTCAACTGGAAACAATGGTAGAGGCCTTGCCGGCTGACGCCATGGCAGCCGTCGGCCAGATCGAATCCATGGTTTATTTGCGCAATCAGCTGTTACGCGACAGCGATTGGGCCAGCATGGATCATAGTGTCGAGTTACGCACGCCACTCGTGGATGCTTGGCTGCTACGGGATCTGATGCCTGTGCTCAGGTCGTTCGGACGATTGAAGGGAAAGCACATGCTTGCTGCCAGCCCGGCAACACCATTGAGTCGGAGTATTATAGAGCGCGTGAAAACGGGATTTAGCATTCCGTTGGGTATATGGGTGAATGGGGCGCTTGGTACTACGGTTGCAGTACCGGCCAGATCTGTTGCGACTCAGAATGGTGCTACCAGTAGACGCTGGGCTATGGCTGTATCAAAAGCAGTCTATGCACGGTAATTAATTTAAATTTAGGGTAAGGATGCGACAAACAACCACTATTACCACACTGCTGGCCGCTCTTGTTGTCGGGATTTCCGCAGGCTTCATTTATCTGCTCTCGATAACGAACTTTATCGGTCTGAGAACGGCATTTGTTCTGCTGACGTCACTGTTACTGATTTATCTGGCGCTAGAGGTCAATCGGGTTCGCCGTCTGCATCCCGTGCGATGGTTGATTAATCCTGCGGTGTTGTGCTCGCTAATGGTGTTTGTATTAGGTTTCGGCGTAACGAATTTTATGTACTTCTTGCCCGAAGACATCCTTCATTTAGTCTGGTCTCGGCGGGAAATTACCGCTTCAATGAACAAGTTGATGCTGCTGGCTATCATCGGCGCAGTCGCGATGTGGCTAGGATATTGGTCGCCCCTTGTTGCGAAATTGATGACCAGAGAATCGTTGATTGGGTTTCGAAAAAAGTTTTTTGTATTTAATGCAGAACCAAAAGCTTGGGTTTTAGTAGGGCTTGTGCTCACTGGTCTTGCGAGCCGCTTTATTCAGATTCAGCTTGGATTATTTGGTTATTCCAGCACTTATGATCGGCATATCGAGGCTGCCTCTTACACGCAATATCTCTCCATGGGGTCATCTCTCGGTAAACTGGCGTTAGTGATTGCTGCTTTACAGTATTATTCCCCGCAGCCTGGACGACACGCGAGAGCATGGCTTATTGGGCTACTTGTCTACGAGATCAGTTTCGGTTTTTTAACCGGCTCCAAAGCTGCAGTAATAATGCCATTCATCATTGTAATGCTATGTCAATATTTACGAATCGACCGCGCTTCACGCCATTGGTTTATCGCAATTCCCCTTGCATTAATAATTTCCTATGCGGTAGTTGAACCCTACCGGGTTGCGCTTAATGCGAACCCTGAATTCAAGGGGGCATCCTTAACAAGGACGGCGAATACCTTGATGCAATCGACATTGTCTTCGGCGTATGAAGCTGGCACGGAAGAAAAGGTTTTACTCTTATCCGGCAAGGAAAAAATGGCTTTACTCTTATTGCACATCATTAAAAGATTGAATCTTACTTACGTCGGATCATTGGGGATTGCGTTTGCTGACAACAATGAAAGCTTGCCCGCAGGCAGCCCGGAGTTTCTCCGAAATATTCTGCTCGCGCCTTTGCATGCGTGGATTCCTAGGTTTCTCTGGGAGGGGAAGCCTCTTGGGAATGCCGGCATGTGGTATACACAAACAATAATGGGACTTGACCAGATTACTACAACTGCCATGGGACCGTTTACTCACTTGTATTTTGCTGGCGGAATCATTGCAGTTTTTTTGGGTTTCTTATTTATCGGGTTCATTCAACGAGTTACTTTTTTTGTTACGCAACCATGGATTTCGCCCGCTGGCGGTGTTGTATTCCTATGCATACTTTCGACATTAATCGTCTGGGAGAATTCGTTTAACGGAGTTATCGTCTCACTTTTCCGTGAGCTGCCACTTATTCTGATTCTCCAGTTTTTTCTTTACAAACACGCATCGCGAATTCCTGGTTGATGAAAAGGAATTACGGGCGCACCATCCACACCTTTCCCACCATTCGATTCACCGCCGCCGTCTTTGAAGCGGTTCCCAATATGGCCTAGGCCATGAAGGCTTGAAAGGATACCGGTGATAAAGTACGGCTAGCCCAAGTGGCGACAATTGAAAGAAATTTCCCTAACGCTTTGGGTGGAATTTATTGTTAGGCCGTTTCGATGACCATGGAAAAGATACTCATCCATGCTCTTGGCGCCGCCATGGGCGGCGCGATGCGTCACATCACCAATTTCCTACCGGAGCTGGGCAGGTGCGACGCGAATCGCGAATACGTGGTTCAGGTTCGGGAATCATTTCCGGCATTGGATGTCGCGGAAAATATCCGATTTGAGCGCGTCCCGGATCATGCGTGTTCATCATGGCCAAAGCGTATTGCAGGCGATGTGTTTAAATTGCCACAGCGACTCAGGCGGGAAAAATATTCAGCAGTCGTATCGCTCACCAACTTCGGCCCGGCCTGGTCGCCGGTGCCGCATATCTTTTTTCAACGCAACGCCCTTTATTATTGTCCTTATTATCTGGAAAAAATTGGCGGGTGGCTGAAGGTTGAAACAGTATTACGACGTCGGTTCGCGGTGGAATCGATGAAGCGGGCTGATTTGATCGTGACGCCTAGCCATGCCATGGGCGAAATGATTCGTGAAGCCTGCCCGCAAACTCGGAACAAACGCTTCCATACGCTTTACCACGGCTTCGCCAAGGAGAATTTGGCGGGGCCACTGGAAGAAAAGTTCGCGCAAGCACTGACCTCGGGTAAAGGGATAAAGCTCCTTTTCCCGGCGCACGCGGCTGCCCACAAAGGTTTTGATGTTTTGTTCCAAATGTTGGCTCGTCTCAAGTCGGATGACGTAGAATTTTGTCTATTTACAATCGTAGCCCGGGACGATTGGCCGGAAGGTGTCGAGAACTTTGAGCGTACTGTCAGTGAACTAGGGCTGACAGATCAAGTGATTTTTTTGGGGCGGGTGCCTCAGCACCAGATGGGACAACTTTACGCGCTATGTGATTTGATGGTGTATCCGTCGCTGTGTGAATCGTTTGGCTTTTCCATGATCGAGGCCATGGGGCATGGCCTGCCGATTGTGGCTGCTGATACGGCGATCAATCGAGAAATGTGTGGGGAAGGCGCGCTTTATTACTCTCCGCTTGATGCGGCAGCGGGGGCCCTGACCATAAAAGAGGCACTGTCGTCAAACGTTTTGCAACATTTGCGTGAGGGCGGGAGCAGGCGTTTGACCTCATTCGATTGGAGTTGGAAGCGCTATGCTCAGGAGTTTGTGGATATGATTGGGCTAGTCACATAATGAACGAGGTTTTCCCTTCACGCAGTAGTATGGCAGAGGACGGTGACGTAAATAAAAATCTGACTGATTTAGCAGTAATCATCCTGACCTTCAATGAGGAAGCCAATATCGCCCAAGCTCTCGAATCTGTCATCGGCTGGGCCGGAGAAATCTTTGTTCTCGACTCTTTCAGTACCGATCGGACAATTGAAATTACAGAACGCTATCCCTGCTCCGTCCATCAGAACCGATTCGAAAACTTCGCAAATCAACGTAATTTCGCGCTGAACCATTTGCCGATTCGGTCTGAATGGATATTTTTTCTCGATGCGGATGAATGGCTACCCAAAGATCTGAAAACAGAAATATCTGATCTTATTGTTAGGAATCCTGATGAGATCGGTTTTTACATCAAAAGAAGATTGATCTGGATGGGAAGATGGATTCGGCGCGGCTATTATCCATCATGGATTCTGCGCCTCTTTCGTCGCGGCCATGCGCGCTGCGAGGATCGTACTGTGAATGAGCACCTGATTGTGTCGGGCAGTATAGGGCATCTGAATCAGTTTTTCGTGCATGAGGACCGCAAAGGAGTGAGTGATTGGATCGTCAAGCACAATGGCTACGCGATGCGGGAAGCCCTAGAGCTGATCAAGCCTATCGATCATGGTGTTCAAGAAATTAATGCTCGCTTCTGGGGCACTCAGGCGGAGCGGAAACGGTGGCTGCGCCATCACGTCTGGAATCGCATGCCTCCTCTGGTCAGGCCCATCTTTTATTTCATTTATCGGTATGTTTTGAGCGGAGGCTTTCTGGATGGGCGGGAAGCGTTTATTTATCATTTCCTCCAAGCTCTGTGGTACCCGATGCTTATCGATGTGAAATATCTTGAGGTTAAGCGCGCCAATGCCCAGAAAAGAGAGCCGTAATAGACAGCATGTGTCGATGGTGACATACGAGATCTCGATACTTGCTGGAAAGTCATGTGCTGTGTCGACTATGTTATCCACCTAAACGGCCATCAGTACTATTTTCTATTTCACGTTCTGTCGAAGACTCCCATTTAACCAATCAGCCCAACATCGACGGCTACCTATGGCGGTCACCCTGGCGGAGCCTGGAACAGGCCGGTGTTGGGGCAGATTTTCCACTTGAAAATGAAGCAGCTTATTACGCGCGCTTGTCAGATTCCAGGCGATGGATGAAAGCGACATGGCCAAAATCGTAATGCCTGCCAACGCTATGTCGCTGCCTGGCGTGTGAACAACACAAATTTGAATGATTATCACAAGATGTTCGACGCGGTCATCGCGTCCAGACAACTGCCATGCAAATAATCATTCCGATGTCTGGTTTCGGTGAGCGTTTTCGCAAGGCTGGTTATACGGTGCCGAAGCCGCTCATCGAAATAGATGGCAAGCCGATCATCGCGCATGTCATTGACTTGTTTCCGGGCGAGACAGATTTTATCTTCATCTGTAACCGTGATCATCTTGCCGAGCCATCTTACCGATTGGAGGAAACCATCCATCTCTATTGCCCGACTGGTCGGGTAGTGGGTATTGGTTCTCACAAACTCGGTCCGGTTCATGCCGTTCTTCAGGTTGCTGACCTGATTGATCAACGCCAGCCCGTTGTCGTCAATTATGCTGATTTCACATGCTATTGGAACTGGAGGCATTTCTGCCACTTCGTCGCGCACTGCAAGTGTGATGGAGCGATTCCCGCCTACAAGGGATTTCATCCCCATACGTTGGGGGCGACCAATTACGCCTACATGCGTGAAGCCGATGGTTGGGTGCTTGATATACAGGAAAAACAGCCTTACACGGATAACCGAATGGAGGAATACGCTTCAAGCGGAACTTATTATTTTTCCAGTGGGCAAATGATGCTGGATGCATTGCAGGCCGCGAGAGATCGCAATCTTAATGTTGCTGGCGAGTTCTATGTCAGCCTTTCCTACAAGCCGATGCTTGAATCAGGCAAGCGGATCGCGGTCTACGATCTGCAGCACTTTATGCAGTGGGGCACGCCGGAAGACGTGGCGGAGTACCGAATGTGGTCGGACACCTTTCGTCGCCTTATCGACCCTGTTTATGCAAACGTTCCGAGAGTCAGTGGCACAACCCTGATCCCTATGGCCGGCCTGGGCGAGCGCTTTACACGTGAGAGTTATGTGGTCACGAAGCCACTAATACCGGTGTCGGGTAAGCCGATGGTGGTACAGGCGACTGCCGACCTTCCTGCCACTGCGCGCCATGTATTTGTTTTACGCCGCGACATGCCTGAATTGGACTCGATCAGGAACACATTACATGAAACATTCCCGGGTACGAATTGCGTGATTCTTGACGGGGCAACTGACGGTCAAGCGCGTACAGCATTGCTGGGCCTGCGCGCCGGTTTAACTGTAACGGAAAATGACGGCGCACTTACAATCGCGGCCTGCGATAATGGTGCGCTTTATCGGCATGATAACTTGCAAGCACTTCTCGATGATCCCGATACGGATGTCATCGTCTGGGTTGTGCGTGGTTACCCTAATGCCGTGCGGCATCCTCAGATGTACGGTTGGGTCGCTTGCGAAGGTCGGAGCGACCGCGTTAGTCGAGTGTCAGTGAAAAAACCGTTGGCAGATCCAAAGCATGACCCCATAATCACCGGCACATTCACGTTTCGTCGCGGCAGCGACTTCGCGCGCGCGGTGGAGCGGATGATTGAGCGCGATGCCAGAGTTAATGGCGAGTTCTATGTCGATACCAGCATCGAAGACGCGCTCGCCCTCGGGCTAACGGTGCGAATCTTTGAAATCGATAGCTATATTTGCTGGGGCACTCCGAACGATTTACGTACTTTTGAATACTGGCAGTCATGTTTTCATAAGTGGGAAGGACATCCATATCGCCTTCATTTGGACAAGCATGTGTCTAGTAATGTTGTAAGCGAGGTAAATCAGCGCCTCATCAAACGGTAAATCTTAACTTTGCAACAGATTTATTCCATTTGAGTAGCACCCATTATTGATAGGAATAACCTATGCTGCGAGGCACTTATTTTCCACGACACGATGAAAATCGGATGTTACATGAAGGTGATGTAGAGGCGGCTCGCGATAGGTTTTTCCGTGAGCGCCCCATAAGTGTCACTTATTTACTTCGACAACGCTATTCATGGATGAATGAGTACCTATTGGGCTGTAAGGCAGTCGTCGAGCTAGGAGCTGGTGCTGGGCTTAGTAAAGAGTTTCTTGATTGCCCAAACATAATTCTATCGGACGTGGTAAAGCGGCCTTGGATAGATATTGTTGTCGATGCTTTAAATCTACCATTTGGGAATGATAGTCTTGACGCCGTAATATGCAGTCATATGATCCATCATTTGGCGAATCCCGCCCGATTCTTTAGTGTAGTTAGAACAAAACTTAAGCTAGGCGGTTTCTTGCTTATCCAAGATTTACATACGAGTTTGATGCTGCGCATCCTTCTAAGAATAATGCGGCACGAAGGCTGGTCATACGACATTAACGTTTTCAATGAGAATACTATTGCCAACGATCCCTCAGATCCTTGGTCAGCCAATTGCGCGATTCCTGAATTGCTATTTAGCGATGAGTTGGCATTCGAAAATGAAATTCCCGGATTCCGATTTCTAAAAAATGAATTAAACGAATCCTTGTTATTCCCCTTATCTGGCGGGGTCATTGCTAAGACACGCATTATCCAGTTCCCATCAAATGTCTATAAGGTCGTGCAGACCGTTGACCGTTTTCTTGTGTATTTATTTCCAAACGTATTTGCTGTAGGACGCTCTGTTGTCCTCGAGAAAACTTCATAATGCATAATGCTGCACCGAAACTATCGCTCGTTATCCCCTGCTACAACGAAGCCGCCAATTTACCGCTGTTATTGCCGAAATGCGCCAAACTGGCAGAGCCTGGGAAGATCGAAGTTCTTCTGGTCGACAACGGTTCTATTGACGGTACCTCAAGCATTTTGGCGGAATTATTACCGTTTTGTTCTGGTTGCCGTAGCGTTCGGGTGGAAAATAATCAGGGTTACGGTTTCGGTATTCTAAGCGGTTTGCGTGCCGCTAAAGGCCAACTGCTTGGCTGGACCCATGCGGATTTGCAGACTGATCCGGTTGATGCACGGCGAGGGCTTTCAATGTTCGAGATTCACGGAGCTGATATCTTCGTCAAAGGTCGCCGCTACGGACGTCCCTTGGGCGATACACTCTTTTCCGTCGGCATGAGTGCCTTTGAGACTTTGTTACTAAACCGTCCTTTGTGGGATATCAACGCCCAGCCGACGTTATTTAGCCGGGCCTTTTTCGAATCCTGGCACGAACCGCCCCATGATTTCTCGCTCGATCTCTACGCCTACTTTCAGGCAAAACGTGCTGGACTTCCAGTGCATCGCTTCCCGGTGCGTTTCGGAGTGCGTGTTTATGGAGCTTCACATTGGAACTTGAATTGGGCGGAGAAACGCAAATTCATACGCCGCGCGGTTAGTTTTGGTTTACAACTGCGGAAGTCAACCAAGCAATGATGTTGATTGTACACCGTTGTAATACTGTCGCCGAATTGCTGGCGACGCCTGTCGAGTACGGCGTCGAGATTGACATTCGAAGTTTCGGTAGCCGATTAATTATTCATCATGAACCTTTCATCGAAGGCGAGGATTTGTCCGTTTGGCTGGATAATTACCGACATGGAACACTGATTCTCAATGTAAAAGAAGAGGGCTTGGAGCAGCATCTGCTTGATCTGATGACTGAACGCGGCATCGAGAACTTCTTTTTCCTCGACCAGTCATTCCCATTCATAATCAAGATAGCTTACCAAGGCGAACGCCGCTGCGCGGTTCGCGTGTCGGAATACGAGCATATCGACACGGCGATGACGCTGGCTGGAAAAATCGATTGGGTCTGGGTTGACTGCTTCAGTCACTTTCCGCTATCCGGCGCTGATGCCAACCGACTGCATCTGGCCGGATTCCAATTATGCCTGGTTTCGCCGGAACTACAGCAACGTACCTCTGAAGGCGAAATTCCTGCGCTGCGCGCGTTGTTGGCAGAACGTGGCATAGTGCCCGATGCGATATGCACCAAGTGGCCAGCGCGATGGAAAGCATGACACCGCTGTTGCGGCATCCACTCTTTCTCACCGGCCTGGCAATCAGAGTAGGGTTGCTCGTTATGGTGTTGCCATCAGCCACGCAGCACTGGTATGCGCCATTTCTCGCTCATAGCCTAGAAACGTTCACCCTAGACCCGTGGAGTGCTTATCTGGCAGCGGGTGGTGACCGTCTCGCCTTTCCCTACGGCTACGCCATGTGGTTGATTTTTCTGCCTCTCAGCGCGTTAACGTCGCTGTTTGAGCTCCCTGTAGCCATCGGCTATGGTTCAACCCTGTTACTCGCAGACGTTGCCTTGCTATACACGCTGCGGCGTTTAACCGACGTTGCGCTCGACACGCTGCTGGCGTTGTACTGGATGTCCCCCATTATCCTCTTTGCCACTTATTGGCTGGGTCTTAACGACCTGCTGCCGATACTGCTGCTCATACTCGGCCTGGTTGCACTGCGCGACGCGGCACCTCGGCGCGCCGCAGTATTCGTGGCACTGGCGGTCTCTGCAAAGCTAAGTATGATCCTAGCGGTTCCGTTCCTGCTTGTTTATTTGTTCCACAACAAGCGGCTGCTTGTTTTCTTCCTTCCATTCTCTGCCGTACTGGTGATAGCACTGTTAATGCTGCAGACGCCTTACATCCTATCGACAGGTGGCCGAGATATGCTGTTCGGTAACCCCGAGCTGGCCAAGATCTATGACATCTCGTTGTCCGTCGGTAATGACCTGCAAGTCTATATGTTGCCGCTGGTCTATCTTTTGGCGTTATTCGGTGCGTGGCGTGTCCGGCGCATGAGCTTCGAACTGTTACTGGTACTGCTGGGCTTGGCTTTTTTTCTCGTTCTGCTGTTGACACCGGCTTCACCGGGATGGTTTGTTTGGGTGCTGCCTTTCCTGGTTCTCTACCAAAGCAAAAGTGACCGCATGGCAATAGCATTGGTAGGTGCGTTTAGCCTTCTCACCATTGGTTTGAGCGGTTTGTTGGCGCCGCTGCCGTCGCTGCCTGTCACGGACTGGCCAGCCGGCATTCGGGCTGCCGAGTGGTTTGGTTTGTCGACGCGTGTGTTGTCACTATGGCAGACGCTGCTGTTGGCGACCGGCCTGATTCTTGTCACACGCATGCTGCGCGAGGGGATTCATGCCAATGAATATTTTCGCCTTTCGCGCAAACCATTCGTGCTCGGGATAGGCGGTGATTCCGGCTCCGGAAAGTCTACGTTGGCAAACTCAATCGAAGGCCTGTTTGGGAAACACTCGGTAGTACAGGTATCCGGCGATAACTATCACCTGTGGGATCGGCATAAACCGATGTGGCAAGTAATGACGCATCTCAATCCACGCGCTAACGATTTAGCTCGCTTAAACCACGACGTACAGGCGCTGGCGAATGGAGAGGCCGTCCTGGCTCGGAAATACGACCATGCCAGCGGGAAAATGGGCAAGCCCCAAATTCTAAAAAGCAACGACTTCATCGTTGTTAGCGGCTTGCATGTCTTTTCCCTGCCGCTGCTGCGCACGCTGTGCGACCTGAAGGTTTACCTTAATATGGACGAGGCATTACGTGTTCACCTGAAATTACTCCGTGATTCTGCACAAAGGGATCATGCTCGTGAGCATGTTCTGGAGACTGTCGCACGGCGTGAACCGGACGCCGTTCGTTACATCCGGTCGCAGGTCGCGCACGCAGACTTAGTGCTATCGCTCCAGCCTATTCATCCTAATACCCTAGACAAAGCTGACTCGCCTCTTCGGCTCAAGCTCGGTGTCATGGCGCGTCATGGAATGTACTACGAAAGTTTAGTGAGGGTATTGATCGGCGTTTGCGGCATGCATGTGGATATCGCCCAGGAAAGCACCGATAGTGCAGTAGAACTCACCATTGACGGTGATGCCGATAGCGATGATATAGCTCTCGCTGCACGCGAATTGCTGCCGCAACTCAATGAACTTCTGGATATAACTCCGGCTTGGCATGGCGGGATGATGGGAATAATGCAACTAGTTATTCTGTCCCACATAACTCAGGCCCTTCGCACCCGCTTACAATGACGCTTAACATTTATAATCCTGATGCATTCACGAGCAAGCCGGAAGCTGTGTTGTTCGATACTGATAATACCTTGTATCCCTACGAACCAGCACACCAGGCGGCGATGCTGGCGGTGCGAGCCAAAGCGTCGCGACTGTTCGGTATCGAGCCGGATAAGTTTGATCAGTCCTTTAATGCCGCGCGAAAAACAATCAAGGAACGTTTGGGTCAAACCGCCAGCTCACATAGCCGGCTCCTATATTTTCAGCAAATGCTGGAAATTATTGGCTTAAGGTCACAAGTGCTACTGGCGCTGGATCTGGAGCAGACTTACTGGCGCACTTTCCTTAGTAACGCGCAGTTGTTCGCTGGGGTTAAAGAATTTCTCGATGATTTGCGTATCGCCGGCATTCCGACGGCTATCGTTACCGATCTGACGGCACAAATACAATTCCGGAAAATCGTCTACTTGGGTCTCGACCATTACTTCGATTACATCGTCACCAGTGAGGAAGCGGGTTTCGATAAACCTCACCAAGCTCCTTTCGAAATCGCAGCACAGAAGATGCAATCAAAGGGAGGTTGTATTTGGATGATCGGCGACAACCCGGTGACAGACAATGGCGGTGCTCGTGCGGCGATCGGTGCCGTGATAATCCAAAAAGTCCACAAGGGGGTTGAAATTGGGGATGGCGAGAATCGACCGGATTGTGTAATAAATAATTTTGAAGAATTGCGTATATTACTTACTAAGCTCCTTCGCCAGAACCTATATCAAAAACGGTAGGGTGCGCCCTGTGCACCGATCCACGGTTTAAACGAAGCCACTTGGTGCGTGGGACGCACCCTACAAAAACCGAAACAGGGTATTTTGAGATAGGTTCTAATGAGATTTCTTACGATTGTTCATGCCGAATAAATTATTTACCTTAAATTAAGTATGCACTTAACTTTCGCATCAATTTAGGAAAATTACTGGATGGACGAACTCTTGCTGACCAAGCACTTTGTGACACTCTCGCGTTATGCCGGGTCACGGTTCGACCTGCTGCAAGCAGGTGGCGGAAACTCCTCCGTCAAGTTGGATGATCGCCGAATGCTCGTGAAGGCATCGGGCGTCCTCCTTTCCGAAGTTGAGTCGGGTAAAGGATACGCGGTCGTTGACTATCCTGAGATTGCCGCTATTCTGGAAACCCCCTCTAGATGGGGCGATGACGACAAGCACCGTCGCGACTCAAATGTAAGTCATTTGATAGCGCTGGGAACAATAACACCTGGAGCCAGGGCGTCAATAGAAGTCTTTTTGCACGCCATCCTGGGTAAGTTTGTACTTCACACTCACCCGATAGGTGTCAATATCATCGCCTCGCAGAGTGATTGGGATAAAAATCTCACCGCACTTTTTCCGGATGCATTGTGTGTACCATATCGAACACCTGGAATTGAACTTGGACTCGAATTGAATGCGCAAGTAAAAAAATATATCGCAAACTATGGATATAAACCGCAATTAATCTTTTTACAGAATCATGGTCTGATAGTGAGCGCCGAATCGATGGAGGCAGTGCAGCAAATCACCGAGGATACTGTTGGAAAATGTTGCGAGTGGTCCAGAGTGGATCTTGGGCGATATAAGCAGGTAACGGCGATTGCGAATTTTGTTGGGGACGGCTCAGTTGCTTATCTGTGCGAAGACCGAGCGATTTTAGATCTGCTTAAAACACAAAAGACTCTGTTTTCCCTGAAACCGTACTGTCCGGACGGTTTTGTTTTTTGCGGGGCCGCACCACTTGTGGTGGAAAACTTAAGTGATCCAGGGGCCCTCGATGCATACCGGGTTAAATATCACGACACTCCGAAGGTAATTCTTTATGACGGTCAAATCTATTTTATTGCCAAGAATACCAAAAAGACAATGGAGATTGAGGAGGTATACAAGGCCCATTTGCTAACCCTTGCCTCTATGAAGGGGAGAATAAACTCTTTAAGCGACGAAGCACTAACTTACCTGAGCAATTGGGATGCTGAGAAATATAGGAGAGATATGTGAATCATGGCTGGCTTTTAGACGTTGACTCTTCGGCAAAAAATGAAGCATTTTCATTGTCGAAAATAATACAAAAGCCAACACACATCATCAATTTCAATTGGGCATCTATACTCTTTTTTTCGTTCTTCCTGGCTTATGGTTATTATGGTGCCTTAACTCCTGAAATCAGCCAGTTTAAGGAAAGCCCCACAACCTCAGCGCTAACACTGTGTCTTCTCACGGTTATTCTTGTATTGCTCGGATTGCTCGCATGGAAAGCACCTGCCAGATTTCAGGATTCTATTAAAATCCGACGAAGGGATTTTATTGTATATCTTTCCTACTTCGTCATATTGTTTTCATTTTTGTATAACCAACTGCAGTTTTCGCTGTATAGCGATGAAATCTCATATTCCGCGACATCCCACGGCCACAGTATTCATATTTCCCTGGCTCTGGTAAAGCAGCTATACGCGCTCGACGGTATAGCATTTCAGTATCTGGTTCAGGCTATCAGCCTGATCCTGCTTACTTCATTATTGGGTCTCTTTATACTTTCAAAGCGACTTACCTGGAGAAGTAGAATCATAATCTTTTCGCTCCTCCTGATACTTGGCAGACTGGCATTCACGTACACGGGTGGCAACGGATCACCTCATCCGCCACTACATCTAATACCTCCATTCATTTTTGGCTCAGTATTCGGGATTACCGATTTTGCATTTAAATTCTCTTACTTTGCTATTTATGTGATTTTCATCCTTGTGCTTTATAGGATGATACTTAGAGTATTTCCATTCGCACAATCATATCTGCTCGCTCTTGCTATCGGAACGATACCCTTGCTTTGGCATATGGCCGGTGTTGTTGACCATTCTCTTTGGGCATCTGTTTCTTTTACCTTGGTCATCGTTGAGGTCGCTACATCGATAAAGCTAAACTACATAAGATTGTTTAGCTTTATATCTATTGCGGTAATGATGCGCCAACCTTCATTTCTAGCCATTCTCCCGGTTTTGATGCTCTTTATTTATGAAGAATTCAAATACAATGAATGGCGAAACTGCTTAACTAAATCCATTTTTATGCTTACCCCGGCTTTACTCTTTATTCCATTTCTAGGGAAAAGTCTGATTTCCGGAACACCATCTACTGACGCGCTGAACACCGGTTCAATGCTTCGGCGCGTCTTTGACGCTGTTGATTCGGATATTGTCTGGTCCTCTATTACCAACTCCGTTCCGTACTGGTGGATTATTTTTATTCCGCTTGCATTCATCCCGCTTTCCGGAAGAATGGTCAGCAGGAATATTATTCTGTTGTTTTTCTTTTCGACCGCAGTGTGTGTGTATTATTCAATACACCCATCATTATGGGGATACGCGAAATACCAGGCAGAATACGCTGTTCCATTCGCCATTATTGGTATGTTGCTGCTGGCAGTAAGGCTCTCAACATTCCATTTTGCAAGGCGCGCTGTTGCAACGCTTGCTTTAATTATCATTGTTTTAAATATT
Organism: Sulfuricaulis sp.; assembly: GCF_040901545.1. Taxonomy (GTDB): domain Bacteria; phylum Pseudomonadota; class Gammaproteobacteria; order Acidiferrobacterales; family Sulfurifustaceae; genus Sulfuricaulis. The sequence goes on along the minus strand of NZ_JBBDYL010000054.1, from coordinate 91,858 downwards.
TCCGATTTTATGCGTATCCCAAAAGACGAAGTACGTATAGCCATGTCCATGGATACAAATCAGCGAGCTTCTGAAGCTAAACATCCCGGCGAACACTATCTAGTGGCATTTCCTTATAATTATCGTGCTGCATACGACGCCATTAAAAAGGAAGGTCTTACAGAAAATTCCTACTCAATAGGTTCTACGTACGGAATTCTTCCTGAAATTATGAATGGATATTCAATCAAATCCATTCGAGCTGTACATGACATCTTTGTTGATCAGGAGCATAACAGACAAACCGCACCAGCAGCTGGATGGGATATTGAATATGTCGAAAGTGACGACCGTATAAAAGTTGTGCTAATTGGGTTAGTGTCCGGAAAACAAAAACTGATTGATGGATTTAAGACAAGAAGTTGGAGCGTTATGGGTGAATACAAAAATCACCAATATGGCACGTCTGTCGTTGCCTTGAAGAGACCTGTAGCATAGTTGTCCAACCCCGAAAGGCTTACTCCGCAAAGAATTGCTCTCAATTCTCCAGAACGAGTTGTAATCACAGTATATTGCTCATACTGAAGTTATTCATTTATGAAGGTATTAATTGTTACTCAGTACTTTCATCCAGAAAACTTCCGGGTTAATGATCTGGCTGAATGGCTGGCGGAGCGTGGCCACGAGGTTACCGTGCTTACCGGTATTCCAAACTACCCGTCAGGAAGATATTTCTCCGGCTATGGACTATTTAAACGACGGATGGAAACGTGGAATTGCATATCTGTCGTACGTGTCCCACAGGTTCCACGTGGCGGCGGCGGAGTACTAAGGCTTGCACTTAACTATATCTCGTTCGCTGTTATGGCGAGTCTTTATGGTTTGTATCGATTAAGAGGAAGATACGATGTTATATTTGTCCATGAGCCATCGCCGATCACGGTTGGGATCCCGGCGATTGTGATGCGCAAGCGATCAGGCGCACCGATCTTTTTCTGGGTACTCGATCTCTGGCCTGAGAGCATCGCCGCGGCGGGCGATATACATGCCTCCTGGATGCTGGACTTATTGGAAAAGCTTACGCGATGGATCTACAGCCATTGCAAGAAGGTGCTAGTGGCATCGCGGGCGTTTATCCCGCGAGTGGGCGCGATGGGCGTCTCCGAAGATCGCATCGTATACTTTCCCAACTGGGCAGAAGCTATATTTCAACCAAGTGTCGACATTGAACCCCCAGTGCCCTTGCCTCGGGGGTTCCGTGTGATGTTCGCCGGGAATATCGGTGTCGCGCAAGATTTTCCGGCTGTCCTTGAAGCCGCTGAACGGCTCAAGGGCTATCCGGACATCCACTGGATAGTACTAGGTGATGGCCGCATGGGCGAATGGGTGCGTGAAGCAGTGGTCCGACGTGGGATTGTAAATACAGTTCACCTGTTAGGTAGCTATCCACCCGAACAAATGCCACGGTTCTTTGCCCATGCCGACGTGATGTTAGTGAGTCTCAAGCGCTCACCAATCTTTGCGTTGACCATCCCGGGTAAAATTCAGTCATACCTGGCATGTGGTCGCCCCATTGTGGCTATGCTGGATGGCGAGGGAGCGTGGGTTGTTAAAGAGTCCGGTGCAGGGCTGACATGTGCGGCGGAGGACGCCGATGGTCTGGCGGACGCTGTTCTGACACTGGCAAACATGCCGAAAGACCAGCGGGAAGCGATGGGTCGGAAGGGCAGGTATTATTTTGAAGCCAATTTTACGCGCGATATGCTTTTCAGAAATTTGGAAACCTGGATGACTGAATCAATCAAGGAAAAGAAGCAATGACAACGTCAAACGACCTATTTCGCGACAAGACCGTATTGATCACCGGAGGGACGGGTTCTTTCGGTCATGCGTTTCTAAGCTATCTTCTGCCGTTGGGTTGCCGGGAGATACGCATCTTCAGCCGCGACGAGCTAAAGCAGGAGCAGATGCGGATAGACCATGCCAATCCGGTACTAAAGTTCCACATCGGCGATGTGCGTGACCGACACAGCGTGGACAGCGTCATGAACGGCACAGATTATGTGTTCCATGCGGCGGCATTGAAACAGGTTCCATCCTGTGAGTTCTTCCCGATGCAGGCAGTGCTGACCAACATCATCGGCAGCCACAATGTTGTCGACTCCGCCGTGCAGCACGGCGTTCGTCGCGTGGTATTTCTCAGCACGGACAAAGCGGTATATCCAATCAACTCAATGGGCATGACCAAGGCGCTGATGGAGAAAGTGGCCCAATCCGTGGCGCGCGGCTTGAATGAGAGTAAAACCATTGTCTCCAGTGTGCGCTATGGCAATGTGATGTGCTCGCGCGGTTCCGTCATTCCCCTATTCATCAAGCAGATCAAGGAACGGAAGCCGCTGACCGTGACAGTCCAGGAAATGACACGATTCCTGCTGCCGCTGCGCCATGCCATTGAACTCGTAGCCTTCGCCTTTGAGCACGCGCGTCAAGGCGATCTGTTCGTCCGGAAGGCGCCCGCCTGCACGATCGGCGATCTCGCAATGGCACTGAAGAATCTGTTCAAGTCAGACGTGCCGGTCAAGGTCATTGGGATGCGCCACGGCGAAAAAATCTATGAAACCCTGGCAACACGCGAGGAGCTGCGCAAGGCAGAGGACATAGCGGAGTATTTTCGGGTTCGCATGGACGATCGAGATCTGAACTACAGCAAGTATTTCACGGAAGGGGATACTAAAGAAGTGGATACCGAGGATTATACTTCACACAATACGGTTCGGCTGAATGCCAAAGAGGTCGAAAAGCTGTTACTTACCCTGCCTGAAGTTGTTTCAGAGCTTTGAGCTTGCGCAAGGACGCCGGGACAGTGAAACAGATAGGCATAACCGGCATCGACGGTTTAATCGGTTGGCATATTCGCTGTTTCTTGAACGGTTGCTCCAATATCCGTGTGTTATCCGGCGACCGCGCAACATTTGCCACGAGCGATCAACTGGATCAATTTGTTGCCGGGTCTGATTTCATCGTACACCTGGCCGGCCTGAATCGGGGAGATGACCATGAAATCGAAACTACGAACATTGCCCTGACGACGTCATTAATCAGTGCATGCGAGCGTACCGGACGAACACCGCATATCGTATTCGCGTCATCCGTTCATGTGACACGCGACACAGCTTATGCCAAGTCCAAACGGCTATGCGCGCGGCTGTTGGACGAATGGGGGAAGCGTCACGGCGCACGAGTTACAACTCTTATCATGCCTCACGTATTTGGCGAGTGTGGCAAACCATTCTATAACTCAGTAGTTTCAACGTTTTGTTATCAGTTGGCCAATGCCCAACAACCTCGAATCGAGCAAGACAGCACACTTGAGCTGGTCCACGCACAAAGTGTTGCGGAACGGGTATTTGATGTGATCATGGGTGGGCGCAGTGGAGAAATCGTCATCAAAGGCATCCCGATGACAGTCAGTGAATTACTGAAAAAACTGGGGCGGTTTGCACAGCTGTACAACGACCAGATTGTTCCTCCCCTCGGGACGGAAATTGACCTGGCTTTATTCAACACGTATCGCTCCTATCTTTATCCCGCACACTATCCCGTTGTCGTAGAGAGGAAATCGGATGAGCGGGGATCACTGTTTGAGGCAGTCAAAAGTCTTAACGGCGGGCAGTGTTTTATTTCTACGTCAAAACGAGGCATCACTCGGGGTAATCATTACCACAGACTCAAGATAGAGAGGTTTTTCGTGCTGGACGGCAAAGCGACAATCCGAATTCGGAAACTGTTTTCAAACGAAATATCGGAATTCCTGGTAAGTGGCGACAAACCTCAGTACATCGACATGCCCACGCTACATACGCACAACATTATCAACACTGGCGATTCGACTCTGACTACCTTGTTCTGGGCCCATGAAATTTTCGATTCTACGCGCCCAGACACGTATCGAGAACAAGTTTAAGGATACGACGATGAGAAAAATAAAAAAGATAAAGGTTATGACGGCGGTGGGAACGCGTCCGGAGATAATCCGTTTATCTCGAGTTATGGCGCATCTCGACGAGCACACGAACCATATCACGGTGCATACCGGTCAGAACTATGATTATGAGTTGAATGAAATTTTCTATAAAGAACTTGGGATCCGGAAACCGAATTATCTTCTGGATGCTGCAGGGCGATCGGTTGCTGAAACCATCGGCACCATTCTCATCAAGATCGATCCAATTCTGGAAACAGAGAAACCGGATGCTTTCCTGGTTTTAGGCGACACAAACAGCTCTCTTTCCGCGATAGTGGCGAAGAAGCGAAAGGTTCCGCTTTTCCACATGGAGGCTGGTAACCGGTGCTTCGACCAGCGTGTTCCGGAAGAGACAAACCGTAAAATAATCGACCACATCGCAGATATAAACCTTCCATATAGCGATCTGGCGCGGGAGTATCTGTTGCGCGAAGGGATCGCGCCAGATCGGATCATCAAGACGGGGAGCCCAATGTACGAGGTGCTAAGGCATTATGCAGACTTGATTGATAGATCCAATGTTTTGGAAAGACTCGGACTTAAGGAGCGAGACTATTTTGTTGTCAGCGCGCATCGTGAAGAGAATATCGATTCGATCATAAACCTGGAGAAACTAATTACGGCCTTGAACCGGATCTCTGAGATTTATGGAAAGCGGATAATCGTCTCAACCCATCCCCGCACCAGGAAACTCTTGCAAAAGCAGGGTATAAAGCTCAGTAATGAAATCGAATTGCTGAAGCCGTTGGGATTCCCGGATTACGTGAACCTACAAAAGAATTCTTATGCGGTGCTTTCTGACAGCGGCACCATTACTGAGGAATCCTCTATTCTCAACTTCCCGGCAGTAAATATTCGCGAGGCGCATGAACGCCCGGAAGGAATGGAAGAAGCAGCCGTCTTGATGACGGGATTAGAAATTGATCGAATCATGCAAGCGCTCGCTGTTGTGGAAAGACAGTCACGCGATTTAGATCGATCCCTGCCGATAGTTCGCGACTATCTGGTGCCAAACGTGTCGGAAAAAGTCCTTCGGATAATCCTCAGCTATACGGATTATGTAGACCGGGTGGTATGGTCGAAATGAATCGGTACTTTGTGTTGAATCACGCGATCATCATCGCAGCGCATGTCGGTAAAAGACGATGAGTGTCATGCTGGTAACGGGTGGTGCCGGGTTTATTGGGTCTAATTTTATCCGAAGCTGGATAGCTGAAACTGGTCAGGCCATAGTCAACCTGGATAAATTGACTTATGCGGGCAACCTGGAAAACTTGCAAGGCCTGAGAAACGATCCGCGTCATAACTTCGTCAAAGGCGATATTGCCGACCGGGAGTTAGTCGGGAAATTACTGTCTCGATACCAGCCTGATGCGATTGTGCATTTCGCCGCTGAAAGCCACGTGGATCGCTCCATTCTTGGCCCGGAGGATTTTATAACTACAAACATAATCGGTACCTTCCGTATGCTTGAGGCGACGCGCGCCTACTGGGAGTCGCTCGCGACGGATAAGAAGGGAAAATTCCGTTTCTTGCATGTTTCCACCGATGAGGTGTATGGATCTTTAGAGGCCGAGGATGAACCATTTACCGAATCAACACCGTATGCGCCGAACAGTCCCTATGCAGCGTCGAAAGCAGCTTCAGATCATTTGGTTAGATCTTATTACAGCACCTACGGTCTGCCCACCATAACAACCAATTGCTCGAACAATTACGGACCATACCAATTTCCGGAGAAGTTGATCCCGCTGGTAATCGTCAATGCCATTAAGGGGAAGTCGCTACCTATTTACGGTGACGGTCTTAATGTTCGAGACTGGCTGTATGTTGCGGATCACTGCAGCGCCATCCGAACTGTTCTTGCGCGTGGCCGTGTTGGCGAGACGTATAATATTGGTGGGGATAGCGAAAAAAACAACCTAGAGGTCGTCCACACCGTTTGTGCGGTGCTCGATGAACTACATCCTGACTCGCCCGTGATCCCTCATGCCAAGCTTATTAAATTCGTCAAGGACCGCTCTGGCCATGATCGACGCTACGCAATCGACGCTTCAAAAGTTAAACGAGATTTGGGCTGGGTACCGCAGCAAAGCTTTGCGGATGGAATCCGCGAGACGGTTAAATGGTATCTGGACCACCTGGATTGGGTGGCGCAAGTACAAAGTGGCGAGTACCGGAAATGGATTGACATAAACTACGGGGGAAGACAACTGATATGAAAGGCATCGTCCTTGCCGGCGGCGCGGGCAGTCGCCTATACCCGGTAACTCAAGTTGTCTCGAAGCAACTACTGCCGATCTACGACAAGCCGATGATTTACTATCCCTTGTCTACCCTGATGCTGGCGGGGATCCGCGATATCCTGGTGATATCAACGCCCCAGGATACACCCCGGTTTGAGCAGTTGCTGAGTGATGGCAGCCAGTGGGGATTGAATATTCATTATGCCGTGCAGGCTTGGCCTGGAGGGATCGCTCAAGCATTTATTGTCGGAGCTGACTTTATCAACGGAGAGTCCTGTGCTCTTGTCTTGGGGGACAATATCTTCTACGGTCACGATCTCGTTCGTGTCATTCAAGCGGCGGCACAGAAAAGTTCCGGTGCCACGGTATTTGCCTATCCGGTGAGAGATCCTGAGCGATATGGCGTCATCGAGTTTAACCAAGACGGGAAGGCACTTTCAATTGAAGAGAAACCGAAGAACCCGAAGTCTCGATATGCGGTGACCGGCCTATATTTCTATGATAATCAGATAGTATTGCTGTCACGTTCGCTGAAACCATCCGCACGCGGTGAAATTGAAATCACGGACGTGAATAAATTCTATCTCAAGCGCGGTCAGCTCGATGTGATAGTCATGGGACGTGGCATGGCATGGCTGGACACCGGGACCCACGAGGCCCTTCTCGAGGCCGCTCGCTTTATTGAGACCATCGAGAAACGACAGGGCCTTAAGATCGCATGCCTTGAAGAAATCGCCTATCGCATGGGTTATATCACGGCCGATCAGCTTGAAGCGCTTGCTGGCCCTCTAAGCAAGAGCAGCTACGGACAATACCTGCGTGGGTTATTGCGCGAGCGCATCTTCTGATTCTGAATGAATGTGATTCAAACTTCTCTACCCGACGTGCTCATTCTTGAGCCTGAAGTCTTTAGTGATGAACGAGGGTTTTTCTTTGAAAGCTATAACAAGAAAGCGCTTGAAAAGGCAGGCATCGCAGATGAATTTGTACAAGAGAATCTTTCATGTTCAGTTCGCAATGTTCTGCGAGGACTTCACTACCAGATTAAGCGGCAACAGGGAAAGCTTGTCAGAGTAATCCAAGGCGAGGTTTTCGACGTTGCTGTAGATATCCGGAGAAGTTCCCCAAATTTTGGCAAGTGGGTGGGTTTTAACCTCTCGGCGGGAAACAAACGCGCGATTTGGATCCCCCCTGGTTTTGCGCATGGTTTTCTTGCCCTTTCGCAAGTAGTTGAGTTGCTTTACAAGACGACGGATTATTGGGCACCGGAGCACGAGCGCTGCATTATCTGGAATGACCATGATCTTGCGATTAATTGGCCATTGCAAGGTGACCCGATACTCTCCGCCAAAGATAAGATGGGGCAGAAAATTAAAAACTCAGAGTTTTACCCTTGACTCGAATACTGCTCACGGGAAACAACGGTCAGATTGGTTGGGAGTTATTACGAACTCTCGCAACGCTGGGGGAGGTGGTCGCACTCACCCGAAATGAATTGGATCTTGGCAACCTTGATTTAACCAGACAAGCGGTCCGTGAACATAAGCCTACCCTGATTGTGAATGCCGCCGCTTACACGGCAGTGGACAGGGCCGAGGAGGAAAGCACACTTGCCATGGCTATTAATGGGATTTCTCCCGGTGTTCTTGCCGAAGAAGCCATGAGAATCGGAGCGCCATTGATTCATTATTCCACGGATTATGTATTCGATGGGGAAAAAAATGATCCATATAGTGAAGACGATATGACCAACCCGTTAAACATATATGGCAAAACCAAGCTTGCGGGAGAGCAAGCTATACAGGCTGTCGGTGGTGCATATTTAATATTCCGCACAAGCTGGGTGTATGGCATGCGTGGAAATAATTTCCTTTCAAAGATATTAAAGAACGCGGAAGAACACGATTCACTCAGCGTGGTAAACGATCAAATCGGAGCCCCCACTTGGAGCCGCATGGTCGCGGAGGCTACGGCACAAATCATTGCTAAAATCAGTTGTCGTTCCAACCCCAAGTTATTCTTTGAAGAGATTAGCGGGATTTACCATTTAACAGCGGCGGGAAAAACATCATGGTATGGTTTTGCTGAGGCAATACTTGCAAACCGGAGTGGTTTGACGGCAGTGCCACGCTTAGTGCCTATCAGTTCCGACAAGTATGCATCACCGACGATTCGACCGCTAAATTCTCTACTGTCTAATGCAAAACTGAATAGCCGATTTAACATTAGTTTACCTGCGTGGATGACTGGTTTGGAGCTCTGCATGAATGAGGCTAATGTTTAGTACTGTTTAAAAACACAACTATTTAATATTAATGATTTGCGAATTTGATAAAAAGCATATTCTTGTCACTGGTGCAACAGGATTTATCGGCCGGTATTTGACGAGTGCCTTGATTAAACAAGGCTGTATCGCGACTACATTTAGCCGCAAGCCGCCGGAAAACGCTTGTAAAGATTGCAATACCATTGTTGGCGACCTCTCGGACACGACATCACTTGTCGGAATATGTCAGGGTATTGAAATAGTTTTCCATCTCGCAGGGGATTCCGGCGCGTATGAGGAATTGGATGAAAAAAACAAAAACTATAATTGGCAGGTAACCGTTGATGGAACTCATGCGTTAGTTGAACAGTCGGTTAAATCCGGTGTAAGTCGATTTGTATTTTTCAGCAGTGTCAAAGCCATGGGTGAAAATAGTGATGAATATCTTGATGAATCCGCGGAATGTCGGCCTGTCACCGGATACGGCAAGGCGAAATACGAAGCAGAACGACTTGTGCTTGAAGCCAATCGACATGGAATGGCATCGACAGTCCTACGCTTGCCCATGGTATACGGACCCGGGTGTAAGGGAAACCTGCCGCGAATGATTCAGGCGGTTGCTCGCGGTCGTTTTCCATCATTGCCGGATACAGGCAACAAGCGCTCCATGGTGGATGTACGTGATGTAGTTCAAGCAGCAGTATTGTCAGCCAGTAATCCGGTTGGTGCGGGAAAGGTATATATCGTGACTGATGGACAAGCTTATTCAACTAGACAAATTTATGAATGGATTTGTTCCACCGTACAACGGCCTGTTTCACCTGTAGTTATCCCGCTCCCATTGTTGCGGATCGCAGGATTTGTCGGGGATACAATCGGCAGACTGAGAGGGCGCCGTATCGCGTTCAATTCTGAAGCCTTGAAAAGAATTATCGGATCGTCATGGTATAGCTCAGAAAAAATTTGTCGGGAATTGAACTTCCACCCGGCGCACTCTCTTGAATCTTCTCTGCCTGATATAACTGCAAGCCTGATAAGAATCTAATGGGTGCGCTTGCGATAGTCATTCTCACTCTCGGTGCTCTGGTAATTTCCGTAATCCTTACACGTCGATTCTGTGATCCAAACTCTTCAGCATATATACTTGATCATCCCAATGAACGATCGCTGCATGATCGACCCGTGCCACGGGGCGGCGGTTTGGCCATCCTCATTGCCATCGGGGCAAGTGGTTCGATTCTCTCTGCGCTTAATGTCAATCAGGACCTTGCCGGAATCGGAATCAGTATTTTGCTTGTGGCTGGAATCTCTTTTATAGATGATCGTTATTCCATCTTCCCCATTTTCCGGCTTGTAGTCCATGTAGCCGCTGCCGCTGTGGTTCTTTATAGCGGTTTTATCCTGACAACAGTGGAATTCCCGGGGTTTGAGTGGAATTGGCCCATCGTCGTCGGCGCTGTCATTTTAGTATTATTTGTTACTTGGATGATCAACCTTTATAACTTTATGGACGGGATGGATGGACTTGCCGGGGGAATGTCGGTAATTGGTTTCGGGTTCTTTGCCATGATGGGATGGATCACGGGGCATGAGATTTTCTTGAGTGTCAGTCTTATTACGGCCGCTGCTACTGCGGGTTTTCTGGCTTATAATTTTCCGCCCGCGCGTATTTTCATGGGTGATGTCGGCTCGTCCACATTGGGACTTCTGGCGGCGACACTATCGCTATGGGGTTCCAGGGACGGCGTTTTCCCGTTTTGGATAGGAATACTCGTTTTTTCACCTTTTATCATGGACGCTACCGTAACACTCTCGCGTCGACTGCTGCGGAATGAGAAGGTTTGGCAAGCACACAAAACCCATTTCTACCAGCTGCTTGTTCAATCCGGCTGGGGACACCGTCGGACGCTGCTGCTCGAATACGCCATCATGCTAGGTTGTGGATTATCCGCTCTTTGGGGCAGATATGCCGCAGCTGAAGTACAGATATCAATACTGATAGGTTGGATTCTATTTTATCTTGCATTCTTTTACTGGGTATCGGGAAGGGCCACGAGCGATGAAAAGGCGGGGATTTAATAAGGTTATTTAACTATAATGAGACAAAATCACAGGCAAAGCTCCAGAACGGATCACATTAAAGAATGAAAAAATTCGTTTGGCTCTTCAGATCCCGGCTCGCAGCCTTCACGCACGATCTGCTGATGATTCCCGTCGCCTGGTTCTGCGCCTATTGGATGCGTTTTAATCTCGACGTGATTCCGACAGAATTTTTCTATCAGGCGCTGACAATGCTTCCCGTCATCTGGGCAGCGCAAGGCGGAATGCTCTGGTATTTCGGTCTCTATCGCGGGATCTGGCGGTTCGCTTCAATTCCCGATCTGGTGCGTATCATCAAGGCAGTAACTGCGGGTGTATTGGTTGCCGCCACCGCAAGCTTTATCCTGACGCGCCTGCAGGACGTTCCCCGTTCGGTATTTATCCTGGATGGCATTATTTTGGTGCTGTTGCTGGGTGGCCCGAGATTTGCCTACCGCTGGCTCAAGGATCGCCATATATATAGCAGGATTCATGATCGCAACTTTCAACATAATGGTGAGGTTAAAAACGCACTGATAGTCGGCGCCGGAAAGGCCGGTGAAATGCTGGTGCGTGATTTGCTGCGTGAATCGACGGGTTCATTCCTGCCGGTCGCATTTGTGGACGACAATCCTGACAAATTAGGCAAAGAGATTCACGGAATCCCCGTTGTCGGCCGCTGTGAGCTGATCCCCGAAATTGCGCAGAGACTCGGAATCAATCTTATAATCATCGCTTTGCCCTCGGCAACCTCGCGTCAGATTCGGCGTATCGTCGAGATCTGTGAAACCACGGGTCTGACGTTTCGGATTCTTCCTCAGCTGGAGGATTTGGTCAGCGGACGCGCAAGCCTCAAGGATTTGCGCGATGTCAGTATCGAAGACTTGCTGGGACGCGAACCCGTCAAATTGGATTGGAACGCCATCACCGATGCGAACCGTGACAAGGCAGTCCTGGTAACGGGTGGCGGCGGCTCCATCGGCGCGGAACTGTGCCGCCAGATTGCCAGGTTGAAGCCGGCCAGCCTGATCGTGCTCGAACAGAGCGAATATAATCTGTACCGCGCAGACTTGGAGCTGCGTCGAGAATTTCCATCATTGTCTCTTGTCAGCCTCCTGGGAGACGTCACCGATGCCGTGCGTGTTGAGCAAATCCTGAGGACATACGCGCCTTCCGTGATTTACCATGCAGCGGCTTATAAGCACGTGCCGATACTTGAGGATCAAGCACGCGCGGCGCTTGTCAATAATGTCCTGGGAACCCGAGTCATCGCCGATCTGGCAGACAAGTATGCGTGTGAAAGTTTTGTCTTGGTATCCACCGACAAGGCCGTCAATCCAGCCAATATCATGGGGGCCAGCAAGCGGCTGGCCGAGATGTATTGCCAGAGCTTGAACGCCAGGTCAAAAACCAAATTCATCACCGTTCGATTCGGAAACGTCCTGGGTTCTTCGGGCAGCGTGATTCCGCTCTTCCAGCAGCAGATCGCCCAGGGAGGGCCGGTGACCGTGACCCATCCGGATATCACGCGCTATTTCATGACCATACCCGAGGCATGCCAGCTGATTCTGCAAGCGGGCGTGATCGGGCAGGGTGGGGAAATTTACATACTGGACATGGGTATTCCAGTAAAAATTTCCTATCTCGCCGAACAGCTGATACGCCTGTCCGGCAAAGTACCGGGAGAAGACATTGAAATCATTTATACCGGCCTGAGACCGGGTGAAAAGCTGTATGAAGAACTTTTCCACGGCGCGGAAGAACAAACAAAAACCAGCCACCCGAAGATTTTACTGGCACATTGCCGGCAGATGGATAGAGATGCGTTGGTAACGGCTTTAGACTCGATACAGCGGGCTTGCAACCAGAATGATAACCACGTTCTACGTGCTATGCTGATTGAATTGGTCCCTGAACATACCGGGTTGGCTCAGTCAAATAATGAACAGGAAAAGGGCGCGGTAATTTATCCCTGGAAACAGACCAAATGACTTGTTCGAAAGCGTTCGAATAACGTATTTCTCTTTTTTTTCCAGCAGGAAATTAACGATATGAAGTTGACGATTATCGGTACGGGCTACGTCGGCCTTGTCACGGGCGCCTGTTTTGCGGAAATGGGCAACAACGTCACGTGCGTCGACATAGACCAACACAAGATTGCAGGACTTAAAAAGGGGGTGCTACCCATCTATGAGCCCGGGCTCGAGCCGATGGTGGCGAACAACCACAAAAACGGTCGGCTGAGGTTCTGCACGTCGTTAACCGATCCGGCGGCAAAATCCAATATGTATTTCATTGCCGTCGGCACGCCGCCTGAAGAAGACGGTTCGGCGGACCTGCAATATGTCCTCGGAGTTGCCAGAGAGATCGGCCGCCATATTACGCAACATACCATCGTGGTGGACAAGTCCACCGTTCCGGTCGGAACGGCTGACAAGGTCAAGGCTGCCATTGACGATGAATTGGCCAAACGTGGCGCTAAAGTTTCGTTCGATGTCGTCAGTAATCCTGAATTCCTCAAGGAAGGCGCGGCCGTGGAGGATTTCATGCGCCCGGACCGGGTCATCATCGGCACGGACAGCGAACAGGTTCGCAAGGTGATGCGCGATCTCTATCTGCCATTCATGCGTACTCACGAACGCCTGCTCTTCATGGGGGTGCGGGACGCCGAGATGGCCAAGTATGCCGGCAATGCCATGCTCGCCACCAAGATCTCGTTCATGAATGAGATCGCCAATCTTTGCGAACGCTTGGGCGTGGACGTCGAGAATGTTCGCAATGGAATCGGATCCGATTCACGTATTGGTTATTCGTTTATCTATCCGGGCGCCGGCTATGGGGGCTCATGCTTTCCAAAGGACGTGAAAGCCCTGATTCGCATGGCCAAGGATCATGACTATGAACCTAAAGTGCTCGGCGCGGTGGAAGCCCGGAACAATGCGCAAAAACAGGTATTGTTCGAAAAAATCCGGCATCGTTTCGGTCCCAACCTGAAAGGGTTGTGCTTCGGTGTCTGGGGCCTGGCTTTCAAGCCCGGTACGGACGATTTGCGCGAGGCTTCTTCCGTCGTATTACTGAATGCGTTGATAGGCGCCGGCGCTTCGATCAAGGCATACGACCCGGTGGCCATGCAAACCGCCAGACGCGAGTTTCCCCGCGCCTGGTTTGACAGCAATCAGTTAAAGCTGATGGATGAACAGTATCAAGCGCTCGAAGGCGCAGATGCCATGGTCCTGGTAACGGAATGGAAGCCGTTCCGACATCCTGATTTCGACCGGATCAGGAAAATCATGAAGCAAGCGGTGGTATTCGATGGACGGAACCAGTACGACCCGGCACTCCTGCGCCAGGCCGGATTTGAATACAGCGGCATAGGCCGCGCAACACCTGACAAAATTAACCTATAATCAGATTCATTATAAAATTCCCGCGACAAATCAGAACAGGAAAATGAATCAAGTTACAAAAGCAGTCTTTCCCGTGGCGGGGCTGGGTACGCGTTTTTTGCCTGCGACCAAGGCTAATCCCAAGGAGATGCTCCCGATTGTCGATAAACCGCTCATTCAATATGCCGCGGAAGAGGCGATTGCGGCCGGAATAGATGAATTGATTTTTGTAACCGGACGGAACAAGCGGTCGATCGAAGACCATTTCGACAAAGCTTACGAACTCGAAGTGCAGCTCGAGGCTGACGGGAAAAAGGATCTTTTGGGCATGGTGCAAAATGTTTTGCCGAATTCCGCCTCCTGCGTTTATATCCGGCAGGCCGAGGCATTGGGGCTGGGACACGCCGTGTTGTGCGCCAAGCAGGTGGTGGGCAACGATCCCTTCGCGGTTATCCTGGCGGACGATCTGATCAGTGCCGCACCCGGCGCGCTGAAGCAGATGGTGGATCTGTATATCAGGCATCAGAGTTCCGTAATTGGCGTGCAAACGATTCCCAGAGAGGCAACGCGTAGTTACGGAATTGTGAAGGGCATACCTGCGGGGGATCGGTTGTACAAAGTGGAAAGCATCGTCGAAAAACCGGCCCCGGAAAAGGCTCCTTCTACTCTGGCCGTGGTCGGTCGTTACATCCTTACTCCGCGTATTTTCGGTTTGCTGGAAAGCGTCCAGCCCGGAGCAGGGGGAGAGATCCAGCTGACAGACGGTATTGCCGCCTTGCTGTCACATGAACAAGTCCTGGCTTACGAATTCTCTGGCAAGCGTTATGATTGCGGCAACAAGTTCGGCTATCTGCAAGCAACCGTGGAATACGCGCTGGCTCATCCGGAACTGAAAGACCAGTTTCTGATTTACCTGAAAGGTTTGAAACTCTGAGCATCTTTTTCACGGTATCGCGGCCGGTAACGATGGCGCGTTCGGATACCATACGTGCGCAGTGAAATGGTGTCGTGCGTACAAAGATATATATAATTCGGGTGTGCAACGACATCGGCTTATTATAATTGACACAAAACCGTCTCCGTCCCAAACCAGATTCACGGATCGACATTGACTACCATCAGTGCGCAGCAGGCATGGGAGATATTGCATCAGGCAGACTGCCTGCATACTCCAGAAGCGGTGGAAACGGCTCTGGCCAGGATGGCCGCGCAAATCACTCAGGCCATCGACGGCGATGATCCGCTGGTGGTATGCGTCATGACGGGCGGAGTAGTGCCTTTCGGGAAGATTCTTCCCCAGCTCCATTTCCCGCTTCAAATTGATTATGTCCACGCCACCCGATACAAAAACCGATTGCACGGCGGCCAGCTCCAGTGGATCTCTGGACCGCACCACAACCCGCGTGATCGGGTGGTGTTGCTGATTGACGATATTCTGGATGAAGGCGCCACCCTTGCCGGTATCGAGACGCGCTACCGGGGCGAAGGGGCGCGCGAAGTTTACAAGGCGGTCCTGGTCGTGAAAGACCGTCCTCGAAAACATGAAGTCAAAATTGAATTCGCCGGCCTCGAAGTACCCGACCGGTATGTTTTCGGTTGCGGCATGGATTATAAGGGTTACCTGCGGAATATCGCCGGCATCTATGCGGAGGGAAAACCCGAATGACAGCCGTGGCGATCATTGGCGGCAGCGGCCTGACCAATCTCAAAAATCTGCGAATCTCGCGGCGTGAAGTCATTCGCACTCCTTACGGCGAGCCGTCGGCACCGCTGGTTTACGGAGTATTGAGCGGGCGCGAAGCGGTATTTCTCCCGCGACACGGACCCGGCCACACCATCCCGCCGCATGAAGTCAATTACCGCGCCAACATCTGGGCCATCAAACACACGGGTGTCAGCCGCGTCATCGCCATTAATGCTGTCGGCGGCATCTCACCCGATTATTTGTTGCCAGGGACGCTGGTGATACCGGATCAGATTATCGATTACACTTATGGGCGCGCCCATACATTTTTCGACAGCGAGCAAAAACAGGTGACTCATGTCGATTTTACGGATCCCTATTGCGAGGAACTGCGTCAAACGCTGATCGATGCCGCCCGCCGCGCCCGGCTCAGCACCATCGGACACGGAACCTACGGCGCGACCCAGGGACCACGGTTTGAAAGCGCGTCGGAGATTCGGCGCATGGAGCAGGACGGAGCGGATATCGTCGGCATGACCGGCATGCCCGAGGCCGGACTCGCGCGCGAACTCGAACTTTGTTACGTCTCGATTGCGGTCGTGGTGAACCCTGCGGCCGGAAAAGCCGAAGCTGCGATCAGTATCAGGGAAATTGAAAAAAATCTGGAATCGGGCATGTCCAAGGTTCGCGCCCTGTTGGAGCAGGCCATCCCTTTAATTGTCCAGGGCTGAAAGCGCGCAACACGCTTCAACGAGGTCGAGTATTACCCGAAACGAAAATATCGGTGCTACTTGCTCCGGGGAATCCGGGTTAATTTTCTTTTACCGGCGCGACGCGAACCAGCACGCCGAATTTTGGATGGTCGAAATAATGGGTTTCCAGTAATTTGATGCGCCGGAACTCATTGAGGCGATAAATCCGCGTATCGCCTCCCGCTACCCCAAATAATCCTGTTCTCGCTGGTTCGCGGAGGATCAGGTTGATTTCCATCAAGAGATAGCGGCTAGAATAAAACCGCAGTGCGCCATCGAGACCCTCCGCCGGATTGTCGATTTTCACCGGTTTCGACGATGACTTGACCTCGGCATTCTGCTGCCAGCGCAGGCGCGCCAGGACGCGATGCCGGCCTGACTGTTCAAGCGCCAAGGCCGCAGGAGAAAGCAAGGATTCCGCGGGGGGCTTCTCGCCAAGAACGACAGCCTCGGCAATATCCCCATTCTCCAGCCTGGTTTGCTCAATTCGCCACAGCTCATCGCCTTCCATGTCCGGAAGCTGATTTGAAAAAACAATCACCTCGACTTCATACAGATTGAGGGCCTGTGTGGCCGCGTGCGGCAAGACTCCTGGCATCAGGAGCGGAAAGATAATAAGGAATAGGCGCCGCACGTTGTTTTCCTCGGTTTGGATTCTTTATAGTATCGCTTATTCTTTATCTAATATCGAGATGGCAAGATGACCGTCAGACGCGTGCTCAAGATGGGGGATCCGCTCTTGTACAAAAAGGCCGAGCCGGTACAGAAGTTCAATACGCCGGAATTGGATGCGCTGATCGCGGACATGTTCGACACCATGGCCGAATTGAACGGCGCCGGTCTGGCGGCCCCGCAAATCGGCGTCTCGGAACGCGTGGTCGTCTTCAGTGTCGAAGCCAATCCCCGTTATCCCAACGTCGAGCCGGTGCCATCCACGGTGTTGGTCAATCCGAAACTGATGCCGATAGGTGATGAAATGGAAGACGGATGGGAAGGGTGTCTCAGCGTGCCGGGACTGCGCGGTCTCGTGAGCCGTCATCTAACACTCCGCTATACCGGCTTTGATCAGCGCGGTCAACCCATCGACCGCACGGTTTCCGGATTCCATGCGCGCGTCGTGCAGCATGAGTGCGATCACCTTGATGGTATTCTGTACCCCATGCGATTGCGAGACATCCGCATGCTGGGGTTTGAAGACGCGCTGTTTCCCGATCTGTAGCAATGTTCATATCCCGTTATCTGAGGGTTGCCGATTTTGCCTCGGGCGTCAGTGCTTCGAGAAACTGATATATGGCCTGGACGCGTGATTCTACGTCCGGCGTGTCGCGCGTGATACGCAGGCGATTCGGGCCGTCGAACCGGTAAGTGTTCGGCGCGGTTCTGATCAGCCGCAATATCAATCCGGGATCGATATCGGGTTCCTCGGTAAATTCAATTCTCACCCCGCGCGGGCCGGCATCGATTTTCTTGATGCCCAGAGGCGTAGTGAGGATTTTCAGTTCAGTGGCCCGGAACAAAAGCTGCCCGGCGGCAGGCAGAACCCCGAAACGGTCGATCACTTCTTCTTTCAGTTCCTGCAACGCTTCGATTTTTTTAACGGACGCAATGCGTTTGTAGAGAATCAGCCGCATGTGCACGTCCGGCAAGTAGTTTTCGGGTAACAGCGCCGGTACATGCAGATTGATTTCCGCTCCGCTGTGCAGCGCGGTATCCGTCTCCGGCAACCGTCCCGCCTGCAACGACTGAACCGCCCGGTTCAGCAATTCCGCATACAGCGTAAATCCCACCTCATCGATCATTCCGCTTTGCGTCTCACCCAGCAGTTCGCCAGCCCCGCGGATTTCCAGGTCATGTGAGGCGAGCGTAAACCCCGCCCCCAGTTCCTCAAGCGATTCAATGGCTTCCAGGCGTTTTGCCGCCTCATCCGCCAGTGCGCGCCGGTCCGGTATCAGTAAGTAAGCGTAGGCACGATGATGCGATCGTCCAACGCGTCCGCGCAATTGGTGCAGCTGCGCCAACCCGAACTTGTCCGCACGTTCAATGATGATGGTATTGGCGGTCGGCACGTCAATCCCGGATTCGATGATGGTCGAGCACACCAGCACGCTGAAACGCTGGTGGTAAAAATCGAGCATGATGCGTTCCAGTTTCCGCT
Organism: Sulfuricaulis sp.; assembly: GCF_040901545.1. Lineage (GTDB taxonomy): Bacteria > Pseudomonadota > Gammaproteobacteria > Acidiferrobacterales > Sulfurifustaceae > Sulfuricaulis. Next base: position 73,287 of record NZ_JBBDYL010000054.1, on the reverse strand, counting down.
CTGGCATTTGTCCATGAGCAATGCGGATGTCGGCTTCGGGCACGAGTTCCCGCAAGTCGCGCGCGATCCTTTCGATCGTTCGCACTTCGTTGTGCAGGAAATAAACCTGCCCGCCACGGCGGATTTCGCGCAAGCAAGCCTCGCGAATAACCGATCGGCTCCATTCGCTGATGAACGTTTTAACCGACAAGCGACCTTCCGGTGCGGTCGTGATCAGGGAAATGTCCCGCAGACCGGCCAGCGAAAGATTCAGCGTGCGCGGGATGGGGGTGGCGGTCAGCGTCAGGATATCCGCTTCGCTGCGCAGTTGTTTCAGGCGTTCCTTCTGACGCACGCCGAAGCGATGTTCTTCGTCGATGATGACAAGCCCAAGACGCTTGAAACGCATGTCGCTCTGCAGCAGCCGGTGGGTACCGATGACGATATCCACCGATCCGTCCGCAAGCGCCGCGATCACCTGACGCTGATCGGCCTGGCTGCGAAACCGCGACAGCATTTCGATGCGAATCGGCAGCCCGGCGAAGCGATCCTGGAAGTTCTGAAAATGCTGTTGCGCGAGCAACGTGGTTGGTACCAGCACGGCGACCTGTGATTTGCCCATCACCGCGAGCAAAGCGGCGCGCATCGCCACCTCCGTCTTGCCGAATCCCACATCGCCGCAAACCAGCCGGTCCATGGGTTTGAGGGATTGCATGTCTTGCAAGACTTCGCGAATGGCGCGTTCCTGATCCGGTGTTTCCTCGAAAGGAAACGCGCCGGCGAAGGATTGATAGTGTTCTTCGGGCGGTGGAAAAGCGTGGCCGGCACGCGCCGCACGCAGCGCCTGAATTTCAAGCAATTCCGCGGCGGCATCGTGCGCCTTTTCCAGCGCGCGGCGTTTGGCTTTTTCCCATGCTTCGCCACCGAGCTTGTGCAGCGGCGCGTGTTCCGGGTCGGTGCCGGTGTAGCGGCTGATCAAATGCAGTGACAGCACCGGGATATATAGTTTGTCTCCGTCCGCGTACTCAAGCGCGAGAAATTCCGCCGCTCCGTCGCCGATATCGAGCGTTTGCAGTCCCAGATACCGCCCCACGCCATGGTCTTCGTGCACCACCGGATCGCCGATATTTAATTCCGCGAGGTGGCGAATAATCGCTTCCGGTTCGCGTTCCATGCGTTGGCGCCGGCGTCGCTGGGCCGCGCGTTCGCCGTAAAGCTGCGCCTCGGTGATGACGGCGATCTCACGCTCCTTCAGCAGCAGTCCTTTTTCGAGGTCGGCCACCGTCAGCCCCAGCTTTACATTGTTCGCGAGAAAGGCCTGCCACCCAGCCACGTCCACTGGCGGCAAACGGTTTTCCTCGAATAAACCGCGCAGCGTCTCGCGCCGGCCGGCGGATTCGGCGACAAACAACACGCGTCCCGGATAGGCGCGCAGGTAATCGAACATGGCCCGGTAAGGCGCATCGGATTTGGGATCCACCGGCAAGCTTGCCGGTGGTCTGGCGTCGCAGTTAATTACTGTTTCGCCAGGCGCTGAAAATGCGGCGGCATCCGGGCTGTATTCAATCAGTTCCACCCGAGGCCATGCCTGTAATCCTTCCATGAACGCCCGCGCGCCGATGGTTATTGCTGACGGTTCCAGCACCGGCCGCTCCAGGTCATGGCGCATTTCGCTGTACCGCTGTGCAACCTCGGTTTGAAATTGACTTGCCGATTCGGACAGGTTTGCCTCGGTCACACATAAAGCGGAACCCGGGAGATAGTCGAAAATCACCGCCAGCTGTGAAAAAAACAGCGGGAGGTAATACTCGGCCCCCGGCGGACTGATGCCTTGGCTGATATTCCGGTACAGCGGGACTTTTTGCGGATCGCCTTCGAAGCGGGCGCGGAAAGCCTGACGGAATCGCTGAATTGCCTCCTCAGTCATGGGAAATTCACGCGCCGGAAACAGCCGGATGGCATTGATGGACTTTCCGGACCGCTGGGTCGCCGGATCGAATTCCCGGATGGATTCGATTCGGTCGCCGAACAAATCAAGTCGAAACGGTTGCTGGCTGCCAGCCGGATAAAGATCGACGATGCCCCCGCGGACGGCGAATTCTCCGGGCTGCATGACTTGGGACACGCTGTGGTAATTGGCGCGCGTCAATTGCGCCCGCAGTGTTTGTATTTCAATCCGATCCCCGACGTTCATCAGGAAGCTGTGCCCGGCGATGTAGTCGCGCGGCGGCAGTCGATGCATGAGCGTGGATACGGAGGCCAGCACCACCCCGCGGGTCAGGTCTGGCAGTCGATAGAACGTTTCCAGCCGCTGCGAAATGATGTCCTGGTGGGGCGAGAACATGTCGTAGGGCAGACATTCCCAGTCAGGCAACGGCAGGAGGGGAAGATCGGGGGCGTAAAAGCCGATCTCATCCGCCAACCGCTGGGCGGAGTGGCTGGTGGAGGTAATCGCCAGCAGCGGACCGCCGTGCGTTTGGGCGGCCAAGGCGATGGCCAGCCCGCGGGCGCTGCCGGCCAGTCCGCCCCAGGCGATCCGGTCCCCGGGACGGGCCGGCAGTTCTAGCTTAAGTGGTGAATCCAATCGATTATTCGGGAATAGTGTTTGTCGCCGGTGCTTCGCCAAGGGTTGGTATTCTACCCCAAGCTCCAGGGTGAGTCGCCCCGGGAAAAAGTCCAAAAAATATTGTCAGGGGAGCAGGTTACGTGCATAATTTAATCCAATTGAACAATACTGTCCCGTAACATATCAACCGCGACATTGACTCGACCCCTGGAGGGTGCTGAATGGCGAAACATCCGCGCTACAAGGTAGGCGATACGGTTTTTTATCCTTCCGCCGGTGTCGGCGTAATTCTGGCAGTAGAAGATATTTATCATTTCGGTCAAGTTGAATCCTGTTTCGTCATCCGCATTCAGGACACGCAGATGACGGTGAAAGTTCCCCGTTCCAATCTCGAGCGCAGCGGTATCCGCCCGTTGCTGGATGGCAAAAAACTCAAGGAATTGTTCAAGATACTTTCCGCTAAAAGCAAACGGCGCGTCACCGGCGGCAATTGGGCCGAGCGCTGCAAGGACATTGAACGCCGAATCAACTCCGGCTCCTGTCTCGAACTGGGTGAAGTAGTGCGCGATTTGACGCGCTGGAAAAAACAATCCGGCCTATCTTTCGAAGAGTCCATGCTGCTTGAAACGGCGAACAGCTATCTCGCGCGCGAAGTCGCCGCGGTGCAGGGAATCGCGCCCGATGCCGCCAGGAACCGCATCCTCAGTTTTATCGAAGAGCGCGCCTGATCGTCTCAAGGCGTAACCTCCCGTGACCGTCGCGAACGGAATCTGGGCTCTGATCCCGGCGGGCGGACAGGGCCTGCGGATGCTGGCGTCCACCCCGAAGCAGTATCATCCGATTCTGGGCCGCCCCGTGCTCCTGCACACCCTCGAACGTCTGTGTGCGCATCCGCGTATCCGCGGCGTGCTCGTCGGCGTTTCGGAGCACGACCATCACTGGCAGGCATTTATTCCGATTCTGGTACGCCTGCCGAAATATCTCGGCAAATACACCGGCGGTGAAACCCGTGCTCACACCGTGCTCAATGGCCTCAAGGAATTGGCCAAGCACGCGAAACCCGATGAATGGGTCATGGTACACGATGCCGTGCGCCCGTGCGTGCGTCATGCGGATCTGGATAAACTGATCGTGGCGGTGGGAGCGGACGAGGAAGGCGGATTACTGGCCCTCCCGGTTTCCGATACCGTCAAGCGTGCCGATATGGAAGGGCGCATCATTGCAACGGTTGAGCGCGCGGGGTTGTGGCGTGCGGCCACGCCGCAGATGTTCCGCATCGGTAAATTGCGAAATGCGCTGGAAGCGGGATTGAAACATGGCGATAAAATCACCGACGAAGCCTCGGCGATCGAAGCCGCGGGCGGACATCCGCGCGTGGTCGCGTGTCACGGCGACAATATCAAAATCACGGTGGCCGAGGACCTCTACTTGGCTGAATTGATTTTGAAGCACCAACAAGGAAACGCCTGATGCGCGTCGGACATGGTTACGACGTGCATCCACTGGTTTCCGGACGCGATCTCATTCTGGGCGGGGTGAAAATCCCGCACAACAAGGGATTGCAGGGTCATTCCGACGCCGATGTTCTGATTCACGCCGTGTGCGACGCCTGCCTCGGCGCCGCCGGGCTCGGTGACATCGGCCGGCATTTTCCCGACTCCGATCCCCAATACAAGAATATCGACAGCAGGAAACTTCTTCATAAGGTCAAGGAGGCGTTGACTCGGCATGGATGGAAAGTGGTTAACATCGACAGCACCGTGATCGCACAGACCCCGCGCTTGTCAACTTATCTTCCGCGGATGAAACAAAATATCGCCGCCGATCTCGGACTCGCGGAGTCCGACGTGAACATCAAGGCGACCACGACTGAAAAGCTTGGTTTCGTCGGGCGGGAAGAGGGCATCGCCGCCCAAGCAGTAGTGCTGATCGACAATGATTCACCGTGACGCCATTCGCTGTGGATGACTCGAAGACCGGACCGCGATTGACCGCTTCGTGTTATTATTCGCCGTGAAAAAAGCAAGAATCAGGAAATAGGTGTTTTTGGAACTCCGGCGTCGTGCAGATCGGTGATCTTGCCGGCCTTGGCGATCTGTCCTGGCAGGTCGTGCCCGACAATGTCCGGCAAACGGCGTGCCGCGACCAGCAACTTATCCAATTCCACGCCGGTGTGAAATCCCATCGCTTCAAGCATGTGCACCAGGTCTTCGGTGCAGATATTGCCCGTCGCGCCCGGTGCGAACGGGCAGCCGCCCAGCCCGCCCAGGGAACCGTCGTAACGCACAACCCCGGCTTCCAGGCCGGCGAGCACGTTCGCCAGTCCCATGCCGCGCGTATTGTGGAAATGCAGCGTGATCTCGGCTGTGGGAAACCGCGCTAACACGGCACGCGTGAGTTCCCGCACCTGTTTTGGATGCGCCATGCCGGTGGTGTCGGCCAAGGTGATTCCATCCATGCCGAGCTTCAGGTAACGTTCGACGCAATGGAACACCCGAGTCTCCGGTATGCTGCCCTCAAACGGACAGCCGAAAGTGGTGCTGATACTGCCGTTCATCGCCACCCCGGTGCCGTGGACGATGCTCATTACATCACGGAAACCGGACAGGCTCTGTTCGGTCGTGCGGTTGACGTTGGCGCGGTTGTGCGTCTCGCTGGCGGACACCATCAGGTTGATCTCATCGACTTCGCAGGCGACCGCGCGCTCCGCGCCCTTGGCGTTCGGGACGAGCGCGGAGTAAATCACGCTCGGCACGCGCCGGATGCCGCGCATGACGGCTTCGGCGTCGCGCAGGTTCGGCACGGCCTTGGGCGAGACAAAGGCCGTCGCTTCGATTTTCGCCAGACCGGTAGCGCTTAATTCGTCAATCAGCGCGATCTTGACGTCGGTCGGCACGAATGCCGGCTCGATCTGGAATCCATCACGGACCGCAACGTCGTGGACGTATACTCGCGTCATGGTTAAATCACGCCCCGCTGTTTTAACTCCGCCTGCTGCGCCGCGTCGTACCCGATCTGCGTCAACACCTCCACCGTATGCGCCCCCAATTCCGGCCCGAGCCAGCGGGTGTCGCCCGGAGTTTCCGAAAGCTTGGGCACGATCCCCGGCAGCGCTATTTTTTCGCCGCCCTTGAGCGCGAATTCCTGGATCATGTCACGTGCCCGGTAGTGCACGTCTTCGACGATATCCTGGATGTTGTAAATCTTGCCGCTCGGAACCTGCGCCGCTTCGAGTTTTTCCAGCACTGAGTCGAGGTCGTACCGGGCCGTCCACGCGCCGATCGCCTGATCGAGCGCTTCGGCCCGTTGCGCCCGGCCGGTGTTGTTCGCCAGCCCCGGATCGTCGGCCAAATCCCGCCGTTCCATCGTGATCATCAGGCGCTTGAATATGCTGTCGTTGTTGGCCCCGATGACGACGTACTTGCCGTCACGGCACAGATAGGTATTTGACGGCGCGATCCCCGGCAGCGCGCCGCCGCTGCGCTCGCGGATGAAGCCGGTCATGGCGTATTCCGGCAGCATGCTTTCCATCATGCTGAACACCGCCTCGTACAACGCGACATCCACGTACTGGCCTTTGCCCCCGTTGACCTTGCGGTGGTACACCGCCGTGAGCGCGCCGATTACCCCATACATGGCCGCGAGCGCATCCCCAAGGCTGATGCCGACACGCACCGGCGGCCGGCCGGGATCGCCCGTGACATAACGCAGCCCACCCATCGATTCCCCGATGGCGCCGAAACCGGTGCGGTCGCGATATGGACCGCTCTGACCGTAACCGGATACGCGGACCATGACGAGCCCCGGGTTCAGACCGGAAAGCGCGTCCCAGCCGAGATTCCATTTTTCCATGGTGCCGGGGCGAAAATTCTCGATGACGATGTCGGTGTTTCGAACCAGCCGGCGCACGATTTCCTGTCCTTCCTTGGCTTTAAGATCGACCGTGACCGACTTTTTATTGCGCGCCTGGAGATACCACCACAACGACGTGCCCTGGTGCAGCTTGCGCCAGGAACGCAGCGGGTCGCCGTCGCCCGGCGTCTCGATTTTGATTACCTCGGCGCCGAATTCCGCAAACAGCTTTCCGGCGAACGGCCCCGCAATCAGCGTGCCGAGCTCGATAACCTTCAATCCTTTCAGCGGTAGCGGTTTGTCGTTCATGGTCCGATCTCATTTCATGACGTCGGCACCATTGCTAGTCTTTACAATGGCGAAGCCGGTCAGATAATGACGGATATGTGAAAATACTGCACTTGCCGAAAAGATTCCACCGGCTTCAATCTGGCTGAGTCAATGACGCTCCCACGGTAGGGTCGGTTGCAACATGGATTGCTCGCTCTGTATCCTTAGACCATGTCTGAACTCGCCAAGGTACTGCATCACCCCGACATGAAACGCCTCGTGCGTGCCTTGAATGCGATGCGCCACACGCCGGATCAAACTGAAATGCGTGAAGCCGCGGTGGTGCTGATATTGCGTGCGGCCGAAGCGGAGTCGCTAGAACTGCTGCTGATTTTGCGCGCGGAATTCGAGGGCGACCCCTGGAGTGGCAACATCGGCCTGCCCGGCGGCCACCGCGATCCGGGCGATACCTCGCTGGAAGACGCCGTTGTGCGCGAGACACACGAGGAAATTGGTGTCGATCTGGTGCGCGATGGCAGGATACTCGGCCGACTGAGCGAAGTTCGACCGATGTCGGCCGATATCCCGGGCATCATGGTGGTTCCGTACGTCGCCGTGGTCAGACCCGACGTGCAGATTGCGCCGGGACCGGAAGTGGCCGCGGCGTTCTGGGTTCCGCTGGCGCGGCTGCGCCAGCCGGACTTGTGGGGCGAAGCCACCGTCACGGTGCGCGGCGGGCCGCGCCAGGTGTTATGCTTCCGCCACGGCAAACATATCGTTTGGGGATTGACGGAGCGCATCTTGCGGGAATTGCTGGAGCTCTTGACCAGGACTAATCCGCATATATAAAAATCATGACACTGATCTCAATGCCGGCGCGGTGTGCATTGCTTTTCTGCACGTTCGGCGCATACTTAATTTGCAACAAAATTGATGATAATTACTTCGCCTTATTCCAATAACACTGCTTAGGAGAAAAATATCATGAATGCTTTTTTTAGGCCGCCTATTGCGGCCCCGGTCCTTCCTCCTGGTTCGCATTACCTAACACCACGCTTTTTATTGGCCGTCGGTTTGACCGTCTTCCTTTTATTTCCCATCGCTTCCCTGGCGCAACAAGAGAAAATCATTAAACAAGACTACCATATCGACGCCGTTGACTCGGGAATCAAGCTATTCGTCCGGTCAAAGATGACCCAAGGCAATAAGAAATTCACCGACGAGAATATCGTCGTGTTTGTTCATGGAGCGACCTACCCTTCGACGCCCGATTTTGATCTTGGGTACCAGGATTATTCCTGGGCGGATTGGATGGTAAAGCGCGGATATGTCGTTTACATGTTCGACAAGCGCAATTACGGATTTTCCACTCGTGAAAAAGCCATGGACGAACCGGCGAAGAGCAATAAACCGGTGTCGCGCTCTTACCTCGTTATCCGCGATATCGGCGCGGTGGTCGATCACATTCGCGCAAAGCATAAAGTCAAAAAAGTTTCGTTGATCGGCTGGTCCTGGGGAGCGATGACGGCCGGTTACTACACCACGCTGCACAGCGAAAAAGTCCATAAGCTCGTCCTGTACGCGCCGGCGTACGCGTTCGCCCTGCATACCAACCTGGGCCCCGGCAGCGGATTGCAGAATAAGCGCAAGCCGTATGAGTTCAATTATGGCGTCGGCGCCTATCGCACGAATTCCGCTGCCCAAAATCAGGGCCGCTGGGATGGTGAAATTCCGCTGGAGGATAAGAGTCAATACCGGGAGCAAGGCGTCGTCGACGCCTTCGCCGCCGAAGCACTGGCCACGGACCCGACGAGCAACACACGAAATCCGCCCGCGTTACGGGCGCCGAACGGCGTGCTGGAAGACACGTTTCAACAATTGACCGGCCGCCGCATGTGGAACGCGTCGTCAATCTTCGTGCCGACTCTCGTCATCGCCGGCGAATACGATACTTGGTCTTTTCCCGATGATCGCGAAGGCCTGATGCGCGATTTAACGAACGCGCCGGTCAAGAAAAGCGTACTGATCAAGGACGCGACCCATTTCGTGCTGTTCGAGAAGAAGCGTTTTGAATTCTTCAACGAAATCCTTAATTTCCTCAAAGAATAACCGTCGATAGCCATATTCCTTATGGAAAGGCCGTCCCAATGGGAAGGCCTTTTTGTTTGCATGAATCCACGCGTGGCGTCGTGACACAGCAATTTCCGCTGTGTCAGAATCGAGATGGCACTCTCCCGATCAAGGATTCGAGGTAGCGCACGCGGCGGTACCGCCGCTACCGGTAAAGCACGATGGCGTAGTATCCTTGGCGGCGTAAACCATATACCCAAGGAATAATGTCATGGCCTTAAAACCGGGATGGTCCGGCCGCTTTTTCGAGGATTTCGAAGTGGGGGACGTGTACGTGCATCCGCTGGGGCGCACCATCACGCAGACCGATAATATCTGGTTCACGCTCCTGACCCAAAACACCGCGCCGATCCACTTCGATCAGCATTACGCCGCGCAAACGGAATTCGGCAAGCCGCTGGTGGACTCGACCCTGACGCTGGCGCTGGTGACCGGGCAAAGCGTCACCGACGTGTCGCAAAACGTGTTCGCCAACCTCGGCTGGGACGAAGTCAAACTGCCGCATCCGGTATTCGAGGGCGATACCATTTACTCGCAATCGGAAGTATTAAACAAACGCGAATCGAAGTCGCGTCCCAACATCGGCATCGTCACGGTCAAGACCACGGGCTACAACCAGGAAGGAAAATCCGTGATCACCTTTCGCCGCACGCTTATGGTTTACAAGCGCGGGCAGGCGCCGCATATCGCGCGCCTGGCGCCGGATGCCGAGGCATGAATCCATCTCGCGGTTTCCGAAAAGCGCGGGGTAGACCGTAATCATGGCGGCGCGATCTTATCTGTTCGCCCCTGGAGAGCGCCCGGAGCGATTTCAAAAGGCCTACGACGCCGGCGCCGACGCCGTCATTCTCGACCTGGAAGACGGCGTGGCCTTGGACAACAAGGTTAAAGCCCGATCCGAGGTGGTCACGTGGCTCTCAGCGGAACGGCCGGTGTACGTGCGCATCAATGGGCCTGAGACGGAATGGTTTAACGACGATCTTAAAGCCGTGGGCCGTCAACCCGGCGTGCGTGGAATCGTGTTGCCCAAGGCGGAATCGGCCGAACACGTCGCGCGCGTGGCGGCCCAAACATCTGGGCACGTCGCCATAATTCCTTTTATTGAAACCGCTCAAGGACTCTGGCATGCCATTGACATCGCGCGCTCGCCGCGGGTTGAGCGATTGGCTTTCGGCTCGTACGATTTCCAGCTCGATACCGGCATCCAGGGCAGCGGCGAGGAATTGCTTTATGCCTCCTCGCAAATAGTCATTGTCTCGCGCGTGGCGGGAATATTGCCGCCCATCGACACCGTCACCATCGAGATGGACGACGCCGATAAACTGAAGGCCGACATCGACCGCGCGCGCCGCCTCGGGTTTGGCGCCAAACTGTGCATTCACCCGAAGCAGGTCGCCCCCGTCAATGCGGGGTTTTCACCGAGCGCCCAGGAGACCGCCTGGGCCAAGGAAGTGCTGGCCGCCGTCGCCGCCGCCGGCAAAGGCGCGATCCGGTTCCAGGGCCGGATGATCGACCGCCCGATCATCGAGCGCGCCAAACGCATCCTGGAGTAAAAATAATTCATGTCAAAAAATCATCCGGAGCCTGCTTTCGTGACGGATTCCTCTGCCCACACCGATTTGCGCGATGCCGTGCGCGAACTGTGCCGCCGTTATCCGGATAAATACTGGCGTGGCGTCGATCGCGAACAACGCTATCCCGAGGAATTCGTCAAGGCCCTGACCGAGGCGGGTTGGCTTGCGGCGCTGATTCCCGAAGATTACGGCGGCACGGGCCTCGGCATTACCGAGGCCTCGGTTATTCTGGAAGAAATCAACCGCGCCGGCGGCAACGCGGCGGCTGGTCACGCCCAGATGTACCTCATGGGAACCGTGCTGCGGCACGGATCGGAAGCACAAAAACGCCGTTATTTGCCGAAGATTGCGCGCGGGGAACTGCGGTTACAAGCCTTCGCCGTGACCGAGCCCACCTCCGGCTCTGACACCACCAAATTAAAGACAACCGCGGTGCGCCGCGGCGATCGCTACCTCATCAACGGCCAAAAGGTTTTCACTTCGCGCGTGCAGCATTCCGACCTCATGCTGTTGCTGGCGCGCACCACGCCGCTCGACCGGGTCACGAAAAAATCCGAGGGACTGTCGGTGTTTCTGGTCGAGTTGCAACAGGGCCAGGCAAAAGGCATGACGGTCAAGCCGATCGAGACCATGATCAACCACGAGACCAACGAACTTTTCCTCGACAACCTGGAAGTCCCGGCGGAAAACCTGATCGGCGAGGAGGGCAAGGGATTCCGCTACGTGCTCGACGGCATGAACGCGGAACGGATACTGATCGCCGCCGAATGCATCGGCGACGGCGACTGGTTCATCGACCGCGCCACGCGTTACGCCAAGGAACGTTTTGTTTTCGACCGCCCCATCGGCCAGAACCAGGGCGTTCAGTTCCCGCTGGCGCGCGCCTACGTGAACGTGCGCGCCGCCGATCTCATGCGCTATCACGCCGCGGCGCTGTTCGACCGCAGCGCGGCCTGCGGCGCGCAGGCCAACATGGCCAAGCTGCTGGCGGCGGACGCCTCGTGGGAGGCGGCCAACGCGGCCATGCAGACCCACGGCGGATACGGGTTCGCCGCCGAATACGACATTGAACGCAAGTTTCGCGAAACGCGTCTGTACCAGGTCGCGCCGATCTCGACGAATTTAATCCTGTCCTACATCGCCGAGCACGTGCTCGACCTGCCGCGATCATACTAGTATGTTGCCGCTGGCGGGCATCACGGTCGTTGCGCTCGAACAAGCCGTGGCCGCGCCGTTTGCCACGCGCCAACTCGCGGATCTGGGCGCGCGCGTCATCAAGGTCGAGCGCCCCGGCACGGGCGACTTTGCTCGGCGTTATGACAGCACTGTTAAGGGATTATCCAGCCACTTTGTCTGGCTCAATCGTTCCAAAGAGAGCCTGACGCTCGACCTCAAGCATCCAGAAGCGGCGGCCATATTATCGAAGTTAATCGATCAGGCGGACGTGTTTGTGCAAAATTTGGCGCCCGGCGCGGCCGCGCGGTTAAATCTCGAGGCCAAAACCCTCACCGCGCGCCACCCGCGCTTGATCGTGTGCGCTATTTCCGGTTACGGCAGCAGCGGACCATATCGCGACAGGCGCGCGTACGACCTGCTGGTCCAATGCGAAACCGGTCTTGTTTCCACCACCGGCACGGAAGACACCCCGTCCAAGGCCGGAATTTCCGCGGCCGACATCGCCGCCGGCATGTACGCCTACAGCGGCATTCTCACGGCTCTGTACCGCCGCGAGCGGACCGGCCGGGGCGCGGCTCTGGAAGTCTCCTTGTTCGATGCGCTCGGGGAGTGGATGGGCTACCCGGCTTATTTCACCGCCTACGGCGGCACGGCGCCCGCGCGCACCGGTGCCAGCCACGCCACCATCGCGCCCTACGGGCCGTTTGCCACGGGTGACGGCAAAGGGGTGAATCTCGGCATCCAGAACGAGCGCGAATGGACACGCTTCTGCGAATCGGTGCTGCAACAGCCGGCGCTCGTCACTGATTCACGCTTTTGCAATGTCACTAACCGCGTTGCCCACCGCGCCGCCCTGGACGCGGCCATCCGCGAAGTGTTCGGGAAACTCACGCGCGCTGAGATCGTCGCGCGGCTGGATCGCGCCCAAATCGCCAATGCCAGCCAGAACACCATGCAGGAATTCTGGGATCATCCCCAACTCGCCGCGCGCGACCGCTGGCGTAATGTGGGTTCGCCCGTCGGACCCATCAGGGCGCTGCTCCCGCCGGTGCTCATGAACGATGCCGAATCACGCATGGACCCCATCCCCGACGTGGGCGAGCATACCGAAGGTATTCTCAAAGCATTAGGTTATACCGCCGCGCAGATCACTGAATTGCGCGCAGAGGCGGTGATTTAAGTTATATTTATACTTATCAAACGATGAAACTTTCAAGGACTCTGAGGCAGCTCCCTCTCCATGGACAGTTGGTTAAGCAACAACTCCAATTAACCAATAGGGTCAGACTCGAATTAACCAATAGTAACCAATAGTAACCAATAGGGTCTAGTAACCAATAGGGTCAGACTCGATTGAAACAGACTGACCGAGTATAGTTGCCACAAGAATAACGACAACGGAGCTATCCATGGCCCGCCTGCCCCGTTATGTGCTGCCCGGACAGCCGCAACACGTCATCCAGCGCGGGAACAACCGTGGTGTCACCTTCTTCGCCGCGGAAGATTACGCTTCCTACCGGGAGTGTCTCCGGGAAGCCGGTGACAGGCATGGCTGTGCCGTGCATGCGTATGTGTTGATGACCAACCACGTGCACTTGCTGCTCACGCCGGACACTCCTTCCAGCATCGCCAAAGTGATGCAATCCGTCGGCCGCCGCTATGTGCAATACATCAATTACACCTATCGGCGTACCGGCACATTATGGGAAGGACGATACAAGGCCACCCTGATCGACAGCGAGCCGTATCTTCTCATTTGCTCCCGCTACATCGAACTCAATCCGGTGCGCGCCGGTATCGTGGCACATCCGTGCGATTACCCGTGGTCCAGTTATCGCGCGCATGCACACGGGCAAGCGGACACACTGATTCGCGATCACGCTCTATACCAAGCGCTCGGAGAGACAAACAGCGGATGTCAGGAAGCCTACCGGGAATTATTCAAGGTGCAGCTCGATCCGGCAATTGTCAATCTTATCCGGGAATCGACGAACAAGGCCTGGGCTTTGGGCAACGAGCGGTTTCGGGAGGAAATCGAGGCGGCGTTACAACGTCGAACACGCCTACACTTAATTTGGGCGTGATGAAAATTGACGAGAATGAAACGCAAATACCAGAAATTAATTACAAGTTAGGCATATATGCAACTGGATCGCATTTCCAATAAACCGGAAGTGGGTCAGGGGTCAGACTGAGGCGTACCCGTTTAAGGTGAAGGTGTGGCGTATTGGCGCCAGACAATGGGCGTTTGACACAAGCTCCATGTGTAATTACTATGTGGTTACAGGCGAATATGGGCGAATATGAAAGCGAATATTGTCAGAATCGGCAACTCAAAAGGAATACGTCTCCCCAAACCGGTCCTCAAGCAATGTGGATTGGAAGAGAGCGTGGATATTGAGATCGAAGGCAACCGGTTGGTGATTCGCCCAGTTCGCCGCCCACGTAGCGAGTGGGGGAAAGCCTTTATGAAGATGGCCCAGCATAAGGACGATACCTTGCTGGATCGGGACACATTACAAGCCACCACGTGGGATAAGGCCGAATGGCGCCGGTAGCGTCCCGCTTCGAGATTTATCTAGTTAGCCTGGATCCGACTTAGGGTCACGAAATACGCAAAACTCGACCTTGTGTTGTTATTTCACCCGATGAGATGAACCACCATATCGGCACAGTCGTTATTGCGCCCATGACGACCAAAGGACGGGATTACCCCACGAGAGTTCCCGTCAATTTCCAGCGCAAGAAAGGCCAAATCGTACTCGACCAAATCCGGACTGTTGATAGGGTCCGTTTGATAAAACGTCTTGGCAAAATCGATAAAGCTGTTTCCAACCGTGTGCTTGGAGTTCTGCAAGAGATGTTTGCTTGATGCAATAAACCTATAGGTTCAGACTCAATTGAAACCGACTGACCGGCTATAGTAGCCATAAGAAAAACGACAACGGAGCGAATCACGGCCCGACTGCCCCGCTATATCTTGCCCGGACAACCCCAACACATTATCCAGCGCAGTAACAACCTCATTTGAGCTATTTCTCAGCCGTTACTTGACGCTATACGTCATTGACGTATAATCTCAACCACGTACAGCTTTGTCGAGACACGACTCTTCTCCAAACAAGTAGGTGAGTATCTGTCCGACGAGGAGTACACCGCGCTGCAAGGCGCGCTCATGGCCGACCCGCAAGCCGGTGATATTGTCCCCGGGGCTGGCGGGATACGTAAGATTCGTTGGTCCGTGCGCGGACGAGGCAAACGCGGTGGTGTACGAGTAATCTACTTCGCAAAGATTCAGGAAGGTGTCATCTGGATGTTGTCAATTTACGCTAAAAACGTCATTGAAAACATTCCGGCTCACGTCCCGCGGAAAATTAAGGAGGAAATCGATGGCTAAGCGCAAGCGCAATATCGGCATGGAAATTCTGAAAGGCATTCGGGAAATCAAGCGTGGCGAGCATGGCCGCGTCATTAACCTGCCTTCGGTGGCGACAATCCGGGAGGGCACGGGCTTATCGCAGTCACGCTTTGCCAGCTTGTTGGGTGTTTCCGCACGTACCTTACAGGAATGGGAACAAGGCCGGCGCGTCCCGTCTGGGGCAGCGCGCACGTTACTTATGATCGCTGCCAAGAACCCCAAGACGCTGAAAGAAGTCGCATAATTCACGACTAGATGAAGAAAACCAAGAGCTTCAAAATCGATATGGCTATGCATAACCCGGCTCATCCTGGCGAGGTACTCCGCGAGTATCTCCCGGATGACATGACAGTAACTGAGGCGGCGCGCCGGTTGGGTGTTACCCGGCAAGCGCTATCGGCCCTGCTGAACGGCCGTGCCGGAGTGAGCGCGGAAATGGCGCTGCGTCTGGCTCAGGCACTCGGTACTAGCGCGGAAATATGGCTTTCCATGCAGACTGCTTATAATTTGTGGGAGGCAAAGCGCAAGCCGCCAAAGGTTAGCCACATTGCGGCATAAATAATAAAAGGGTAAAAAAGGGAAGGCAGGATTAATCTGTAATCACTCTTCCGAGATCGACCAAAAATATGCCTCAGGGCATCACTCCCTTGCCCTTGCCACGGATGTAGACAAAGTAATAAACCAGGGCCACCAGCACCGAGCCGCCGAAGATATTGCCCACCGTGACGGCGAGCAGGTTATGCAGAAATCCACCGAAGTTGAGGGTAGTTGCCACGCCGATCTCCGGTACCGCCGAGGCGGCCAGCATGCCGATCGGAATGAGGTACATGTTGGCAACACTGTGCTCAAAGCCCAGGGCCACGAACGCGGTGATGGGAAACACGATCGCGATTGCCTTGTCGGTGACGCTGCGCGCGGCCATGCACAGCCACACCGCGAGGCACACGAGTGCATTGCACAAGATCCCGCGCGCCAGCGCTTCGGACAAAGACAAAGACGTCTTCGCCACGGCGATCTTGACGGCGGTTGCGGCCACGGCGTTATCGCCTAAGGCCAGACAGCCGGTAAAGTAAAACAATCCCACCGTGCCCAGGGCGCCGACCAGATTGCCCGCGTAAACCCACAGCCAGTTGCGCAGCAAGGCGCGCGTAGTGACCTTGCGATCGGCCCACGCCATCGCGATCAGATTGTTGCCGGTGAAGAGTTCGCCGCCGCCCACCAGCACGAGAATGAGCCCAAGGCTGAACGTCACGCCGCCAAGCACGCGCGCCGGACCGAGTCCGGCGCCGCTGCCGGTAATCGTGAGCGTATAGAACATCGCCCCGAAGGCGATAAACGCCCCGGCCAATATCCCCAGGACTAAGGTTTGTGGCACCGGCATCTGGCATTTCATGACCCCGACGGTGGTGACTTTGGTGGCGACCTAGGCGGGGGAAAAGGCATCCGTGGAAAAACGTTCGACAGCCATGGCAAGCTCCTGGCCCCGTCGAGACGGGGGGCGGTATTGTTGATTATCAGGAAAGGGAGCGTAACCGTGTGCGTCATTTCATGCAAAATGGGAAATGCGGCGGTGGATGCATAACCACGGACTGTCCTCTATCATTCATGCTCCGCTGAATAAGACACCAGGGTAAGGTATTGGAACCCAAGGGAGACGCGATGGACACATGGATGAACGTCGTTTTGGGTTTGCTGTTTGTGGCCACGGGCCTGGCCAATCTGCTGCTCATGTACCGCATCTGGGGCTATCCCTTCGACCAGGCCCAGCTAAAGAGTAACGCGCCGCGGTCTTTGGTCCTGGCCCACCGGATCACGGGTTATGTATTTGTCGTGATCTATCTCTACCTGATGAGCCAGATGTTGCCGCGCATCTGGCATTACCAGATCGAGCTGCCGGCGCGCAGTGTCATGCACCTCACGCTTGGCTTGGCGATCGGTATTATTCTGATCATCAAGATCGCGATCGTCCGTTCCTTCAAGCATCTTGAATCCACACTAGTCCCGGCACTGGGTACTGGCCTACTCATCTGTACCGCGCTGCTGGTGGGATTGTCCGTGCCGTTCGTGCTCAAAGAACAATACCTGAGCCAACAGGCCTTCGGCACGGTGTTGTCGCAGAGCAATCTTGAGCGGCTCAAAGCGCAGTTGCCGCGCGCGGGTTTCCCGCCCGAGGCCGATCTCAACGAGTTGGCCTCGGTCAGTGGGTTGCAGAAAGGTAGACAGGTGTTGCTCAGCAAGTGCGTGCAGTGCCATGACCTGCGCACGGTGCTGGTGCGCCCCAAGACGCCGGAAGCTTGGCTGCAAACCGTGAACCGCATGGCCGACCGCGCCGTCATCGGCAAGCCGATTGACACGCGCGAGCGCCGGTACGTCGCCGTTTACCTCGCGGCCATCTCGCCGGATTTGCGCCAAGCCGTGCTGGCCAAGCGCGAGGAAGAACTCCAGAAGCAGGAGGCGATCGAGGCGGTGCGCCGTCTGCCGAAGGGGCAGCGCTTCGACATGAGTGTCGCCAAGCAAACTTTTGAGGCGAAGTGCTCCCAGTGCCACGATTTGCCGGCTCCCGAGCTTACTTCTGTAGCGGAAGTGAAAGCGCTGGTCGCGCGCATGGTGGACAATGGGTTGATGGCGAGTCCCGATGAATTCGGGCAGATTGTGTTCTATCTCAGCGCGAACTTTACAGCTCCCACAACAAAATAATGGAGTCAGGTTTTGAATAAATAGACAGAATGGATTCCCTAAAATCGATGAAAGATAGCGTGAATCACCTGCTGAAGGCAGTAATCCTGTTTTTGGGAATCCTTGTCGCCATAAACGTAGTTTACGCCGGACCCGGCGTGGGCCGAAGCGGGAGATGGTTTACCTACGATGACAAGCCCATATATCTTGTTGGATTTGATGCTCAGCAACTCGCGGCGGATCCTGCAATCGACATTACCGCTGTCTTGGACAAATTCTCCGAGTTTCGGATCAATAAAATACGAGTTTGGACCTATTGTTGGTTCCTGGGTGATGCAGGATATACGCCATGGCAGAAAATTAACGGCGTTCACAATCTTGATGCGTGGGATGATGCCGTCTATTGGCCACGCATGCGGTTGCTCGCGGCAGAAGCGAGGGCAAGGAAAATAGTCGTCGAGGTAACAATATTTGCTCCCTATCCGAACACGACAAATTACTGGTGGGACTTGCCGAAATTCAAAAATGCCTGGAACAAGGATTTTAACAGCAATTCTGCTTTCACCTCATTAAATGGTAGAGGTCATGTTTATCCCGAGTTCTACAACCTCAATAACGATGAACGCTCAAGCCGGGGAAAATCTCTAAGATCTTATCAGCAAGCGTTGGTTGATAAAGTCGTCGCCGAACTTGAAAAATTCGACAACGTCTATTTTGAAATTGCCAACGAATTTGCCGTGGATGGATACGGGGCGCCCAGTAACGCCATCATTGACAACTTGCAACTTCGTTTATGGCAAGAAAACTGGGTGCAAAGAATCAGCACCCTGACCTCTCGTTTAATCTCAGTTCACAGCGATACGGATGGACTTGGCCAGGGGACACCCATTTGGAACGATAATCGTCAAATTGACATCCTAAACTTTCGATTTTTAAATGCCACACCCAAAGATATTTCCGATATCCTGCGTAATTCGGGCGCTCAATCGGGAAACAAAATTCTCACTATCAATGAAACCGATGGTGGCCGAGGTAAAAGCTATTATCACGATCTCGATTTACATACTCGTTACGCGTGGGGAATGTTTCTATCCGGTGGGCACATCGCATTTTATCAGGATGATTCGAGGCGAGTCTTAACCGACCCCGATTGGGAAATGGGCGCCAATCGACTTAGAGTCTTACGGGATATCGCCGAGTCTGTTCGTTTTTGGGAGATGTCACCGGTCAATCCAAAAGATGGGAGTGAGTACGACAGCCTGATTACGCAAGGTCCGGCGGAAGATTGGCAAGTTCTCGCCACTCCCGGTTCTCAATATGTGGTGTATTTTTGGGGCAAGAAATTATCTACGAACGCTGAAATTAATTTACCAACCGGTAGTTATCGCTATGATTGGTACGACGTGCGCAATAAGAAACTTCTCGGGAAGGGTACGGTGACAGGCGGCGGTAACACAGTGATCGCTTCTCCTTCAATTGATTCGTGGCAAGGTAATTCAGGGCTGGCGCTGGTTATTAAAGACAATAACAAGAAACTTACAGAGCTAACCGATTATCACGAACACCTAGTTTTAATTCCATAATCCTGATTTCAGGCCAAAGTGATGTTTTCGAGGGTTTTTCGCGCCCGCGCCAGTCCTACAGGTATGGGGACTCCGACGCGTGCGTCGCGGTCAATCTTTACAATACTATTGATCCCGCGGATTCGTTGTGACTATCATAATCGTGTTAACATTCAGGGAGCGCAGCAGCCATGCCGGAAATCTCGATTAGATTGCCTCCTACCTGGCTCAAGCCGGATGGAACGCCTGTCTCGTGTGTCGAAAAAATCAAGGTGCTGAATGAAAATTTCATGGATTTGCGCCAGGCGGCCGCGGATGTTCTGGAAGACGCCATTCTCATGGGTTGCAGCGAGCCACAGATTCGGGCGGTGCTGCACGAATTGGTGGATGATTTGGTCAGCCGCTACGATGAAGCTTCTTCGGGAATACCGGACTGAGGCATTTTGTTAAAGTGTTCAATAATGTCAATCCAATCCATATTTTTTCCAGGTGTAAAACATGACCAAAGCCGTAATGAAGATTAGCGACGATGTCGATGTCAGTTACATGCCGGAAGCCCGCGCCTATACCAAGCGCGGGGCGACGGTGGCGGTTAAAATGGACCGGCCTTTCTCGGTGACCACGCAATACGGTGTCGTCATTCAAGGAGACGCCGGCGACTATCTCTGTCAGGGTCCGGTGGGGCCGAAAGATAAATACCCATGCAAGGCATCGGTGTTTGAAAACACCTACCTCGACTCGTCGATTCTGTATGACGGAAATGTAGGCTAGACCGTCTTTCGACAGTAAAGACAACCGGAGTGTAGATTTCCAAATCGTGACCCGAGCGGGAGACTCGGTGCGGCAGTTCTCTTTTTCGTTAACCAGCGGTTAGCAACGCGTTCGATTATCCGGCTGGGCCGATCATTTCCAGAGCCACCGCCCGCTTGATTAGACGGCTGCTCTTGAAAAAGTATCGATGTTCACCGTGAAACCGAGATCGCTGAAGGTGAGAGGGGGGTTATGTATGTCTTTGTTCTTTCAAGCCTCTGAGCGGTGCTTTCACAGTTGCGAGAAGAAGCGGTGTCGCGGTGATGACTGGATTTCATGACCCGTAAGAATGTGCTTGATATCGCATGAGGGAAAAACGATCATCGCACGAAACGATTTCTAATTATTTGGAGACATAACCATGGCGAAGATGACTGCCGCCGAAGCCGCTGTGCGTGTGCTGGAAAGCGAGGGAGTAAACCTGGCATTTGGAATACCGGGCGCTGCCATCTTGCCGTTTTACGACGGGTTGCGAAAAAGCCGGATCCGGCACGTGCTGGTACGGCATGAAGAGGGCGGGACGCACTCGGCGGAGGGATACGCGCGCGCCAGCGGCAAGGTCGGCGTGAATATCGGAACCTCGGGCCCGGCCGGTACCAATATGATCACGGGACTTTATTCGGCGAGTGCCGACAGCATCCCGATACTCTGTATCACCGGTCAGGCGCCGACGGCCAAGTTCTTCAAGGAAGATTTTCAGGCGGTCGATATCGCCGCCATCGCGAAGCCGGTCACCAAGTGGGCGTTCACGGTCATGGAAGGTAACCAGGTTCCGTGGGCGTTTCGCTATGCCTTTCATATCATGCGGTCCGGGCGTCCGGGGCCGGTATTGATCGATTTGCCGCTGGATGTGCAGAAACAGATTATTGAATACGACGCGGATACGGATGTCCCGATGGATATCTTCAAGCCGCGCGCCCAAGAGTCGCAAATCAAAAAGGCCCTGGATATGCTGTGTGCGGCCAAGCGCCCGCTGATCGTCGCCGGGGGCGGCATCATCAATGCCAATGCCTCCGAGCTGCTGGTCGAATTCGCGGAGATTACCCATACCCCCGTGGTGCCGACCCTGATGGGTTGGGGCACGATTCCCGATAATCATCCGTTGCAGGCCGGGCAGGTGGGTTTGCAAACCCAGCATCGCTACGGCAACGCCTCGTTTCTGAAAAGCGATTTCGTGCTCGGCATCGGCAACCGGTGGGCCAACCGCCATACCGGCAGCATTGAACGCTACACCAAAGACCGCATATTTGTGCACGTGGACATCGAGCCCACGCAGATCGGCCGCGTATTCGGTCCCGAACTTGGCATCGTGTCGGATGCGAAGTATGCGCTGGAGGCGTTCGTGAAATTGGCGCGCGCGTACAAGAAAACGGGGAATTTGCCGGATCGCCATGCCTGGGTGGCGGAATGCCAGGAGCGGCGCCGGACCATGTTGCGCCGCACGGATTTCGACAACGTGCCGGTCAAACCCCAGCGCGTGTTTCAGGAGATCAACGCGGTTTTCGACGACAACACGCGCTTTATCACCGCGATCGGTCTGTATCAGATCGCGTCAGGACAGTTTCAAAAAATCAACCGGGCGCGCAATTATATCGTCTGCGGTCAGGCGGGTCCGTTGGGCTGGGAGGTATCTGCCTGCCTGGGCGCGAAATTGGCGGAACCCGGCCGCGAGGTGGTCGGGGTCGTGGGCGATTATTCGTTTCAGTTCCTGGTCGAGGAATTGGCCGTTGCGGCCCAGCACCAAATCCCGTTCGTGCTGGTACTGCTGAATAATTCCTATCTCGGACTGATACGGCAGGCGGAAAAGGCGTTCAAAATGGACTACCAGGTCCAGTTGAGTTTCAAAAACATCAATTGTGAGGAAATCGGCGATTACGGCGTCGATCACGTGAAGTTGGCCGAGGCCCTGGGATGCAAGGCCTTCCGGGTGTTCGATCCCAAAGAAATTGCCCCGGCGCTGCAACAGGCCCGTGAACTGGCTGAGGAGCTTAAAGTGCCGGTTCTGGTTGAGGTCATAACCGAACGGGTCACCGATATCGCCATGGGTCCGGAAATCGATATGGTCAAGGAGTTCGAAGAAATCATCGATTTGCCGACGTCGGATAAAATTGACGCCGCGGCCTAGGCCGTTGGATGCGTGACCTACTTTTCCCAGGAGATTGAAGGAATGCCCAAGTTTGCCGCCAATCTGACCATGATGTTCAACGAAGTGGATTTTATGGAACGCTTCGAGGCCGCCGCCAAATCCGGATTCAAAGGGGTGGAGTATTTGTTTCCCTACGCCTACCCGAAGGAGCAATTGGCGGAGAAATTAAACAAGCACGGCCTGACGCAAGTTTTGCATAATCTTCCCGCCGGGGATTGGGGCGGTGGCGAACGGGGGATTGGCTGCCTGCCGGATCGCGTGAATGAATTTCAGGAAGGGGTCGGCAAGGCGATCGACTATGCCAAGAGCCTGGGCTGCAAGCAAATTAACTGCCTGGCCGGTATTGCACCAAAAGGTGTTGATGCCGGAAAGATACGGTCAACGCTCGTGAGCAACCTCAAATTTGCCGCCGACAAACTCGGCCAGGCCGGAATTCATCTTCTGGCGGAACCGATCAACACGCGTGACATTCCGGGATTTTACCTGTGCCATACCAATCAGGCGCTTGAGATTTTCAAGGATGTCGGCTCGGATAATTTGTATCTGCAATACGATATTTATCATATGCAAATCATGGAAGGCGATTTGGCACGTACGATTGAGACCAATCTCAAACGGATTGCCCACATGCAGTTGGCGGACAACCCGGGTCGTCACGAACCGGGAACCGGCGAAATAAATTATCCCTTTCTGTACAAATTCATCGATGGTCTTGGGTATAAAGGATGGATCGGTTGCGAATACAAACCGAAAACAACCACTAATGAAGGATTAAGCTGGTTCAAGAATCTGTAGGTGAATCGGCACAGCATTTTACTTCGTAAGGTGATGCTGAACTGACATCAATCAGGAATCATGTAACGTAACAGGAATTTGGAGGAAACATGAGCAAGATTGGATTTATCGGACTGGGCATCATGGGCCGCCCGATGGCGGGACATCTGCAAGCGGGCGGTCACAACCTGTTTCTGCACGACATCAATCCTTTGCCCAAGGAGTTGCTCGACGGCGGCGCGGTCGCCTGCAATAGCGGCAAGGAAGTGGCCAAGAACGCCGAAATAATCATCATCATGGTGCCGGATACGCCGCATGTGCAGGCCGTTCTGTTCAATGAAAACGGCGTGGCCGAAGGTTTAAGCAAGGGAAAAATCGTGGTGGACATGAGTTCGATATCGCCGGTCGAAACCAAGCAATTCGCCAGGCGCATCAATGAACTCGGTTGCGAATACCTCGACGCGCCCGTCTCCGGCGGCGAGGTCGGCGCTAAAGCGGCGACGCTGACGATCATGGTTGGCGGTGAACAGAAAACTTTCGATAAAATCAAGCCGCTGTTCGAATTGATGGGCAAGAACATCACGCTGGTGGGCGGTAACGGCGACGGGCAGACCTGCAAGGTGGCCAACCAGATTATCGTCGCGTTGAACATCGAGGCGGTCGCCGAGGCCCTGTTATTCGCCTCGAAAGCGGGCGCGGATCCGGCCAAGGTTCGGCAGGCGCTCATGGGCGGGTTTGCCTCCTCCAAGATTCTCGAAGTTCACGGCGAGCGGATGATCAAGCGCACGTTCAATCCCGGTTTTCGGATCAGCTTGCACCAGAAAGATCTCAGTTTGGCGCTGTCAAACGCCCGGTTGCTGAAAATCAGCCTGCCGAATACCGCCAACGCCCAAGAATTGTTCAATGCCTGCGCGGCGCACGGCGGCAGCGACTGGGATCATTCGGCGATGGTGAAGGCCCTGGAACTGCTGGCCAATCACGACGTCGCCTGATCGATTGAGGTGTTAGGCTTGGCTTGGTTTCGAGTAGAGGATCTACCGGTTTCGCTTGGTTTTTCCCGGGCAAACCCAGCACCCCATTCAGCGCGGCCGCAACCGCATAGCCGGTACTTTGCCGGCGGTATTTACCTTTTCTTATTTTAAGTATGCTTAGAATATCAAGGTAAGCTGACGCTGGCCCAATATCCCCGGTTTCCTTCAGCTGAATCGGCCCTGCCGAATTGTTGCAGCGTGCATCCGGCCATCAGCCGTCGTATCCGGTGGATCGGTTTACGTGTGGCACGGCTAATGTCCCAATTCCCTCTTGGGCATCGCAACGGGGAATTACTGGATAGTCCGGCCCCTAACCCGCTAAATTCACTGATTTCTTGGGCTACACTTCGTAGTATCCAGGTCGTATGCCTGGCTTTACGGCTGCGACGCAAATTCAAGGCAAATCCTTCCCGCCACACACGATAGTGGCGCGGGAAATAATTCTGACAGGAACTGATTATGGATTGGATTTTCAAGCCCGCCGTGGCCATGTACATCAGACTTACCAATATGGCCCGGTTTCCGATTGTCGGTGGATTTTTTATGATCCCTCTGGCGATCGCGATTTATCATGCCTACGCGGATCTCACCAGGGCGGCGCTCATCGGCATCGGCGCCACTTTGCTGCTCGCGCTCTATTTCCTCGGCGGATTGTATTTCTCTTCCAAATATGGCTGGCGCCATGTCAACCGACTGGCAAAGCGCATCGACGAACACGATCTGAGCGAAATCGAAGACCAGGGAACCAATCTTAGGCTGTTGCGCGGCCAGTTCGGCCAGACATGCAAAACTCTCAATCAGGCGCTCGCCAGCCTGCGCGAGATCGTGGGTCAGGTAGCCGTCAGTGCCGAAACCATTCGCGTTGCGGCAAATGAGATCGCCGCCGGGCATGTGAATTTATCGCAGCGCACCGAGGAGCAGGCCGCGGCACTGGAAGAGACCGCCGCGGGAATGGAACAACTGTCAGGGTCGGCAAAACTGAACGCGGAAAATTGCCAGCAGGCCAGCGGCCTATCCAAAAGCGCCAGCGCGATCGCCGAGAAAGGCGCGCATACGGTGCGCAAGGTAGTCGAACGCATGGCTATGATCGAAAAGAGTTCAAAAAACATCGGGGACATTGTCGGCCTCATCGAGGACATCGCTTTCCAGACCAATCTGTTGGCGCTCAATGCGTCGGTGGAGGCGGCACGGGCTGGCGAGCAGGGCCATGGGTTTGCCGTGGTGGCGAGCGAAGTGAGAAACCTCGCTCAGAGAAGCACCCAGGCGGCCAAGCAGGTCAAGGAGTTGATCAAGGAATCCGCCAGCGACGTCAACATAGGCAGCGAGCTCGTGGCGGAAGCCGGCGAAATCATCGACAACATTGTCACGAGCGTGTCCAAAGTGACTGAATTGATCGGTGAGATCGCGGCCGCCTCCCAGGAGCAGAGCACGGGGGTGGATCAGATCAGCAGGACGCTGGCGCAGTTGGATGACGTCACCCAACAAAACGCCTCCCTGGTGGAAGAGACCACGGCTGCCACGCTCGCTTTCGAAGCCGAGACAAACCGTCTGGATTCCCTGGTCAAGCGATTCAAATTTGCGGGTCAGCCGCAGAAAAAAGCCAGCGCCAAGCCGATATTGTCGAAATCACCCCCGGCGATACAACCGGCCGCCGCGTTTCCAGGGCGTCCCCGAGGGGTCAGGGCAAGCTAAGAAGCCTGTGGATGCGTACTGCCACCCCGGTCGACGGGTGGAATCACTGGATCACGCACGATCGCACTGTTTCAAGGACAGCGTGATTTATTCAAGCGCGGAAAATAATCGTACCAATTCAGCCGGTATGCCGTCGCGTGTCAGCCCGATCTTCGCAAGTTGCGCGTCATCCATGGCGTAATATCGATCGGCCCGATTCGCGACAATATTGGCGATTCGGAACGTTGTTACGATCTTGACAACGCCTTGACCGATCGGTGTCAGCATTTCGGAAAGGGCGAACCCACCTGATTTTAGAGCCGGCAGCGCTTCGGCATAGGCAGCGCTTTCAACCTTAGCATCCATCGAACAATCTCCTCGTAAAGTTAGAAATCTATTCTGGCGCGCAGCGCGTCGCCTATTGGCACGTTCCGTGTGCGTGCCGCTTTGCCGCGGCCTGGCACAGGGCGCCGCCATCCGGCGCTTTTAAGTTCCCGGCACGAGGGCGTCTACGGCCGATTAACTGCCGGACGCCAGCGGCGATAGCCTCGCTACGCAGTTGCCGGGCATGCCTGACATGCCACTCGATTTCATCAGGTGTCGGGGCGACATAACTCAATTTCTCGACATCAGTGCTCATCGATACCTCCTTGCGTTTAACGCGGTTGATAATGCACTGCAGAGAGAATAGTGGCTGACCTCCTGGAAAATTAGAGGGATAATGGTCACATCACTTGTGACTGCAGGGCACGGATAGGTTTGCCATGGATATTGCCACTCAGATGCTGATTTTCGCGCGCGCGGTTCAGGAGGGAGGTTTTTCCGCCGCCGCACGAGCGCTCGAGCTGACGCCTTCGGCCGTCAGCAAGCAGATCAGTCGTCTGGAGACCCGGCTCGGGGTGCGGTTGCTGAATCGCACCACCCGTCATATCAGCCTGACGGATGAGGGTCGTTTATTCTATGAGCGCAGCGCGCGCATCGCGACGGAAATCTCAGAAGCCGAGGAGTGGGTTACGGCCCTGCACGGAAACGTGCGCGGAACACTGCGCGTGGCCTCGACCGTCGCGTTCGCGAAAAACCGCGTTCTCCCCCTGATCCCGGAGTTCCTCAGCCGCTACCCGGAGCTGCGGGTGATTCTGGAAGTCACCGACCGCACCGTTGACTTGGTGGACGAAGGCGTCGACGTCGCCATACGTTTCACCGAGCAGATGACCGATCCCTCGCTCGTCGCGCGCCGGCTTGCCATCAACCGGCGCATCGTATGCGCGGCTCCGTCCTATCTCGAGGCGCATGGTGTTCCGCAGACCCCCGATGACCTGATGAAACACAATTGCCTGATGTTGTACACGGTAACCACCTTCAACGATTGGGAATTCGAAGGCCCCGAGGGCAGCCGTGTCCTGCATGTCTCCGGAAATTTCGAAACCAACAGCGCCGATACCGTTTATTACGCGGTGCTGGCCGGACTTGGCATCGCCCGGCTTTCGACCTATCTCGTCGGCGCGGACGTGAAAGCCGGTCGGTTGGTCCATCTTCTGCCGGCCTACGTCCATGAGAAGGCCTCGATTCTGGCGGTCTATCCGCATCGCCGGCACATGTCACCCAAGGTGCGGGCATTCATCGATTTTCTTGTCGAAAAATTCACCCCGGTACCGCCGTGGGAGGCGGACTGACACGAGGCGATCGATACCGTGTTATATATCTTTAAGAGTGCCCGCCGGATTCATGCTTTTTATTCGATAAAGTTAGGGTCTTCCTGGAAGGCTCAGTTGACGGTGTTCGGGGTACCAAGATCGGGCGCGGCCGTTTTGACTTCAGGATAGATATCGGCCAGCGAAAGACTCCGTCCGCTTTCCGTGACGACCCGCGCATGATAGCGCTTCAATCGCCGTGGCTCGGCCACGCCGCAGGAGTGCGCGATCACGCCCACCTCGTATTCCATGTTGCGCGCGTAATTGGCGACGCGTACGGCTTTGTTGGCCGGGTCGAGTCCGCGCTGCAGTTTCGGATTATGGGTGGTGATGCCGGTCGGGCAGGTGTCCTTGTTGCAGCGCAACGCCTGGATGCATCCCAGTGAAAACATGAATCCGCGCGCGGAATTCACGAAATCGGCGCCCAGGCACAGCGCCCAGGCGACCTCCGCGGGATTGATAAGCTTGCCGGAGGCAATCACCCGGATGCGATCGCGCAATCCATGCTCGCGCAGTTTATCCACCACGAGCGGGAGGCTCTCGCGCAGCAACATGCCGACGTTATCCATGAGGCTCATCGGTGCTGCGCCGCTTCCGCCGTCACCGCTGTCGACGGTGATGAAATCCGGCGCGCTTTCATTCCCGCGTCGCCTGATTTCGTCGGCGAGGGAATCGAGCCACCCGTAGGCGCCGATGACGGCTTTGAATCCGGTTGGTTTCCCGGTCACTCGACGAATGCGCTCGATTTGATCCAGCAACTCCCCAACGGTGTTGATGTCGGGGTGACGGTTCGGACTGATGGAATCCTTATAGGCCGGGATTCCCCGTATCCGCGCCACGTCCGGAGTGACTTTTGCTCCCGGGAGAATGCCGCCCTTGCCGGGCTTGGCTCCCTGCGACAGTTTAAGCTCGAACATTTTTACCTGATCGTGCGCCGCCACTTCGCGCAACTTTTCATCGCTCAGTATTCCGATCTCGTCGCGCACGCCATACTTGGCCGTGCCAATCTGAAAAACCAGATCGCAGCCGCCTTCGAGATGGTACGGGGACAATCCGCCTTCACCGGTATTGAGCCAACAACCCGCCATTTTGGCGCCACGCGAGAGCGCCTGAACGGCAGGTTTGGATATCGAACCGTAGCTCATGGCCGAAATATTGAAAAAGGAGGAGGCGATGTAGGGATGCCGGCAGTAAGGCCCGAAGGTCAACGGCTGTGGCGTAGAGGCGTCCACTTCAAGGGTGGGAAAAGGGCAATTGACGAAGATAATCGAACCGGGCGCACGCATATCGCGGGTGGAACCGAATGCCACGGTATTGCCCTTATCTTGCGCGGTGGCGGCACGGTAAACCCAGTTGCGTTCGGCGCGGTTGAACGGCATCTCCTCACGGTCGAGGGCGAAGAAATACTGCCGAAAGAATTCCCCGAGTTTTTCGAACAGCGGACGGAAGCGACCGATGACCGGAAAGTTGCGGCGTATGGCATTCTCGGTTTGGGTGATGTCCCGGATGAACAGGAAGATGACAATCAACACACCCGTGCCGACGACAAAGACAAACGCATAAGTCAGAATCTGCAGAATCGTGAACAGATTATCGTACATAACGTGTTCCTTCCGGCACGATTAATGGGGCGAATGATAACTAGACCGGCGATTCAAATCATATTCGTTTCAACAATACATAGACCGCCCCCGTGCCCCCGTCGTTCGGACGGGCGGAGCAGAAGGCGAGGACTTCGTCTTTCTGGCGCAGCCAGGAATTTACCTTCCCCTTCAAGACCGGCATTTTTCCCACCGAGCTGTGGCCTTTCCCGTGAATGATGCGCACACATCGCTTTCCCCGTTCGCGTGCATCACCGAGGAATTCATCAACGGCTTCACGGGCTTGCGTGACGGTGGCGCCATGCAAATCAAGCTCGGCTTCGATGGCATACTGTCCGCGGCGCAGTTTGCGGATAACCGTCTGCTGGAGTCCGGGGCGGACGTGCATAAGTTCCTCGCCGGTTTCGATTTCAGCCGAGTCGTATTCATCCGATAGCAGGCTGTTTATCACTTCCCGTTGATCGCGCCGGGTTTGTTCCGGCACCGGCTTGCGGCGGGGACGGTGGGGCGGGATCTTGTCCTGTTTTACCGGGCGGATCTTGCCGACGGCCTTGCGGAACAGGTCGGATTCATCGTCTTTTTCATCGCTCGCGGACATGAACCGGGCTCCACATGTTTCGCTTCCGAAGACCGGCAATTGAAAGCGGAAGGCATATATTAAGGTATCGTGGAAATAAGCGGCCTCTACTACTTGAGATCTTGCAGATAGCGATCCGCATCCAAAGCCGCCATGCAGCCGCTGCCGGCCGATGTGACCGCCTGGCGGTAAACATGATCCTGAACGTCACCGGCGGCAAACACGCCCGGTATGCTGGTGGCGGTGGAATTTCCCTGGTCGCCACATCTGGTCTTGATGTAACCGCCCTGCATTTCAAGTTGGCCTTCGAACAGGGCGGTGTTGGGCAGATGTCCGATGGCGATGAATACGCCCTGGACGGACAGATCTTTTTTCTTGCCGGTTTTATCCTTGATGCGTAAACCGGTGACGATTTTCCTGTCGCCGAGAATTTCATCCACCTCGTTGTTCCACTCGATGTTGATGTTGCCACCTTTGGTCTTGGCCATGATCCGGTCCACCAGAATGGCCTCGGCCCTGAATTTGTCGCGCCGATGCACCACGGTAACGTCGGACACGATATTGGAAAGATAAAGCGCCTCTTCCACGGCGGTGTTGCCACCGCCGACGACCGCGACTTTCTGCCCCTTGAAAAAGAACCCATCGCAGGTAGCGCAGCCGGAGACACCCTTGCCTTTGTAGGTTTCTTCCGAGGGCAGACCCAGATATTTCGCCGAGGCGCCGGTCGCGATGATCAGCGCATCGCTGGTGTATACGCCGGAATCCCCCGTCAGGCGGAAAGGTTTCTGTTTGAGCTCCGCCTTGTTAATGTGATCGAAAATGATTTCGGTTTTGAATCGCTCCGCATGTTTTTGCATCCGCTCCATCAGTCCCGGCCCTTGCAGGCCTTCGACATCGCCAGGCCAGTTGTCCACGTCCGTGGTCGTCATCAGTTGACCTCCCTGCTCCATGCCGGTGATGAGGACGGGAGCCAAATTGGCGCGCGCGGCGTAGATCGCCGCGGTATATCCGGCGGGTCCGGAGCCCAGAATCAGCAGCCGGCAATGTTTAACCTTGTCCATGATGAGGCGACTCCGTTGAGCGACAGGAACGTTTGATGGGCAACATTCACGGAAGTTCTTCTCGCGGCGCACCCTGCGGCAACCGCAATCGTCGCGCCTATGTTACGCCATGATCATAAAGCCGGTAAAGAAAACCAGCGCCATGGGACGATCGTGACGGGTCCATTTCTCGGATAATCGATCCGCTGATCCAAGCTCGACAAATTCTTGCGTCGTCGACAACAAACGTCCTTGCCTTGCCCGCTCCGACAAGATGGGAAATGATCCGAATGTCGAGGGTTTGTAACCAAGCAGCGGGTTGGTGATCCAGCGCCGGCCACGACCATTAATAATTGGCGCAAAGCCCTGAAAAATGGGAAAATCGCCCGTTCTCGACGACATGCTAAGGAAGGTTGTGACGCAGGCAATCCGAAAAAAGACCAGCCCTTCGCTGACACCGCGCATCATTCGCCTATTGCGAGAAGCGGCTTTGTATGTGCTCGGAGCTGTCGCCCTCTACATCCTGTTTTCGCTCTGGACCTATTCCCCCACGGATCCATCGTGGTCGCATCTCGGCTCCAGCGATTCGGTGGCGAATACCGGGGGTCCCGCGGGTGCCTGGTTCTCGGACATGCTCTTCAATCTGTTCGGCTATGTCGCCTACCTGTTTCCGCTGCTGATCGGATTCTCCGGCTTGCGCATATACTGGCACCGGAAAGATCCGACCTCGCCGGGGCTCAAGCAACGGTTTCTGTTGACGGGAAGTTTTATCGGCGCCCTGATCGGAGCCTGTGGACTTGCCAGCCTGCACTTCGTGCAGGGGAAAACCGGAATGCCGTTTGCCAGCGGCGGTTGGCTGGGTAATGCCGCGGGCTTCTGGCTGGCGTCAAAATTCAGTTTCACCGGCGCCTCGCTGTTTTTGCTCGCGCTGTTCCTCGCCAGCGTTACCGTGTATACCGGTCTGTCCTGGTTGAAGCTCATGGACAATATCGGCCGCGGGTCATTCCTCTTGGCTGACGGGATCTATCGTTCTTCCTCCACGCTGATCGACCGAATCATCGGCATGCGCGCGCGGCGCGAACGGCGCGAGGTCGTCGAGGACGACCTCAGGGTTCTGGAACGACACACCCCGCCGCGCATTGAGCCCGTAATCACCAAGCCTGTGCCCGGCCGTCGCCTGGAGAAGGAAAAGCAGGTGCCGTTGTTCGATCTGCCCGTAACGCCGGGGGAGTTGCCGCCGCTGTCTTTGCTCGATCCGCCGGAAAAGGACAAGGCGCCGCAATTCTCGAAGCAGTCTCTGGAGACGATGGCGCGATTGCTCGAGAAAAAACTGCTCGATTTCGACATTGAAGCGCAGGTCGTCGCGGTCCATCCGGGTCCGGTCATCACGCTGTTCGAGATCGAACCGGCCCCGGGGATCAAGGCCTCGCAAATCACCAATCTGCAGCGCGACCTCGCGCGTTCATTGTCCGTGGTCAGTCTGCGTGTCGTGGAGAATATCCCCGGCAAGACCTCCGTGGGCATCGAGATTCCCAACGAAGTGCGCGAGACCGTACGCCTGTCCGAGGTGCTGGCTTCGCAGGCCTACGAAGAATCCATGTCGCCGCTGTCGCTTGCGCTCGGCAAGGACATCAGCGGCAACCCGGTCGTGGTGGACATCGCCAAGATGCCGCATTTGCTTATCGCCGGCACGACGGGTTCCGGAAAATCGGTGTGCATCAACTCGCTGATTCTGAACCTGCTGTACAAATCCACGCCGGAAGACGTGCGCATGATCATGATCGATCCCAAGATGCTGGAACTGGCGGCGTATCAGGGCATTCCGCAATTGCTGGCCCCGGTGGTGACGGACATGAAGCAGGCGGCGAACGCCTTCAAGTGGTGCATTGCCGAAATGGAACGCCGCTACCGCCTGATGGCCGCACTGGGCGTGCGCAATTTGGCCGGGTATAACCGCAAAATCAAGGATGCGCAGGAAGCGGGTATTCCGATCACCGACCCGCTGGTTCAGCCGGGCGAGGCGGGAATCGAGCTCAATACACTGCCGCTTATCGTCATCCTGGTGGACGAATTGGCCGATTTGATGATGGTGGTCGGGAAAAAGGTCGAAGAACTCATTACCCGTCTCGCGCAAAAGGCGCGCGCCGCCGGGCTGCATCTGGTGTTGGCGACGCAGCGCCCTTCGGTAGATGTCATCACGGGACTTATCAAGGCGAATATCCCCACGCGCATTGCGTTTCAAATGTCCGCGCGCGTGGACTCGCGGACCGTGCTCGACCAGATGGGCGCGGAACAACTGCTTGGGACCGGCGACATGCTGTTCCTGAATCCCGGGCAACCGCTGATGCGTGTGCACGGCGCCTTTGTTGCCGACCAGGAAGTGATCAAGGTCACGAATTTCCTCAAGCAAGGCAGCACGCCGGTGTACGACGAGCAGATTCTGAATGGCGATGCCGGTGTCAACGATCAGGGCTTCCTCCATGATGAAGGCAGCGGTGGAGACGGTGGGGGGAACGGCGAGGCCGACCCCTTGTACGATGAAGCACTGAAGATCGTCACCGAAACCCGCCGCGCCTCCATCTCCGGCGTGCAACGCCGCTTGCGCATCGGATATAACCGCGCCGCCCGCCTGATCGAGGAAATGGAGCGCGCCGGCGTCGTGGGTCCGCTCCAGCCCAACGGCAGCCGAGAAGTTCTGGCCCCTCCGCCACCGCGAACCGGTTAAATGCTGCCGGCAGAATATTCTTCCCCCTGCGGGGGCGATAAGCCAACCGATTCTGAACCGGTTTTTTCATGACCAAGACCCATCTCATGTTAGCGTTCCTGCTGGTGCTCGGAATCGCTCCTGTTTCCGAAGCCGGTAAGGCGAAAACCGGCACCGACAGCCTGCACCGTTTCTTCAAGGAAGTGCACAGCATCAGCGCGCGCTTCACCCAGGTGGTTATGGACGAATCGCGCCAACCGATCCAGGAATCGTCGGGCACTTTGTGGATCCAGCGACCCAACAAATTCCGCTGGGATTACGAATCGCCGTACCAGCAGGAAATCGTCGCGGATGGCAAACGCATCTGGGTGTACGATGCCGGACTACGGCAGGTGACCGTTCGGCCATTGACGAATGGCCTGGCCGATACGCCGGCCATGCTGCTTGCCGGCAAGGGACGGCTGGAAGATAATTTCAGAATCAATCCGCTCGATGAAAAGGATGACCTCGAGTGGATGCTACTGACACCCCGGCGCAAGGACAGCGGCTACCAGAATATCCGCATGGCATTTTTACAGGGCAAGTTACGTGTAATGGAGATGATTGACGGGCTCGGCCACACGACACGCATGACATTCGAAGCGGCAAGGGAAAATACCAGGATCGATCCGGATCGATTTACTTTCACGCCGCCTCCCGGCGTAGACGTAGTGGGTGGACAAGAGGCAAAAGCGCCTTGAGCACTCTTTCCATCCGGTATCATTAGCGTGGCGCTCACGGACATGCAGGATCTTTTCCCGGAAACGCAGATAAAGCCCTGGCAGCCGCTCGCGGACCGGATGCGGCCCCGGCGACTGGACGATTTTTTCGGTCAGGCGCATTTGCTGGCGCCGGACAAGCCACTGCGTCAGGCGATCGAGGCGGGCATCCTCCATTCGATGATCTTTTGGGGTCCTCCCGGGACCGGCAAGACCACGCTCGCGCGCCTGATCGCCCAGCGCACCGAATCGCGGTTCATCGCCATCTCGGCTGTTTTCGCCGGGGTGAAGGAAATCCGCTCCGCCGTCGAAACCGCCAAGCAGGCCCAGGCGGAGGGACATCCGACCGTGTTGTTCGTCGATGAAGTGCATCGGTTCAACAAGGCCCAGCAGGACGGTTTTCTGCCCTATGTGGAAGACGGGACACTCACTTTTATCGGGGCCACGACGGAGAATCCCTCCTTTGAATTGAACAATGCCTTGCTTTCCCGCACGCGTGTTTACGTGCTCAAGGCCCTGACACCGGAGGAGATTCGGCGGGTTATCGACCGCGCGCTGACGGACGAGCAAGCGGGTCTGGGATCGCAGCATCTGGAAATGCCCCAGGAAGCGCGCGAACTGCTGGCGCGGGCTTCCGATGGCGATGCACGCCGGGCGTTGAACCTGCTTGAAATCGCCGCTGACCTGTCGGTGAAACAAAATGACAGGCAGGCGATTCCGGTGTATTTGATCAAGGAGGTGATTGCCGGGGGCGTGCGGCGTTTCGACAAGCAGGGCGAGGCATTCTATGACCAGATCTCGGCATTGCACAAATCCGTGCGCGGTTCCGATCCGGATGCCTCTTTATACTGGTTTGCGCGCATGCTCGACGGTGGATGCGACCCGCTTTACATCGCGCGGCGCGTGGTGCGCATGGCCTCGGAAGATATCGGCAACGCCGATCCGCGCGCGTTGCAATTGGCCTTGAATGCCTGGGATGTCCAGGAGCGCCTGGGCAGCCCGGAAGGCGAACTCGCAGTCGCTCAAGTCATTGTCTATCTTGCCTGTGCCCCCAAGAGCAACGCGGTATACACGGCCATGACGTCGGCGATGAAGGATGCCAGCGAGGGCGGATCGTTGGAAGTGCCGCTGCATTTGCGCAACGCGCCGACCCGGTTGATGAAAGAGCTTGGCTATGCGAAAGATTATCGCTATGCGCACGACGAAGCGGAGGCCTATGCCGCCGGCGAGAACTATTTCCCGGAGGAACTGGGCAAGCGCCAGTATTATTTCCCCACCGCGCAAGGACTGGAAAGTAAAATAGCCGATCGTTTGGCGCATTTGCGCGAGCTTGACCGCAAAGCCCGTGACGTAAACTTAAAACCGGAGAAAGCAAATCCGGAAAAAATCCGAAAATGATTAAATGATTTATTATTATCCATGACAACGACAATAAAATACTCAATCTTTGTTTGCGCCATATGCTTTGCATCGGCGCCCGTCGTGGCCGGAGGGCTCGCCACACCGGCAAAATCTCCGCCGGCAGTGTCATCGTCCTTATCGCCATCGCCAACGACGAAGACACAGAAACCTGCAAACGTCGAGTTCGAAAAGGGTAACACGGCTTATCATGCCAATGAGTATGCCAAGGCACGCCATTTATGGCTGCCGCTGGCGGAACAGGGGCATACTCAGGCGCAATATGCCGTCGGACGTTTATACGAAAAGGGGGAAGGTGTTGCACGGGATTTTGCGACAGCGGCCAAATGGTACCGGCTGGCCGCGGAAAAAGATCATGCCGACAGCCAGTACCGCCTCGCGGTCGGTTATGCGTATGGAATGGGGTTGACGAAAGACGAGTCTTTGGCATTGGCGTGGCTGCGCAAGGCGGCAAACAACGGACAGAAACGCGCACAGAAGACATTGGGACGGGCCTATGAAGAAGGCCGGCTGGGCCTGACCGCGGATCCGGATAAAGCCAAGTACTGGTATGAAAAAGCCAACTCCGGCTCATGATGAAACAAGAACATCCTTAACCCGATTGGTCAGGCGTCATTTTCCGTTCAAGGACGTTTTTCCGCCGGGTTACGTTGTTTCCCGGCCGGCGCGGGTCAGCATGAACTGACGTGCCGGCGCCGGCAGGTAGTTGCATCTGTCCTGCCGGCTGCCTACCATGAAAGTGTCAGGAGATGGCATTCCTCCTTTAACCGCCCGAGCGGCTGATGATGCCTACAAGCATCGTTCCCAACAAACGGCATGTTCGAGGAGGCATTTATGCACGCTGACGTAGCGCCGCTCGTTGTCGGCATTCTTATCTTTATTTCCAGTCTGATTTCCCTCAAGCTCGGTCTGTCGGTCGCCATTATCGAGATCACGCTCGGCGCGGTGGCGGGCAATCTGGGTTTGGAAGCGCAGCCGTGGATGAACTATCTCGCCACGTTCGGCGGCATTCTGCTGACGTTCCTGGCCGGCACGGAGATCGACACGCAGTTGATGCGTGCCAAGTTCAAGGAAAGCTTCCTGATCGGCGCCTTGTCTTTCCTGCTGCCATTCGCCGGCGTGGCGGCTTTTACTTATTACGTCAGCGGATGGGACCTGAATGCATCGCTGATAGCCGGCATCGCGCTGTCGACCACCTCGCTGGCGGTTGTCTACGCCGTGCTGGTCGAAACCGGCTTGAACAAGAGCGAACTGGGCAAGATCATCATGGCCTCCACGTTCATTACCGACATGGGCACGGCGCTGGCGTTGAGCATTATTTTCATCAAACCCACGCTTTACACCGCCGCATTTCTGGCGGTGTCCGTGATCGTCATTGTGGGGGCGGTTGGCTTCTCGCACCGCGTACTGGAACATCCCCGCCTCAGGAACAAGGTGATCGAGCCCGAGATCAAGTACATCTTCGTGCTGCTGTTGATATTCATCTATTTTGCCAACTTGGGCGACGGGCATGCGGTGCTGCCGGCCTTCCTGCTGGGCCTGCTGATGTCCAAGCATTTCACCGAGTCTTCCACGACCAAGGAACTGCGCAATCGGCTGCGCACGGTCGCCTATGCGGTGATTACGCCGCTGTTCTTTCTCGTCGGCGGTATCAAGATATCGTTTACCCTGATTGCGTCGGCGCTCGGGCTGTTTCTCGTGCTCTTTGCGCTCAAAATGCTGACCAAATTCATCGGGGTGTATTTCCTCGCCAAGCGCTATCTGCCGCACGGAAGTATGTACACCACGCTGCTCATGAGCACGGGGCTGACCTTCGGCACTATCGCCAGCGTATTCGGGTTCAACACCGGATACCTGAACCAGATCCAATACTCGGTGCTCGTGGGAGTCGTGATCGCCAGCGCCGTGATCCCGACTTTTGTCGCGCAACGCTGGTTCATGCCCGTCCACTCCGAGGATATCGTTGACGTGAATAACGGCCGCTGATCGCGTGATGTTCTTTCTGTGCATCGTGGTTTTGCGTACAATATTTGTTGGACAAGAATAAATCGCCATGCTCGACCCAAAACTGCTCCGCACCAACCTCGAAGAGGTCGCGCGCCTGCTCATCCGCCGTGGTTACCGGCTGGACACGCAAGCGCTGGCCGCGCTCGAGGAAAAGCGCAAGAAAGCGCAGGTGATCGCCCAGCAGTTTCAGAGCGAACGCAATGCAAAATCCAAAATGATCGGTGCGGCCAAGTCCAGGGGAGAAGATGCCTCCCGCCTGATGCAGGAAGTGGCGAATATCGGCACGGCACTCATGCAGTCGGAAAACGAGCTGGCGCAGATACAGAATGACATCGGTGAAATCGCGCTGGGAATTCCGAATATTCCGCACGACAGCGTGCCGGATGGAAAGGACGAGAACGACAACAAGGAAATCCGGCGCTGGGGCGAACCGCGTCTATTCGATTTCACGCCGAAGGATCATGTCGATCTGGGCGCTGCCTTGGGCATGATGGATTTCGACGCGGCCACCAAGATCGCCGGCGCGCGTTTCGTGGTCATGAGTGGCGCTCTGGCGCGCCTGCACCGCGCGCTCATCCAGTTCATGCTCGACTTGCACACGCGTGAGCATGGCTATACCGAGACCTACGTCCCGTATCTGGTCAATGCCGACAGCCTGCGCGGCACCGGCCAGTTGCCTAAATTCTCACATGACCTTTTCGTACTGCAAGGCGATCAACATTATTACCTCATCCCGACGGCTGAAGTTCCTGTGACCAACATCGTCCGAGATGTCATCGTCGATGATGAATACATGCCACGAAGATATGTCTGCCATACTCCGTGCTTTCGCAGCGAGGCCGGTTCTTACGGCAAGGACACGCGCGGCATGATTCGGCAACACCAGTTCGAGAAAGTCGAGCTGGTTCAGGTTGTCCGTCCCCGGGATTCCTACGCGGCCCTGGAGGAATTGACCCGTCATGCGGAAAAAGTTCTACAGGATCTCGCATTGCCGTATCGCGTGGTCGAGTTGTGCGCGGGCGATCTGGGATTCGCCGCCGCCAAGACATACGACATTGAAGTCTGGCTGCCGGGACAAAACAGGTATCGGGAGATTTCCTCGTGCAGCAACTTCGTGGATTTTCAGGCGCGGCGGATGCTGGCGCGCTGGCGCAATCCCGATACCGGAAAGCCGGAGCTGGTGCACACGCTCAACGGTTCCGGGCTTGCCGTGGGCCGTACGCTGGTCGCTATAATTGAGAATTATCAGGACCAGGATGGGAACGTCCGAATACCGGCGATCCTGAAGCCCTATTTTCCGGAAACAGATGTAATTTCGGCATCCTCCCTACTATTATGATAGTAATTCTTCTCAATTACGGCGGGATGCGGCAGAGCGTTGCGCGACGATGTCATTTAACAAAATAATTCGGTCAAGCCTGGTATTTATCCTATTCACCTTCAGTGCCCATGCCTACGCGCGCCAGCCGGATGAAAATACCCATCATAAGAGCTCGGAATATCTGATCGCGGCGAATCAGCCGGATTCAACAACTGCGATACCGTACTCCCTGCCGGCGGCCTTTGAAGCCGAAACGGGTAATGTCCCGCACCACCGGCCGTGGTACATCAAATTAATGCTTTATACCCTCTACTTTATCGTGGGGCTGATTGTCATCTACACCATCCGTCACTATTGGTTCACTTATAACCGGTTGTTTGGTGCCCAACGGCATCCCTATCTCGACGTCGATGCGGCCGATTGGCCAAGCGTGACGGTTTTAATCCCCGCGCATAATGAAGAAGCCGTTATCGCGCACAATCTCGACGCGCTGCTCGAGGTGGATTATCCGCCGGAGAAACTACGTCTTATACCTATCAACGACCGTTCCACGGACAGGACAAGGGAAATCATTGACGATTTCGTGCGTCGTTACCCGGGCCGGATTTTCCCGCTACACCGTCAAACGGGGAAACCCGGCAAGGCGGCCGCGCTCAAGGATGCCACGGAAAGTGTTACCAGCGAGATCGTGCTGGTATTCGATGCCGATTACCTTCCGGGTAAAGGGCTGATCAAGCAATTGACCGCGCCCTTTTTCGATCCTGAAGTAGGCGCGGTCATGGGAAGGGTTGTTCCGCTCAATGTTGACCATAACCTGTTGACACGATTACTGGATCTTGAACGGTCGGGCGGTTATCAGGTTGATCAGCAGGCGCGCATGAACATGCATCTGGTACCGCAATACGGCGGAACGGTGGGCGGGGTGCGTATGCAGGCCCTGACCGCCGTCGGTGGATGGCGCGACGACACCCTCGCGGAGGACACGGACGTTACTTACCGGTTGCTGCTCGGTGGATGGAAAACAGTTTACCAGAACAGGTCCGAATGTTATGAGGAAGTCCCGGAAGACTGGCGTAGTCGTGTCCGTCAGGTAATGCGCTGGGCAAGCGGACACAATCAGGCGACCGTGCGTTACAGCCTGCCGCTGCTGTTTAACCGGCGTGCCAGCCTGCTTGAAAAGATCGACGGCCTGTTATTGCTGGGCGTTTACGCCATGTCTCCCGTTCTATTGATCGGCTGGATGCTCGCCATCATGCTTTTTTTTCTCGGTGAAAATACCCTGCATGGAATTATCGCGATCCTCTCTTTGACTTCTTATAGCGCTTTGGGCAACTTTGCCGCTTTCTTCGAGATCGGTGCAGCCGTACGTCTGGACGGCCATCGGAAAAGAATCCGTCTTTTGGCCTTTAATATTCTCGGATTCCTGGTGAGCCTCATATCCGTATCCCGCGCCACTTTTTCTCAGCTCCTTACCCGGCGAAATGATAATAAGCTGGTCTGGCACAAAACCGAACGGTTTCGGAGATCTCCGTGAGTGCTTCTTTGGCCATTATTTTATTGCTGGCATCCACGCTTACCTTGCTGCTGCTGCCGTTTCTGCCGGGGCTTATCGTGTTGTGGCGCAAACAGGACGCCACGCCCTTGCGTGTCGTGCGCAGCGACGATGTGGATCCGCGCTATTTTGCCCGGAGGTTTCGCGCCTACATCCGGACAAATCTGGAATCGTCGATGCACGGTTCCCGGAAAGCCGGCGATCGGCAAGAGGGACTGCTCGAGGGGCGGACACCGTATCTCCTCGTTACTGGCGAAAATAAACTCAAGCTTAGTGAACAGGAAGTTCAGGATCGAGAGATAAGCAGAATGCTCGTATCAAATGCAGACCTGATCCTTCCTGACGATCTGATTTTCAGTCTCGAGCTATTCGCGGGACGAACGGTGCGGGGC
This sequence comes from Sulfuricaulis sp., assembly GCF_040901545.1. Taxonomy (GTDB): domain Bacteria; phylum Pseudomonadota; class Gammaproteobacteria; order Acidiferrobacterales; family Sulfurifustaceae; genus Sulfuricaulis. The sequence continues at coordinate 32,590 of NZ_JBBDYL010000054.1, read as the reverse complement.
GGCGAGCGCAATATCTATCGTGCGATACTGGCCGATGGCGATATCGTAATCGGCGCCGAAAGCATGCTGCTCCGCTGGATGCACGCAGCCGGAAATGTCAAGGTTGGACCCAACTCGTTGCTGCATGGGCGAGTGTCTTCCGATTCGACGGTCAGACTTGAATCGGGCTGTCGCTTCGAGCGGTTGCATGCGCCGCGAATCGAATTCGGAAAGCCGGAATCGTTCAGCCGGCCGGTTAAACGGCTCAACCCGCTCGAATCGCACGAGGTTCGGAATCTTGCCGACGTGACAGGCCGTCGCTGGCTTATCGATCATAAATCAGAACTGCCATCCGGCCGTATCGTCAATGCCGACATAGTGTTCACGGGAGAAGCGTGGATTGGCGCGGGTACGCACATTTACGGCAGCGTGAAAGGACATAAAGATATCTTTCTTGGCGAGGGTGTTCGCATCATGGGCAGCGTGGTGAGTGTCCATGACATTTACGTCGGGGCGGGTTGCGAAATCCACGGGCCCGTCTTGTCGGAAAAGAGCGTCAATGTGGGGAGAGGCGCGATAATCGGCGATTCCCGATCGCCTACGACTATCAGCGCCAAGAATATATACGTTTCCCTGGGCGCGGTGGCGCATGGAACGGTATGGACGCGTTTAAATGGCATGGTCAATGGAGCTGCAAGCGCATGAGTTATCTTTGCTGCATAAGCCTGATGATGCTGACCTACGCCGGTATCGACGACAAGGCCGGCGAATTCGTTGCCAAGCGCTACCAGCAACCGGATGGCGCGATTACGGTCTATGTGGACGGCGATAATGTCGATCCCTATTTTTCCATCAAGGCACTGCTTGCCGCGCATGCCCACGGCCTTGATATAAGAAGGTCTGCCGAGGCATGGATTGAGTGGTTGATTCCCAAACAGTTATCGGACGGGCGATTCGAGCGATACTGTCGTCAACCGGGAGAGACATGGCAACGCTGCGCTCCCGCAGACGCCGATGATGCGTTACTCGCCCTGTGGTTGGAGCTCCTGCACGCGCTATCGCCCGACAATGGCCTTCCGGCACGATGGCGGCAGAGCGCGACTCGGGCCGAGAAGCATCTTTCCACGCTGCTTGATCGAGAGCTTGGAGTGTATCGCGTATCGCAAGAGCAACCAATCGCTCTGCTTATGGATAATGTCGAGGTCTATGCGGCACTCGCGGCCGTTGCCCGGCACCAAAAGCGCTTCGGCCTGCATGCAAAATCACGGAAGACGGCAGTCAAGGCCAAAAACCTCCGACGGGCCATCGATCGCGTATTCTGGCAATCAAATCTGCGTATGTATCGCGCCTCATTGCACGAAGAACCGGTAGACAGGTTTTATCCGGATATCGTGGCGCAAATTTATCCCTGGCTCGCCGGCATGAATACGCCCGCAGGGAACAAGCTGAAAGAATACATGCGCTGGCGTGAACAATATGCGCAAGACTGGCTCACGCTTGAACTGGATGAATTCCCATGGGGACTGGTCGCACTGGCGTCATTGAAATTCCACGACAGAGAGACGGCACTCAGATGGTTTGAATCGGTTTCGCCGCTGCGTCACAGCCATCGCTGGAATATTCTGGAAGAGGCGGCCTATCAAGTCATCGCTTTCGATCTTTGCTGCAGGTCTGTCTCCTATTTCGGCGCCCACATGTTGCGCGAAGAATCATAAGACATGAAAACATTCTCAGCTCGTACGCTCGGTCTCTACGCGGTACTTGTTGCCGCTGTCCTGTTATCGCTGTTTGGTTATCTGACCAGGGAATCGGAAACCGGCAGTAAAGTTGAAATCTTGTTATTGGTGTCGGATCCGATACCGAAAGATGATCCGCGTGTCACCATCTGGCAAGACGCCGCTGCCGAAGAGGGGATGCTCCTCGCTGTCATGCATGACAGCGAGTTTCTTCGCCCATGGATCGACCGTTCGGCATACGCCGGGATCATATTGCCGGATCATGTGCATACCGTTGTCAGCGAAATCCTGTATCACGAATTGCATGATTATGTCGAGCATGGCGGGAAACTGATGCTGGTTTACGATGCCGGCACCAAGTCCCAGAACAATACGTATTTTCCCGGGAAATCTATATTCTCCGGCATGGCCGGGATTGACTATGCGTTATATGACCGGTTACGCGATCAAACTATCGTCTTGGGCGCGATCCAGGGTACGAAAGAGAATTTGGACATGCTCCGGATCCCCCCGGGTAAATTCGTTCCATCATCGAAAATTCAGAATCCGCATCCCTTGCTCGCGGACAATAAGCCGGTAGTAGTCGGGGGATGGCAAACCATCACGGGGTATGAATATCAGGAGTTTCGTTATCCCGGGTTTGTCACGGGTAATGTATATAGCGGGGAAGCGCTGCTGTTTTCTCCCGCAACCGGATTGGTCGCGGGCTATCGATCGTACGGGAAGGGCGGCACATTATTCGTTAATCTCCCCCTCGGTTATCTCAAGGGACGAACGGATGGCATATTGCTGCACGGGTTTCTAAAGTATTTTGCCGTTAACGTGCTGAGCTTGCCGGTATTGTCTTCGGTTCCGAATGGAACCGGCGGCTTGATTATGAACTGGCACGTCGATTCCAATGCCGCGCTGAAACCCATCCAGGACATAGAGGCGCTGGGCATTTATTCCCAGGGACCTTATTCCATTCATGTAACCGCCGGACCCGATGCGCGGAAATTCAACGACGGCCTGGGTCTCAATGTTCCCAAAAACCCGGCGTTCCAAAAATGGTTGCGGGAGGAAGTGAAGCGTGGAAATACCATCGGCAGCCACGGTGGATGGATTCATGATTATTTCGGGCTAAACGTAAGCGAGGATAACCGGGAGGAATTTGAAAAATTTCTGGTATTGAACAAACAGGCTCTTGAGGAAGCCTCCGGCACACCGATGCTGGAATACTCCGCGCCACAGGGAAATCAGCCGGAATGGGTCACGTCCTGGCTCGAAAACCAGGGATTTCTGGCCTATTACTTCACCGGTAACACGGGTATGGGCCCGACGCGCAGTTACCGCGATGGGCGGTTGACGCACAGGCGAATTTGGTCATTTCCTATCCTTACATACAAGGACGTTGCCTCGTTTGAGGAGATGACCGAAGACAAGCTATCCCCCGGAGAGGTGACGAAGTGGCTCGTGGCGGTGACTGATTTCAGCGTACGCCATCGGGTTGCCCGGCTTATTTATTTCCATCCTCCCGGCATGATGTCTTATCCCCGCGCCATGCGTAGCTGGTTATTGCATACCGCAGGAATGAAACAACGCCAACTGCCGTTTCAGTGGTACACGATGACCGATTTGGCGCGATTCCTCGATGACAGAGAAAAAGTGACATGGAAGGTGGATCGGGAAAATGAAACGCGGGTTTTTACGGCGGCTCACCCGGTGAATCTGTCGCGGCAGACATGGATTTTGTCCAAGGCGATGTACCGCCGCCCGGCTGTCATAAATGGAAACGCGGAAGTATCGGAAGACCGGCATGCCTGGTTTGTTGTCGCCAAGTCGGGAAAGCAGCTCAAATTTAAATCTGAAAGCAGCGCGCAAAAATGAAACCAGTGAAAATCCTGCTCTGCATGGGCACGCGGCCCGATATTATTAAAATGGCGCCGGTCTATCTTGCCCTCAAACAATCGGTTCACGAACCCATGGTGCTGCACACCGGACAGCACGATGCCATGTCACGCCCGCTCTATAAATTCTTTGGCATCGAGCCGGCATATCTGGTCGATCTGCCTCGCGAGCGCGACTCCTTGGGGCATTTATGCGCCACCATGATCGACTATATAGACGACGTGTTAAATTTTGCGCTACCGGATGTTGTACTGGTGCATGGCGACACGTTATCCGCCCTGGCCGCGGCCATGACGGCCTTTTATCACCGGATTCCCGTTGGGCACGTGGAAGCAGGATTGAGATCGCATATCGATGACGACCCGTTTCCAGAGGAAATGACGCGTGAACTCATCGCCAGATTGGTCAGATGGCACTTCGCGCCCACGGCGCAGGCGGTAGAAAATCTCAAGGCTGAAGGGATTGCGCCAGCGCGCATTCATCTTGTCGGAAATACCATTGTGGATGCCGTGCATTGGGGAATTTCCCACCTGGAGAATTATTTTTCCGAAGCGCGTGAAGTCGATCAATTACCGCGCGACCGGGTTCAACAGGCACTCGATCATCATCGTCTGGTGCTCGTAACGGCGCACCGCCGCGAGAACTGGGGCAATAAAATTATCAGTATCGCGCGCGGAGTGCGCCAAGCGGCGCAAGCATGCCGTGATTTGCTGATACTCTGGCCGGTACATCCTAACCCCATCGTGAGCGCCGCCGTGCACGAGACCATGGATGGGCTGGAGGTTGAGGTACGAAGCCGTATCTGGCTTACACCGCCGCTTAATTATCCTGAACTGCTCTGGGCGCTTCAGCACGCTTGGCTCGTACTTACCGATTCAGGAGGGATCCAGGAGGAGGCGGTTGCCGCCAGCGTACCGGTTTTGGTGCTGCGCGACACAACTGAACGCCCTGAGTTGATAACCGTGGGCGGCGGCGCCTTGATCGGCACGGCATCGGAAAGTATCCAAAGCTGGGTGCTTAAATTGACTGAAGATACCAGGCAATATAAATCCATGCGTAATACAAAGAATCCATTTGGCGACGGGAAATCGGGGGAATCCATCGTTAGGATTCTTTCTGCCGATCTGACATCGGGTGCCGGAAACAAATTGCAGGATAACAAGAAAAATCAATATGGATCGTGATATCAAGCCTTGTAAGTCAAGATTTTCGTTCTTTTTGGTTGGATTCCTGGCTAGCCAGTTAGCGCATGCCGCCGGTACAGCTTTAGAGCAACCTGTTGGCTACGTGGAAGCAGGAGCCAATTATCATCATTTGACCGGTGGCTTTGATAACTGGCGTGGCGTCTACGCCAAAGGCGTTTGGCAGGGTTACAGCGATCAGGTCTGGAACTGGGAAATCCTTCGCCAAAGCGAGTTCAACGATCATGGAACTTATTTTACGGGCGGTTTTTCGCATACGTTCGACGAAGACTGGTTCGTCACGGCTTCGGCGGGGGCCAGTAGCGGAGGATTCTTTTTTCCCAAGCACAGGTTCGATATAGCGATCAATCGAAAATTGCTGCCGGATCGGAATCTGGTGACTACTTTGGGTATCGGGTACATCACCGCGCGAGATATCCATCGGGATCGAATCATATTGTTGAGCGCCGCCTATTATTTTGACACGCCATGGGTAATCGAAGGCGGTGTCCGCATGAACCACAGCACACCGGGTTCGATCGATGCCAACAATTACTTTATTGCCGTCACGCAAGGGCAGGATAAGAAGCGATATCTGACGCTGCGAATCGAATCCGGGCGGGAAGCCTATCAGCTGATCGACGAGTCATCGACTCTCGTCGATTTTCACAGCGACTTGATCAGTTTGACCTGGCGTGAGTGGCTGCAACGGGGCTGGGGTCTGAACGCTACGATCGAGCATTACAGCAACCCCTTTTATAACCGCAATGGGGTAATCGTCGGTGTCTTTCGTGAGTTCTGAGAAAGACGTTGAAGCGAACCATGCAAGTCTGTCCCGACGGCGTCGCATGGAATTGCTGCGGCATCACGGTTTTTCCGGAGGGGTGATAACCAAGCATCGTGCGCTTCTGACTCTGCCGCTTAAACCTGCCGAGGGTTGGATGGCGATGTTTCTGGCAGTACTGTTGCTGGCTGGATGGTTGATGCTGCTTCGATGGGTAAATGCCGCCTGGACCTGGGGCACGTCGTATTGGTCGGATGTGCTTTTCGAAGGGGCCGCCGTGAAGCATAAAGGCTACTCTATTGGACCTTTACTGCGCATTGAAGTCCCGTATCTCGATATCACCGCGGGTGTTCCTGACAGTGGTGCATGGTGGATGGCGCTGTTGTTAACCACCTTAACGGTGCTGATCTCCTTCATCATTCCCAGGCGGCAAATGCCGGTTATTTATTTGCTGCGCGCGCTGGCCTTTATTCAAACCTGTTCCCTGGCTTATTTCGCGATAAATCCGGCGTACTTTCCGTATACCGTATCCGATTATCAATCCGGCATGCTGATGGCTGGATTGTTCGTGATATCTCTCGTTCCGGTGCTGCTTGGAGCCACATATTATATTTTTGACTTCGGATTGCCAAAAAAACTTCTTTTGACGGTGATCACCATGTTTTACCTCGGTATCCTGATACCCATGCAGTATCTGGTGCATGTGTATTTGATACAACAATATTCCATGTTGTTTATGCCGGTACTTTTCTTTTTTTTCGGTTTGCCGCTGGATATCTTTGTGTTCATTGCATTTTACGCTTGGGGCATGAGCTGGAGAAATAAACGTGCTAAGTCGGTATTTCGTTAACGTTGCAACCTGTAGTTTTCCCAATTGATCAGCGTATGATTGGAGTTCAAGCTATTCCGCAACGGATACTGTTCAAATATCCAATGCGGTAATCCGGAGATGACGACGTCACGCCTCATCATGTCACAGATAGTCCACAAGAATTATTTTCAATTCTTTCTGGTGGCTTCGCTGGCCGTACATGTGGCGGCAGTCGGTATTTTGAATAGTACTCTTCAAAATACAAGTTCTACCAGTATGATTTCGAATCTGGAGATCCAGTTGCTACCAGGCATCGTGGAGCCGAAGGAAACGACGCCATCGCGGAAGCAAGATCGAGTTCCGGAACGTCCGGTGCGTGGGACGGAACCGCAGGCTAGCGCGCTGCCCGCGGAGCCACCGGCGATTGCCTATGAAGTTCCTCAGCTCCTCCCGGAGTCGACGACTAATCCCGTTGATACGCCGCCAGTTGCATCTAAGCCAACGGCCGCGTCGGAGCCGGCGGCCAACGATAATCGACGGCTGGATGCTTACATACGGTCCCTGACTGAAATAATTGGACAGCGACTTACCTATCCGCGACTGGCGCGAGTGCGTGGCTGGGAAGGAACGGTGATATTGCGTCTGCAACTCCTCCCGGGAGGTCGCTTACACGAAGTAGTCATGGCGCACTCGAGTGGCCATGATGTGCTCGATCGGCAGGCACTTGTGATGGCGCGACGCCTTTCCTCCTGGCCGCTGCCACCTGATGAATTACGTGAGCGTGAAATTACGGTATTGGTGCCGGTTGAATTCAGGCTGCGAAAGTAATTGGATGATTTATTAAAACTCGAAACGGGCATTGAGCCCTATGATGTAATTGCGCCGCGGAGCCGGCTCGAAGTACGCCCCACCGTTTGCATTGACGATAACCGAACCGGCATAGGTTTTATCGAACAAATTATCGATTCGTAGAAATTCCTGTAATCGCCAGCCACGACCCCCTTGCTCCAGACCGATGCGCCAGTTGGCTACCGTGTAAGCCTCGGCGGTATCGGCGTTCTCATCATTGACGGCTATTGAACTGACGCGGCGCGCCTCCAGCGCCGTCACCAAATCGTTCAGCGGACGCCATTTGAGTTCGCCGTAAATTGTCGTTTGTGGCACTCCCGGGATGCGCTTGCCGGCTAGATTGGTGCCGGAGAAATTGACGTAGTCTACAAAACGCGCGTCGATATAAGAGTAGGCCAGGTAGGCATGGACGCCGTACCCCAGATCGTTGTCGACACTTAGCTCTAAACCATCGCGCGTGGTCAGATTGGCATTCATGAACGTGTTGCGTCCCGGTGCAGGCGAGGGTCCCGTGACGATTTCATCGTAGGCACGAATGCGGAACAAGGCGGCGTTCACGCGCGCTGTCGGTGTGACGAAAGCCTTGATACCGGCCTCGCTGCTGCGACTGACGCTGGGGCGCAAGGAAAAATTGAGTCCCGGGCTGCCATCCGGACGATAGGCCAGTTCCGCAAAAGTGGGGGTCTCAAAGCCCTGGCCGGCATTCGCATAAAGATTGACAGAGTCGCTCCACTGATAAAGCACGCCCAGCATTGGATTGGTTTTCTTGAAAATGGCGCTACCGCTATCATCGGGATTCGAAGCGCCCGTTATGAAGTAATCCTTCGAGTCAAAGGCGACCCGGTTGTGACGCAGGCCGGTGGAGACGCGCCAGCGCGGCGCGAACCGCCATTCAAGCTGCGCGTATTGGTCGAAATCAAAAACACGATCGTCTTCATCGCGCTTTAACTCACCTGCAATCCCGTTATTGTTGACGAAGCCGCGACGTCGCTCATACATGTTGTCGTAGTCAACCCCCATCGTCATGGTGTACGGCATGTCCGCCAATCGGGAACGATGCGTCCAGCGTATGCCGAGACCCGTGAAGCTGCGATCGAGATCAATCACGCCGCCAGATTGGGTAGGTCCACTGCCGGCGAACGCGAGGTATTGTGTTACATCGCGTTGGCCGCTGTAACCGATCAGGGTAAGGCGGTCGTCGGTACCTAAACGCTGCTCCAGCGTAAGCCCGCCTTGCAAGTGGGCAATGCTTTTGCGTGTGTTGAATAGCATCGCACCTGTACCCGCCTGACGCGGATCTTCCTCCATCTTGGCTCGCGTGAGGCCGAGCGGATCCTGCGTGTCACCTTGATGCAGGCCATTGACGAGCAGCGTTACTGTCGTGTCGGTATTGGCCGACCAGCGCAACCGTGCGCTGCCGGTCTCGCGGGTGACGGCACTGTGCTCGCGGTAGCCGTCACTATCGAAACGCGACAATGAACCGATATAATTGAGCGGATTGTCTTGACCGCCGAATTTCACGCTGGCGCGTTCCGTCCCATAGGTACCGGCAAGCAAACCGGTCTCTAAGGTCGGTGTCGCCGGACCTTCTTCGCTGAACACTTGAATCACACCGCCGGAGGCGTTGCCATAGATGGCGGAAAACGGCCCGCGTAATACCTCGATGCGGCGTGCAGATTCAAGATCAAAGGTAGCCGCCTGGCCTTGCCCGTCGGGCATCGTCGCAGGGATGCCATCGGCGAGCAGACGAATTCCGCGGATGCCGAAAGTTGATCGTGCACCGAACCCGCGTGAGGAGATTTGCAAATCTTGCGCGTAGTTTTGGCGATTCTGCGCCACGACGCCGGGTATCCGCACCAAACTCTCGGAAATATTGACGCGTTGCTGCTGGTCGTGGATTTTTTCGATATCAAGACTGTCGATCGACAGTGGCAAATCGAAACTTGACTGTTCGATCCGCGTAGCCGTCACGACAACCGGATCGCTCCGTAATATGGTATTTGTATTCTCGGCAAGCGCGATATGCGTATTGAAAGGTAAAAGCAAGCAGCATAAAAAAATGTAGTTATGGATTAATTGTCGCATTGCGGCTTTATTCAGTCCCCGTTATCCAGGAAATTATTCAGGTGGTATATCGATGGTTTTTATGGAATGGTAGTAAGCAGCCAGGTCGTTTATGTCCGTATCGGTGAGGGACGATGCGACAATCGACATCATCTCATTTTTTCTCGCCCCAGACCGGTAATCCTTGAGGGCTTTAATCAGATGAGTTTCGTTCTGTCCGGCGAGATGGGGCGCTGTAGGTAACTTCGACAATCCATCCAGACCATGACAGGCCTGACAGTGAATTGCCTTTTGGCGACCGGCGGCTAAATCTCCCGCTGTCGCGGTAAACGTGGATACCAGGAGCGCGGTGGCGACAGACACCGCCGCGCTGCTGGAGTAAATATCACTCACCAAACTTGAGCACAAATACTACTCGCTCACATAAGTGATTCGATAGAGGGCGCCGGAAAAATCATCGGAGACCAGCAGGGAGCCGTCGGGCAGATTGGCCACATCGACCGGCCGACCACGATACGTCTTGGTTTCCGGGTCAAGCCAACCCTCTGCAAACACTTCGGTCTTGTTGGCCGTGCCGTCCTCCTTCAGCGAGGTGAACATTACGCGGGCGCCGATCGGGTCGGTGCGATTCCAGGAGCCATGCTGCGCCGAAAAGATACCGCCGCGGTACTTGGCCGGGAATTTTTTACCCGTGTAGAAGGTAAGGCCCAGGTCGGCTGCGTGAGCGTCCATCTCCACTTGCGGATAGACGATGTCCTTCGGCAACGGATCCTTGTCGTAACCATGCTCCGTGATACGGACACGACCGCACGTCCAGGGGTAGCCGAAAAACTGTCCCGGCTTGGTGGCGCGGTTCAGCTCGCCCGGAGGCGTATTGTCGCCCATCCCGTCGGTCTGATTGTCGGTGAACCACAGGGTGCCGTCCTTGGGGTTGAACTCGATGCCCACCGAGTTGCGAATCCCGCGGACGTAGACTTCGCGACCGCCACCGTCGAAGGGATCCATGCGGACGATGCCGCCGATGCCCCACTGGTTGAAAACCGCGAGCTTTTCGCGTGGCGGAACGTTGAATGGTTGACCGAGCGCGATATAGAGCTTGCCGTCCTTGCCGATGCGGCATACACGGGCGTGATGATTGTACGATTCTTCTTCCACCGGGATCAGCTTACCCTGCGGCACCGTCTCGATCACGGCGACATCCTTCCCCTCGTAGAAGAACTCGGCCGCTGGGAAGTTGATCACGCGATTGTGTTCGACAACGATCAGGAAACCATTCTTGGTGAAGCACACGCCGTTGGGCACCTTGAAATTCAACGAAGGCGAGAATGGCTTGACCTCGTCGGCGACGCCGTCACTGTTGCGGTCGGTGACGGCCCAGACAGTAGTCTTGCGGGTTCCCACGAAGACCATGTTGGTGGACGGGCCTACCGCCATGTGCCGCGCGTCCGGGACGATGGCGTAAAGATCAATCTTGAAGCCCGGCGGCAGTTTGACCCGTTTCAGGTTTTCTCGGATCGCGTCGGCGTTTTTCCCGGTTTGCGGAACTGGCTGAAAATTGGCGTCGACTCCTGAAACTTGCATCTGTTTGAGCTTTTCGAGAGCCGGTTCCTGAGCGGTAGCCGTTAACGAAACTGAGAGCGCGGCAACCAGCCCAGTGAAGGCTATTGCTACAATGGTGCGCATGGGTTTTCTCCTTTTGGGTGGCAAGAGTAGATGCGTAATGTCTTAACATACGGATTACAATCTTACTCTTCCTCCTCTAATTTGGAGCGCTTTTGGTAACTCGTTAATAGAAAATATAAATAGGAAGGGCGGCGGGGCGGTTTACGCCAGGCATTCTGTCCGACGTTCTCCAGGCCCCCGGCAATAGGCGGTATTCGGCAATGCTTCCGGCGCTGCTCGTCAGGCCGGGCCTTGACAATAATCGGCCGGGAACGATTTTCCTCGCGCCATTCTTGCCGCGAGTCCTTCAGGTTATCCCGGTGGGATGTCTTAATTCGTATTGGACGATATTTTGGGTGAATGAAGCGAAAGCGAGGAGTGGTTATAAGGATGTATACCGTATATAAAGCCAAGTACGCACGCTGGCACCGAAGGAGCGAGGTTCAGGGTTGGTTTACCGATCAAAACCATTGACCTGCCTGAGCTTATGAATGATCAATGGAGAGGTGGCCGAGCGGTTTACGTCAGGCATCCTGCCCTCCGCCCTTCGGACCGCCGCGCTGTCGCGCGGCGTTCGGCGGCACTCGTAAGGCGGCGCTCTTGACGAAAGTCGCCTGGAGCGATTTCAGACAGCGGAGCGTAGCGACGCTGGCCCCGGAGGGGCGCCGGACAGGGATGTCCGGCGCAAAACCGTTGACCGCGTCAATGGGTCTTGGTAGAGAGTTAGATGTGTAGTAATAGTTGGTTTCAGATTGATCCGGAGGGGTGGCCGAGCGGTTTAAGGCACCAGTCTTGAAAACTGGCAGGGGCTTACGCTCCTCGTGAGTTCGAATCTCACCCTCTCCGCCAATTTCCTTGAAAAGGTGTGTCGCTCCCTTGTAAGGCAATTGATGCGATAATTTAAAGCCGTCGCATCGCGATGGTGGTGCCGGTGGGGCGAGTTGCCAGGAATGTTTCGAGAAATCACCGCAGCACGGCCGTTGGCTATTGTTTTTGAAAAATTTATATCCTGAAAAGTGACCGACGATTTTTTGGATGATCGGTAAAGATCAGATTCATAATCTTTTGTTTTTATTTACCTGCTATAACCATGTACCCGCTCGTGACTGTTGGATAAGTAGTGAGTTTTTCTCCAGAAACTGCCAGTAAGCTTGCATTTCTCTTTTTACTCGGCTGAATAAAATATTAACCGATCAAATACTTGATAGATCGAGTAAAACCAATAATATAATTAAGGCAAAATTAATAATTATTAAAAATATCTTTTCGCACTCTGTCTAACAGTGATATAGCTGCGACGGCAAGCCGATTGCTTTCGATAACGCAACATAAAACAAGCGTGCACGCGTTCTGATGATTGAATCAGGGCCGCATTAAATCATTCATTTCACATCGACTGTTGGCAATGAGTGCATACTAAATTCAGAAGATTGTAAGCGGTAACTTTCCATTAATGGAGAATGTACGCTTGCCGCCACCCTGATTTTCACCCATAAGCTTCAGCAATGGTTCAAGTTCACTAATGCTCTCACGGGGCGTGGCGCTTCCGGAAAACCGGATTGTACCGCTCGCGATCTGCCATTCACCTTGACCGGATAGCTCCAGTGTACCACGCAGGGTCGATAGTTTAAGATCGGCGACATTGCCGGCGCTGGAGATCAGAAGTCGGTAATCACCCAAAGGGCGGACAGGAGAGAGGGCGCTGCCAGCCGCTTGCCACTGAATGTTGCCACCCCCCGACATGCCATTGTTGCGATCCATGGCCAGCCTGTCAGTTTGAAGTCGCACTTGACCAGTGGGAGACAGCAATTTTGCGGCGGGAATAAACGAACTTGAAAGTTGGGCTGGAAACGCTACTTTAGTTTCGAGCAATATTAATTGTCCTGAACTCATCCGAACGGTTGTATTGATATGAGTGTCTGGCTTATGGCTTTGCCAGGTCAGCTGCAACGATCCAACCAGCAACCACAGGGGGTTGATGCGCCACTCGGTATCGCCAAATTCAAACGATGTGGAGGGAGGATGCTGGTATACCAGCCGTCCTTTTCCATGCCACAGGGTTCCCGCGATCGGATCAAGCTGGACACGGCCGCTCGTATAGTGGTTCAGGCCCCAGGCGAACCAGGACGCCGGCATCTGGATGAACAGAAACAGGACGTAAAAAAATACTCCAAAAAAAACATAGAGCAGCCAGGATTTTTTCATGCACCGGCCTTGCGGAGGGTGATTTTGGCGTTTACCGTACCGGGCGCGGCCAAAGGTTCTATCGACGCTCTTTCGACGCGGATGCCACCCTGGGATTGCAGGTTCGCAAGCCACCCGATCATCGCGTTGAAATTGACTCCCTCAAGGGTTAGACGCGCACTATGTGCGCCATCGGGCTCCATCCGCAAAATGCGTTGACGCAAACCGCTCGTGACGGCGGACTGTTCCAGGGTTGCCAGCAGATTACCGCCGGATCCGGGCAGACGACCGCTGGCACGCAATTGATTCAATTCCTTCGCTTGCAACTGCATTAGCGCCAATTCCACTTTCGCCTGGGGAACGGCGATGCGCAAACGCGCCAGATCGCGTTGTAGCGGGAGCCAAAGCGAGAGGTACAGGATCAATAACACGACCGCAACGCCACCGATATAAATGAGTTGCAGGCGTGGCGGCAGGTTGCGCAACCGCGACCAGGACAAATTCAAGGCGTTTATTTTTTCCCGAATCACGTTCCTGCCCGAGCAGGTTGCCCCAGCCGCAGCCGGCCTTCAATACCGGTAGCAGTACTGTTTGCCCCGACCACTTCAACCTGTATACCGCGCGCAATGATGGCATTTTTCACCGATTCCATTGCCTGGAAATCCGGCAAGGTGACATCCAGTGTGAGTCTGGAATCGCTGTACTGCATGCCGCGTAATTTGATTTGTGCCGTCGCCTGAATGACGGGCGCGACGTTTCCGAGCAGAGGCAATAGATCGGTACTTGAAGTCCCGCCACTTTTGTTTTGCATCTCGCCCAAGAGGCGCGACATCTGCAGGGCCGGATTTTGTATCACGGCATCCGGAAACGATTTCCGGAACAGGCCGGTCATTTCCTGCCTGAGATTCTCGTTCGTGCGCTTTAAATGCCAATATTCCCAAAGATCGAAACACAGGCTACCCGCTAACAAAATCGCCAGCATGACGCCGGCCGGACGCAAAGCCGGGGCCAATTCTCTTAACTGACTCGAAGGCGCGAAGCTGCCTTGAAGAAGATTGATGGCCGGCACCACGTCGTGCGCGTCCGTCCAGAAATCCTGCTGTTGCGGCTGCACCGGAAGCTCGAGCGCCGTTGACCATATGTTCTTGACAAAACCGTGCGGCGGCTGCAGAACGGTCAGGGACGACGGCGCATTCTGGTTCGTGCGCGCCTCCTGCAACGCCATGGTCAACTGGGAGGGTGGTATGTTCGCGCGGCGAAGGACGGCAAATCCCGAGGCGATACCCGTCCTTACCCAGATTTCATTTTCACGAAATGCCAGCGTCCACGACGCATTATCATGCGGAAGTGCCAACGTGGCGGGGCAGATGCTCGATGATTTCAATCCATAATCTGCCAATCGCGAAACCCAGGCCCGCAAGCGATCTTTCGCCGTCACGGCGACCGCGATGTTGTTGTTTTCGAGTATCCGGTAGGCGAAGTGCAATTGATCCGGTTCGCCGACCAGTTGTTCTTCAAGAGCATAAGGCAGCGCCTGCTGGATCTTTGCACGCGAGCGCGTGGGCAAAGTCGCGCGCGTCAATAATGTTTCGGACGGCGGTGTCCATACCTGTACGTGCGTCATGGCGCTGAGTCCGGGGATTTCATTTAATTCGTTGACCTGACCGTGCAACGATGACCCGCCGCCGCGAAGTCGCCAGTGAATCACGCCATTTTTTTCCGGCCACTCACGGGGAAGCAGCAGTTCGAGCGTATTTCTTTGACGTGACCAGAACCGCTGCAAGCGCTTCACAACCGCTGCGGAGGGAAGTTTGCCCGCGGTCAATATTTTCCGGGTAGCCATCTTGTCTTCAGTCCTGGTCGTCTTGCGCATCATTATATATTTACATCGACTGTTTCCCGGAACTTTCCGTGGTGTTTGTCGAGGTGGCGACCACTTTCGTCGGCAATCGCTGTCGATGCCAGAGCACCTGTGCCGGGCCGCCTCCGGCCGTGCGCTGGATCAGCGCCTGTGTCGCGCGCGAGTAACGGCCAAACCAGGTTTGAATATTGACCTCAAAGTGACTGCTGCTTATTCCGTAGTAGGCTTGGGGAAAATTTCCCCCTTTGGCCAGCTCTTGAAGTGTCTTCGTCAGTTCTGCCACATCCTTATGCGGCCGTTTTTCAATAATCTGATCAATTACCGCAGCCGGTAACGTATAAAACAGGGCGCTTAAAACCTCTTTCGAGGCCGTGTTGACGTTAATTTCGGTGGGCTGGGGGAGCGCCGTGACCCAGGGTTGCAATTTCTCGAATATCTCCGGAGTAATCCCCCGAATCAGGCGCAATTCCTCGATACTCTGTAACGGCTGGTTGGCGGCACGATAGGGAATTTCCAGTTGAAGATAATCGATGTCTTCGGCGCCGTATGGCCGGGCATCGCCATCGACGTCGATCCAGTCGATCACGGCGTCGGTGATATTGAGGTCTATGGCGCGCGACTTGAGAAGATTTTGAAATGTGCCGATGTCGGGAACGCTCGGTGCGCCGTTCCGGACCAGATTATTGATATTGAACCGGGCCTGGGCATCGGTGATTTGGCCCGTAACCTGTCCACCTTCCACCGGCAGCGGCGGCAGGGTTTTGGCCCAGTCTTCGGTGAGATTATCGGTATTATTTTCTCTGGCATCTTTCGTAAGAATTGTGACGGTCCAGTCCAGGACGCCGGCGCGCACTACTTCCGCTTGCGCGCGATCTGCCAGGTTTTCCACCTGGCGCAGCCATATTTGCTGATCGATGCTGATAAACGACGCCGTGGTAACCGCAATGGCCACCACAAGCATGGCGGTAATGAGCGCCATGCCGCGCTGTCCGGAGCAACTGGAAAAATTTACTGTTTTAGCCATTGATGATGAACAATCGGGTGAACTCACCCCGCCCGGATAGATTTAACTTGACCTCCACGCCGCGGGGCAGGACCTCGGGAATTCCTTCGCCGGGCCATCGGTCGAGCCAGATCCCGGCCGCGGATAAAAAACGCACGCGAAATTCCTCGACGTTCCTGATCAACGGCACTTCCACCGGTGTCGTTTGCGGTCCGCGGTCGAGTACCGGCCAGGCGAGGCGCATGAGCACTCCATCCACGAGTCGGTATGCCGCTCGTTGTAAATCACTGCGCCGCCCATTGTCAAAAGATAAAACCCCGCCGCGGGTAAATTCTATGCTGGGCATTCCGACCGCGCGCGTGTCGGTCGGTTGACCTTGAAACGCCGGTTGAGGAAAGCCGATGACGTCTCTGATGGATCGGGCCCGGGTCTGCGAAAAATCCTCCTCCAGCCGGGCAAATGTAAGCGATAAGGTGCTCCAGAATTCATGCTCGGTTACAAGCCGTTCGCGATCGTTCATAAAGCGGCTGAGACTTCCGTAAGCCATGGCGGAAAACAGCGCGAAGATGCCGATCGCAACCAATAACTCAAGCAAGGTAAAACCGCGAGGGCGTTTCATGTTCCCGAAGGTTTTGAGCCGGCGTTATTACGCAAATAGCCGACCAGCCGGGCCGATGTATGCGTGTCGTCCGGTACGCGCCATACGGTAATTTCTATGCGCCGAATCTCGGCTTCGGGCGTGGTCGAAACCTGCTCACGCCAGAACCATCTTGCGCCTCCCATCTCCGTATCGCCATCAATGGTGTCCACGGCCGGCCAGCTGCGACGCATTTCATGTTCCGCGAGACGGTTTTGGGCCACCCACAGCGCCATGTTGCGTTCGCGCAAGGTTGCCGTGGTGTCGATCGCCTGGCCCAGGCTGCGCATGATTGCCGCCAGGGCAATGGCGAGCACGGTAAGCGCCACCAGCACTTCAACCAAGGTGAACCCGCGGTCGGGCGTTCGCATCACGCGCTTCCCGGCAAAGAGGCGACGGCCACCTTGATCTCGCCCGAAAACACCCCTTGTACCTGCCAGTGAATCTCACCGAAAGAAAAGATAATGGTAAATTCCGGCAGCTCCCCCGTCGGCATCAGGATAAGACGCGGTTTCTCCGTCACCGGCCTGCCCTCGATATTCACGGAAGAAATAGTGATGTCGCGCGGCAAGTCGCGCGGGCGAAGAATTTCATCCCGTGACAGCGATTTGAACTCGCTGTTGTCGTCCAGCATCAGAAAAACGTAGCCTTCAGGGGTAATTTCCATGGCCAGAATCTTGCCCTGCAAAATGGCCTCCTGTTGCGCGGTTCGCAGCAGCAGCGCCATGCGCCGTGCTTCGTCGCGCACAACGGATTCCCGATCCGGTTCAAGGTTGACGCCGACCAACCCCAGCACGATAACGATGATCAGTATCACGACCATCAGCTCAATCAGCGTGAAACCCCGTGAGGGTTGTAAATTACTCACCGGGAAATTTACGAATCAAGATTCCACGAGCCGATATCGGCATTAACGCCCTCACCACCGGGCTGGCCGTCGGCGCCAAAACTGAAGACGTCGATATCGCCGTGAAGTCCGGGGCTTAGGTACTGGTAATCGTTTTTCCAAGGGTCTCTGGGCATCCGATCCAGATAACCGGAACTTTTCCAATTGCGCGGTATGTCGCCGATTTCCGGTTTTTTTACCAACGCCTGCAAGCCTTGCTCCGTGGAGGGATACACGCCGCTGTCGAGTTTGTAGAGTTTGAGGGCGCTGATAATGGCGCGGACGTCGCTCTTGGCGGCGATCACGCGCGCCTCATCCGGACGATCCATGATTCGCGGGACGATCAGCACCGCCAGAACGCTGAGAATCACCACGACGACGAGAATCTCGATGAGCGTGAAGCCATTGGATAAGCGCTTGATTCCTGACGTGGGTCGCATATGCATCCTTGTTTATTTGATGAGCTGATTCATTTCGAAAATCGGCAGCAGAATGGCCAGCACGATGAACAGCACGATGGCACCCATCGCCAGGATGAGCAGCGGTTCAAGCAATGCCGTCAGCGCCCGGACCCAGTTTTCAAGTTCCCGCGTCTGGGCGACCGCCGCCCGTTCCAGCATCTGATCCAGTTTGCCGGTAGCTTCGCCGCTGGCAATCAGATGGATGACCATGGGCGGGAAAAGCCTGGTTTTACCCAGGGCGCGGGAGAGGTTACCGCCTTCGCGTACCTGGCGCAGGGCGTCTTCCACGGCCGCGCGCATGGGCAGGTTCGTCACGGTTTGCACCGCGGATTGCATCGCATTTAGCAGGGGGATGCCGCTGGCGGTAAGGATACCCAGGGTGCTGGAGAGTCGCGCGGCGTTGGTGCCGCGTAACAACCGGCCCACCAGTGGTAATCGCAGCAACAAATAATGCCAACGCAGACGTAAATGCGGTTCGCGCAAGGCCAGCCGCAAAACGATGATGGCCATCAGGCCGATAGACAGCCACCACCAGCCGCCGGTGCGCACGAAATCGCTGATTGAGATCAATACGACTGTTATGAGCGGCAATGCCTGGCCGGTATTTTCAAACACGCGCGTCACTTGCGGCACGACATACACCAGCAATCCGATAACGACGGCGGACGCGACCAGGGTGACCAATGCCGGATAAATAAACGCAAGCAGAACCTTTTGCTGAAGGTTTTGCCGGTTTTCGGTGTAATCGGCCAGTCGGCCGAGCACCTCGTCCAGACGGCCCGATTGCTCGCCCGCATCCACCATGCTGCGATAAATGTCAGGGAAGGACTCGGGAAACATCCCCAGGCCGCGCGCGAGCGACTGGCCTTCGAGGACGCGGGTCCGTACACCGGCCAGCACAGACCGTGCGCGCGCCGATTCGACCTGCTCGATCAGCGCATTGAGGCACTGCTCAATCGTGAGCCCGGCATGAATGAGCGTGGAGAATTGACGTGTGATCAATGCCAGCTCGGAACTGGAGATACCGCGGCGTATGGAAAAGGACCACCGGCTGTGCTTTGCGTCCGCGCGCCGGTCGATGACATCGACGCGCAACGGGGTCAACCCTTTCTCGCGAAGCGTGGCCCTGACCTGGCGCTCGGCATCGCCTTCCAGGACACCCTTGACGGAATGTCCTTTGGGATCGAGCGCCTGATATTCAAAAGCCGCCATGATTATTCGCGCGTGACGCGCAGCACTTCTTCAAGACTCGTAACGCCGTCCCGTACCCAGCGCAGTCCGTCTTCGCGTATCGTGCGCATGCCGAGGGTGCGGGCGTAATCGCGTAATTTCCCTTCCGCGCCGCCGTCATGTATCAGCGTACGCAGGCTGTCGTCGATGGTCAGCAGTTCATAGACGCCGGTGCGTCCCTGGTATCCCGTATTGCTGCACGCTGTGCAACCGACGGGACCGTAGACAACCGGTGAACCGGCCATGTATTGAGAGACATCAAGCATCTTCATTTCAGCCGCGTCCGGGACATGTTTCTGGCGGCAGACGGGACAGAGTTTGCGCACCAGTCGCTGGGCCAGCACGCCGAGAATGCTGGACGCCACCAAAAAAGGTTCCACGCCCATGTCCACCAGGCGCGTCACGGCACCGACGGCGTCGTTGGTGTGCAGCGTGGCCAGCACCAGATGTCCCGTCAGGCTGGCCTGCACCGCGATCTGCGCGGTTTCAAGATCGCGAATTTCGCCGATCATGATGATATCGGGGTCCTGTCGCAGAATCGAACGCAGCGCCCGCGCGAAGGTAAGGTCGATCTTCGGATTGACTTGCATCTGGCCGATACCGTCGAGGTCGTACTCAATCGGATCCTCGACCGTCAGGATATTATGCTGGGCGCCGTCGAGCTTACCGAGCGCCGCATAGAGCGTCGTGGTCTTGCCGGAACCCGTGGGTCCGGTGACGAGAATAATGCCGTGGGGCTGGTTGATAAGTTCCACCAGCGTGTTGAGCATTTCCCCTGACATGCCGAGACCGGTCAGATCGAGACGACCCGCCTGTTTATCGAGCAGGCGCAGAACCACGCGTTCTCCGTGACCGGTGGGGACGGTGGAAACACGCACGTCCACCGGACGGCCCGCGAGACGCAGCGTGATACGGCCGTCCTGCGGCATGCGTTTTTCCGCGATGTCGAGGCTGGCCATGATTTTAATGCGCGAGACGATCACCCCATGCAGCGCACGCTGGGGTTCGATGATGTCGCGTAACACGCCGTCGATGCGGTAGCGCACCACCGACCGTGTTTCGAACGGTTCGATATGTATATCGGAAGCGCCTTCGCGCACGGCCTGGGTAAGCAACGCGTTGATCAGCCGCACGATCGGGGCATCGTCCTCGCTCTCGAGCAGGTCGGTAGCCTGGGGAAGATTGTGCGTCAGTTCAGCCAGGTCGAGATCGCCGTCGAGATCGTCGACAATTTCCATCGCCTGGGTCATGCCGCGTTCGTAGGCGCGGTTGAGCGCGGAATCGAACAACGCGGGAGTTAATTCGCGCACCTGGATCGGCTGACCCAGCGCCCGGTAAAGTTCCGCCAGCGTGGCGCTCGATACGCCCGGTTTCGCCCAGATTTCCAGTTGACCGTCGGTCAGGCGGGCGCTGATAACGCCATGCCGCCGCGCGAAATGGTATGGCAGGCGCTGGGTCCAGGCGGGGTCGAGGACGTGCAAATCGAGCGTGTTATCCATGGCGACGGCGAGCGCGGGAAATCAGGGTCGCTTATTGGTCTTGCCCGGTTTAATTTCCGGAATATTGGGTGGACCGAAGATCTTGTCGGGCGGAATGATTTCATCGGACGATCTGCCGACTTTTTCATCCGGCGAGGGAACTTCCGGTCTGAGCTCTTCCAGTATCGGCGGAACGTCCTTGGTGAGCGTTTTTTGCGCCGAGCGGATCTGTTCATAGCGGCGCGTGGAGAAGCCATAACTGTCGTGCGCCCCGCGAACGATGATGGGACGGAGAAAAATCATCAGGTTGGTTTTGGTTTTCTTCTGTTCGCGATACTTGAACAGCCACCCGAGTAACGGGATACGTCCGAGAAACGGCACCGACTGGGTCGTTTCCGTGTTGTTGTCCTCGATCAATCCGCCGAGCACCACGGTATTACCGTCGTCGACGATGACCGTGGTTTCAAGCGAGCGTTTGTTGGTGATCAGGTCCTGCGCCTGGACACCGGTGGCGCGCGCCACGCTGGAAACTTCCTGCAGGATTTGCAGTTTGACGCCGCCCCCTTCGGAAATCTGCGGCTTGATCTTCAACGTGAGGCCCACGTCTTTGCGCTCGATGGTCTGAAAAGGATTGACGGCGCCGGTGCCGGTCCCGGTTTGAGCGAAGCTGCCGGTCAGGAAGGGTACATTCTGCCCGACGACAATCTTGGCTTCGGTGTTATCGAGGGTCAGCAGGTTCGGCGTGGACAGGACGTTGGTGATGCTTTTTTCCTCCAGCGCCCGCGCCAACGCCCCCAGACTGCGTACCGTGGATCCGTCGGAAAGCGTGATTTTCTCGCCGACAAAGGCGATGGAAAGACCCCCGGCGGACGACAAGGTGCCGGCCGGGTTCACCGCGGTCCCGACGATGC
>NZ_JBBDYL010000054.1:0-10976 GCF_040901545.1 Sulfuricaulis sp. | reverse complement strand
AAATTCGTAACGGCGCCGACGGCGCCGCCACCGGCCTTGTCGCCCGCCGCCCATTGGAATCCGAATTGCGAGGCCTTGTCGGTGGTGATTTCGGCGATGAGCGCCTCGATGAATACCTGTGCACGGCGCACATCGAGCTTGTCAATTACCGCGCGCAGATTGTTGAACACGGCATCCGACGCGCTGATGATGAGCGAATTGGTGGCCTCGTCGGCCTGGATTTGCGAGCTTTCGCCCGCCGGCCTGGACGCCGCGACGGCCGGACGTCCGGGAATTGCCGCCGCCGCAGTCTGGACGCGCGCTTCGCCGGCCATCAATCCACGGAGAATTTCAGCCAGCTTGGTGGCTTCCGCGTTACGCAGATACACGACTCGCGTGTTGCCGCCGATTTTCGCCGGCACGTCCAGTTTCGCGACCAGGTCGCGCAAATCGTTGAGCGTTCCGATGTTCTCGGCGCGGGCCAGCAAACTGTTCGTGCGCAGATCCGGCATGATGGTCACCCGGTCGGCATCGCCACCGGCGGCCGCCTGGGGAGTGGGCGCGCCGGTGGATTGCGTCACGTTGGGATACAGTCTCACGAGAACTTCCGCGATATCCAGTGCGGAGGCATGTTTCAGGGGAATGATGGCCAATTCGCCCGCGCCGCGTTGATCGAGAATATCGATGATGTGCAGCAGGTTGCGGATGTTGTCCGCATAGTCCGTGATGATCAGCGTGTTGGCGGGCGGGTACACCGAGATTTGGCTGGTCGGCGCCATGAGTGGACGCAACGCCGGGACGAGTTGCGCCGCGGTACCATGCTCCACCGTGACCACATGCGTGATGGTTTGTTCGCCGCCTCGCGGCGCCGTTCCGGTCGTGACCGAGGCGCTTTGTTTGGCTTCCGCCAGCGGAACGAGTTTGATCAAGCCGCTGGCGCTGTCGATGGCGGTAAATCCCTGCGCCTTGAGCGACGCGAGAAAGATCTGATAAATCGCATTCCGGGAAACCGGCTGGGTGGAGATGATCGTGAGTTTTCCCTTGACGCGCGGATCGATCAGAAAATTCTTTCCCGTGATCTGTGATACGGTTTTCACCACCGCCTGAATATCCGCCTCCTGGAAATTGAACATCATTTGTCCCTGACGCAGCGTCGGTTCTCCGGCAGTCCTGGAGCCCGTCGCTGGCACGGCCGGTGCGTCGGGCCTTGGGCTTTGCCGGGTAACGGGCACCGTACCGGATGCGGCCGGCGGCGGGACGGGTGGCGCCGGTTGCCGCGCGGCGCCCGGGGCGACGCGTTCGTAAGGCGAGGAAGGCGGTGGGAGCGGCGTCACTTCGGCGGCCCGGGATATCGATATGACCAGCAGGATGCCCGTCATCATCGATAGCGGGATCACGATGCTGTAGTGCCGGAGGCTGAATGTCCTTGGTTTTTTCACGTTAACCGTCTTCGAAATTAATCAGTTCTGGGCAAATTGGTAATACAGCTGCTCGATTTTGCCACCACGGTTAATTTCCATTTGCACCGCGGTAATATTTTCCAGCTGTTGATATTGCTGGATCGCATCTTCTAGCGTATTGACCGGTTGCCCGTTGATGGTCTTGATGACATCGCCCATGCGTATGCCCAGCTTTTCGTAAAGACTTCCCGGCTGAATATGACGCACCAGAAAGCCGCCATCGCTGGCGGGCACCACGGTCGCCTGTCGCAAGAATTCCGGCGTGCGCATCTGCGCGGCGAGGTTCTCGCGTTGCACCGTGAAATGATTGGCCGATGTCTCCTTTACAATGCCGCTGACATTGGATGCCACCCGGGATGCCGCCGGAACCGACGCCCTCTGATCAACGTTCGATTTTTCAGCGCCCACCAGCATCAGGCTTTCCAGGATGCCGTTGCGCCGGATCACCACGCGGTCAGGGAAGACCGCCTGCAGCATCGCGCCGGCGGTTATGGTGTCACCGACGGCATACGGTTCCTGGGTCTGGCCATTGGCGGAAATCAGCGCATAGCCGCCGCCCGCCGAGGCGATCACGCCAGTCAAAATCAGATTCAGGCTGCTGATCGGAAGATTATCCAGACGTCTTTCCGTCAACGCCTGGCTGACTTGTCCGAACAGGTGAGCCGACAGCAGCGGCTGCACGGAAAAGTCGCCCGGTGACGCCGCGAGGGTTGTTGGCGCCATAACGAGCGGACGCAGCGGCGGCTTGGCAAGCAGCCAGGTCCAATGGGCCATGCTCGCCGTCAGCAACAACAGCATCGCGCCATTAAGAACTCCAGGCAGCCATTGCCTGACACGGGGATTCGCCAAGACTTCGTCAATACTCATTTATTCAGTTTCAGCTGCTTGCGCCATGCTGTGGATGTTGCTACTTAACATTATATCTTGACAACCGGAAATTCCTAATG
Organism: Sulfuricaulis sp.; assembly: GCF_040901545.1. Classification (GTDB taxonomy): domain Bacteria; phylum Pseudomonadota; class Gammaproteobacteria; order Acidiferrobacterales; family Sulfurifustaceae; genus Sulfuricaulis. The sequence goes on along the minus strand of NZ_JBBDYL010000054.1, from coordinate 8,590 downwards.
AAACAAGCGAAAAACGCGCAAACCGCGGGAAAAATATCCTGCTTCCCTGACCGGTGAATTTACGGTGAAATACCCGCGTGAGCCGATCTTTCGTCCATCTGCGCGTACATTCGGAATTTTCCCTCACGGACGGCATCGTCCGTACTGATGATCTGGTCAAAACCGCCGCCCATCTCGACATGCCGGCGGTGGCCCTGACGGATCTCGCCAATCTTTTCGGGGCAATCAAATTTTATCAGGCGGCTTGTCAGGCGGGGGTGAAGCCCATCATCGGGGCGGACGTGTGGCTGGACAACCCGGCTGATCCGCACAAGCCGCATCGGTTGGTGCTGCTTTGCCGGGACATCGAAGGCTATCATCGACTGTGCCGCCTGCTCACGCGCGCCTACGTGGAAGGTCAGCATTCCGGGAAGCCCTGTTTGAATAAATCCTGGCTCAAAGCTCCGATGTCAGGATTGATCGCGCTGTCCGGAGCGCACGAAGGAGATATCGGCCAGGCGCTGCTTTCCGGCAACGAATCGGCGGCGGCGGAAATCGCCCAAGGCTATCAACACTGGTTCCCGGGAAGTTTTTATCTTGAATTGCAGCGCACCGGTCAACCGTTCCTGGAAGATTACAATCACGCCGCCGTATCACTGGCTCACAGATTGTCGCTGCCGGTGGTGGCGACAAACCATGTCGTGTTTTTGCAACCGGAAGAATTCGATGCGCATGAGGTCAGGGTGTGCATCCAGGACGGCCGCGTGCTGACCGACGCCCGCCGGCCACGTCGCTTCACCGCGCAGCAATATTTCCGCCGTCCCGAAGAAATGGCCGAGCTGTTTCAGGATATCCCCGAGGCGATCGAAAACACGATTGAAATCGCCCGCCGCTGCAACCTGCGCTTGGAGTTTGGGCGCTATTATCTTCCGGCATATCCCGTCCCCGATGGCATGACCATCGATGATCTGCTGCGCCGTGATTCGCAGGTCGGTCTTGAAGCGCGGTTGAAGCTGATCCCCGAAGCCGTGCGTGAAGCGAAGCGCAAGGTTTATTCCGAACGTCTCGCGCTGGAACTCACCACCATCAGTAACATGGGTTTTCCCGGTTATTTTCTGATAGTGGCGGATTTCATCCTCTGGGCAAAGAAAAACGGTATCCCGGTCGGACCCGGGCGCGGCAGTGGCGCCGGCTCGCTCGTGGCCTGGAGCCTCGGCATCACCGAACTCGACCCGATCGAGCATGACTTGCTGTTTGAGCGCTTCCTCAATCCCGAGCGCGTATCGCTGCCCGATTTTGACGTGGACTTCTGCATGGAACGGCGGGATGAAGTGATTGAATACGTAACCCGGCGTTATGGTCACGAACGGGTGGCGCAGATCATCACGCACGGCACCATGGCGGCCAAAGCCGTGGTGCGCGACGTGGGCCGCGCCATGGATCATCCTTACGGTTACGTGGACAAAATCGCCAAACTTATTCCGTTCGAAATCGGCATGACGCTCGAGCGCGCGCTGGAAATCGAACCGCAACTTGCGGACCGCTACAAAAGCGAGGAAGACGTGCGCGCATTGCTCGATACCGCGCGCCGCCTCGAAGGCCTCGCGCGCAGCGCCGGCAAGCACGCCGGTGGCGTCGTTATCGCGCCGGGACCGCTCACCGACTTCATGCCGCTATACTGCGAGCAGGGCGGCAAACAGACGGTGACGGGGTTCGACATGGAAGACGTCGAAAAACTCGGTCTCGTCAAATTCGATTTTCTGGGATTGCGCACGCTGACGATCATCGACAAGGCGGTCAAGACCATCAACGCCGCGCGCGCGAATCACGGCGAGCCGCCGCTTGTCATCGAGCAACTCCCCGTCGACGATCCCGCGACGTATGCCTTGCTTAAATCCTGTCGCACTACCGCCCTGTTCCAACTTGAATCTCGCGGCATGAAGGATCTGATCCAGCGCGTGCAGCCGGATAAATTCGAGGAAATCGTGGCGCTCGTGGCCTTGTTCCGTCCCGGCCCGTTGCAGTCCGGCATGGTGGATGACTTCATCAATCGCAAGCACGGACGGGCACGCATCAAGTATCCGCACCCGACGCTGGAATCATTGCTGAAACCCACCTACGGCGTGATCCTGTATCAGGAACAGGTGATGCAGATCGCCCAGGAGCTCGCGGGCTATACATTGGGTGGCGCCGACTTGCTGCGCCGGGCCATGGGCAAGAAAAAACCGGAAGAGATGGCGCTGCAGCGCAACGTGTTCGTGCATGGCGCCGCGGCACGCGGCGTGAACCCCCGTTTGGCGACCGAAATATTCGACTTGATCGAAAAATTCGCCGGTTACGGTTTCAACCGCTCGCATTCGGCGGCCTATGCGCTGATCGCCTATCAAACGGCCTGGCTCAAGGCGCATTATCCCGCGGCATTCATGGCGGCGGTACTGTCATCCGACATGGACAAGACCGATAAAGTCGTGACCATGATCGCCGAATGCCGTGACATGAAACTGACGATTCTGCCGCCCGATATCAACCGCTGTGAATATCATTTCGTGCCGGTGCACGGAGACGCGCTCCCGGGAACCACGGATGCCGATCCCGGCCGGTATTCGAGCATTCTCTATGGGCTCGGCGCCATCAAGGGTCTCGGCGAGGCGGCCATCGAAGCCATTCTGCAAGAACGCCACCGTGATGGCCCGTTCCGGGATTTATACGATTTTTGCAAACGCATCGATCTGCGCAAGATAAATCGGCGCGTCATCGATTCGCTCATTCGTGCCGGTGCGCTCGATGGTCTCGGCACGCACCGCGCGGCATTGGCCGCGTCGCTGAATACGGCGCTCGCGGCCGCCGATCAACACAGCCGGAACCTGGATGCCGGTCAGGTGGATTTATTCGGCGCTGCGACTGCTCCGTCCGGGAAAAATACCTATGAGAATGTCGCGGAGTGGAGCGAGGAACAGCGGTTGGAAGGCGAGAAGGAAACGCTGGGACTTTATCTCACCGGCCATCCGATCGCGCGGTATGCGGATGAACTTAAACGCATCACGGATGCCACCATCGCTGAACTCAAACCCACGACCGCCGCAACCATCGTGGTGGCGGGTCTGGTGGTGGCCATGCGCACCATGCAGACCCGCCGCGGCGACCGTATGGCGTTCGTGACGCTGGACGATCGTACCGGACGGCTGGAATTGGCGGTATTTTCCGAGCTTTATTCGTCGAGCCGCGAGTTATTGGCCAAGGACACGCTGCTGGTCGTCGAAGGGCAAGTGAGCGTGGACGAATATACCGGTGGTTTCAAAATGTCCGCGGAGAAGCTCTATAATATGGATAAGGCTCGCGCCACGTTCAGCAAGCGGCTGGTTATCGATGTCAATGCCGATCTCGCGGGCAACGGGTTCGTCGATGAATTAAAAGAAATTCTCAGTCCTTCGGTGCAGGGACCTTGCCCGGTGTATCTGCATTATCACGGCCAGCGGGCGGAAGCCGAAATCGCGCTGGGCGAGGAGTGGAAGATCAGTCCGACCAATGTATTGCTCGAGCGGCTTTCGCGCCTGGCCGGAGAGCGCAATGTCCACCTGGTGTACCGCTGATAGGAATTGAAGCCGTAATCCCATCCATGAACCAGAATTATCTCGATTTCGAGCAGTCGATTGCCGAGCTTGAAGCCAAGATCGAGGCACTGCGCTTCGCCGACAAGGGTGGAGCGATCAACCTCAACGAGGAAATCACCAAGCTTCACGCCAAAAGCCGCAAACTGACGGAATCCATTTTTCACGCGCTCACGCCGTGGCAAATCTCGCAGCTTGCGCGTCACCCGCTGCGCCCGTACACGCTTGATTACCTGGAACGCCTGGTCACTGACTTCGAGGAGTTGCACGGCGACCGGTGCTTTTCCGACGATGCGGCCATCGTCGGCGGATTGGCGCGGCTGGAAGGCCGCCCCCTCGTCGTCATCGGGCATCAAAAGGGGCGGGACACCCGGGAAAAAGTGCGGCGCAATTTCGGCATGCCGCGTCCGGAAGGATACCGCAAGGCGCTGCGCCTGATGCGTCTGGCGGAACGTTTTCACCTGCCGTTGATCACGCTGATCGACACCCCCGGGGCGTATCCCGGCGTGGGCGCGGAAGAGCGCGGACAGAGTGAAGCCATTGCGCGCAATCTTTATGAAATGGCGCGTCTCAAAACGCCGATCGTGAGTGTCGTGATCGGCGAGGGCGGATCGGGTGGAGCACTGGCCATTGGCGTGTGTGACCGGTTGTTGATGCTGCAGTACGCCACGTATTCCGTGATTTCTCCGGAAGGTTGCGCCTCCATCCTCTGGCGCTCCGCGGACAAGGCGTCCGAAGCCGCGCAAGCCATGGGCATCACCGCGGAAAGTCTCAATCGCCAGGGTCTCGTGGACGAGATTGTCCCCGAACCGTTGGGCGGCGCGCATCGGGATGTCGAGGAGATGGCGAAGTCACTCAAGTCGGCGCTGGTCAGCTCGCTGGATGAATTGAGTTCGATTCCGCTGGAACGGCTGTTGGAACAACGCTACGACCGGCTGATGCATTACGGTGAATTTGAAGAACATTGATCATGAACCCGGCGGTATTGATGACACGGGAGGGCGCATGCCGAATACCGCCGAGGTGTTTTCACTTCAAGCCCTGGCCGATGTGCTCCACCGCCTCGGACTTTCGTCTGCCACGCCGTTAAAAATCGCTTTCAGCGGCGGATTGGATTCCCACGTGCTGTTGCACGCACTCTGCCGGTTACGCGGACAGCGGTCATTGCATGTGAGCGCCATACACGTGGATCACGGATTACAGCCCGCGTCGGGTGCGTGGGCGCAACATTGCAAGCTGGTGTGCGAGCAACTGAACGTTCCGTTTGCCAGCGAACGGATCCAGGTAACGGATATCAAGTTGTCCGGCCTGGAAGCGGCGGCACGCGCGGCACGCTATGCCTGCCTGGCGCGTCACGTGGGAGCGGGCGACGTCCTGCTTACCGCGCAGCATCTGGACGATCAGGCCGAGACCGTGCTGTTGCAATTGTTGCGCGGCGCCGGTGTCCCGGGGCTGTCCGCCATGCCGGCGATGACCCGATTTTCCAAGGGTCGGATGGCGCGCCCGCTATTGGGGTTCACTCGGGCCCAATTGCTGGTTTATGCCACGCAGGAAAAGCTTCATTGGATCGATGATGCCAGCAATGACGATCCACGGTTTTCGCGTAATTATTTGCGCCACCGGGTGTTTCCGCTGCTCGAATCGCGCTGGCCGGGGGCCGCGCGGCAAATCGCGCGGGCGGCGAGTTTGACGGCGGAAGCATCCGGACTCCTCGAGGTATTGGCGGAAACCGATTGGCACCGTTGTCGTATTCAAAACACGGTCACGTTATCGGTGGCGGCCTTGCGGCAACTGCCGCCGCCGCGCCTGCGCAATCTGATCCGCTACTGGCTGCGCACGCAGGGGTTTCAGTCGCCCGCCGCCATGAATCTCGATCAGGTGCTGGTGCAAATTCAGGCCGAGCCGCGCACGCGACAGTCGGTGGTGCGCTGGCCCGATGCGGAAGTGCGCCGTTATCGTGATGCATTGGTCGCGATCCGACCCGAACCGGTAATGAATGCCGCGCTGAAATTGCCATGGAATCCGGTGGAACCGCTGAATATTCCCGGCGTGGGATTATTGCGCGCGGTGTCGGCGCAAGGTGCCGGGTTATCGCAAGAGCGAATCGGTAAATCGCTCCTGACCGTGGGATTGCGTCAAGGCGGTGAAGTGTGCCGGCTGCCCGGACGGATGCACCGCCATAAACTGAAAAAATTGTTGCAGGCAGCCGGCGTGCCGCCCTGGGAGCGCGGTCGTTTGCCACTGATTTATGTCAACGACGAGTTGGCGGCTATCGGCGATCGCTGGGTTTGCGAGCCCTTTGCCGCGCGCACGCATGAAGCGGGATGGAAACTGGAGCTTGAGTTCATGCAGAAATCCGGTAGGTCGAAATAAAGCGGTTGTGAAAATCGCCGTCATCTGGTAGCTTGTCGTTCCGTTCTGCAGCAGCACGACACTTCTGCTAAACGGGCCCAAATGACCAAATTTGTTTTTGTGACCGGCGGTGTAGTTTCCTCCTTGGGCAAGGGAATCGCCTCCGCCTCGCTGGGCACCCTCCTCGAAGCACGCGGCCTCAAAGTCACGCTACTCAAGCTCGATCCTTATATTAACGTTGACCCGGGCACGATGAGCCCGTATCAGCACGGTGAAGTCTACGTCACCAACGACGGGGCCGAAACGGATCTCGATCTGGGGCATTACGAGCGCTTCGTCCGGACCACCATGACGAAGCGCAACAATTTCACTACCGGAAAAATTTACGAAAACGTCATTCGCAAGGAACGCCGCGGCGATTACCTGGGCGCTACGGTGCAGGTGATCCCGCACATCACCGATGAAATCAAGCGCTGCATCCAGCAGGGCGCGAACGAGGCCGACGTGGCCCTGATCGAGATCGGCGGAACCGTGGGCGATATCGAATCGCAGCCGTTCCTCGAGGCGATTCGCCAGATGGGCGCGGAGCAGGGCCCGAGCAACGTGGTGTACCTGCATCTGACCCTGGTGCCGTATATCGCCGCGGCGGGCGAGCTCAAGACCAAGCCGACCCAGCACTCGGTCAAGGAATTGCTTTCGCTCGGCATTCAGCCGGATATTCTTTTGTGTCGCGCCGAGCGCCCATTGCCCGATGACGACCGACGCAAGATCGCGTTGTTTACCAACGTCCCGCCGCGCGCCGTCATCACCGCCATCGACGTGGACAATATCTACAAGATTCCGCGCCTGTTGCACGAACAAGGACTGGATGAAATCGTGGTGGAGAAATTGCGTCTCAACACACGCAAGGCCAGCCTTTCCGAGTGGGACAAGGTTGTCCGCGCCATGGAGCACCCAACCGCCGAGGTCACCGTGGCCATGGTCGGCAAATACGTGCACCTCACGGAGTCCTACAAGTCGCTTTCCGAAGCCCTGAAACACGCCGGACTGCATACGCTGACGCGCGTCAACATCCGCTACGTGGATTCGGAGCTGATCGAGAGCCAGGGCACGGCCCAGCTCGAGGACGTTGACGCAATCCTGGTGCCGGGCGGATTCGGCGAACGCGGGACGGAAGGAAAGATCAAGGCCGTGAACTACGCGCGCACAAAGGGGATTCCCTATCTCGGCATCTGCCTCGGCATGCAGGTCGCGGTGATCGAGTTCGCGCGCAATGTCGCCGGGCTCAAAGGCGCGCACAGCACGGAATTCAACGCCAAGACGGCGCATCCCGTGATCGCCATGATCACCGAATGGACGACTCCGGAGGGCGGCAAGGAAAAGCGCAACGTTGGCGGTGACCTCGGCGGAACCATGCGCCTGGGAGGCCAGGAGTGCAAGCTGGCTCCGGGCACGCACGTGCGCGCGCTTTACGGCAAGGAATCCGTGACCGAACGACACCGCCATCGCTACGAATTCAATAACAACTATCGCGAGAGCTTGCGGGAAAAAGGCCTGGTGCTCGCGGGCACATCCGTTGACGGAACCCTGGTCGAGATCGTCGAATTGGCGGACCATCCCTGGTTTGTGGGCGTGCAGTTTCATCCGGAGTTCACCTCCACGCCCCGCGACGGTCATCCGTTGTTCACGGGATATATCGAGGCGGCGCGGGCGCACCGCACCCAAACGCTGCCCCGGTCACAGGCCGCCGTGACATGAAATTATGCGGTTTCGAGGCAGGGATCGAGCGGCCGTTGTTTCTCATTGCCGGCCCCTGCGTAGTGGAATCCGAGGCGCTGGCGCTGGACACGGCCGGGCAGCTGAAAGAAATCACCCAGGGACTTGGCATTCCGTTTATCTATAAATCCTCCTACGACAAGGCGAATCGCAGTTCGGCGAAATCCTACCGTGGTCTCGGCATGGAACAGGGACTCGCGATCCTAGCCAAGGTACGCCGCGAAATCGGCGTGCCGGTGCTTACCGACGTCCATGAGATCGAGGACGTTGCCGCCGTCGCGGCGGCGGTGGATGTGTTGCAGACGCCGGCCTTGTTATGCCGGCAGACGGATTTTATTCAAGCGGTCGTCGCGGCCGGCAAGCCGGTCAATATCAAGAAAGGCCAGTTTCTCGCCCCGCACGAAATGAAAAATGTCGTGGACAAGGCCATTGAAGCCGGTGGTAAAGACCGCGTTTTGGTATGCGAACGGGGCGTTTCCTTCGGTTACAACAATCTGGTCTCCGACATGCGGTCGCTCGCGATCCTGCGCGAGACCGGATGCCCGGTGGTATTCGATGCCACGCACTCGGTGCAGTTGCCCGGCGGGCAGGGGACGCGCTCCGGCGGCGAGCGCGAATTTGTGCCGGTGCTGGCACGCGCGGCGGTCGCGGCCGGCATCTCCGGCCTGTTCATGGAAACCCATCCCAACCCGGACAAGGCGTTGTCCGACGGGCCCAATGCCTGGCCGCTGGGCCGAATGAAGCATCTGCTGCAGACGCTCAAGGAGCTGGACCGATGCGTGAAGCAGCAAGGGTTCGCGGAACAATCGCTTGCGACTGATTAGAACCTATCTTGCTCTGTTGAAAACCTAACCAAACCTGCTATTCCAATGCTA
>NZ_JBBDYL010000053.1:0-2183 GCF_040901545.1 Sulfuricaulis sp. | reverse complement strand
GATCGTTGCGGTATTGGGTGAGGACTTCGTATTGCGCGGTGAATTGTTCAGCTTGAACCGCTGTGAAGCGGCTCGCGTGGGTATTGCCACGTTCTAGCCTGTCGGAAACTTCGTTAGCAGGTACTGAAGGCTCGTCCCCCTCAATTAAAAACGCTTCCGCGGCCATTTGCATATTGGCAAATTCAAGCAGCCAGTAAATTTGATTATTTGCCATTTTGGCCTGCTTCGGCGGGGTTAATAACTTTCAGGACGAACCAACGATCCGTAAAGTCACGGTTAATGATTGAAGGGCACGTTGTGCTCGGTCCTCTGGATGTCATCCAGGGACGCCGCTGGCCCGCAGTTGACCCGAATCCAGCCTCGATAAAGTAACCAATACGCTCGGCAATGACGCTGTTGTCGGTCAAATCGAGAATCCGCAAACGGCTGCCGGCAACCCAATATTTGCGATCGTTTGGCGTAGAAATGTCTTCCCACGCAACACCAAATCGGCTTTCCGGCTTTGTAATTTCCGATTTACGAAAAAATGGCGGCTCCGCCAGCGGATAGATGCGCTGATACTTCTGATTCTCGTCTTCGCCAGTGCGCTGCTCAATGAAGGAAAATCCATCTTGGGCGTGAGCGTTTTTTATGAACTTTACGTGACCAATAAGTTTCCTGGCTACGCGCTCACCACGGTCTGCAGCCGGGATGTCATAGCTATAAGGATCCCCATACCAGAACTGATCGTACAGATCCTTCTCTGTCGCTGGCGGCAGAGGCTTCACCACCAGCACGCTCTTGACGCCGGTGAAGGTCTTGTAGATCTTCTCGCCAGCTTCGGTGTCGCATTTCTTTTTGAAATACGCCCATGCCTCTTTGACGTAGGCGTCGTCCGGTCGGTCGGAGGGCGTGGTCGCCGCGCAAGCGGGCAGCAAGCCGAACACCGCCACGGCCAGTGTCGTGCGGATGACATGGGCACGTTGACGCACGACGTATCGGATCGCCTGCATTGCTGCGCTAAAAAATGGGGTCAGAGTCATTTTCGTCATATAGAACCTCACTAAGCGTTTGCGTTAAATGGAGACGGAGCCAAATTCTTTTTGCGCACGTTCATTTCCGTTCCTCCGCAAACCCGAACTGTCCATGCTCACCATCGATCTCGCTCGCCGTCTTGCGCCGCCGCCCGCGCGGCTTCTCCCGCACCGAGCGCGCCAGAGCCTGCTCGATCGCATCCTTGAACCGCTTCGCGCCCAGGGCCAGTCCTTTGTTCAGCGTGCCGCGGATCTCGCCCACGATCTCCGCGTCAAGCTCGTAGCGGTATAACTCACGGTAGGCCGCGCAGCGCGCATCTTGCGTTGCGCCCAGCTCCACGTAGATCAGATGATCGGTGACGAGCGCGTCTACCTTGGCCAGCGCATGGCACGCGTAGCTCGACCAGCGGTAATGCTCCGGCCGCTCCACCATCGCCGCGCGCACCGGGTTCAGTTCGATGTAGCGGTAGCACGCAAGCAGGTAGTCCTCGGCCTGCACCAGACTCGACTTAAACCGCCCTTCCCACAGCGTGCCGCGGCGCCGGTAGACGTAGTTCACGTATTGCACGTAGCGGCTGCCGACGTAGCGCATCAGCGCCGCGAGCGCGTCCCGGGACTCCGGCGTCACCAGCACATGCACGTGGTTGGTCATCAGCACGTAGGCGTGGATCTGGCAGCCGTAGCGGCGCGCGCCCTCGGCGAGGTGATGCAGGTAGGTGTGGTAGTCCTCGGCGGCGAAGAAGGTGGGCTGGCGATTGTGGCCGCGCTGCACGACATGGTGCGGTACTCCCGCAGCCGTCACTCGCGCGCGTCGTGGCATCGCTCGCCTCCCTGTGGCGCAGACCCATGCCTGACATGGGCCGTGCGCTCCGTCCCGCGGTGCGCCTTCTTGGCGAGGCGTGATGCGCGACCGTTATTGTTGCTGGCTCTCTGCTTGTGATTTAAGGCGGAATTCCCAAGAAAATCAAATCTATCAGAATGTTAGGTTTACGGAAGGCCTTGATTCCGTGACGGATTTCTCAGTGCCTGCCAAGCCCTTGAGAAAAATACATCTGCCCTGTCCCCGACTCGCCCTTGGGCCGCGCCTCACTCTCGGTCTGCTAGACTTAGTAGTAATTTTCATAAATACGCGAACGTATAAATGTTGCCAAGTGTGACTCGTTATGGCAT
>NZ_JBBDYL010000052.1:0-80654 GCF_040901545.1 Sulfuricaulis sp. | reverse complement strand
GAGCTGGCAGCCCCTTCGGACGGAGACGCAAGGCCGCCACATATGGAAGCGTCTACTATGAGCCGCTTGGCCACCACCTCCGAAAGCGCGTTCGCCTCGGGAGGTGGCGGCCCTTCGAAGGGAGTACGCCGGGCTGCCACAGGAGACGGCGTTCTTTGAGTCGCACTGGCTGCCACCTCCGAAAGCGCTATCGCCTCGATAGGTGGCAGCGCGACTCCGTCCCGTGGCGAAGCTTTTTCGGACGGAGGAAGCGGGCTGCCGTTCCAGAGCCTTATTCCTTGAGTCGCCGGCTGCCATCTCCGAAATCCTTCGTCTCGGGAGCTGGCAGCCCCTTCGGACGGAGACGCAAGGCCGCCACATATGGAAGCGTCTAACTATGAGCCGCTTGGCCACCACCTCCGAAAGCGCGTTCGCCTCGGGCGGTGGCGGCCCTTTCGGAGGCGGGCGCAGAGTCGCCGGTTCCAGGGCGCGAAGGCTGAGCGCTCGTGTCGCCGTCCCCGTGTGGGCTTCACTCTCGAGTGCCGGCGGCTGCAGGCTCGGGATAGATTTCACCGTGGCAAGGAACGGCGAACTCACGCCTGCTTTCGTCGTTCGATTTCACGGGGCGGTTCATGCCTATGTGAATCGCTGGGCCCATCGCCGCCTGAAGCTTGACTGGAATGCAGGCGAGTTTTTCGATGCTTGGGGAAACCATCTGTTATGTGCCACGCACGGGGCACGTTACGTGCCGGCGCGCGGCGCGTGTGTAGCGGGCCTTGTGGCCAGGTCGGTCTGGTAAAACTCGCCGTGACCGAGCGAGCGGGTGGGTGATATCTGCCTCGAACCGGCGGATGATATACACTTAATGGAAACGAGAAGAGTGACGCGAGGTTGAACGATGACGGAAGACAGCAATATCCCACCTTCGCCTACCGCGGGGCCGGACAACCGGCACGCTCATTGGGAACGTGATCTGCTCGAACGGCTGGCGTTTGTCTCATTGACGGAACAGCGGCGTGCCCGGCGCTGGAGAATCTTTTTCAAGCTTTTCTTTGCCGCCTATCTGCTTGTGTTATTGGTAATTTTTACGACGGATTTCTGGAGCGGCAAATCACTGGCCTCTCGCTACACCGCGCTGGTAGACCTTGAGGGCGAGATCAGCAGCAGCGGTGTCGCCAGCGCCGATAATATCCTCTCGGGCCTGCGCGCCGCCTTTGAGAGCAAATCGACCGTGGGTGTGGTCCTGCGCGCCAACAGCCCCGGCGGCAGTCCGGTGCAGGCGAGCTACATCAACGACGAAATAAAACGGCTGCGTAAAAAGCACCCCAAGATTCCGCTCTATGCCATTATTGGCGATGTCTGTGCTTCGGGCTGTTACTACGCCATTGCCTCCGCTGACAAAATTTACGCGGATAAAGCGAGCATTGTCGGTTCCATCGGCGTTCTCATGAATGGCTTTGGATTCGTCGATTCGATGAAAAAACTCGGTGTCGAACGCCGGTTGCTGACGGCGGGCGAACATAAGGGCTTTCTCGATCCATTCGGCCCCATCAAACCCGATGAAGCGAAGCATGCGCAGTCGCTGCTTAACCGAATACACCGGCAATTTATCAACATTGTGCGCGAGGGGCGTGGCGAAACGCTGAAGGAAACCAAGGACATGTTCTCGGGACTTTTCTGGACCGGCGAGGAAGCCGTCAAGATGGGGCTCGTGGATGATCTCGGAAGTACCAGCTACGTGGCGCGTGAAGTGATCGGCGCCGAAGAGGTAGTAGACTTCACTTTCCGTGAAAATGTATTCGACCGGTTCAGCCGGCGGCTCGGTACGGCCATGGCGCAGACATTCGCCTCCGATCTCCTGGGACGCGCGCCAACTTTGAGATAACCAAATCAGCCGGGTTCAGGCTGCAGCCGAATTAAAGCAAGGCGTTAACATCCGTGCTCGAAGTATTTTGCGCCCGCTCAGATAACATCGACCCCTTCGTTTTCCAGCATACGAATCAGGCGGATGAGCGGTAATCCGATCAGTGCGTTCGGATCGTCGCCATCGAATTTCTCCAGTAGCGCAATTCCCAAGCCTTCTGATTTGACGCTGCCGGTGCAGGAGTAAGGCCGTTCCTTGTGCAAATAGGATTCAATTTGTGCCTCGGTAAGTTCACGGAATGTCACGCGATAGGGAATAATTTCGCTCTGTACACGAGCGGTAGCGGCATTGACGAGCGCGAGACCACAGTAAAGTGTGACGGTTTTTCCGGATGCAACGCGCAATTGCCGCATGGCTTCATCGTGATCGCGTGGCTTGCCGACCATGGAGTTGTTATATACCGCCACTTGATCCGAACCGATAACGAGTGACCCGGGTATCCGTGCGGCAATTACGCGCGCTTTTTCGACAGCCAGGCGTTCGACCATTTGGGTGGGCGCTTCACCAGGTCTCGGTGTTTCATCCACATGAGGCGCGATCGCTTCGAATGGAATTTTCAGGCGTTCGAGCAATTCTCGGCGGTATGGCGAAGAAGAGGCAAGAATCAGTTTCATAGGAGCTGCCGACGCGCCAGCCTTGAAAAAGGTGGAAATGGTCGGGTCATGTTTCCTGCAAATCGACGTTTAGTTATCCGGTTCAATTTCGACCAGGGCTTCATCGGGATTGACGGAGTCCCCTTTGGCGACATTCACGGATTTAACCGTTCCAGACACCGGAGCCGGAACTTCGTTTTCCATTTTCATTGCCTCGATGACCAGCACCGGGTCTCCGGCCTTTATCGTTTTACCGGCCTTGATCAGGATATCGACCACGGTTCCGGGCATGGAGCTGGTGACATGGCCTGCCTTCGTTGCCTTCGGTCTTTTTGAACCCTTGGAGGCCCGACGGGTATCCACCATCCCGGCATCGGTGGGAACAATCTCCGTCAAAGTCTCGATCAGGATCTGTTCCGGCACACCGTCCACCGTTACGAAAAACGGCCGCTGCTCATCGCCCTTGTGGCCTACGCCGGTTACGCGAATATGATAGGTTTCTCCATGCATGGTGGCTTTAAAGTCCGTCGGCGCGTAAGCGGGCATACCGGAGGACTCCGCGGATACCATGGGCTTCAGTTCTTCGGGTTTGAGCGCGCCGGCCGCGCGTTCCTCGAGAAATCGGCGTCCGATTTCCGGAAACATGGAATAGGTCAGCACGTCCTCCTCCGATTTCGCCAGCGCGCCGATTTCTTCGCGCAGCCGGTGCATTTCAGGCTTGAGCTTGTCCGCCGGGCGGCAGGAAATGACCTCTTCAGCGCCGATGGCCATGTTACGCACCGCATCGTTGATCTGGCCGGGTGATTTGCCATAACGACCTTGCAGGTACAGTTTCACTTCGTTGGTGATGCTTTTATATCGCTTGCCGGTCAGCACGTTCAGCACCGCTTGAGTACCAACAATCTGCGAGGTCGGTGTCACCAGGGGCGGGAATCCCAGATCCTCGCGAACACGCGGAATTTCCTCGAGCACTTCATTCATGCGGTTCAACGCGCCTTGCTCTTTCAGCTGGTTAGACATATTTGAAATCATCCCGCCCGGCACCTGATTGACGATCACCCGCGTGTCAATTTCGGCGTATTCACTTTCGAATTGATGGTATTTTTTCCGCACCTCGCGGAAATAAAAACCAATCTCCTGAAGCAGTCTGAGATCCAACCCGGAGTCATACGGTGTTTCGTGAAATGCAGCCACCATGCTCTCTGTCGGCGGATGACTGGTTCCCCAGGAAAGCGGTGAAATCGCCGTGTCCACATGGCGCGCTCCGTTTTCCACCGCCAAGTACATGCAGATGTTCGATACGCCCGACGTGGTGTGCGAATGGAATGCAAGCGGCAGTTTCGTCGCCTTGGAAAGCGCCGAGAAAAGTTTCACCGTGCGCGGAGGCGTGAGCAGACCCGCCATGTCCTTGATGGCAATGGTTTGACAACCCATTTTTTCGAGTTCCTTGGCTTGTTCGATAAAATAATCGTTGGTGTGCACCGGACTCGTGGTATAGCAGATTGCGCCTTGCGCGTGTTTCCCGGCCTTGAGCACGGCTTCGACCGACGATTCAAGATTACGCAGATCGTTCAGGGCGTCGAAAATACGAAATACGTCAACTCCCGCTTCAGCCGATTTGGCGACGAAGGCCTGCACGACATCATCGGAATAATGACGGTAACCGAGCAGATTCTGACCGCGCAACAACATTTGCAACGGGGTCCTGGGCAGCGCTTTTTTCAGTTTGTGCAGCCGCTCCCATGGATCTTCCTTGAGATATCGCAAACACGCATCAAACGTGGCGCCGCCCCAGGTTTCAAGCGACCAGAATCCGACGCTGTCCAGTTTGTCGCAGATCGGCAGCATGTCTTCGGTCCGCATGCGCGTGGCCAGCAAAGATTGATGGGCGTCGCGTAACACGACCTCCGTTATTAGAATTTTTCTGTTTGTAGATACCATTACCGTTAAATTTCCTAAAGTCCGTGATACGCCACGACGGCGGCGGCGATTGCTGCGGTCAGATCTGCCGGAGAACGTCGAACGGAGTAATTCAACAGTTCCTCATGCTGCTCGATAAAGCCGGTGTCGAATTTTCCCGATTGAAACTCATTTGTGCGCAAGATTTCAAAATAGAACGGTTTGGTCGTTTTGACACCGTAAAGTCCCATGTCCTGGAGTGCCCGTTTGGCGCGGGCCAACACTTTGTCCCAGGTCAGCGCCCATACTGTGAGCTTGGCGCACATCGAATCGTAGTGCGGGGGGAATTCGTATCCCGTGTAGATGGCGGCGTCGGTGCGAACGCCGGGACCTCCGGGCGCATAATAGCGCGTGATGCGCCCGTGACTTGGCAGAAAGCCGTTCTTCGGATCTTCCGCATTAATGCGGAACTGAATCGCATAACCGCGAAAACGGATGTCATCCTGTTTGTAAGATAATGGTTGTCCCTCGGCGATGCGAATTTGCTCCTGTACGATATCCACGCCGGTGATCTGTTCCGTCACAGTATGTTCGACCTGCAGACGGGTGTTCATTTCCATGAAATAAAACTGTCCATCTTGATCGAGCAGAAATTCGACTGTGCCGGCGTTCTCGTAAGCGACACACCGGGCGGCCCGCACGCCCAGTTCGCACACCGTGGCACGCTGCGCATCCGTTAGCTGAGGGGAGGGCGCAATTTCAATCAGTTTCTGGTGACGGCGCTGGATCGAGCAGTCGCGTTCATAGAGATGTATGATGTTGCCGAGCTTATCGCCAAGTACCTGTACTTCAATATGTCGTGGATGGACGATCGCCTTTTCCAGGTATACGTCCGCGCTGCCAAAAGCCTTGGTGGCTTCCGATACGACTCGTTCATAGGCGCGTTTGAGATCATCTTCGTCGAGGCAACGGCGAATACCGCGTCCGCCGCCACCGGAAGTGGCTTTGAGCATCACCGGGTATCCGATTTTGCCGGCCAGCGCGACCGCTTCGGACACGTTCTTCAGGTTTTTTTCGCTGCCGGGTATCACCGGAACACCGGCGGCCATCATGGATTCCCGCGCCGCGATTTTATCGCCCATGCGCCGGATGGCATCCATTGAGGGACCGATATAGGTAATGCCGCGTCTTGCGCAGATGTCGGCAAGCTGGGAGTTTTCCGAGAGGAAACCATAACACGGATGCAGGGCGTCGCAGCCGGTGGCCACGGCCAGATTCACAATGCGGTGGGCGTTCAGGTAACCGCCGACGGGGTCCGGACCCACATTGTAGGCTTCGTCCGCTTTTTTGACATGCAGCGCATGGCGGTCGGCATCGGTGTAAATGGCCACCGACACGATGCCCATTTCGGCGCAGGCGCGTACGATACGCACCGCTATTTCACCGCGGTTGGCAACCAGAATCTTTTTTATCAAGCTGAGGACTCCGCTGAACGGGTGCGATTACACCGGCCGGGCGCCGCTCCTTCGCTGGTACGGAACGTCCTGGACGAGTCAACACACACCCGTGGGTTCTGTTTCGTAATGTGCTATTTTGACACAAGATTCGTGCAATTATATGATGCGCGGCCTGTAATCGCACGCCAGGCGTCTGTTTATAGATTTAACGAGACGCGTTGCCTCCCTTCCGCAGGCGGGTGTCGCCGCGAGGACTGGGCGTAGTGAGGGTATCCATGTCGCCATCCTGGAAAGCGCTGCACGGCCATCTGCCCGTGACCATCGATCCGATTCAGCTGGCTGAAAGAGGTGCGCGCCTGACCGGTACGCTCCCCGTGAAAAGCATGTCACGACTGGCATCCACCTGTCTTGACGGATCGGGAGATGTCCTCGTTGATCTGATTTTCGAGCGCGGCGAAGGCGAAGATGTGCTCATCATGCATGGGAGTCTGCGTGCCAATCTTCGAGTCACGTGCCAGCGATGCCTGGAAGGAATGGCGCTTGAGCTTGAGGCTATGCCTTGGTTTATCCTATTAAGGCCGGGAGCGAGACGGGACAGCATTGAAGCAGAGCCGGATACCCTGATCGTAGACAAACCGTTGTCTCTGATTTCGCTGGCTGAAGATGAGTTGTTATTGGCGCTGCCCATGGTGCCGATGCACGAGGCAAGTCGGTGTCCAGCCGGACGTTATATCGCGGCAGCAGAGGTTAATAAAATGCATTCGAGCAAAATGAGGAAGCAAAGCCAAAGCCCGTTTTCTATCTTGAGCAAATTAAGGAAATCGAGATAGCGTCCAATAATTTCTTAGACTATAAAGAGGAATAACCATGGCCGTACAGAAAAGCCGAGTATCACCATCCCGCCGCGGAATGCGACGGTCACACGATGCCTTGAAAAAATCGACGCTCTCGGTTGACAAAACCAGTGGCGAAACACATCGCCGGCACCATGTCACCGCCGACGGTTATTATCGCGGACGCAAGGCGCTGGAAAACAAACCGGAATAGTTCCAGCTTGGACCGAATCCGCCCAAGGGATCTGCGGCCTTGATTACAATTGCCCTTGATGCCATGGGGGGCGATCACGGGGTCAGTATTACTGTTCCCGCAGCGCTCCAGGCATTGGAACTCCAGCCAATATTGAAACTGATTCTCGTAGGGCAACGCGAACTCATCGAGCAAGAATTGAAGTCGCATCGCTCGGATATCGGCGAGCGTCTCTCGATACATCACGCCAGCGAATCCGTGAGCATGGATGAACCTCCGGCACAGGTACTGCGCAACAAGAAAGATTCATCCATGCGCGTGGCCATTAACCTGGTGAAAGAAGGCGTCGCCCAAGCGGTTGTATCCGCCGGCAACACGGGGGCGCTCATGGCTACCGCGCGCTTCGTGCTGAAAACCCTGCCGGGCATTGATCGTCCCGCCATAATAACGACGCTTCCGACCATTCATGGTCATGTTCACGTACTCGATCTCGGCGCCAACGTCGATTGCCGGCCGGAACAGTTGCTGCAGTTTGCAATCATGGGTTCAATCCTGGTCAGTGCCGTGGAAAATAAACCCCGTCCGCGAGTAGCACTACTTAATATCGGTGCGGAGGATATCAAGGGTAACGAGGCGGTAAAAAAGGCCAATGAACTGCTTCGCGCAAGCTCAATTAATTATTGCGGCTTTATTGAAGGTGATGAGATATATACTGGTGACATGGAAGTCATCGTATGTGACGGATTTATCGGAAATGTGATGCTCAAGGCGAGCGAGGGACTGGCACGAATGATCACGCATTACATAAAGCAGGAATTCAGACGCAATCTTCTCACCCGCCTGTCCGCGCTGATAGCTTTACCGGTGATGCATGCTTTCAAGAAGCGCGTGGATCCGCGCCGTTACAACGGTGCCACCCTGATCGGTTTGAACGGGACCGTGATCAAAAGTCATGGAGCCGCGGATGCCTTGGCGTTCCGATATGCTATCCTCGAAGCATTGACCGAGGTAGAAAACAACGTTCCCGAACGCATCGGCCGTGAACTGGTTTCCATGCAGGGTGCGGGGGAAACAGCGTGAGTTGCGCGCGGATCATCGGCACGGGCAGCTATCTTCCCACGAAGATACTCACGAACCACGATTTGGAAAAGATTGTCGATACAACGGATCAATGGATTTTCGAACGTACCGGCATTCGTGAGCGCCATATTGCATCAGCAGGGGAAACCAGCGCGTTCATGGGCGAGCAGGCATCGCGCCGTGCCATCGAGGCGGCCGGGATAAGCGCGAAGGACATCGATCTTATCATCGTGGCGACAACGACTGCCGATCAGGTGTTTCCCAGTACCGCCTGCCTGGTGCAGGACCGTCTCGGTATTCATGGCTGCCCGGCGTTTGATGTGCAGGCCGTTTGCACGGGATTCGTGTATGCGCTGGGCATCGCGGAGAAATTCATCCGCTCCGGGTCGACCCGATGCGCACTCGTGGTGGGTACCGAAACCTTGTCACGCATCATTGACTGGACCGATCGGGTCACCTGTGTGCTGTTCGGTGATGGCGCCGGCGCCGTCTTGCTCGCGGCATCCGAGAAACCCGGGATCATATCAAGCCACCTGCACGCCGATGGAAAGTACAAAGACCTCCTCAGCGTCCCTTCGGGTATTTCATCGGGATATGACAAGGTGATCAACGGCAAGGCCTACATGCAAATGGAAGGGAATGAGGTTTTCAAGGTGGCCGTGAAAACGCTCGGACGCATCGTTGACGAAACGCTCGCAGTGAACCACATGAAAAAGACGGATATCCAGTGGCTGGTACCGCATCAGGCCAATCATCGGATCATTGCGGCTACGGCTAAGAAACTCGGAATGTCCATGGATCATGTGGTCATGACCGTTGACCGGCATGGCAACACCTCGGCCGCGTCGATCCCGCTCGCTTTCGATGAGGCCGTGCGTGATGGACGTATCAAGACCGGTGATACCGTGCTGATGGAGGCTTTCGGAGGCGGTTTTACCTGGGGATCTGTGTTGCTGAAATACTGATCTGACAGCAGCAGCAGAATTCAGGAGTATTCTTTCCAATTCTCCGGCCAACGATTTTAATCACCGAAGAAAATTCTCATGACACTCGCATTTGTATTTCCCGGACAAGGTTCGCAGTCCGTCGGCATGATGCGCGATCTGGCTGCGAAGTTTCCTGTCGTCAGGCAGACCTTTGACGAGGCTTCGCATGCGCTTGGTTACAACCTGTGGCTGATAGTGGAGCAGGGGCCTGATGAACGATTGAATCAAACTGAAGTAACCCAACCCGCCATGTTGGCGGCGGGCGTGGCAAATTGGCGCGTCTGGTCCGGACTCAAAGGACCGAAACCGCAAGTCATGGCCGGCCACAGTCTGGGTGAATATACCGCGCTGGTTTGTTCTGAAGCGCTCGATTTTCCAGAAGCCGTCAAGCTGGTTGCCGACCGTGGCCGCTTCATGCAGGACGCGGTGCCCATCGGGCAAGGCAGTATCGCGGCGATTCTGGGACTGGATAATGAGGCGGTGCAAAAACTGTGCGACCAGGCTGCGCAAGGCGAAGTGCTCGATGCGGTCAATTTCAATTCACCGAACCAGATTGTTATTGCCGGCGCCGCGGGAGCCGTGGCTCGCGCCGTGGAACAGTCCAAGGCCGCGGGCGCCAAGCGCGCCGTGGTGTTGCCGATGAGCGTTCCGGCCCACAGCCGGCTGATGATTCCGGCGGCGGAACGCATGGCGCAGCGTCTGAAACACGTAGAAATTCGCCGTCCTGTGCCACCGGTCATCCATAATTCCCATGTAAAGTCAGAATCCGATCCGGCTGCGATTCGGAATGAACTGGTTCGCCAGATAAAATCTCCGGTGCGCTGGGTCGAAATTATTCAGAAAATGCAGGCCGACGGCGTAAACCGGCTGGTAGAATGCGGTCCGGGAAAAGTGCTTACCGGACTGAACAAACGGATTGCACGCTCGACAGAAACCCTGCCGGTATTCGACCCGACATCGCATCAGGAGGCGTTGTCAATTTTGACGAAAATCTCTTAAGCGACTATGGAAGACGATATGTTTTTAAAGGGCCAGATCGCACTCGTGACGGGAGCCAGCCGTGGCATTGGACAGGCTATTGCCGTTGAACTGGGACGTCAGGGAGCGCAGGTTGTCGGGACATCCACTTCGCAGTCCGGCGCAGCCAAGATTACCGCTACGCTGAAAGAAAATAATATTTCGGGGCAGGGAGAAATTCTCGACGTAAACAGCGCGGAGTCCGTCACGGCAGCACTATCGTCCATGGAAAAATCCATTGGCGCGCCGACTATTCTCGTGAATAATGCGGGTATCACCCGCGACAATCTGCTGCTTCGGATGACCGAGGACGAGTGGGATGATATTTTGAATACCAATCTTAAGTCTGCATACCGGATGACCAAGGCTTGTTTGCGCGCCATGACCAAGGCCCGATGGGGCCGGATCATCAATATCAGCTCGGTGGTGGGTGCGACGGGCAATGCCGGGCAGGCCAACTATGCGGCATCCAAAGCCGGTTTGATCGGATTTACCATGTCACTCGCCCGCGAGGTGGGATCGCGCAATATTACTGTCAATGCGGTGGCGCCGGGTTTCATCGACACGGACATGACGCGTGAATTGACTGAAACCCAGAAAGCGGCCTTGCTCAATCAAATACCGCTAGGCCGGTTAGGACAGGTTGAGGAGGTCGCCCATGCCGTGGCGTTTCTCGCTTCTCCCCAGGCCGGCTACATTACCGGCATGACCTTGCATATCAATGGTGGGATGTACATGAACTAGCCGCTGGATCCCGTGGCGCAGCGCTTTCGGAGACGGCGGCAGTAGTGCCCATGGTAACATGGCTCATTGCGGCTACTGTGCCCATTGCCGAAGGAGCGTTCGCCTCGGGCACTGGGCACTAAGTCCGGTATCATGCTGAAAAGTACCAGTTTGTCAGTTGGCTGGACGATTTCGGACAAATGGTGTTAACTATGCGCCCGCACGCGGGCAGTAACTCAATCTTTGGAGGGATAATCACCCATGAGCAGCGTAGAAGAGCGCGTCAAGAAAATCGTTGTGGAGCAGTTGGGCGTTAACGAAGGCGAAGTAAAGCCCGAAGCTTCCTTTGTGGATGATCTGGGCGCGGATTCCCTGGATACCGTTGAATTGGTGATGGCGCTGGAGGAGGAATTTGACTGTGAGATTCCCGACGAGCAGGCGGAGAAAATAACCACTGTCCAGCAGGCCATAGACTATATCAATACCCGTTTGAACTGATTACTTAATTAAGTGAGAGGCCGTCATCCCTATGGATGACGGCCTCTCGGTTTTAAGCGCGGCAGGATGCCCGCTTCAGTGAGGGATTCGGCGTTGAGCAAACGACGCGTTGTCATCACCGGCATGGGAATTATTTCTCCTCTTGGCCACGATGTTGCTGAAAACTGGCACAGCATTCTAGCTGGCAAGAGCGGAATAACCCGCGTCACCTTCTTCGATACCACCGGTTTCCCCTCCACAATCGCCGGAGAAGTAAAGAACTTCGACCCCACCGCGCATGGCATCTCTCAAAAGGAGGCGCGGCGCATGGACCGCTTTATTCAACTTGGAATGGCCGCCGGTATCGAAGCCATCAAGGATTCCGGGATCCAGGTGACCGAGGAAAATGCCGAGCGTATCGGCGTGCATATCGGTGCCGGCATTGGCGGAGTCGGCACGATCGAAGAAACCACCCGTACCATAACTGAAAAAGGTCCACGACGGGTATCGCCGTTTTATGTTCCCATGAGCATCATCAACATGATCTCAGGCGATTTGTCGGTGATGTATGGATTGAAGGGGCCCAATCTTGCGATGGTGACCGCCTGCAGCACGGCGACTCACGGTATTGGCGACGCCGGCCGGCTGATCGAGTATGGCGACGCCGATGTCATGATTGCGGGCGGCGCCGAAGCCGCCATCACTCCAACCAGCCTCGCCGGATTTGGCAACGCCAAGGCGTTGTCGATGCGTAACGACAGTCCTGAAACCGCGAGCCGTCCGTGGGACATGGATCGAGACGGTTTTGTGCTGAGTGAAGGCGCCGGGATTGTCGTGCTCGAGGAATTTGAACATGCCCGCAAGCGGGGCGCCAAAATTTATTGCGAACTCGTTGGCTTCGGCATGAGCGGTGATGCCTATCACATGACAAGTCCGCCGGAAGGCGGGGAGGGTGCGGCGCGTTGCATGCATAATGCCTTGCAAAATGCCGGAGTAAATCCGGATCAGGTGCAGTACATTAATGCCCATGGGACATCCACGCCATTGGGCGATCGGGCCGAGACACTGGCCGCGAAGGCCGCGTTCGGGGCTCATGCGCGAAAACTTGTCATCAGTTCGACCAAGTCCATGACGGGCCATTTGCTCGGTGCGGCAGGAGGTATTGAGGCAATCTACACTGCGCTTGCATTGCATCATCAGATTGCGCCACCGACGATCAATCTCACAACCCCTGATCCGGAATGTGACCTTGATTACGTACCGAATGTGGCGCGGGAGATGAAAATTGACGTCGCCATTTCAAATTCTTTTGGATTTGGCGGCACCAATGGAACACTGGTGTTTCGCAAATTGGCGTGAATGCCCAGCTTGCACATCGGTTAGATAGCTCCAAGCCGGGGTATGTCTGTCGCCGCCTGGCTACCGTTCACGATTTAACCGGAATTCACGCACAAAATCCCCGGCGATATCCGCATTTGTTGTCGAGCGTGTCGCATGGAACGCCGCGGGCTCGCTATGACATTCTGTTTGCATTTCCGGGAGATTCGCTTTCTCTGGAAATAGATCACCGGCTATACCGCAATGGCCGACTATTAGGCCAAGGTGATTTTTTACAGGCGTTTGACCGGGAATGGCAATCACTTTCACTGGCTGTTGAAATTGCAGACACCGCTGACATTGACGCGCCCCCGTTTTCCGGCGGGTGGTTTGTCTTTCTCGGATATGAACTCGTCGGCCAGATCGAGCCTTCGGTTACCAGCGTAAATTCCGATACGGGACTGCCGGTTGCATCCGCAACCCGGTTTCCGGCGGCGATCATCAACGATCACGCGCGGCAGCAATTGCTGCTGGTTTGCGAGAGTAATCGCGCGGGCGAGCTGTTGCCGCTGCTCGAAGCGGATGCGACCCGTCGGACGACATCCGACACTCCTGCCATGGTTGCAGCGGACTGCCATGAGGAGGATCCACGACGTTTTATCGAGCTTGTCCAGCGCGTGCAGGAATATATAAATGCCGGGGACGTATTTCAGGTAAACCTCTCTCGGCTGTGGCGTATCATGCTCGGCGAACCGGCTCGATCCATCGACCTCTATCGCCGCCTGTGCGCGGCAAATCCGGCGCCGTTTGCCGGCATGATGTCTCTGGGGCATGATCGCTTTATTATCAGTTCCTCGCCGGAGCGGCTTATGGAAATCCGCGGCGGGGAGGTCAGCACGCGGCCCATCGCCGGGACGTATCCCCGAAGCATGGATCCCTTGCAGGACAAAATCTTATCAGAGGACCTGTTGCGCCATCCCAAGGAACGCGCAGAACACGTGATGCTGATTGACCTTGAACGCAATGATTTGGGCCGCGTGTGTTGCGTGGGTTCGATCCAGGTCAAGGAATTTCTGCAACTCGAATCCTATCGTCATGTGCATCATATTGTTTCAGAAGTCAGGGGCAAGCTCCGTCAAGACATTACGCCAGCCCAGGCCATCCGCGCCTTGTTTCCCGGCGGAACCATCACCGGATGCCCGAAAGTACGCTGCATGCAGATTATCGCCGAACTTGAGAATGCGCCGCGCGCGGCATATACCGGTTCGATCGGATACATCAACCGGAATGGCAGTCTTGATCTGAATATTCTGATTCGCACGATTATCCAGAATGGACGGGAAGTCACGCTGCGCGCCGGTGCCGGAATCGTCGCCGATTCCTCACCCGAACGTGAGTTGGATGAGACGCGCGCCAAAGCCAAAGGTCTGCTTTCTGCTTTGGGCGTAACAGCATGAACCGAGGGCCGGGAAGCAACGCAAAGCGAAAAGCTACGACCGACGTTAACCGCCGGACACCGACAACCATCATACCGGTTTTGTTCCGGTTATTCGGAGGCGGTAGGCATGTCAGTCACGCTGATTGACGGGAAGCCAGGCGAGACAGTGTCGGTGCATGACCGGGGATTTCAGTACGGAGACGGGCTGTTCGAGACCATTGCGGTAAAAAACGCGGCGCCGCTCTTGTGGGACTTGCATATGCAGCGCCTGAAGCGCGGTGCTGCGCGGCTCGGTATTAAATCGCCTGACGAGCAACTGATACATGAAGAAGCCGAATTCGTTTGCCGCGGTACCGACCGCTCCGTACTGAAGATTATTCTTACGCGAGGGGTTTCCGCGCGCGGATACGCCCCGATCAATGACACAGACGCGACACGTATTGTCAGTTTGATGCCATGGCCGGATTATCCCAAATCACATCGCTTGCATGGAATCACTTCGCAGTTCTGCCGTACCACCATTACGCGTCATCCTGTGCTTGCGGGTATCAAGCATCTCAACCGGCTTGAACAAGTCATGGCGCGCAGGGAACTGACCGCGGACAGTGCAGAGGGGCTTATGCTTGATGAACAGGGGCATGTAATCGAGGGCACTATGACGAATATATTTATCGTCCGGGAAGGCGCATTATTTACCCCGGATTTGTCACACAGCGGTGTCGAAGGCGTCATGCGCAGCCTTGTGCTTGACCGCGTTTCCGGATTGCCAATGGCCTCAACGGTGGCCGAGCTGACAAAAACGGATCTTCAGGAGGCAGATGAGATTTTTCTAACCAACAGCCTGATTGGCCTCTGGCCGGTTCGGTGCCTGGCATCAAGGGAATATCCCGTCGGGAAACACACCAGGCGCATCCAAGAGGTTATACGCGATGCATGTTGCGTTGACTAGACTGGCGTTGACTTTTGTCGCCACGTGTCTGGTATCGGGCGTGTATCTCTATTGGGCCTGGAATCATTCGCTCATGCCGGGTGAAGCGTTAATTGAGATAAAACCAAAAATGCCGCTCAAGGCAATCGCGAACCATCTTTCTCAGCGGAAAATATTGCCCGAGAGCTATTCTTTTATCTTATTGGCTTATCTCTCCGGTCATGATCGTGATCTGAAGTCCGGTGAATATCGTTTCCCTAACGGTATCAGCGCCAAGGAAATGCTGGATCGTATGGTTGCCGGGCGAGTAATAGAATATCCGGTTGTGCTTTTGGAAGGGCGCACATTCGGGCAATTCTTGCAGACACTGGCGGAGGCTCCCAAATTAACCCTCACGCTGAGAGGTTTAGCCCCGGACATCATCATGGATCGATTGGGACGGATGGGTGAACATCCCGAAGGCCGGTTTTTTCCAGACACTTACTATTATTCCGCAGGACAAAGCGACCTCAAGATCCTGACGATTGCCTATGAAAAGATGCAGAAATTATTGCTGCAAGAATGGGAACAACGTGACGCGGGCCTTCCGCTCAAGGATCCATATTCCGCGTTAATATTGGCATCCATCGTTGAAAAAGAAACCGGCCGCGCCAATGAGCGCAGGATAATTGCAGGGGTTTTTATCAATCGGTTACGTCGCGGTATGCGTCTTCAGTCCGATCCAAGCGTGATCTACGGCATGGGCTTGCAGTTTGATGGAAATATACGCTTAAAAGACCTGAAACACGACACGCCATATAATACCTACACACGCGGCGGTCTTCCGCCAACGCCCGTGGCCATGCCCGGGAAAGATTCACTTCTGGCCGTGCTCCATCCAGAGCAAACCAATGCATTGTATTTTGTCGCTCGAGGAGATGGGACACATGAATTCACTTCGACACTGGAAGATCACAATAAGGCTGTGATCAAATATCAGCTGAAAGGTAAACCTAAGATGCCAACATCTAGCCAGGTAATCATTCAGAGCACTGATGTCAACAAGAGTCAATTAAAAAAATAATAGTGGACAAATCAATGGCAAAAGGATTTTTTATTACGCTTGAAGGTATGGAAGGTGCGGGCAAAAGTACAAGCCTAAAATTTATAATGAAATGGTTCACAGAACGCTCAGTTGAGCCAGTGGTTACTCGAGAGCCTGGAGGTACTGAGTTAGGTGAGAGAATACGTGCATTAGTTCTTGATCCGCAGTTTAAATCAATGGCTCCCGATACAGAATTATTACTTATGTTTTCTGCACGTGCTGAGCATTTGGACAAGGTTATTAGACCCGCCCTTAATGAAGGTAAAGTTGTTCTATGCGACCGTTTTACTGACGCCACATACGCATATCAAGGTGGAGGGCGTGGAATACCAGATGAACGCATTCGAACATTAGAAAACTTTGCGCAAGGTGGATTACGACCTGATTTAACCCTATTGCTTGATTTTCCAACTGAATTATTTCCAGTTGAATTGGGCCTTGCACGCGCTAATGGACGTAGTGCTCCTGATCGTTTTGAACAAGAAAATAGAGAGTTCTTTAATAATGTTCGCAAACATTATCTTGAGATTGCAAGTCTAGAACCGCAGCGTGTTCGTATCATTGACGCAAAAAAGAAAAGAGTAAACGTAGAACATCAGATCAGTGCAATTCTTGACGAGATTGTATGGCCGATACTGAAGTAACTGAATTCGGGCACGTGAGTGTCGAACGCTATCCGTGGCATGATCGCCTGTGGTTGATGTTGGCACCCCAGATTGATCGTCTGCCGCACGCGCTGCTGCTGCATGGTCGACCCGGTTTGGGGAAACAATCCTTTGCCTTCCGGCTGGCGCAAGTCTTTTTATGTACCAATGCTCAGGGAGGCGCTGCCTGTGGCGAATGCCGGGGGTGTCAATGGTTTACCGCCGACACCCATCCTGACCTCATCTTTATCACTCAGATGGAAGAGACGAAAAGCATCACCATCGACCAAATCCGTGAACTCGGGGACTTTCTGTCATTGAAACCCCATACGGCCAAACATAAGGTCGTCATTATTTCCCCGGCGGAGGCCATGAACCTCAATGCCGCGAACAGCCTGCTGAAGTTGCTCGAAGAGCCCCCTCCGGGGAGCATTTTGCTGCTGGTCACAAGCCATCCTGCTCACCTGCCGGTTACCATACGCAGCCGCTGTAGCCATTTGCGGTTTACTCCGCCCGATCGTCAAGTTGGATTACACTGGATGCGCACGCGTCATTCCGGGGAAGCCCCGCTCGAAAATCTCCTCGAAATGGCAGGCGGGTCACCACTTTTGGCAGAGTCGCTGGTTCGAGACGGGTTCGTCCAGAGCCGGGCCGTTCTGCTCCAAGACTTGGAATCACTGTATTTCGGGCACGAGGATCCGGTTACCTGTGCGGCACGCTGGAAGCGTCTGGGGATGAAACCCTGTCTGAACTGGTTATATGGATTTGTGGCTGATTTAATTAAAGTTGAGATGGGAGGTCCGGCGTCGTCGCTGACAAACCCCACGGTGGCGTCAAATACCACCCATCAGAATTATAAATATAAAATTAGTGTGTTATATAATTTAATTGATACTATACATGAATATCAGCGTCACATCAGCGGTCCGCTCGATGAATTGATGGTCCTGGAGGATGTTTTGATCAGTTGGGCACGCATGCGCCGACTACAATGATATGAGCAGTTGTTTTTATGACCACAAAAACCTCTTCATCGATGCCCGCCGGCTTAACCAAGCCTGTTAGGCCCGGTCCCAACGTGGCGCGACCGGGCGTACTGTCGCTCACGATAAAAGACAAAAACGCGCTTTACGCGGCCTATATGCCGTTTGTGAAAGGAGGCGGAATATTTGTACCCAGTAACCGGGCTTATAAACTCGGAGAAGAAATATTCATGCTGTTGACGCTGATGGACAGCAAGGAAAAAATTCCGGTTGCCGGCCATGTAATCTGGATAACTCCCGCCGGGGCCCAAGGCAGCCGTACTTCAGGAATTGGCATTCAATTCAGCGAAAAGGATTCCGGTATCGCGCGCCACAAAATCGAAGGAATCCTCGCCGGTGCGCTGAATTCCGAGCGTCTTACGCATACTATGTAATGTGACGCCGCTCGTCGATTCTCACTGCCATCTTAATTTCGAACCCCTGAATACCGGTCTGGATGACGTGCTCCAGCGTGCCCGCGATAACGGGGTAACGCATATGTTGTGCGTGTCGGTTACTCTGGAAACTTTCCCGGAAATTAGCCAACTATCGCACCGTAATGAAAATATTTATGCCTCTGTCGGTGTCCATCCCAATGAAAAAGAGGGACATGAGCCATCGGTTAAAGACCTTGTCGATCTGGCGAAAGACGAAAGGGTGGTGGCCATCGGTGAAACGGGGCTGGACTATTATCGCGATAGAGGAGAGATGGGTTGGCAGCAGGAAAGATTTCGCAATCACATCCGCGCGGCGAAACAGTCCGGGAAACCACTCATCATCCATTCACGCGAGGCGTCCGTGGATACCATACGTATCATGCGCGATGAAGGCGCCGCTGAGCCAGGCGGGGTGATGCACTGTTTTACCGAAAGCCGGGAAGTTGCACGCCAGGCTCTGGACCTGAACTTCTACATCTCGTTTTCCGGGATTGTCACCTTTCGGAATGCGGAAGCCCTGCGTGAAGTAGCCAGACTGGTTCCTTCTGATCGCCTGTTAATCGAAACGGATGCACCGTATCTCGCCCCCGTGCCATATCGCGGTAAAACCAACGAGCCGGCCTATGTGCGCCATGTTGCGGAATGTCTGGCGAATATCCGCGATGTTCACACCGAATCGATTGCAGAGATTACAACGCGTAATTTTTTTACATTGTTCAAACACGCCGGACACTGAGAAAGCGCGTGTGAAAACCAGGGCTTAATGATATACGGGAATATCGAAAATAAATTAGGATGAAACTGCTGTAAAAGGATATTGCAATACGAATCGTTATTTGATCATTACCTTACAATGGGTTACAGTTGCCCTCTGTTTGTTCAAGCCATCGTCCATAGATATCAATCCGCTAACCGCGGTTTTCATCGCGGGATCGTCGCGGACAGGACGATAAAAATCTATCGAAAGCGCGACATTACACGTAATTAGGAAACACTAAGGTCAAATTGACCTGTGTAAGCTGTCTTTCATTGCAAGGCTGAGTGGAGTGATGGCGCATGATGCCATGCACGTGGCCGACACAGGAGATCCCGAGTGACGAGAACGCGGACCAGTGACAATAAGCGCGTGCTTCAAGGATTCAGCCTGCTGACAGACCATGATATCTACTTATTTCGTCAGGGTAGACACGTCCGCTTATATGAAAAACTTGGCTCGCACTTGCTTACGGTCAAGGGTACCCCACCAGGTGTGCAATTCGCGGTTTGGGCACCTAACGCGCATAAAGTCTCCGTTATCGGTGATTTCAACGACTGGCGGCCGGATACGCATCTATTGCGAAAGCGTGAGGATGATTCAGGCATTTGGGAAGGGTTTATTCCAGGGGTTACTGCGGGAAATCATTATAAATACCATATCACTTCCCATCATAATAATTACCGTGTCGAGAAATCCGATCCATTCGCCATGCGTTCCGAGGCGCCTCCGCGCACGGCATCCATTGTATGGGGTCTCGATTTCGACTGGGACGACAGTCAATGGATGGAAAAGCGCACGGAGTCGAACGCCCTAAACTCGCCAATGTCCATTTACGAAGTGCACCTCGGTTCCTGGCGATGTGTTCCTGAAGACAACAACCGCTCGCTTAGTTACCGCGAACTTGCCGGTCAGCTGGCAGATTATGTAAGCGATATGGATTTCACCCATGTTGAAATCATGCCGGTGACGGAGCATCCGTTTTACGGTTCCTGGGGGTATCAGACCACGGGATATTTCACACCCACCGCGCGTTACGGCACACCGCAGGATTTCATGCATCTCGTGGATCGCCTGCACCAGAACGATGTAGGAGTGATACTCGACTGGGTGCCTTCACACTTTCCCACCGACGAGCATGGGCTCGTGTATTTCGACGGTACTTACCTGTTCGAACATGCCGATCCAAAGCTCGGTTATCACCCGGAATGGAATTCAAGTATCTTCAATTACGGAAGGCACGAAGTACGCTCGATCCTGATCTCCAGCGCGCTTTTCTGGCTCGACAAATATCATGCCGACGGCTTACGCGTCGATGCGGTGGCATCAATACTCTACCTCGATTACGCACGCCAAGCCGGTGAGTGGATACCGAATGAATACGGTGGCAGGGAAAATATCCAGGCAGTCCAGTTTCTGCGCGATTTGAATGAGGCCGTGTACCGCGATCACCCAAGTGCGCAAACCGTTGCCGAAGAGTCCACCGCCTGGCCAATGGTATCGCGGCCGACTTACCTCGGCGGATTGGGCTTTGGCTTGAAGTGGAACATGGGCTGGATGCACGACACGCTGAAATATTTCTCGCTCGATACCATCTACCGCAAATATCATCATGATCAGCTTACCTTCAGCATCTGGTATGCATTTCACGAGAACTTTATTCTGCCGTTCTCCCACGATGAGGTGGTACACGGCAAGGGTTCCCTCCTCGGGAAAATGCCCGGAGACGACTGGCAAAAATTCGCCAATCTGCGCTTGTTGTTCGGATACCAATATAGCCATCCCGGGAAGAAATTATTGTTCATGGGCGGCGAATTCGGACAATGGCGCGAATGGAATCATGATCGAAGCCTTGACTGGCATTTGCTCGGAAACGCCCCGCATCAGGGGATTCAACGCTGGTTGCAGGATCTAAATCATTTTTACCGGAGAGAACCCGCTCTCTACGCCCGGGATTTTGAGAACAATGGGTTTGAATGGGTGGACCTGCATGATTGGGAACACAGCATCATCAGTTTCTTCCGCAAGGGTGAAAAACCCGAGGACCTGGTGCTGGTTGTTTGCAATTTCACACCGGTGCCACGTACCGACTATCGTGTCGGTGTTCCGCATGGCGGGTTTTGGCGTGAAGTACTGAACAGCGATGCCGTGATTTATGGCGGGAGCGGTCAAGGAAATGTCGGCGGAATCGAAGCGGCACCAATTCCAGCGCATGGTCGTTACTATTCCCTCTCATTGACATTGCCACCATTGGGAGCGCTCTACTTCAAAGCTCCGGGTGCGCCGCCGGTGCACGAATAATAGCAATAATTCATCTCATGTCGAAAACACATACATCAGAATCGAAGATTGCATTCGAAGGACGCGCTCGCGTTGTGATTGAAGAGGTCGCGCCGGAGATCGACAACGGGCGGTTCCCGATAAAACGCGTTGTCGGAGAATCGGTTGTTGTCGAAGCTGATGTATTTGTTGACGGGCACGAAAAGATCACGCCCGTTGTGCTTTACCGCCGCGAATTGAACAAGGAATGGACTGAAGTGCCGATGGCAGCCTTGGGGAATGACCGTTGGCGAGCCACATTCCGCGTGACGGAAATAGGACGATACCGTTATACCATCATGGCTTGGGTAAACCATTTTCAGTCATGGCAGTTCGATTTAACGCATCGACCTGATACCGACCCGGATCTGACGATGGTGTACAAAAGCGGGGCTGAACTGATCAAGAAAGCATCTGTGAATGTTACGGGCCGTGAGGCCGAGAAGTTGAATTCGGCCGCCCGGACATTAAACGGCAGCGCTTCGTTAGATGAAAAACGACGCGTGGCGCTGGATGACGAAATTACTGACCTGATGGAACGTTACACCAGCCGGCAACAGGTGACGCGTTACGACAAGGAACTGACGCTCGTGGTGGACCGGGAACGCGCACGATTCAGTTCCTGGTACGAATTCTTCCCGCATTCCTGCCAAGGCAATCAACACGCCGGCTTCCGGGACTGCGAGGCACGATTGCGCTATGCCGCATCCATGGGATTTGACGTAGTTTATTTACCTCCGATACATCCTATTGGACGGGCATACCGCAAGGGACCGAACAATACTCTGACCGCCGGACCCGAGGACACGGGTAGTCCATGGGCCATCGGTGCAAAAGCGGGCGGCCATAAATCGATACACCCGGCGCTGGGCACGATCGACGACTTTCGCCGGTTTGTGGGCAAAGCGAAGGAACAAGGACTTGAGGTAGCGCTGGATGTCGCCTATCAGAGTTCACCGGATCATCCGTATGTCAAGGAGCATCCTGAATGGTTCCGCCGCCGTCCGGACGGGAGCGTACAATATGCCGAGAATCCGCCGAAGAAATACCAGGACATCTATCCTTTCGATTTCGAAACCGAGTCATGGGAAAGCCTGTGGCACGAACTGAAGGACATTGTCGGATTCTGGATCGGGCAGGGGATCAGGATTTTCCGCGTTGATAATCCGCATACCAAGCCTTTTGCTTTTTGGGAATGGCTGATCAACGATATCAAACGCCAACATCCCGATGTTCTGTTTCTGGCGGAGGCCTTCACGCGACCCAAGGTGATGCACCGTCTGGCCAAACTCGGTTTTACGTTCTCCTACACCTATTTTACCTGGCGCAATACCAAGCATGAGCTGACCGAGTATTTTACCGAGTTGACGAAGTCCGAGAGCCGGGAATATTTCCGGCCGCACGTATGGCCCAACACTCCCGACATTCTCAATGAATACCTCCAGTTCGGAGGGCGCCCGGCCTTTCTGGTGCGGCACACGCTGGCGACAACGTTGGCGGCGAGCTACGGAATCTATGGGCCGGCATTTGAGCTCGCCGAAAACCGCGCCAGCAAGCCCGGCAGCGAGGAGTACCTGGATTCCGAGAAATATCAATTGCGGCACTGGGACACAAACCGGCCAGACAGCCTGAAAGATCACATCACACGCGTAAATCGCATCCGTCGGGAAAATCCCGCATTGCAGAGTGACTGGAGTCTGCGGTTTCATGATATCGATAATGAAAAGCTGATTTGCTACAGCAAAACAACCGACGACCTGGGCGATATTATCCTCGTGGTTGTCAATCTGGACCCGCATCACCGCCAGTCCGGGTGGGTCGATCTGCCGCTGGAGATGCTGGGTGTCCATGCCGAGCAACCGTACCAGATGCACGACCTGCTGAGCGACGCTCGCTACATCTGGAACGGCACGCGCAATTATGTCGAGCTCGATCCACAGTTGTCGCCAGCGCATATTTTCCGTCTCAGACGGCGTGTTCGGTCTGAGCAGGATTTTGATTACTACATGTAACCACTCCGAATGAGCAGCGATCCGCGCACAACCCCCCTCGACGTTGATCCGCTCTGGTACAAGGACGCCGTCATTTATGAATTGCACGTCAAAGCCTTTTTTGACAGCAATAACGATGGTATCGGCGATTTTCCCGGATTGACCGCTAAACTCGATTACTTGCAGGCACTCGGGGTAAACACTCTTTGGATACTGCCTTTTTACCCGTCACCCATGCACGACGACGGTTACGATATTTCGGATTACCGGAATATCTTTCCGGAGTACGGTTCACGCAAGGACTTCACGACGTTTGTACGTGCCGCCCATGAGCGCGGATTACGAGTCATAACCGAGCTGGTCATCAATCACACATCCGACCAGCATGCATGGTTCCAGGCAGCCCGGCGCGCTCCGCCAGGTTCTCCAAAGCGTGATTTCTATGTCTGGAGCGAAACCGCCAAGAAGTTTGAACAGACCAGAATTATCTTTACCGATACCGAGAAATCGAACTGGGCCTGGGACGATGAAGCCAAGGCGTATTACTGGCATCGGTTTTTTTCACACCAGCCGGATCTTAATCACAACAATCCGCAGGTCGTAAAAGCGATAACGCGCGTCATGCAATTCTGGCTCGATCAGGGCGTGGACGGTCTGCGGCTCGATGCGATTCCCTATTTATGCGTGCGCGAAGGCACCAATAACGAGAATCTGCCCGAGACACATGCCGTGATAAAACAGATGCGCGCGGTCATCGATGCGCATTACCGCAATCGCATGTTTCTGGCGGAAGCCAATCTGTGGCCCGAAGACGTGCGCGATTATTTCGGCGTCGGTGATGAGTGCCACATGGCTTATCATTTTCCGCTCATGCCGCGCATGTACATGGCCATTGGACAGGAGGACCGGCATCCGATTGTGGAAATCATGCAACAGACCCCCGAAATACCGGAGATTTGTCAATGGGCGATTTTCCTGCGAAACCACGACGAACTGACGCTGGAAATGGTCACGAACAAGGAGCGCGACTACATGTATCAGATGTATGCCGCCGACCCGCGAGCGCGACTTAATCTGGGCATTCGCCGGCGGCTCGCGCCACTCATGGATAACGACATGGACAAGATCCGGCTGATGAACAGTCTGCTGCTGTCGATGCCGGGATCGCCGATCATCTATTACGGCGACGAGATCGGCATGGGAGACAATATTTACTTGGGTGACCGTAATGGCGTGCGTACGCCGATGCAGTGGTCACCGGATCGCAATGCCGGATTTTCCCGCGCCGATCCCCAGCGGTTGTTTATGCCGCCAATCATGGACCCGGTATACGGCTTCGAGGCCGTGAACGTGGAAGCGCAATCGCGCGATCCGTCATCGTTGCTGAACTGGATGAAACGGCTGCTCGCCGTACGAAAAAGCAGCAAGGCCTTCGGACGCGGGACATTGCATTTTCTCAAACCCGGAAACCGCAAAATGCTGGCGTATATCCGTGAATATGCCGACGAGATCATCCTGTGCGTGGCCAATTTGTCGCGCTCGGCACAGCCGGTGGAACTGGATCTTTCCCGGTACAAGGGTTGTGTCCCCGTGGAGCTCATGGGTCGGACCGCCTTTCCGCCCATCGGAGATCTCCCCTACCTGCTCACGCTGCACGGACATGGTTTTTACTGGTTCCGTCTGGCGAAGGGGGAGGAAGTGCCGTCATGGCACGAAGAACGTCTCCCGCGCGAAGAACCACCCTTATTGGTGCTATTCGATGGCTGGCACAGTTTCTTCCGCGACCGGGTCGTGCCGTGGCGCATCGCCATGGCGGAGAAAGTCCGGAAGCAGTTTGAAGAAGAGGCACTGCCCCGGTTTATATCTTCCCAGCGCTGGTTCGGATCGAAGGGGGAAGCGGTGTCGCGCGTGGTGCTCCATGATCACGCCGAGTGGATTGACGATCACGCGAACTGGTACCCGGCGTTGTTTCAGGTAGCCAGCGTGAAGAGCGGATCTACTACATACTTCATTCCACTCTCACTGGTTTGGGAAAGTGACTCCGAGGAACGCCAACGCGGCTTGTTGCCGGCATGCGTAACTCGAGTCCGCCAACAGGCGCGCATGGGGATGCTCGGGGATGCGTTTGCCGACGAAGCTTTTTGCCGCGCCCTGGTTCTGGCAATCGCATCGTCGCGTGAATTTGATTGCACATCCGGAAAGATTCATTGTGTGCCGACCAGTGCTTTTGACGCTCTGGCGGGAATGCCCGTCTCGGCGCTTCCCGTGCATCAACCGAACGCACAGGCAAGCAACACGACCGTGACCATCGGAGATCGGTTGTTTCTGAAAGGTTATCGGCGTCTCCAGGAAGGCGAGAGCCCGGAAGTCGAAATCGGCCGTTTTCTGACGGAGGTGGCGCATTTTCCGAATATTGTGCCGCTAGCGGGCACGGTTGAATACAAACGGAATGACGGAATTGTAATGACATTGGCTATATTGCAGGCTTATGTCGAAAACCAGGGGGACGGTTGGAGTTACACGCAGAATTACCTTGAACGTTATCTGGAACAAAATCATGCCGCCGCGGGCACCCGCGCTGATCCAACCGAGACCCATGGGGCTTTTCTTGCCTTGATCAAGATTCTCGGTCAGCGTACGGCGGAATTGCACCAGGCCTTGGCGACGACCACGGGGAATGCGGCTTTCGACCCCGAGCCCATCCAATCTCACGACACTGATGCCTGGTTACGTCAGGTTCAGAAAGAAGCGGATTCCACCTTTGAACAATTGCGGAATCGGCTTGGCGAATTGCCCGATTCGATACGAACTGACGCGGAAACTTTGCTCTCACAGAGCGAGGAAGTGCGCCAGCATCTGGAAGAATGTATACCGGCGCGGATAGAGGCCATGAAAATCCGCTTTCACGGAGATTATCACCTGGGCCAGGTTCTCCTCAGTCAGAATGATTTTGTTATCATTGATTTCGAAGGCGAACCGGCCCGTCCGTTGACGGAGCGTCGCAACAAACACTCGCCACTCAAGGACGTGGCAGGCATGCTGCGATCGTTCAATTACGCAGCGTATACGGCTTTATTTCACTTAGCCCCAGAACGCCCTGAAGGGTCTGAAGCTATCGAGCGATTGGTGTTAGATTGGGAGTCGGAAACAGCGCGTGTTTTTCTCGAATCATATGAACAAAACGCTCGTAGTTCAGGGCTATACTCCGACTGGCAGGAGGCGCGTCGTCTGCTCAACCTTTTTGTTCTGGATAAGGCGTTTTATGAGCTCCGCTACGAGCTGGGCAATCGCCCGCAATGGATTCACATTCCCTTGCGCGGCATCATGGAGCTTATAATGAAAAGCCCAGCAGTATGACAAGAAGTCTTCAACAGTGATGGTTACACGCGACCCGGTTGTCCTCGTGTAACCTAAATCTTTTTCAAGAGTTGATAGGAAAAAGGAGGGTGTTATGGAGCAGGTAAGTCTAGCATTGGAACCGGTCCGGGCATTTCTTACGCAATTGGGGTATTTTTTGCCGAAGCTGATTTTGGCAATCATTGTTCTGGTTGCAGGCTGGCTGTTTGCAAAATTTCTCAAGTTGATCGTAGTAAAAGGGTTGCAGGCCATTAACTTCCATGTGCTCACCGAAAAGGCCGGGATAGACGGCTTTTTGCAGCAAGGCGGTGTCAAAACCGGAATGGCGGGAATACTGGGTGCGCTCATCTACTGGCTTGTCATTTTGATTACTCTGGTTATCGCCTTCAACAGCCTGGGGCTTACTTACGTCACTGATTTGGTGAGCCGCGTTATTCTGTTTATTCCCAAGGTCATCGTGGCGGTGGTGGTACTGGCGATCGGTATGTATTTCGCGCGATTCATTGCACAGACGGTATCGGCCTATTGCAAGAACGTCGGCCTCGAGGATGCGGATCTGCTTGGGAAAATCGCCCAGTATGCCATCATGGTGTTTGTCGTGCTGATCGCGCTCGATCAGGTAAACGTGGTCACCGATATCATTCGTCAGGCGTTCCTGTTGCTGATTGCCGGCACTGTTTTGGCATTGGCCTTGGCATTCGGCATCGGCGGTCAAAAGATGGCAGCGGATTTGCTGGAACGTTGGTGGCCCAAGAAGGACACTTCGGATACGAAGCACAACGAGTAATCACAACAGGTCAAAACCGGTTCGGCATTATCGGCACGCATTTGTTGCTTGCCTGTTCTCGAGGTTGGCTGTCGTGCTGAGGATATAATGAGTCATGAATAATAACATGCTCGTCTGGCCGGGCCGTCCTTATCCTCTGGGTGCCACCTGGAACGGCGAGGGTGTCAACTTTGCGCTTTTCTCCGAACATGCCGAGAAGGTGGAACTGTGCCTGTTTGAACCCAAGGGCGGGCGGGAAATAGCGCGTCTGCCGATAACCTGGCAGACCGATCAGGTGTGGCATTGTTTCCTGCCCGATGCGCGTCCCGGCCAGCTATACGGGTACCGCGTTTACGGACCGTATGATCCCAAGCGAGGCAAACGATTCAATCACAACAAGTTGTTACTCGATCCTTATGCCAAGGCCGTCGTAGGACAGGTCAAATGGAGCAATGCGGATTATGGTTATCGCGTCGGCCACCGGCTGGAAGATTTATCGTTCGATCGCAGCAACAATGCCCCGGGAGTCCCCAAATGCAAGGTCATCGATCCAGCCTTTACGTGGGGCGGCGACGAGCTGCCGCGCACACCTTGGCACGAGACCATCATTTACGAGTTGCATGTCAAGGGATTCACGCAAAATCACCCCGAGGTGCCGCCGACTCTGCGCGGCACTTACGCCGGGCTTGCCACCGAGCCGGTGATCCGGCATCTCAAGCACCTGGGCGTGACCGCCGTCGAACTCATGCCGGTGCACACCTGTGTGGATGAACGCCACTTGGTGGAAAAAGGCCTGCGCAACTATTGGGGTTACAATTCGATCGGTTTCTTCTCCCCTGACATGCGCTACTCGGCGACCGGGGCGGTAGGCGAATTCAAAACCATGGTCAAGACGCTGCACTCGAATGGTATCGAGGTGGTACTCGATGTGGTCTATAACCATACCGCCGAGGGCAACCATCTCGGTCCCACATTATCCTTCCGTGGCATCGACAACGAGGCCTATTACCGGCTGAACGCCAGCGATCCGCGCTTGTACGTCGACTTCACCGGCTGCGGCAACACGCTCAACATGCAGCACCCACGGGTGCTGCAGCTCATCATGGACAGCCTGCGCTATTGGGTGCTGGAGATGCACGTGGACGGTTTCCGCTTCGATCTTGCTTCGGCCCTGGCGCGCGAACTGCATGACGTCAACCGTCTGTCCGCCTTCTTCGACATCATTCATCAGGACCCGGTGCTGTCGCAAGTGAAGCTCATCGCCGAACCCTGGGACCTGGGCGAGGGGGGTTACCAGGTTGGCAATTTCCCGGTGGGCTGGACTGAATGGAACGGCAAGTACCGCGACGTGGTGCGCGCCTACTGGAAAGGAGAAGGCGGCGTCATTGGCGAACTGGCCTACCGCTTGACCGGTTCCAGCGACCTGTACGGCCACAGTGGGCGCAGACCGTATGCTTCGATCAATTTTGTAACGGCGCATGACGGTTTCACATTGCATGATCTCGTGAGCTACAACGATAAACACAACGATGCCAATGGCGAGGACAATCGTGACGGCAGCGACCATAATCTTTCATGGAACTGCGGAGTGGAAGGCTCGACCGACGATCCGGCGATAAAAACCTTGCGCTCGCGCCAGAAACGCAATTTTCTCGCGACATTATTGTTATCCCAAGGCGTGCCCATGCTGCTCGCGGGAGACGAGATGGGCCGTACTCAGCAAGGCAATAATAATGCCTACTGCCATGACAGCAAGCTTACCTGGATAAACTGGAATCTTGTCCCGGAAGACCAAGAGTTGATCGCGCTCGTCAGACGGCTCATTCAAATACAACAGCGACACCCTGTGTTCCGGCGGCGTTCGTTTTTCCAGGGGCGCCGCATCCATGGCAGCGATATCAAGGATATCGCCTGGCTCAAACCCGACGGTACTGAAATGACTGACGAAGAGTGGCAACAATCGTTCGCTCGCTGTCTCGGACTATTCCTCGCCGGTGCCGGACTCGACGAGTTCGATGACCGCGGCCGCCCAATCAAGGACGTTAATTTTCTGTTGCTGCTCAATGCCCACCATGACGAGATCGGGTTTGTCTTGCCGGCCTACCGTCCGGGCATGTTGTGGAAGGCGGAGCTGGATACCAGTCGTGACGCCGGTCTCGGACGCGACGGGACTTACGAAGGCACGCACGTCTATCCGCTGCAGGGACGATCGCTCGTGCTGCTGCGCGAGGTCGTCAACACACCGGCAGGACCCTGAACGGGAATCACCGGGTGTCCTTCAGAATGTTGGTGTTTGTGGTATTGACCGCGCTCCGGTGCACCGCGGAACTTGCTTAGCGGAAAAAAGATTCACTGAAAGGTAACGTGTCTTGGCCGCAGCATGACACCAGCGCGTGCCGATTTTGATGCACATCAAATATCCATGCGTTTGCAGCAGTATACTGGTTTTTTCCGGCGGTGATCACCGCGATGCATCTTTATATAAGCGACAGGGAATGTGCATGGCGAAATCCGTTCCGATACTCACAGTCAATACAGGGAGTTCCTCCATCCGTCTCGCGGCCTACGCCGCCACGACGGGAGCAGGAGTGGAGCTTCTGGCCGCGCAGCACGGGGAGCCGAACCACCGGAATCCGGCGGAACACGTGCGGCGATTTCTCCGGGATCACGGTCTCGCTGACATTGCACTCGTGGCCCACCGCGTGGTGCACGGCGGTGAAAAATTTCTCCAGTCGTGTCTGCTCGATGACGGCGCGGAACGCGAAATCGAGCGCCTGACACCGCTCGCGCCGCTGCACAACCCGCTGGCCCTGCGCTGGATGCGTGCTTGCCGCGCCGTGCTGGGGCCGCCGGTACCGCAGGTAGCGGTATTCGATACCGCCTTTTATGCCACCCTCCCTGAGGTGGCGCGCACCTACGCGTTGCCGCGTGACCTGGCCGCGAGGCATCGTATCCGCCGTTACGGATTTCATGGTCTTGCGCACGCCGCCATGGGACAGCGCTGGCGGTCGTTGCGGACGATGAGCGGCGGAACCGACCGTGTTATTTCACTGCAACTCGGCGCGGGATGCTCGATCACCGCCACGGAGCACGGTGCCGTCAGGGACACCTCGATGGGGTTCTCGCCGCTCGAAGGCCTGGTCATGGCGACACGCTGCGGCGATGTCGACGCGGGACTGGTCATCCACCTGCAGCGTCAGGCGGGATTATCGCCTGCGGCGACTGACCGGTTGCTGAATGAATCCTCCGGCCTGCTGGGCCTGTCCGGCATCAGCGGCGACATGCGCGTGTTGCTGGCGTCGGAAAACCCGCATGCCCGTTTGGCGGTCGACCTTTACTGTTATCGGGCGCGCAAATACATCGGCGCCTATCTCGCGGTGCTCGGAGGTGCCGATGCCATTCTATTCGGCGGCGGTGTCGGTGAGAATGCCCCGGAGATCCGAGCGCGTATCCTCGATGGCCTGGAATGGGCGGGGATCCGGCTCGATGCGGTGGAAAATGCCGCGACGCAGGGAACCGAAAATCGCATCAGCGACTCGAACAGTCATGCGGCGATTTGGGTAATCCCCGTCGATGAGGCCCCAGTGATGGTTCAGGAGGCCATGGCGGTCATGGCCAGAACAGGAGGTGTTCCATGATTCAGACTGATGCCCCCGCCAGAAAACAGACGCAAGCAGGAGAAGCCAGGCCAACAGATCCGCTTTCCTCCGAGGAATTGCGCCGAATCGACGCTTATTGGCGCGCGGCCAACTATCTGTCCGTCGGGCAGATTTACCTCCTCGACAATCCTCTGCTCAAGGGGCCGTTAACCCTCGAGCACATCAAGCCAAGATTGCTCGGCCACTGGGGCACGACGCCGGGGCTCAATTTCGTCTACGCGCACCTGAATCGCGTGATCAAGCGCGCTGATCTCGATGTCATTTACATCTGCGGCCCCGGTCACGGCGGACCCGGCCTGGTGGCCAACACCTGGCTCGAGGGAAGTTACAGCGAAGTGTATCCGAACGTTCCGCAAAATGCCGCTGGCATGAAAAAACTCTTTCAGCAGTTTTCCTTTCCCGGAGGCATCCCGAGCCACGTGGCGCCCGAGACGCCGGGGTCGATTCACGAGGGCGGGGAGCTCGGCTATGCCTTGTCACATGCCTACGGAGCGGCGCTGGACAACCCGAATCTGATCGTTGCCTGCGTGATCGGCGACGGCGAGGCCGAGACCGGTCCGCTGGCCACGGCGTGGCATTCCAACAAGTTCCTCAACCCCGTTTACGACGGGGCGGTGCTGCCGATCCTGCACCTCAATGGTTACAAGATCGCCAATCCGACGGTGTTGGCGCGCATTGGTCGCGATGAACTCGAAAGCCTGCTGCGCGGTTACGGCTACAACCCGTATTTCGTCGAGGGCGCGGACCCGCAAAACATGCACCAGCGGATGGCGCTTGTCATCGATACGATCATCGGCGAGATCAGGACGATCCAGGCCCAGGCCCGTGCGAGCGGTTCGATGATTCCGGCCCAAGGCGCTAACGAACCCGTTGTACCCCCTCAGCGGTGCGGATCCACGCTAAACGAATCCCCGACCAGTCCGATTCGCCCGCGTTGGCCGATGATCGTCCTGCGGACACCCAAGGGCTGGACCGGTCCAAAAGAGGTCGACGGCAAAAAAACGGAAGGTTCCTGGCGTTCGCATCAGGTGCCGCTCTCCGAGTTGAAAGAAAAACCCGGGCACCTGAAGCTGCTGGAACAATGGATGAAAAGCTACCGGCCGGAGGAACTCTTCGATGAACGCGGGACTCTGATCCCTGAATTGGCGAATCTGGCGCCGACCGGAGCGCGTCGCATGGGCGCCAACCCGCACGCGAACGGCGGGATCCTGCTCAAGGATCTGCGCATGCCGGATTTTCGCGAGTACGCCGTAGCGGTTCCGAAACCGGGACAGACGCGGGCGGAAGCGACACGAGTGATGGGGACCTTCCTGCGCGACGTGATGAAACACAACCTGGAACGACGCAATTTCCGCGTCATGGGTCCGGATGAAACGGCCTCGAACCGGCTCGGCGCGCTGTTCGAGGTCACCGACAGGACCTGGCTGGCCGAAACCCTGCCGGAGGACGACCACCTTTCGCCGCAGGGAAGGGTGATGGAAATCCTCTCCGAGCATACCTGTCAGGGCTGGCTCGAGGGCTACTTGCTCACCGGGCGCCATGGCCTGTTCTCCTGCTACGAGGCGTTCATTCACATCGTCGATTCGATGTTCAATCAGCACGCCAAGTGGCTGAAAGTCACGCGTGAAATTCCCTGGCGCCGACCGATCGCCTCGCTCAATTACCTGCTGACCTCGCACGTGTGGCGCCAGGATCACAACGGTTTTTCGCATCAGGACCCGGGGTTCATCGATCACGTGGTGAACAAGAAGGCGGACGTCATCCGGATATATCTCCCGCCGGACGCCAACAGTCTGCTGTACGTGACCGACAAGTGCCTGCGTTCGCGCGAC
Source organism: Sulfuricaulis sp. (assembly GCF_040901545.1). GTDB lineage: Bacteria > Pseudomonadota > Gammaproteobacteria > Acidiferrobacterales > Sulfurifustaceae > Sulfuricaulis. The sequence goes on along the minus strand of NZ_JBBDYL010000052.1, from coordinate 47,945 downwards.
TTCATCAACGTTATCGTCGCCGGCAAGCAGCCCGAGGCGCAATGGCTCGCCATGGACGCGGCCGTCGCGCATTGCACCAAGGGCATCGGCATCTGGGAGTGGGCCAGCAACGACGAGGACAGCGAACCCGACGTGGTGATGGCTTGTGCCGGTGACGTACCGACGTTGGAAACGTTGGCCGCGGTAGACCTGATGCGCATCCATCTCCCGGATCTGAAGGTGCGCGTGATCAATGTCGTGGACCTGATGACGTTGCAGCCGAAGGAAGAACATCCACACGGTCTATCGGACAAGGATTTCGATTCATTGTTCACGACCGACAAGCCGATCATCTTTGCGTATCACGGTTATCCCTGGCTGATCCACCGCCTGACGTACCGACGCACCAACCACAAAAACCTGCATGTGCGCGGATACAAGGAGGAGGGCAGCACGACGACGCCGTTCGATATGGTGGTGCGCAACGACCTGGACCGTTTTCACCTTGTGGCCGACGTCATCGACCGCGTGCCGACACTGGGATCGAATGCGGCATACGTGAAACAGCGCATGCGTGACAAGCGCATCCAGCATCGGGAATACATCACGAAGCACGGGCAGGACATGCCTGAAGTCCGGGATTGGAAATGGACCCATTGAGCGACAGCAAATGAAGCGATATTCCTGGCACGTCAAAATCGAAGACTACGCTCCGCTGATCGGCGACGAGGCGCTCGAGCGGATTCTGCACAAGGCGCACCGACTGCGCGATCTGCGCGTGTTGCATCTGAGCTCGACCTTCTATGGCGGCGGGGTGGCGGAGATGTTGTCTTCATCCACGCTGTTGGCGCGCAGCCTCGGCATCAAGGCCGACTGGCGGCTTATCCAGGGCAGCCCCGATTTTTTCAACGTGACCAAGAAAATCCACAACGCCCTGCAGGGCGCGGAGATCAATCTCACCGATCTGAAGAAAGAGGTTTATGAGGAAATCGTGGTGCAAAACGCCCTGCGGATGGACATGACGGAATACGATGTGGTGATCGTCCACGATCCACAGCCATTACCGCTCATCCATCACTACCGCCGCACCTGCCCATGGATCTGGCGCTGCCATGTCGACCTCTCGCAGCCCAACCCCGAAGTCATGGATTATCTCCGCGGTTTCATCGACGAATACAATGCCGTGATCCTGTCGCTGCCCGAGTATTCCCAACGGATCGCGCCGCCGCAGGTGTTTATCATGCCAGCCATCAATCCGTTCTCGCTCAAGAACGGAGAGCTCGACGACGCCGTGATCCGGGACCGGCTCGAGCATTACGGAATTCCCGACGACGAGCCGATCGTGGCCCAGGTCTCACGTTTCGACCGGTGGAAGGATCCGGAGGGTGTGATCCGCGCATTTCTCCTCGCGCATGAGGAGGTCGACGCCACGTTGGTGCTGCTTGGTAATGTGGCGTCCGATGACCCCGAAGGCCAGGAGGTTTTCGAATCCTTGCTGTCACACAAGGAGGAACGAATCATTATTCTTACCGCCGAGGACAGCGCGCTGGTAAACGCCTTGCAACGTCGTGCCGCCGTGGTGCTGCAGAAATCGCTGCGCGAAGGATTCGGTTTGACGGTCACGGAGGCGATGTGGAAAGGGGCCGCTGTGGTCGGCGGTAACTGCGGAGGCATCCGCCACCAGATCGAGGATGGCGTCAACGGGTATCTGGTTTCTACAGAAGAAGAAACGGTGCAACGCATCGTGCAGCTTATCCGGGATCCGGCGCAGCGGAAACAAATCGGACTTCGCGCGCGAGACACGGTTCGCCAGAGGTTTCTCATGAGCCGGTTGCTCGAGCAATATCTGGATCTTTTCAGCGCGTTCGAGGCGACGTTCTCATTGAATCATCAGCGTGTGTCCGCCTTGGGCCTACCGGTGGCCAACAAAATGTCATCTGACAACAAATCCGGCACATGAATACCAATCCATTAATGCAGATCCGGGCGCTGGGCCAGAGCATCTGGCTCGATTATATCGAACGCGCGCTACTGGTGAGCGGGAAACTCACGCACCTGATTAAGCAGGACGGGCTTGCGGGCTTGACATCGAACCCGACGATATTCGAGAAGGCCATTTCTGGCCATGAAGACTACGACGCGGACATCGCCGCACTGGCGCGCCATAGCCGGAACGTGACGGAAATATACGAGGCCATCGTCCTGGACGATATCGGTCTCGCTGCCGATCTGCTGTTGCCGGTTTACGAGCGCACGAACAAACGCGATGGTTTCGTCAGCATCGAGGTATCGCCGCACCTGGCCTACGATGCGGACCAGACGGTGCGCGAGGCGGTGCGCCTGTGGGAGCGGTTGCACCGCGCCAACATCATGATCAAGGTGCCCGCGACCGCCCAGGGCCTGCCCGCCGTGCAACGGCTCATCGCCGAGGGCATCAACGTCAATATAACCCTGCTTTTCGGCCTGAAACGCTACCGCGAGGTAATCGCCGCCTACCAATCCGGATTGGAGCAACGCTGTACCGACGGAAAACCGCTGGACACGATCGCCTCGGTCGCCAGTTTTTTTCTGAGTCGCATCGACGTGCTGGTCGACAAGCGGCTGGATGCGCTGTCCGATTCCGGCAATGACGATACCGCGGCCTCACTGCGCGGTCAGGCGGCGGTCGCGTACGCGCGCCTGGCCTATCAGATATACAAAGAATGGCTGACAACCGATCGCTGGCGCCGATTGGCTGACCACGGCGCGCGATCGCAGCGTCTGCTGTGGGCGAGCACGGGCACCAAGGATCCGGCCTACAGCGACGTAAAGTATGTCGAGGCGCTGATCGGACCGGATACGGTGAATACATTGCCGCCCGAAACGCTCGACGCCTTTCGCGACCACGGTGACCCGGCCCTGCGGCTGGAACAGGACTTGGTGCAAGCCGCCGATATTCCTATCAGACTGGCGCAGAAGAAGATCGAGCTGGAAGCCGTGGCGCAACAACTGGAAACCGAAGGAGTAAGGAAATTCGTTGAGCCGTACGACAAGCTGCTTGCCTCATTGGCACAGCGCCGCCGGCAGGTGGTGACGGAAAATTCATGAGGCGCCGCCATTCCATGCCGTTCGGCGCCGAACTCCAACCGGATGGCGCCCTGCGATTCCGTTTATGGGCCCCCGGAGCCCGGCACGTCGACCTGTGTCTGGAATTTGCGTCGAAGGAGAACATGCTTCCCATGAAACGGGATGACAATGGCTGGTACATCCTGGTAACGGATCGCGCGAAGCCAGGAACGTTTTACCGGTTTCGAATCGACAGCGATCAGCGTGTACCAGATCCCGCGTCACGTTATCAACCGAACGACATTCACGGCCCAAGCCAGGTTATCGATCCCACTGTCTGGGAGTGGACCGATAGTGATTGGCGTGGCCGCCCCTGGGAAGAGGCCGTAATTTATGAGTTGCACGTGGGAACATTTACTGAATCCGGCCGCTATGCTGGAGTGATACAGCGCCTCGATGAACTGGTCGACTTGGGCATTACGGCCATCGAACTGATGCCGTTGGCCGACTTTCCGGGCCGCCGGAACTGGGGTTACGACGGCGTATTGCCTTTTGCCCCGGACAGCTGTTACGGCCGGCCTGAAGAACTGAAAGAACTGGTGCAGGGCGCGCATCAGCGCGGCCTGATGATGTTTCTCGACGTGGTTTACAACCATTTCGGTCCTGAAGGCAATTACCTGCCTCTCTACGCTCCGTCGTTTTTCACCGACCGACACCGCACGCCCTGGGGCGCGGCGATCAACTTCGATGGCACCGACAGTCGGACGGTTCGTGATTTTTTCATTCACAATGCTTTGTATTGGTTGGAGGAATATCACTTTGACGGTTTGCGGCTGGACGCCGTTCATGCGATTGCCGATGACAGTCAACCCGACATTCTCCAGGAGATCGCCCATGCCGTGGCGACCGGCCCGGGGGCGTCGCGTCAGATTCATCTGGTGCTGGAAAATGATAACAATGCGGCAAAATATCTCGAGCGCAATTCTGCCATGCGTCCTTGCGCCTACATCGCGCAATGGAATGACGATATTCACCATGCATTGCATGTTATGACCACGGGCGAGAAGAGCGGCTATTACGAGGATTACGCCGATTCACCGGCGCACTACCTGGGACGCAGCCTGGCGGAAGGTTTTGCCTACCAGGGCGAACCATCGCGCTTTCGCCATGGTTCACCGCGCGGCGAATCATGCCGTGAATTGCCTCCGACGGCGTTTGTGTCATTCCTGCAAAACCACGACCAGATTGGAAATCGGGCCATGGGCGAACGCATCACGGATTTGGCGTCTGAGGAAGCCTTGCGGACGGCGACCGCCATTCTCCTGCTGGCTCCGTCTCCGCCCATGCTTTTCATGGGACAGGAATGGGGTGAGCGACAGCCGTTTCTGTTTTTCTGCGATTTCGGACCGGAGCTGGCCGACGCGGTGACGGAAGGGCGGCGCAAGGAGTTTGCCCGATTTCCTGAATTCACCGATGCAAAAGCGCGGACACGAATTCCTGATCCCAACGATGAGCAGACATTTACCCGATCATGTCTTGATTGGGTCGCCGCAAGAGCCGGAAAATCCCGGGTTTGGCGGCAATTTCATAAAGATTTACTCACCTTGCGAGCGCGCGATATCGTCCCACGATTGCAGGGACTCCGTGCCGGTGGCTCCAACTTTGATGTGTTCGACGCCATGGCTTTGCGCGTTCACTGGCGACTCGGAGATGACTCGCATCTGACGCTACTCGCGAATCTGGCCGAAGAGCCAGTCATCGCCCTGTCCAAACCGACAGGCCGGTTGCTGTATGCTGTGCCTGGCGAGCCTGTCTCGGTCAACGATCGTGTCCAACTGCCGCCATGGTCGGTGTCGTGGTATTGGGAGATGTCACAGGAGGACGGTAGTGACTGATGTAACCGACCTCGACGCCTTGGGGCAGCTCTGCCGGCTTTGTGGAATTGATACGGGCTATACGGACATCTGGGGGAATCAACACGCCGCCTCGGTTAAATCCCTGCAGGCATTGTTGGCGTCAATAGGAATTAATGTTGACGACGATGCCAACCTCAATACGGAACTAAAGAAACATCAACAACGGTCATGGCAGCGGATGCTGGCGCCGGTGCAGGTCGAGCGTGTTTCGACGTCTCCCATCGGCATACCCATCGTGCTTCCCTTCACCAAATCAAAAGTGGCTTTGGAATGGTCGCTTCGAACCGAGGAAGGCGGAGCATGGCGTGGCAAGACACTATCGACCGCTTTGAAATTGCTCGAACAGGCCGTTGTAGATGGAATGGGCATGGCGAGATACGTTCTCACTTTGCCGAAAAACCCGCCTGCCGGTTATCACCGGTTTGAACTTAAAAGCATTCCCGGCAAGACAGCCAGTCTTAGCCTGATTGTCGTGCCGGATAAGTGTTTTCAACCACCGGCGCTGGCTGGAGCAGGGAAGGTGTGGGGACCGGCGGTGCAGTTGTATGCCTTGCGATCCCGGCGAAATTGGGGGATAGGCGACTTTACAGACCTTCGCCGCTTGGTGGAGGATTGCCGCCAATTCGGGGCCAACATCATCGGACTTAACCCGTTGCACGCGCTTTTCCCGCATAACCCGCCGCATGCCAGCCCCTACAGCCCTTCAAGCCGTCGATTCTTGAACATACTTTATATTGATGTCGAGGCAATTCCGGAATTCGCCGAGTGCGAAGCGGCGCAGACAACCGTCGCGCATCCCGATTTTCAGGCACGGCTCCAGCCGCTGCGGAAGTCGGAATCCGTGGATTACACCGCGGTCGCGGCTGTGAAACGGCCGGTTTTGGAGCAGCTGTATCAGTATTTTCGCAAGCATGATATTGCTTCAAATACCGACCGGTCGCAGGCATTCAAGAATTTTACACAACAGCATGGCGACGCGCTTTACCGGCACGCTTTATACGAAGCCCTGCAAGAACACCTTCATGAGCAGGACTCCACAATCTGGGGTTGGCCGGTGTGGCCGGAAGTGTTTCAAAATCCACGTTCCAACGAAGTACAGCAATTTGCCACGGCACGGCGTGATCGTGTGGAATTTTTCCAGTACTTGCAGTGGCAGGCCGATATGCAGCTGGCCGCCGCGGGACGCCGCTCGCTTGAATTGGGTCTGGGCATAGGCCTGTATCAGGACTTGGCCATCAGCGTTGATCGGGCCGGTGCCGAAGTCTGGGCCAACCGGGATCTTTACGTGTCCAACGCCGTGATCGGCGCTCCTCCGGATGACTTCAATCTGCACGGCCAGAACTGGGGTCTGCCACCCTGGAATCCGGAATCGCTTATCGAATCAGCCTATGCCCCGTTCATTGAAACTTTGCGCGCCAACATGCAGCACAGCGGCGCGTTGCGCATCGACCACGTCATGGGTCTCATGCGGCTGTTCTGGGTTCCGGAAGCAGGCGCCCCGGACCATGGCACTTATGTGGGCTATCCATTTGACGACTTGATTGGAATCCTCGCACTGGAGAGTCAGCGTAACCGATGCCTTGTGATCGGCGAGGATCTTGGAACGGTGCCCGATTCAGTACGCAAATCGCTCGCGTCCCTGGGCGTTTTATCTTACCGTTTGCTGTATTTTGAAAGAGACGCGCAGGGAGATTTCAAGCCTCCTGCTTCATATCCGGATCAGGCCCTGGTGGCAATCGGCACGCACGACTTGCCGACGCTGTCCGGCTTCTGGCACGGGGACGATCTCGCCGAAAGAACCGCGCTCGGACATTTTCCATCGGAAACGGCACGCGACAGGCAGGTAATCGGCCGGGCCGAAGATCGCGCCCGCTTGCTGATCGCGCTTGAAAGGGAAAAGTTGCTGCCGGCTACCCTCACGATACATCCGGTATCGAGCCCGGACATGACGCCTGAGCTTGCCTGCGCGGTTCACGCCTATCTCGCCAATGCGTCGTCAAAAATCATGCTGGTTCAGCTCGAAGACATTTTCGGGCAGCGTAAACAGGTGAATCTTCCGGGAACCTCCAGTGAGCGTCCGAATTGGCGATATAGATTATCCGTTGATATTGAAGATTTGGCCGCAGATTCCCGCTGGCACAAACTGGCGACAATGATGCAAACGCGACGCACAACGACGCCTGCTTCAGCCAGACGCGAGCGAGCAGCGGTGATTCCGACGGCTACTTACCGACTTCAGTTTCATCGTCATTTTACTTTTTCCGATGCCACTGAGCTGGTTCCGTATCTGAAGCGGCTCGGGATCAGTCACTGTTTCGCTTCGCCACATCTCAAGGCGCGCGCAGGAAGTCTCCATGGATATGACATCGTTGACCACAATGCCCTCAATCCGGAAATCGGGAGTCGAGACGATTTCGAACGATTTGTTTCGGCCCTGCAAGAGAACGGCCTGCGACTCATACTCGATGTTGTTCCCAACCACATGGGCGTGGGAGGAGACGATAATCAGTGGTGGCAGGATGTGCTTGAGAACGGCCAGTCATCTGCCTTTGCCAATTATTTTGACATTGACTGGAATCCGCCAAAAGACGATTTGCGCGGTAAAGTATTATGTCCCGTGCTCGGCGACCATTATGGAAAATCGCTGGAGAACGCGGAAATCAAGCTGACTTTCGAAAGTGAAGCGGGGGCTTACGCGATTCGTTATTACACACATCGATTTCCCGTTGATACCCAGACGTATCCGATGATACTAACCCGCGAACTCAACCGTTTGGAGCCGGAACAGCTAGAAAAACACGCGGGCTTGCTCGATTTACAAAGTCTTATTACTGCGCTGCAGAACTTACCGGCGCGCTGGGAGACAGGCGAAGCGCGCATCAAGGAACGACGTCGTGACAAGGAAATTCACAAGCGCCGTCTTGCGCAATTGTTTCGTGACCATGCCGACATACGGAATATCATTGAAAAAAATACTATTACATTCAACGGAACCGCCGGCAATCCCGATAGTTTTGATTTGCTGCACGAATTGCTCGAAGCCCAGGCCTATCGTCTGGCGTACTGGCGGGTTGCCAGCGATGAAATCAATTACCGCCGGTTTTTTGACGTTAATGACCTGGCCGGGATACGGACTGAAGAACCCGCCGTTTTTGAGGCCACACACCGCTTAATATTTGACTTTATCGAGCAGCAAAAAGTCGATGGATTACGTATTGACCATCCAGACGGACTGTATAACCCGGCACAATATTTTGAATGGCTAAACCAGCGGTTCTCGCACTCAACCACCAGCGATGCGACGTCACCGATAACTAAATCTGTTAATACTCCAATCGCATTATCACTTTACATCGTGGCGGAAAAGATCCTTGCGAGCCACGAACGTTTGCCGGAAAACTGGAGTGTGCACGGTACCACCGGATATGATTTCACGAATCTGGTCAATGGATTATTCGTATACGGACCGGCCGAGCGTGAATTGGACAGGCTGTACCGCCGTTTCGCCGGCCCCCAACCTGATTTTGACGATCTCTTGTATGAATGCAAGAAAACCGTAATGCGTGCCTCGCTTTCGAGCGAGTTGCATGTACTGACGAATTATCTGGATCGGATTTCAGAGTCAGATCGCGATACACGCGATTTTACCGGCACTGCCCAGCGGACCGCTCTTTTCGAGGTCGTTGCCTGTTTTCCTGTCTACCGTACATATGTCACGAAGGAGCGAGTAACAGATGAAGACCGGCGCTATGTGGATTGGGCCATATCTGCAGCCAAGCGCCGTAGTCTGGCCGCCGATGTCAGTATATTCGATTTTATACGTCGTATTTTATTGCTCGAGGATCTGGAAGGCTCCGATGAGCGATACAAAAACACCGTTGCAGAATTTGCCATGCGTTTTCAGCAATACACGGCGCCGGTCATGGCGAAGGGCCTCGAAGACACGATGTTCTATAGATACAACCGCCTGGTTTCACTCAATGAGGTCGGCGGCGATCTGAAACGGTTTGCTGTATCCATGGCTGCATTTCACCATGCGAATCAGGAACGTCTGCGGCGCTGGCCGCATGCCATGCTGTGCACTTCTTCACACGACACCAAACGCAGCGAAGATGTCCGATCACGAATCAATGTCCTGTCCGAGGTCGCATCCGGGTGGCGTACACATTTAACCCGCTGGAGTCGTATTAATCGCAGCAAGAAACGGCGTCTCGATGCCGGCTGGGCGCCCGATCCCAATGATGAATATTTGATTTATCAAACATTATTAGGCATATGGCCCACAGCACCGCTCGACGATAAACACCTGGCCGAAATGCGCGAACGTATTGAAGCCTACATGCTAAAAGCGATTCGTGAGGCTAAGGCGCATACGAGTTGGATCAATCCCAACCGTGAGTACGAGGAAGGCACTGTCGCCTTTGTTCGTGCGGTACTGAACTCGCCGGAACGCAACCTGTTTCTGGATGATTTTCTGCCGTTCCAACGCCAGGTGGCCCGACTTGGACAGTTCAACAGCTTAAGTCAGACCGCCATCAAGCTTACTTGTCCTGGAGTGCCGGATATTTACCAGGGTACCGAGCTCTGGGATCTGAGTCTGGTCGACCCCGATAATCGCCGAGCCGTGAATTATTCCTTGCGGTGGGAAATGCTGAACGAGATGGAATCCTGGCATTCGCTTGATGCAAAGGCTCGTGCGAAACAGCTGGACGAACTTATGAATAATCTGGATGACGGCAGGGCAAAGTTATATCTGATTTCGGAGTTGCTGACGCTGCGCAATGCCAATCCTGAGTTATTTGCCAAAGGTAACTATCTGCCTCTTACGGTCGAAGGGCCGCGTATGGACCACGTGTGCGCCTTCGCCAGAGTAACCTCGCGGCAAACACTCATAATTGCCGCTCCTCGATGGTTTTCTCAATTAATAGGCAACGCGCATGAAGCCACATTCGATGCGTCAGTCTGGCGAGACACCTGGCTGGAGTCGCCCACACCGGAGAGAGAAACCTACTATAACGTCCTTACCGGGGAGAGGGTGCAAACTATCGTCAGAAATGGAAAACCACAGATCCCGCTTACTAAGCTTTGTGGTTTGTTCCCTACGGCAATATTGATTAATATATAATTCTAAAAACATTACCGCTGATCGATCGGACGGACGCGAGCGTCCCCGATGTAGACCTGGGAGACTCGCTGCATAGTATTCAATCCAGCATAAAGAAGATTCTTGACCTGGTAGAAAACGACGAAGTGGCGCGATCTACTTTTGAAATTGTTGCACTAAAATGCGAATGAAAACACGCGGGCTTGCCCGATTTACAAAATCTTATAACCGCTAACGGTCTCGCACTTTATTTATATTTATTAAGATCACCAGGCGTGGGCGCTGGAAACAAGTGGGTTCTCCCGTTCGTATCTGCGCCAAGAATCCCATTGCAGCGGTTCTAATCGACCACTCGTGGAAATCTCGAAAGTCTGGCTTTATCAAAATGACTCACGATTCTAGCCAACCGGCGCTTGCACGATGGCGCCAGGTAAGCGCTCGCCGAATCAGACGACGGGCAGAGAATCAATGACGGTGACACTCCATCCAGCTTTCCGGCTGATACGCCGCCGCCGAGGCGCCGGCACCGCTGCCGATAACTACCAGAGCGGGCGCAAAGCCAATGCGCGATTCTCCTGTAAAGAGCGGCTGCTCGAGTATTAGATTTCGGTAAAACGAACGCTGCGCCGGATTTTCAGATGCGGCCAGCCGTCGGTTTCGGCGTAAGGCCCGGCGAAGAACAGCAGTGGCTCGCCTTGTTGTGCCGGCTGCAATCGGATGTCGCGACTGATCGACCAGGCAATGTGATTCATCTCGAGGTTGCCGAACAGGCCGCGGGTACCGTATTTGCACGCGCAGGATGCATCCACCGGTACCCAACCGAGACCGGAGGCGAAGAACTCGGCCCAGCAGTGGTAACCGCAGAGCTCGCAGGTCTCTTGGCCCGGGGCGGGCGGTTCCAGCGCCTGGCCGAGCACGAGCCGCGCGGGAATCCCGAGCGAGCGGCATAGCGAAATGAAAAGCGCGTGGATGTCGTTGCAGTTGCCGGTTGAGCAGATGAGCGCGTGCTCGGTGCTGCCTTTCCACGACTGTTGCGCGGCATCGTAGGTCATTGTGCCCACGACGTAGTCGTAGATCCGCTGCGCTTGGTCGAGCGCATTGGTTTCCGCGCCCACGATCTCGAGCGCGAGATCGCGCGTCTTATCGTCGACCACGACGAATCGCTCGGGGCGCAGATAACGGTTGAACAATGCCGGTGTTTCGAGCGGGTGCACGCAGGCGGCATGTAGACTGTGTGCGACCGGTAAGCGCTCGATCAGAATGCGGATATGGAAGGCGGCTTCCTGCGGCAGCTCGGCCGAGAGTCGCGCATGGATCATGGCGTTGCCGTATTCGGTTTCACAACCAACAGACCAAATGCCGGGCGCCTGGGCGACAGCCATATCGAGTACGCGTTGGTAGGGCGACGTGGGGATGAGGGGACACCAGACGTCGAGCGCACGGCACGTGTTAGGGATCGCGGTCACAGTGAAGGTGTCGTTGATCTCGTACCGTTTCGCGGTACCGGCGGTGTTCACGACAGGGGCTGGACATTCGGCGATTCGAGGCATGGCGGTCTCCTTGTGGGCAGAACGTCGTATCAGATGCTGGCGTTCTGTTCGTTACTTCGGAGTTGGACGTTTAAACACGGAAAATCTTACATGCTTCGTTGAGCGTCACCGGTATTCCATCGCAATGCGCTCTTGATAGCTATACCTGAGTGAAAGGGCTTATGCACTTCTGAGCCGCATTGAGACGCGGAACAGCAAATTCGACACGGGGATAGTGGGTACGCTACTTCGTATAATGTATATTATGTTAAATAATATCTTCAGAGTTAACTAAAGATTTCGCAGCTGAAATTAACTAACGACACCATCCCCCCCTACCACCTCTCATCGTTATAAATACATGAAGTTAGAGGTATAAACAATTGTAATTACACTGTTATTTTATTGGAATGGTGCCCAAGGCCGGACTCGAACCGGCACGGAGGTTGTCCTCCAACGGATTTTAAGTCCGTTGCGTCTACCTATTCCGCCACTCGGGCATATCGAATACTGAAGACCTTAAATGGACGAGCCGGTGTAAAGAAACCGACTTCACGGAGGAAGAATTTGGAGGCTGGGGTCGGATTCGAACCGGCGTCCACGGCTTTGCAGGCCGCTGCATAACCACTCTGCTACCCAGCCATATTTTGAACAAAAAAGGGAGGACTTGCCTCCCCTTGCAATCTGGAGCGGGAAACGAGGCTCGAACTCGCGACCTCAACCTTGGCAAGGTTGCGCTCTACCAACTGAGCTATTCCCGCGTGCGGACATGCATTGTAAGCGTGGCCGCCTCGCTGTCAAGCAAACATGCTGTTATTTCCTTTTTGTTTAGTCACTTACGATTCATGGAGAAATAAATATATTTAAACTTAGACCGGACATTGGCGTGGAAATTATGCCAAGCAGTCACGGCAGGCCTACGGTTACAATTCGTATTCAACGTTTTCCCTGTATCAGCCCCTACATTCCCAAACGCAGCGGCTGCCCTTTCCGGAACAGAAAGCAAGCCTATTTATCCATAATTGAATATTCATGTTTCGCATTAGAGAGAACAGAAATCTATATGTTTAATTTACGAAAAGTTTTAATGTGATCGTGGAGAAATGAGATTAGGCCATGCGGCCTTGAGATAGATAAGCATGGACCAAAGGGTCAGAGCCGCGGCAAAATAAAGCAGAATTTCACCGATCCGAAAAATCGGCAGCCCAAATAAGGGTTTTTGCCACAGCAGGAACGGAATAGCAATCATCTGCGAGGAGGTTTTAATCTTGCCCACAAAAGACACTGCGACGTGCGAACGTTTGCCCACTTCTGACATCCATTCACGCAGTGCCGATACGGCGATCTCGCGCCCGACAATCACCAGCACCATCACGGCAAACAGGCGCAGATCCAGCACGTGCAGATGCACCTTGGGATCGGCCACCAGCATGACCAGCGCCGCCGCGACCATGAGCTTGTCGGCCACCGGGTCGAGGAAGGTTCCTAAGGGCGAAGTCTGCTCGAGTTTGCGCGCCAAGTAGCCATCCAGCCAGTCGGTGAGCGCGGCCAGGACAAACAGCCCGGTGGCGAACATGTTGGCCCACGGATGGGTCCAGTGATACGCCATGATAAACGCCGGGATCAAGGCGATGCGCAGAAACGTGAGCATATTGGGTGCGTTTAGAAGCATGTTAGGCTCACATTAACCGCAAACACCCGGTGCATACCGGTGCTTGATGGTATCCTTTAGTCAATATATCCGCTTGGCGTCGCTGCATTCTAACTAACTAATGTAAACGCTATGGATGAATTTTCTGGAGTGAGCGTCCAGGCGCCTTATTTCAAAAGCACCTCGTTTGGCAAACAGGCGTCTCCCCATTTAGGAGCTGGTGAAAAATTGATTTGAGGCGTGGTTGCGCATAGCAATGTTTCTCTTATTATTCCTCAACGTGAAACACATCATAAATCTTTTGCGCGAGCTTTGGACTGATACCCGGCACGCGTGAGAGATCTTCGACCCCGGCCCGGGCGACCTCACGCAGGCCGCCGAAGTTCTTGAGCAGTGCCTGACGGCGCCGGCCGCCGATGCCCGATATTCCCTCGAGGGCCGAAGTGGTGCGCGCCTTGCCCCGCCGCGCCCGGTGACCGGCGATGGCAAATCGATGCGCTTCGTCCCGGATTTGCTGGATCAGATGAAGCGCAGCGGATGTGGCAGGAAGCGCAATGCCCCGGCTGGATCCACTTAAAAACAGCTGCTCCCTTCCGGGTTTGCGATCGTGGCCTTTGGCCACGGCCACGAGCTTGACGCCTTCCAGCTGCAGCTCCTGCAACACAGCTTCAGTGGTGGACAGCTGGCCTTTCCCGCCGTCAATCATCAACAAATCAGGCAGCCGGCCCCCACCTTCCTTGACCTGGCGGTAGCGTCTCGTCAAAGCCTGTGTAAGCGCCCCATAATCGTCACCCGGTTCAATTGATTTAATGTTAAAACGACGATAATCCGATTTGACCGGTCCGCCTACATCGAAGACAACACAGGAGGCAACCGTCGCTTCACCCATGGTGTGGCTGACATCAAAACATTCCACGCGTTCCGGGGTTGCCTCGAGCGCCAAAGCATCACGCAGGGCGTCAAAACGGGTTCGCATATCCACTTTATCCGCCAGTTTGCGGCGGAGCGACTCATTCGCGTTGATCCTGGCCATCTGAACCCAGCGACGAGCCGACCCGCGCCGGCCAAGGGATAGTACAATTTTTTTCCCCGCCTTTTGCGAGAACACGCTTTCCAGGAGGTTTATATCGGTTATCGGCTCGTTTAGGTATATATGCGGAGGGATGGTCCGACCTCCGGTTCCGGTCTCGGAAAGATAATATTGCGGCATAAATGCAGACAGAATTTCCCCGGGATCGGTTTCAGCGCCCATTCGCGGGAAAAAGGATTTACTGCCGAGATTTTGTCCGCCTCGAATGAAGCTAACGGCCACGCAGGCTAATTCGGGCGTAACCGCCACCGCCAGCACATCGGCATCCCCTCCTCCACCGGAAACGTACTGGCGCTCCTGAATGCGCTTGAAAATGGCGATCCGGTCTCGAAAAACTGCAGCGGCTTCATAGTCCTGCTGATCCGATGCGCGTTCCATTTTCTTGATGCTTTCGCGAAGGATAGCTTGGTTGCGCCCTTCCATGAACATTATCGCTTGTTGCACGTCAGCACGATATCTTTCAGGGTCTATCATATTCACACAGGGCGCGGAACAGCGCTTGATCTGGTACTGAAGACAGGGACGCGATCGATTTCTGAAAAAACTGTCCCGGCACTGACGGACACGGAATATCTTTTGGAGCTGATTGAGCGTTTCATGTACGGCATATGCAGATGGATAAGGCCCGAAATAACGCCCCTTCTCCCTCTTGGCGCCACGATGGAAACCAATTCGAGGAAATTGCTGGCCATCTGATACGAAAATATACGGATAGCTTTTATCGTCGCGCAATAGAATGTTGTAACGTGGATGAATCGACTTGATAAGATTATTCTCCACCAACAAAGCTTCGTTTTCTGTGTGAGTCACTGTCGTTTCAATGGCCACCACTTGCTGCATCAAAGCCAAAACACGCGGCGGCAACCCGTTATCACGAAAATAACTTTGCACCCGCTTGCGCAAATTACGCGCCTTGCCAACGTAGAGCACTTCACCCTTGTTTCCAAGCATCTGATAAACACCGGGCTGCGAGGGCAGGTTTTTAAACAAATTTCTCGAAATTGAACTCATCATGTCTCGATCGTGAGCAAATGAATGGCCCTAGCCACAATCCGGTCGAACATCTCTGCGGTAAGCCGTTTGGTTTGCGTGTTGTAGCGGCTGCAGTGATATGAATCCAGCAGGTGCAATCGGCCTTCAATACAGTAGTGAGCTCCATGTGAGAAAGGGTAATTTTTGCGTTTCAAATTACATGCTTGCAACACGGCATCGTGAGCGACAGTTCCGAGGGCGAGCGTGACGCTTCCAGCTGGCATTTTTTGCAGTTCCGTTTTGAGATAAAGATTACAAGTCGCTATTTCACCAGGCAGAGGTTTGTTCCCCGGGGGAAGACATTTGACGGCATTCGTGATGCGACAGTTTTTCAATTCAAGTCCGTCTGTAGCTGATCGAGATTCCGGTCTGTCTGCGAGTCCATGACGATAGAGAGTTTCGTATAATAGGATGCCGGCATGGTCGCCGGTAAAGGGCCGACCGGTTCGGTTGGCGCCGTGCATGCCAGGTGCCAGTCCTATTATCAACAGTCGTGCCTTTGGGTCGCCAAAGGGCGGGACAGGCCGTGCATGATAGTGCGGGTACATATTGCGAACACGCGAAAGATGGCTCGCCAGGCGCGGACAGGCGAGACAATCATGATCAAATTCTGGCATCGGGGCAAATCAAAAAAATCAGAAACGGCATGCTAGCCGACATTCTGCACAAACGACAACAAAAAACGAACCGATTTATGCGCGATCAGAGTAAGGTTACGGTTGCGCGTAGTCTAGAAAAAAGTTCGTGCCAGACCGGCCGCCCCCGGAGGTGCGTTTCAATAACCAGGTCAGATCACCCGAACCATGTTGCTGCCGTAGAATATTTCCGCCATTTCATGCCGCAAGCGCTGGGTAATAACCTTGGTTTCCGGCGGGGTAATGTCGGTTTCGCGGACGCCAAACAGATAGTTATCAAGTTTGGAATCTTTCAACATCATTTTTGTATGAAATATATTTTCCTGATAAACATTTACATCAATCGCCTGATATCGTGAAAGCGTGTTTTTATCGACGAAATTTTGTATCGAGTTGATTTTATGATCGATGTAATGTTTGGTTCCCTTCACATCGCGAGTGAATCCGCGCACCCGGTAGTCAATAATGACAATATCCGACTCGAAACTGTGAATCAGGTAATTCAACGCGCGCAACGGTGAAATTTTTCCGCAGGTAGACACGTCAATGTCGGCGCGAAAAGAGGCTATGCCGTTGTCCGGATGGGATTCCGGGTAGGTATGTACGGTAATGTGGCTCTTGTCGAGATGGGCAACCACAGATTCCTTGGAAGGCTTTTCGGCATCCAAGGAAAGACTGGTCTGCACGCTGCGGTTCTGGCGGTTATGCGTGGCGTCAGGCAGCGGTCCGGGGGCTTCCGGGTTGAGCGGTTCTTCCTGGATGGGCAGTTCGGAAATCAGCATGGTGACGCTGGCGCCCTGAGGATCATAATCCTGATGAGCGATGTTCAGTACATTGGCACCGATAATGCTGGCCACTTCGGACAAAATGGTGGTCAACCGCTCGGCATTGTAAGCCTCATCGATATACGCAAGGTATTCCTGTTGTTCTTGTTCGCTGGGGGCATAGCTGATGTCGTAGATATTGAAACTCAGCGTTTTGGTGAGATTGTTGAAGCTCTCAAGCTTCATTTTTCGAAGCGGTTTAAGCAAATCCAATTCCGAGTACCCCCTGCTGACGACGGCAATGTTGTCTAACGCTTATTATCGGACATCTTCGGCACGAATCAATAATTTTGTTTACGCGAATCCGGAAACCGCCCTCACGGCATCACGATATCCCTGATCCTGTGCGAGCTGTTTGCGTAACGGGCGATCTCGACCACGCATACGCACCAGCCTCAGGTGTGAAACCGGATCATCATGCTGACTCAGGCCGGCGAGAATTCGATCAGCGCTCGGCGTATCGTTGCAGACCAGTACCATGTCGCATCCGGCCGCTAGCGCCGTTATTGCCCGTGTCACCACATCACCCGCGCTTTTTGCCGCTTCCATGGAAAGATCATCACTGAAAATGACACCCTGAAAACCCATCTGTCCCCTTAATATTCGCGTAAGCCAGGCCCGTGAAAACCCGGGAGGCAGCTCATCCACGCGGGGGAAAAGCACGTGTGCCGGCATCATGCCTTCCAGGCCGTAATGGATCATTCGTTCGAACGGGATGGCGTCTTCCGTCAGGATGTCGACCAGCGGGCGATCATCCACCGGCAAGGCCAAGTGCGAGTCCGCCGCCACGCCACCATGCCCTGGAAAATGCTTCCCGGTGGCAGCCATTCCAGCTCGGTGCATGCCGCGCATGTAGGCGTGGGCGAGATCGGCAACCGTTTCGGGATGCCTGTGAAACGCCCGGTCGCCGATAACCTGGTTCAATCCGCGGTCAAGATCGAGCACCGGTGCGAAACTGAAGTCCACTCCCGCGGTGCGTAATTCGGTTGCCATGAGCCATCCACTGGTCTCTGACAGCCGTCGGGCTCGTTTGGGATTTTCATCGTGGATGTGGCCCAGGCGCCGTATCGCGGGAAGCGCGGTGAAGCCGTCACGAAACCGCTGAATTCTGCCGCCTTCATGATCGACGGCTACCAGGAGTTCCGGTTCTCTCAAATCATGAATGTTGCTAACCAGGGCATCGAGTTGTTCGAGAGACGCATAATTTCTGGAAAACAGGATGACGCCGCCAACCAGCGGGTGCGTCAGACGTTCTCGCTCCACGGCAGACAACTTCAAGCCTTCCACATCCAGCATTACAGGGCCGAGTGGCATCGTCAGTCCCGGATATGAACCCGTGTGCCCGGCACCACACGGTCGAAAAGTTCGATAATCTCGCCATTGCGCATCTTGATGCAGCCATGCGAGCCTGGTTCGCCGATGGGGTCATCGTCAGGACAACCGTGGATGTACACGTATCGCTGCATGGTATCCACCTTTCCGAGGCGGTTTTTCCCAGGCTCGAGGCCGCACAACCAAAGGATGCGCGTCAAAATCCAGTCTCGGGCCGGAAAGGCGACGCGTAATTGAGGTGTATATATCTCGCCGGTGGGACGGCGTGACACGAATACCGTATTCGCCGGCATCCCCGCACCTATTTTTGCCCGTATGTAATGCGCACCACGCGGGGTTTTTTCGCTTCCGATCTCCTCCCCCGCCCCGTTTAGTGCTGTGGATACGGAACATTGCATGAATACACGGCCGTGAGCGTTCTTAAGCATCAACGTCTGTCTCGTGATATCCACATCGATTACGAGTTCAGTCACTGGACAGTTTAAGCGCGGACAAAGAGGGCCATGGATTCCATATGGCTGGTTTGAGGGAACATATCGACTATGCCAGCCGCCGCCAATCTGTAGCCGAGTACATGCACGAGGTATTCGCTGTCACGGGCCAGGGTCGCAGGATGGCAGGACACATAGACTATTCTTGACGGGTAAGGCGGATTGAGCCGTTTGATGGCCGCCATTGCCCCGCTCCGCGGTGGGTCAAGCAACAGCCGGTCGGCATGAAAATCAAGCCAAGGCGCCGAACCATCCGCGCGGTAAAGATCGGCGGCGATAAAATTGGCATTCGTAATGCCATTTAAAATTGCATTGCTGCGCGCGCGTTGGATGAGGCCTGGATTGGCTTCTACCCCAAGAGACCGTCTTGCCCGTTTGGCGACAGGTAGCGTGAAGTTACCCACACCGCTGAATAGGTCCAAAACCGCTTGATCTCCATTGAGATCGAGTAACTTGATAGCCTGGCTGACCATTTGGCGATTGACGGGAGCGTTGATCTGAACGAAGTCCGTGGGTCGAAATCGAATTTCTACATCGAATTCGTCTAGCCGGTAGGCCAGATCATCCGGCGATGACGGCCAGAGCGCGGTAGCCGAATCAGGGCCATTGTCTTGCAGGTATATCTGAATCCCGTGGCCATGGCCAAATGCCTTCAAACGCGCTTTGTCCTGCTCATCCAGCGGGACCAAATGCCGAAAAACAAACGCCGCATGCGCATCGCCTGAAGCAAACTCAAGCTGGGGTATCCGATTGGGACAAGACAGGCTACTGATAAGATCGCGCAAGGCCGGCAACAGGTCGGAGATTTTATTCCCCAGTACCGGACAAGTGGTTAAATCAGCGAGATAACTCCGGTGCCGCGCGCGAAATCCGACCACCACGCCGCCTTTTTTTGGAACCAGTCGGACCCCCAGACGGGCACGCCGGCGATAACCAAAAGCGGGCCCGGTAAGGGGCGATAGCCAGGTATCCGGCTGTACTTTGCCGATATGCGTTAGGTGTTCCGACAGTATCTGCTGTTTGGCCCGGATTTGGGCATCCGGTTTCAGATGTTGCAAATCGCACCCACCGCAGACGCCAAAGTGCGGACACGGTGGCGTGGTACGGTCCGGGCTGGTCTTGAGGATGTAGGCAAGACTGCCGCTATCATAATTTTTGTGACGTTTAACGAATTGAAATTCAACCAACTCACCCGGCAGCGCTCCATCGACAAATACCGTCTTTCCGTCCATCCGCGCCACGCCCCGGCCATCATAATTCAGGGAATCGATCATGACCTGGAGTAAGTCATCGCGTGGGCGGTTCGTATCGGAAGGACGGAGATGGAGTTTCATTTCGAATTCACCCATGAACGGATTCATTCACTTCCAGGCATTCAAAAATGCATTCAGATGAGGTTTATTCGTCTCATGCAACGATTTTCGAATCAGGTCGGATTCACGTTTCCAACCTGACTCGTCAAGGTTGCCGCGCATCAGTTCAAACCGCAAATAAATCAAGTAGGTATTAAGCGCGTCGGTTTCACAGTAATCGCGTATTTCGCCGATTTTTCCAGCCAGGTAGCGGTCCCACACTTCGGCGCCGTGCCGGCCCTGTTTGCCGGGCAAGCCGATCAATTGTGCCACCTCATCCAGCGGTGCCGTGGCACGCGGCTGATACCCGGCCAGCACGTCCATCAAATCCGTATGACGGGAGTGAAAGCGGCTCAGATAATTGTTCCATTTAAAATCGCGATCATTTTCACCCGTATCCCAGTATCGCGGCGCGGCAATACCATGGAACAATGCCCGATAATGCAGCACCGGGAGGTCGAATCCACTTCCATTCCAGGAAACCAAGATGGGGGTGTACCGCTCGATACCGTCAAAGAAGCGACGGACGAGTTCCGCTTCACTGGAATCAGGATCTCCCAGCGACCAGACACGCACGGCGTCATCCGTGCGCAGCACGGCAGCGATCGCTACCACGTGGTGAAGATGGTGACGCAGAAAATCGGAATCCCCGGTTTGCTCGCGCCGTTTGGAAAACATGGCTTGAGCCGCGTCCTTGTCGGTTAGTCCTTCCAGATCATAAATTTTTCGGCCGGTTGCCAAATCCGGGATAGTTTCAATATCGAAAGCGAGAACGTTCATTTTAGTCCGGAAACACACCCGTTGAGATATAACGGTCACCGCGATCGCAGATGACGGTGATTATTACCGCATTCCTCAGTTCGTTCGATAATCGCAGCGTGGCGAGTGTCGCGCCACCGGATGAAACGCCGCAGAAGATTCCCTCTTCACGCGCGAGTCTTCGCATCATGTCGATGGATTCCTGTTCTGCGACCTCCATGATGCGATCGACTCTATTCGCGTCGTAAATTTTGGGAAGATATTCCTTGGGCCAGGCCCGGATCCCCGGGATGCTGGAACCCTCCGCCGGCTGCACGCCGATTATCTGAATTGCCGGGTTTTTTTCCTTCATGAAGCGTGAAACGCCCATGATGGTTCCCGTTGTCCCCATTGAGCTGACGAAATGGGTGATTTTGCCTTCCGTGTCGCGCCAGATTTCCGGTCCGGTGCCCTCATAATGGGCCCGCGGATTGTCGGGGTTGGAAAATTGGTTGAGCACCCTGCCTTTTCCTTCGCGTTCCATCGCGTCTGCCAAATCACGCGCCCCTTCCATGCCTTGCTCCCGGGTGACATGAACAATTTCGGCACCGAAGGCTTTCATGGTGGCGCGTCGCTCGGCACTCATGTGTTCCGGCATGATCAGGATCAGGCGGTAGCCCTTTGTTGCCGCGGCCATGGCGAGCGCAATCCCGGTGTTACCGCTTGTCGCCTCGATTAGGGTGTCGCCAGGCTTGATTTCACCGCGTGCCTCGGCGTGTTTGATCATTGAAATCGCCGGTCGATCCTTCACGGACCCGGCCGGATTATTTCCTTCCAGCTTGGCCAGAATGACATTAGTGGTGTTTCCCGGCAGGCGTTGTAACCGCACCAACGGCGTGTTGCCGACAAAATCTTCCAGATATTTCATGCGCAGAATATTAACCCGCGTACGGCTGCAATGCGACTGAGGGGAAGCCCAGGGTGCGTTCCTCGCTGGCGATTGAACAATGATTCAGAGCGCCAATTCCGCCCCGGTCTCCGTGGTTTCTGCTTGCGCCTGCTCCAGATGCTCGACAATCAACTGCAGCGCGCGGTGTCCCTGGTATTCGTTTACGTCCAGCTTGTACGCTGTACGAATGCGACGGTAGGCAGGCGGCATTCCATGACGAGTACTGTTGAAGACTATGGCATCAATCGCTGTGGGATTATCCGGCAAGCGTAGTGTCAGCTTGAGGTGCTTGCCAGCGACCAAGCGCTGATTCAACACCTGGAAGTACCCGTCAAAAACCGGCTCTGGAAAGCCTTGTCCCCACGGGCCGGCGGCACGTATCTGCTCGGCAAGCGCCAGGGTCAGATCTTCGGCGCCCAGCGGGCCGTCACTGAAAATTTTCCCGGAGCAGTCGTTCTCGGTAAGATGCCGGCCAACCTCATCATTGAACGCAGCCCGAAACGCATCCAGATCCGCGCGAATCAGCGTCAAACCCGCCGCCATGGCATGACCACCAAAACGGTTCAAAAGCCGAGGATATCGGGCGGCAATGGCATCGAGTGCATCGCGAATGTGCAAGCCTGTCACAGAACGCGCAGAGCCTTTAATTTCCCTTTCACTGGATGGTGCAAAGGCAATCACCGGCCGGTGGGTGAGCTCCTTGATTCGGGACGCTACCAGACCGATTACGCCCTGATGCCAGGTTTCGTCGAAAAGGCACAAACCGCGGGGCAGTGACTGATTTCCAAGCTGTAGATTTTGAACTGCCATCAGCGCCTGGCTTTGCATATCGGCTTCGATCGCGCGCCGATCACGATTCAAAAGATCGAGCTGGCGAGCCATGCGTTGAGCGGCGGCCGGGTCATCTGCCAACAGACATTCAATCCCCAGCGACATGTCCGTAAGCCTTCCGGCGGCATTGAGCCTCGGGCCGACAATGAATCCCAGATCTGCGGTCGTCACGCGCGTGGGATCACGTCCACCCGCACGCAGGAGCGCTTCGATTCCGGGACACGCCATGCCTTGATTAATGCGCTTTAAACCCTGCGCCACCAGAATCCGATTGTTGTAATCGAGTGGCACGACATCGGCAACCGTGCCCAGAGCTACCAGATCGAGCAGTCTGGCCAGGTTAGGTGCGGCCATTTTTTCTTGTTCAAACCAGTCCATCCGGCGCAAGCAGGCGCGCAATGCCAGCATCACGTAAAAAATAACACCGACGCCTGCTAGGCATTTACTGGGGAATCCGTCATCGGGTTGGTTTGGATTAACAAGAGCCGTTGCCGCTGGCAAGACGTTTCCGGGGAGATGGTGATCCGTTACCAATACGTCGATTCCAAGTCTGCGCGCTTCGGCTACTCCCTCGACACTGGTGATGCCATTATCGACTGTGATAATCACATCCGGTTTTTCCCTGGCTGCCACTCTGACGATTTCCGGTGTCAGGCCGTATCCGAATTCAAAGCGGTTGGGCACAATGTATTTCAGGTTCGTGGCGCCCAAGGAGCGCAAGGCGCGTAATGCGACGGCACAGCTGGTGGCACCGTCAGCGTCAAAATCCGCGACAACAAGAATTCTTTTACGATGCATTAGGGCATTCGCCAGCAAGCCAACGGCCAGATCGATGCCTTTCAATCTCTCGGGAACGATCAAACAGTCAAGCGACAGGTTGAGCTCGTCAGCGGATTCAACTTTACGCGCCTGATAGAGTCGTTGTATTACCGGATGCAGATCTTCCGGAAACTTTCCATTCCCGGTTATTAAGCGACGACGGATGATCATCTTACCAGCGGGCATGATCATCCGTTACGACGTTCACCGTAAGTTTCCAGTGGGCGGCGAAATCGCCACCAACGGCGAGAATCCCTTGAGGTCAGTGAAAAACTCATGCCCATATCAGTTACTAACTCGGCGCTGGCAATTGTGTTGTATTTGAGTGCATGTAATACCGGTTTCATCCAATTATCTTCTATCCCTTGAATAATCTTGTTCCATCCGGCAGCGTCTTCGTATTTCGATACATATTGAATATCATCTAGAATGATGAGGTGTTTACCGGGCTTCCCGGCATGCTTCAGCCAGATATCGAAGATTCCAGGCGGGCTACCCCAGGGAATCTCGGACATGCGCGCCAGTGACAGACTTATCGGTTCATTGCTCCAGATTTTTGTCCAGGATGCCGGCGTGATGCGTGGAAGCCTGCCTCCACCCCAGAACCATAAGCTGTTGACAGGAAGTTTGCCACCTTGCTCTCGTTCAGAATTTACATTCGATGCATGCAAGATAATCTGGATTTCATTCAGTGTTGTATGCCAAAGCCTGCTGTCCGGACCCTTGGGCAGGTATGGATGAACATCTTGACCGATGACTTGTGATAAAGGTGACGTAGTTATATTGTGATTTTTCGGAGGTTTAAGATACCAGCGATCCGGGCACGGGGCTTTAAGCAACCACCCGTCGCCCTTGAAAACTTCCATTATTTCTCCCACCAGCCGGTTTGCCTGTTCTTGAGTGATTCCCAGCCTTTGGGCGTCAATGAGCACCAATCGCTCCCGGTCAAGACTGAGATTAACCGGATCGGCGCGTATCCACCAGTCATTGTCAATTACGCCCATGTCGTTCATGCGCGTTATGGCCGCCACCGGCAGATCTGAATTCTCATCGGCGTGAATACCGAACAGGGAAAACAACCCGTTTTCATATCCCGTTGTAGCATGTGAAATTTTCTGTTCGGACCGGACAAGAAGTTTCTCCAGCGCGCGTAGCGAGCCCACCGAAGGTTGATTGCCGCCGGGAAGGTCGAATATACCTGGGATGTACAGAGTCAGCTGATTGCGGGTGGTCGAGCTGTCAGAGTATTGAGGCATATCTTAGTTTTGTACGCTTTATTCGCCACGCCATTGAAAAGGTGATTCTAAGTTAATTCTTTCGCGTAAAGAATGAATTTGGATTCAAGCAACCGATAATTATTTCAATGAATTGTCGGCGGACGTCCTCCGCTCGGCGCATTTCACGAACCGATGAGTCGGGATATGCACTATTCTGGATCTGGAAATGCCAGCCTCTAAAACGCGAATTTATGACCCGACAACTGCAAAAACCACGGTTTTTACCGGAAATTTCGGCTTCTGGCCTGACTTTTGCATAAATATAAGCTAAATCCTTAATTATACGAAATATAAGGCGGGGCGCCCTTGAATACCAAAGCCGGTGCATCAATTTCTCAGGAATCCAAAGATGCCGACAACAACAACGTCGTCGCACTGGAAAGTTTTATCCAGTCCAGGGCTTCCAAATCGGCCGCGGACAGTTTTTCAAAGCATGTGGCGGTGTTCAAGCGCTGGCGAGATGATCTCGCCCAGGCGATAGCCGATTATCAAAGCTGGGTTGAGCGCCAGGGATTCGCCGATGGCGAACAGGATTTGCGCGTATACGAGTTGATTGAAACACTCCAATCTGACAAATTGACGGTTGCGTTAGTGGGCGAATTTTCGCGCGGAAAAACTGAACTGCTGAACGCCATTTTTTTCTCGGATTACAAGCAGCGGCTTCTGCCCTCTTCCGCCGGACGCACAACCATGTGTCCAACCGAACTGCGCTGGGTGGAGGAAGATGGACCATGCGTCAAGCTTCTGCCGATTGAAACTCGCAAAACAGCATTGACAATTTCCGATTACAAGCGCACGCCGATCCACTGGACGACACTGCATATACTGAAATTGGGATCTGCGGATGAAATCAACGAGGCATTTTCCGAGATAACGCGAACCAAGAAAGTCACTGTTCGAGAAGCCCAGGAACTGGGGCTTTACAATTCACGCATTGAGTCAGTGCAATCATCAACCAAAGAGCTGGTTGATGTACCCGTATGGCGGCATGCCATCGTCAACTTCCCACATCCACTGCTGAAGCAGGGACTGGCTGTACTGGACACGCCGGGCCTGAATGCGCTCGGCCACGAGCCGGAACTGACCCTTAATACGCTTCCCAATGCGCAGGCAATCCTGTTTGTGCTTGCAGCCGATACGGGTGTCACCAAAACCGATCATGAAGTGTGGACGAATCATGTCAATGCCATAAAAGGAAATACACATCTTGTTGTGCTTAACAAAATAGACATTCTCTGGGACGAACTGCAACAGGATTCCGCAATATCCAAAGGCATTGCACGACAGATTGAAGAGACATCGCGCGCATTGCATGTAGATAGAAAAATCATTTTTCCTGTCTCCGCACAAAAAGGTCTGGTTGCCAGAATCAAGAATGACCGTACGTTAACCGAGAAGAGCGGGTTACCGGCATTGGAGCACACCCTGTCCGAGGAAATCATACCATCTCGGCACACGCTGATACGTAATCGAATCGTGCATGAGATCAGCGGGAGGGTTGAAAGCAATCGCGCGCTGATTGAATCCAGGCTTACAAGTGTCAATAAACAGCTTACGGATTTAAAGGCATTGAGTGGCAGGAACCTTGATGCAATTCAAAAGATGATTGCACGCATGCGGCAAGAAAAACAAAAGTACGATAAAGAACTAGAAGGTTTTCAAATTACGCGTGCTGCGCTCTCCAGGCAAGCACAGATTCTGCTTGGTTTTCTGAGCATGAAAAGTTTGGACGAATTAATCGTCAAGACACGTGTGGAAATGAATGAAACCTGGACAACACGCGGACTTAAATCCGGTATGGCAACATTCTTCAAAGGGACTCTGGAACGCATGGAAAAAGTCAGTCAGGAAGCTGATGAAATACGCAAGGTTATCGAGGCCATTTATTTAAGACTGCACACGGAATATGGCCTGTCGAAGATAATACCGCCGAGATTATCGCTGCTCTCATATGTGATGGAATTTAAAAAGCTCGAAGAAAGAGCAAATGCATTTCGTGATAGTCCTGTTACGGTCATGACCGAACAGCATTTTGTAATTAAAAAATTCTTCATAACCCTCGTCAGCCAGGCCCGTCAGCTGTTCAATGAATGCAATACCGCTGCGAAAAACTGGTTTCAGGCTGCCGTTAACCCGGTGTTTGCCCAAATCCAGCAACACAAGGTCATGATTGATCGAAGCTTCGAATCGCTTAAGAAAATCCATGAAAACATGGATAGTCTCGGTGAGCGTATCGCCGAGATGGAAGAAGTACGTAAAGATCTAGAATCCCAGATGAAGACCACGGAAACCCTGCTCGAGCGAATTCACCGCCCCCTGTCTCCATAGGTAATTGCTAGAACCTATCTCAAAATACCCTGTTTCGGTTCACGTAGGGTGCGTCCCACGCACCCATGGCTTCGTTTAAACCGTAGATCGGTGCGCAGGGCGCACCCTACCGTTTTTGAGATAGGTTCGAGTCAGACATATTGCCTTTGCTGCAAGACTTCAGCTTGGTTGCAGTTTTTATTGAAGCCACTGGCTGCATACTTTACCCTGCCAAGAGAGATTTCCTTACATCCTTGATGAAGGCGTCAAAGTATTTATCTTATAATCAATTTCGCGATGTCTCAGGATAGATGTTCGATTGCAACACAATCACTTTACTTCGCGCTTCAGGCAATTAACAATTCGTAACTTATTTTTAACGCAGTCAGAAAAATTAATACCGACAATATCCCTCGCAGGACTCGTTGTGGCGTTCTTTGACTCATGGTGCTCCCAACGTGTGCGCCGATCAGGATTCCGGCTATTAGAATCGCTGACATCAAATAAGGAATCTGATTGGTTCCCACCCGTCCGAGTAAAACAGCCGTTGAAGAGGCAAGTCCCACCACCAGCGTGGTACCGATGGTAATGCGCGTTGGTATTCGAAGTATATAAAGCATCGCAGGAACAAAAAGAAACGCCCCGCCTTGTCCAATAATGCCCGAAAGCGTTCCAATAATGAGCCCAACGAGTACGGCAAGCGGTTTATTAAATTCAAGCCTTTCGACTTCGGGCTCTGATCCGGTTTCCTGGATGGGAATCAACATCATTACTGCCGCCACGATGGCCATTGCGGCAAACACCATGAGCAATACCTTGGAAGTTAAATAGACCGACACAATTGACCCGGAGAGCGATCCGATCACGGTGCTTCCGCCCATGGCATAGGCGAGCGGGACGCTGATCCGTTTGTGTCTCTTGTGGCCTATCGCGCCAGAAATGGCGCCGAAGAAGCTTTGTACGGCGGTAAGGCTTGCGGCTGTTTTCATGCTGAGTGCCCCCACTCCCAGTGCTGTGGGGACGTACAACAGCAGCGGTACCATGACGATCCCTCCACCTATACCAAGGAGTCCCGACACAAACCCCCCGACAAGCCCGAGCGCAAACAGTGTCGGGAACATCCCTGGGTCCATGACGGCAGATCAGGAAGGATTATTTATTGAAAACTACAGGAGCTTCTGTGCCATTAAGTGCTGTGACCCGGCCTACCACGGCAGATTCAGCAAAACCGAATTCCTTGAGCTTTTCTATAAAGTAATCTGCTTTTTCCGCAACAGCGGAAATCAGCAATCCGCCATTTGTTTGCGGATCAGTAAATACCAATTGATGGTCGATGTTCCACTCATCATCAAAGTGAATCGAGTCGCCATAACTGTGCATATTACGATAGGCTCCGCTGGGTACAACGCCTTCCCTGACGAGAGACCAGGCCTCTTCCAGAACGGGAACGGCGGCAGTATTAATTTCCATGCGAACTCGCCCGGCTTTTGCCATTTCGAATAAATGTCCGGCAAGGCCAAATCCTGTGATATCGGTTAAAGCATGCACGCCTTGTTGCTTGCCCAACCACGATCCGGGCTTGTTAAGTTGGGTTATATGATGAATGAATTTCTGATAAGTATTTTCCCGGATTGTGTTGATTTTGATAGCACTGGCGAGAATTCCAATGCCAAGCGGTTTGGTAAGTATTAATAGATCTCCGATTTGTGCGCCCGCATTGGTTTTTACCAAGTGTGTATGGGCTTTCCCGATAACAGATAATCCGAAAATTGGTTGTGGATTATCAATACTGTGACCGCCGGCGAGGGGGATACCGGCTTCCTGACAGATTTCCACGGCGCCGCGCATGATTTCCTGCATGGAGTCCATGGGAAGATGATTGATGGGGAAACCAACAATGGCAGTAGCGATAAGCGGATCAGCCCCCATGGCATAAATATCACTGAGGGCGTTAGCGGCGGCGACGCGGCCGTAAATACAGGGATCGTCAACAATAGGGGTGGAAAAATCACTGCTGAAAATCAGCGATTCATGCTCGTTGATTCGCATGACGGCAGCATCATCATTATTTTCGATGCCGACTAGCAGGTCAGGTTGACTCCACTGTTTTGGAACTTTCTCCAGAATTTGTTGCAGCGCCGTGGGATCAATTTTGCAGCCGCAACCTCCCGACGCAGAAAACGACGTGAGTTTCTGTGCATCCATCTGTTGCTCCTTGGTGAAGTTACTCCATTTTTGAAACGGAAATATTGTTAGTTGGATCTCGGTTTGCGCATGGAGCAGTCACCTTAAAAGACTGCCTGTCAACCAACAGCGATATCGATGGCTGATTTCACGACAGCACGACCACAACGCATGGATGTGAAGCCCCTCTCGTTCTCACTTGGAGGTACATGGCCTCCCGTGTCAGGCGCATCGCAAATAAATTCAGCGATTCACTTACATTTTTCTATGATAATTTACAAATCTACTATAGAAATGTACTCTAACTGCCGGACTATATTATGAATTTGTTAATGAGTCCGCAAGCAACAAATTTTTCGATTTATGGTGATGATACGAATCCCATATCGAAATTATGGTTAAATTCGTGAGTGCTCTAGCGCATTCCTAGGACAGCAGCCGACCCGATTTATGTGCCGAATTGCCTGACAATTTATTTACCCCCATTGCGCCACGATGGGCTTCCAGGTAACGCGTGATATCGGCCTGCGGCATGGGGCGCCCCAGATAATACCCTTGCGCGATATCGCAGCCGTGTTTGGCCAACAGGCCAAGAACCTTCTCGTTCTCAACGCCCTCCGCCACCACGGAGAGACCAAGGTTATGCGCGAGTTCAATAGTGGAAACGACAATCGTGGTATCGTTCTCGTCGCCCGCCATGTTCATCACAAATGACTTGTCAATTTTGAGCGAAGAAACCGGGAATTTTCTCAAATAAGCGAGTGAAGAAAATCCGGTACCGAAATCATCCACGGACAAATGGACATTCATTGAATGAAGACCGGTTAACACTTCGAGTGCACGCTCAGGATTGGCCATCATTGCGCTTTCAGTAATTTCCAGTTTCAGGAATGACGGGGGAATGTTCCAGGTGGAAAAGATTGCCTTCAGTTCATCAACCAGCGACAGATCCTGAATATTCCAAACCGAGAGATTGACAGATACATTCATCTGGATACCCTGACGTCGCCAGGTATCTACCTGCTTCAGCGCATTGTTGAGTACCCACATGGTTAATGGCCTGATCAGTCCGGTTTGTTCGGCGATAGGGATCATTTCATCAGGCGGTATCATGCCGCGCTGCGGATGTTTCCAGCGTAACAGGGCTTCAACGCCAACGACGTTTTGTGTTTTTATATCTATTTGAGGCTGGTAATACAGTTCAAGTGAGTTATTATCAATGGCATCGTGGAGGTCCCTCTCCAAAGCGAGGCGCGTGACACTGTGACGATCTTGTTGTGGGTCGTAGAAAGCACAACCGCTATTTCCGCGTTTGGCTAGATACATGGCAACATCAGCGTGCTGGATTAATGTTTCAGCATCGAGTCCATGATCCGGATATATTGCAATACCGAGGCTTCCGCCCACATATAGAGTGTGCCGTTCATATACGAATACTTTCTTCAGAACCAGAATGATTTTTTGTGCGATATGATTCGCATAAGTGACATCCGTAACGGGTAACAACACGGCGAATTCGTCTCCACCAAGACGCGCAATGGTATCCGAAGGACGCAGGATATGTTGTAGGCGCTTGGCGACTTGCTGGAGTATCTTGTCGCCAACCTGATGTCCCAACGTATCGTTGATATCCTTGAAGCGATCCAAATCCATGACGAGAAGAGCAAGATAAGTATTCTGTCGCTCTGCCAACTGGATGGCGTGCGTAAGCCGGTCATGCAGTAAGGCGCGATTAGGTAAATTCGTCAGGGCATCATGGAGCGCCTGGTGCTCAATCATGGCTTCCACTGTTTTGCGGGATGTAATATCGGTAAATGAACCGGACAGGCGCACGGCTTCGCCGGTGGGACTGCGTATGGCTTTGCTGCGTATCAAGATCCAGCGATGGTCTTGAATACCCTGCATGCGAAATTCGGCCTGGTAGAGATCATCACCCGTTCCTTTTTGCAAATACGACTCGAGTTTACCCAGGATGGTGGGTTGATCCGGCGGTGCGATTCTTTCGGAAATCAAATATTTTGGATTGCTGAAAAAATCTTGGTCTGATTCAAGCATTAATATTTGCCTGAGTCTCGGTGAAAAATACGCTCTATCAGTCAGCACGTCCCAATCAAATATTCCGTCGTTCGTTCCAGCGACAGCAAGCCTGAACCGCTCCTCGCTGCGACGCCGGATTTTGTCGAGTTTACGCATTCGTATCAGCAAGAGGCTGGAAAATATTGATAATGCCAGGAATACCGTCACTAATCCTGCCATCAGTTTTAGTTCGTATTTTTTCTTTTCCAGCGCGACTTGTCCACGACGTGCCAGTAGTCCCTTGTCATAATCCGCAGAGGGCGTATATATTTGCGCACCAAATTTGTTAATACCGAAATTACGAATCCGCTCTTGTGTCTCATCTGATATAAGATAGTCGAGAAAACGTTCGGCAAGTTGTTGGTTCGCCTGGGGGAATCTATTGGCATTGATTACGATGGCCGAATAATAATTGCGTAAAAGTATGTTGTCCCGGAACAATGGTATGACACCGCCAGCGATCAACTCGCGGTTCACAAGATAGGTTTCCGAGATCGGTAAACGTGTAACTGCCGAATAAAGCTGCGTCTCTGAGTGTTGCTGACGAGCTGACATTATTAATTTCATAACCCACCCATTCGGGTTCTATTCCGGCCAACAGCCATAATTCGTTCAGTTTATTCAGCGTACCGGATCGCTTACCGGGGACGAGAAACGGGACTTCTTCGCGCCCCAACCGCTGTAGTACCGCGACCAAGTCGCTTTCGCTGGCAATTTTCAGCGGGTCATCCGGTGGACCGAAAATCGCAAATCCGTTGAAAAATAGCTGGGTTCTCAACAAGCCGTAGTCATCTTCAACAAACAGCTTTTCGCCTTCCGGATAGTGAGTAATGACAAGATCGGCAAATCCGCGCCGCCCTATGTCCAGTGTTGCTAATGCACCTGCAGATTGAATATGAATGGTGATATCGGGATGCCTGCGGCGAAAATCGTCGGCAAGATCCCCTATCAATCCCGTATCGACTGCGGTTTGTGCCGCTGCGATTCTTAGATTGCCTGCCGCCGACGCGTGGTCCGCGTTGACGAAAAACAGCGCTCCTATCGTCAGTGTAATAAGCAGGAATTTCAGCATATTACTGATGATGTTAAAAAAGTGAGTCAAGGGGATTCATCACTGCTGTACTTCCTATCTGTTCGCTGATTCGAATTTGCCCAATCAACGATCCGGTCTGGAATGCGCTCAAGCGGCAATATTTCGCATACGGCATTATGGCGAATGGCCTGATCGGGCATTCCGAACACCACACAGGTTTTTTCATCCTGGGCGATAGTGTGGGCACCGGCGGTTTTCATTGCATGGAGACCCCGGGCACCATCACTACCCATGCCGGTGAGGATTATTCCCAGGGCATTTTCTCCCACAACCCGCGCCACCGAATCGAATAAAACATCAACCGAGGGTCGATGCCGATTGACCAGTTCGTCGGAATAAATACGAACGGCATAGCCTCTACTCGCAGACGTGATTGACATGTGCAAACCTCCGGGCGCTACGAGTGCAACACCCGGTTTTAACGGATCACCATTTTTCGCTTCACGAACTTCCAGATCACAATGATTGTTAAGACGTTCTGCAAACGACGCCGTGAATTTCGGCGGCATGTGTTGCACGATAGCAATACCGGGGGTCGGTCGCGGGAGTTTTTCCAGTATTTCGGAAATCGCCTGTGTTCCGCCGGCAGATGCGCCGATTGCGATTATTCCTTCACGGCAAAACGGTGAGACAGGAGAATGCTTATGGTGTTGTATATCTGAAGCGATGACATCGACAGAAGGCCGCACATGTGCACCGGCGGCGGCACGAACCTTTTCGCAGATTTCTTCCATGAGGTCACTGCTGATGCCATCGAAAGTATTCTGCGGCTTAGTAACGAAGTCCACGGCGCCAAGATCAAGCGCGCGCAGTGTCGAATGAGCGCCTTTTTCCGTATGCGATGAAACCATGACGACAGGTAAAGGATGGAGTCGCATAAGTCTTTCGAGAAAAGTAATACCGTCCATGCAAGGCATTTCGATATCGAGTGTAAGCACATCAGGTTTAAATGTTTTAATCATTTCACGTGCGACAAGTGGATTCGCTGCTGCACCCACGACCTGAATGTCGGCTTGTTCGTGCATGATGGACGTCAGCAGCTTACGCATCACCGCCGAGTCGTCAATGACGAGAACCTTTATTCTTTTCTTAGCATTCATAATTAGAAAGGCTCTTATCTTGTGAATACTCCACGTTAAAACAGTGTGACATCGCCATCGAGCTTCTGTTTTTTGAGGCTGATAAGATAGACCAGTTCTTCTTCTGCTGTCCGCTTGGCTTCATTGTTACCGAGATATTTCATAAAAACCTTCCCGGTATTTGTATGAAACAGAACCCGTCGCGGCAAATAACCTCCCAAGTCTTCTCTGACTACTGGGATTTTTTCCGTTTCCAGAAATCGTTTCACGAAATCAATGTTCCGTTGTGGAACACCATCGAGATTCTCGCGTATGTTCAAGACATGCCCGCCGCCGAAAATCTTCGCCTGAAAACGGGATCGATCGGCGCCGATTTTCATCAATTCGGCGATGAGCAACTTCATGGCATAAACCCCGTATCGTGTGCTGGCAGGGTTTTTCGGATCTGCGCCCTCTGGCAGCATGAAATGGTTCATCCCGCCAATACCTGTTTCTTGGTCATACAGGCAAGCGGCTATGCACGATCCGAGAACGGTATCCAGAATCAACGGCTCGCGGCTGGCACGCAGTCCGCCGATATTAATGCTTACGCGTGACAATTCTGAATCGATATCAACCGGGAGATTATTTCTCGGTACATATGTTGGACGAGCCGGGTCCATTTTATTTCTCCTCCCGGTTATGGTAGATGCTGTGTCCGACTGGTTTGAATTTATGAACCAGTCCGTGCATAGCCTCTGAGTGGCCAAGCATCAAATACCCGTCCTTCTTCAATGCATTGCCCATGCGCTGAAATAGCTTCTGTTGAGTTGGTTTATCGAAATAAATCAGCACGTTCCGGCAAAAAATAACGTCGAATCGCTCATGCATGGGCCAAGGGTCGTTAAGCAGATTGAGCCAATTAAATTGAATCAGATTCTTCAAAACCGGTTTCACCATGACATAACCCTCATGCGTCCCCTGCCCTTTCAGAAAATACCGGTGCAAGAGCGCTGGCGGAATCTGTTTAGCCTGCTCGAGTGTATATATGCCATTCTGGGCGCGAGATATCACGTCAGTGTCGATGTCGGTAGCGAGAATTCGCACATCCAGTTCAGTGCATGACAGCATGGCTTCAAGGACTGTCATGGCGATGGAATATGCCTCTTCGCCAGTTGATGAAGCCGCGCTCCATATCCGCATCGGCCGTACGCGATTTTGATTCCGCAGATATGCGGGTATCAGGATTTCTTTCAGGAAGTTAAAATGATGTTGTTCGCGAAAAAAATCGGTTTTATTGGTGGTAATGCAATTGATCATTGACACCAATTCGTGCCCTTTCGGGTCGCCTTGTGTCAAAAGCGAGTAGTACTCGGAATAGTGACGGAGTCCATGGAAGCGCAGTCGTTTTGCGAGACGGGAGCATACCAGTGCACGCTTGTGTTCAGATAGTGCGATACCTGTGTGCAGATGGATGAATTCACGGAGCAGGCGAAATTCATCGTCTGAGATAACCAGACGGGTGTCTTCAAGCTGAACTCTGATAGTTCCGGTGACGGTATTATTAGCCACCATCTTCTGTTCTCCGCCACTACTTTTGACATGGAGCGTAGCGGGGATTTCCGTCACGTTCCGAATATCTTGGATCTAAACCGCCTAGAATTCCTTCCAGTCTCCATCCGCAGAATTGGTTTTATTTTGAGCCGCAACTCGCGGCTTCAAGTACTGCACTTTGGGGGTGCTAACCGGTGTTGTGGAATTATTCGAATCATCCTCGATATGTGTCACACGAGGTTTTATCTGTGCTTTGCTGAACTTAATCTTCGCAGGCATTTCTTTTCGAGGGGAAGACTTTGCGATGGCTCCGGTCTTTAGCGTGAAATGCGACACAAGGCTCATCATTTGTTCCGCCTGTGACGTCAGGGATTGTCCTGTGCCGGAAAGCTCTTCCACCTGTGCTGCATTTGACTGAGTGACGCTATCCATTTGCATGATAGCGCGATTGACCTGGTCAATGCCTGCCGCCTGTTCCTGGCTGGAAGTGCTGATTTCCGCAATGATTTCTGCGGTATTTTTCACGCTCTCCAGGATGCTTTCGAGCGTTTTGCTCGAGGAGCTGACCAGCTCAGCCCCATCCTGTACCTTCTCCACACTGTCATGGATCAGGATCTTGATTTCTTTTGCGGCAGAAGCGCTGCGTTGAGCGAGGTTGCGAACTTCTGCGGCTACCACGGCAAAGCCGCGCCCTTGTTCGCCGGCCCGCGCCGCTTCAACCGCAGCATTAAGAGCAAGCAAATTGGTTTGGAATGCAATTTCATCGATAACGCTGATTATGTCCGAGATTTTTGTGCTACTGGCATTAATTGCATCCATGGAATACTTGACCGATGATGCCATCGTTACACCTTCGTGTGCGGCATTCTGCGCATCCAGCGCAACTTTATCTGCCCGTAATGCATTATCAGCATTATGCTTAACGGTGCTTGTCATTTCCTCCATCGATGCGGCGGTTTCTTCTAGTGAGCTCGCCTGTTCCTGCGAAGATGATGAAAGTTGCTCTGCCGCTTCGCTCAATTCCTGAGAACCAGATGCAACCGTCTCTGCCGCATGCATAACTCGCAAGATATGTTCATGAAATTCGTTTACCAGTGCATTCAAAGCGCTGATGGCCCGGCCAATCTCATCCCTGCTGTCTACATGTATCGATATTGTCAGGTCACCTTGCGAAATTCGTTTCAGAGCATCAGCCAATCCAACCAGGGGATTCGATATGGTGCGAACAAGATATGTAACAAACAGGGCGCTCAGAACAACACTGAGTAAGATCCCAAATAAAAAAACTGTCTTAACAACCTGAATGGAAGCGCCAGCTTGTTTCAACTCACTCAGTGATCCAGCAGCGCTTGTAGGTTCTACATTTATCAGCCGAGCATGAACCCCATCGGTAAGTTGTTCTGCTTGATGCAGTTTCAACAGCCCAACGCCACCGACTAATAAGAGAAAAAACGACATTGTCGCGGCGGCGGCAATTAATTTGCTGCGTACGGTGATATTTTTCATAAAGCTTAAAACCATGGGATTCCCTTCGTGAGTTGATGTATTACTTTGCCGTTGCAGAGACAGCCGCTGTTTCCACCTGATCCAGTGTTTCCGACTTGATCATCCGGTCCATGTCCAGAAGAATGAGCAGTTTTCCATCAGATTGCGCCAAACCACTGATAAATTCCCGGTTTTTCTGACCTTCATATTCTGGTGCCGCGCGTTTTTGCTCCGCTTTCACATTAATCACATCGCTTACGGAGTCAACAACAATCCCTGCGAGGCTTCCTCCCAAATTCATGACAATAATAGCCGTGACGGGCGTGTATTCTGTTTCTTTTAAATTGAAGAACAAGCGCAAATCGATGATGGGAACAATCAATCCACGTAAGTTCAGTACCCCACGCACATAATGTGGACTATTCGGTATCGGTGTAACCTTGTCCCATCTCTTTATTTCCTGAACCTTTAGCGCCGACACGCCATACTCCTGGCCATCCAGCCTGAATGTTAGGTATTGGTCTTCATCAATCTCAATTTCTTGCTGTTCACTCATATTTCGAGCCGTATTCATAACTTAACTCCTTATTCGAACTTACGGATAGCCAATCAGAATTCATTCCAGTTAGAATTTGCGTCCACCACTTTAAGCACGCGTTTTTTTGCCGGTTCCGCTCGCGTTGACTGCTCAACTGGCGCTGTCTGTTCAGATATGTTAGCTACGCTACGCACATTTTGCACGCGAGGTTCGCTCGTCGCACGTATGCGAGTTTCTTGGGTCATTTGACTGATTTGCTCGGATCCAGACAATTTAAATACATTAACTGCTTCATTCAGTTTTCTGGCTTGCTCCTCGAGCGCGCTGGCGGCGGCTGATGCTTCTTCAACCATGGCGGCGTTTTGCTGTGTGACGCCGTCCATCTGTGTAACAGCCGTGTTAACTTGTGCAATACCTGAACTCTGTTCATTGGATGCTGCCGCAATCTCTGCAATCAGATTGCTTACCTTTTTTATGCTAGATACGATCTCGTCCATCGTTTTTCCCGCATTATTCACCAGTGTTGACCCGGTCTGGACCTTGCTAACCGAGTCATCGATCAATACCTTTATTTGCTTAGCCGCATCCGCAGAACGCTTGGCGAGGTTCCGGACCTCGCTGGCCACAACGGCGAATCCCCGACCCTGCTCTCCGGCACGTGCTGCTTCTACAGCTGCGTTAAGCGCCAGGAGATTGGTCTGATAGGAGATTCCTTCGATTACGGAAATGATTTCGACAATTTTCTTGGAACTTTCCGTAATTGTATCCATCGTCGCAACAGCTTCGCCCACGATCTCGCCGCCTTTAACAGCCACTTCACTGGCGTTACTTGCCAGATGATTGGCTTGTTTGGTGTGTTCGGCATTTTGCATAACCGTGGCCGTTAATTCCTCGAGACTGGCAGCGGTTTCTTCAAGGCTCGAAGCCTGTTCTGAAGTGCGTTGTGAAAGCTCATCGTTGCCTACGGCGATTTCTGCCGCGGCAACGGCAATTGAGTTAGCACTGTTGCGCACTTCGGTGACGATGCTGACCAGACTGTTATTCATCTCTTTCAGGGATTGCGACAATTGCCCTGTCTCATCGCCTGATTTGACCTCTACTCGGCTGGTCAGATCGCCACTGGCAACTTGTCTGGCTATTTTCACTGCCTGCGTAAGCGGATTCAGGATTTTTCTGCCCATTAAAGTGCTGATAAGAATGGACATTACACAGGCAATCGCAAGAACTATCACTGCTATCAGTAATGACCGGTTAAACGTCGCAATGGCGCCATCGTAACTCTGCTTTGCCTGCGAGGTTTCATAATCGATCAAAGCGGTAAAATTGGACATGAGCGTATCGTAGACATTATCGGTTTTGGCCATTGAATCCACGCCCTTCTTTCTGTCGCTGATCGAAAGGTCGATTGATTCTGATACTTGTGTCTTGTAATCACTCAAGTTATTGATTACCACTTCCAGAAGTCTTTTTTCCTCATTTTCACGGCTGGATTTGAGCAGCACATTCAAGTCCGTAAGGATTTCATTGACATACGCTTTCTGTTCTTGAGCCATCGCGTCAACCAGTTCCTTGTTGTAACCGGATGCCAGGATGACCAGGCGGTAGACGCCGGAATGAACCGACGAGATTCTCCCCGCCGAATATGTGCTTGCCGAGTAATGACTTATCCGGTTCTCATAAATATCGACTAAGGCCTCTTTTTCAGCCCACATGGCACTAATCGTTACGGCTCCGAAAAGCAACAGGAAGAGGATGGCTGTTGTCGGTCCGATAAGAAGCTTGTGAAATAAGCGCATTGTGATTCTCCCAATTACATCGCAGTAAAGAGATTGATTCGAATTGATGACTGAATAATTACGCAGTAATCATCAGTGTATAAAAATTGTTTCATTGCATCAGTGTCCTAAACCCTGCTGAGGTTCAAAAGACTGCTCATTTGGCTGGACGACTACTTGATGCGATACAATCGCGGATTTATTCATATTGCGCTGTTGTGATCCGGTGTGCGCCATATGAATGAGTCCCGCAACATCCAATATCATTGCCACGGTACCATCACCAAGAATGGTAGCCGCCGAGATACCTTCAACTTTACGGTAATGCGTCGTGAGACTCTTAATGACTATCTGCTGTTGCCCCAGCAAATCGTCAACATACAAACCGGCCTTTTTCCCATCGGCCTCCACGATAACAAGCAAGCCTTTCGTGAGGTCGGTTGAGCGTGGTTCGATACCAAACAAATCATATAGACGAATGAGCGGTAAATATTCGTCTCGAAGGCCGAATAATTCCGCGCCACCCGCAGGGCGACTCACCTGCTCCATGCGAATACATACCGATTCCAGGATGCTTACCAGCGGTAGAATGTATACATGTTCGCCAACCTGGACGCTGAGACCGTCCAAGATCGCCAGCGTAAGTGGCAGGCGAATGGAAAAACACGTTCCCTGATTGATTTGCGATGAAATTTCTATATTGCCACCGAGGCTGCGTATATTGTTGCGCACGACATCCATCCCCACTCCTCGTCCAGATATATCGCTGATGGTTTTTACGGTCGATAATCCCGGATAGAAGATCATCTCGGATATTTCCTGCTCGTTCGGCTTAGCGTCGGCGGATATCAGGCCCTGGTTTACTGCTTTGGCCAGGATAAGGTCATGCTGCAGGCCGCGGCCATCGTCACGAATATCAATCATGACATTGCCGCCTTTCTGATAAGCCTTGATTTCAATGATGCCGGTTTCTGGTTTCCCGGCGGCACTCCGTTCAGCGGGAGATTCGATACCGTGATCCAGGCAATTACGCACCAGATGCAATAACGGGTCGATTAAGCTGTCTATAACTGTTTTGTCAATTTCCGTCTGTGCGCCATGTATGACCAAATCCGCTTTTTTCCCCAACTTCTGGCGCATGTCATGTACCAGTCGCGGCAGACGGTTGAATGCGAAACTAAGCGGAAGCATGCGAATCCGCATCACGCTCTCCTGCAATTCGCGGGTATTCCGTTCCAATTGCGCAATGCCGGCAAAAAGTTTCGTAAGGTTTTCAAAAGAGAAATTGGTCGTGATCTGGCTCAGCATGGTTTGTGTGATCACAAGCTCACCGACTGTATTGATGAGCGCATCAACCTTGGGGACACTGACACGCAATGTGGCGGCGTGTGAATCCATGCTGGCAATCGTTTCCGCGAGGGCGCGCTGTGACATGGCCGGCATCTGAGCCTGTTTTTCCGTTATTTCCAGATCACAGGCGTCGATAACCCAGCTGAATACTTCTGCGACGGTCTCACGCGATACTTTTCCGACCAGCTCGAGATTCCAGGATAGATGGCATTCTTCGGGGTCCAGCTGTTCCCAGGACGGTACCGCGGAAACATCGACCATGGTATTCAAATTTCCAAGCTCGCCCAATTCACGGAGAATCCGCAAAGGATCGTTCCCGGTACGAAACATTTGTTGATTTGGTCTGAATCGAATTTGCCAATGACATTTTTTTGCCGGATCGCTTTGCGTCTTCGATGTTCCGGGTAATGGCGTGGATTCGCCTTCCCCTTGGATGTTTTCAAGCTGGAGGCACATGGCATCAACATACTTTTTGTCGGGTTCTTTCCCTGTCCTCGCGGCAATGATCAGATTCCGCAGGCAATCCACCGATAACAACAATAGCCCAATAATATGGCGATTTGGCTGGCAGCGTCCTTCACGCAAATCGTCAAGCCGCGATTCCAGCACATGCGCAAAAGCAGCAACATCGCTGAAACCAAACGTGCTGCTCCCTCCTTTGATTGAGTGGGCCGCACGAAAAATGGTATTGAGAATTTCGTGGTCTGCTACTACGATATTTCCGGTATCCTCCGAGGTTTTCTCCAGACGGAGCAATTCAGTTTCCATGTCACCCAGGCCTTCGAGGCTTTCCTCGAAGAAGGTCTGGTGGAATTGACGCATGTCTATGGCCATACTTTATCCGGGCTTTATCCGAGAACTTTTTTTACCACCGAAAGCAATTGTTCCGGATTGAAAGGTTTGACAATCCAGCCCGTGGCGCCGGCGACCTTTCCCTGCTGCCGCTTGGTTTCCTGCGATTCCGTGGTAAGCATGAGAATCGGTGTGAATTTAAATTCCGCCAGTTCGCGTAACGATTTAACGAGTGTGATGCCGTCCATATTAGGCATGTTCACATCCGCGATAACCAAATCGACTTTTTTGCCTTGAATGACTTTCAGCGCTTCGTCCCCGTCAGAAGCCTGGATGACTTCATGTCCCACGCTGTTAAGCGTGAAACTGATCATCTGACGCATTGAGGCGGTGTCATCTACCGTTAGTATGGTTGCCATATAAGCATATCTCCTTTAAAACAATTCGACGGCGTGTCCGTCATCCTGCGCGCGGAGGATTTTGGGCAGATCTCTAGCGCCGTCTTTCGCTGGCCTGGTATCAGCATCTTGCGCCTGGACATCACGCATGCGTGATAACCAGCGTTCGTTTCCAGGTAGATTTCTCAGTAATCCCTTGTCGAGATTGAGCGTCTCTTGCATCAAGTGATAAAGCGAACGACGCAAGTCATCCATCGGTAGCAACATACCGTGAAGTTTCTGGCTGGTGATATCATGAAATTGGAGTGAAACGACGACATTCTGAACATCCTGGGCAATTTCCTTGCTGATATCGTTGATGCGACTCACGGTTTCAGCGACTTCGCGATTTTTACCCTCGAGAGAACGCGTGAGTGCGATTACGTCCTCCTTGATCTTGAGGGCATGCTCCATATCTGCAGCAGAAAGCATGCGCATGTTTCCATAAGTCTTGCTCAAACCGGTTCGTACTTCTTTCAAGTGCACACGGATACGGTCGCTGAACTCGTGTGAACGTTTGCTGAGCCGGCGAACCTCCTGTGCAACGACCGAAAACCCGCGTCCGTGTTCGCCAACACGCGCTGCCTCGATGTCCG
This sequence comes from Sulfuricaulis sp., assembly GCF_040901545.1. Lineage (GTDB taxonomy): Bacteria > Pseudomonadota > Gammaproteobacteria > Acidiferrobacterales > Sulfurifustaceae > Sulfuricaulis. The sequence continues at coordinate 6,106 of NZ_JBBDYL010000052.1, read as the reverse complement.
CATTCAATGCGAGCAAGCTGGTTTGATCCGCGAGCTTTTCCACGTCAAGCAGGAATCCGTCGATCGCCTGAGTGCGGTTTTGTACCCCATCGAGTTCACGCACCATATTCACGGAAAGATCCGCAACACGGACAACTTCGTCCGCCATTTTGTTGAGTCTCTCGTCTGAAACCTGAATGAAGTCCTTCAGTGATTGTGGCACTCCATCACTCGTTGCTCCCTGGGTTCCTTCGAGCAGTTCCATGGCCTGTCTTGCTTGTATCGTGGCCTTGTTGATCACCGCTTCGAAGCTGCTGGCCAGTGTATTGGCCGCTTGTTCTGTTTGTCTGATTACCGTGTAAATTCCCTTGCGCAAGATGAGCGCGGCTTCGCCATAACGCTGCGCGACATCCACCCAACGCCGCATCAGATCCTCCAAACGGCGGCGTTGATTATCAGCCGCCATTGTCTGCAGGACTTCATCTACTTGCGGTATTTGTTCGATACCCTTGGAGGTTGAAAGCATTTCATCGATTTGATTGAGCGCCTGATCCGCATCCTTCCCTTCCAAGACTTCTTCGCCTTCGAGAGGAAGTCTGTTATTGATTTCCTTGCGAGCGTACACGGCAAGCACGATTAATGTCCCGATGGCGCAGAGGCCGCCTCCCATTCCCGCCCACAAGGGCACGAACGGTAATGTCCACAGCAGAGAGACGGTCATACCGGCGGCAGCCCAGAGCCACCACCGAGGCCACATTTCTGCATGTTTCCGATAAGATTGGCTGAATGAAAGTGGTCCAGTCATGATGTCATACCAAGCGTGGATTCAAGACCAAGTAGCCGCGCCGCACGTTGCAGGCCCGGAGATATTTTTTTCCAGGTCAACACGAGACCACGATCACTGGCTGTGCGATAAAAACTCGTCAATACCTGCATGGCCGCGGTATCGAGATGCTCGACTTGACCCCCATCCAGACTAATGAGTGATTTGCCTGTGAGTAACGAACCCAGCATTTCATGCATAGCACGAACATCTGCAACGCCCAGTGAGGGCGCCAGGGAAACATGTGCCTTACCTGCCGAGTGCTTGATGTGAACTGGGTCCATGCCATTTCCCATTACGACCCCTCCTTAGGTGGGGTCTCTGTCTCACAACCATTTCCTGTATCCGGGACATCCGGTTACTTCTGTCATCTCTAATAGTTATAGCAATACCTGTGCCAATTTCAGGGAGGTATTCAGGTTAATCGGACAAATTTAGCTGAAAAATCAGGCATTCACCGGCTGCGGGCTGAAAATGACCGATATATTCAGCAAAATTAGGGTTCGATGTTGCCGGGTATAGAAGGGATTGCCCGGATGAAGATTAGACAGGTGATGCGAGTTGGTCCGGATGCGTCACTATGTTGCAGGGAATGTCAGGGGGAAGACATATTGTTCAAGATGGCCTGTTTGACCGCCTTTAATTCGGCCTTGATTTTAAGTAATGGGCCACTGCTTTGTTTAATGGCGGTATCCGGGTCCTTGAGCCCGTGTCCGGTCAGAGTACAAACCACACGGCTGGTCTCGGGAATTTTACCGTGCCGGATATCATGCGTGGCGCCAAGCAGGGAAACGGCGGACGCCGGTTCACAGAAAATGCCCTCTGTTTGCGCCAGCAGTTTTTGGGCCGAGAGTATTTCCGCATCAGTGAATTTATCGAACCAGCCGTGCGATTGCTTTTGCGCCTCCCAAGCCTTTTCCCACGACTGTGGTCGACCAATACGGATTGCTGTCGCGACAGTTTCTGGATTATCCACCATTTTTCCATGAATGAATGGTGCGGCGCCGGCGGCCTGGTATCCCAACATGACCGGACAACCACTCGAGATGCCGTCAAGGGCATATTCGCGGTATCCCATCCAGTAAGCGGTAATATTTCCCGCGTTACCCACGGGAAGACAATGGTAATCCGGCGCGTCCCCCAGTGCATCAATGATTTCAAATGCCGCTGTCTTTTGTCCTTGCAAGCGATACGGATTGATCGAATTGACGATCGTTACTGGTGCTTCATTGGCCACTTCCTTCACAAGCTCCATGCCGGTGTCGAAATTGCCCTGAATTTGGATGACTGTCGCGCCATGAATCATCGCCTGCGCCAGTTTCCCGTGTGCAATTTGACCATCCGGTATGATCACGAAACATTTAATACCGGCACGAGCCGCATAGGCTGCCGCCGAAGCCGAGGTATTGCCGGTGGAGGCACAGATGATAGCGCGGCTGCCTTCTTCAATGGCCTTGGTCACGGCCATGGTCATCCCGCGATCTTTGAATGAGCCAGTTGGATTCAGTCCTTCGAACTTTACATAGATGTCCACGCGCTTACCCAAATCTTGGGTAATATTTTCAAGGCGAATCAAGGGTGTGTTACCTTCACCCAGGCTGATAATCCGGCTGCCAGAGGAGACAGGTAATCGCGCGCGGTATTTTTCTATCAAGCCGGTATACCGGTCATCCGAATTCATAGCAACGATTCCAAATCAGGATTTATGGATCTCAAACTTCTCGCTGAACCAATAACACAAAGGCTGGTTTTAGTGAACTTCCGTGGTTTAGTCGCAGAAGCGATAATTGTTAAACCCACTCACAATTCAAATGTTCAAGCCGGATGCGCGCCACACGGTCTTTGATCGAGTCCAGCTTTTCAATTCGGGCAATCGCTTCATTCATGTTTTTCTCCTTGACCCGCTGCGTCAGGATGATGACCGGTACGGCCACTTCACCGACATTCGGTTCCTTCTGAAGGATGGATTCGATGCTGATTCCCAAATCAGCGAGTATGCGCGTGACGTCGGCGAGCACCCCCGGGCGATCAATCGCGTGAAGTCTGAGATAATATGAAGTCTCGACTTCCTCAATGGGTAATATCGGCATATCCACGAGCGCATCGGGCTGGAATGCCAGATGCGGAACACGGCTGTTCGGGTCAACCGTGAGCGTACGCACAACGTCCACCAGATCAGCCACGATCGCTGAGGCGGTAGGTTCAGCGCCGGCTCCGGCGCCGTAGAACAATGTCGGACCCACAGCATCGCCCTTGACCAGCACGGCATTCATGGCGCCATCCACGTTGGCAATCAGTCTCCGCTCGGGAATGAGGGTGGGATGCACCCTCAATTCAACGCCACCATTAGTGCGCCTGGCGATGCCAAGAAGTTTCAAGCGATAACCCAGCTTTTCAGCGTATTGCACGTCCATTCGGGTTATTTTGGTAATTCCCTCGGTATAGGCCTGTTCGCATTTTAGCGGAATACCGAAAGCAATGGCGGCCAGTATTGCCAGTTTATGTGTCGCATCGATGCCTTCGACATCGTAAGCGGGATCGGCTTCGGCGAAACCGAGGCGTTGCGCCTCCTTGAGCGCGTCGGAGAAATCCGCTCCCTTGTCGCGCATTTGTGTAAGTATGTAGTTGCTCGTTCCGTTGATAATACCGGCCAGCCATTCGATGCGATTCCCGGCGAGTCCCTCGCGTACGGATTTGATAATGGGTATCCCCCCGGCCACCGCGGCTTCAAAGGCGACCATTACTTTTTTCTTTTGCGCTAATGCAAAGATTTCATTGCCATATATGGCAATGAGAGCCTTATTGGCGGTGACGACGTGTTTTCCGTTTGCAATGGCCTCAAGTACCAGCGTGCGCGCAAGCTCATACCCCCCGATCAGTTCGACAATAACTTCAATCTCGGGATTGCGCACCACTTGATGCGGATCCGACACAAGCTGAATTCCTTCCATCGAACAGGGGCGTATTTTGCTTAGATCGCGCGCACAGGCCTGGACGATCTTGATTTCGCGCCCGGCACGGCGAGTGATTTCCTGTCCGTTACGGGCGAGTACATTGACCGTGCCACAGCCTACGGTGCCGAGGCCGAGCATACCGATCTTGACGGGCTTCATAGGGCTTGTTCTTTTTTTGTATTGATTACCTTGTCGCGGCGAAACATTTCGCGTATCGATCGGGTGGCCTGACGAGTCCGATGCTCGTTTTCGATCAGTGAAAAACGGACATATTCGTCGCCATACTCGCCGAAGCCTATTCCGGGAGACACAGCCACTTTCGCATCCGCAAGCAGCTTCTTGGAAAATTCGAGCGAGCCCATGGCGCGATAAGGTTCGGGAATATGGGCCCAAACGAACATGGTCGCTTTGGGTTTTTCCACCATCCAGCCGGCGGCGAACAGGCTGTGGCACAGCACGTCACGCCGGTTCTGATAGTTAAGCCGTATTGCTTCAAGGGCCTCTTGCGGCCCTTCGAGCGCGCGGATGGCCGCTACCTGGATGGGCGTAAAGGTGCCGTAGTCGAAATAGGATTTGAGGCGCGACAATGCTGCCACGAGTTTTGGGTTGCCGCACATGAACCCGACGCGCCATCCGGGCATGTTGTAACTCTTGGAAAGGGTGAAAAACTCCACCGCAATGTCTTTCGCTCCGGGCACCTGCAATATGGACGGGGCCCGGTATCCGTCGAACACAATGTCGGCGTAGGCGAGATCGTGGACTACCCAAATATTGTGCTCTTTCGCGATGGCGATTACCTTCTGGAAAAAATCGAGCTCGACACACTGGGTCGTGGGATTGGCGGGAAAATTCAGCACCAGCATCTTGGGAATGGGCCAGGTGTTCTTGATGGCTTTTTCGAGCTCGGCGAAAAAATCCACGCCCGGCACGAGCGGCACGTGACGGATGTCGGCTCCGGCGATAACAAAACCATACGCGTGGATGGGGTAACTTGGATTCGGGACCAGTACCGCGTCTCCCCTCTCTACCGTGGCCAATGCCAGATGTGCCAACCCTTCCTTCGAACCGATGGTGACGATTGCCTCGCTGTCCATGTCGAGTTCGACATCGTAGCGCCGCTGGTACCACTGGCAGATGGCGCGTCGCAGACGCGGGATACCGCGCGACACCGAGTAACGGTGCGTATCTTCACGCTGAGCCGCCTCGACCAGTTTATCCACGATATGCCTGGGCGTGGCACCGTCGGGGTTCCCCATGCCGAAATCAATGACATCTTCCCCGCGTTGACGCGCCTGCGCCTTGAGTTCATTGACGATATTGAAAACGTACGGCGGCAACCGCTTTATGCGGGGAAATTCTTCGTTTTGTGACATGTATTTCGTGGTGCTGTTATAGTAAGGGCTTGTCGCCAAGATATTGAATACTCATGCATTATAGGACTTTCGCGCCATGGATGAAACCTGCTCTCGCCGAGTGCAGCGATGAAAATTCATCTTGAAACAGGAATCGGTCAAAATCTGATCCGCGCCTATGCTCCCGGCCGCATAACGGTTAATGAGGAAGTATATACCCGCAGTCTGGTGGTGACACCGCGACAGATCATAGCGGAATGGCCGCCCGAGTCTTTTGCCGATCTCCTGGAAGAGCATTTTCAGACCATCGTTGCCCTGAAACCGGAAGTAGTCATCCTCGGTACCGGGGCGCAGTTGGTGTTTCCAGCGCCGAGTCTGACCCGTGTCCTGATAGAAGCGAAGATCGGCCTGGAAGTCATGGATACCGGCGCCGCATGCCGTACCTACAATATCCTCATGAGCGATGATCGCAGAGTCGCGGCCGCCTTGCTGATGATCAAGGAGTAGCCGCCGGATCCCGTGGCGCAGGGCGACTCCCTTCCGAGGCGCAGCTCCTTCGAAGGGAGGACGCCGGGCCGCCACCGGAAACGACGTTCATTGAGTCGCCTGGCCGCCACCGCCGAAGGAGCTGGCGCCACGGGCGGTGGCGGCAGCGACTCCGTCCCGTGGCGTAGCTCTTTCGGACGGAGGAAGCGGGCTGCCGTTCCAGAGCCTTATTCCTTGAGTCGCTCGGCTGCCATCTCCGAAAGCCTGCGTCTCGGGATCTGGCAGCCCCTTCGGAGACGGCGGCAGTAGCACCCAAGGGAACATCGCTCACTGCGGCTACCTGCGCCCATGGCCGAAGGACCGCCGCCTGCCGAGGTGCAAGCACTTTCAGAGATAGCAGCGTGGTGGCCCGTGGTTGACGGTTTTCCTTGCAGCGGTCTTGCGCGGCGCGCTCCGAAAGAGCTATCGCCTCGGGAGCGCGCCGCTACATTCGCCTCGGGCCCTGGGCGCTA
>NZ_JBBDYL010000051.1:0-15954 GCF_040901545.1 Sulfuricaulis sp. | reverse complement strand
ACTTGTAACTTGCTACTTGTAACTGATTTATAGGCCAGTAGCTCAATTGGCAGAGCGGCGGTCTCCAAAACCGCAGGTTGGGGGTTCGAGACCCTCCTGGCCTGCCAAACGGCTGGCAACGAAGGATTTTTTGTAGTGACTGCGGACAAACTGAAATTGATTCTCGCGGTGCTGCTGATGGCGGGCGGCATCGGGGGATTCTATTATTTTGGCGACAAGCCGGACTTGGTCCGGGTGGCGATCATACTGGCGGCGGCCGGGCTGGCGGTGACAGTGACCGCCGTCACGGAGCAGGGCCGGAGCGCGTGGGAGTTTTTCAAGGGCGCGCGGCTCGAACTGCGCAAAGTGATCTGGCCGGCGAAAAAGGAAACCGTGCAGATTACCCTGATCGTGTTCGTCATGGTGATCCTGGTGGCCATTTACCTGTGGGTGATTGACTGGGGTTTGCACAAGGTCGTTCGGGCGGTAATGGGATAGGAGTGGAAATTCAATGACGATGCGCTGGTACGTGGTGCACACCTATTCCGGTTTTGAAAAACAGGTGGTGCGATCGCTCAAAGAACACATCCGCAACGCCGGCAAGGAAGACAAGTTTGGCGAAATTCTGGTGCCGACCGAAGAGGTCGTGGAGATGAAAAGCGGCCAGAAGCGCACCAGCGAGCGGAAATTCTTTCCGGGCTATGTGCTCGTGAAAATGGAAATGGACGACGAAACCTGGCACCTCGTCAAGGACGTGCCCAAGGTCAGCGGTTTTATCGGCGGTTCGGGCAACAAGCCAACGCCGATCACCGACAATGAGGCCGACGCTATCCTGCGGCAGGTGCAGGAAGGCGTGGAGAAGCCGCGCCCGAAGTTCTCATTCATGGCCGGCGAGCAGGTGCGCGTCATCGACGGGCCGTTTCAGGATTTCAACGGCACGGTCGAGGACGTCAACTACGAGAAAAACAAGCTCAAGGTATCGGTCTCTATTTTCGGTCGACAGACGCCGGTGGAGCTCGAATTTTCGCAGGTGGAGAAGGCTTAAAGGCAGAAAAAAGAGGAAAGAAAAAAGAGAAAAGTTTTTTCACTTTTTTCTTTTCACTTTACTCTTTTCTCTGAGTCTAACAGCAGGGAGGCCGACACGGCCGTTCAAACCCGCAGGAGTGAAGCGTGGCAAAGAAAGTAACAGCATATATTAAGTTGCAGGTGCCGGCCGGGTCGGCCAATCCGTCTCCCCCGGTGGGACCGGCGCTCGGGCAACATGGCCTGAACATCATGGAGTTCTGCAAGCAATTCAATGCACAGACCCAGAAGATGGAAAAGGGGTTGCCCACCCCGGTGATCATCACGGTTTTCAGCGACAAGAGTTTCACCTTTATCACCAAGACTCCACCGGCGTCGGTATTGATCAAGAAGGCACTGGGTCTTGAGTCCGGCAGCGGCAATGCCCTCAAGGAAAAGGTAGGCAGGCTGTCCCGAAAGCAACTCGAAGAGATCGCCAAAATCAAAATGCCGGATCTCAACTGCTATGATCTCGATACCGCGGTGAAGATCATAGCGGGTAGCGCACGCCAGATGGGCGTGGAATGCGAGGGGGTGTGACATGGCCAGCAAGCGCATGAAAAGCCAGCTCGTAAAACTGGATCGTATGAAGAATTATCCGCTCGACGAGGCCTTGAAGATTCTGAAGGCCACGGCGAGCGCCAAATTCGACGAGTCGGTCGATATCGCGGTCAATTTGGGCATCGACGCGAAAAAGTCGGATCAAAACGTCCGCGGCACGGCGGTGATGCCTCGCGGCACCGGTAAAAAGGTGCGCGTGGCTGTGTTCGCCGAAGGCAACGCCGCCGAGGCGGCGAAACAGGCCGGTGCCGACATCGTCGGCTTTCAGGATCTCGCGGACCAGATCAAGCAAGGCAAGATCGATTTCGACCTCGCCATCGCGACACCCGAGGCCATGAAAATCGTCGGACAATTGGGCCAGATTCTCGGTCCACGAGGGCTAATGCCGAACCCGAAGGTCGGTACCGTCACGCCGAATGTGGCCAAGGCCGTCGAAAGCGCGAAAGCCGGTCAGGTGCAGTACCGGACCGACAAGGCCGGTATCGTCCATTGCGCGATTGGCAAGGCCTCGTTCGAAGCCGAGGCGCTCAAGGAGAATCTCATGTCGCTCATGGCGGCACTGAACAAGTCCAAGCCGGCGAGCGCGAAAGGCGCGTTTCTGAAGAAAGTGACGATCTCAACCACGATGGGTCCAGGCATTCGTCTGGATACCTCGGGGCTGTAAACGATTCGGTGCGGTCGGATTTCCAACCGCGATTCGGCAACCGGCAAGCCGGTTGCCGTCTTATCAAGCAACTTTGGGGCAAACCGCGATTGAGTTCTGGCGCGGAATGTTCGTCAAAGACCGCAGGCCCCCGCACCTGTCGCGGGACTTTGGGTTAGTGGCTGTGACAAATAGTTACAGTGTAACGATACCCGAAGCCCGCAGGGACCATGTCCCGCGACAGGTGCGGGGTTAATCGGGAAACCAGCCTGCGCAGACGGTGCCCGATACAGGATTTCCTCCTGAAAGGCCGCCGTATTAGCTGCCCTCACCCCTTGCCCTCTCCCACTTCGCGGGAGAGGGGGAGTCGGTGAGAGACTTCCTTAAATGACTTGGAGGTGACTCATAATGAGTCTGACGTTAGATGAGAAAAAGGCGGTCGTCGCTGAAGTTTCCGCGAAGCTCTCGGACGCCCAAGCAGCGATGCTGGCCGAGTATCGTGGTCTCACGGTTGCCCAGATGACCCTGCTGCGCCGCAAGGCGCGTGACAGCCAGGTCTATCTGCGCGTCGTGAAGAACACGCTCGTGCGGCGTGCCATCGAGGGCACGGGTTTCGAATGCCTCAAGGATCAGATGTCCGGTCCCCTGGCGTTCGCGGTTTCGGCCGATCCCGTGGCGGTGGCCAAAATCCTGAGCGAGTTCGCGAAAGCCAACGAAGCTCTGAAGATAAAGGCCGGTGCCATGAGCGGCAAACTCATTTCCCTGGCCCAAATCGAGGCATTGGCGTCGCTGCCCGGACGCGAGCAGTTGCTGGCTCAGCTCCTCGGCACGATGCAGGCGCCGGTCCGGAAATTCGTCCAGACCTTGAACGAGGTTCCGGCGAAATTTGTCCGGGCGTTGTCGGCGGTACGCGACGCCAAGGCGAAGGCCGCCTGACCGATCAATTCCATACAGATTTTATTCAGGAGATTACATCATGGCTGTTTCCAAAGAAGAGATACTTAATACTATTGCCAGCATGTCAGTGCTCGAGCTCTCTGAGCTCATCAAGGAGATGGAGACCAAGTTCGGCGTCTCCGCCGCCGCCGTGGCGGTGGCCGCTCCCGCTGCCGGCGCGGCCCCCGCCCCGCCCGAGGCCAAGGATGCTTTCGACGTGATCCTGGCCGCCTCGGGCGGTAACAAGGTCGCCGTCATCAAGGCCGTCCGTGCCGTGACCACCCTGGGTCTGAAAGAAGCGAAGGACCTGGTGGAAGGGGCACCGCAGACCGTGAAGGAAGCCGTGCCCAAGGCCGACGCCGAGAAAATGAAGAAAGACCTCGAGGCTGCTGGCGCCAAGGTTGAGCTTAAGTAAATCTAGATGCCGCTATTCGTACATCCGTTGTCGACGGATGTTCTTTATCGCTTTCCGTGCGGATCGCGAGGGAAACCGTGTTGCCGTTGGTAATTCAGCATGCGTATCAGTCAGCCGTCACCGGTGACGCCGACCTGTCTTGTTGTTTCTCTACATAGAGAGCTGAGGAAAGTATGACCTATTCATTTACCGAGAAGAAACTCATCCGCAAAAATTTTGGCAAACGCCCTGGCGTTCTGAAGGTTCCGTACCTGCTCGAGATACAGAAGCAATCCTACCGTCAGTTCCTGCAGGCGGAGACACCGCCGGAGCAGCGGATCGACCAGGGTTTGCAGGCCGCCTTCAAGACGGTGTTTCCGATTGAAAGCTACAACGGCAACGCGGCGCTGGAATTTGTCACCTACCGACTCGGCGTCCCGGCATTCGATGTCAAGGAATGCCAGCAGCGCGGTCTGATTTATGCCGCGCCGCTCCGGGCCCTGCTGCGTCTGGTGGTATTTGAAAAAGACGAAGCCACCGGCACCAAGACGGTTCGCGATATTAAGGAACAGGAAGTCTACATGGGTGAAATCCCGCTGATGACGGACAACGGGACATTCATCATCAACGGCACCGAGCGCGTCATCGTCTCCCAGTTGCATCGTTCTCCCGGCGTGTTTTTCGAGCACGATTACGGGAAGACCCATTCCTCGGGCAAGCTTCTGTTCTCCGCGCGCGTGATTCCCTACCGCGGATCATGGCTTGATTTCGAATTCGATCCCAAGGATTACTTGTACGTGCGCATTGACCGGCGACGCAAGCTGCCGGCGACGATCCTGCTGCGCGCGATTGGCATGATCACGCAGGAAATTCTTGCGACTTTCTTCGAGGCCGATACTTTCCATTTTGTGAAAAATGAAATCCGCATCGACCTGGTGCCCGCGCGTCTGCGCGGCATGCAACTGGATTTCGATCTGAAGACCCCGAAGGGTGAGGTCATCATCGAGGCTGCCCGCCGCATTTCCGGCCGGCATGTCCGCGACCTGGAAAAAGCCAAGCTCAAACAACTGACCGTCGAACCGAGTTTTATCATCGGCCGATCGCTCGCCGAGGACATGATCCATCCCCAGACCGGCGAGCTGCTGGCACAGGCCAACGACCTGGTGTCGAAGGATCTGATCGACAAGCTGTTTGAAGCCGGGATCGGTCAGGTTAAAACGATTTACACCAACGATCTCGACCAGGGGTCGTTTATCTCCGATACGCTGCGGCTGGATCTGACACGCGACCCGCTCGAGGCGCAAATCGAAATCTACCGCATGATGCGCCCGGGTGAACCGCCGACGCGCGATGCCGCCCAGACTCTGTTTAATAACCTGTTCTTCAGCCCCGACCGCTATGACCTGTCGGCCGTTGGACGCATGAAATTCAACCGCCGCGTAGGCCGCGGTTCCGACGAGGGTCCGGGCATCCTGACCAAGGAAGACATCGTTGACGCGATGAAAATCCTGATTGAACTCAAGAACGGCAAGGGTGAGATCGACGACATCGATCACCTCGGCAACCGCCGGGTACGATCGGTGGGCGAACTCGCCGAAAACCAGTTCCGCGTGGGCCTGGTACGCGTGGAACGTGCCGTCAAGGAGCGGCTCTCGCTCGCTGAATCCGAGGGTCTGATGCCGCAGGAACTGATTAACGCCAAACCGGTCTCGGCCGTGATCAAGGAATTCTTTGGTTCCAGCCAGTTGTCGCAATTCATGGACCAGACCAATCCGCTCTCGGAAATTACCCATAAACGTCGCGTGTCGGCGCTCGGACCCGGTGGCCTGACGCGCGAGCGCGCGGGTTTTGAAGTGCGCGACGTGCATCCGACCCATTACGGTCGCGTGTGCCCGATCGAGACGCCGGAAGGCCCGAACATCGGCCTGATCAATTCGCTGGCCGTCTACGCGCGAACCAATGAATACGGCTTTCTGGAGACTCCGTATCGCCGTGTGGTGAATTCCAAAGTTACCGATGAGGTGCATTACCTATCGGCGATTGAGGAAAGCAAATTCGTGATCGCCCAGGCCAACGCCACGCTGGATAGTCGCGGACACCTGATCGACGATCTGGTTTCCTGCCGTTACCGGAACGAGTTTCTTCTGTCTACCCCGGAAAAGGTGGAATACATCGATGTCGCGCCCTCACAGATCGTGTCCGTGGCGGCTTCGCTGATTCCGTTTCTTGAGCACGACGACGCCAACCGCGCGCTCATGGGTTCAAACATGCAGCGCCAGGCGGTGCCGACGCTGAAAACGGAAAAGCCGCTGGTCGGCACCGGGATGGAACGCATCGTGGCGATCGATTCGGGCGCCACGGTCGTGGCGACCCGCGGCGGGGCGGTGGACTCCGTCGACGCTTCACGCATCGTGGTCCGCGTCAATGACGACGAGACCAAGCCGGGCGAAGTCGGCGTGGACATCTACAATCTGACCAAATACCAGCGCTCGAACCAGAATACCAACATCAACCAGAAACCGCTGGTCAAAGTGGGCGACGTCATCGCCAAGGGTGACGTGCTGGCCGACGGCCAGAGCACGGACATGGGCGAACTTGCCCTCGGCCGGAATATTCTGGTCGCGTTCATGCCGTGGAACGGTTACAACTTCGAGGATTCGATTCTCATTTCGGAACGCGTGGTAGAGAAGGATTATTTCACCACGATTCATATTGAAGAACTGCAAACCGTGGCGCGCGACACCAAGCTGGGGCCCGAGGAAATCACGCGCGATATCCCGAACGTGGGAGAAGCGGCGCTCGGCAAACTCGATGAATCGGGCATTGTCTACATCGGCGCCGAAGTGGACGCGGGCGACATACTGGTGGGCAAGGTCACGCCCAAAGGCGAGACCCAGCTGACCCCGGAAGAAAAACTGCTGCGCGCGATCTTTGGCGAAAAGGCCTCGGATGTCAAAGACACATCCTTACGCGTGCCTTCCGGAATTTCCGGTACCGTCATCGACGTGCAGGTATTCACCCGCGAGGGCGTGGAAAAGGATGCCCGTGCCAAAAGCATTGAGGAATCCGAACTCGCCAGAATCCGCAAGGACCTCGATGACCAATTCCGTATCCTGGAAAATGACGCCTTCGCGCGCCTGGAACGGCAGTTGATCGCCAAGGTCGCCGACGGCGGCCCGGCGGGCCTGCAGAACGGGGACAAGATCACCAAGGGTTATCTGGAAGAACTCCCGCGTAACAAGTGGTTCGATATCCGCCTGAAGAACGAGGAGGCCTCGCAGGCGCTGGAGCAGATCCGCGGTTATCTCGCGAAGCAGAAAGATCTGTTCGACCAGAAATTCATCGAAAAGAAGGTCAAGCTGACTTCGGGCGATGACCTTGCCCCCGGCGTGCTCAAGATGGTCAAGGTGTACGTGGCGGTGAAGCGACGCCTGCAACCGGGCGATAAAATGGCCGGACGGCACGGCAACAAGGGCGTCATTTCCCGCATTGTGGCGGTGGAGGACATGCCCTACGTGGCGGACGGCACACCGGCGGACATCGTGCTGAATCCGCTGGGCGTGCCCTCGCGCATGAACGTCGGCCAGGTGCTCGAAAGCCACCTTGGCTGGGCGGCGCATGAACTCGGGGCGCAGATCGGCGCCATGCTGGACGAAAGCCGCCGAGTGGAGGAGTTGCGACGGTTTATCGACAGGATTTATAACCAGATCGGGCGTAATGGCCGTCGTGAAGACATCAAATCGCTGACCGACGATGACATCATCGAGCTTGCCACCAACCTGCGCCAGGGGGTGCCGGTGGCGACCCCGGTATTCGACGGTGCCTCTGAAGAGGAAATCAAGGAGATGCTGATCATGGCGGGCTTGCCGCCTTCCGGTCAGACCACGCTCTGGGACGGACGCACGGGAGTCCCCTTCGACCGGCCGGTGACCGTGGGCTACATGTACATGCTCAAGCTCAATCACCTGGTGGACGACAAGATGCATGCGCGTTCCACCGGCCCGTACTCGCTGGTGACGCAACAACCGCTGGGTGGCAAGGCCCAGTTCGGCGGCCAGCGTTTCGGGGAAATGGAAGTCTGGGCGCTCGAAGCTTACGGCGCCGCTTACACGCTGCAGGAGATGCTTACGGTCAAATCCGACGACGTCACCGGACGCACCAAGATGTTCGAGAACATCGTCAAAGGCGACCATCGCATGGAACCGGGAATGCCGGAATCCTTTAACGTTCTGGTCAAGGAGATTCGCGCCTTGGGAATTGACATGGAATTGGAGCAGGAAAAAGAGTAAGCCCCGGAGATACAACGTACCGGAACCGGAATTATCAACTCAGTTTGCGAATCAGTTCGCAGGAGACACTAACTTGAAAGACTTGTTCAATCTTTTCAAGCAGCCAGGAAAGTCGGAAGATTTCGACGCCATCCGCATTGGGCTCGCCTCACCGGAAAAAATCCGCTCATGGTCGTACGGGGAAGTGAAGAAACCGGAAACCATCAACTACCGGACGTTCAAGCCGGAACGCGATGGCCTTTTCTGCGCCAAAATATTCGGACCCGTCAAGGATTACGAATGTCTGTGCGGCAAATACAAGCGTCTGAAACACCGTGGTGTTATCTGCGAGAAGTGCGGTGTGGAAGTCACGCTTTCGAAGGTGCGTCGTGAGCGCATGGGCCATATCGAGCTGGCATCGCCGGTGGCCCACATCTGGTTCCTGAAAAGCCTGCCTTCACGCATGGGGCTCATGCTCGACATGACGCTGCGTGATATCGAACGCGTGCTCTATTTCGAAGCCTATGTCGTGATCGATCCGGGCATGACCCCGCTGGAACGCAGCAGCCTGCTTTCCGAGGATGCTTACCTCAATGCTATCGAGCAGTACGGTGACGAGTTTGACGCCCGCATGGGCGCCGAGGCCATCCGTGCCATGCTCAAGTCCGTCAATCTGGATGAGGAAGTGGCCAAGTTGCGCGCCGATCTCGATGGCACCACTTCCGAGACCAAGATCAAGAAACTGACCAAGCGCCTGAAAGTGCTCGAGGCGTTCCTTTACTCCGGAAACAAACCGGAGTGGATGGTGCTGGAGATTCTTCCGGTGCTGCCGCCGGAGCTGCGTCCGCTCGTACCGCTCGACGGTGGGCGTTTCGCCACCTCCGATCTCAATGATCTCTATCGGCGCGTCATCAACCGCAACAACCGTCTCAAGCGCCTGCTTGATCTCAATGCGCCGGATATCATCGTGCGCAACGAGAAGCGGATGCTGCAGGAAGCCGTCGATGCGCTGCTCGACAACGGTCGGCGCGGGCGTGCCATCACCGGCGCCAACAAACGCCAGCTGAAATCGCTGGCTGACATGATCAAGGGCAAACAAGGCCGTTTCCGCCAGAACCTGCTGGGGAAGCGCGTGGATTACTCCGGCCGTTCCGTGATTGTCGTGGGACCGACGCTGAAGCTGCACCAGTGCGGTCTGCCGAAGAAGATGGCGCTCGAACTGTTCAAGCCGTTCATTTTCAGCAAGCTCGAATCCAAGGGTCTCGCGACCACCATCAAGGCCGCCAAAAAGATGGTGGAGCAGGCCGGACCCGAAGTCTGGGATATTCTGGAAGAGGTGATTCGCGAGCATCCGGTGCTGCTCAACCGCGCCCCGACTTTGCATCGTCTGGGCATTCAGGCGTTTGAGCCGATCCTGGTCGAAGGCAAGGCGATTCAGCTGCATCCGCTGGTATGTGCGCCCTATAACGCGGATTTCGACGGCGACCAGATGGCCGTGCATATCCCCTTGTCGGTCGAGGCGCAGCTCGAGGCGCGCGCCCTCATGATGTCCACCAACAATATTCTGTCCCCCGCGAACGGCGATCCGATCATCGTGCCCTCGCAGGACATCGTGTTGGGTCTCTATTACATGACGCGTGAACACATCAACGCCCAGGGCGAGGGCAAGGCCTTTGCGGACGTGGCCGAGGTGCATCGCGCCTACAACAGCCATCAAGTGGCGCTGCAGGCGCGCATCAAGGCGCGCATTCGCGAAGTGACAATCGATGAAAATGGCAAGCGCCGCGAGACGCGCAAGCTTTGTGACACCACGGTCGGACGCGCATTGATGTCCGAAATCCTGCCCGAAGGGATGCCGTTTGAACTCATCAATCGGGTGCTGAAAAAGAAGACGATTTCCGAGCTGATCAACTCCTGTTACCGGCGCGTGGGATTGAAGGAGACGGTAATTTTCGCCGACCAATTGATGTACACCGGTTTTGCTTACGCCACGCGGGCGGCGGTGTCATTCGGTATGGACGACATGATCATTCCCGCTGAGAAAGCGGATATCATCGGACAGGCCGAGAGTGAGGTGAAGGCGATTCAACACCAGTACGCCTCGGGTCTGCTCACCGATGGCGAACGTTACAACAAGGTCGTTGATATCTGGACGCACACTTCGGAACGTGTTGCCAAGACCATGATGGATCAACTTGGCAGTGAAGAGGTCACGGACTCCCAGGGAAAGAAGGCCAAACAGGAATCATTCAATTCAATCTTCATGATGGCGGATTCCGGCGCGCGCGGCAGCGCGGCACAGATTCGCCAGCTTGCCGGCATGCGCGGATTGATGGCTAAACCCGACGGCTCGATTATCGAGACGCCTATCACGGCTAACTTTCGTGAAGGCCTGAACGTGTTGCAATACTTCATATCGACGCACGGAGCGCGCAAGGGGCTCGCCGACACCGCACTGAAGACCGCCAACTCGGGATATCTGACGCGTCGCCTGGTGGACGTTTGCCAGGATCTAGTCGTGACCGGAGAAGACTGCGGCACGACAGAAGGCGTGGCCAAGTCAGCATTGGTGGAGGGCGGTGAAATCGTGATCGCGCTGCGCGACAGGATTCTCGGCCGGGTTGTGATCGGCGATATACGCGATCCCAGCAATGACAAGAAAATATTGATACCGGACGGCACCGTACTCGATGAGCACGCCGTAACGCTGCTCGAGGAACGGAGTATCGACCAGGTTCTCGTGCGTTCGCCGGTTACGTGTCAAACGCGATACGGTGTGTGCCGCATGTGCTATGGACGCGATCTTGGCCGCGGACATCCCGTCAATCTGGGCGAGTCCGTGGGGGTGATCGCCGCGCAATCGATCGGCGAACCGGGCACGCAGCTCACCATGCGCACGTTTCATATCGGCGGGGCCGCTTCACGCGCCACGGCGGTTTCGCGCATCGAGGTGAAAACCTCGGGTATTGCCCGGCTCAAGAACCTCAAGGTCGTGAAGCATGCGAGCGGAAACTATGTCGCGGTGTCGCGCTCGGGCGAACTGATCGTGCAGGACGAGCAAGGTCGCAACCGCGAACGTTACAAACTTCCCTTCGGCGCGGTACTTTCGGTGCATGACGGATCGAAAGTCAAAGCCGGCGCCGTCGTCGCGAACTGGGATCCCCACACGCATCCCATCATCACCGAGGTGGCGGGCAAGGTTACCTTCAGTGATCTCGTCGACGGCGTTACCGTGAACAAGCAAACGGATGAGATCACCGGTTTGTCCACTTATGTCGTACTGGATGCGAAGCATCGTGCCGGGACCAAGGACATCCGGCCGGTGATCACGCTGGTGGACGGCAAAGGCAGGCCGGTGGCGATACCTGGAACGGAAATTCCGGCCAAATACATGCTGCCCCCGGGCGCCATCATCACCGTGGAAGACGGCACCAAGGTGGGTGTGGGTGATGTGCTCGCGCGTATTCCGCAAGAATCGATAAAAACCCGCGATATCACCGGCGGTCTGCCGCGTGTCGCGGAACTCTTCGAGGCGCGCAAGCCGAAGGATTTTGCGCTTCTGGCTGAGATCAGCGGCGTGGTTTCCTTCGGCAAGGATACCAAGGGCAAGCAGCGGCTTATCATCAACGATAAGGACGGCGTGGAGCACGAGTACCTGATCCCGAAAGGCCGTCACATCACGGTATTCGAAGGCGAGACCGTGGAGCAGGGCGATGTCATCGTCGAAGGCGCCCCCGTGGCTTCCGATATCCTGCGACTGCTCGGAGTGGAGCCGCTCACAAACTACATTGTGAATGAGATCCAGGACGTGTATCGGTTGCAGGGCGTGAAGATCAATGACAAACACATCGAGGTCATAGTGCGCCAGATGCTGCGCAAGGTGCGTATTATCGACTCCGGTGACACGCGTTTCCTCCCGGGCGAGCAGGCCGACCGTGTGCGGATATTCGAGGAGAATGAAATCATGGCGGCACAGAAAAAGCAGCCGGCGACTTTCGAGCCGCTCCTGCTCGGCATCACCAAGGCCTCTCTGTCTACCGAGTCGTTTATCTCGGCAGCCTCGTTCCAGGAAACCACGCGTGTGCTTACCGAGGCGGCCATTACCGGGAAAATGGACCTGTTGCGCGGCTTGAAGGAAAACGTGATTGTGGGTCGATTGATCCCGGCCGGGACGGGTCTGGCCTATCATCTGGAACGCCGGCGCCGGCGTGGCGAAGCCAAGCAGGAAGCCAGGGAACTGCAGCAATCCCTGACAACCGGGCTGTCCGGCAAGGCCGCGCGCAGCGGTGGCGAGGCCGTGGGTACCTGATATCCCCGCTGTCAGGATTCCGCGCGCGCGGGTCCCGGATAACCCCAAGATATAGGGGTAACACCAGGCGTCACTTCATGGATCGGACCACTTCAGAAGTGACCAAGGAACAGCGCCAGTTTTCAAAAAAGCCGTGAAAAATGGCCGCAAAACGCCGTGAACGGCTTGACACTTTGTGGGTGTATCCCTAGAATCGCGCCCCTCAGAACAGGCCGGAGATCCGCCGGCCTGTCTTTGTTGAAGCCTCTAAAATGCTCCATCCTGACGATTTCGCCGGGAGCGAAATCTGGCGACCGCCGGTCCCCCAAAGGATGTGAAGTAGCGGGACATGTAATTCGTCTAGAGGTATTCAGGAAATCCGGTTAAGCCGTTCAGGCCATGCGCCGAATGATTGGCGCCAACCGCACGACAATATCTCCGTGAGCGCGAAGCAGAACCGGGTTGCGCTGTCTGCGGGTGTAACAACGCTGATGGGACGGCCCAGGACTCCGCGGAGGGAAATGTCGCGTTGGCATTTCGTCAGTTTGGCCACTGGAATACGTGAGACTGCTGCCGTGGCGGCATTCGCAGTCATGGAATGAGAAGTGAAGTCGTCAACCAGATAGAGAACTATGCCGACGATTAACCAGTTGGTTGCCAAAGGGCGCAAGCGCCTGCAGAGCAAGAGCAAGGTGCCCGCCCTCGAGGCCTGTCCGCAGCGACGCGGTGTGTGCACGCGCGTGTATACCACCACGCCGAAGAAGCCGAATTCGGCATTGCGCAAAGTTGCCAAGGTTCGGCTCACGAATGGTTATGAGGTGATCACTTATATCGGCGGTGAGGGACACAACTTGCAGGAACACTCGGTGGTCCTGATTCGCGGCGGGCGCGTCAAGGATCTGCCCGGCGTTCGCTACCATACGGTGCGAGGTTCACTCGATACAGCGGGTGTTACAGACCGCAAGCAGGCCCGATCAAAGTACGGCGCGAAACGTCCGAAAACATAGCTATAAAACATATTTAGATCGGTCATCAACTCGCGCCGCAGTTGATCAGCGGCAGGTACATGACCAGCAGTGCGGAAAGTTGTGTGAAGCATTTATTCACAAACAGTAAACATTCAGGATGAGCTAGCATATGCCGAGACGTCGAGAGGTTCCGAAGCGCGACATCACGCCGGACCCGAAATACCGCAGTGACACGGTGGCGAAATTCATCAACGTGGTGATGCGCAGCGGGAAAAAATCCACCGCCGAGAAAATTGTGTACGGCGCGCTGAACACCATGGCGGAGCGCAGCAAGAAGGACCCGATTGAAATGTTCAATCAGGCGCTGACCAACGTGCGTCCGGTGGTTGAAGTGAAGAGCCGTCGCGTCGGTGGTGCCACGTATCAGGTGCCGGTCGAGGTGCGTTCGGGGCGCCAGACGGCGCTGGCGATGCGCTGGGTGGTGGAAGCCGCCCGTACCCGCAGCGGCAAGTCCATGGCCGCGCGCATGGCGGATGAATTGATGGATGCCGCCGACAAGCGCGGCAATGCCGTAAAGAAACGTGAAGACGTGCATCGCATGGCCGAGGCCAACAAGGCTTTCTCGCATTACCGCTGGTAATCGATTAACCGTTCTTTATATATACAGATAGAGGATTTCAGTCGTGGCCCGTACAACTCCCATCGAACGCTACCGAAACATCGGCATCATGGCGCACATCGATGCCGGCAAGACCACGACCACGGAGCGCATCCTGTTCTACACCGGCGTCTCGCACAAGATCGGCGAGGTGCATGACGGCGCCGCCATCATGGACTGGATGGAGCAGGAGCAGGAGCGCGGCATCACCATTACCTCGGCGGCCACCACCTGTTTCTGGAAGGGCATGGACGGCAAGCTCGACCAGCACCGCTTTAATATTATCGATACCCCTGGCCATGTCGACTTTACCATCGAAGTAGAGCGTTCGTTGCGCGTGCTCGACGGCGCGATTTTTGTGCTTTGCGCCGTGGGTGGCGTGCAGCCGCAATCCGAGACCGTGTGGCGCCAGGCCAATAAATATAAAGTGCCGCGTATCGCGTTCGTCAACAAGATGGATCGTGCGGGCGCAAATTTTCTGAGCGTGGTGAATCAGCTCAAGGAACGTCTCGGCGCCAACGCCGTGCCGCTGCAGCTCCCCATTGGCGCCGAGGAAAACTACAAGGGTGTCGTCGACCTCATCAAAATGAAGGCCGTCTACTGGGACGATTCCACCCAGGGCATGAAGTTCGAGGAAAAGGACATCCCCGCCGAAATGCTCGAGCAGTGCAAGAAATACCGCGAACACATGGTCGAGGTCGCGGCCGAGGCGAATGAAAAGGTGATGGAGAAATATCTCCACGGCGAGGCGCTGACCACTGACGAAATCAAGCTGGGCCTGCGCGAACGCAACCTCAAGCTCGAGATCGTGCCGGTACTGTGCGGCTCGGCTTTTAAGAACAAGGGTGTTCAGGCGGTACTCGACGCCGTCATCGATTTTCTGCCGGCGCCGTCGGAACGTCCGGCGATCAAGGGCCACCAGGACGACAAGGACGGCACCGAAGGTGAACGGCACGCCTCTGATGAAGAACCATTCTCGGCGCTCGCATTCAAGATTGCGACCGACCCGTTCGTGGGCGCGCTGACATACATTCGTGTCTACTCCGGCGTCCTCAACTCGGGTGACACCGTGTATAACCCGGTCCGGAGCAAGAAGGAGCGCATTGGCCGCTTGCTCCAGATGCATGCCAATGAGCGTCAGG
Organism: Sulfuricaulis sp.; assembly: GCF_040901545.1. Taxonomy (GTDB): domain Bacteria; phylum Pseudomonadota; class Gammaproteobacteria; order Acidiferrobacterales; family Sulfurifustaceae; genus Sulfuricaulis. The sequence continues at coordinate 1,055 of NZ_JBBDYL010000051.1, read as the reverse complement.
AAATCAAGGAAGTTCGCGCCGGTGACATCGCGGCCTGCGTGGGCTTGAAGGAAATCAGCACCGGTGAGACGTTGTGCGATCCGGACAAGGTCATCACGCTCGAACGCATGGAATTCCCCGAGCCGGTGATTTCGCAGGCCGTGGAACCCAAGACCAAGGCCGACCAGGAAAAAATGGGCATCGCGCTGAACCGCCTGGCCCAGGAAGACCCTTCGTTTCGAGTGCACACCGACGAGGAATCCAGCCAGACCATCATCGCCGGTATGGGCGAGTTGCATCTTGAGGTTATCGTCGAGCGCATGAAGCGTGAGTTCGGCGTCGAGGCCAATGTCGGCAAGCCACAAGTCGCGTACCGTGAGACCATCCGCAAGCCGGTGGACCAGGAATACCGCTTCGTCAAGCAATCCGGCGGACGCGGCCAGTACGGTCACGTGGTCATCAAATTTGAACCGCAGGTTCACGGAAAAGGCTTCGAGTTCGTGGATGCCATCAAGGGCGGCGCGATCCCGAAGGAATTCATTCCGGCCGTGCGCAAGGGTGTGGACGAGGCGATGCAGCGTGGCGTCAAATTCGGGTATCCCGTGGTCGACGTGAAAGCGACACTGCACTACGGATCGTTCCACGAGGTGGACTCAAACGAAAATGCGTTCAAGATGGCGGCCATCCTGTGTTGGAAAGAAGCCGGTCAGAAGGGCGATCCCGTGTTGCTCGAGCCCATCATGGACGTCGAGGTTACGTCGCCGGCGGATTATCTGGGTGGTGTAATGGGCGACCTGAACTCGCGCCGTGGCATTATTATCAGCCAGGAAGACGGGCACGGTGGCGTGAAGATCATTCGTGCCGAGGTTCCGCTCGCGAACATGTTCGGGTATTCCACGAGTCTGCGCTCCGCCACCCAGGGACGCGCGACCTACACGATGGAATTCAAGAAATATTCTCCGGTGCCGTCCAACGTCGCCGAGACAGTCATGAAGAAGGCCAGTTAATAAATAATCAAGACGAGGCACACCGATGTCCAAGGAAAAATTCGCCCGCACCAAACCGCACCTGAACGT
>NZ_JBBDYL010000050.1:0-83571 GCF_040901545.1 Sulfuricaulis sp. | reverse complement strand
CCGGCATCGTCTCGCGCGGCGGCTCGATCATGGCCAAGTGGTGCCTCGCGCACCATAAGGAAAGCTTCCTCTATGACCACTTTGCGGACATCTGCGAAATCATGAAGGCCTACGACGTCGCGTTCTCACTCGGCGATGGCCTGCGCCCCGGCAGCATCGCGGATGCCAACGACCGCGCCCAGTTCGCGGAACTCGAAACGCTAGGCGAGTTGACCAAAATCGCCTGGCAGCACGACGTGCAAGTCATGATCGAAGGCCCGGGCCACATCCCGATGCAGCTTATTAAGGAGAACATGGACAAGGAACTCGAAGACTGTTTCGAGGCGCCGTTTTACACGCTCGGGCCGCTGACCACCGACATCGCGCCCGGCTATGACCATATAACATCCGCCATCGGCGCGGCCCAGATCGGCTGGTACGGCACCGCGATGCTGTGTTACGTCACGCCCAAGGAACACCTGGGTCTGCCCGACAAGCAGGACGTGCGCGACGGGATTATTGCTTACAAAATTGCCGCGCACGCCGCCGACCTCGCCAAGGGCCATCCGGGCGCGCAGTTGCGCGACAACGCGCTCTCCAAGTCGCGCTTCGAATTCCGCTGGGCCGATCAGTTTAATCTTGGACTTGATCCCGAGAAGGCGCAGGAATTTCACGACGAGACGCTCCCGCAGGAAGGCGCCAAGCTCGCTCATTTTTGCTCCATGTGCGGCCCGCATTTCTGCTCGATGAAGATAACTCAAGAAGTGCGGGACTATGCTCAGAAGAAAAAGATTGGTGATATCGCGGTCGCGGTAGAAGAGGGATTGAAGGACAAGGCAAACGAGTTCAAGCAGCGCGGTTCCGAGATTTATCAAAAGACCTGAGTCCCGCACACATACAGATTACGGTGTAAGGATGCCCTACAGGGACGTAGTAATGTCGCGAGAGGGCAGGAAGCCCGTAGCGACGGTCGCGCGACTACGCCGTCACACTACAACCTTTTGGAATAAGGCGCTTAATCAAATTGCCTGGTTGACAACTATACGCTGTTAGCGTATGGTCTGTTTATGATCTTCGTTGAACTTCCGGTCTTCACGCGCGTGGCGGCCGGCTTGTTCGATGACGAAGCGCTACGGGGCATCCAGGAAATATTGTTTGTGGATCCGGAGGCAGGCGACGTCATCCCCGGAGGTGGCGGACTTCGCAAATTACGCGCGCCTTTACCTGGTCGGGGTTAACGTGGCGGTGCAAGAGTGATTTACTACTGGTGGGCGCGACGAGAGCATTGTTACTTCGTCTATGCCTACGCCAAGAACGAGCAATCGGATTTGACGCGCGCGCAGCTCAAGCAGTTGGCGCGCATTATGAAACAGGAGATACACGATGGATAAGAAGGCATTCGCGGAGCTGGTTTCCAGTGTCCAGGACATGGGCCGTCACATGCGCGGCGAGAAGGTGGCGCGCGCGCGGATCACCAAGGTTCGCGAGCCGAACGTGCGCACGATCCGTCGCAAGTCGGGCTTGAGCCAATCGCAATTCGCCGTGCTCATCGGCGTGAACCTGCGCACGCTCCAGAACTGGGAACAGGGCCGCACTCGCCCCACCGGCCCGGCGCGCGCCTTGCTGCGGATCGTGGAGAAGAATCCCAAGGCCATGCTGACTCTGCACGCCGCTTGAATCGCTGTTCGTCTTCTCGGTCTACGCCGCCAGCCAGAAGCTTTCGGAAGCGGAGGCCTTGCAGAAAGGCATGGAAGCCAAGGCGGTGGAGTTTGTAAAGCAAGGCTCGGAGATTTACCGCAAAGCCTGAACCTTGGCGTCGGTGTCTGGACAGGTCACCTGAAAAGTATATACTTATGGTATATATTTCGAGGATCGGATCGTGGATACCGCCAAACTGTTTCAAAACGGCCAAAGTCAGGCCGTGCGCCTGCCCAAGGAATACCGCTTCAAGGGCGATCGGGTCGTCATCAAGAAGGTCGGCAACGCCGTCGTGCTGCTCCCGCTCGACAATCCGTGGCAGGTACTGGAAGAAGGCTTGGGGCGATTTTCCGCTGATTTCATGCCCCACCGGCGTCAGCCCAAGAAACAACAACGCCGGGAAAAACTCTTTGAATGAAATACCTGCTGGACACGGACGTCTGCATTTATCTCATCAATAAACGGCCGTCCTCGGTACTTGAAAAGCTGCACGCCTGCCGGGCGGGTGATGTCGGCGTCTCCGCCGTTACGGTCGCCGAATTGCGTTACGGCGCCTGCAAAAGCCAGCGCTCCCGGCAAAACCATGAAGCGCTTGACCTGTTCCTGGCGCCGTTTGAAATGATGATGTTCGATGAAAGCGCCGCTATCGCCTACGGCGAAATACGCGTGCAGTTGGAAAAGGCGGGCGATCCCATCGGACCGCTCGATATGCTGATTGCCGGCCAGGCCAAAAGCCTTAACGTCGTGCTCGTGACGAATAACGTCCGGGAATTCAGGAAAGTGAAAGGGTTGAAGATCGAGACGTGGTCATAGCGATTAACGGCCCTTGCAGAAAGGCATGGAAGCCAAGGCGGTGGAATTCGTGAAGCAGGGGGCGGAGATTTATAAGAAAGCCTGATAAACCTTTAGCACTTTAGACATAGGGTAAGAATCATTAGTTAATATCGATATCACCCCCTTATAGTTAGTGACATCTATGCTAATGTTTGAGCATATAATTTAGGCACATGATGAGGATTCCGCCTCTGTGACTCAGCTACCGAACGCACCTCTTACGGAAGTAGTCTTTGAGTTGCGCTGGAAGTTAAAAGAAGACCCCGCGATTCACCAATCATTTTGGAATGATCCGGGATATCCAATATTGACCGATACGTTCTCAGCAGATGCTCGGAAGTATGGTTTCTCGCACATTAAGAAACTCGGTTCTGAAGCACACTTAGCTGGTCACTCGGTAGGCTTGAGGTACTATAAATCTGCCGAACAGTCATTTCCTCTTTGGCAGATTGGTCCGGGAATTTTTGCGGCTAACGAATCAGCGGCATATGAATGGAAGTTATACAAAAAATTGGTTCTGGACGGGGTCCGATCACTATTACGATCATATCCAAAATTCAAGGGCTTCCCACTAAGTTTCATACATATCGAGCTACGTTACATCGATTCATTTGATAGTAGGTATGTTGCGCATAAGGAAGTCCTCAAGTTCATTAATGAAGAAACCAATTTCAAAATTCAGCTCCCAGAATTTCTTAGCAAAATGCATCTAGAAACTCCGTCTAACGCACATCTAACATTCGAATTTCCAGTTAGTGAACATAAAGACACTAATTTCATTGTGCGCCTCGCAAATGCAAAGGCTAACGAGAAAGACATCATTCTGCTTGAAAGTCGAGTTGTAACTAAAGCAGAAAATATCAATATTGGAAATACTGCTGTCCAACGCATTAAGTACCTTGAAAAGTGGCTCAGTAATGCGCATTTACTCACAAGCCCCTTCTTTAAACAATTTGTTAGTGGATCATTGATGAGACGATTTAAAGCGAGACCCGACAATGCCGGCTAATTCATCCGCAATTTCACTCGACTTCGATCATAGATCACTTGAACCAAACCCATTGGTTTTCATGCAGCCGAACACGTTAGTTGAAGATATTAAGTCCCAGAGTGTTGGTCAGACTAGTACTTCAATTATGCCGATTTCGACTTTTCCAACGACCAGTATGGTTATACGTTCCATATATTCGCTAACCGAGGAGTTGTTGTCGGAAGTAATTCCATTACGTGTTCCAAGAAGTAGTAGTGTCATACCAGATGCGATTAGAGCGAATTGGCAGGCCTTAGCTACTTCAGGTTTGAGCGAGCGCGCCTATCTTTACTTGCTTAAGCTTGCAAAGAAAGAAGCTGGATGGCGAGAACCAGGAACACGTCCATTAGAAGGCCGTTCTCTTGGGGAGTTTCTTAAATTTTGGATGAACGTCCGTTCAGATGCGTCTGAGCCTGGGTTTTCCCTGCTCCCGAATGGCAATCTCCAAGTCGAATGGTATTGCGATGACCGCCACTTCACAGAATTGGAGTTCCGGTCTAACGGGTTGGTGCTTTTTGGCTTCTTCGACGGATCATCCGAAATTGAGGGATTGGCGAATCTCGATGAACTTAAACCTCTAATTGCGAGCAGAGATTACAGATATTTAAAGTGGTCTCAATGAAATAACATTGCTGGAATCGGTCACTGATGCGAAAAAAAAATAAACAACCAACATTTTCCCCAAAAAGTGAATTAGCAAGGTACGTTGATCCAGATGAAATTAAATCTGGGGGTAGAGTCTCGAGTGGCGCCTTCATGCCGTCACCAGTTGATACTTATCTTTCCGTTAACAGTCTTGAACTTGAGAAAGTACAGGAAATTGCTCGTTACTATCGTCAAATCCATCAAAGTGGGACCGGGAATGTAGCAGTGGCATGTCGCAAGATAGTTGATTACAATAATGCTGCAAATTTTGCTGGGTTATCGGTGCAGAAGAACAGTGTTAGTGGTAGATGGGAATTCAGAGGAGCTAATGGAGTATTAGAAGCCTACAAATATAGATGGACCCATATATCAAGTTCACACTGTGGTGTTGAGTTTATCAACGCACAATTAGATGAGCTGCGTATCAAGAAGATTGCTCGGAGATTGGCGGGACGGAGACCCCACTTATTTGAGCTTAAATAATTTGGAAAATTGGCGTCAGATCACAGTTCCCGCTAATACCCCTTTTCAGCTTTCACTTCACCTCAATCACGGCCCCCGTTTCCGGATCAGTAACCCGGTCGTCGAGATGCGCACTTCTAATAAAGTTTGAGTTTATTGTCTGATTGTTTACTTACCGTCCCATCGTCCCTCAGTCTGCTCACCGTCAACTTCCACATTGCCCTCTTCGTCTTCCCAGCTGTATTTCTTTTTTGGCGGGGCGGGGTCGAAGGTTTTGAATAGGATTGCCAAGGTGACGCCGATCGCCGCGCCAAATAAATGCGATTCATAGGAAATTTGAGGATCGCCGGGAAAGATTCCCCAGATCGCGCTGCCATAAAGGAAAGACACGATGAGCGCGAGCGCGATGGCGCGCTTATCCCAACGCAGCACCCCGATCGTGAATACAAAGAGCATCATGCCCAGGGTCAGGCCACTGGCTCCGATATGATGGGCACTGCGGGCGAATAGCCAGACACCCACGCCCGAACCGATATAGATGACGGGGATGACGATTTTTGCCGAGCGCGGATAACCGTACAGCAACGCCGTGCCCAGAATGATAATGGGCAAGGTGTTGGCAATCACGTGGGACAGCGAACCGTGAATCAGCGGCGCCCACAGAATGCCCGCAAGCCCGCTGGCCCGCAGCGGATAGACACCGAACCGAGTGAGGTTTAGATCAAACGTGATCTCGACGAGCTTGATCAGCCATAGGACTGTCGCAAAGCACGCCGCGATGAAAAAGGACCGGCGCAGCTTGCGCGTGTCATGCTCTAAAGGTGTCACGGAATCCGTCATGTTAACGGTTGTCTGCCTGTCTATTGCCGCTGTGGGGTACAGAATACGTGCCGCCGGCATCGAAACCCACACTTCGTATTGCGTGGGACCGTCAGCGGCAAAGGTCGCCGAGCCGTATTCGGCTTCTAGCAGTGGACCGAACTGGGTTTAGACTGGATTAATTTCCTTTCATGTCCCGTCTCAAAAACCACCCCTCCCCAATGCACTAACGCATTGATACAGATTACTTTCCTTGTTTTGTAGTGACTTGAGATATATCTGTAAGGGAGAATTACGTGCATAAAAGCTGTAGAAATAATGGGAGAGAAGTGGCAATGCGCAGTACCTACCTGCAATTATTTCAGTTTACAACCGTTCTTTTCTGTTTGATTCTCACCGCCTGTAGTGGCGGAGGCGGAGGCAGTGGTGGCGGAGGCGGGGGTAGTGATAACAATAATAATATTTCTGGATTAAGTTTATCTAACAATGTACTCATGTTTACTGCCCCAAACACGAATTCGACTCCTTCTTCACAAATAATCACCACCACCATCAATGGTGTTAACAGTGGAACACTTTACATCAAGATTGTATCAACCGGGCCGGCCGTCGCTTCTATAACTAATATCATTGTCACCGGAACGACAGGCGGGCAGGCAACCATCAATCCCACTCCAGCCGCGACGCTCGGACCAGGCTTACACACAAGCACTATTACTGTTTATGCCTGTACGACGGATCCCAACTGTTCTTCCGGCCAACTGGCAGGCAGTCCGCAAACCGTCAACGTGACCTACACAATCACCGGTGTTGTCGCCTCGCCTTCTTCCCTGAATTACACAGTTGGTGATGCGCCTGACGACAGTGACTTAACCCGTCAGTTCACCGTTACCGGTTACCCAATCCAGAACTGGAATGCCGCCAGCAATGTGCCTTGGCTGTTAGTTTTGTCCCCGAGTGGCAATACCACCAATGCAACCCAGGTGCCAGTCAGACTGGTGGAGGAACAGCCCAACGGAATGTCCAGTGGAACTTATACCGGAGAAATAAAGATTACCCCGACGTCCGGCTTGGCGGTCACGATACCAGTCACCCTGACAAAGGTTCGCGACCCCCATATGGAACATGGTTTCCCCGTACAGACATTTGTCACGAGTGGGTTCTATCAGGGAGGATCGCGCTCCGTGTATATCACGGTCGGAAATCTCGATTCGGATCCGGAGTTCGAAATCCTTGTATCTGCCTATGCTTCTGGTCCCTTATGGGCTTTCAATCACGACGGTACTTTGCTCGACGGCTGGCCCGAACAATATGGACCTTGGGTCGGCTATCCTTCGCTGGGGAATTTTTTCGGGGATGCGGGGCAACTTGAAGTTGCGGTAGGTTATGGCCCATTATTCGGTTCCTGCAATGCCGACCGGTTTATTTTCAATGGAAACGCTCAGCCACTTCCGGGATGGCCTCAGACAAGCTGCAATGCGGGACATCGCCAACCACCGCAAATAGCGGATCTTGACGGCGATGGGCTCGATGAAATCTTTTACGAATGGCACATGATCGATGCGTATCGGGCTGACGGCCAACTGCTTAGCGGGTGGCCGTCACCTTCCAATCACGAAGGTTCCTTTCTGGCGTTTGGAGATGTCGATGGAGATTCAGTCGATGAGGTTATTGCCGCGTCTCATTCACAGATCACGGCTTTCGAATTTAATGGCTCGACCGTTGCAGGTTTCCCCTTTCCGACATTTCCGAGCACCGATAACTCAAAGCTTCTCTCCTCGCCAATTGTAACCGCCGATATGGATGGCGATGGTCGCTACGACATCATTGAAGTAAGAAGCGAGCAGACCACTTTTGGTAGAACCTTTGTGCGCCTGTTTGGAGCCGATGGTCGCTTGATATGGGAAAACGAAACTTTGCCGGGCGAGTCCGTGCCCTACACGACAGCGCCCGCACTGGCGGATCTCGACGGAGACGGCCTTCTGGAAATCCTCGTACAAGTGGATGGAGCCCTCTATGTATGGCATGCGAATGGAACCCTGATGGAGGGGTGGCCCGTGCGATTAGGAGATCGCCACTTTATTGGAAACTCGTCACCCGTGGTCGGTGACGTGGATGGCGACCAGTTGCCGGATATCGTCATCGTAACTTACAGTGGAGATCCTAACGCGTCTAAGGTATTTGTCTTTAATCGAGTCGGGCAGCTCCATCCCGCGTTTCCAAAAGTGTTCCCCTTGGGGACTTCGATGGCGCCTGCGATTGCAGATATCGATCTTGATGGTCGAAATGAAATTCTTATCGGCAGCGATCTGTGGAAAGGTTTTTCGGACATGTACAATACCGTATATGCGTTTGATCTCGGAGGTCCCGCGCATGGTCCCATATTATGGGGGCAAGTTGGCGGTGGTCCGCGGCACCAGTATCGCTACCCACCGAAGTAAGAAGTAATGGACATGTAGAAGCTTTTTCGGTCTTGACCCGCCTGGATTTTCCCGCATAGACAATTGGGGACAGGCCACGGTTTCCGCCAATACACTTGTTCAGCTTTCACTTTACTTCAATCTCGGCCCCTTTCCGGATCAGCAACCCGGTCGTCGAGACGCGTACTTCGTATTGCGTGGGACCGTCAGGGCGATGATTAGTGTGAGGAGTTGAAGTTCGATTCGAGCGAGGAATGCTCCTAAGCTTTTTCTCCCGGTGGCCGATACGCGATCGAGGAGGCCTTTTTCATAGCGACGAGCGACTCCTCGACGGTCAGCAAGACAGTCGTATGGAGAGAACTCAACGCACCGCCAGCGCCGATGGCGATCGCCGTGGCTGCCATCGAGACGTTATCCGGAGCCTCCCACAAGGTGAATCCGTCGTGATCGCCGAAGGCATACCAGAAACCGTGCAACTTTCCGCCGACCGCTTCGATATACTGCTTGGCTGCCGCTCGGCGATCCTCGGGGTTTTTGATGAGCTTCGCCCATGCGGCTGGCGTGTAACTGAATCGGGTCAGGTATAACGGCATCGGCTATTCCTCCTTTGCTTTCACTCCGCCGGCGGTCAAAGTGCGCCGGATTTGTTGTCGGTAGCATGCTCTTCGCGCGACTGCTCCGCAAGACCGCTCAATCACGGCTCTGATTCCGGATCAGCAACCCGGTCGTTGAGACGCGCACTTCGTATTGTGTGGCGCCGGTAATGATTTAAAGTTGCAGCCCGCACTCCTTGCAGAAGCGGCCATACACATACGTGGGCTGACGGCAATGTTTGCAGGCCGTGAACTGCGCGAATCCACAGAATGGGCAGGTGCGGCTGCCGATAGGGAGTCCTCGGCCGCACTTTTGGCACTGACCTCGGGTGATGCGTCGTTGCAACATCTTCTCGCGTGAGAAGAGCTTGCGCTGGAACAGATAGATTAGTGCCAACGCTGCAGCGATAGCCAACGCTATGACGACGTAGTGCCATAGAGCCACGAGCTTGAGCGATTCGAGAAATTCGATCAGCCTTTGCAGCAGCTTCTTCGGCAGGATGTCGTAGATGAGTTCGGCGATCTTGAACAAAACCGGAATGGCCGTCACCACCAGCAGGTGCGATGACACGAGCGTCTGGACTGTGCGGTTCTTGCGGATGCTCACTGCATTCCACAGGTAAAAGACCACAATCAGCGGCAGCAGGAAGATCAGTTCCATCCCCAGGCGCTTTACCGGATACCAGAAGTTGAGGTTACGCAGGTCATCGCGCAGTCGCTCGCGATCGGTCTGCGTCACCGCCTCGATCTGCGACCAAAGCCGGTGAATGCGCTCGTCCTGCGCGAGCGGGACTTCCACCGCGGCCAACATTTGCGTGAGTTCGTTAAGGGCCGCGGTCTTCTTGTTTAGCTCCACCTTGAGCGATTCGACGCGGGTCGGTTTCGATTTTTCCTTGGCGATCGACTCGAGCAGTGCGATGTCGTACGGCCCCTTGAGGCGCTCGATCTGGACGCGCAAGTCGCGAGTCTCCCGGTTCAGCCGTTGAACCTCCTGGAAGCCGCTGGCCAGCGTCTTGTCCTTCTTGATGTGATCCAGCTCAGCGAGCATCGGCGCGCAAAGCGGATGATATTCTCTGGGCCGCTCGTCCGGTCGGTATCCACTTGTGCTGTAAGAAACGACCATGCCGGCAAGGCGTTCCATGCGGTTGGTTTTGTTCCAATCCCCGTCGATGACGATGTTGCGGCAAACGTCGGGAATACGCCCGCTGGGGCGGGCGAGCTGTGCGGTGTGCTGGGCGAGCCCGTCGAATATCGAAACGAGAATGAACAGATCAAGACCAATGATGATGACCAGTGCCGCCTTGCCAAGCGGCTGATCGTCGAGGCGGGTCAGTTGTTTCCCGATTTGAGACAGTCTCTCGGTGATTGCCCGTAGCATGATGCCTCCCCTCCCATGTCAGATTTCTGTGAATTATTGCACAAGTTAACGAGACCCATAATCGGAGTCAGATTACAGTTTCCGCTAATACACCAGTTCAGCTTTCATTTCAGTTCAATCATAGCCCCTGTTAGCGGATCAGCAGTTGCTGAAAAGACGGGCGTGTGAGTAAATGCCTGTAGAAGTTCTGAACCCGAAGGTTTCCGATCTCTCGACCACGGGACACGATCATTAGCGACAAACCACATTTAGTTTCATACCCATGCCGGTAGCTTTCTTGCTGCTGCGACTGGCTATTCGCCTGCTGGGTCTGGTGTCGCCGGCCTTGGCCGGGCGCTGGGTATATCGCCTGTGGTTTCAACCGCTGCGTTTTCCCGAACCGCCGCAGGAGCAGGAATGGCGCCGCACGGCCCAGCCGCTTTCCGTGGTCCATCGCGGCCTGCGGCTTGCGGTCGATGCCTGGGGCGCGGGGCCGACGGTGCTGATGGTGCACGGCTGGAACGGTCGCGGCGCCGCTGTCCCCCTTAAAACATCTTGGTTGCACATTGCAACCACCGTGGTCTAAACTGTCTGGACGAACAGCGAGAAAATCAGTTCAGTATGGCAACCCTTCACGTACGCAACGTCCCCGACAAGCTCTACAAGCGCATCCAAAAACTCGCGGAAGCTGAAAATCGCTCGGTAACGGCCGAAGTCATCCGGCTGTTGAGCCAGGGAGTCCAGGCGCGCGAAGCCCGCCGGGGCGTGGCGGACGTCATTGACCGCATCCGGCGACGGGCGCAAAAGGTCGAGCTCCCCCGCGGTTGGACGGATTCGACCGAACTGATCCGCGAGGACCGCAGCCGGTGAATCCCGCCCCGTTGCGGGCGGTGGTAGATGCCAGCGTGGCGGTAAAGATTTTCGTTCCTGAGGCGCTTTCCACCCAGGCTCAGGAAGTATTCGCGCGCTTCGCCTCGGAAAACAGCGCCGAGTTGATCGTTCCCGATTTTTTCTTCGTCGAATGCGCGAACGTGTTTTGGAAATGGGTACAGCGGTCGGCCTACCCCGACAAGGATGTTCAGTCACATTTGCGTGATTTAACCAGCCTCGGCCTTACGGTGATTCCGGCGCAGGTTATAGCTGAAGAAGCCCTGGAGATTGCCTTGAAACACCGGATTACAGTGTATGACGCCTGTTATGTCGCCGCATCAAAGCAAACGCGGTTTCCGTTGATCACCGCGGATGAGAAGCTGGTAATGAAACTGGCGAAGGGCACTTACGATGTGCAGTGGCTGGGTGATGTTGGGGTTGCATCAAAATAGGTGAATATGGCTGACGATGTACCTGCATCATCGGAAGAACGCCTTTACCCAGCCACTTGGGACGAGGTCAAGGAAGTGGAGCTAGAAGATTCTCTGCGCGCCACCCCTGCCCAGCGCCTGGCTTGGCTGGAAGAGGCGCTGAAATTGGCGTGGCTGGCGGGTGCCGCCCGAGAAGACAAGCAATCATAGTAAGTTTTTTAGGACAACCTTCGTCAAATCAAAGCTTCCGCTTAAACGCCTTTCAGCTTTCACTTCAGTTCAATCACGGCCCCGTTTCTGGACCAGCAACCCGGTTGTTGGGACGCGCACTTCGTATTGCGTGAGACCGTTGGCGGCGGCGAACGGCGCCGACCCGTATTCATGACTAAAACCAAGGTCAGGCGGGATTCGTCCATACCTTTGTATTCAGAGTCTTGCCATAACTGCGGCCGGGGGGTCCGGACATTTGCCGCAATGCCTGACATAATCCGGTATTCACTTCATTGAACGAGGGCGCCACGGTGGCAAAAACCAAATATCAGTTTGAAAAGCGCCAGAAAGAGCTGAAAAAGAAGAAAAAGATGGAGGAGAAACGCCAGCGCAAGCTGGAGAAGAGCGGTAATCCGCCGACGGAAAATCCGGAGCCATCCCCGGATCCGGTCGAAAATGCCAATAAGGACGGTAGCCTGGGCTAGCCATCGCGAGACCGGCATACGGCCAAGAAATAACAGGCTGGCTCCGCTTCCGAGGAGGAATAACATCATGGGCCACGCCATTAACGGACAAACACCTTTCGATCAACCGTTGCCGTCGCATCCCGCCGGCGCTTCGCTGACCGGCAGGATTTTTTTCACGCTCCTGCTGCTTGCTTTGGTTTCGGCTGTACCGGCCTTCGCGGCGCCGACGATCAATCCGGGCGATTGGGAATACTCCATGAAGATGAAGATCGAAGGACTGGGCATCCCCATTCCGCAGATCCCCGTCACCTTCACCGGCTGCATCACGGAGAAGAATCCCACCGTCGAAACCCCGGAAATGAAAAAAGCCGGGTGCAAGATCGTGAACCAGAAAATCTCAGGCAACAACGTGACCTACACCGGACGTTGCGTCACCGGCGACAGCGTGACGGATACGAATTACAAAATGAACTTCCAGGGAAACTCCATGACCGGCACCTTCGATCAGGTGCGCAAGGTTAGCGGCAAGGTGCAGAGCACCGCCACGGGCACCATCAATGCCAAACGGCTGGGACCGTGCACGAAGCCGGCGAAGTAGGGTCTAAATCATTGTCTTAAAGTATCGAACACCTAGGAGGGTCAAACCGGATGCGCACAGAAACCGCGGCACTGTTGACATTGACGCTGGCATTTGCCGGCTTCGCCTCGGCGGCATCCGACATCGAGGAATATTCCGTTCCTTCCGGTACCCACCCGCACGATGTCGCGCCGGCTTTGGATGGCGGCGTGTGGTACACCGCGCAACACACGGGCGGGCTCGGGCACCTCGATCCCAAAACCGGCAAGACCCGTCACATTCCGCTTGGCGCCGGCTCTGCGCCGCACGGCGTCATCGTCGGTCCGGACGGCGCGCCGTGGATCACCGACTCGGGCCTGAACGCCATCGTGCGCGTGGACCCGAAGACCGACAAGGTCGACGCCTTTCCGCTCCCCGCCGGCACGCCGTACGCCAACCTGAACACCGCCACTTTCGATAACGGCGGCATCCTCTGGTTCACGGGTCAGAGCGGGTATTACGGCCGGGTCGATCCCAAGACGCGCAAGGTGGACGTGTTCGAAGCGCCGCGCGGCCGCGGGCCGTATGGCATCTGCACCGCGCCGGATGGCAGCGTGTATTACGCCTCGCTCGCCGGATCGCACATCGCGCGCATCGACACCTGGACCGGCCAGGCGAGCGTCATCGAGCCGCCGACACCGAGACAGGGCGCGCGGCGCGTGTGGGCGGATTCAAAAAGCCGCATCTGGGTGAGCGAATGGAACGCCGGGCAGCTCAGCGTCTACGATCCCAAGGCCGACGAATGGCGCCAATGGAAACTCCCCGGCGCCAACCCGCGTGCCTATGCCGTGTACGTGGACGACAAGGACATGGTCTGGGTCTCCGATTTTGGCGCCGACGTCATCGTGCGCTTCGATCCCGGAACGGAAAAGTTCACCGCGTTTACACTGCCGAGCCGGGATGCGCGCGTGCGGCAGATTCTCGGCCGGCCGGGCGAGGTGTGGCTGCCGGAGTCTGCTACCGATAAATTGGCCGTGATCCGGCAATGAGAGCGTGCGCTTCTAAGTGCGAGCGCCATGTGGTTCGCTGTCAGCCGCGTCTTTCAATAACCCCGCCGCGCGGGGTACACGCGCCCTAATTACCCGGCGCCATATTCCAGGTGAGTGGCAACCCTTGAGCACTCATAAGAACATGATCCAGGGCATAGAAGAACGCCAATGTCACGGCCAGCACAAAGATCCAACGACGCATTGCTTTTAACGCATCTGACTTCACTCATCGTCTCCATTTGGCGGCCAACTTTTATGTTGAATTCGGTTGGCTGCCTCAATGCAACAAGTCCGGTCAAAGCTTGAGAGCAACATCTATCTTCGTGGTTTCGCCCTTCTTGACCACCAGCTTTTGCTTGGACTCGCCCAGTTTTTCATGCCAGATATTGAGCGTGTAGTTTCCGGGTGGAATATTCGTAATCGAGAAATTTCCATCCTTGCCGGATAGGACCGTATAGGGAGTTTCGGCCACGATCCAATACCCGCCCATCCAGGAGTGGATGTCGCATTTGGCGCGGATCATCCCCGATTTTCTGATCTTGTCTTTGGACACAACCAGCTTGGAACCGGGTTGAATTTTTTTGTTGACGTTGTAGACCCCTTTACTGATCGTGTGGAAGTTATGTCCGACACTGTCGCTGTTCAACACCGCCCCCTCCATGTCGGGCTTGATCAGCAAGATGCGTGGAACGAATGTGCACTTCTTTTGATCGTAGGTAAATTCCTTGGGTAAATTCCAATCTTTTCCCGAGGCCACCGTCTCAATGCTGAGCACGACATTCTGGATTCCGCCGCTTCCGCTGACGACAAGCTCGTCGGAAGGCCGATCGCCGCCGCACGCCTGAATATCCTCATCGACCTTCAAAATCACCGGCGCCGGCGCGGGTCCGTTCAACGTGACGCGACCGCTGACGGTTCCACCATCTTTGACGCCGCCGCTCATCACCGTGTATTCGGCGGATGCCGGACTTGCCGCCAAGACAAACAAACTTCCCAAAACAAGACTAACCCATTGCAGAAATTTCATGTGAAACCTCCAATTTGTGGAATAAATAAAATAAATGAAATGATATCTTCGATAGTGACATTCTGGTGACATGTGGCAATCGGTCAGCGCTGAGTCCCTCGGGTTCTAACGCGTTTTCGGCGCACGCTCCAGATCAGCGTCATGCCCGCCAGCAAGAACAACATCGTGGTCCCAAGCGACGCGCCATAAACCATGGCGTAGTTGGGCGCGTGCGGCAGCAGCAACCAGAACCACGGGGTCAGGGTATGTCTGGAGCCGACCTCGCCGTTGTTCCCGTCCCAGTTCGCAAACGACACCGGGATGAATTGTCCTTTACGGAAGATGAGATCGGTCGCGCTTGCGGCGTTGCCCCCGAGCCGCGCTTCCGTGGACTTGGCGTGGTCCCCGCGTGGGCGCTTCATGAGCACGCGCCACCGGCCGTTCTGCCATTCGCCATGAGCGGAAAGATTATTTTCGCTCGCGCGCTTCGTCAATTTTGCGTCGGGACCGGTGGCGTCGAGCAACATCGCGCGGGGCTCGACGGCGGGCTCGACCGAACCGGCGTTCCAGTACCAGATGGTCGTGGGATGGTCGGCATCGCCGTGACGGTAAAGCGGTTTTTCGACCGGCGCGGTGGCATACGCGCCCGCTTTCGGAAACTGGATCGCCACCGCGTCCGAAAACATCTTTTCGCTCTTATTCGGCAGCTGCTCAAGCACCGGACCGCCAGGACGACTCTCGGTGCGATCGTTCACTTCCAGCAAAAACGCGATGTCACGGTCGTTGTACACGGCCCGGACGGTGATCGCATCGTTGAGCGGGGTGAACAGGCGATCCTCTTTGACGATGTTGGGCACCAGCCTGAAGGTGCTGACGGGAGCTTTTTCCCAGGCGGCGTCGTTGACGTCGCTCGGTAGATCGCCCGCCACTTCCACGCCCTCAAGCACGTTACGTTCGCCGGGCCAGGTTGCGCCGGCACGCAGCGAATAGGCGAAGTTGGCGACATGCCAGCGGTTCTCCGGCGTGATCGCGTCCTCTTCTCCCGCCTCGACGGCTCGATGCGCGGGCATCGGCGTGCCGCGAATGCCGATGGACACGCGCGTGTAGATATTGCGGATCGTCTCGTCGCGGTGCGCGTCGTTTTGCGCGGCCTGATCGGTGTCAGACGAGGCTTCCGTCGCTCGCCAGGTCCACGGTTTGGTGAGGTCACGGGCCCAGATGCGATAGCCCCAGTCGTCATCCAGGAACTCGCCGGAGGTTATGTTGCCGCGGCCCGCCTGCCCGTGGCATTTCCGGCAGTTCTCCTCGAAGACCTCTTTACCCAGGGCAATGGACTCCGCCGAATAGGAAATCCGGCCGTCCATGGGTTCCACGTCGGTGATGACGCGCGCGGTGGGTTTGAGGTAACGCCCCTCCTTGTCGAAATCTTCTTTTTTGGCGTCCTTCGGCGCCCAGATTGCTGAAGTGTCGAATTGCTTGATCAATGCAACCAATTCGCCGATCTGCTTGTCATTGAGCACGGCCGACCAACCCGGCATGCTGGTGTTGTCGAGACCGGACTTGATGGTGTTGAACAAATCAACATCGCGCGGCGGGAGATCCCCGGGCGAGGTCTTGTATTTCCACAGGCCGGCCGTGAAATCGCGCGGACGGGGACGAAGAAAATCCGCTGCCGGTCCGTCTCCCGCTCCCTTTTCGCCATGACAAACGGCGCAACGCAATTGGTAGACATCCATGCTGCTCATCTTGGCGCGTTGCGCGGCGATCTTATCCTTCATCGTGGTAACGGCCTTGGAGATACCCTGGTCCCACATGCGCGGTACTTGCGCGACATAATCGTAGAGGAACGTGATCACGTTCCAGACTTCCTCCTCGCTCAGCATCTCGTGCCAGACCGGCATGGCCGAGTTCCAAGGCATGCCGCCCTTGGGCAATCCGGGGCCGCCGGTGGCGATGCGCCAGAATAAAAAAGACTCCTGCAATTGGGCGATCGTGCCCACATCGCCGAAGTCGGTTGGGAGCGGATCGAGTCCTTTGGCGAAGTGACCCTTTCCGTTCAGTTGATCGCCGTGGCAATAAAAGCAGTTGCGGTAATAGACCAGACTTCCTGCGCGCACCGCCGCTTGATAGGTTTTCCACGCGGCATCCGGATCGCCGTCGAGTTGCTTCAGTACTTGCAATCGAACGGGATTTTCCAGTTTGGCCAAGTCGTAGGTCTTGTCGTATACCTTGATCGCCGCGGGCGGGGAGGGGTGAACCTGACGCAATTCAAGCGGCGTTTCGCGCGAGGGTTTCACTGCCTCGTAGACCGCGTACCCCGGCAGCAGCGATAGGACCACCAGGAGGGTCCAGCGGAGCCACGTTTTGTTGTCATCCAGCAATGTTGCCAAGATCGGCGCCTTGAATTCAGTCCAACGCCGGTCATCACTGGAAAAGTAAAGCATGACGCCCGCGCCGGTGATGATCAGGTAGGCAATCATCACCGACCGGGGCATGAAAGGCGGAAATGCCCAGTTGAATATCAACCAGGCGCCGACAAGCACGATCACCGCCTGCCAAAAAGCCGGAATGCGCGGGTTCACGGTTGTGCCGTGGTCGGTTGCGCCAGGAACTTCACGACCATTTCCAGTTCGGAAACGGTCATCGTCGGAAAATCCGGCATGATGGGGGGGAATCCTTTGGCGATTTCCGCTTTCGGATCGATGATGCTGGCGCGGATCTGGTCGATCTTCAGCCGCTTGCCGACGTCATTCAGGCTGGGCCCGATGGCGGACTGGGTCTTCAGGATGGAATGACACGCCGCGCATCCGAATTTCGCGATGACCTCCTCGGGGCCTTGAGCCTGCGGCGGTTTCGTCTCCGCGACCCCGTCTTTCTTGCCGGCCGCCGGTGCGGCCTTGGGCAAAGCCACGGTGACCGCGTTGCCGTCCTTTTTTTGCAGATAAGCGACGATCGCGCTGATCTCTACTTCAGAGAGTTGGATCGGGGCCTGATCGACGGCAGGCATGGGGGACTCGGTATCGTTGGAGCCTTTTTTGCCGAAGCCTTTAACGACGTAGGCGCTTGGCTGCAGCATGGACTCGCGCAGATAACTCTCCGAATCTTTAGCCTTGCCCTGGTATTGGGAGTCCGAGATCCGCTCGAGCGAAACTTTTCCGACATCGAACGTAAGGAGATCGGGCGCCCGGCCCAGCTGGTTATGGCACAGCGTGCAGGTCCCTTTCCCGTTATATAAATTTTCGCCCAGGGCGATGAAGGAATCCATGGTCAATTCCCCCACATCCACCGCTTTGTCCACGGGTGCTTCACCCTTCATCTGCGGAAGCACATATGTCACGGAGGCAAATAAGAGTATCAGCGCGACACTAAAGCCCAGTGTTTTTGCCAGATTTTTCATGCCGTGTTTTCTGCCGCTGTTAATTTGCCATTTGAAACGGGAGGGACTTGTTTACTGCTGCTCAGATTGGCAACCCAAAAAATAAACAGCACGAAGATCAGGAACAATAGCGTAATCCCGGTGACCATGTTCCCGACGGTTTGCAGAGGAGGAATAAAGTTATCGGGCGAGTTGTCCTTCATGACCGCATACACATGCCAGTGCGTGCGCACCGAGGAGCGGATGTAGCCCATCAGCGCCATCAACCACGTAAACGCAACAGGAAGCGCGAACAGCGCGTACTGGGAACGATCGGAGACTTTGCCCCAGTAGACCGGCAATGTCTTGGCTCCCTTGAACATCAGCGTGTCAATCACTACGCCGGCGACAATGACCACCACCGTTGACACCACCTGGATCACGCTCGAGCCTACCTTGTAGACGGTGTTGGTGAAATAACCGTAATAGACGCCGGCGAAAATGACATTGGCACACGCCACTATGTAGATAACGATCATCAACGCGTTGCCCCAATCCTGCCACGCGACCGTGATCACCTTGTCCGCGCGTCGATACAATTGGAAGGACAGGAACGTGAATATCAGCATCAAGAAGACCGCGATATTTTTGGCCGGCATGATTCCCAGTGGGCCCAGTATCGGGTGATTGCCGCCGCCGAGCTTGGCGATTTCACTCCCGGTGTAAATAACGTTGTGCGGCGTCACCCACACCAGAAAACCGAGCACCAGCACGACCGCGATATATTTGATAAGCCAGCGGTAACGTTCACCGCCCTCGGTTCGTGCCATGCCGGTCCACAGGTAATAATTCCCGGCGAGCAAGATCGTACAGATCAGCACCGCCTGAATGACGAACAACCACGCCAAAATTCCTCCCATCGCGAGAATGCCCATTTGCTGGGAGTACGCATAGATTTCAGCCATCAGCCAATAACCGGCAAACGGCAACGGGAGAAAGGCGAGTATCGCGATGAAATTGGACGTATAGCCCATCCAGTCATAGTGAGCCTTTTCCGCCGGTGTCTTGGCGGCGAGAAACTTGAAGGCCGCATACGCCCCCACGACCGCGCCGCCAAACGCGATATTGGCGAGAAAGCGATGCAGGTTCAGCGGATTCCACAGCGGACCTTTCATGATTTCCCAGATGTTGCCGATTACGGCCCCGGTAGCCGGATCGATCCCGGAAGGCGCCATCATAAAAGTTGACCAAGAGTTTGCGACCACCAGCAGCGTGGTGCCGACGGCGTTGAGCAACAGTCCCAAAGTCAGGTGCACCCATTTTCGATTGCCGTAACGCAGCGCGTCCCAGCCGTAGTAGTAGATGTAAAGAAATATGCTCTCGAGGAAAAATAAGACGGCATAGACCAACACTTGCGACCCGAACGCTCGCATCATATAAGTCATGAAGTGCGGATAGAACAGGAACAGGCTCAGTGCCAGCGTGCCGCCGAACAGCGCCGTTATGGCATAAGCGGTCAGGCTCACCTTCATGAATTCGTGGGCCATGTCATCGAAACGATCATCGTTGGTCTTGAATCCGATGAGCTCGATAACGAGCACGAAGATCGGAACCGCCAGCACCAGAGCGCCAAAAAACAGATGCATCTGCGCGACAACCCAGACTACGCTGCGACTGCTCACACCGATACTCGGATAATCCGAAGGTTTTGGTTTTGGCGCCGGAAGGGATTCCGCGACGGATTCTTTCTTGACTTCATCGCCGCGAACGGACGCGCCCTGCTGCTCCACTACGTGACTTGCAGCCGCGACCACCGATGGAAACGCGCCACCACTCAGGCCGATTACCGCCACCATGAGAGCGGGTAGTAAAGGGCGCCACATGGATCGCACGGGACGATAGCGAAGCGGATTCATTGTTTTTGTTTGCTCAGATCAACCGTGATTACCCGAAACGCCGCCGGAATAAATCAGCAGCCACCAAAAAAAGATCAATACGGCGAGCAGCGTGGCGAAAAACAGCTTGCCGCCCCAATTCGACTTATTCTGGGCAATCGCGAGAATCCGCGCTATTACGCCCGGTTTAAGTGCCATCGGGCGCCTCGCCGGAGTTCGACGTCGCGCGGGGACGGAAAATTTCAGTCAGCCGTTCCCTCATTTACCCGGTTTCCGTTTCCTGCTGGAGACCGCGTTGTGCTTCGAGATCGCGTCGTCATTTCCAGGATGCGTGGCAAACCCGAGACTGGGTATCCCGCTCACTTGTTCCAGGAACTCGGCCATTTCCGTGAGGTCCTGAAAGTAGATTTCTTCTCCTCCCTGAATGTGCTGGATATGGCCGCGCCATTTCGGATCCTCATCGGCGGCGCGTTCGAGCCAGATCCGGGCAACGAATGACTGAATGATTTGCGATCTAACCATCAAGGCCAACTCTATCAAGCCCGCTCCATGTGTATTGTGGTTACCTTAAAACATGCCGCGGTGACAATCTGGTAACACGCGCGCCACCCGTGATTCCCGACAGCCAGCGGACGGCGGCCTTGACAGGGCTTGAAATTTGCAACGGCAATGCAGCTTGCGGTGTGGCCGGGTGCGCCGAAGAGTGGTTACGCACCCGCCCCCGAGGAGGTCGGGGGTTCCCCAGCCCTACATGGCGCGCGCAGTCGCTGAGGAGATGGAAACGGTTGGAGCAGCCATAGCATCCACATTTTCCCGCGCTAATATTTCCCGGTACAGACGTTGAGTTTCGGGCATCGGCTCGACGCCGAATTCGCGGGCGAGCACGGTCTGGCAGTGGCGGAATTGAGCGATCGCCCAGTCAGCTCTCCCAAGGCGCACAAGATACTGCATCAAGGAACGGTGGAAGCTTTCACGGCACGGGTCGTGGACCAGACCTTTGCGGCAAACTTGCGCGGCTTCCACGTATTCGCTGCGCTGCGCATGGCATTCTGCTTTGCGAGTCAGCATTTCCATATAGAGTTCACCGAGGCGCTCGCGTTCCTCGGCACACCAGTCGGCAAATACGTCTTGTTCGAGGTAGTCGCCGCGGTACAGAAATTGCGCCTTGTCGTAACAACGCAGTGCCTCGTCGCCGCGCCCCTTACTTTGCAGCGCACGACCTTCGGTTACCAGCTTTTCAAAGTTTTCCGCATCCACCCACACCGCATCACGCCTGAGCAGGTAGGCATCTCCCATGGTTCGCACGGCATCTTCGCCGGCGCTGCTCGCGCGCAGTTGCGTGCGCAGGTAGTACATCGTCACTTTGAGCCGGCCCCACCCACGTTCTTCATCGACATCGGGCCACAGGCAGTCCAGGATACGTTCGCGGTGCACCGGGCGGTCCAAGTGGGTCACCAGAAATTTCAACAACGTCACGGCCTGCCGGCGCTTCCATTTTTCGACCGCCATTCCGCGCCCGCTGGCCGCCAATCCGAATTTACCCAGAGCGAATATCTGCAATACTCCTCGACGCGGCACTTGCACGTGCTGTTCTTCTTTCTCGCGCAGGAACACCACCGCCACGACGGCACCGCTCGGTGGTCCTTGAATTTGCCCCGGCATGACCAGCGACGAATATCCGACGGTCACCCAATCGCCCTGCTTGCGCCGCACGCGGCAACTGGGCACGCCGCTCGGGCGGGAACTGCGAAAACACTGAAACAGTTCGCAGTTGGGCCGGCACAGGGGTTCGCCGCCGGGCAACACGGACTGCAGGATTTCCTCGCAGCCCCGACCGATTACCTCGTCCGGCGCATAACCGAGTAGCTGTTCCGCTCTTTGGTTCCAGGAGATTATTTGGTGCCGATCATTTATGGCGAAAGCGGCATCAGAAGCGAACTCGACCAATTGCGACACGCTAGTCGACCCGGTCTTCGGTTCAGGCTTTCCAGGCAATGAATCGTCCATAAGCGCTCTCCATATTGTTATTACATGAACAAATGCAACTCAAGAAAGTAAAAAGTGGTGTTCAATCCCGGATTTTGGGGGATTCCCTGGTTATCGCGGACGCCGAGGCGGAGTTGGACAAACTGGTTCAGAAAGGGTTCGTACACCAGGCTGTAGCGCTCGCGGGCGTTTTCGAAAATCGCCTTGGAAGGGTCGTGATACTCGTAGGATAACTTGATGTTATTTCCCCTGGAGAACAGGAAGTTGAACTCCAGGATTGCAACACGCTGCTCAACCGTCGAATCGTCGACAACACCCCCTTCGGCCAGAATACCCAGGCGACCGAACTGTGCCCCCGCGTTAATGCCTTTAATGTTGGTTTCGACGCCTTGTGCGTTTTTGTTAGTGGAGTAAGAGCTGCCCAGGCGGAATAGCTTGTGCACGTAGGCAACTGAGGCCGTAAGTCGTTTGTCGCGGTTGGTTTCCAGGGACGAGCCGGTGCCGTTGGTCGTCGCGATGTGTAGCGCCCAGGGACCCGGCTCGTAGCCAAATTCCGCGCCCACGTCCGTTATTCCATAAGTGAATCCCGTGACCGCGCGGGTAAAGGCGGTGTCATCCTGAAGGCGCAGGCCGTAAGGAAGAAAAAACTGGCCGAACTTAAAGTAGTACACGTCCTCCTTGAACTGCCCCTTCAGGAGCCCGAAGATTTCTCGTGCATCGCCACCATCGGACAGCGTTTGATAAAAGATAATATGCTCGGGGATCAGGTCGATTTCCAGGTAGATATTATGTTTGCGCTGGTTGAACGCCTGCGTCGGAGTGCTGCCGGGAGTATTGGTATGTTCCAAGAGCGTGCGGAAATCACCCCCGATGGCAACATACTCGTTCAACCGACCGGAGAAGAAGCTGTTCTGGGAATCGGTCTTGTACGGATTAGCTTTGTCATCGTCCTCTCCAGCCTTTTTCGTAATGCTCCGCCAGTCGAAGAATTCGTTGGCGAGGCGAGTCTGGACATAAATGTTTGCAAAGTCCGTACGTTTGCCGCCACCGGTCATGTTGACGTGACATTTGGAACATTTGTAACCCTCCTGGATCGCCAGATACGGCTCGGCCCTGACGTTCGATACTCCCCAATAAATTGATGTGAGAACGCAAATTGTCAGGCAGGTGTACAGATACGAGCGCGAGGAATTCCTGCTTTTTTTTCGTAGCATGATTGGATCAGCCTTGTGCGTTGGAGATGTTGTTGGTTTTTGCGCAATTGATAAGAACCCGACCGGCAAAAAAAGTTATGCTTGCAAAGGCGCGCCGCGGCACGCGAACCAGCGCCGGCCTGGCGAAAGCTTCCGCGGCGTCAGCAGCCGGGGACGCCATCGGCGATCCAGTCGCGCATGTTCTGTATCGTGTCCGCGGTAAGGGGGGGATTACTGAGAGGCATGCGGCCGCCGACTATGGGCGCGCCGCTTGGACCCGCGCCCTCGACTTTCCAGATCACATAACTTGCTGCCAGATCTCCCGATGCGATCTCCATCAATTGGGGCAACTCGGCGCTCCTGCGTCCGACGTTGGCGCAGGTCTTGGCCTGCGAACTCCAATCCACGTCGAACGGAGCCCCTGCTCCAATGTGACACTGACTGCACACTCCGCCAAAGACGTTGGTTTGCACCCAAGCCAGCGTGGCATTGGGGTTGCCGCTGGCACCCGCGCCGCCCCCGGACGTTCCTCCGCCGACGGATAGCGATGGCAAACCGCCGTCCAAGTCGAGTCCTTGACCAGAGCCCGATCCACAGCCAACGGTAATCAATAGGACCATCAAACCGAAAAGCAGGGGGGCCGACACTGTTCGAGTGGTTTCCGGCGATCGCGTCATCGAGTGACTCCTGTGTTACAGATCCGCTCGAATTTCATTTGCGTGACTCGGAAGCCTTCGCCACGGGGTCGGGATGTCGAACCTGGTTCGGATTTTCCTTGAACAGCCAGTAGACCCAGCCCTTTTGTTCCAGCGACTTGATGTAATCCACGAGTTGCCAGCGTTGTGCATCGGTCAGTTCGTCGAAGGCCGGCATGGGCGTGCCGTTCAATCCCGTGGTGAAAATACGAAAAATGTCCCGATCGCGCTTGCCGGTTTTAAAGTGTTGAAGGGTCAAGTTAGCCGGCCGGATGGGAACGTCCCAATCGTCAACCTGCTTGTCGGCCTCCACACCATCGCCCGCACCGTATTTGCCATGACACTTTACGCAGTCCTGGTCGATAAATAGCTTTCGCCCCGCTGCGACGGACGCGGCACTCGGTGCGAACGGTCGCTCCGCCGGAATTCGTACGATATCCCTCGGCAGTGGCTGCGACTTCGGATCTTCGAAATACGGGGAAAACGATTTGACGTATTGCACCACCGTCTTGATATCGTGCTCCGACAACACGTTTTTCCAGCGCGGCATCTCCGTACCCGGGAGGCCCTCGCGCACCGTGCGTTCCAGATCCTCGTCCAGCGGCAGGGCGCCGCTTACCGTGGTGCGGAACTTATAAACGCCCCGGCGGAAGTTTCGCGGGGCGGGATCGAAGCCCGCGGCCGCCGGGCCTCGGCCGTCACCGCGGATTCCGTGACAGGGCGAACAGGCCTGGAAGTAAATCACTCGGCCGCGTTCCAGTTGCGCCTTGCGGGTCAGGCTATCCACCTTTACCTGCAGGGTCTCGACGGTCGGCTTAATCGGCCGCTCCTGACTAAATCCCGCCGCCGGTATCAGCGGCAAGACGAACAACGCGGCAACAATCACAAGGCGGAATTCCGAGATCAAGTTTTTTCTCCTTCCTTATCCATGCATCTCTTTCAAGCCGGTGGGACGACAGCGCGCAGCTGGAGCCGCGTGCCGGTTTAACTGCACGCGCACCACGCGGTGTGGCTTATGAAATATGCGCGTCAGCATGGATTCTCCCTATGGGCAAACCTCGCCCGCAGGACAGAATGGGGCGCCGTTGTTGATCCAATCACGAATGATGTCCAGCTGTCTTTGACTCAACGGTGGCAGTCCAAACGGCATCCGCTTGTCGGGATCATCGTCGGTGACCCGTTCCCACAGCTTGCTGTTGTCGAGGCGGAACGGCCGCACCTCTTTGTCGTCGACCACGCCGTTATAGTTGTCCGCGGTCAGCACCACGTCCTTGGGGGGACATTCGAAATCCGTTCCACAACGCGGGCTGGAGGGCGTACGGCTGTGACACAAAGTGCAGACTTGCAACGACTCGGTCCACACATACATCCAGGACCCGACCGGAAAGGTCGGGGTGCTCGAGCCGCCGGAATCAGCATCGGCGGGATCGCCGAGCGGCGCGCCGTTGCTAATCCACTGCTCGATCACGTTAATAAGCGCCGGATCGAGCGGAATGCCGGTGGCCGGCATGCGCACGCCCACGATCGCTTGCCCGGCAGGTCCCTGCCCGCGCAGTTTCCACATCATGTAGCTTGCATCCGGATTGCTCGGCTGGACCTCACGCAGGCTGGTGATTTCCGTGCTCAAGCGCCCGTTGGTAACAATCGTGTTGTACTGGTCGACCTCCCAGGAAAGCCCTGCCAGTGGACTGGGGCCGCCGTGGCATCCGGTGCAGAACGGCTGCAGGATGTTGGCCTGCACGCCAAACCATGTGGGGATGATCGACGTGGGATCCGTTGTGCCACCGTCGCCGGGAGTACCGCCACCGCCGGGATCGCCGCCACCGTCGGGAGTGCCACCACCGGTACCGGGTGCGCCGGCATCGATCCACGCGGTGATACGGTCGATGTCCGCCTGAGCCAGGAACGGCGGTCCTGACGCCGGCATGCGCAGGCCCACGATCGCTTGCCCGGCAGGTCCCTGCCCGTTGATTTTCCAGACCATATAACTGGCCGCGCTGTTGCCCAGTTCAATGATCTTCAGGGAGGGAATCTCGCTGCTGATCCGCCCGTTGGTGACCACCGTGTCAAACTGATCCGCCTCCCACGACAGGCCCAACGGCGCACTGGGGGTATTGTTGTGACAGAGCACGCAACGCACCTGGAGTATATCGGCCTGAATCGTCGCCCAGGTATCTGTTCCTACACCACCACTGGGAGGCGGAGTGCCACCCGTCGCGGGAATAGTCTTTAGACCAAAAATGCTGAATCCGTTAATTGTCGTGCTGACGATATTGTTCGCGGTGTCTGGTGAACCGAGAAGGGGCGTCCAGCTGGTAGCGTTGGCTTGATGAATTCGAAGATCAGTTTCCGTGAGACCGCCGATGATGCTGGCACCGTAGGCAAAGCTAAGTTCGACTGGAATATTGAATATCAGTCCATCCGGTCCGAAGTCGAAGACGGCGCCCGTCACGAGCCCCGATGCGGCGGGGAAATTCTGCGCATGATCGACGGTGATGACGGTGCTGCCGTTAAGCGCCCCGGGAGGAATAGTGAGGGTTACCGTTACGTCTTGGATAGGAGACCGGTAGGCTACCGTTCCACCCGTCTGGTCCACCGTAAATTGTTGCAGGGTCGTGCTTTGGCTGCCACCGGGCACGGGATTCGTACCCGAATCTCCACTACAACCGCCCGCCGCCATGACGACCGCGCTAAGAAGTACTGCGAGTAGAACCCGCTCAATCCCTCTCTGGGCAATGTTGCCCGACTTACGGCTGGCTGAAGTTCCATTCGCCTGCGCGAAGCCAGCATTGAGAGTGTGTCTTTCCACGGTCGTGCCCCTCGTTGCAATGGATCAGAAAAAAAACAAAGAAAAGATTAAAAAATATTTTTCAATCCCCTTGGGATATATTTCCCAAACACATTTTACCGTCAGATATAGCGAGAAATGCAATGATTAACTTTGATTTGCGTCAAATTCACTCCTAAAAACAGCTATTTTTTTCGGCAAATCAGCCAAATAGGGCGACTCAATCAATTGCTGATCCTGGCCGGCCGCTGTTAGTTTCGGCCCCAAATGGGCTCGCATAAACCCATGGGAATTCGATCGTAGGTGCCGCCGGCTAGGGCACGCGTCGGCGCGGCGCGTGCAGACCGGTTCTGCGGCTTCTTCGAGTTGCACTAACGACACTGCTGCTCCAGTCGGCGCCGTAGGCGCAGCAGGTAAGCATCGAGCGACTCATCGGCGGCGCGCGGCACGAGAAATTCGAGCTTCGCGGCTACGACGTAATCGCGCAGCGCCTGCTCCCCGGCCGGTCTGTTTTCGGTAATGATCGCAGCCAGCCGAGGCAACACGATCTCAAGTTGTTGGCAGTAACGTGGCAGAGATACATGTCCGGCGTACCAACTGCCGGCAAAGGAGACGAGCAGCAACGCCGCGAGCACAACCAAAACGAGGGGTACCGGGTGAAATCCCGGTCCGGTCGGCTCGGCGAGCGCTGGTTTATCGTGCATCGAAGAGCTCAGCGAACCGTGGCTGACGCGGGGACGATATTTTGTGCGCCCCCCGATAGCTGTGAGGAAGGGCTCTTCCGCGACAGCCGCTCTCGATGCCGCAGGATGCGGGTTGCCGCCAGATCGGCACACCGTATCCGATCACGCACTGAAACACCGCCCTTGTAGTTGGCTTCCAGGTAAAGGCCAGGCAAAACCTTCAAGCGCCGGTCGATGGCCGTCAGCAGCTGCGAATAGGCGCCGTGGTAAAGCGGCAAGGCGCGCGCATGAGATTTTATATGCAACATGTCCGGCTCCACTTTGATTCCCAACAGAGCACGTAGCATGTGCATTACCGCATCCAGGCTGCGCGTGGCGTCCCAACCTGCCGCGGCCGGATTCCGGGCCCCGCCGAGGTAACTACTGAATAAGACCTGGCCTTCCGGGGCGTGTTCGGGAAACAAGCTGCTGATCCACAAACATCCGTTGGGCGCGAAGCGGCTATGCCGGGGTACCAGGAATCCGCTGCCATTGAGCGGGTGCCTGATCCGTGATCGATTGAAACCTGTATGCACGACATTGACGGGTGCAAACTCGATCAGGCGTAACAGCCGGGCAAGCTCGGCGTCCAAACCACCGACCAATTCTGCCGCGGCATCCGGCGGTATGCTCAATACGAGATGCTTGGAGAATGCCGTGCGTGGTGTATCTCCCATGACACCTCGGGCCATCCAGCCCCCGCTGACCGGCCACACCTCGCTGACCCGTAGCTGGTTGCGCACGCGGAAGCCGCCTTGGCGCGCCAGAATTTCAACCAGCGTCGTCATACCGCCGGCAAAGGAGAAAACATCCGGACGCCCACCGCTCCCGCGACGCCAGACCTTTCGCAAAAGGGCGCCGAGCGCCAGGCTGCCGTAGCGCTTCTCAAGCGCGGTCAGCTTCGGCATGGTCGCAAGCGCTTCAGCGCGATCCACGTCGCTCGCGAGCGGTCCGGCCACGTAGGGCTCGAACACTTTTTCAAGAAACTCTTTTCCCAGCCGGCGAGTCACGAACTCGGCAACGCTCTCGTGAGGATTGCGGCCGCGTGGCACCAGCGGCTCGGCCAGCAACCGCAGTTTGCCCGAGGTGCTGAGTAACGGTGTTCGCAGCATCTCGCCGAGCCCCGTTGGCACCTCGGCCAACCGGTCCGCATCGACCACGTAGCGCGTCGCCATCGGCGCGCGCGCACGTTTACTGGCTTCGAGCCCCGCGGTACGCAGGAACTGATCCACTTCCGAGTGAAAATTCACCACCATGGAGGCGGCGCTTTCCAAGCGGTAACCGTCCTTCGCGATAGTCTGTATTTTGCCGCCCACGTGCTCGTTACCTTCCCATACTTCCACTGTAAGTCCGGAGCGTGCCAGGCAATGGGCGATCGCAAGCCCGGAAATTCCACCGCCGACGACCAGTGCGTCCAATTCGCTCATGCTTTTTCCGACTCCCGTGTCGGCCGCGCTCCATCCACGAAAAACTTCGGCGGCCCGGCGGGTCCGAAACGCGCGGCGGACAGGTCCGACAGGTGCCGGACGGTGACCCGGTTTTCGCCCAAACCGCTCACGTGGGCCTCGGCGCGCTTTTTCACCATCGGGCGCAGAAAATCGGGCACGCGGGAAAGGCGCTGCTCAGCCTCGGGACTCCAGTGCGGAGCAGCGTTAACTAGATTGACCATGGGGCGCACGAGCGCGCGTCCTTGCGGTTCGTACGCGCACAGATCATCGGCATCCATCAATCCGCCCCCGTTGGCGAGCGGACGCGCGCGACAGCCTCCGCACAGCATTCGGTATTCGCAGGCGCCGCATTTGCCTGTGAGCGCGGGCGAGCGCAGTCGGGCGAAATCCGCGGCATTTGCCCACAGCGTGCTCAACGTGGAAGCGCGGATATTGCCGACTTCCTGTTCAATGTAGGGGCACGCGGTTACGCCACCACGATGGTTCACGCGCGCATAGTGAATGCCCGCGATGCAGCCATCGCCTTCGCGCCCGCTGATCCGGTTGATTGCCGCCTGCGGCTGCAGCTGATGTGCAATGCGCTTGTAGTGCGGCGCGCAGCGCGGGCGCACGATGAGCCCCGGGTAGCCGGCCTGCAGCCGTATCAAGTCGGCCAGCAGTTCTTCGTAGCGCTGCGGGGCAAGGGCCATAACCGATTGCGCGCGCCCCACGCACACCAGGAAAAACACGTTGAGCGAGCGCGCCCCGCAACTCTGCGCAAACTCGACCATCGCGGGCAACTCGTGCGCGTTGGCATCCGTTACCGAAAAATGCAATTGGAAATCCACGCCGTTGCGACGGCAGCGCTCGATACCCGCCATGGTTTTCGCCCATGCGCCTGGTTGGCCGCGGAACCGGTCGTGACACGCCGGATCCAGCGAATCCAGGCTGATGCCCAAACCCAATACCCCCGCGCTTTTGAGCGAGCGCACCCGGCGTTCGCTGAGCAACACGGCGTTGGTGCCAACCACCATCGGCAGCCCCAAGGCGGAGCCATGCCGGATGAGCGGCTCAAGATCCTTGCGCAGCAACGGCTCGCCGCCGGTGAGCACCACCATGGTGCCGTGTGCCAGCGTGGCGACATCGTCGAGCAACGCCTGCACTTCCGCGGTGCTTAATTCGTCGCCGTCACCCTGGCGTAAGGTCTGTGCATCGAGATAGCAGTGCGCGCAAGCCAGGTTGCAGCGCCGCGTCAGGTTGATCGCGAGCAGCGACAGATCGTGCGCAGCGTCAGGCATGAAATCAGGCGTCACCGCGTGGATCGCCGGGTTCGAGGTGGAACACGCCGCGCGCCTGCCATTCGCGCTTGATGGCGCGCACGGCACGCTCATCGACTTCCGCGAGACCGTGGCGGCGGGCCCAGGTTTCGATCTCCTTTATCAGCATGCCGCGCACGGCGTCGGGCGCACGCTCGATGCGCGCGCGGGCGTCTGCTTCCCAGGACATGGTGGTCGCCACGGACCGGGAGCCGTTCTTGAACACCTTCAGCACCTGCTCCATGAACTCGATATCGACGTGATGCAGATTGTTTTGCAACGCGAGCGTATCGACGGCGCGCTCCGTCAGCGTACGACAGAAACCCGCCGGAACTTCCTGGAGTCTAGCCGCGGCCTCCGCCGTCCATGCGGGTGCGGGAGCATCTGTCACTTCGGCGGGCAAAGGGCTGACCGTTTGGGAGCAGGGACATTTACGCCGTTGCGATTTCGGTGCGGCGACATCACCGTCATCCGCGGCCACCTCTTCGGCCATGACCGCTCGGGCGATCGCGAGACCGCGCTCGGCGAGATCGAGAGTCACGGTGTTCGCGCCCTGCTGCCGCGCGTGGCTTTCGATACGCTGCCGGGAGGCCTCGCGCATGAAGCCTTCGGGCACTCGCGCCAGACGGGCAAGCGCGCCCGCGTCCCAATGCAGCGAGTCCGGACCGGATGCCGGATCGCGCTCAGGTTCCGTGGCGCATGGCGCGGCCGCGCTATCGAGGAAGGCGGCCACATGCGCGGGCGCTACCGCCGCCGCGCGCTCGCCGCGGGCTTTTTTCTCCGACCGCAGTCGCACGTTGTCGCGCAGTGACGCATCGCCGATCTCATTGAGCTGCGTCTGCGCCGCCTCGGACCATGCCATGGCCGCCGCAACCTCGCCGCGGCGCAGTTCACCCGCGTCGTGCGCGGCGACGATTTCCGCCATGGCCTGTTCCGCGCGCACGGGCATCAACGCGGCTGTGGCCTCCTCGACGATGCGTTCGGTGATCACCGTATGGCCGCGCTCCTGCGCGTAACGCAGGATCGCCATGCGCGCCATGTTCTGCACGAAGCTCGGCGCGCGCTGCACGCGTTCCCGCGCCTCGTGCGTCCAGGACACGGTGACCTCGGCAATGCGTTCCACCCGCGGTATGAACTCGCGCTGGCTGAGCAGCACCGCGCACGGCGCGTTGCGCAACAGGTTCTCCGCGTTTCCGCCGATGTCCAGTTCGGGATCGGCGTGAATACCGAGCTTGCCGATGACCAGCAACGACGGATGCAAATCGCGCAGGTAGCGCCCGATGACGTCGTACGGTTTGCCGTCGAGCAGCTTGGTCTCGATCGGGATCGCGTAGTCGGCGGCGATGTCGCGGGCGATCTGCAGATGGCCCGCGTAAATTTTCGCCAGCCCGGAGTCGATGATCTCCTCGTGCAGCCGTTCCTGCTCCTTGAAGCGAAATACTTTTCCCGCCTCTTCGGAAAGCACGCCCGCGATCCGATTGAATGCCACGTAGTGATAGTAGGGATCGAAGGCCGAGACCACGTGCACCGGCACTTGCCATTCTTGGGCCAGCGCGAGCGCGGTCAGCAACCCGCCATAGGCGCGCGCCGAACCGTCGATAGCGACCGCAATCGGGCCCGCGGCGATACGTTGCGCCGGGGACTTGATTACCAGGGTATCGATGCCGGCTCGGCGCACCACCCGCTCGCACACGGTGCCGAGGCGCGATTCGGCGACCGCGCCCAGGCCCAACGCACCCAGCACCAGGAGATCGTAACTCCCGCTGTTGGCTTCCTTGGAAAGTTGACGATAGTTCTTGCCTTCCAGGTTGCGGCGGACAAATCTCAGCCCGGCGGTGTTACAGGCGCGATTCACCTGATCCAAATAGGAATCGGCGATGATCGACAGCCCGCGCGTGATCAAGTCGTTGTGCACGTCACGCTGACGTTCGAGTTCCTGCTCCTCGCGAAATCGCTCGGGCAGCCCCCCTTCCATCTGCCGAAATCGCATATCGTGCATCTTCGCCGCATAAACATGCGCGGCGGTAACGCGGGCACCCGACAGCTGCGCCAGTGCGATTCCGTCCTCGACACCCCGATTGGCGTGATCGGAGGAATCGACCGCCAGCAAAATCTCGCGGTATCGCGGCAACGGCGCGACACTTATTACAGTTTGATCCACGCTTGTGCTCATCTCGCTGACTCCACGTAAATTCGCCGCGGCGCGCGCTTAGCCGGCAAGCAGCCAGTAGCCGATCAGGTATCCGATGACCAGAAGGTTCACGGCGGCGCCCGCGAGAACGCAGTAGTCGAACCCGCCAAGACCGCCGCGTGATTCACCATTGAGACTTGCCTCGGGCATGCTCGCTCACTCTCGCTTGAACCAAAGAAAAATTTAAGGCGCCTTGGTGTTATTGCGATAGGATTCTTAACAGGCGCCAGTGACACTGTGGTGACATCGGCGGTGAATCACATGCCGCCGGGCGGTTATTGTCGCGCCCGCCCCGTGGGCGAACCTCCAGCGGGCAAGCCCTTGCATGGGTGGCGGGCGGCGGGCCAAAATGCCAGGCGTGCCAAGAGCAACCACAACCAATGACGCAAGCAGGCGACCCACTCACCGAGATATATCAACTGGCGCTACACGCCGCTCCCTCCGGCATCATGGTGGTCGGCGACCGGGGCGATATCCAGTATGTGAATCAAACCCTCGCGGACATGTTCGGCTACCGTATGGAAGAGCTCTTGGGTAAACCGGTCGAAATCCTGCTGCCCGAGCAATACGTCGGCGCACACCGGCGCCATGTCGAGAACTATGCGCGCCGCCCGGAGCCGCGGCCGATGGGCAGTGGA
Source organism: Sulfuricaulis sp. (assembly GCF_040901545.1). Taxonomy (GTDB): domain Bacteria; phylum Pseudomonadota; class Gammaproteobacteria; order Acidiferrobacterales; family Sulfurifustaceae; genus Sulfuricaulis. Next base: position 50,939 of record NZ_JBBDYL010000050.1, on the reverse strand, counting down.
AGAGACCTTGAGGGGGTCGGCAAAGACGGCCGGCGGTTTCCGGTGGAAATCGGGTTGCGCCCCGCGCAAACTGATTCCGGAGGGGTTGTGGTCGCCACGGTGATCGATATCACGAAGCGCAAGGCGATCGAAGACCGGTTGCACCAGCACGAAGAGCAGCTCGAGGAACTGGTGACGGAACGCACACGGGAATTGCGCGCAGCGCAGCGGGAAAAGGAACGCGTCCTGGAACACCTCATCCAGGCGGAAAAAATGACCGCCGTGGGCACGCTGGTCAGCGGTATCGGCCACGAAATCAATAATCCTTTATACGTGGTTTTGGCCGCGGCCGAAGCGCTCACGGACGAAACGGACATCGGCCAGTGCCGCACCTACGGTCATGAGATCCTCAAGCAGGCGAAGAACATCGCCGAGACCGTGAAGAACCTGTCGCGCTACGCTCAGCCAGGCACCCGGCATGACCTGCAACGCGTGGACATCAATGCGTCGGTTGCCGGCGCCGCGCATCTGGCACAGCGCGCACTGCGCGGGGACCAGATCGAGATCAAGATCACGACGGGCCCCGCGCCGGCGATACTGGCCAAGCCCGAGGAAATTCAGCAGGCGCTATTCAACCTCATACGCAATGCCATTCAGGCCATCGCCGGCAAGGGGCGGATCGAAATCCACACGGCGCAGGAAGGGGACTGGGTTACCGTGCGCATCCAGGATAGCGGAGCTGGAATTCCGCAAGCACACCTGAAACGGGTCTTCGACCCGTTCTTCACCACCAAGGGTCCGGACGAGGGTGAAGGGCTGGGGCTTTACATCGTCCGTCAGATCGTTACCCGCTATCGGGGCACGATCGATGTCGACAACGCCACCGGCGGCGGGGCCCGATTTGTGATCCGGTTTCCAACGGCCGACCTGAAAAACGCAGCAGGGGAGGAGCACTCATGAAACATCATGTTCTGGTTCTGGACGATGAGGCGGATGTCCGTGCCGCCATCCGACTGCAGCTCAAGGGGACGCGTTTCGAGATCCTGGAGGCTGAAAATGTCGACCAGGCCATTGATATGCTGGACGACAATCCGATCAGCATTGACGTCATTATTTGCGACGTGCGCATGCCGGGGAAGAGCGGGGTCGAAGCGGTCGCCTATTTTCAACGGGAGTACCCGACGACGCCGGTGATCGTCCTGACCGGTTTTCCGGATGTCACGCTCGCCGTGGACTTCATGAAAAAAAAGGACGTGGTCGATTATCTGACCAAGCCGGTGGCAAAGGACAAGCTGATCGCGGCGGTCGAGCAGGCGGCGCAAGGTCGCAAGCTGTTCGAGTGACGTCGGGACGCGCTCGCGGCAGATTCTCGGCCGGCCGGGCGAGGTGTGGTTGCCGGGGTCAGGGGTGGATGAATTGGCCGTTATCCGGGAATGACATTCTCATCAGCTCTATTTTCCCGAATTTTCCGAACCCACTCATCGGCTGTACCGCGAAGCACAAGGAGTAGCTCCATGATCAAAGCCTATGCCGTCAAGCAACCCAAAGGCCGCCTCGAACGCATCGAGTACGATCCCGGCGCGCTCGGCCCCGATCAGGTCGAGATCGATATCATCGCCTGCGGCCTGTGCCACTCCGACCTGTCCATGGTCAACAACGAATGGGGCACCAGCGTTTATCCGCTGGTCCCCGGCCACGAGATCGTCGGCAAGATTTCGCAACTCGGCGCGAACGTCAAACATCTCAAGGTCGGTGACACGGTCGGGCTGGGCTGGTTCAGTGGCAGTTGCATGACCTGCAACCAGTGCATGAGCGGCAATCACAACCTGTGTCCGAACGGCGAGCAGACTATCGTCGGCCGTCACGGCGGTTTCGCCGACAAGGTGCGCTGCAACGCCGAGTGGGCCACGCTCCTGCCCGCGGGGCTCGACGTCAACAAGGCGGGGCCGCTGTTTTGCGGCGGCATCACGGTGTTCAACCCCATCGTGCAGTTCGACGTGCGGCCGACACATCGCGTCGGCGTGATCGGCATCGGCGGGCTCGGCCATCTGGCGTTGCAGTTCCTCAACAAGTGGGGTTGCGAAGTGACCGCGTTCACCTCCAGCGACGCCAAGCGCGACGAGGCCAGGAAAATGGGCGCCCACCACGTCGTCAACTCGCGCGCTGCGTCGCAACTGCGGAAGATCGCCGGCTCGCTCGACTTCATCCTCGCGGCCGTCGCCGTCGACCTCGATTGGGACGCCTACCTGGCCGCGCTCGCGCCCAAGGGCCGCCTGCATACCGTGGGCGCCGTTCCCGCGCCCATCCCGGCGCCCGCGTTTTCACTGATCGGCAGCCAGCTGAGTCTCTCCGGTTCGCCGCTCGGCTCGCCCGCCACCATCCGTACCATGCTCGAATTCTGCGCGCGTCACCGGATCGAGCCCGTGGTCGAGAACTTCCCGATGAGCCGCGTCAACGAAGCGCTGGCCCACCTTGAGGCCGGCAAGGCGCGCTACCGCATCGTGCTGGAGAATGATCTGGCCTGAGACTGACTCGTGTCCGCTGGAAAACCCGGGCGCGGAAGTGTGCGGGCTTCTTCGTTTTCGTGGGGTAACGGTTACCACTTCGATTTAAAAGCAGAATTGGTTAAGCACCGTTAAGCTAAAAAAAGACCCCGCCTCGCGGTGGGGTCTTCATGTGAAACACGTTGGTAGTGTGTTTAACGCTTAGGCCGGCTGAACGTTCTTTGCCGACGGACCCTTCGGTCCCTGCTCCAGCTCGAATTTCACCTGCTGACCTTCGGCCAGGCTTTTGAAGCCGCTGCCCTGGACGGCGGAGTGATGCACGAAGACATCCTTGGTGCCATCGGACGGCGTTATAAAACCGAAGCCCTTGGCGTCGTTGAACCACTTTACTATTCCTGTAATCACGAAAATACCTCTGTTTGGTTGAATTGCGATAGTTTGCAGTTCATTCCTGAAAGCGTTTGCGGGAGTAACTGCCGATGAAACTGGGAGGGACTACCGAAATAGCGCCCAGTGCCCGAGGCGAACGCTCTTTCGGCGATGGGCGCAGGTAGCCGAAATGAGCCATGTTTCCTTGGGCACTACTGCCGCCGTCTCCGAAAGAGCTGCGCCACGGGATCCGGCGGCTACCTACAAGAAGTGCGCTGCAACCCGGGCACTATGACAGGAGCAGGGGTGAATAGCTACAACTATGTTGCCAGCCTCCCGAAGGCGGCTTTAGCCTTTAAAAGCCATTGGCGGGTGGCTCTACCCCGGTTATCGGCCGCCCGGGCGAGGTGTGGTTGCCGGAGTCCGGCGCGGATAAATTGGCCGTTATCCGGGAATGAGAAAATGCGACGGAGGTGAAATTCGTGAAGCAGGGGCCGGAGATTTATAAGAAAACGTAGTCTATAGACTACTTTGCCAACAACTTTGATATTGGCTTACATTTCAATAAGTTCAAGATCTGCTTTCTACTAATAAACTACTAATTTCATTTAGATTAGTAGAAATCGTCTAATTTAGGTATCAGCATTTATCTACTATTTTTCTACTAATTAATACTAAATTAGTAGTAATATAGAAGAATGAAGATACCCCTCAAGCCACCTAAATGGGATGACTTGGTTCCCATGATCGCTAGGAAGAGCCCCGAACGCTTCGTCCAACTGCTGTCCTTGGGAGTACGCCCTGACCCGAAAGGACAGTACTACCACTGGGACAAACTAAGACATTTGGCCCCGCCTGAAGGCCTGACAACAGAGGAATGGTGGTTAGCGATAAAGCTCGCGCGCAGAGCGCTATATAGTCCTGTTCCACATACTGATGTACGTGGTGAACTGTTCCAGTATGCGCAACCTGATATTGTGCAGAGGCTACTGCATCAGATAACCAGGGATGCCAGTGGCGCCATCCAAAGCCCCGAAGCAGTTACAAATCCTAATACAAAAGACACATACCTTGTCAATTCACTTATTGAAGAAGCCATCACTTCAAGCCAACTGGAAGGGGCTTCTACCACGAGGAAGGTTGCGAAGGAGATGATTCGGCAGAATAGAGAACCAAAAAACAATTCCGAAAAAATGATCGTTAATAACTATCATGCGATGCAGTTTGTTAGTCAGGTAAAGTATGAACGACTGACATCAGGCATGATACTTGAATTACACAGATTGCTTACGCAAGGAACCCTGGGGAACCCAAAGGCGATTGGAAAATTACGCACGACGGATGACATTTATGTTGGTGATGAGCGTGATACAACAACGTTACATATACCGCCTAAAGCCAACGAGTTGAAAGGGAGAATGGAAAATATTTGTAAATTTGCGAATGACAGCCACTCCGCAACTTTCTTGCATCCGGTCGTAAAAGCAATTTTATTGCACTTTATGCTTGCCTACGATCATCCTTTTGAAGATGGGAACGGTAGAACTGCAAGAGCGTTGTTTTATTGGTGCATGCTAAATCAGGGGTATTGGCTGATTGAGTTCATATCAATATCAAGAATTCTTAAATCAGCGCCCGCCGAATACAACAGGTCATATTTATATACTGAAACAGACGACAACGATGCCACGTATTTTATTGCTCATCAATTGGAAGTCATTGTAAGAGCCATTGGCGATCTATATGCCTATCTGGACAAAAAGGCGAAAGAAATAAGAACGGTCGAGAATATTCTGAGAAAGTCGCCACGGATAATAAATTTGCTTAACCATAGGCAGTTTGCATTATTAAATAGGGCTTTGAAAAAACCGCATTCTATATTTTATGTTGAGAGCCACAGAAGCTCGCACAATGTGACATATCAGACGGCAAGGACGGATTTGTTAAGCTTGGAAAAATTGGGATTGCTGGAGAAATCAAAAATAGGAAAGGCTTTTGCTTACACGGTGCCTGATGATTTAAGAATAAGATTGGAAAATTTGGAATCCTGAAATGAATAAAGAGAAAGCCCGGACAATGCCGGGCTTTTTATTTGCCCACACGCCCCGAACCGCCTCACAAAAGAAACGGCCCCTCGCGGGGCCGTTTTAGTTAGTTTGCCTTGAGCCTGGATTACCCCGTCTTGGCTTTTCCAGACCTGCCGATGGCCTCCATGACCGCCTCGGAATTCTGGAACAGCGCCCCACCAGCTACACCGCGGTGGCGAGGATTTGGGTTTGGCTTTCGGCTACGGCCCCAGTTTCCGGATCAGCAACCCGGTCGTCGAGCTGTAAAAAAGCCCGGCATTCGCCGGGCTTTTTAGTCAGACGGTCAGACGGCTTCAGAAAGATAATGTCTGCCGTCCCTGCATCTCGCCGAGCATTGCGGCCGCGCCCATCCAGCCCGCGTTCGGCAGCATGTTCTGTTCAGTCACACCGTGGGTCTTGCCGCAGGGCGGGCAGATGCCGATGCGTCCGCCGGCCTCGCTGAAGCTTTCCAGCAGCTCGCCGAGTGACGGGAAGCTCTTGGGCTTGATCGCGTCGGCGTTGTTCTGCTTGGCGAGGTTGACGGCTTCGTGGGTTAGCCACAGCAATACGTCGGCGCCGGTGCTCAGGGCGCTGTTGGCCAGCACCAGCGGGCCGGCGGTGCGGTCCGGTTCGGTGTCGAAGCCGGTGATCACGAACAAATAGCGGTTGGTGTTTTCAGTCTTCTCGGTCATGACTCATCTCCTCTCGTGGTTGTATCCATGAAGACGCAACCGGGTTTGGAAGAGTTCCCGCGTGATCGTGTTGTCATCAATTTAATTTTTCGGAACGAAAAATAAAAAGGCCCGGCGAGTGCCGGGCCGTGTGCGTCGCATTCAGCGAAATATTTTTTTCGGCTCAGGTCCTGGCGGGATCGGCGGGCGAGCCTTTCAGCGGTTGGCCGCCGCGCTCGGTGCATTCATCGGCGGGGACTTTCAGGAACCCCTTGCCCTTGCAGCTGTTCTGTCCGGGACAGGCGTTGTGGGCCGTGGCACAGGCGGTCTGCCCTTTGCAAGCGTTGATGCCGTAACAGGCAATGTCACCGGCTTCGGCCTTGGGCACGAACACATCCACGGATTTGTACATGCCGTAGAAAGCCGCCGCCGCAGCCAGGCTCATGGCCGCGCCCCGGGAGAATTGCACGTGGCGCGGACGCTCGCGCGCGGCCACGGATCGGATCATGTCTTTCAGGCATTGATCCACCTGCAAGGGCAGCAGCAGACACCAAACGCTGGCGGCGAGTAGTACCACCAGCGGCGCGATCAGCGTCCACAGCGGCACGGCGATGACGTTGGTGACCATGATCCACAGCACCACGGACGAGACGGCGGCGCTGGTAGCGCCGATCCAGAACGGCGCGAGCCGGCCGCGGCGTTTTCCTTCGCGATAGAGGACGTAGCTGGCCGCGATCACGCAGGCGACAAACAGCGGGAACATGTAGGCGTGCGTGGCGAAGGCCGCCGCGCCGACGGCGCCGAAGGCGGCGACCAGCAGCGGAATTCCCGAGCACACGCCCACCGCAATGCCGGCCCCGGCGAGGGCCAGCAGCTGGCGCCCCACGGCCAAACCGCGGCGACGCCACGACGATTGCTCGTCGATGACCTGCTGCAATGCCGCGCCGGCGGGCTTGGCGGCGCGCAGCACCACGCTGTGGGCGCCGAACAGGTTGGCGACCTCGCGCGTCTTGTCGCTGTTGCTGCCGGCGAAATAATCGAAGTGGTCCACGATGCCGACGTCCTGGAGGCCGGCGGCACGGAACATCTCGAGATAACGCTCCTCGGACACCGCGCCCACGACGCACTCGGCCCACAGGTTCGGGTCGTTCTTGAACTGCGGCGCAATCGGCTGGCGCAGCGCGATGTCCGCCAGTTGCAGCCGTCCGCCCGGGCGCAGCACGCGAAAGATTTCCGCGATCGCGCGCGCCTTGTCGGGCACCAAGTTCAGCACGCCGTTGCTGGTCACCACGTCCACCGCGGCGTCGCCGAGCGGGATGGATTCGGCATTGCCTTCGATGATCTCGACGTTCGCGATCCCATTCGCGTCCAGGATCCCCTTGAGTTTGGTGCGCATGGCCGCGGTCATGTCGAGGGCGTAGACCTTGCCGCGCGCGCCCACGCGCCGCTGCGCGATCAGCACGTCGGTGCCGGAGCCCGAGCCGATGTCGAGTACGGTGTCGCCTTTTTTGATGGCGTCGACGGCGAAGGGATTGCCGACACCGGCGAAGGATTCCAATGCCTCGGGCGGCAGGTCGTCAAGGGTGGTGGCGGGGTAGCGCACGAATTCGCAGGCCTTGCGGCCGGTGGGGAAATGAAATTCGGTCTGCGGCGAGTTCGCCACCTGGGTGTACATCTGCGTCACCGCGCCGAGGATGTGCTCGCGCTTGTTACTGGTGATGGCAACCATGATCTTCTCCTTCGTGGTTGTACGGCCGTCGTTCGTTTATTTTTTCAGAGTTTCCGGTACGTAACGACGTTAATGCCTGTAAAAAGGTTCCCGCGTCAGAACTGGTCGGCGATTTTCTTGATCCGCTGGCGCAGCGTCTCCGGCGCGTTCGCTTTCACGGGGCCCTTGACCATGCTCCGCAGGCGCTTGTCGAATTCCATGCGCGAGAAGCACGCACGGCATTCGTGCAGGTGCGCCTCGACGGCGGCATGGTCGTGCTGTTCCAGCTCGTTGTCGAGGAACTCGAACAACAGGCGGATGGCCTCGTCACAATTCAGCTTGCGGGGTTTGTCGCTCATGCTTCCTCTTTCGGTGGCGACGCCACCAGGCCCTTGTCGAGGGCGTGTTGCCACAGGCACTTCTGCATCATGCTGCGTGCCCGCGCCAGGCGCGAACGCACAGTCCCGAGCGGGAGGCTCAAGCTTTCCGCGATCTCGTGGTATTTCAAACCTTCTACGTCGGCAAGCACGATGACCACGCGAAAGCCGTCGGGCAGGCTGTCGAGCGCGGCCTCGATGTCTTCGTGCAACAACCGATCGAGGAACTGCTGCTCGGGATTGCCCCACCATAACAGCACCGGCTGGTGCAGACGCTCGAACAGAGAAAAGGGTTGCTCGTCGCCTTCCGGCTCCTCGATGTATTCCTCGTGCGGCGTGCGGTGCACCGCCCTGCGCCGCTCGCTGATGAAATGGTTGGTCATGATGCGCGTCAGCCACGGACCGATGCGCGTCGGGTCCTGCAGGGACTCGATATTTTTCCACGCGCGCTCAACCGTATCCGCCACCAGGTCCTCGGCATCGTGCAGGTTGCGCGTAAGCCGCCGGGCCGTGCTGTAGAGCTGGCCGAGGTGCGATTCTATATGTTGCGAAAGCTGCTCGTGCGCTGAGGACGGTGGAGTCATTCGCTGAAGGATCGCCGTTTCCGTGTCAGTCCCGATCATACGATATTTTTCTGCCCGGCTGGTGCTGTCGCGTGGACCGTGCAGACAACGATGATGAGGCCGAAGAAAGGGTTTTTTGCTCGCATGACTCTCATGACGCAAAAGGGCCCAAAATGGTTCCCGTAATCTGAATAGGCCCGGCGGGCCAGTGAATTCAAGGAGTGTCGACCCGCGGGAACTCTTTGGCCGGGTATTGCGTCTTGCAGGTTAACGGCGGCAGAACCCGCCCAACGCCACCAAACACAACCCGGAGGATGAACCATGGCCGCAACCTGCCCAGCCAATTTTGACGTGGATTACCTGCGCCAGCAGGTGGAAATCGAATACGACCGCGTGGCGCGCGAGCCGCACGGAGAGTTCCACTTTCACCGCGGCGCGGACTACGCCCACAAATACCTGAATTACGCGCGCGCGGACCTCGACCGCGTACCGACGCTCGCGAGCGATCGCTTCGCCGGTGTCGGCAACCCGCATCGCATCGGGCCGATCCATCCCGGCGAGACCGTGCTGGATCACGCCTGCGGCGCCGGCATGGACCTGATCATCGCGGCGCACCGGGTCGGGCCCACGGGCCGGGTCATCGGCGTGGACATGACGCCGGCCATGCGCGAGAAGGCGGCCGAGGCCGTGCGGCTCGCGGGCGTGGTCGACCGCGCCGACATCCGCGCCGGTCTGTACGAGCAGCTGCCGGTGGAGGATGCCAGCGTGGACGTCGTGATCTCGAACGGCGTCATCAATCTCGCGCCCGACAAGACGCTGGTATTCAGCGAGATTAACCGCGTCCTGCGCCCGGGCGGCCGGTCGTACGTCGCCGACGTGGTGATCGCGCGCGAACTTAAAATCGAAGCGCGCAGCAACCCGGACATCTGGGCGGCCTGCATCGGCGGCGCCTTGCAGGAATGGGAGCTGGTGGAACTGGCCGCCGGTGCGGGACTCGTGAACGGCCGCGTGGTCGAGCATTTCGATTGCTTCCGCGACACCTCCGCGGAGCAAAAGGTCTCGAAGGACCTGAAAGTTCAGGGTGTCACGTTCTTCGCCAACAAGCCCCACGAGACTAATTAAAATAACCGAAGGACATCACCGCGAATCAAAGACCCGGCCGATGCCGGGTTTTTTTTGGCAATACTCAATCAGATCACAGTTTCCGCTAATACACCTGTTCAGCTTTCACTTCAAATCAATCACGGCCCCAGTTTCCGGATCAGCAACCCGGTCGTTGAGACGCGCACTTCATATTGCGTGGGACGGTCGGCGGCGGCGAATGTCGCCGAGCCGTAGTCAGCGTCGAGCAGCGGGGCGAGCAGCGTGTAACGCTGGCGCAGGTTGAACAAATCCACTCTCCGCTCGGGCGCTAGCGAATGCACGGTGCGCGGTTGCCGCTGTTCCTGCGCCAGATCGAGATAACGACCGGCGACGCGATCGAGCTCATAGACCGTGTGCAGGCCGAGCACGTTGGCCCACGGATGCCATTTCAGGATGCGCGCATCCACATACAGTTGATCGCCGGTGAGCGTGTACGCGACTTCGCGTCCGTCGGGAAAGCGGAATTGCGCCTGAAAGCGATTCGGGCCGAGGGGTTCGGTGCGCACCACGGCGGCGACGGCCTCGCGCGTCAGCGCGCGATAACCCTGGACGCCCAAAGCGATGGCGCCAGACGCCGCCGCAGCCGCGAGGAAAACCAGCGCCCACAATAACCGCAGGCTCATGCGCAACGGGCGCTTGCGCCGCAGCGATGTCCCCGCCGCGATGACCATGGCCACGCCCACGATGGCGAACAGTGCGGCTATCCACCACAACGCATCCGGCATGGGTTCTCCTGGTGATTAACGGGATCGGAAGGCGTTAATTTTACGCCCCTGCAGCACATAGCGCGATAAAGCACGCAATGCACAGTCCAGGCCGGCTTTTTTGTATGGTCTCTCGCCCGACCCGCTAATGTGATTCCCTCGCAACCAATACGCCAAAGATCGGTCATAATGCGCACGGGCCAAACCATAGGGAACTCACGATGCGCGTAAACCTTTCCAAATTCATGCTGGTGCTGGCCGGGCTGCTGCTCGGGTCGGCGCTAATAGCGGCGGCGGCGGAACCGGTGGCGAAACCGAAATCGATGGCCACGGCGGTATTTGCCGGCGGGTGCTTCTGGTGCATGGAAGAGGCCTATGATGAACTTCCGGGCGTGGTGGCGACCACGTCTGGCTACAGCGGCGGAGATAAGGTGAACCCGACCTATGAGCAGGTTTCGGCGGGTGGTAGCGGGCATATCGAGGTGATACAGGTTTCCTACGACCCGAAGCAGATCAATTACGAGAAGCTGCTGGAAGCGTTCTGGCGCAACGTCGATCCGCTCGACAGGGGCGGGCAGTTCTGCGACCGCGGCAGCAGCTACACAACGGCAATCTTTTATCAGAACGAGGAACAGAAAAAACTCGTGGAGAAGTCGAAATCCGAAATCGAGAAGAAACTTGGCAAGCCGGTCGTGACTGCCATCCGTCCTGCAGTGGCTTTCTACGCGGCCGAGGATTACCACCAGGATTACCATCTAAAGAACCCGCTGCGCTACAAATATTACAAATATTCCTGTGGGCGCAAACAGCGCCTCGATCAACTCTGGGGCAAAAAAGGCTGATGTAGGAACTTAAAGTGCAGAAACAAAAACGATAGGAGCGATCTAGTTTTCAGAAACCCCCACAGCTTGTGTCGTAATGAACCATAACAGCCCGGTCAACGCCGGGCTTTTTCAATCGCTCTCGCACCCCAACCGCCTCACACGAACCCGGGAAATTAAGGTAATGTTCGCTTTCTCCATCCGCATATAAGGAGAAGCAGCATGGCCGGAAAAGGAACCGTTTCTGGAACGGACGCCGGGAAGAAAGAGTTCGTCATCGCGCGCGACTTTGACGTGCCGCGCGAGTTCATGTTCAAGGTATGGACCGACACCGAACACATGCAGCACTGGTGGGGACCGAAAGGCTTCACGGTGATTCACTGCAGGCTGGACCTCCGCCCGGGTGGCATCTTTCACTACTGCCTGCGAACCCCCGACGGCCAGGATATGTGGGGCAAGTTCGTCTATCGCGACATCGTAAAACCCGAGCGGATCGTCTGGATCAACTCGTTTTCCGATGCGTAGGCAGGGGTGACCCGTCATCCGTGGCATGCAAGCTGGCCGCTCGAAATGCACTCGACGCTGACGCTCGCCGAGCAAGCTGGCCGGACGACCGCCACGGTACGTTGGGCGCCCCTGAACGCGACGGAGGAGGAGCGCAAGACTTTCGAGGACGGTTTCGACTCAATGCAAAACGGCTGGACCGGAACCCTCGATCAGCTTGCCGAATACCTGGCGAAGGTAAAATAGCCGGGGACAGCGTGTTTGTTTCACAGGTCCCCCGCTTGAGTTAACCTGTTTCCATATTCTATCGCTCGATGGACATTCCATGACCCAACCCACCCTAAGCGGAAGCTGTCTCTGCGGCGCCGTCCAGTACGAAGTCAACGGCGACCCGCAATGGTTTTATCACTGTCATTGCTGGCGCTGCCGCAAGGCCTCGGGCACGGGGCATGCCTCGAACCTGTTCGTTACGTCCGGATCGCTCAAGTGGGTGCGGGGCGAGGAGCTGATCAAGTCGTACAAAATCCCCGAGGCGAAGCGCTTCACCAACTGTTTTTGCCGCGTCTGCGGCGGCCGGGTGCCGCGCTACGTGAAGGAAACGGAAATGATCGTCATCCCGGCCGGTTCGATCGACAGTGACTTGGCGTTTAAACCGCAATTTCGCATTTTCTGGGATTCACGCGTGAGCTGGTCCTGCGGCGGTGACGACCTGCCGGTTCATTCGGAATACCCGACATAAATTCCAGCATGGTAAGTAAGGGAGAGCCAAAAACTGGGCCATAGATGAACGCAGACGAGTAATCTTAGGGAGGGATTTCATGCGCACGTACCGAATCGGCTTTATGGCGGCGATGCTCCTGTGCGCCACGGCGCTATCGGCACAAGCGGCATGGGAGCAATTGCAGAGCATGCCCACACCGCGTTCCGAGATGGGTGCGGCGCACTGGGCCGGGAAAATTTATGTGCCAGGCGGATTTGGCGGCGTGACGGCATTCGAGGCGTACGATATCGCCGCGAACGCGTGGCAGGTCCTGGCGCCGCTGCCTGAGGGACGGCATCACATGGCGGTCGCGGCGCACGCCGGACGGATCTATGTGCTCGGCGGCGCGGATCCGCAATGGCAAGCCACCTCGACGGCGTGGGTCTATGACTTGAAGGCCAATCGCTGGTCGAGACTCAATGATCTGCCCGAGCCGCGCTACGCCGCCGCCGCGGTGTCGCTCGGGGAACATATCTACGTCGTTGGCGGCGACGGGCCGAGCGGGCGGTTGCTGCGATACCACCCGGTGTCGGGCGAATGGACGATGCTCGCCGAGACACTTGTGCGGCGCGAGCACACGGCGGCCACCGTCCATGGCGGCCGGATCCACATCGTTGGTGGGCGCTTCCGCGGTCTGGGAGAGCTCGACTCCACGGAGAGCTACGATCCCGCGCGAAATGCCTGGAGCTTCAGTCCGCGGCTGGGCACCGCGCGCGGCGGTTTCAGCGCCGTTTCCGTTAACGATGCGCTATGGGTACTTGGCGGTGAGGTAATCATGAAAGGCCGGGAAACCTTGGCGAGTACCGAGGTGCTGCGCCGAAACGCCGCCGCCTTTGCGCCGGGCCCGGAGTTGCCGTTGCCGCTGCACGGCGTGCCGGTGGTCGTCGCCGACGGGTTTTTTTACGTCCTCGGCGGCTCCGAGCGGGCGGCCGCGATCGAAAACCGCGGCCGTGTATTTCGTCTCAAAGTGCCGCAATAAAAAAGCCCGGTCCATCTCATCTTCCTTCGCCGAAACGTACGGCGTATACCGGCGGCAGATTCATGGAGAGATTTTTCCAGGAATCGCCCTGGTCATCCGACAGCCACAGGCCGCCGGTGGTCGAGCCAAGCACCAGTTGTTTCCCCGTCGCGTCGATGTCGAAGCCGTGGCGGTAGACCAGATCGTACGCATGTTCCTGCGGCAGGCCTTTGCGCAGCACTTTGAAACTTTTGCCGCCGTCGCGGGTGCGCGTCACCACCAGTTTCCCGTCCACCGGGATGCGGCGTTCGTCCTTCACCGCCGGGACGAACCACGCGGTGTCAGGATCGCGCGGGTGTACGGCCACGGCGAAACCGAACACGGACGGTTTCACATCCTTGATTTCCTGCCAACTGGCGACGCCGTCGGTCGAACGGAAAATACCGTTGTGATGTTGCACCCAATACACATCCGGCGCGGCCGGACACTGCACCATTCGATGCGGGTCCTGGATGTTGGGGTCGAAAGCGCGCTCCGGCGGCACGTACACCGCGCGCATGCCCTGGGTGTGGGGCTGCCAACCGGCGCCGGAGTCGGTCGTGAGCCACACGCCGCCGCTGGACAGCGCGACCGCAACGCGGCGGGCGTCGCGCGGGTCGACGCAGATCGAATGAATCCCGGGCTGATCGTATCCGCCACCGAACCATTCCTTGCGCTCGGGGCGGTTCCACAATGATTCCACCAGCGTCCAGGAATCGCCGCCGTTGCGGGAGTTGAAAAGCGCGCCCGGGATCGTGCCGGCCCACAGCGTGCCCTTCTCGTTGCGTCCGCCGGTTTCGAGTGACCAGATCTGTTTCACCGAATCCGTTTTTTTAGCTTCCGATTCCGCCGCAGCCGGTAAGGCGGGCATGGCGCATTCCTCCCAGGTCTTGCCGTTGCGCGTGCGGTGCAGCTTGGGACCGAAGTGACCGAGATTGAGCGCGGCGTACACGACGCCGTCGCGCGCGTCCGGCAGCACCATCGATACCGGATCGCCGAGGAAATCGATTTGCTTGATACGAATGCGTTTATTCTTGCCGCGCACGAAAGTGAACAAACCTTTGCGGGTGGCGACATATATTTTATTGGCCATGTTTTATCCTCAACCTCCGGAAAGCGCCTGTATGACGTAAACCTCGCTCCCCGCGTGCACCGGGTCGGTCAGGCGCACGCGATCGCCGATCATTTGACCGTCCACGAAAATCGCCACGTGCTGGCGCAGTTGACCCTGGTCGTCTAATACGTAGCCGCGCAGGACCGGTTGGTCAGCGAAGACCGCTTCCAAGACCGCCGCGACGTTGTGCCCGCCGACGGCGCGCGGCGGGCAGGTGAGGTGACGCTGAAGATTGGGAGTGAACACGACTTGAGGCATATCCCTACCCTGACGAGTCCGGGACCGTCAGGGTATTCTCGGGTTCGCCCCGAAATCAAGCAGCGCCATGACGCCGGTTTTCCCAACCGTGAAACAATAAATAACAAAAGACCCATGTTGATTGGGGTTTTTCTGAATTGCCTGCCTGCGCGGTTTTTTCTTTCCCATCTGCCGGCGATGCCGCCAGTGCGCGCCACCGTGTCGCGCCGTCGCCGCGCCAGGCACCGCCGTGCATGCACGCGAGCGTGGCGGGACCCGGCTTCGAGCGCCCGCTCCGGCGGACGTTGAAGCCTCCTGGTGGTAACAAATTCCCTGATTTGGCTAAGACAAATAATACAAGTTATAACTTGTATATTAGAATTGCCTGTGTTATATAGTGGTTGCGCGCGATTCTGCGCACCTGGGTGAATCATCAATGAATAGGAGAAATCAACATGCTGGTAATTGCTGCAGTGTTGTTCGCCATCGCCGCCCTCGGCGGCGTCGCCATGGCCTACATCCATTTTAAGAAAGACAAAAATCCGCCCGTTCCGCTGGCCGTGCTCCACGGCTTGCTGGCGGCCACGGCCCTAGTGATCTTGATCCTGGCGGTCGTGCAGTTCGGTGCGACGACCGTAACCGCGTGGGCAACCGGTCTTTTTGTCGTCGCGGCCCTCGGCGGTTTCTTCCTCGTCAGCTATCACGTCCGTGGCCGACGGCTCCCGAGCCCGGTGGTCGTGATTCACGCGCTCGTGGCGGTTGTGGCATTTCTGCTGTTGGTAGTCGGGGTTGCGGGCGTCGCATGACCGCGGGAGGCTGACCGTGCGCGCGCGCATTGCGGGACATCCGCTGCATCCAGCCCTGGTGCACTTCCCGCTGGCACTCTGGTTTGTCGCGATCCTGTGGGACCTTGTGGGTTGGTGGCAATCCGATCCGCTTTGGTGGCAAATGGGTTACTGGTGCCTGACGCTCGGTATGGCGGCGTCGCTTCCGGCGCTGGTTACCGGTGTGCTCGACTTCCTGGGGTTGCGCGCCGACGAGCCCGGCCTCAACGCGGCAACCGCGCATATGATGGTGATGTTAAGCGCGACCACCGCTTTTGGGTCGAGTTGGATATTACGCGCGCTGGCGGGCGCGCCGGTAGCTCCATCGAACTGGGCGCTCGGTCTGGCACTGGTCGGCGCAGCGCTGCTCGCCGTGGGCGGCTGGCTGGGTGGTACACTGGTCTATCGGCACGGCATCGGACGCTCGTAAGGAGTCGGATAGGCACGACTGAATGTCGATCCGCCCATGTGTAGCAATATATTTGTAGTCCACATACCAATGGCGAAACGTTTAAGGCGAAAAGGCGGGAAACAGCCCGCGCCAGACGCGCGCGAGGCGGTCACGGGAGTGCGCCAGTCCATTCTCGCGTTGCTTAAGCAGCGTCGCGGAGCCGGAGTCGCGGAGTTGGCCGATCATCTGCACATCAGCTATGAAGGCGCGCGCCTGCATCTGGTCCAGTTGGAAAAGGAGGGCTGGATCGTGAAGCACCTGGTGCGCCCCGAGAACGTTTCCGCCGGCCGCCCTGTCGCGCGCTATGAACTTACCGCCGCCGGCGATCATGTCTTCCCCAAACATTATGATGATCTGTCGGTGGAGATAATCGATGGAATAGCGGACCGGCTTGGTCCGCAAGCGCTCAAACAGGTTTTGAGCAATCTCACTGAAAAGCGCATCCGCGAGTGGACCCCGCGGCTCGAAGGCAAGACGTTGAAGGAACGGCTCGTCGCGTTGCAAGGGGTGTATTCGGACGAGGACCCATTCATGTCAGTCGAAATTGGTCGCGACGGCATGCGGCTGGTGGAGCGCAATTGCCCGTTTCTGAACGTGGCGAGCCGCCGGCCTGCATTGTGCAGCGTGACGGTTTGTACGCTGCAACATCTGCTTGGCGTAAAAGTCGTCCGCGAGGAACGGTTTCAGCATGGGCACGGCCGTTGCGTTTTTCGAGTCCTGCCCGAACAAAAAATAGATGCGCGCCGGTTTCGTTTCGCCTGGGAGCCGGCGCCGTAGATTTCCATTGGGATGTCGGTGTCGACGCGCGGCGAGGCAACCACGCGCTGGCACTGTTGGGGTGCAATGCGGGGATCAAGAGCTGTTTCATAGGTAATCCGCATGCGATAACCTGCTTCATCTTCAGGTTCTCAAAGGACAATCCATGACTCAATTCATCTTTCGCGGAAGCTGTCTCTGCCGTTCCGTCCAGTACGAAGTCAGCGGGGAGCCTCAACGGTTTAATCATTGCCACTGCCGCCGCTGTCGCAAGGTCACGGGCACGGAGCATGCATCGAACCTGCTGGTGAAGCCCGGATCGATCAAATAGATCAAGGGCGAAGAACGGGTTCGTTCCTACAAAATCCCGGAGGCGAAGCGCTTCACCAGCCGGTTCTGTTCGGTGTGCGGCAGCCAAGTGCCACGCTACGTGAAGGAAACGGACATGATCGTCATCCCGGCCGGTTCACTCGACGGCGACCCAATGATGCAGCCACAAGCCCGCGCTTTCTGGGACTCGCGGGCAAGCTGGTCTTGCGGTGGCGACGACATCCCGGTTCATTCGGAATATGCGACCAGTTAAAGCGGTCGAAGCGATTTAATTTTCAATATCCACTCCCTTGCCTAATAAGGTAATGTTCACTTTTTCCGTCAGTACAAGGTGAAACCCATGCAACTCGGATTTATCGGTCTCGGCAACATGGGCAGCGAGATGGCGCGGCATCTGCTCGCTGCCGGACACACGATTACCACTTATGCGCGCAGCGAGCGTTCGCGCGCCCATGCCCACCGGCTAAATTTAAAACTGCTCGCCTCACCCGCCGAGGTCGCCAAAGTGAGCGAAGTGGTGTTTACCATGGTCATGGCCGGATGCGATGTCGAGTCGGTCGCGCTCGGGTCGGACGGGATTGTGCATGGCGCCGCGCCCGGTTTGATTCATGTGGACATGAGCACGATATCGCCCGCAATCGCGCGCGACGTGGCGCGGCGCCTTGGCGAACGCGGTATTGCCATGCTGGATGCACCGGTCTCGGGCGGCGTCGCGGTGGCCAAGGCGGCCTCGCTCACATTCTTCGTCGGCGGCGAAAAGACCGTATTCGAACGCGTTCGACCACTGCTGGAAACCATGGGCAAGACGTTTTTTCATATGGGTCCGCCGGGAACCGGGCAGGTGACCAAGCTCGCCAATCAAATCGCGCAGCTTGCCAGCCTGCAAGGGGCGGCCGAGGCGCTGCTGTTCGCGCGCGAGCAGGGCGCGGATCCGGCCAAGGTGCGCGAGGCGGTCATGACCGGAATGGGCGCGAGCCGCATGCTGGATGAGCTGGGCAAGAAGATGGTCGAGCGGGATTTTACCGCCGGCATCGTGGCCGCGCTGCATCACAAGGACATCGGTGTCGCGCTCGAACTCGCGCATGAAACCGATCTGCCGCTGCCCGTTACCGAGCAGGTGATGCAGCAGCTCAACGTGCTTATGGATAGCGGCTTCGGCGAGCAGGACACGAGTTCGCTGCTGTTGGTGCTGGAGCAGATGCGGGGAAGCAAGGACCGATAAACCGTGCCGGTCGGCAACATCACCGCCGCCACGATACCCCGCCCGCGACCGGCCGCCTCCGATTTCCTGGTTTTCCTCGTGATCCGTGATTCCCACGGCCTCACGGTATTTGATTGAAATAACCGCTGGGTGATTTAATGGGGCGCAGTGTATTGATTTTGGAGTGGCCCGGCCGCAAACAATAAGCAGTGCATGCTCCCGGACCGGGCCGAGCACGAGAGGTAAAAAATGAATCAGCGAGTCGAAATTCCCGTCCCGGTGAACGTCAGGTTACCGACGGCACCGCCGCCCCCGTCGCTCTCGGACGGGGAACGCACGCGCCTGCGCGAACGTATCAAGCGACTCCTCGAGGAACGCAACGCCGTGCTGGTCGCGCACTACTACGTGGATGAGGACCTGCAGCGCCTGGCCGAGGAAACCGGCGGTTGTGTCGCGGACTCGCTCGAGATGGCGCGCTTCGGCAACGCGCACCCCGCGCGGACGCTGGTCGTCGCGGGGGTGCGGTTCATGGGCGAGACCGCGAAAATCCTCAACCCTGAAAAGCGCGTGCTCATGCCGACGCTGGAGGCCGAGTGCTCGCTCGATCTTGGCTGTCCGGCGGACCAGTTCATCCCCTTCTGCGACGCCCACCCCGACCGCCAGGTAGTCGTGTATTCCAACACCAGTGCCGAGGTGAAGGCGCGCGCCGACTGGGTCGTCACTTCGAGCATCGCGGTCAAGCTCATCGAACATCTGAAAGCTCGAGGTGAGAAAATTCTCTGGGCACCGGACAAGCATCTCGGAAAATATTTACAACGCCTGACCGGCGCGGACATGCTGATATGGAACGCCGCCTGCGTGGTGCATGACGAGTTCAAGGGCCTGGCGCTCGCGGCGCTCAAACGCCAGAACCCCGATGCCGCGATCATTGCGCATCCCGAGTCGCCGGCAGCGGTGCTCGATCAGGCCGACCTCATCGGATCTACCAGCCAGCTGATCCAGGCGGCGAAGGATCTCCCGAATAAAAAGCTGATCGTCGCCACCGACCGCGGTATTTTCTACAAGATGCACCAGGCGGCGCCGGACAAGATCCTCATGGAAGCGCCCACGGCGGGCGAGGGCGCCACTTGCGAAAGCTGCGCCCATTGCCCGTGGATGGCGATGAACGCCTTGACCAATCTGGCGGAAACGCTGGAAACCGGCGCGAACGAGGTACACGTCGAAGAGGCGGTGCGGGTCAAGGCGCTGCGCGCCACGCAACGCATGCTCGATTTCGCCCGCTCAATCCAACAGAAAAGCCACGGCGATTGAAGCATCCCTTTCGCCTGGGGTGGCTAACTGTCCGGCGGATAAAAGGGACGGATTAATGGATCTTGCGCCGGTTTATACCGATTACAAACATCTTTACCATTAATTTCAATGATCACCCGCTTGGTTCGTCACAACTATCTGCTGATTCTGGCGGGCATATTCGCGTTCGAGTGGGTTTGGCTTGCCATCGAACCCTATGACCGCGCCGACTGGGCGCTGGAGAATGCGCTAGTCGCGGCATTCGTGCTGGTGCTGGGCCTAACCTATCGTTACTTTCCTCTGTCGAATATTTCCTACACCCTGATATTCGTATTTCTCCTGCTGCATGAAATTGGCGCGCACTACACCTACACCAGGGTGCCGTATGACGAAAGCTTCATCTTTCTCTTCGGTTTCAGCCTGAACGATGCGCTCGGCTTCGAGCGCAATCATTTTGATCGCGCGATTCATTTTTCCTACGGGCTGTTGCTGGCCTACCCGGTTCGGGAGGTGTTCATCCGCATCGCCAGCGTGCGCGGTTTCTGGGGCTATTTCCTGCCACTCGACATCACCATGTCCAGTTCCATGCTCTTCGAGCTGTTCGAATGGGGCGCGGCCGAATTCTTTGGTGGCGATCTCGGCATGGAATATCTTGGGACGCAGGGCGACGTCTGGGACGCTCACAAGGACATGGCGCTGGCAAGCCTGGGGGCGCTGATGGCAATGATCGTTACCGCTGCGATCAACCTCAGCCTGCAACGGGATTTTGCCGCCGAATGGAATGAAAGCCTGCGCGTGAAGATTTTCCAACCGCTGGGCGAAAACAAAATCAAGCGTATGCGGCTCAGTCGCCGGCGCTGAACCGGCGTGGCCGGCGACCAATTATCCTGAGAGTGTCCACCCGATACCGCTGACGGCGAAGCAAATCGGAAGGAATTCTCAGTTTTTTCTTTGTGGACTCCTGTCGGATGTTTTCTAAGCTCCGCTCACGCACCCGAAATCGTCCGTCCATCCTTTCCAAATTGATCTTCACGATACACGTCCTTTAGTATTTTTCCCTTGACCCGCACGGAAGCAAAAGGGTCCGGAATTTATTAACTCGCAGCAACCATTCAGATTACCTGCAAAAGGGAGATGATCATGAAACAGTTAATGCGTATTGGGCTGGTGTCCTGCGTGTTCTTCGCCGGTTGTGTATCGACTTCGACGTTCGAGGAGAAGCAATCCGAACTCGACGCCAAGCAGAAAGAGCTTACGGCGTGCGAGACGCGCGCCAAAAACGATTTGGCCGCGTGCACAGCCGCCCGCGCGGAAACTGACGCGATACTGATGTCGGCGAACCAGGAACTCGGCGTGTTCCGCCAGGCGGCGGAGGCCAACCAGCGCAAGCTGGAGGCGCTGCAAAAACAGGAGAATGATCTGCGCGCGCGGCTGAGCCAGGAACTCGCGGACAAGAACGTGGAGATCGAACAACTCCGCGGCCAATTGTCGGTCCGCATGCTCGACAAGATCGTGTTTCGCTCCGGCAGTGCCGATATTCTTCCCCAGGGAATGACGGCCCTCGACAAATTGGCGGAGGCCATCAAGGACGGCGCCGACGTCATCCGCGTCGAGGGGCACACGGACGACACGCCGATCAGCGAGAAGCTCAAGGCGAAGTATCCTTCCAACTGGGAGTTGTCCGCCGCACGTGCCGCGAGCGTGGCGCAGTATTTCGAGACCAAGCACCAGATCGATCCGACCCGTCTCGAATCCCTGGGTTTTTCGAAGTACCACCCGGTAGCGGCCAACGATACGGAAGAGAACAAGGCGCGGAACCGCCGGGTCGAAATCGTATTGAAGCCCGCGCTCTAAATAATCTGCGCGAGAAGAAAGAATCGATATGGAGGCTGGAGGGTATTGAAAAGATCCTGTCGCACGGATGCTGGTCCCGTTTGGCAGCGGAGTTACCCGCTGAAGCGCTTGAATACCAGGCAGGCGTTGGTGCCGCCGAAACCGAAGCTGTTGGACATGACGGTCGTGATGCCGGCCTGGTCGATGCGTTTACGGGCAATCGGCATATTGGCCGCGGCGGGATCGATATTTTCGATATTGACCGACTCGCAAATAAAATCCGCTTCCATCATCAGCAGAGAATAAATGACTTCATTCACACCCGCCGCACCGAGCGCGTGCCCGGTGAGCGACTTGGTAGAGCTGATAGTAGGTATCTTGCTGCCGAACACCTCGCGTATGGCCTCCAGTTCGCGGGTGTCGCCGAGTGGCGTGCTGGTACCGTGAGCGTTGATGTAATCCACGGGCCCATCCGCGGTGGACAGGGCCTGCTGCATGCAGCGCACGGCTCCCTCGCCGGAAGGCTGCACCATATCGTATCCATCCGAAGTCGCGCCATAGCCCACCAGTTCGGCGTAGATTCTGGCGCCGCGTTTGCGGGCGTGTTCCAGCTCTTCGAGTACCACCATGCCACCGCCCCCGGAAATCACGAAGCCGTCACGGTCCACATCGTAGGCGCGCGACGCCTTGTCCGGTGTGCTGTTGTATTTGGAAGAAAGCGCTCCCATGGCGTCGAACATCACCGTCATGGACCAATGTAGCTCTTCACCGCCGCCGGCAAATATCATGTCCTGCTTGCCCATCTGGATCAGCTCGCCGGCGTTGCCGATGCAGTGCGCGCTGGTGGCACAGGCCGAACTGATGGAATACCCCACGCCCTTGATCTTGAAAGCCGTTGCCAGGCATGCCGAGGTGGTGCTCCCCATGGTGCGGGGTACCATGAACGGCCCTACCTTGCGCAGGCCCTTGGAGCGCAGCGTGTCGGCCGCCTCGACGGTGTTCGCTGTCGACGCTCCCCCTGAGCCGGTAATCAATCCGATGCGCGGACTGGAAATTTGCGCTTCACTCAACCCGGCGTCCTTGATGGCCTGAGCCATGGCCAGGTAATTGTAAGCGGCGGCATCGCCCATGAAACGTCGCAGCTTGCGGTCGATCAATTTTTCTATGTCGATTGTTACCGCGCCGTGAACGTGACTCCGGAACCCCAGATCGGCGTACTCCCGGCTGAAGGTAATGCCGGAGCGAGCTTGCTTGAGTGATGCCAACACTTCTTGTTTGTTTTTGCCGATGCTGGAAACGATACCCAGTCCGGTCACTACAACTCGTTTCAAGGTTCCTTCCCTCAGAAATTCTCGGTAGATGTAAACAGGCCCACGCGCAAATCCGACGCGGAATAAATTTTTCTCCCATCTACCTCCATCACCGCATCGGCGATACCCATAACGAGCTTGCGCATGATCAAGCGCTTGATATCGATGCGGTAGATCACCAGCTTGTTTTCGGGCGTCACCTGACCGGTAAACTTCACTTCGCCGGCGCCCAATGCGCGGCCTTTGCCCGGTCCGCCCATCCACCCGAGATAAAATCCCACCAACTGCCACATGGCATCCAGCCCCAGGCAGCCCGGCATGACGGGGTCGCCCTGAAAGTGGCAGTGGAAAAACCACAAATCCGGTTTGATGTCCAGCTCGGCAATCATCTCGCCTTTGTCATACGCCCCGCCGGTTTCGGTAATGGAGGTGATGCGATCGAACATCAGCATGGGCGGCAGCGGCAACTGGGCGTTGTCGGTGCCGAAAAGCTCTCCCCGCCCGCAAGAGAGCAGTTCTTCACGTGTATAGCTATTTTGTTTTTGCTTCAACGCTTTTATAACTGCGTTCATTATTGATTGAGCCTCGCTGGGCAGGTATGTTCACTCCTCTTATCTAGTGTTGGGGCTGAGCGACTTGCGGAAGGCGATGCTTGTTCCACCCCTTCCGTTGAATCGGAATCAACCTGCTCGCTGCAATCAGGAGGTCAGTCCAATCATAATTTTACTGATTTTTTGTAATGGTGTTCTGGATTAATTCCGGAACCTTTATTGTTACCGTCGTGGCGCACGTCTTGGTCTCCAGCCAGGCGCTATTGGCGCTTCCCTGCTCCGGCACGGGTTTTGCCAAGATTTTCCCTGGTATTTTCTCGATATTCTCCGCGTTTCAGCGATGCTCGATTATTAAATCAGAGCTTCCGTGACATGTCTAACGGTTTCCCGGGATCGGGCAATGCCCAACTGGTTGTAATTTTCAAGCGATGACGCCGAATAGACTCTAATATTACCAACGGATTGCTTGTAATTCAGTTTATTCGAGCCCCGTTTCGCTGTCGGATATGAACAAGGTGATTAATTTGAGAAGATTATGCTGGCCACGACGGCGTTTGTGAACATGTGGGCACACAATACTGACGAAAAGATAATCTAGGAATAAGTTCAAACCATTGTTGGAAACGTCATTTTTGAGATGTTTGGCTAAGGGTAGAGACATAATTTATTTTATTACGCTGAGATTGAACCGCCGCTTTAACTTTTTTTGGAACACGTGATTACCAGGAGAAAGACAGTGAATAAATATTTCCATCCCCGGCATTGGGCAAGCACTGGCTTGCTGGTCGCCGCCTTGTTCTCCGGGGCAGTCATTCCCCCCGCGGCGAGTGCCGCACCGCCCGATTACCACACCATCGTAACGAGTCCCGACCGGTCGGGGGACGATCGCGAACTGGACAAGCGCCGCCGTCCCGAACAGTTGCTGGCATTCGCCGGTGTCAAACCCGGCATGAAAGTGCTCGAAATCGGTGCCGGCCGGGGATATACCGCGGAACTGCTTGCGCGCGCGGTCGGGCCAAAGGGCGTGGTGTATGCGCAGAACACCAAACCACGGACTGAATTTGACGAGCGATTTAAGAATGCGGCGGTGAAAAACGTGGTGTCAGTGATCCGTCCGTTCGATGACCCGGCGCCGCCGGAAGCGAAAAACCTGGATCTGATCACCGTGATACTGATTTATCACGACATCACCTATTTACCGGCCGACCGCACGAAAATGAACCGCCGGTTTTTCGACTTGCTGAAGCGGGGCGGATATCTGGTCATTGTCGATCATTCCGCGAAAGCCGGTGCCGGGATTAGCGTGTCGAAATCCCTTCATCGCATCGAGGAAGCGACATTGAGGCAAGAAGTGGAAGCAGCGGGATTCAAGCTTAATGCGGAGGGCGATTTTTTACGCGATCCCGGTGATTCGCGTGAAGTGCCGTTTCGGGAGGCGAGCGACATGGTCACCGACCGGTTTGTACTGAAATTCGTTAAGCCCTGAACATTTCGCCAGATGATGTGCCGGCGCGCAGGTGGCGGCTCGTCTGCTGCTTGGCAGCAATCGTTATATCCGGGCGGGACTAAAATTTTCCCAGATAATCCTTTTTTCCCAGCTCGACGCCATTATGTCTGAGAATGTCGTAGGCCGTGGTGACGTGAAAATAAAAATTGGGTAGTACGAAATTAAGCAGATACGGCATCCCCTTGAAGGTCAAACTTTCCCCGCCAATTTTCAGATGAATCGTTTTATCCTCCGTTCCGTCAATCTGGCCGGGTTTGAAGGTCTTGAGAAAAGCCACCGTTTTATCGGTGCGGGCCAACAGCTCCGGGAAGGTTGATTCGTTGTCTTCGAACTTGGGCGGTTCCTGCCCTGCCAGCCGCGCCGCGCACCCCTTGGCGGTATCCGAGGCTATCTGCACCTGTCGCGCGAGCGGAAGCATGTCGGGAAACAGTCGGCTGTTGATCAGCACCGTTGGATCAATTTTCCTGGACGTTGCGTGGGTGGCGCCTTTTTTCAGCACTTCGGCCAAGTTACCCATCATGCGGATAAATGCCGGAATCGACGCGTGATACATGGATGGAGTCATCGGCTAAGCCTCCTTTAATGTATTTCAATTCTTCGTAGCAGTGTCCAGGCACAGCAGCAGGTGACACCGAATGCCGTTATTCGGCACTTATTTTTGTTCTGAATATCCAACCGATCAGGGCGCCGGCGGCGACGAACTGAATCAAATGGAAAAGGGTACTTAAAGTAAAAAAAGTCGCAAGCGAGTTTACGTCGGTTTTGGCGGCAAAGGCCAGCACCGATACGCTCCACAGGAATCCCCCCATCAGCAGACCGAAGCGTATCCCGGTGAGGATGGGGTGCGTACCCTTATAAAAGAACGGATAAAGGTAGGCGAGAATCAGTCCCTGCAGCACCATGGAACCGATACCAAAGGCGAAGATCGGATTTTCGCGGGTGTAAACACCCAGGCTGTGGTAACTGTCTTTGAACCAGATCAGGTGCCAAGGAAACGCCAGGGCAAAGGTCACGACCACATAGCCCAGTGTCGCCAGAGTGAATTTCTTTGCGTTCATGGTTAATGACCTTTAATTCATACTGTGGAGGCCGACGCGGTTGCCCTCGGTGTCTTCGAAATAGGCGATGAAGCCGTGTTCGCCGATGGCGGTTTTCTTTTGCAGCACTTTCCCACCCGCTGCTTCGACCTTGCCAAGCGGGCCGGCCAGATCCTTGCTCCCGTTCAGATATACAGTTGTCCCCCGGTTGCTTGGGCTTACCTCTCGTGACTCCACAAGTGCACCCGAAGCAATACCAGGCCCGAAAGGGAAAAATGCCATCGGCGCCGGTTGTTCCATCTTTTGCAGTTCCACGCCCAGCACCTTGCGGTAAAATTCGGCCGCACGCTTTAAATTCTTGACCGGCATATCGAACCACACGACTATGTTTTCCATGATTGTCTCCTGATCGTTAAATTAAGGACGACTACTTGCAAAAAGCAAGTAAAGGATAAGGCCGTAACTTGTAATTTGCAAGTATGCAAGAAACCCCCTATAAACGGCTTATGTCCAGGACCAAACCTACCCGCCGTTCCGCCTGCCCGATCAGCTATGCGCTGGATTTTTTCGGCGACAAATGGACCCTGCTGGTGGTCCGTGACCTGATGTTCGGCGGCAAGCGCCGCTACGGCGAATTTCTCAATTCGGACGAGGCCATCGCCACCAACATCCTCGCCGACCGGTTGGCGAAGCTTGAAAACGCCGGGATTATCCGAAAGTCGGCTGACCCGCAAACCCGAGCCAGGAATGTTTATCGCCTGACCGATAAAGGCCTGGATCTGATTCCCGTGATGCTGGAATTGGTGGTCTGGGGTGCGAAGTACGATCCCCAAACCGGCGCACCCATGGCATTTATCCGGCGTTATAAGACGGATCGGGAAAATGTCGTCAAGGAAATTCGCGATCGGCTCGCCAAAAACTGATGCATGGTTGGTTACCGGGCCCGGGTGACGCGCAGCAGTCTGCTCCGGTCCGACGGGCCTTAGCGTTTTTTCACCCCCTTGTCTTTCGTTACAAGACCGGATAATATTTAACCAAATGGTTAACTTAAAATCTACCGCACTGGATTCAACGTTTGCGGCCTTATCGGATCCAACCCGCCGCGCCATCCTGGCCCGACTGGCGCAGGGGGAGGCGCTTGTGGGCGAGCTGGCCGAACCCTTCGCCATGTCATTACCTGCTGTCACAAAACATTTGAATGTTTTGGAAGAAGCGGGCCTGGTCAGACGAATCAAAGACGGGCGCATGCGACGCTGCCGTTTGAACGGCAAAGCCCTGAAATCGGCGCATGCCTGGTTCTCGGATTACGAGAAATTCTGGCAACGCAATCTGGATCGCCTGGAGAAATACTTGGTTAAAACCGTATAGGAGGATGTCATGGATACCGCCGTCGATACTTCGCTTACATTAAACCGGACACTGAATGCCGATATTGAAAAGGTATTTGATGCCTGGGTTACCCCCGAATCGCTGACCAAATGGTTCGCGCCATCCGATTCGTTCAAGACGGAAGTGCACGCGCTGGATTTTCGCAAGGGCGGGCGATACCGCATTTCCATGACTGAACCCGACGGGAAAGTACACACCGTGGCGGGGACCTATCAAACAATCGATCGACCCAACAAGCTGTCGTTCACCTGGGAATGGGAAAATGCGGAAAAACTAAATCGGTCAACCGTCACCATTTTACTGCAGCGCGATGGCGAACAGACGAAGCTGACATTAATCCATGAGGGACTCGCCAGCGAAGAATCATCTCAACATCATCGGCAAGGCTGGACCGGTTGCCTGGGACGGTTGGCGGCCGTGTGCTGACTCTTATAAACGGCGTACGACGATTTTTATCGGGTGGCCCCAGAAATTTCATGAATTTCCCTCAGCCAGCATCGCGAAGATCGTTGGCCCGAGGAATGACCCAGCGGACGGTTAATCAAAAAACTTTCCGCCTAGCGTAATACCTTGTATACGACATCGTGCTCGCGGGCGTGCTCTTTCACCCGTAAACCGAATGATTGACCTGCAAGCACCTCGCTGACATGGACGTGCTCGACTTCCATTGATTCGATGCGCTGTTTGAAGTCGCTCGTGTGTCCCTTGATATGCACCACGTCGCCCTCCCGCAACATGCCGGAATCGAGCTGGACAATCGCCACCGAGAGATGCGAAAAATAATGGGTGACGATCCCGACCCGTTCCTCCGTGTCCGGCATCGTGTAGGTCGCCATGGGGACGGTCGTCGCGCGCGGCATTGTTTTGCCGGATTTCGACGCGGTTTTTTTCTTTGCCGTTACTTTGGCGCGCGTGGTTTTGCGGCTGGCCTTTTTGCCGGCGGCCTTGCGAACAGTGGTTTTTTTCTTTGCCTTTGCTTTTGTCTTGGTTTTCTTCCTGGTTGTCATCGGGGTATCCTCCGGTAATTTGGATGTTTTGGATATTGTTCATTTCTCGAACACCGTGTGGTTATTGAACCATCGATACCCGGTGGTCGGAAGACGGTCTAACGGCAAATTCAACCGGTAATATCATACACAGCGACGAGGTAAATTTCCGCGTGCAGTTTTACTTGGGGGCCCTCATTTATCCGTCAACGGAATACAGGTACCATGAATATTATCTCTATGATAAAACGCTTATTTCATCCACTGTGTATTCTTCCCGGGCATCAGCCAAACCGCCTCGTTCCTGACCGGCCAAAGTTGATGGCGGCCAGAACGACCGGTTTGGGCCGAGTATTTCGACAATTCGTAATATTGTTTTTCATTGTTGTTCCGGCATCAGGAATCAAGGCCGATACGCCCCGGTTATCCTTTGTAGAACAGACGATTAGCGCAGGCAGCGAGCGCCTTATTGCACAAGTGCCGAAGGGCTATCGTCTGGAACTGCTGACAGACAAGCTTGACCGGCCCCGGTTGATGGCGTTTGCGGAAAACGGTGATCTCGTTATTGGATCCAAGAGCGGGAAAGTCTATCGCCTGTCCCGTCCCTACACCGATCCTGCGGTACTGGTCGAACTCGACGACTATCCGCACAGCGTCGCTTTCCGGGGCGGGGAGATTCTTATCGCCCGCAACCACGGACTGTATCGCGCGCCCTACCGACCGGGTCAGAAGCAGCTGGCACCGATATCGATTACTTTGCTGGCCCCCCTTCCCGGCGGTTCGGGCCACAGCAGTCGCACCGTGGGAGTCGGTCCCGACGGCCGGGTGTACGTGAGCCTCGGTATTCAAGGCAACTGCAGTGATCAATACCTTGACGATCGCTATCCCTTCGAGGATCGGCGGGGCGGGGTTTACGTTTTACGCGAAGCGGGCGGTAAATCTTATTTGGAACCTTTCGGCACCGGGTTTCGAAATCCCGTGGGTTTTTCCTGGCATCCCCAGACAGGCGTGATGTAGGCGAGCAATAACGGCCCCGATCATCTGGGTTATGAACATCCACCCGAATATTTCAGCCGCATCGCTCCCGGTTCATTTCACGGCATGCCTTGGTATCAGTTCAAAGGAGAGAAGATAATTCGTGACCACTGCATTTTGAGTCAGCCGCCACGATCGATGTCGGATGTGGTGATGCCGGTTGCCACCTTCCCGGCGCGCAACGCACCCATGGCGGTGGTTTTTGTGCCACAAGGCGCAATGGATAAGTCGCTCGAATTCGGTGCGATTGTGGCATTGCGCGGTTCTTGGGCGACTAAACCCACCGGCGGCTACCTGGGGGCAGCAAGGCGACACGACGCCCACCCAGGATCGTCATCGTGCGGTTTCACGACGGCAAGGCGGAACGCGTCGATGATCTGGTCACCGGATTTCAAAACGAAAACGGCGATCGCTGGGCCCGGCCCGTCGGGGTAGCTGTCGGTCCCGATGGCGTGCTTTATTTCACCAGCGACGAGGGAATAAACGGGTTGTTTCGGTTAAGCCGGAAATAAATCCGCGCGCCGGATTCGGTACACTTGTTGTTGACAGCGACGGTAATTCCCCGGTTATACCGGAAAGTTCGCTGGCGCATACATTAACGAAAGTCCGCGGGTAAAAATCGTCGTCGATCGGCCGCCGCTCATGGGGTAACCGAGTCCGGTGGTGGGATTGAGCGGCGAAACAAACAGCCCCAGCGACCGCCGCGCCCCCATGGTGACCAGCAACATCGTAGCCGCGAGCAGAGTGATGCCCCAGAATTTTTCCGCGCGATCGCGTTTACCCATCAGTTATTTCTATCAGGCTGTGGCGTCAAAGGAAATTGCGTTTCTGCGGCGCAGTCTGGTTACACGCAACGCGCGCACTTAACTGGAAGCGGATTTGACATTATTTTATGCGTGGCTTGATTTTTTTGGTTTTTCTCGGCAGGGCACGGGCGCATTCGGTGCCGTGCGCCACCCAGTTCTTGAATACGGTGTCAGCGCGATATCCTTTCGGCGATACCACCACAAAGCCCGTCATCGGTTTTCCGGTAAAATCAAACGCGCGCGTATGCGGCCGTGTCATTGCCTGATCGAATTCTTCCGGTTGTACCCGAACGATCAGATCCGCGCGCAGTATCCCACCACACATGTTTCCATGGAGCATGAAGCAGATACCGCCAAACATTTTTCTTTCAGAGAATCCCGGGGGTCGGTTTAGCTGCAAGCGCAACCGGTGCGCCAGTTGTTCATCGTAACTCATGTAGACGGGGTTTCCTGTCAACCGCCGGGATTACGGGCAGTAATCACCCACGAGCTCGAGTTCATGACGATCTTTCCGCCATTCATGTACCGCGCGAGATGGTCGCGCAGGGCCGCTTCGATGTTCTGGCGATGGCGTTCGGCTACCTCGCCCGCCTCGCGGAAGATTTCTCCGGCCGGTCCGAGGGCGAGCTGGAACTGCGTCGCCTTCTCCGGTGTGTTGCCGATCTCCACCGGTCCGTCAACGCGCTCAAATTTAAAGTCGATATATCCGGCCGCCTTGAGTTGGGCGCTCACGACCGATTCGCTCGCCATGGAAAACGGTCCCGGCCCGCAGGTCGAAGCGTTATCGCCCGGTGGCGGGAGGAACTGGAGCACCACCTCCTTGGGCACGCCGAACCAGGGATTATCTTCGATCATGCGCCACACCACGATCATGAGCTGGCCTCCGGGTTTCAGGGATTTGCGCATGTTGCGCAGCGCCGCCACCGGATTGGCAAAAAACATGGTGCCGAAGCGCGAAAAGCAGAGATCATAGATCGGTTCGAAGGGGTGAATTTGCACGTCGCTCAAAGTGAATTCAACATTCGAAACTCGTTGCGCTTTAGCATCTTCCCGGGCGGTCTGAAGAAAGTTGTCGCAGCAGTCAATTCCGACCACGGTTCCGGACGGACCCACGAGATGGGCAAGCACGAGGGATGTGTCGCCCCAGCCGCAACCGACGTCCAGCACTCGGGAACCGGGTGGAAGTTTCAGTTTCTGGAACGCGGTGTCGCTGTGGTGGCGCATGCCTTCGCGCAGGATGTGGCGGTAGCGGTTGAACTTATCAACCAGCGTTGAATTCCAGAAATCGATGAAATCCTGATTGGGATTGGCAACGGATGACATGAATACGTTCTCCTCGCTCAAGTCTTTTTAATACGTTTTCTTATCGTGACAGCATATTTGACCAAATCAAGCATATTTGACCAAATCATCCAAATCATACAGTCACCGGTCCAGCAAGGTTGCAGTTTGAAGCGATCGGCGGTGTATCAAGCCGATGGCCGACGGCGCGAAAGCATTTCTGCTACTTACAGTGAGGATTAGGCCGGGGCAATGAAATTTTGCCGCGAATACATTTCCTTGAATCCGGCGCGGAGGATGTTGCGGTACGAATGACTGGGATTGTCCGGTACCCGCTCGCCGGTTTCAACGACCGCTGTCCGGGCGCCGCGAACCGCGGCTTCGCGCAGGCGCCGGGCCAGGATCGCATTCTGGGCCCCCTGCCGCCGATGCGCCGCCAGCGTGCTCGCGAAACCGAGCCAGGCGTACCCGCCGTCTACGTAAGCCGCCGCCCCGGCAACCGGGGTTTCTTTGGCCAAGGCCATGACACAAATCCATTGCTTCCTTCCCGGCAACGCCGCGAGCCACGGTTGCATCTCGGCGGAGAATCCGAAACCCTCGACGACAACCCGGCCGAATGCCGCCGCGGATTCGCGACCGACCACTCGAATGTCGAGATCAGTGGCCGCATCGAGCGGTTCATTGCAGGGACGCGCGAATTTCATCCAGGCGTAACCGCGGGCGAAGCCTTGCGCCTCGAGCCAGTCCGCCAAGGTTGCCGGCTTCGCAAATGGGGTGACGGTTACGGCATACGATTAGTGCTGCCGGGACATGTATCGGGTTACCGCCGACAGGTCATCCCGCGTGGTGGCGCGATCAACTCCCAACCCGGTGGCGCGGCGGAAAATGAGTGCGGGGTTGAAGTGTCGGCAACGGAAACAGGCCGCGCCCGCGACCACGTTCACGTCGATGCCAAGCGAGGCGCGCAGTCCGACCGGCGCCGCGCGATAAAAATCTGCCACGGCTTCGGCCTCAATCCGGTCAAGTGCCATGAAGTCGATCTTCATGAATACAGCTTTGGATCAGTCGTCAATTTCCAGGGAGGCATTGCATCCCGGAAAGCGGAAAACCGAAACCATGTCGCTCAGGAAACACTGGAAAAACGTTTGAATCTAGGCGGCTGTAACGGGTATCTTGCTGATTTTGGCGCGCCACTCAGCCGGGCCGGTTTTGTGCACGGCATTGCCGAACGCGTCCACCGCGACCGTGACCGGCATGTCCTTGACGTCGAACTCATAAATCGCCTCCATGCCCAGATCGGGGAATGCGAGCAGGCGCGCGCCGCGGATCGCTTTCGAAACGAGGTAGGCGGCGCCGCCGACGGCGATGCAATAGACCGCCTGGTGTTTTTTGATGGCCTCGATCGCCACCGCGCCGCGCTCGGATTTTCCGACCATGCCCAACAGTCCGGTTTTTTCAAGCAGCGGTCCGGTGAATTTGTCCATGCGCGAGGCCGTGGTGGGGCCGGCGGGGCCGACGACTTCATCGCGCACCGGATCGACCGGCCCGACGTAATATATAAATCGCCCGCGCAGGTCAACGGGGGGTTTTTCACCCTTATTGATAATTTCCATCAAGCGCCTGTGCGCGGCATCGCGGCCGGTCAACAGCTTGCCGCTCAGCAGGAGCCGGTCGCCGGATTTCCACGTGGCGATCTCAGCGCGCGTGATCGTTTCGAGGTTGACCTGTCGGCTGGTGCTGAAATCGAGCGTGAGCTTGGGCCAGTCTTCGAGGTTGGGGGGATCCAGGCTGACCGGTCCGCTGCCGTCGAGCACAAAATGCGCGTGCCGCGTGGCGGCGCAGTTCGGCAGCAGGGCCACGGGCTTCGAGGCCGCGTGCGTGGGATAGTCGGTAACTTTCACATCGAGCACCGTAGACAACCCGCCCAGTCCTTGCGCGCCGATTCCCAGCGCATTTACTTTGTCGTACAGTTCCAGCCGCAGTTCCTCGGCGCGATTCGAGGGGCCACGGGCCTGCAGTTCATGAATGTTGATCGGTTCCATCATTCCCCATTTCGCCATGAGCATCGCCTTTTCCGGCGAGCCGCCAATGCCGAGCGAGAGAATGCCGGGCGGGCACCAGTCGGCGCCCATGATCGGAACCTGTGACAGCACCCAGTCGACGACGCTGTCATTGGGGAGCAGCATCGCGAATTTCGATTTGTTCTCCGATCCGCCGCCTTTGGCCGCGACGATGACTTCCACCTGGTCACCGGACACGAGTTCGACATGCGTCACCGCCGGGGTGTTATCGCGGGTGTTCAGGCGCTTTCCATCCGGATCGGACAGAATCGAGGCGCGCAGTTTATTGTCCGGATCGAGATACGCGCGGCGCACGCCTTCGTTTACCATCTCCGGGATGGTCATCCGCGCTTCCCAGCGCACGTCCATGCCGACGCGGAGAAACACGATACAGATACCGGTATCCTGACAGATGGGGCGGTGACCTTCGGCCGCCATGCGTGAATTGATCAGGATCTGCGCCATCGCGTCCTTGGCGGCGGGCGATTGCTCGCGTCGATAGGCCTCGTGCAACGCCTCGATATAATCGACCGGGTGATAGTACGAAATGAACTGGAAGGCGTCAGCGATACTCTGGATAAAATCTTGCTGTCGAATGGCGGTCATGGTGAGTCCCCGGATTTCCGGCAGGGAGACAAATCTACCACACGTCGGTGTGATTATCCCGCGGCTTCACTACTGCCCGGGTAAATCCGGTTGTGATCAAAGCCGTTGCATCTCGGAATCTCGGCAACCATTGTTGTCGCGTCAGGCACAAAAGTTTAAGCTGGCGTGAAAAGCCAATAAATCAGATCGATACCGTCCACAACACGAGCCTCACTTCTTTGAAAAATAACCCGAAATACGGCGCTTATTCGCTGTTGCGCTGGAGCGCATTTGCTCTCGTGGTGCTGGCTTATATGCTTTCGTTTTTTCATCGCGTCGCTCCCGCTGCGATCGCCACCGATCTGCAACAGGCATTCAGCGCCAGCGCGGCGGCGCTTGGCGGGCTCGCGGGCATTTATTTTTATGTCTACACCGTGATGCAGGTCCCTACCGGTATCCTGGTGGATACACTCGGTCCACGTCGTATTGTCACGCTTGGCGGTATCGTGGCCGGCATTGGCTCCGTCATGTTCGGTCTGGCGTCGTCAATGACCGATGCCTCGATTGGACGATTCCTGGTTGGGCTGGGTGTATCGGTGACCTTTATCTCAATGCTCAAGCTCAACGCCTCGTGGTTTCACGACCGGCACTTTGGTACTGCGACCGGACTGACGGTCCTGCTGGGGAACCTGGGCGCCGTCATGGCGGCGGCGCCGTTCGCCTGGGTGTTGCAGTTTACCTCCTGGCGCAGTGTGTTCATCGCGATCGGCGGCCTGTCATTGGTGCTCGCTCTGCTCACCTGGTTTTTCGTGCGCGATCATCCGGGTGAAGCCGGTTTACCCAGCATGCGAGAACTGGATGGCAAGGCGGCGCACCCGCCGCATCAAGGTCACTGGTTTGATGGCCTGACGATGGTGCTCGGAAATCGCCTGACCTGGCCAAACTTCTGGTTGAACCTCGGGCTGGAAGGTTCGTTCCTCGCTTTCGCGGGCCTGTGGGCGGTACCGTTTCTGCAGGAGGTTTATGCAATGAGTCGGACCACCGCCACCATCCACACGAGCCTGTTGCTGGCCGGGTTCGCTTTCGGCGCCATGACGATCGGTATGATTTCCGATCGCCTGGGCCGGCGCCGGCCGGTGCTTGTTGCAGCCATTTTGCTGCACCTGGTGTGTTGGCTCCCCCTGGTCTTTTCTTTGCCGATGCCGCGGTGGTTGAGTTTCCTGTTGTTCCTGCTCATGGGGCTTGGTGCCGCGGGCTTCACCCTGAGCTGGTCCTGCGTCAAAGAAGTAAACCGGCATGCGCTTTCGGGGATCGCCACCAGCGTCGCCAACACCGGCGTATTCCTCGGTACCGGCATACTGCAACCGCTGGTAGGCTGGACCATTGACCGCGCCGGCTCCGGACAGGGGGCGGCGATGCAATACCGGCTGGGAATCCTGATTTTCTTTGCGTTCGTGGTATTCGGATTTCTGGCCACCCTGCGCGTCCGTGAAACCTATTGTCGTTATCTCTCTGAATAACCGCGTTTAGCGGGGTTTACCTGCAAAATGGACTTCCGCTGGTCTGCTTAAGCACGTGAATTATTACGCCAACATCAGAAATTGATCGAGGTCAAATTATTCGAGTTTGGAATCCAGTAATGTATCGCCACATGATCGCAGGAGACCCTTTCCATGAGTAATCACTCTGCCGCCGTTGTTTCCCTTATCGTGGCCATGTTTTTCGGTGGCCTGCCACTCGCTGTCGCCAGCGAGATTACCGTCTATAAGAGCGTTACCTGCGGATGCTGCAACAATTGGATTGCGCACATGAAGCAGAACGGTTTCACTGTGAAAGCAGTAAACGTGGCGGATCCCGTTTCTTACAAAACAAGATATGGCGTGCCCCTGAATCTCGCCTCCTGCCATACCGCCTTGGTCGAAGGTTACGTGATTGAAGGCCATGTGCCGGCGGCCGATATCAAGCGACTGCTCAAGCAGCGCACCAAGGTTAGCGGATTGATTGTGCCCGGGATGCCGGACGGCTCACCCGGTATGGAGCAGGGTAATCCTCCGGTGCCATACGATGTGCTCAGCTTTG
Source organism: Sulfuricaulis sp. (assembly GCF_040901545.1). Lineage (GTDB taxonomy): Bacteria > Pseudomonadota > Gammaproteobacteria > Acidiferrobacterales > Sulfurifustaceae > Sulfuricaulis. Next base: position 15,111 of record NZ_JBBDYL010000050.1, on the reverse strand, counting down.
ACAATCGCGGAAAGGTAATGGTGTATTCCAGGCATTGACGATCTCGTCCTTTTCAGAACGAAAAACGCACATCTCATTCCCGGCAAAACTTGGGCTGGTTGAATTCAAAATAATTGAGCGAGTTCCGCATCGGGTACCGCTTTAGTCGCGTTCTGATTAAGCGGGAGAAACGGCAGCGGATTGTTTACCGATTTCAACGGGCGAGGACCGGATTTACGCTACACCGTATTTTTTGAACCACGCCTGCAGGCGTTTCCAACCGTCTTGTGCCGGTTCCTGACGATAGCTCGCGCGGTAATCGGAATGAAAAGCGTGTGGGGCGTTGGGGTATATAATGATCTCTGAGGGGTGCTTCGCGGCTTTAAGTTCATCCTGCATCATTTCGACCATCTCGACCGGGATGCCCTGGTCCTCGGCGCCATAAAGGCCCAATACGGGCGCCTTGATTGACTTGACCAGGTCGAGCGGATGCACCGGGTGTAAATCATCGACGACGCCAGTGAGTCGACCGTACCACGCCACACCGGCAGTGAGACGGGGACTGTGCGCGGCATACAACCAGACGATTCTTCCACCCCAGCAAAAACCGGTGATACCGAGTTTGGAACCGTCGCCTCCGTTCTTGGATGCCCAGGCGAACGTTGCGTCCAGATCGGACATGACCTGTGCATCGGGCACTTGGGCGACAACATTACGTATCTCATCGATATTCGTGATTTTTGAGACGTCGCCCTGGCGCGCAAAGAGTTCGGTCGCCACGGCGTGATAGCCCAGTTTGGCGAACCGGCGGCAGACGTCGCGTAAGTATTCATGCACGCCGAAAATTTCATGCACGACGAGCACGATGGGGTAATTTTTCCCGGTGGCGGGCATGGCACGGTAGGCCGGGATCTGGCCATCCGCAACCGGTATTTTCACCTCACCGGCAATCACTCCGGCAGTATCCGTGTGAATCACGGTTTGTGCTGCAATCGGCCGTACGGCCGCCGCGAAGCCGGCGGCCAGGGCACCGACAATAAAATGGCGTCGTGTGAATCGGTTTGGTGCATTTGTTTTAATCTTGGCTGCTTTCTTATTCATGTCTTTTTCCTGGATTGGGCATGACGCGGTTCTGCTTCGCGTCGAGCGCCATACGATACTCCATTAACAAAATATTTTAATTCCGGCCGTGGGCGGCCGTGAATAAGGAATTATAGTAGTTATATCAATAAGATAGAATTCAGTTTTGTTCAGCTTGGGTTCAGCCGACGGGTCGTAATCTCGATCACAGATGTAGCCGTCAAAATTTCAATGCAACCCAAGGAGAATACAATGAACCGCAAAATGTTGAGCATTGCTGTAGTGGTATTGGCGGCAGCCTTGGCCGCCCCGCTGGCTGCGCAGGCTGATCGCGATCACGGCGATGGCCATCACCGTTCCGTATACCGTGAGAAACACGTGGTAAGGCATTACTACCATCCGGGCAAGGCCTACGGACATCGGGACAGGCGTCATTCAAATCATCACTATTATAGATCGGCGCCGCCACGCCATCACGACGAGCATGATCGGGACCACCGTCGGTCATCATCCGCCGCCCCCATCATTCTCGGCAGTGTGATTGGCGGGGTGGTGGGACACGAAGTCGGCGCTGGCGACCCGGGTCATACCGCGGTCGGAGCGGTAATCGGGACCATCATCGGATACGACATCGCGCGTCACCGTCGTTAATTCGGACGCCAGCCGCGTGAGCCATGCCATTCTGCCGGTGCGTCTGACACGACAGTCGGCTAAGATGGACACGCGATGGTGACGACCGGAAAAAACGACGGGAATGGCGGATCATGACTCGACGGCTTTTCTTGGCCTGTCTCATGGCCGGCCTGGTCGTATCCATGGCCATGGATCCGGTCGCGGCGCGACGCGGTGGGCGCTCCGACCGCGACGACGATAATGACCACGGACGTCGCGATCGGAATGAACACCGTGAGTCACGCCGTGATGAGGAGGATTCACTTGACGAGGCGGTAGCCCGTGTCAGGCGTGAGACCGGCGGGCGCGTACTGTCGGCCGAGAAACGCGGTCGGCGTGGAGACACCACTTATCGTATCAAGGTTTTGTTGCCGAACGGTTCGGTGCGCTTCTTCGATGTCGCGCCGCGCCACGAGAAGGACTGAGTGCAGTGCGTCTCCTGATCATCGAAGACGAAAATGCCTTGCGCCGGCAGTTGGGTGAACAATTGCGCGCCGCGGGTTATGTCGTCGACATGGCGGCTAACGGCAATGACGGGCTGGTGCAAGGCCGAGAGTATCCCTTTGACCTGGCGGTGGTGGATATCGGCCTGCCTGACATGAGCGGGATCGAAGTCATTCGTAGCTGGCGCAAACTCGAAAGACGATTTCCAGTACTGATCCTTACCGCCCGGGGACGGTGGCAAGACAAGGTCTCGGGACTCGAGGCGGGTGCGGATGATTATCTGGTTAAACCCTTTCATATCGAGGAATTGCTCGCGCGCGTCAATGCCTTGTTGCGCCGAGCCGCCGGACTCGCCCAACCCATCCTGAACTGCGGGCCGATTGTGCTCGACACCGCAGCGCAGTCGGTGCGCGTAAATAAACGCCCGCTCGAATTGACCGCCTTCGAATACAAGATCCTCGAGTATCTGATGTTGCATGCCGGCGAAGTGGTATCGAAGACGACGCTCACCGAGCATGTTTACGATCAGGACTTCGACCGCGACAGTAACGTTATCGAGGTATTTATCGGCCGCTTGCGCAAGAAACTGGACCCCGGGGACCGTCTCAACCCCATCGAAACCCTGCGTGGTCGCGGTTATCGCTTTACGCTGCCTTGCGGGCAAAACTGATGCGTTCGCTGCGCGCGCGATTGTTGCTGGTGTCGGCGGTGGTGCTGGCCGGATTTCTCGGCCTGTCCGGCCTCGCGCTCGACCAGGCGTTTCGTGGCAGCGCAGAAAGCGCGCTGCGGGAACGGTTGCAAGGTCATCTTTATGCCCTGCTGGCCGCGGCCGATCTTAATGCCCGTGGTGCGCTGGAATTGCCCGTCGAACTGCCCGAACCGCGCTTTAATCTTATCGGTTCGGGGTTGTTCGCCGAGGTACACGATGCCACCGGCACGGCCGTTTGGCGTTCTCCTTCGGCCCTCGGCATTTCGTTGGACACCGTAGCCGAGCCCCCGCCGGGCGAGCGCGTGTTCCGGATAACGTCACGCGACGACACGCCGGAGCGATTGATATTGAGCTTTACCACCCGCTGGGAACTCAGCGGACAATCCGCACGCACTTACGTTTTTCATGTGGGCGAGCGACTCGATGAGCACCTGGCGGAAATCCAGCAGTTTCGCCGCACTCTATTCGGTTGGCTGGCGGCGGCCACGTTGTTGCTGCTCGTGTTCCAGGCTTTGATTTTGCGCTGGGGGTTGGCGCCGCTGAGGCGGCTGGCGCAAGACCTTTCCGAGATGGAAACCGGCCGTACGCAAACCTTGCATGGCCGCTATCCGGCTGAGTTGCAGCCGTTGGCAGATAACCTCAATACCCTGCTGGTCAATGCGCGGGCGCATCTGGAACGCTACCGCGATTCGCTGGGTAATCTCGCCCACAGCCTCAAGACGCCGCTCGCCGTGCTGCGTGCCACGGTCGAGACGAAAACACCGGTGGAGGTGTTGCGCGTGGTGACTCAGGAACAACTGCAAAACATGAACGATATCGTCGAGTATCAATTACAGCGCGGCCGTTGCCGGTCGCACCGCCTTGAGCGCCCCGTTGCCGGTCGCACCCACGGCACAAAAAATTCTTTCCGCGCTGGGAAAGGTATATGGGTCGAAGTCCATCCGCGCGGAACTCGACATATCCTCCGACGTGATTTTCCACGGCGACGAAGGCGACTTGCTGGAGGTACTCGGCAATCTCGCGGACAACGCGTTCAAGTGGGCCAAGGCACGCGTATGCATCGAGGCGCATAATGAATCGGGAGACAAATCGGGACCGCGCTTTACGCTGCGAGTTGAAGACGATGGCCCGGGTATTGAGCCCGATCAGGTGTCCCTGGTTCGTGCCCGCGGCGCCCGCGCGGATGCGGCCACGCCGGGGCATGGACTGGGATTGGCCATGGTGCAGGAGGTCGTTCAACTGTATGGCGGTGTACTGGAGATATCACGCAGTCCTCTCGGCGGTGCCGCCGTGGAAGTTCGTTTGTAAAACTATTCGTATGTTTCGAAGATCTCTGGAGATTGACATATGACACGTTGCGGTCCGTGACGCGGAGAGACGATTTGTCGACATACAGTCCTATGGGCGTTCCCTTCGCGCCGACCTGAAGCGGAAAAGCCGTAAAGAAAAGTAAACCACCCGCTTGAGGCCGGGCGTCATTACTTTTTCAACCCCAGCGGGTCGTTGAGGTCCACGTTATCCTGGAATGGTTGCTTCCGGTCGATGTTGGTGACCTGATATACCTTGCCGATCCAGTTATTGATCACGGCTTCGGCCGTGTCATGCCAGGTGTTATCCAAATTGGCCATCACGTAGGATTCCGGCAATTCTGGCGGTAACTTCTTCCGTGTTAGTGCCGCGATTACCCGTTCCCGGTGTTCGTCGAGCACCGCCTGGCACCGGAGCGTAAAATAATTTTCCGGAGATGGCGGATAATCTTCGCGCTCACCTTGGATGAAGCGGTTGACCTCGCGTTTGTATTCCTTGTAGAGACTGATCGTGTCGTATTCCGGGTGCCCCTGGAGGAAAATCAGCCGAAAACGATCTTCACTCACGGCCAGATGCACCCCCGCGATTTCGCTTTCAACGAGAATGGGCAATCCCGCGGTTTCGAATTGTTCGCGGTCAATCTGGTTGAATCGCGAGTGCGGCACATCGAAACGCGTGTTGACGTCACTCACCAGCGGGTGCTTGCGGTCTATCACACGATGGGAATAGACCCCCCAGCGCTTGAAACCCTGATGCCGGCGTTTTTTTCCATAACGAAACTGCAGTACCGCGTGTGTTGCCAGACACGAACACAGCGTGGAAGTAACGTTGTCATGGGCCCAATCGATCACCTTGATAAGCGGCTTCCAAAATGGTTCAAGCGACAAATCCGGCTGAGTCACGTTTGCGCCGGTAATGATTAGCGCGTCCAGCCCTTGTTCCTTCATTTGGTCGAAGGTTTCGTAATACTGGTTAACGTAGCGTTCGGCTTCCGCGCTGCGGTGGAGTTCCTTCAGCGTGAACGGATGCATGTAGAACTGGGCAATCTGGTTGGACTCACCCACCAGTCGAAAGAATTGCCGTTCGGTGGCGGCCAGTGAGGCATCCGGCATCATGTTAAGCAGCCCGATGTGCAGTTCGCGGATGTCCTGGTGCAGCGCCACATCGCCCGGCAGGACATTCTCGCCTTCCTGCATGAGGCGATCAAAAGTGGGCAGTTTCGAATTGGCAACCAGCGGCATGGCGGAAATTAAGCTTGTCTTTCCAGCACTTTTTCCACGAGGCGCAAGAAGCCGGCCTCATCCCGCACTTCCTTGAGCTCATCGGTGCTGAGGGTGTAGCCATGCTGATCCGCAATGGCTTGATAGCGTGGAATGCGCGATTGAAACAGGCGCGGAAACGACCAGCGCACAAAATCATCCGGGTCGATCTGCGCCACATAGGACAATTTTTTTTCGCGCAGATAAATCTCGAGTAGTTCGTCCAGGAACGCCTCGCGGTAGTAAAGCGGCTTCGGATCCTCCTCCGCGCGGTGAATCAGGTCCTGTTCATCTTTTTCGTTCGCCTTGATATACAGGATCATCGTATGATCGGCCAGCACTTTGAGCGTAGGCGCGTCTTCCAGTTCACACAGCGAGCCGCCGGCGTCATTGACGAAATGCCGATAGCCGTAGATCTCTCCCGCCTTGTGGATGAATCCCGGGACGTCGCGCATGGCCGCGATTTCCGCTTGCCGGTGCAGTTCCTGGCGGCGCTTGAATTCCTTGAGGCCGAGACCGCCTTTTTCCGGGTCACCCAATTTTCCCAGGAAGCTCGATACCGGCTGCAGATTATCCACGGTGATATTATTCAAGATGTAAATGGAATCCGAGCGCAGCAATTCACGCAGGAACGGCACCTGCATCGCCTGCTGCTTGATATGGTCGAGTATCGGTTCGTCCAGATAACGCGTGCCGATGCGGTAGTCCCCGGAATAATGGAACCAGTTTCGTTTGCGCAGCTTCGCGGCCAAGCGCGTCTTGCCGACCCCGGACATGCCGAGGAGCGTGATGCATTTGTTGTCCCAGTCCTTGAATGCTTTTGCGCTTAATTTCATTTTGTTCCGACGTTCCGGACGTTCCGCAGGGGGTCCAGCTATTGTATGACAGGAACGGTGCGATCGCCTGTGACATCCGGGGTGGAATCCTGGACGGCGGTCAGCCTCGCCTCCAGAAGATCGCTGCACCGACAACAGGTTTTTCCGGACACCCTAACAAATAACCACGATTCTCGCCATTGCGGTCCGGCGCGCCTTCCCGTAAGGGAGTGGACCGGCAATATCGGGGAGTAATGAATCGGCTAAGCCAAAGTGACCGAACCGGTAATTTTCGTGGCTGGCATTTCATGCACGGGAGCCGAAGTCACAAGCATCTCGTGCGAATGGAAAACTCATCGCAGGACCGCGTCGGCACAAATTGCAAGCGATGCGGAAGGGCAACCGGGACAACCTGGCATGGGCATGGCCCCACCGGTCATTGATACCGGTAGGCCGGACGGTTACTCGGTTGGCGGTATGGCGGTTATTAGCCCGACGCTAACTGAAGCGTAAAGACATTACCCAATGCTTTGCGGATTTCATTTATCGTAAGGTGTTTCCCTTTCTCCGGATAATCCCATAATCCACAGCTCAGGCGAAAAACCTCCGGCTGCTTTTCCGAACGCAGGTTCAGGCGCGTGGCATAAGTCTGGACGCTTGAACCGCCGTTGCTTATGCCGATCCCGATGCCGATGGAAAGACCCGCCAGCTTGGTCTGGCCGGCATCCACGCTGTGATCGATTTGCTGCACGACTTTCACGATTGAAAAGGTATCGGCCTGAATGGGTTGCGGGTCATCTCGAATCTTCAGCACTTCAAATTTGCAGTAGGGATAATACTGGTTGATCTGGGACTGTGTCTGGATTTGACCGTTTTGCAGCAGGAAGCCCGCCAGATTCGGCGGAATGACCGCGTTCTGATTCAGCGTCAACGTCGAACCAACCGGGATCGTGTAATAGGGTGAATTTTCATTCCCCACATACGCGGTTTGGCAGGCTGAAAGCAGGACGCTCGTCGCAAGGAGGATGAGGCGCTTCATGTCGGTCTCCTTTCCAATTGTTTGGGAACGCTACAATGATACTTACGCTTTCGTTTGACACCCAATAGCCATAGATAATTCCACTCCTCCCGCTTTCCGGCATGGGTTGTTATCTGGGCCGCACGGAACCGCTTGGCATCTGTTTGCTTCCCCGCTTCCGATCGGTCATGGACACAACGTGATTTTGGCAGATTTCAGTGACTGGGCATGATTTCCCGGAAACTGCGGATGGCGCGGAATTCGCTGCTATCCTTCTCGGGCATCCTGGAATCCGGCTGGCAGACGGTGAGCAGCTGGCCGATGCCGTAGCGGCTCGCCGCGCGTAACACCGGCAAACTGTCGTCGATGAGCAACGTGGCTGCCTTGTCAAACGGCTCGACCTCCTGCAGCCTTCCCCAGAAGCCCACGTGTTCCTTCGGTATGCCGAGATCATGCGCGCACACCACGGCATCGAAGTGATCGCCCAGTTGTGTGCGCCGGAATTTGATGGCCAGCGCCTTGCCGTGGGCGTTGGTCACCAGGACGACACGTTTTTTAAGTGATTTAACCGCATCCAGAAAATCAATTACGTACGGGTGCACGGCAATCAGGTGAGTGACCTCTTCCTTGAGTTGCGGAATGTCGAGCTCGAGTTCCCGGCTCCAGTAATCCACGCAGTACCAGTCAAGCGTCCCTTCCGCGCGCCGGTATCGCGCCAGAACCTCCTCCCTGGCCGCCTCAAGCGGGAGTCGGCGTGCTTCGGCATAGCGCCGGGGCACGTGCTCGAGCCAGAAATGGTTGTCGTAATGGAGATCGAGCAGGGTTCCGTCGAGATCGAGTAACAGAGTGCCGAGGTCGTTCCAGTTGAGCATGATTAGGGCGCCTGAGGACGGAGTTTCAGGCACCGTGCAACCAGGTTGCGGCGGCGGAGATGTCTTCGAAATGTTTGATTTCGGCATCGGTGAATGCACTCGGCAACCACCCGAGCCACGTCACCCATATTCGGCTCGTGACCACGGCAATGCGCTTGAAGTCGTGCGCATGGGTGCGGGTAAACTTGATGTCCTCCCACATGACATCCACGGAGTATCCGGACATGTTGGTCAGGTCGAACAGCAGCTTGATCTTGGTACCGCGCTTTAATTCATTATTGACGGCGGATTCGAATTCCCGGAAATCCGCCAGGGTCAGCTCGGCATAAACCATCGCTTTAAGCAGGTCCTTTTCTTCTTCGATTACGATCATTCGATCATAATGTTCCGGTTGAAGTTTTGAAATTCCGATACGGGACAAGCATATACCCGAACGGTTAGCAGGGGAAATTCGCGATTTTATTCGCCAGTCAAAAGGATTAACCTTGTCGCTATGAGCCACCACGCACGCCATGGCAACAAACCGGTGGTCACCCGCACTGAAACGATTGCCCAAACCCGGCTGTTCCGGGTCGAGCAGGTAGACCTGCGTTTCGCCAACGGGCGTGAAGTGAGATTCGAGCGCCTGCGCAGTTCACCGTTCGGTGCCGTGCTGATCGTGCCCATGCTGGACGACACGACCGTGTTGCTCATACGCGAATACGCCGCGGGCGTGGAGCGCTATGAACTTGCTCTGCCCAAGGGTCTGATCGAGGCAGGCGAAACGCTGATCGAGGCGGCCAATCGCGAAATCATGGAAGAAATAGGCTATGGAGCCCGGCGGCTGACACACCTCAAGTCGGTGACGCTGGCACCGGGCTATTTCAATCATGTTACCCATATCGTCCTGGCGCAAGAGCTTTATCCCCAGCGTTTGGAAGGAGATGAACCCGAGGAAATCGAGACGATCCCCTGGAGTCTTGAGCGTCTGGATGATCTCTTCACCGAAGCGGAATGCACCGAGGCACGCTCGATTGCGGCGCTGTTTCTTGTCCGGGAGCAGTTTGCTATAAAACGCTGAATACGCATGACGAACTTCAATCCTGGTGATTATCTGTCCGCCGCCGTCGAAATCGCGCGCACCGGGGGCAAGCGAATACTTGAATTTTACACGCCTGGAATCAGAATCGAACAGAAGACGGATCGTTCGCCATTGACCGAGGCCGACCGCGCCGCGGATGAAATCATCGAAAGACGTCTGAGGGCGCTTACGCCCGACATCCCGGCGTTATCGGAAGAATCGGCCGTGATAAAGTATGAATTGCGCTCAGGCTGGAAGCGGTTCTGGCTCGTGGACCCGCTGGATGGCACGAAGGAATTCATCACTCATAATGATGAATTTACCGTGAATATCGCCCTGATCGATGGCGACAAACCTGTGTTGGGCGTGGTGCACGCACCGGTGGCGGATCTCACCTATTTCGCCTGTACCGGCCAGCCCGCGTTTAAACAAAGGGGGGAGGAGGGAGCACGGACTATCCGGGCACGCCGTTACGAGGGTGGGAAACCGATCATCACCACCAGCCGCTCGCATGCCGATAATGGAACAGCGGCGTTTTTAAAAAATATCGGCGAACATGACGCGGTTGCTTTGGGCAGTTCACTTAAATTCTGCCTGGTGGCGGAAGGCACGGTGGATTTGTATCCGCGTCTGGGCCCTACGATGGAATGGGACACGGCGGCGGCGCAGTGTATCGTGGAGGCCGCCGGCGGTCGCGTGACCGACCTCAACCGCCGACCGCTGACTTACAACAAACCATCCCTGCTCAATCCCTCATTTCTAGTGAGTGGCGCCGGCGATTACGACTGGTATCGATATCTTCCCGCCGTGTAAATGGCGTGCGCATCCGCGACACCGTCGAACCCACTTTATCTCTGCATTGACCAGGGCGGTCATGCGAGCCGCGCGCTGGTGTTCGACAGCCGCGGTGTATTGCATGCCAGCTCGCTGCGCGAAGTCGGCGTCCACGTACCGCAGCCGGATCGGCTGGAGCAGGATCCGGAGGAATTAGTCGCTTCGCTGCATGCGGTGATCGTGGAAGCAGTGGCTTCCCTCGGTGACAAAGCCGATCGCATCGTCGGCGCCGGTATCGCCACGCAGCGCTCGAGCATCGTCTGTTGGGACCGGCGCACGGGCGCGGTGCTGTCATCCGTCATCAGCTGGCAGGACCGGCGCGCGCACGAGTGGCTTTCCCGGTTAGCCGCACAGGGGAATGAGGTCAAGCGGCGTACGGGCCTGATGCTCTCGGCGCATTACGGCGCTTCCAAGTTGCGCTGGTGCCTCGATCATCTGCCGGCGGTGACGGCGGCCCGGCGCGAAGGACACCTCGCCATGGGACCGCTCGCCAGTTTTCTGCTGTTCCGGTTGCTCGAGGAAAAGCCGTTGCTGGCCGATCCTGCCAACGCTGCGCGCACGCTGCTGTGGAATATCCGCACCATGGATTGGGATCCGTGGCTGCTCGAGCGGTTCGGCGTTCCCAAGGAGCCGCTGCCGCGCTGTGTGCCCACGCATCATCCCTTCGGCATCCTGCGCGCGAAAGAACGTCGCATCCCATTGATCGTCGCCACCGGCGATCAGTCAGCGGCGCTGTTTTCGCTCGGTGCCCTGCAACCAGGCGCCGCTTATATCAACATGGGTACCGGGGCCTTCATCCAGCGCGCCTTCAAGCAGGTTCCTGAGGCCGACGGTCTTCTTGCCGGGATGGTTTACTTTGACACGGACCGGGCCGTCTTCGTGCTGGAAGGCACCGTCAACGGTGCCGGTGCGGCGCTTCAATGGGCGGAACAGGAATGGGGACTTGAAAACATCGAAGCGTATTTACCCGAGTGGCTGGCACGCGCAGGCGATGTTCCGCTTTTTCTCAATGGCCTCGGCGGTCTGGGGGCGCCGTACTGGGTGGCGGAGTTCGACTCTCGCTTGATCGGTAATGGCGAGCCGTGGCAGAAAGCGGTGGCGGTGGCGGAATCCATCATGTTTTTGTTGCAAGTGAATTTCGAGATCATGCAAAAATTTCCACCGGTTCCGACAAACATTGTTGCCACCGGAGGGTTGGCGGGGCTTGACGGGTTATGCCAGCGATTGGCTGATCTGAGCGGATTGCCGGTTTACCGGCCGGCGGAGCATGAAGCCACCGCGCGCGGGACGGCGTATCTGCTGGCGGGATTTCCCGGTGATTGGCCGGAGGAAAAACCGGGCACGCCGTTCAAGCCGAAACAAAATACCGGACTCAGGCAACGCTATCAGCGCTGGCGCGCGGAGATGCAACGCGCGCTATAGAGCCGCCGGTCGTCAGGGTTTGTCCGCGACCAGAATGGGGTCCTTCGGGCCGGGCGCGGGGCTGTAGACGACGAGCGCCGCCGCCGGTTTCGCTCCGCGGTGAATGTATGCGTGTATCGTCCCGCGTTCGATGTGAATGACGTCGCCGGCTTTGACAGGGCGCGTCTCCTTGCCTATACGAATGTCACCTTCGCCACGCAGCAGGAAAACAGCGATATCGCTGTCGGCGTGCCAGTGCAGCGGCTCGCGGTCACGCACCTGCACCAGGACGTTCGATGAGCGCGCGTTGCGGGACAACTCCATGACCTTGATGTTTTCCCCGCTGCCCAGCGGGTTGGCGGCGAGCAGTTGACTGAAATCGGTTTGTCGCAGCACATGCTCCTGGCCCTGTTGTGGTCCGAGCCATTGACCTGCGTGACTGGCGTTGATGCAAAGGACGGCGTAAAGCAACAGACCGGATACCGCCAGCAAAAGTATTTTCATCGGCGTTTCCTTGAAGAAGAACGGGTTGTTCATGCCGGCAGAAGGTCGGCGAAGACGAAGCCGTCGCGTTCCACCACTTCGCCCACCCGCACGGTGATCGGTTCGGCGAACATCGGACCTGCGTGACAGAAGCTGTGAAACTCTCCGTTCTCGCCGCAGGGATCGACCTCCGGCGGCAGTTGCTCGAGCAGGGTCTCGTCAAACGCGCGCCCGGCGAATCCGCGCGCCAGGCGTTTGGGATCCACGCAGCTCAGCTTGGCGCGCAACCCAGCGCGTACCATCTGGCGCGCCAGTCGCTTCGTGTCCAGGCCCCAGATCGGAAATACCGGCGCGATGCCCGTGCCGGCAAGCTGTTTGATGCGGTAGGCGCGGATGCCCTCGAGAAACAGGTCGCCGAAGGCCATGTGCGTGACGCCGGCCGCGGTCGCGCGTTCGATGAGCGCGCGCATGCGTTTTTCGTATTCCACGTTCGGGCAAGGGTGCGGCAGCGGCACGTGCCACAGCGGCAGACCGGCGGCCGCGGCCTGCGCCGCGAGCAATTCCTCGCGCACGCCGTGCATGGCCACGCGCGCGAAGTTTTCGTTGACGGTGGTGACGAGTCCGACAATCTCGTATTTGTTCTGCTGGCGCAGGACGTGCAGCGTCCAGGCGCTGTCCTTGCCGCTCGACCACGACAACAGCAGCTTCGGTTTGCTCATGGATTTCCTCCCGGCCGCTCAAAGCTGAGCGAGGCCCAGATGCTTTCCCATTGCGCGTCGGAGCCGGAGGGAGCCGGGATCATGTGCACGGCGGTCACGAGCCAGGTGCCGCGGAGCTTGAAATCAAAGGTCACGCGTCCTTCCCGGTCGGTGCGTGCTTTGAGCTTGTCGAGCGGTGCGGCCTTGTTGAATGCCACGACCAGCGCGCCGGCGAGCGGCCGATTTTCGTACCGCAGACGGAAAGGAATCGGTCCCTTGTCGGTATATGGACTCTTTTCCGCTATCAATTCGATGCGGAAGCCCAGCACCCGATCAGACGGTGTCGTGGCAGCGCCGTTCATGAGCAACGCCTTGGCCGAACGCGAATAGTTTTCCGTGATTTTCCCTTTCGATGGCTCGCTCTTGTTCAGCAGCGCCAGGTTTCGCTCCAGCCCTTCCTTGATCAAATACTTTTCGAATTCCTCCGCGGTATCGAAGGTCACGGTGAATTTCGTGCTGCGGTAGCCGATGACCGTCAACCCCGTGGCCGAGATCGGCACCGTGCCAGCCGGATCGTCGCCCGGCAGCCCGAGCACGGGTTTCTCTCCCTGGGCGTTGACATAAACATAGCGTTCGAACCATTCCGGGATATACGGCGCCGGATCCCCCTTGAAATCCATGCCCACATAAAGATGCACGGGAACTTTCTGTCCCACGGCTGGACGGAAGCTCTCGGGTTCGATCCAGAAATCATGCGCCAATGCGGGATGGAGGAAGCAGACGAAAGCTAGCGGCACCGCGAACCAGATGCGCGGAACGGTATTTTTTCCAGTAGACTGACGGTGCTTTCGAAAGAACATGACGATGTCGCATGCTGGCGTGTGTGCAGCATAACATGGCGCGCCATACACCCGTACGCGAGGTACTTTTATTTACGTGCCATGAAGATAATCCGTTTCATAGCAGTGCCGTTGGTACTGGCGTATGTTTGTGGGCCGCTCGTGGCTTCCGCTCATGAAATACGACCGGCTATCGTAACGGTAACATTCAAAGCGGATGGGCGTTATCTCATCGACATTACCGCCAACATGGAAGCGGTGCTCGCCGGTATCAACCCCGTCCATTCTGATACCGACGAATCACCGAATGCACAGTCTTACAATCAGCTGCGTGCGTTGTCCCCCGCGGATCTCAAAACGCGTATCCAGAATTTCGCCATTACATTTCTTGATGGAATCGTCGTCGAATTCGACGGCGTTCGTGGCAAACCGGTGCCTGAATCTATCGAAGTGCCGGACACCGGCGATTTGCAACGCGCGCGGTTAACCACGCTCCATCTGTCGGGAACGATTCCATCCGGTGCCGGTGAATTCCGCTGGACCTATCCAGCGGAATTCGGTTCCAGCGTGCTGCGCCTGCAACGGGAAGGCCGCGAAGGTTTGACGGCGTTCTGGCTCAAGGAAGGAACCCGGAGTGAGCCGTACCGTTTGACCGGGGAAGCCAAGGTCGTCTCGCGGATCGAGGTGGTCGAGCAATACACCGTGCTCGGCTTCACCCATATCCTGCCCAAAGGGTTGGACCATATTCTGTTTGTGCTCGGTTTGTTTTTGTTGAGCACGAAATGGAAGCCATTGCTGATCCAGGTCACGTCATTTACGGTGGCCCACACCATCACGCTGGGGTTGAGTATCTACGGCTTCATCTCACTTTCGCCCAACATCGTGGAACCGCTGATCGCGGCATCAATCGTGTACGTCGCGATTGAGAACGTGCTCACCACGGAATTGAAACCCTGGCGTGCGTTCGTTGTTTTCGGGTTCGGTCTGTTGCATGGAATGGGATTTGCCGGCGTGTTGGCCGAGATCGGTCTGCCACGATCGGAGTTTCTCACGGCCTTGCTGACATTCAATCTCGGTGTGGAATTCGGGCAGCTCGCCGTTATCGCGTTGGCCTATTTGCTGATCGGGGCATGGGGGAAGGAAAAAGCCTGGTACCGGCCACGGGTCGTGCGGCCTGTTTCCCTGCTGATCGCGGCTGTCGGATTTTACTGGGCGATCGAGCGGACGATTGGTTGAGGCGGCATCAACCAAAATTCTGTTGCTGACCGAGCGAGGGTGGAAGTGCGTCACTGTAGCGGCGTCGCGAGCCGGTTAGGCGTCGTTCCCCGCCTTCCCATCGATTGTTTTTCCTGCGCCGGTCCGGTTGCGCGCGGTAGACACACTCGCGCACCTCGATGGCGCTGCCTTTCAGATTGGTGTTGTGCAGGCTGACGATGGCCTCATAGGCCGCCTCCTCGGGCACCAGATAAACGTGGCCATAACCAAGCGGCAGCCCGGTCTCCGAATCGCGCTTGATGAGGATGTTGATAATGGTTCCGTAGCCGTCAAACAGATCGAGAAAATCGTCCATTGTGACACCAGCGGGAATGTTGCCCACAAAGATGTTCATTCCTGCACCCCGTTCATTCCTGCACCCCGTT
>NZ_JBBDYL010000049.1:0-17360 GCF_040901545.1 Sulfuricaulis sp. | reverse complement strand
AGTATCTAAGCATTCACCCCGCTGACGTGACCTAAGCAAGTACCTTGTAATCACGGCTTTCGGCGCTCAGCACTTTGCACTCAGCACTCAGCACTGGGTTCTCAGCACTCAGGACTCAGCCCTCAGCACTCAGCACTCAGCACTCAACACGATCCACGAGCAACGAGCAACGACCAACGACCAACGAACAACGAACAACGACCGACGAACAACGAACAACGAACAACGAACAACGAGCCACGAACAACGACCAACGAACAACGAACAACGAGCAATGAAAGCAGTCATCCTCGCCGGCGGCGCCGGCACCCGCCTCAGCGAAGAAACCGTCGCGCGCCCCAAGCCCATGGTCGAGATCGGCGGCAAGCCGATCCTCTGGCACATCATGAAGATCTACTCCGCCCACGGCATCAACGAGTTCATCATCTGCCTGGGCTACAAGGGCTACGTCATCAAGGAGTACTTCGCGAACTATTTCCTGCACATGTCGGACGTCACCTTCGACATGGCGAAGAACAAGATGGAGGTCCACCACAACAACGCCGAGCCCTGGAAGGTGACGCTCGTCGACACCGGCGAGGCCACGATGACGGGGGGGCGCCTGCGCCGGGTGCGCGAGTATGTGGAAGGGGAGGAGCGCTTCTGCTTCACCTACGGCGACGGCGTGGGCGGCGTCGATATCCAGGCCACCATTGCCTTCCATCGCAAGCTGAAACTGCCCGCTGCCCACTGCTCACTGAACACTGAACACTGCCATATGAAATTCGAAGACCTCGACGTCTGGAAACGCTCCGCCCGCCTGAGCGCGGACATCTACCGGGGTCTTGCCGACTCGAAGGACTACGGTTTTCGGGACCAGCTCACGCGGGCGAGCCTGTCGATACCGGCCAATATCGCGGAGGGATTCGAGCGCGATTCGCGGAAGGAGATGGCGCGGTTTCTCTCGATCGCCAAAGGCTCGCGCGGCGAGCTGAGGTCCCACATCTACATCGGCATGGAGATCGCATACATTCCCAAGGCCTCCGGCCTCGCCTGGATCGCCGAAACCAAGGAGCTGTCCGCCATGCTCGTCGGCCTCATCCGCTCGCTGAAGATAGACTGACCGGGAGGAAGTGTGCTGTGTTGAGTTCCCACGCATTAATTTCGATCGCGGGGGCGAAAACTCTACCTCTTTTAGTTCTTGTTTTCATGAAGCGGCGGGCGCAAGCTCGTTTTCCAAGCTAACCCTCTTGCTGTGAAATGCAGGCGGAAAAAGTGCGAGCGGGTCCGAATCTAACCGGGCAAGCCGTGGAGCGCCGGTGTGGTTCACACTTGCATTCCATTCGGCCGGTGATGCTGATGACAGATGCCTTCGGTGGCATCGGGGGCATCGCCAAGTTCAACCGAGACGTATTGACGGCACTCGCCGAAATGCCAGAGTGCTGCAGGATCATCGCGTTTCCGCGCCTCGTTCAACGCGAGTCCGAACCCATTCCTCCCAATGTCGACTTCCGTTTAGACGCGTCCGAGGGGAAACTTGCGTACATAGGTGCGGTTTTGCAATTCGTAGTTAGCTCCTACTCTGCCGATATCGTGATTTGTGGGCATTTGAATTTGCTGCCGCTCGCTTGGCTGGTGAGCTCGGCTAAACGCTGCCCGTTACTGGTGATTGTGCACGGAATAGAGGCTTGGAGACCGCATCAAAGCCTTCTGGTCCGACAACTCATCGGGCGCGTGGATCATGTGGCCGCTGTTAGCCGATTTACGGCAGAGCGGCTGGCTGCCTGGGCAGGGCTGCGAACCGATCATGTCCGCATCCTCCCCAATTGCGTGGACCTTGCGGTTTTTTCGCCGCGACCACGCAATGCACGAATAGCGCGCGCATTTGGACTCGACGGCCGCCGCGTCCTGCTAACCGTTGGGCGTTTGGCGGGAAAAGATCGGTTCAAGGGGTTCGACGAAGTGATGGAAGTACTTCCTGTTCTCACGAGAGAGATCTCCGAGCTCACGTACGTTATCGTCGGCGATGGCGAGGACCGAGCCCGGTTGGAGCGAAAGGCCATGGAACTGGGCGTGGTCGACCACGTGGTCTTTACTGGCTATGTGACCGAAGAGGAGAAGCTCGATTTCTACGCGCTCGCCGACGCTTACGTGATGCCGAGCCGGGGTGAAGGCTTTGGCATCGTGTTCTTGGAAGCGATGGCCTGCGGTGTGCCGGTAATCGGCAGTGCATCCGACGGGAGCCGCGAAGCGCTATTAGATGGAGAGCTCGGCTTGCTGGTGGATCCTGACGATCCCGATGCGCTGTTGCAAGCCATCCGTGAAGCGCTGGCCCGGCCACGCGGGCGGCCGTGCGGCCTGGAGTATTTCGACGCCATTATGTTTCGCGAACGATTGGTGAGGCTGGTGCGTGAAGTGGCCGCCCGTGCTGCGCGATGAGCGTATGCATGCCATCGCGCAAACGGCTGCTCGGTGACACGAGCTGGGTATTTGCTGGTCAGCTCGCGTCCGCGCTAGGTACGCTTGTCGGGCTGCGGCTCGTGACGGAGGTTGTGCCGCCAGCGGTATATGGGGCAGTGGTGCTGGCGATTGGGATCGTGGGGCTCGCCCAGGGGTTTGCCGTCAGTCCGCTCATGCAAACGGTGCTGCGTTTTTACCCCGAATATGCTAGAGGCACGGAGGAGGCGGTATTGCGGTGGACGATTGTCGACGAATTACGGAAACCGGTGTTATGGCTGTGCGTGATTCTGTTACTTGCGCTCGGGGCGTGGTCACATTACGTGCTCGACGGGTTTGCGCTCGGTCCGCTGTGCGCTGGACTTTTTCTGGTCGAGGTCGTGCGCTCTGTGGAGGTTACGTTCCTCAACGCCTCGCAAAAACAGCGGGCGATGGCATTATTTGTGTCCGCCGATGCGTGGTTGCGCCCGGTCGCTGCGGTCGCTGCGGTCTGGCTACTCGGCGTCGATACTGGGTCGGTCGTGGCCGGGTATATTGCCGGGGCAGTGCTGTCGCTGGCCGGTTTCTACGGACTGACACGCGCCACAGGCGTCCGCCGCTCGCATACTTCGCGCCAAAGCGATGATAAGGCGGACAGGAAGCGCCTTTGGGCGTATGCGAAGCCACTAGTGTTCCTTCCATTGGTCGGGTGGATCATTGGCCAATCGGACCGGTACATCGTGGGCGGCCTAGCAGGGCTGGAACTAGCAGGAATCTATGCAGCGTTTTACGGTCTAGCCAGCCGCCCTTTTCTGATGTTCACAAGTGGTGTGGAGCTGGCAGTGAGGCAGGTTTACTACGCGGAGGTGACCGCCGGTAATTGTATCGGTGAGCGTCGGGTGTTTTGGCTTTGGCTAGCGAGCGTAGCGGGCGCCGCATTGCTGCTGCTGCTCGTTATCGTGTTGCTGCACCAAGAGCTTGCTACGCTACTCCTGGCGGCCCAATACCGTGCCCATTCCGCACTGATGATCTGGGTCGCCATGGGCTATGTCCTCGCCTCCTGCACGCAGGTCATAGAGCGCATCTGCTACGCGCTGCATGACACGCGCGGGGTACTGCTGATTGCGACCGGCGGTGCCGTCTCGAGCGTGGTTATTGCATTGCCGATGGTGCACTATTTCGGTATCGACGGCGCGGCCTGGGCTGTGCCGATCTATTTTGGTCTACAACTCGTCTTGGCCAGCTGGCGTGCCCGGTTCGCACGGCAGAGAAGTGCCTCTAAAGCTGCTCTGACAGACAGCGTCCAGCTTGCGGGAGCTCAAGATGTCTGATCCTACTGACGTCAAGGTGTACCGCGCGCGCCTCTACAATGATTACGGCGAGGTCTTTCAGAGCGCACCGGAGCGCTTCGACACGCAAGCTGCGGCCCGGTGGGGGCGCGCCTACAGGTACTACCTGCGCGCCTTACTGCCCGAATCGAAGGACGCTCGAATCGTGGATCTAGCGTGCGGCTACGGCCGGCTGCTGTACTTTTTTCGGGAGCAAGGTTACCGCCACATCACTGGGGTAGACGTCAGCCCGGGCCAGGTTGCGCGTGCCAATGAGGTAGTGTGCGATGTGGTGCAGATGAACGCGCTAGATTTCCTTGAGGATCACAGGGGAGAGTTTGACCTGATTACGGGCCTGGACTTGATCGAGCATTTGACCAAGGTCGAGGTCTTGCGTTTTCTCGATGGGTGCTTCGCGGCACTCAAGCCTGGAGGTCGTCTCGTACTGCAAACTCCTAACGCGGACAGCCCGTTCGGCATGGCCATCCGCTACGGGGACATTACCCATGAGGTCTGCTTTAACCCCAACGCACTTGCACGCTTACTAGCGCAGACCGGTTTTCGAGAAATTAAAGCCCGTGAGGTCGGACCAGTGCCGTGGGGTTATAGTCTTCTGTCTTCGGTACGGTATATGGTCTGGCAGGTAATCCGGGCCGGATTACTGCTCTGGAACGTGGCCGAGACAGGCTCCGGGCGATCTTGGGTTCTGACGCGGAATTTTCTCATTAGCGGAAAACGCGGCGAATAGCTGGTGGCAAAACTAAAATAATTTCTGATATGGCGGGACCCATTAGCAAACAACCTATGAAGGTGACAGATCGCCGTGGCTGCGAGTACTTTTGCGATACTCTCGGCGTTTGGGTTCCGGTAAGACCGGATCGGTTTTCGGCTAAGGTATGCCTCCGATAAAGCAGCTCTTGAAAGCAGTCACGCCCGAGTGGCTCCTCCATCTAAGGCGTAAGTTGGTGATTGCGAGCTTACGGAGGAGTTTCGGAGAACTTTCTCGCCAAGAGGCGTTCTCCCGGATCTACAGCGACAACTTTTGGGGGCGAGCGGCCGCTGGTCATTGGTCGTCAGGTAGTGGTTCGGTTGGGCGCGCTGCCGAAGCGTACAAGGAGTTAATCTGTAGGTTCGTCGAAGAGCACGGGATCACATCTGTCGTAGATCTAGGCTGCGGAGATTTCAGGATCGGCGCATCGATCGCCAAGGCTGTTCATACCTACATCGGTGTGGACGTGGTCCCCGAGTTAGTCGGTGAGCTTCGATCGCGTTTTGGTTCACCTACGGTCGAATTTCTCTGTTTGGATATCGTTGATGATAACCTGCCACTTGGACAGTTGTGTCTCGTTCGTCAAGTCCTTCAGCACCTCTCTAACGAGGAGATCAGACGGATAATTCCTAAACTGGCTTGTTACAAGTGGGTGCTGGTTACGGAACACTACCCAGCGCCGGGGAGGCCCGTTTCGCCAAACAAGGATAAACCGCATGGCCCGGATACCCGCGTGATCGATGACTCGGCGGTCTTCTTGGACGAGCCGCCGTTTGGCTTGTCCGGTATTAGGGAAGTCCTTCAGGTGGAGACAGAGAGTTTCCAGGTCGCGCCGGGCGAGGTGATCAGGACCTTCTTGATAGCAGGATCCTCGTTGGCGAACGCGGAAATGGAAGCCGCGCATTAGGGGCTGTTGAAATCTTTGCGGAGAGACCGCTGGATCCTATTTTGAACCGCCGTGGTTTTTCTGGAGAACTCCGCGTTTATGCAGGCCGCAATGGAGAGCTGACCCGTTGACACGACGGCTCCAGCTCTGCCTGGGAAAAAAACGCCGAGGCCTTGCGCAGAATCTTGTTCGCCCGCTCTGGCTCCCGATTCTCGCGCTCCAACGCATTGAGCCGGTCGCGCTCCGTGCCCGACAATCCCGCGCGCGGGCCTTGGCCGCGCTCGGCCTGCCGCGCTCATTTGCGCCCCTTCTTTGCGGTACAGCCTATCTTCGCCGTGATCGACTTGATTCCCGCCCACTGTGAGTCATACTTAGCCTCTTACTCGAAAACGAGTCGGACCACTTGTTCTCGCGCTTCCGGGGAACGCCTCTTCATCGTGTTCATAAACTCTGTCCTCGCAACACATGGAAACTCCGGGAATCCCAGGGCGATTCATCCAGGGCTTGGTTCCGGATTGGAGAGGCGATGAGGGCGCTAGGGCGTCTGGATGTCGCGGCAATGCTTTGGATTGCCGTGCTCAATCTGCCGTTGCTGGCCGAAGTGCTTCGGAAATATGTGATTCATAGCAACGTTGTTTTCTTGGTGTCTGAGGCGGTTGTTGTTTCTTGCGCCTTAGCGACACTCGTAGTGCGCCCGAGAAAAGAGGTAGTTTTGCTTATATTCTGGACAGTGCTATTAGTTGGATGGGCGCTGGTCTCAACTCTGTTTGGCCATCAAGAGACGATGCTAGGTCTCGTGGGAGTTAGGGCAATCATCGTTCCGGTCTCAATTTTGATCGTGTCTTTTTATTTTGTTCGTAGCCGGGGGCCGGGTGACGTAGCAAGGGTTCTTTATGGTGTGGCTACGTTTTGGCTTCTAGGAATGGCGACCGTGGCGATTCTTCAACTGATGCTGGGTCTTACGCATCCTATGAATCAATTTGCGGAGGGATTAGGCGGAGACGAGAGAGCGGGTATCGGGGATTACACTGTAGAAAATGTGGGAGTCGAGGGGATATTTCGCCCGACTTCAATATTTCTTCACACTGGGAAATTTGGCCAGGTGGCGTTTATCTTGGCGACGTATTGCCTTTTCTATCGGGCTGCCGTGGCGGCACAGGGATTGCGAGGGATCCTGCGCTCGGTCGGCGAATTTAGCGTGCTAGTGGTAACTGGACAAAGAGCGGCAATACTGGCTTATTGCGTTGCGTTCATTCTTCTGCACATATCTCCCGTGAAATTAATACGGATCATCCCCTGGTTGGCAGTTTTTCTGGTGTTAGGTGTAATTGCAGTCGACGCGCGGCCCGAGGTGGCCGATGCCGCAAACCTAATTGGTGCGCGTGTATGGAGTGGCGTTGTTGATATTCCGGAACGATTCAGCGGTAATTTCTTGGAGCCCTACGAGTCCGTATTGGAAAAGTTCGGTTTGTTTGGGGCTGGCGCCGGTGCGTTCTCTTTGGGATCTAGTCAATGGGGCGGTCGCCCATTGTACGATGTCATCAATGTTGGGATCGCGGAGAATTCGTGGCTTCGAATCTGGGCGGAGCAAGGGTTTTTCGGCGTTCTGCTTTGGGGAGTATTGCTTGGTGGTTTGTTTGTGTCTGCGATTCGCGGAAGTTTATGGCGGCGAGGCCAAGTGGGATCGGAGGGCAGGCTGGAACGCGGGCTCCTACATTTCAATGCTTTTCAGATTGTGGCGCTGAGTCTTTGGGCTAACACGCATGATGTTCTAGGATCCGTGACGACGATGGCGGTCGCCTTCGGGTACGCAGGGGTCCTACTGGTTCCGCGTCAACGTTGGGGCGGCGGATCCACGGCATGGGTCAAAAAGCAAAAATTGCAGTAGTGGGGATGCTTCCATAATGAGTGCACCTTTGCATGTGGTGCCGTCGCTGAATACGGGCACCGGAGGCCCGGCTGTGTCGGTGCCGAAGTTGGCTGACGCGGTAAGTACAGCAGGGTTTCGTTCGACTGTAATCACGCACAATTACCCTGAGCTAGTGTGCTGTCCCCGAAATAAGTTTAGTAAGTATCCCCCGGCAAAGCCGGGGGCTTTAAATTGTGAGCCGCTCAAAGCGGCTAGCCGGGGTCGCTAACGCGGCCCCGATTTTCATGGGCCACCTGAAGGTGGCCAATCAGCGCCACAGGTTCATTTGGTCCAACCGCTTATCCTCTTGCTCCTGGTTGCGGATGTACTCTCGAATCACCGCTTCATCCCTGCCCACCGTCGAGACGAAGTATCCGCGAGCCCAGAAATGCTGCCCCACGAAATTGCGCTTTCGCTCTCCGTAGACCCGGGCCAAATGAATCGCGCTCCATGTCGACCGGATGTGCCATGGAGGCAGTAGCAAGTTTCATTACAAGACCCTTTGAAGAATGAAGGTACTCCATGTCATTCCGTCCGTCTCGCTCGCGCACGGCGGTCCAAGTCAGGCAATCCGTACAATGGAGCGAGTGCTTGCAGATCAGGGAATTCACGTTGAAACGGCCACTACTGACGACGATGGCCCTGGCTGTCGTATGTCGAGCCCCAAGATTGTATTGTTAGAAGGTAATGAGAAAATCCGCCGTCGGTACTTCCGTAAAAACACTGAATTTTATAAGTGCTCATGGTCGTTTGGCCGCTGGATTCTTCAACGCGTTCGTGATTATGACTTGGTGCAGGTCCATGCGCTATTCTCTTTTACCAGTGTTATAGCAGCGTTGGCCGCGCGTGCCGCTGGCGTACCATACGTGGTCCGGCCCCTGGGGACGCTGGAGGACTACGGGCTCCGCAATCGTAGGCCACTTCTAAAGAAATTATCATTGTATTGTCTTGAGGGGCCCATCATTCGGCATGCGGCCGCAGTGCACTTTACAAGCACCGCCGAGCAACAGCAGGCAGAAGCGCTAGGCTATCCGATTCGGAGTGCCGTAATCCCTTTGGCGCTCAACAGCCTCGATCTGCCACCAGCGCCGAGTTTGGATGCGTTGCTTCCAGAGACGACAGGATCTCGGATCGTGCTGTTCCTTTCACGGCTTGATCCTAAGAAGAATGTTGAGGGACTAGTCCACGCATTTTCTAAAGTAGCACGGGAAGTTCCCATGCTTCACCTTGTGATTGCTGGATCAGGTGAAGGTGCTTATGTGGGCACGCTCAAGCAGCAGGCGGCTCGGCTGGGCATTGCGTCGAGAATAAGCTGGCCGGGATATGTTGATGGGGACCTTAAGGCCGCACTGTTCCAGGGTGCGACCGTATTTGTGCTCCCCTCATATTCAGAAAATTTTGGCATCGCTGTCGCTGAGGCGTTGGCGGCTAGTTTGCCCTGCATCGTGGGCCGGGGTGTGGCATTGGCTAGGCAGATTGAAGCTGCAGAGGCGGGGCTATGTGTCGGTACCGGTCCTGCAGATATTGCAGCCGGTCTCCGCCAGGTATTCCTTTCGGAGGAGCGACGTGCCGTTATGGCTCGAAACGCACGCGCACTTGCCGTGGCACAGTTTTCGGGAGCCGTCATGGGGCAACGTATGCGAGCGTTGTATGAGTCCATCCTGATCAATCGTAAGGAGGTCCGTGGCTGAAGTGCACGGTCATTCGATTTATTGCGCGGCGTTGAATTGCCGTTATCAAGGTATTGGTATTCTGTTGAAATGAATCGTGTGTGGTGCGCGTGCTTGGTCGTTAGACCGTTTCAGGGCCTCCCGCCGTGCAATGCTGGTGTGTGACGGAAAAGGAGAGGGAGCCTAGTGATAACGCTGCCTCGTTAGCTGTTTTATGAAAAATAAGGCCCCGTCGATTACTGTAGTCGTCTCTGTTAAGAACGAGGCAAAAAATATTGTCCGATGTTTGAAGTCTCTCGGACCGGCTCGTCGCGTGGTGGTAATTGATTCCAACAGTACTGATGAAACAGTATCTTTAGCGAAAGCCGGTGGTGCCGAGGTAATGCAATTTGCCTATTCTGGAGGCTATCCGAAGAAGCGGCAGTGGGCGCTGAATACACTGAATTTCAGCACGGATTGGGTCTTGTTATTGGATGCAGATGAGGTCGTTCCGGATGCTTTATGGCAGGAAATCTCGGAAAAACTGACGGGCACCTCACCTTATTGTGGTTACCTGATAACCAAGGGATTTCACTTCCTTGGAAGAAAGTTTCGTTTCGGCGGCTTTTCTCACTCTGCAGTAGCGCTATTTCGGCCAGGGACGGCGGCTTTTGAAGAGCTCAACAACGCGGGTGAGACGCCGCTCGACATGGAAGTGCATGAACGAGTTATCGTTAATGGTCCGATTGGACGTCTTCAAACGCCGCTCATACACGAAGATTTCAAGGGATTATCAGCATATATCGAGCGGCATAATCATTATTCGAGTTGGGAAGCTGGGGTGCGGTATTGCTACTTGAAATCCGGACACTATGGCAACTCGACTATTCGGCCCCGACTCTTTGGAAACGTTCAGGAACGACGACGGTTTTTGAAGAACCTCGCGGTTCGCGTGCCCTGCGAGCCATGGTGGTGGTTTTTGTATCACTATGTTGTTCGACTGGGCTTTCTCGAGTGGCGGCCCGGTCTTATTGCTAGTCAGATCAGAGCGCATTACATAAGTCAGGTAAGAGCAAAGCTATACGAACTAAAGCTGCGTCAGCGGTACAAGACGCCGGCAGGTCAGTAGATAGTGCACGGGAAGGGATGCCAACGGCGACTCTGGTTTATTCAGTATATTATTGGTAGGACGGGCTTCAACCAAGGGGCAGCGCGCCGCGCGGGGATGACAGGGTTGGGGCCTCATATTTCAACTTGGCTTCCTGGGCGGCAAGGAGGGGCTGATGTTTCATGGGTTCCAGGGCGTCTGGTTCCAATTTCTGGTAGATGCTGAACGTTCTGAAATCGGATTGAAAGGACGCAAGTGACGGGGCTCGCCAGCTACGGATGGAAGTCGTTGGCAGAGCATTGCCACCATCCGTATGTATGGCCAAGTATCGACCGGTTGCTACCGCGGGAGCCTAGGCTGTCGATTCTTGATGCGGGGTGTGGGAACGGGTTCATTGCATCCCGGCTAGCCGAACGAGGTCACAAAGTTACTGGAATCGATTCCTCTCGGGATGGTATTGAGCTTGCGACTCGCGCATACCCGGCAATACGCTGGCGGGTGGGGTCCGTCTATGATGATCTTCGGGATGTTATGCCATCCGGTGGGTGGGATGTAATTGTTTCGACGGAAGTGGTAGAGCACCTTTATTCTCCACAGCAGTTCCTCCAAAACATGATCAAGCATCTGAGAGTTGGGGGAGTAATAATAATTACGACGCCCTATCATGGTTACCTGAAGAACTTGCTAATTAGTTTGATAAATGGATGGGACCGACACTTTACTGTCGGAAAAGAAGGGGGGCACATCAAGTTCTTTTCAGAGGCAACATTGACGCAGATGCTGTGCGAGGTGGGCTTCGAAAACATCCATTTCAAGAATGCCGGTCGCTTGCCGTTATTATGGAAATCCATGGTGTGCAGGGGCGAACGTGCCGAATGATCGTACAAGTTTAAGATTTCGCCGACACTCCGGTCTTCCGGGGTATTGCAAGTCTAAACGGGTTCGGTGTCAGCGGAGACCCGCGCTTGCTTCAGGGTGTACGGTGTGATGATCGCAGCGGCGAAGAAGTCGCGATTTCGCCTGGGCACTGATCCGTGGTGCCCTCCGAAGCGATTCGTGGTTGCCTTGAACAGTCGGGAATTACGCTTGCCGATGTCAATCACGTCGCCATCAACCAGGACGGGCGCGCCAATTTGTGGCGCAAGGTTGCCTACACGCTCGCGCATCGGCCTGATCCTCGTTTAGTAATCGACCGCCTCCGCAACAAGCGCAAACGGGCGGGCGTGGAGGACGAGCTGGCGCGGGCGTTTCCCGGCCAGCGGCTGCGTGCCAGGGTCCATCACATCGAGCACCACCTCTGCCACCTCGCCTCGGCGTTCCTGGTGTCGCCGTTCGAAGAGGCGGCTGCGGTGTCGGTGGACGGGTTCGGGGACTTCGCCAGCGCGGCGTGGGGGGTGGGGCGCGGCCACAGCGTGGGGGTGGACGAGAAGGTGTACTTCCCGCACTCGCTCGGCATCTTCTACGAGGCGATGACGCAGTACATCGGCTTTCCTTATTACGGCGACGAGTACAAGGTGATGGGGCTCGCGCCCTACGGCGAGCCGCGCTACCTCGACAGGATGCGCGAGATCGTGCGGCTGCGGGACGGCGGCGCTTTCGAGCTCGGCCTGCGCTTCTTCCGCCACGCGAAGGACCGGGTGGAGTATGAATGGGACGACGGCGAGCCGAAGGTGGGGACGCTCTACACCCCGGCGCTCGAGGAATTCCTCGGCCCGGCCCGGGCGAAGGACGCGCCGCTCACCCAGTTCCACAAGGACGTGGCGCGCTCCGTGCAGGCGATGTACGAGGAGGCGTTCTTTCACCTGCTCAATGCCGTGCACCGGCGCTACGGGCTCGACGCGCTCGCTCTTGCGGGCGGCTGCGCGATGAACTCGGTGGCGAACGGCAAGGTGTACGCCCGCACGCCCTTCAGGAAGCTCTATATTCAGTCGGCGGCGGGGGACGCGGGCGGGGCGATCGGCGCGGCGGCGTATGTCTGGTCGAAGCTGAACGGCGCCCGGCCCGAGCCCATGGAGCACGCTTACTGGGGGCCGGAGTACGGCAATGGCGAGATCCAGGCGCTCCTGGAGGCGAGGCGGGGCGAGATCGCCGCCGCCGGGTGCCGGGTAGCGCGCGAGGCGGACGAGGACCGGCTTTGCCGCACCACGGCGCAGGCGATCGCGGACGGGCTCGTGACCGGCTGGTTCCAGGGCCGCATGGAGTGGGGGCCGCGGGCGCTCGGGAACCGCTCGATCGTGTGCGACCCGCGGCGCGCGGACATGAAGGACATCCTGAACCGCAAGATCAAGCGGCGCGAGTCGTTCCGGCCGTTCGCGCCGTCGATTCTGCGGGAGGCGGTGGCGGATTGGTTCGAGACCGACGACGACGTGCCGTTCATGATGCAGGTCTACCCGATCCGGCCGGAGAAGCGGCCGCAGATTCCCGCGGTGACGCACGTCGACGGCTCGGGGCGGCTGCAGACCGTCTACCGCCACACCAACCCGCGCTACTACCGGCTGATCGAGTGCTTCCGGGATTTGACCGGCATCCCCATCGTGCTCAACACCTCGTTCAACGAGAACGAGCCGGTGGTGTGCAAGCCGGAGGAGGCGCTCGAGTGCTTTCTGCGCACGAAGATGGATGTGCTGGTGCTGGGGGAGTGGGTGGTGAGGCGGGGCTCGAATCTCAGGGCTGAGGGCTGAGGGTTGAGTGCTGAGGACTGAGGACTGAGGACTGAGGGCGGGGGGCGGAGGGCGGAGTAGGGCGCGGCTTTAGCGCACCGCTTCGCCGGGTTGCGCCGTGTGCGGTGCGCTGAAGCCGCACCCTACGGAAAGGTGGCGTGCTGAAGGTGCGCCCGGCCCTGCGCCGCGCTGCGAATGCTGCGTTTGCCTCGATATCCCGTTCTCAGTAAAGTATGTTCATGTTGGATTGGTCCACATGCCCGGCCGTGGAACGCGACCCTCAAAAATTGGGTGGTGCGTGGGTCTTTCGCGGCACACGGGTTCCGGTGAGCGCCCTGTTCGAGAACCTGGAGGGCGGCGCGACGGTGGACCAGTTTCTGCAATGGTTTCCCGGCCCCGCGCGCGAGCAGGTTGACGCCGTGCTCGAGCACGCGGCTCGCAGCGTCCAAACCGCCTAATGCCGGCCAGGAATGCGGATCCTGTTTGACCCGGTGAGGCCGAGGACTGAATGCTCATCATTGCTGAGCGCGGGGTCCCGCAAGGGGGCGTGAGGAGGAAGAGAAGCAGGCGCGGGGGGAGGGAAAGCGAGGCGGGGTGTAAGATTCGATCTTAAGAGTCTCTAACAAAATGATGCATGAGCACCCCCTCACCCTCGGTCCCTCTCCCGGAGGGAGAGGGATGACACCCTTCTCTTTCCGGGAGAAGGGTTGGGGATGAGGGAAAACGGATGGCCCCACGTTATTTTTGAGACAGCTTGTAGCTTCCGGGCCCGCGCCTGGCTCATCGGCGTCGTCGTTTTCCTCGCTCTGATTATCGGGCTGGGGAGTCAGGCCGGCCGTTTCCTCGAGGGGGCGTCCCAGTCGCCCGAGCGCGCCGATGTGCTGGTGGTGTTGGGTGGAGATTCCGGAGACCGGACGCTCAAAGCAATACAGCTCTACAAGACCGGCCTTGCCCCACGTGTCCTGCTCACCGGCGTCGAAGACAGCCCCTTCGAGGCCCGGAAAGCCTATCTGACCTGGCGCGCGCAAATGCTGGTTGATGCCGGCGTACCGCCGGACGCAGTCCTTCTTGATATCCGGTCGGCTAATACCATGGAAGAAGCGGTTAATACCCGACAGCTCCTCGTCGAGCGCGGGTGGCGCAAGGCGCTGGTCGTGAGCGATCCACCGCATATGCGCCGGATCGATTGGGCGTGGCGCAAGGCGTTTGCGCAGAGCGGCCTTGAATATCGGATCGTCGCATCTCAACCCCGCTGGTGGACACCGGACTCATGGTGGACCCACGAGAGGAGCGCGCAAGCCGTGATCACGGAGTACATCAAGCTGTGCTACTACCTCGCGACAAAGTAGCGTAGCGGCATGACCGTGGCCAAGATCATTTTTCTGAATCGTTACTTTTTTCCGGACCATTCGGCCACCAGTCAGCTTCTTACGGATCTCGCCTTTGACCTCGCCTCGCGGGGTCGCGAGGTGCACGTCATCACCAGCCGCCAGCGCTACGACGAACCCGGCGCGCGGCTCCCCCCGCAGGAAACCATCCGCGGCGTGACCGTGCACCGCGTGTGGACTTCGACTTTCGGGCGCGGAAGGTTGGCCGGCAGGACGCTCGATTATCTGACCTTCTATCTCAGCGCCGGCTGGGCGCTGTTCCGGCTGGCCCGAGCGGGAGATGTTGTCGTCAGCAAAACCGATCCGCCGCTCCTTTCTCTGGTGGCAGGTCCGGTTACGCGGCTCAAGAACGCCAGGTTGGTCAACTGGCTTCAAGATATTTTTCCCGAGATCGCCGGCGTGGCGGGGATGGGGTGGGCGAAGACGGCCTTGGGACGATTCCTGGCGAGGCTGAGAGACTGGACGCTACGCTCGGCGGAAACGAACGTGGTGCTGAGCACGGCCATGGAACAGTACCTGCTTTCGCGCGGCATAGGCATGGAGCGCGTGCGGGTGATTCCGAACTGGGCGGACGGCGAATCAATCCGCCCGGTCGCCGCGCCGGACAACGATCTGCGAAAGTCATGGAGACTCGAGGGGAAGTTCGTCGTGGGCTACTCGGGCAACATGGGTCGAGTTCACGAATTTGAGACCATTCTTGAAGCGGCGGCTGAGCTGAAGGAGGAAGATGGGGTTGTCTTCCTGTTCATCGGGGACGGCGCGCAACGTAACTGGATCGAACACCGGGTGCGGGAGCTCGGACTTGGCAATGTTTTGTTCCAACCCTATCAACCCAGAGAGGCGCTAAGCAAAAGCCTTTCTCTGCCGAACGCGCACCTGGTTTCCCTCCTGCCTACGGCGGAAGGCTATGTATTTCCCAGCAAGCTCTACGGCATACTCGCCGCGGGCAGGCCGGTGATTTTCATCGGGGAGTCGAACGGCGAGATCGCACGGCTCATCCACGAAGCAGAATGCGGATATGCCGTTCAAGCGGGCGACGCCTCCCGCCTGACGGCGACAATTACCCGGCTGAATGGCGATCCGGAAATGTGTGGGCGTCTTGGTGAGAACGCACGCCGCCTCTTTGACGATCGATTTGACAAGAGACTCGCGTTCGCCGCGTGGGAGAAAGTGCTGAATTCTTAGCCGCCGGCAGTCAGCCGTCAGTTTTCAGTTGCCAGTGAACGGTCGTTGCTGGGAACTTGAAGGTTGCAGCCAAGAGCCGTTACCTTGTGTTGACGTTGTCTATACGTGGCCGTTAGAATACCGCGAAAGGAACTCAGCATGACTGCCACCACGCGAGAAACCAACATTAACCTGCGCGCTCCCACCGCGCAGCGGGAACTGATCGACCGCGCGGCGCAAGCGCAGGGCAAGACACGCACCGATTTCATGCTGGAAGCGGCATACGAAAAGGCGCAACAGGTTCTGCTCGATCGAACCGTGTTTGCCCTTGATGCCAAGCGCTTCCAGCGCTTCGTCGCGCTTCTGGACGCGCCCGTGAAGGCCAACAAGGCATTGAGCCGGCTGCTGGCCAGGCGCGCGCCTTGGGACCGGTAGGAAAGTCCGCTGCAATCTCCGCGCCAGCGCCTCTTTCCGAGGCGCACCGGCTCGATTCCTTTCGCTGCGCCGAGCCGGAGCTCGAGATCTGGCTCAAGCAACGTGCCCGCAAGAACCAATTGGAGGGCGCTTCGCGCACGTTTGTGGTGTGCGCAGGCGATGAGGTTATCGGCTACTACGCCTTGGCGGCGGGCGCCGTGTTGCACAAGGCGGCGCCGGGCAGTATTCGGCGCAACATGCCCGAGCCGATCCCGGTCGCAGTGCTGGGACGCCTGGCCGTGCACATCGAGTGGGGCGGACAGGGCATCGGAGCCGCTCTTCTGAAGGATGCCGTATTACGCACCGCGCGGCTTTCCCAGGAAATGGGCATTCGCGCGCTGCTCGCCCACGCCATCGACGAGAACGCCAAGCGGTTCTATTTGCATCACGGATTTGTCGAGTCGCCGATCGAGCCTCTGACGGTGATGCTGAACATCTCCAAGCTCGTGGAGAAGTAAGTGCGCGAGCAAGAATAAAAGCCGCCAGCTGTCAGTTTCCAGTGGATAGTCACCAGTGGACAGTTTTCAGTGCTGGGGACTGAAGACTGAGCCGCCAGCTATCAGCAGTCAGTTGTCAGTGTGCAGTGGACAGCCAAGAAGTAAGTGCTGAGTACTGAGGACTGAGTACCAAGTTACAAGTTTCAAGCGATACCTGCGTCGGGCTTGATGGTCGTGCCTTCCTTGAATCATGCAGCTCGTCGATAAGGTATGATGCCGCCTGTTCGGGCCTACCCGGGCATGGAAGGGAGGAGCGGCGTATCCATGAAAAAAATTCTCGTCACCGGCGGCGCCGGATTCCTGGGTTCGCACTTGTGCGAGCGGCTGATCAAGGACGGGTGCGATGTGCTCTGCGTGGACAACTTTTTCACGGGAGGCAAGCAGAACATCGTGCACTTGATGCGCAGCCCCTATTTCGAGCTGCTGCGGCACGACATCACGTTTTCCCTTTACGTGGAGGTGGGCCAGATCTACAACCTCGCGTGCCCGGCGTCGCCGATCCACTACCAGTTCGACCCGGTGCAGACGACCAAGACTTCGGTCCATGGCACGATCAACATGCTGGGGCTGGCGAAGCGCGTGAAGGCGCGGATATTGCAAGCCTCCACCTCGGAGGTTTACGGCGATCCGGAAATTCATCCTCAGACGGAAAGTTACTGGGGCCGCGTCAACCCGATCGGCCCGCGCAGTTGCTACGACGAGGGCAAGCGCTGCGCCGAGACGCTGTTCTTCGATTACTACCGCCAGCACAAGCTCGACATCAAGGTGGCGCGCATCTTCAACACCTACGGCCCGCGCATGCATCCCAACGACGGGCGGGTGGTGAGCAACTTCATCGTCCAGGCGCTGCGCGGCGAGCCGATCACGGTCTATGGCAAGGGCGATCAGACGCGCTCGTTCTGCTACGTGGACGACCTGATAGACGGCCTCGTCAGGCTGATGGAAAGCGATCGCGGCTTCACCGGGCCGGTGAACCTCGGCAATCCCGAGGAATTCACCATTCTCGAGCTGGCCGAGCGCGTCATCCGGTTGACCAAGAGCAAGTCGCGCATCAAGTACAGGCCGCTGCCGCAGGACGATCCCAAACAGCGCCAGCCCGACATCAGCCTCGCG
>NZ_JBBDYL010000048.1:0-2616 GCF_040901545.1 Sulfuricaulis sp. | reverse complement strand
CGCCCCGCTATTTCGTTGTCGGAGAGATCGTCGTCGCCATCGTGGACAACGAATTCACCCTAAAGCAACTGGACCGCGAACGAGGCCGGGTCGTGTTGAAACCGGAGAACAAGGCCTATCCCGTCATACACCCGACCTGTCTGCGTGCCACGCACAGGCAGGAAGGCGAGCTAGAGATTTTTGGGGTAGTGGTCGGGCAGTTTCGGAAGTACTGTTAACAACTCGGTCGCTGACTCGATCGCAAAATGTGTCAATTCAAAACCTGACCCTGCGGGCTGTGCTCCGTGACGAACATGGCGGCGGAGAATTCAGGATCCTTGTCCGCAAGGGACGCACCATGGTGCTCAGCGGGTTCATTTCGATTGGCGTACCCCTGAATCGTATCGGGAACGCAAGCTCGCGCCGCGCGTGAGCCGCCGCACTGATCCGGCTTGACATATATATCGATATACGATATATTGCGAACATGATAAGGGGTATCAAGGGCAAGACGACCCGGGATATTTACGACGGTATCAACAGTCGCCAAGCCCGCAGAGTACCCCGCGAGATACACGACAAAGCCACGCGGCTTTTGGATCAGATTGACGCCGCGCCTAGTCTGGATTTCCTGCGCGTCCCGCCGAGCAACCGATTGGAAAAGCTACGAGGCGATCTGGCGGGATACTGGAGTCTTAGGATCAACGACCAATGGCGCATTATTTTCCGATGGGAG
This sequence comes from Sulfuricaulis sp., assembly GCF_040901545.1. Taxonomy (GTDB): domain Bacteria; phylum Pseudomonadota; class Gammaproteobacteria; order Acidiferrobacterales; family Sulfurifustaceae; genus Sulfuricaulis. The sequence continues at coordinate 1,901 of NZ_JBBDYL010000048.1, read as the reverse complement.
AATAAAGATGCGCTGGATGTTGAAATTACTGATTACCATTAGGTGATAAACTATGTTGCCCACGAAACGCTCGCCCACACACCCCGGTGAAATGTTGCTCAAGGAGTTCCTTGAACCGCTTGGCGTGACACAAAAGGAGTTTTCCGAACATCTCGGCTGGACCTATGCCCGCTTGAATGAAATCGTCAATGGTCGACGTGGTGTAACGGCAGAGTCGGCCCTGGCCATCGGTGACGCCCTTAAGACCGGGCCGGAGTTCTGGCTGAACCTTCAGCGAAACTGGGATCTCTGGCAATCCATGCAGCATCACAAGAAAGTGCCACCGTTAAAGAAAGTCGGCTAACGCAACTCCGCACTTCCAAGCAAGCTTCACGGCTGGGAGCTCAAGAAGGGCCTCAGCGCCGAAGCGGTCAAGCGTACATTCCCACGCGCTGCGCGCGGGCGGGTCCGGTCATCCGCCCGAAAGGCGAGCACATCCGTTTACCCTCTCCCTGAGGGAGAGGGTGGCCACTGTTCGGTGGTTGGACAGTTTCGGAAGTACTGACAGCAATTCAGGTAAACAAAACGAATTGGGCGCAAGTTTCCGGCGCCTCCGTCAGAGAAATAAGGGAAGCGTCCCCTTTTCCCGGCAATTAAGCTGAAATCGAGAACCACCTATGCCGCCAGCTTCACCTGCCCGATGCGCTTGGCGGCAGGCTTCACCTTTATTTCGATGTCGTAGCCAAGCCGGTTAAGGCAGTCCATGAGCTTGCGTTCGGAGACGCTCGCGAAGTCGCCGCGAACCAGACCCGACACCTTGGGCTGCGGCAGCCCGATGCGCCGGCCCGCTTCAGCTTGCGACAGGCCAAGGCGACGCACGGCCTTCACGATCTGAATAACCAGACCGGATTTGATTTTCAGTTTTTCCGCGTTTCGCAGACCGAGATCGGCGAAAACATTCCCGGAACTCATCTCGAATTCAAGACCTTTAACGATTCGCTTACGCATTGTGCATCTCCTTTACCAGTTGCTCCGCGAGCTTCAGGCGTTCGCGGATAATGTCGGTGTCCATTTTGGGTGTTGCAATACCGTGCTTGCTCTTTTTCTGAAATACATGCAACACGAATACCGCTTCCTTGAATTTGATCGTGTAAACGGCCCGGTACGTGCCACCGCGGCCATCCTCGACGATCTCCCAAAACTCCCGCGCCGCCAAAGCCCTTAAGAACTTTGGCCGCATCGTGCTTGTCGCCGCGCTGCGCGAAGTCCAAGGCATGGCCGAAAAACTTCCGAATGGGAACCGGCAGCGCCATCAGGTCCCGCTTGCTGCTCCCCAACCACACCAGCGGCTTTTCTTGTTGTCCGGCCACGCGTTAATTATACCCGAAAAGGTATAAAATGAAAGGAACCCTGGCGACGGTGGAAAAGCGTGAATCTTTACAGGCCTGAAATTACTCTGATGCGAAGCTGCGACGGGACGACGGTGGTGCGAGGGGTATCGGGAAAGGAGATGCAAGCCTGGCACGATTAATTTGAATTTCTCAGCCCCGATTCAGACTGCTTAATCTTTGACCCCTCGTCCCCATTCATTTACTCGCGACATCGTATCGGCCGTCTTTTTTCAACCCATCACCTCAAGAAACCGTGGTCTGTCCCTGATTGTTCCATCCCGTCATCCGTCCGAAAGGCGAGCACATCCGTTTACCCTCTCCCTCAGGGAGAAGGTGGCCACTGTTCGGTGGTCGGACAGTTTCGGAAGTACTGACAGCAATTCAGGTAAACAAAATGAATTGGGCGCAAGTTGCCGGCCCCTCCGTCAGAGAAATATCAGAGAAATAAGGGAAGCGTTCCCTTTTCCCCTATTTATGAATTAAATGCTTGATGATGAGGCGGTGCGAAGAGTGGGCGTGAAAGAAAATATA
>NZ_JBBDYL010000047.1:0-2710 GCF_040901545.1 Sulfuricaulis sp. | reverse complement strand
TGAAGCGCGCGAAATCCATGTCGGCGCCGGCGTTCGGCCAGTAGCCGGCCCACTCCGCATAGCCGACGCGGCCCATGACGACCGTGTCGGTCTCGGCGATCACCTTGCCGAGCGAAGCGCCGAGCTCGCCGTCGAAGGCATCGAACTGCCACTGATCGGGCGACTCGACGACGCCATCGACGGAATGGAAAAGGCCCGCGGTGAGCTTGCGCATGGGGGTTGGTCCCTGTGGTTTGGTTCCCGCCGTGAAAGGGCGGTGTCAGGGATACGACGAACGGGCGGGGGCGGGATCGACATCAGCTGTAGCCCGGATGGAACGAAGCGAAATCCGGGGCGGTGCCCGCAGACGGAGACCCGGATTGCGCTACGCTCCATCCGGGCTACGAACTAGTCGTAGGCATGTTTGTAGTCCCTGACGAGTGGATTGGACCGAATCCGCTCCAAGCCCATCTTGGAGATCGGCAAGTCGAGTGCCGTTAGCAAATAGCAAAACGCCTCCATGGCCTTGGTAGACTTGGCGAAGGCCCGGAATTCGACATCACTTTCTGGGTTGAAGTGTCCGTGTGCGACTCTGCTGCGAAATTGAATCGCACGCTTGAGGTGGGCGACCACACTTCCGCGCAAGATGCCCTTTCCGAACTTCTCCTCAAGCATGGCTACAAGACGCGTGAAACGCTCTTCGGCGGACTCCGCCCTAACCCGCTTGACGGCCCCGGCGATCCGCTCACGGATGATCTGATGATGACCAAGCTCGTGCGCCTTCTGCGTTGCGGCAGTGGAGATCGCCTCAACTTCCTCACTAGAGAGCGCGTTCTGAGATTGGGCTATGGGGACCTCTTCCAACCAGCGGCAGGCATTGATGAGCCGCTCGGCTGAGATCACGTTCTTCGCACCAAAGCTCACCATCATCAGCGCATAAGACCTTCTCCACTCGGCAGCTCGATTCATCCAAGCGACAAGGCAGGCCCGAAACGAGCTCAGTTCTTCATCGTCCCAAGACCGCACGGGAGAGCCACCAACCCAGAGATCCCGTTTGTCGATCTCTGTCTCCGGCCAAACGTAGTGCACTCCATGGTCGCCAAGGTAGCTCTGGCTCTTGACCGCGGCCTTCATTTGATCGAACGAAATCCGATCAACGCGAATAGCCGTGGGCTTTAGCTTGACACCCAAGCAGAAGGACAAGAAGTCAACATAGTCCGAGACATGGACGATGTAGTCCGTGGTACTCTGAGGTGCGTCAAACTCGATCTCGAAACCGGGCCAGAGTTCTTTGGGCGAATCGAACTCTGACCCATAGGTCGCCGTGTATCCAGCCCTGAGGGTCATGCCCTGGGCATCATCCGTAAAGATCGTAAGATCACCTTCCTTGGGATATCGGCCGCGACCGATTGCTTTCACCTTACGTTTATGACGCATCAACTGCTTGGTGTGCTCAACAACGAAGGTAACCCGCTTCACCTTGTCATGGGACATCCACGGATCATGGCCGACGATGGCAAGGTTGGAGACGAAGTCTTGCCGATGTATCGTGCGCTTCGGTTCGATCGTGCGCGATGTCCTTCCCGGTACCGTTGTGATGTTTGAGTGCAGCGAGACGATGTGGTTGGTCTCAGTTAGCAGAATGACGGGTTGGTCGTTGTCCTCGATGAAAAAAAACTCGGTGTAGCTGTAAATTCGTGCGCTGATTTCCTCGACAGAGATCAGCAGCGTTCCAGTGAGGCTTTTGCCAGTGACCATCTCAACACAGTGGAGCGGCTTGCCGCGCTCGATCTCAAACATTCACGCACCTGCCAAATCTCTTTGAGCGAGACCAGATTCCAGTCTATCTGGCTCCTACGAGGGCTCAGCCTTCAAATCGCGCGCGTCTCTTCCGAAGAAAACGCAACCCACCCGACCGTAATTGTCAGCGGGGGCGGCTCAACCAATCAGGGTGCCTTGTTATATCGGGCGAGCACTTCCTCCAGCCTTCTCAATGCATCCTTGTCCATGAACTTCCCGTGGGTTTTCACCAGCGGCGGAAGATATTTGGTCGCGCAAAGATTGGCATGACAAATTTGCCCGTTGTCGGTTGAGACGGCGAGCAGTTGGACCACCTGTTTGCGGCTGGCCTTGCCGATGTACGGAAGGATAAGCTCGAAGTTGGCCTCCGCCCCCCGAAAACTGCGGGAGTTCCCGATCTTAGCCACCAGCCAGTCAATGACGAAGGACACGTCGTGTTTTGCCACGCCCGGAAGAAGGTCCTCGTGGGACGGCACTGCCGGATCGATCTTGGTCGACTGGATGTGAGCGATGAAGCCTTGCGGGATGGCGCCGTCGGTCGACAGCGGGATAATCGTCATCTTGCGGTATGCCGCGATCCCGGATTCTTGCTTGCACCAGATGGAGTTGTAATAGTTGGCGCTAAGAATCGCTACGAACAGGTCCGCCGCCTCAATTTCCTTGAGGATCTCAGTGCGCCACTCGCCCGAGACCTCAATGTGTTCGTGCGCCATGAACGCGCTGCACTCGAATTCCTGTAAGACTGCAGCGACGCGGGCGGCGACCTCCTTGTCTGCCGTCTGGTAGCTCATAAACGCCCGCATTTGTCTTGCCCCCGCCTTCGCCTATCGCTCGAAGCCTTCGGCCTTGAGAGGCTCATTGTGCCCTGGAGTCTAGCGGATAATCCCGTACGCCCCCACATTGACTCCCCTTCCCCCCGTGCGTATTCCCT
>NZ_JBBDYL010000046.1:0-2893 GCF_040901545.1 Sulfuricaulis sp. | reverse complement strand
TCTCGCGCTCGGTCTTCTTGCGGCCGACGAGATCGCCCTCGCTGACCATGCCGATGAGCGTGCCGTCCGCCTCGACCACGGGCACCGCGCTGATGCCGTGGGTGAGCAGCGTGCGCGCCACCTCGCGGAGCGGCGTATCCGGGTGGACGGTCGCCACATCGCGGTTCATCAGGTCGCGGGCGTTCAACATTGTCGGGGTTCCCGGCGGCGCTTGCGGTTTGGCGGCGGAGGATGGACCGGGGGCGCGGGCGGGATGTTGATGAGGGTCAAATGAGATCGGCGGGGGCACAGGAGACGGCCGCCTATCAATGCTCCTTTGCGGCGTGGTGGATGTGCAAGACTTCGACCCCCTCGGATACGACTTGGTAGAAGATGCGATAGGGATAGCGGACGAGCGGAACGACCCGTATGCCGGGCCGCTCTTCAACCTCGCGCGCACTATGGGGCCACCGGCCGATGCGAGCTTCGATCGCGCGGATGCGTTGCTCCAGCGCCGGCACTACAGAAGGATAGTGCTCCGCCGTATACGCAAGGATATCGTCGAGGTCGGCCCGCCCTGCGGCCGTCCAGACAACCCTCATGGGCGGCGGTATTTGGCGAAGGTCGCCTCGATCTCCGATTCAGTCGCAAAGCGGCCCTCGGCCGAGTCGCGCAAACCGCGGTCAATGCCCGCCAACTCTTCGGCGGTGGCGTGATAGTTCCCCGCGTGCAACTCCGCCTCGATCTCTTTGGCAAGCTCGGCCAACTCCGCCTGGGCGGCGTCAGGCCAATGGTCGGCGCGGCGGACAATTTCGTTCAGGGCCTTGTTCATGGATCGAGATTACCACGCGAAGCCGTCGGTACCAATTGCTGGGGTCGGCGACCTTTGCCGGCGGAGGCCTCCCGGGACCTCTTCAAGGCAACCGCAGCGGAGTTAAGAACTTCGAGATAACCTCGGGGCAAACCATAGACAATTGGCGAGCAAGCTGATAGAACAGAACCAGAACATTTGGTGGGATCGACAAGTGGATAAGCTGAAGAAAAGCGTCTTGATCACCGATCTGGACAACACGCTCTTTGACTGGGTGACCCTTTGGTATGTGTGCTTCACGGCAATGCTAGATGAGATCTCCGGAATCAGCAGAATTCCGATCGCCGCCCTGAAGCCTGGGATTCGGCAGATTCATCAGCGTCATGGAACGTCGGAATACTCGTTCCTGATTGAGGAATTGCCACAACTTCAAGAATTTCTGGGAGGACGTCCACCTCTCGAGGTCTTTCGGCCCGCGATCGAGGCGTATCAAAGGAAACGCCGCGAGACACTTTCTCTCTATCCGACCGTCGCAGAGACGCTGCTTAAGGCGAAGGGTGGTGGCTCGCTGATCGTGGGGTACACCGAATCTATGGCCTTCTACTCGAACTATCGGGTGCGGCGATTAGGTCTTGATGGGGTATTTGATTTTGTGTTTTCCCCAAGCGACCATGAAATACCGACAAACATTCCGGTGGAGACAATTCGCCTGTACCCACGTTCGCACTATGAGTTCAGATTCACACAACAACGGCACACGCCGGCGGGGTCACTGAAACCAGACCCTGCTGTGTTGGCCGACATAGTCGCCCACTTGAAAAAAACCCCGTCAGATTGCGTCTACGTGGGGGATAGCCTCCACAAAGATGTGGCGATGGCTCGCGACGCTGATGTGACAGACGTGTTCGCGCGGTATGGCCGCGCCCAACACACGGAGGCGTACACACTTCTAAAAGAAGTGACACACTGGACTGACGCTGAGGTTGAGCGTGAGCGGCGTATCACGGAGCGAGAAGTGAGGCCGGGTATCATACTCGACCAGAGCTTTGGCCAACTGCTTGAGTTTATTGATTTCGGGAACGGCAATGGACGCTGAGGAACGCAAGTCAATCATTGAAATATGGAAAACGGTCGTTGATGTGCAGAAGCACTTCAACGACATCGAGATGCGCGTTCGCGGTCTCTTTATTACGATGATACTGGCGATCTCTGCCGCGCAGGGATTCTTGATGGACAAAGGACTCGCCGTAACGCACGGACAGGTCAAAATCCTGTACGCGACATTCATTCCGCTATTGGGGGTAGTGGGCACGCTCCTTTTCTATTTTGTTGATCGATATTGGTACCACCGACTCCTGATCGGTGCTGTGAACCACGCCATCAAGATTGAGAGCAAATTCAGCGCCGAGATACCGGAGTTGTCTCTTAGCGAAAGCATCGGCGCCGCTAGTCCCGTTGAGTTGAAGCGGTGGGTTACACGAGCATTGGCCTGGCTGACGGTCGCTGAACCGCGATATCGTAAAGATCAGAAACTTCATTCCGATGGAAAAATAGAAATTTTCTATAAGTCCGTGATGTGGATGTTCGTGATCGTATTTTTCGTAACTATGTTGTTTGCCGGCGTCTTAGTGGCAAACGAGCCGCTGGTGTGGTTCCTCGTGGACAAAGTCGCGACTATGTTTTGAGAAGTCCGGTTTCTGAACAACGACTACCTGCCGACAAGCGCGCGGTGAGCCTACTCCGCTACTTCCGTCGGTCCCCATCGAGATGGCGGAGCAATCTAAAACCTCTGCCGAAACAATCTCGTTCGCGAAACCGCGAACCAGTATGTAACCCGGATGGAGCGAGGCGGAATCCGCGGTGGGTGCGTCTTGGATGAGAACCCGGATTGCGCTGCGCTCGCGCTTCCGCCTTCGCCCTCCGGGCTTCGGCGGACAAGTCGCGCTCGCCGCAGGATGACGAGTTGGGATGGCAGCCTTGCCAGGCTATCTCTTCCGGTCGCGTTCGCGCAGCACTTCGCGGATCGTTTCGCGGACGACGCGGGGGACCTCGCGCACCAGCCCGGCCAGCTTGTGATCGATTCCGTCGACCTTGCGGTCGAGG
>NZ_JBBDYL010000045.1:133346-314601 GCF_040901545.1 Sulfuricaulis sp. | reverse complement strand
TTTCTTTGCGCGAACAAGGAAAAGTCACCTGCCGTGGGTCAGCCACCCACAAGTAATTCGCGGGCGAAGCCCGCTCGACAACAACAACGCTCTCCCGGATTTCGCTACGCTTCATCCGGGCTACAAAACTCTTGGAATCGCGCACAAAACGCGCGATGCCATTCAAACCCTGGATCCCGGCCTGCGCCGGGATGACGAGCGAAAAACGCTCGTCACTTAAGCGCGGCCAGCGCCGCGTCATAATCCGGTTCCTGCCTTATTTCCGGCACCAGCTCGGTGTACACCACCTTGTCGTTCTCGTCGATCACCACGATCGCCCGTGCGGTGATGCCCTGGTACAGGCCGTCTTGCAGGAGCACGCCATAATCCTTGGCGAAGTTCCGGTCGCGCATCATGGACAGGGTTTTGACGTTCATCGTGTTCTCGGCGCTGCAAAAGCGCTTCTGGGCGAACGGCAGGTCGGCCGACACCATGATGATCACGGCATCGGCGTGTTGCTTGGCGTGTTCGTTGAACTTCCGGGTAGACAGCGCGCAAGTCGGCGTATCGATGCTGGGGAAAATATTCAGCAGCTTTTTCTTGCCACGGAAGTCGGCAAGCGACAAGTCTTTCAGATCGGCGTCCGTGAGCCTGAAGTCGGGAGCACGACTGCCTACAGCCGGGAGATCTCCGTTGGTGCGTACCGGATTGCCGCGATGCGTGATATTCGCCATGTCGATACCCTACTTCAATGCGGCCAGTGCGTTGGCATAATTCGGCTCCTGGGCTATTTCCGGCACCAGCTCGGTGTACACCACCTTGTCGTTCTCGTCGATCACCACGATCGCCCGTGCGGTGATGCCCTTGAGCGGTCCGTCCTGGATCAGCACACCGTAGTCCTTGGCGAAGTTCCGGTCACGCATCATGGATAGCGTCTTTACCGAAGCAGTGTTCTCGGTGCTGCAAAAGCGCTTCTGGGCAAAAGGGAGGTCTGCGGATACAACCAGCATGACGGTATCACCGCGGTCCTTGGCGTGATCATTGAACTTCTTTGTCGACAGCGCGCACGTCGGTGTGTCGAGACTCGGTACGATATTCAACAGCTTCTTCTTTCCCTTGAAACTGGAAAGTGACACGTCTTTTAAATCCGCATCGGTAAGATGAAAATCCGGCGCCGTCGCTCCCACCTTCGGGAGGTCACCGCTGGTGTTGACCGGATTTCCTTTCAGCTTGACCTGAGCCATGTTAACGTCTCCTTGAATTAACTGTTTTCAATGACATTGTCTGTCTATGCGCGCGCCGCCGGGTGACGATTCATCAAAGTGTCCAGATGGCTCGCATACCGCTCGATATCTTCTTGCGTGCGGGTTTCGGTCGCACAGACCAACAGTGACTGACCGAGTTGCGGATAGAAACCGGTCAGATCATAACCGCCAAGAATACCTTGATCCTCAAGTGCGCGCAGCGTCTCCTTAACCGGGGACTCGAACCGCAGCACGAATTCGTGAAATACGGGCCGGTTGAATGCGCGCGCAATGCCCTTGATCGCCGTGAGCCGGTTCATCAGCGCCAGGGTATTGGCATGGCAGGCCCGAGCGACACGTTCCAGTCCCTCCGGACCCAACAGCGCCATATAGACGGTGCTTGCCGCCACCACCAACCCCTGGTTGGTGCAGATATTCGAGGTCGCCTTGGAACGGCGGATATGCTGTTCCCGCGCCTGGAGGGTTAGCGTAAACCCCGGTTTGCCGTCTTGGTCCACGGTGCGCCCGATGATGCGCCCGGGCATTTGCCGCACCAGCGGTTGCCGGCAACACATGAAACCGTAGTAAGGACCGCCGGATGACATCGGCGCACCCAGCGGCTGTCCTTCGCCGACCGCAATGTCGGCGCCTTTCTCGCCCCATTCACCCGGCGGCGCCAGAAGCGCGAGTGACATGGGGTTTACCAAGCCAATGACGAACATATTATGGGCATGCGCCCAATCGGTCAGCGCGTCCGCTTCTTCGAGTACGCCGAAAAAATTGGGCTGCGGGACCACGAGCGCGGCAAATTCGCCGTCTTTATATGTATCGAGCGATCTCGGAATCGTGTGCCCGCCTTCCGTGCAATGCGGAATTTCCACGAGGTCAATGTTCTGGTTCGCGACGATGGCATGCACCACTCGTCGATAGACCGGATGTACCGTGGACGGCAACAGGATCCGGCGCGCCTTTTTGTGCGCGCGCACCGTCATCAGCACCGCCTCGGCCAACGCCGACGCGCCGTCGTAGAGCGAGGCGTTCGACACGTCCATCCCGGTGAGCGAGGCCATCATGGTCTGGTATTCGTACAGCAGCTGCAGTGTTCCCTGACTCGCCTCGGCCTGGTAGGGCGTGTAGGCGGAATAAAACTCGCCGCGCGTGACGATCTCCCACACCGCGGCCGGAATGTGATGCTCATACACGCCGGCACCGATGAAATTGAGGTAGGCGCCATCCTGATTCGCACGCGCCTGCATCAGCCGCATCACTTCCATTTCGCTCAGTCCGGCCGGTACCCGCGTCAATTTCCCCGCACGCAGTTCCTCGGGAATTTCGTCGAACAACTCATCAATCGAGCCGACGCCGATGCTTTGCAGCATCGCCTGCACATCGGCGTCGGTATGCGGTATGAACGGCATCTCGTATTTCCTAAAAATTCAATTCACAGGATTGACAGGATTAAAATAGCGCCCAGTGCTCGAGGCGAACGCTCTTTCGGCAATGGGCGCTGTAGCCGCAATGAGCGATGTTTCCATGGGCGCTTCTGCCGCCGTCTCCGAAAGAGCTGCGCCTCGGGATCCGGCGGCTAGGATTAACAAGATTAAAACTTAAAAAACTTTATAAATTAATCCTGTAAATCCTGTTAAACCTGTCTATTTCTTTCAGTGCTTTTCAGACGCCACCAGCGCTTCGTAGGCCTTGGCGTCGAGCAGCCCATCGAGCTCGCTGTTGCTCGCGGGTTTCAAGCGAAACATCCAGCCTGCCCCATAACAATCCTTGTTCACGGTCTCCGGTGCATCGGCCAGCGTGCCGTTCGCTTCGACGATCTCGCCGCTGACCGGCGCGTACACGTCGGAGGCCGCCTTCACCGACTCCACCACGCCGCATTCCTTGCCGGCAGTAACCGTGGTCCCCGCCGACGGCAGTTCCACATAAACCATATCGCCCATGAGGTCCTGGGCGTGATGCGTAATCCCGACGGTGACGGTGCCGTCGCTGTTCAGTTTCAGCCACTCGTGTGACTTGCTGTATTTAAGCTCTTTTGGAATATTGCTCATGGTTGACGCCCCCAATCAAAGACAAGCCTTGCCGTTGCGAACAAAGGGATACTTGACCACCCGCACAATCGCGGGTTTGCCGCGCAGCTCCACCGTGCCGCGGTCTCCGGTCTTGACCGCCGCCGGCACTCGCGCCAGCGCGATCGCCTGATTCAGCGTCGGCGAAAAACTGCCGCTCGTGATTTCGCCTTCGCCCGCGCCATCGCAGGTCACTTTCTGGTGATTGCGCAACACCCCCTTGCCTTCGAGCACGAGTCCGACGAGCTGGCGTGGAACCCCCCGCGCTTTCTGCCGGTCGAGCACTTCGCGACCGATGAAATTACGGTCCGAGGGCTCGAACGCCACGGTCCACGCCAGACCCGATTCAAGGGGGGTGGTCGTTTGATCCATGTCGGAACCGTAGAGATTCATGCCGGCCTCTAGCCGCAGTGTGTCGCGCGCCCCCAATCCGACCGGTGGCACGCCGACTGAGTGCAATTGTTGCCAGGTACGCGGGGCGGAGTTGGCCGGAAGGATAATCTCGAATCCGTCTTCACCGGTATAACCGGTGGTGGCGATGAAGCGGTCGCGCACGGTCACGGAATGAAACGGCTTGAGCGTACCGGCCGAATCACGCAGCGTCTCGCCCAGGGCTTGATACACCTTTTCCTTCGCTTGCGGGCCCTGAATCGCGATCATCGCCAGATCGTCACGCATGGTTACGGTAACACCCCCGAATTTCTTCGCCGCGGCGCTGACCCAGGCCATGTCCTTTTCGCGCGTGGCCGCATTCATCACCACGCGGTACCACGCGTCATCCAGATAGTAGACGATCAAATCGTCGATCACGCCGCCTTTGCCGTTCAACATGCAGCTGTAAAGCGCCTTGCCCTTGGTCTTCAGCTTGTCCACGTTGTTCGCCAGCAGCAGCCGGAAAAAATCACGCACGCCGGCGCCCTTTACATCCACCACGTTCATATGCGAGACGTCGAACATACCGCAATCGTTTCTTACCTTGTGGTGTTCCCCGATCTGGGATCCGTAGTGCAATGGCATGTCCCAGCCGCCGAAGTCCACGATCTTCGCACCCAGTTTGATATGGTCGCTGTATAACGGTGTGCGGTTACCCATGTGAAAATTTATCCTAGCGAAGACGACCGGGTTGATCAAAAAAACAAAAGGGCGATGGCTGAATAACCATCGCCCCTCTGTCCGGTAACCTGAGAGCTTGAGCCCCTTCGGTGGGTGAGCCGTGCGGCCCGCCTCTCTCCAGAGACGACCCAATGCTGCGTCGGCAGACACTGGTTAAATCCTGCAGTCCTTTTGCCTGAGCGATTCCGGGCGGGTTGCGCCTTCGGCGCCACGCGCCAGCCGCGTGGTCTCTCCCACAGAATTGTGCGTCGATTGCGGCACTATAACGCAGTGTCCGGTATGCGCCAAGACGGATCGTTGATCCCCGTCATCCGATCGAACAGCCGGCCAGAATCACCGCGCCGGAATATCCAAGAATCAGATTCAGGTCTTGGTCGGAGACCGGCGCACGAGCAAGACAACCGGAATCAGGCCGGTCAGAATGAGCGTCACGGCCGGCAAAGCCGCGCGATCCCATTGCCCCTCGGAAGTCATCTCGAACACACGGATCGCCAGGGTGTCCCACCCGAAAGGACGCAGCAGGAGGGTGGCGGGCATCTCTTTCATCACTTCGACAAATACGAGGAGTCCTGCGGACAGCAATCCGGTACGCAACAACGGTAACGACACTCTCCAGAGTATCTCCCAATTGCTCGCGCCGAGACTACGCGCCGCCTGCCACAACGTGGGTCGGATGCGCTCGAAACTGCTGTCAATCGGCCCATGGGCGACCGCCATGAAACGCACACCATAGGCCAGCAACAACGCCACCAAGGTTCCAGTAAGCACCGGCCCTATACTCATATCCAAACCCGACCGGAGCGCTTCAATTATCCACTGATCAAACCAGACGAAGGAAACCATGATGCCGACGGCCAGCACGGAACCGGGAAGCGCGTATCCCAGTGTGGCGAAGCGGACGGCGCCGCGAACCAGGCGATCGGGTTTGAGGCGATACGTGTAAGCCAGCAGTAAGGCACAAAACGTGGTCACCAGGGCGGCGGCCGCGCCGAGCAACACGGTATTGATGAAAAAATTGAGATAACGGGAGTCAAAATCCTCGGCAGCAGAACTCCACACCCATATCAGCAGTTGGCCCAGCGGGATCAGGAATGCCAGCGACAAGACCAGGATACAAATCAGGCTTGCGGCCAGCGCGCGTCCGCCCACGAGCCGGTAACGCTCGTCATGTCCGGGTTTGCCGGTCACGTGATAGCGGGCGCGGCCGCGTAATTGCCGTTCCCCGAACAAACCCAGGGCGACAAATAACAGCAGCAACGAAGCCAGTTGGGCGGCCGCCGGCAGCGAGAACAAACCCTGCCAGGACTTGTAAATCGCCGTGGTGAACGTGTCATAGTTGAAGACCGAGACGGCACCGAAATCCGCCAAGGCTTCCATCAGTGCCAGCGCCACTCCGGCCGCGAGGGCCGGGCGCGCCATCGGCAACGCCACGCGCAGAAACGCCACCCACGGCGTGAGGCCGAATACGCGCCCGGTTTCCAGCATGCGACGCCCCTGCGCCAGAAACGCGGCGCGTGCCAGCATATAAACATACGGGTAAAAGGCCAGGATCATTACGGCGACAATGCCGCCGGCCGATCGAATCGGAGGCAACCATATTTCACCGCCAAATAGCGCGCGCAGGGCGGTTTGCAGCGGACCGCTGAAATCAAGCATCGCCACCGCCACGAAGGCAAGCACGTAGGCGGGCATGGCCAGCGGCAACATCAGCGCCCATTCAAAGAATCGTCGCCCCGGAAATTCGCACATCGCGATCAGCCAGGCCAGCCCCGCGCCCAGCACAAAAACGCCGAACCCGACGCCGATCATCAGTACCACCGTGTTTCGCAGCAGTTCGCCGAGAACCGTCTGTACCAGATGCCGCCATATGTCCCCCGCCGGTGAAAACCAGGACAGCATCACGATCAATATCGGCGCCGCCACCATGCAGGCGATGGCGAAACTCGCCATTTGCCACAATCGCACGTTGACGTCGAGCCAGGTTGATATGCCGGTTTCGCGTGCGGGCGATACGCGCAGGGTATCGGTGCTTGCGGTCATCTTGGGGCCACCACGGTTGTTTGTTATCTATACTAGCTCATCTCTCCCGGCCAATAGCACCGTCACGGCCTCTCACCCGGCGAACACGCCGATCTCGCCGGGCCGGCGCAGCATCTTGTCCACCTCGGCGACGTGCATCTCTTCCTTGGCGATCAATTCACGCGTGTATTCCTCGAGCAGCACCGATTTGCCGGCGGCGATGCCGAGCAAGCGGCGATACGCCTCCAGACCCTCGCGCTCGTGCGTCAGCGATTCACGCAGGATGTCGCCGACATCATGCTTGTGCGTCTCGAGCAGCGGACCGATGGCGAGCGAAGGATGGCCGCCGAGCGCGGTAACGAGCTCGCCCGCGCGCTGCGCGTGGCCCAGGGACTCCTGAGCCTGCGCGCGCAACCAGTCGACGATGGGGATGCGGTTATAGCCGTAAACCATCAGGGAGTAGTGCGAATAGCGCACCGCGCCCGCCATTTCGAGCTCGAGAATCTTGTTCAATGCCTCGATGGCCTTGGACTTTTCACTTTCATTCATGACTTGTCGCTCCTGTTTTCAGTATGGTGCCATTGCACATCTTGTACCGGCGCAACCCGACCATTGGCATCGCCGGTGGTCCTGGCGCGTGTTTCCGGAACCCCGGTTGCGCCACCCAGCTGTAATCGCAGATCGCCGCGCGGCACGGTGCAGCAGGCAAGAATCTGTCCCGGACCGGGATCGGTCTCCGGCGGTATGGTCCATGCCACCTCACCTTCGACAAGCCTCAGGCGACACAGGCCGCAGGCCCCGGCACGGCAATCGGCGGCGATCGGCAGCTTGTGCTGCTCGAAGAAACATAACAACGACGACTGCGCCTGGAACGCGGGCGCCGCGGTGCCATTGATGACGATCTGATAACTGCGCGTATCCGTATTTTCGGTATCGGCGGAGAATCGTTCGTGGTGAATGTGCGAATCCGGTGCGCCCAGACCACGCAACACCGAGATCGCGTGTTCGAGCATCTTGTTCGAAGCGCACAGAAAAAACGCGGCGGCCTCGGGTCGGGGAATCCCGGCACTGATCACGCTGGCGTCGATCCGGCCACGCCGTCCCAACCAGTCCGTCGCGGGTCGCGAGATGAGCGGCACAAAACGAAACCATGGCACTTGTCCGGCCAGTTGCTCGAACTCGGCGCGATACATGAGTTCCTGTTCATGCCTCACGCAATAAAAGAGAGTCAGGCGTTGCCGTTGATCCATGCGCCGGACCGTGACAAGCCGGTGCACCATCGCGCGTAACGGCGTGATGCCGATGCCGCCCGCGATCAAACTGACCTCCCGGTCACGGACATCTTCCGGTTTCAGCACGAACGTTCCGCGCGGCGGCTCGACGGCGATGCGACAACCGGGCTGCGCGTTCGCATACAGCCATTGCGACACCAAACCCCCGGCCTCGCGCCGGATGGCGAGCTCATAACGGCGTGGACGGCGCTGCCAGCTCGCGAGCGAGTAGCAACGGCGCGCGGCGCCGTCGGGGAGCATGACGGTCAAATACTGACCCGCGGCGAACGCCGGCAGCCGACGCCACCAGCCATCGCGCGCCAGCACGAGGCGGAACAGGTCGGGACCGAAATCCTCGCGCTCGACGACCCGCAACCGCAACGGCCATCGTGCCTGGCGGGCAAAGTGGACGCGCAGGCTCGCGCGCAGCCGCCATGCCAGCCCGCCGGCGAACACGGCCGCCGTCCACGAAGTCAGGCCGGCGGCGACGATAACCAGCGCCCAGATGGTATGCGTCATCCCGCCTCTGGCTGCTTCGGCAGTGAGGCCCGCAACGCGCGATTTTCCTCCTCGAGCAGGGCCGTGTGACGCCGCTGAGAGCGCCACCAAAGCAGCATGCCGGTGATGCCGAGGAAGACCATGACGCCGCCGACCAGATCGATCCAGATCCACTCGGCTTGCTTGCCGAGGAAGGCCTTGCCGGTGTGCACGTCCATGACGAGATTGGCGAAGCTGACGCGCTTCGCCATTGTTTTATCGGCCGGCACGACGGCCAGTGCCTGCTGCGCCGCCGGCGCGGCTTGCCAGTTGACGCCGTCACGGCTCGTCATCAGGCCTTCGTCCTTGAGCGCAACGACCACGCTGCCGTCCGGTTGGCGATTGGCGCTCCAGGCATCGCCCGCGACGGTCTTGGTCCAGCCGTTACGTCCCTGCACCCAGACGCCGTTTTTGGCCGCCGCCACCAGCCCGAACGGCGCCGCCACGATGTCGCGTATCTCGGTATGGCCGATTTCCCGGACCGCGTCGGCACGTCCCTGCCGCATCTGGTACAGCCCGGCCTTGGTGCCGATCCACTGTGTGCCGTCCGCAAGCGCCAGGCTGGTACGCACGGTCCGGCGCTCGTCGGCCGGCGCTTCGCGGTAACCCGGCAGCCACGCCACGGCGCGGGTGATATCCACGTTTTTGAGACCGAGTTCGTGCTCGTGGGCCAGAAAGACGGCGGTCAGCGCCACCAGCAATATGGGAACGATCAGAATGACCGATACCCAGACGTGCCAGTCACGGGCTTTCAGATTGAGTCGCATGGATGTTCTCCTCGATTGTTGAATTACCATTTGCCTTCCAGCGCCACGAACACGGCCGGACCGCCGCGCTCGACTTCCAGGGTCTTCTTGGTGAGCTGGCCGGACGCGTTGAACTCGGACTTGTCCTTGTCTTTTTTCATGTCGAGCAGGTTCGCGGCCGTCAGCCGCAGCGCCGCGGTTTTGCTCAAGCGTTTCATGACGTAGAGGTCCAGCAATTTCTGCTCGGGCTCGACGTCCAGCTTGAGCGGCTCGGCGGGGTTCTTCACGAAGCGCGGCGTGTAGTTGTAGTTCACGCCCCAGGCCGCGTCCCAGCGCGGCAGCTGCCAGTCGAAGCCGACGTTGTAGACGTACGGCGGCTGGTCCTTGATGCGCGTCTCGATGCCGGTCACGCTGTCCACGAGTTCGGAATAAAGCCGGGTGTAATTGAAGCGCAACATCAGTTCCGGCATCCCCCAGATATCCATGCGCGGCCGCGCGTCCAGCTCCACGCCCCAGACCCCGGCGTCGCCCACGTTCTGCGGGCGGCTGACGTAGCGTGTGTCCCCCAGCGCGGTGCGGCTTTCCACCTTGTCATGGATGTCGCGGTAAAACAGGTTGGCGCCGAACACGCCGCCGTGGCGCGGCAGAAAATGCTCCCAGCCCAGCTCCCAGCCCGTGGCCGTTTCCGGTTTCAGGTCGGGGTTGCCGGACTTGTCCGGGTCGGTCAGCGTGCCGGTCTTGGTCTCGGTCAGCGGCGACAGGTCGTCGAACTTGGGCGGCTTGAAGGTCTCGGTGACGCTGGCGCGCAGGTTGTTGCGGCCGTTTACGCGCCATAGATAATGCAGCGACGGCGAAACCGCGTTGAAGCTCCCGGGGAAGCTCTGGCCGCCGGCCTCGGCCTCGCGGGCAATCCGCTGCGCGCGCAGACCGGGGGTGAGGACGTGCGCGGCGCCGAGCCCGATCTCGTCCTGGAGGAAGGCGGTCCAGCGTTGCTCCCGGATGTCGAAGTTGTCGCCCCGACCGGATGTCTTGGGGACGCCGTTTTCGGTGGTGACCTTGACGTCCTCGCGCGACTTGTCGGCGTACTCCAGACCGGTGCCGAGCTGGTGGCGGCCGAGCGTCCGGCTCCACTTAAGTCCGGTGAACCATTCACCCTCGTCCTGCTCGGCATCCTCCACGGCGGTCTTGGTCAGCGCGCCGGCGGCGTTGTATTCGAGCGTGGTTTTGTCTTTCTCCTCGCCACCGCGTTGCACGGCGGCATAAACGGACAGGGAACCATTGCCGGCCAGCTTGTGTTTCCATTCCGCGCGCAGGCGCGCGATCTCGCGCAGCTTGTCCTCGGTTTCGTCCCGGGTCCCGTCGCCCACGTAGTCCGCGCCGGTGGCCGGCGTGTTGTACTTGAACTTGTCCACGTGCCTGGTCTTGGTTTCATCGGTGCGCGAAAAGAAAGACGTCAGCACCAGTTCGTCACCGCCGTCGAGTTTCACGTTCACGCGCGGCGAGAAATCCAGGCCGTCGGAAGTGGTGCGCTCGTCCTCGAATTCGTCCTTCCAGCTGTTGCGCACGCCGGTGGCCGCGACAAAACCTTCCTCGCTCTTCGATTTGGTCTTCAGTTCGCCGCGTTGTCCCACCGAGGCGTTGAAAAGCCACCGCACATCGCCGGTCGCATCGCCGTACTGGCCGGAAACATTCCAGGTGTCCTTGTGGGTCTTTTCGCCGAACACCCGGCCGGTGACCAAACGCCCACCGGTGACACGCGTAGTGGGCGCGTCGCGCAGCACGATGTTGATGGTGCCGGCCAACCCCTCGTTGGGCAGGTCCGCGGTCGGGGCGCGGATGATCTCGATGCGCTCCACTATGTCGAGCGGCAGGCGGTCCACCTGGATCTGGCGCTCCTTGCCGCCGCCCGGCACCGGCTCGCCGTCAATGAGTATCTGGGTGTAACCCTTGTCCATGCCGCGCAGGCGCACGTCCTTGGGAGTGCCGGGGGGGCCGGTGAAGGTGACGCTCGGCAGGCGCCGCAGGTAATCACCCACGGTCAGTTCGTTCATGCGGTCCAGCTCCTCCCGGCCATAGACCAGACGCGTGGCCGGTGCGGTCTGGCGCGCCTCGAAGTCGTCCCGGTCGGCCTGCACGACGATTTCGGGCAGGGTGGCATCGGCCGCGCCGGATGAGGCCTGCGCATCCTTGTCTTCTTCGGCATTCACTGTCGGTAATATCAGCGTCATCAAAATTACCGCCATCAGCGGCTTATGCTTAAGTTGCATGTATTCCTCGTAAAAGATTAGAACGCGAGGCTGGCTACTTAAGCGAAGGCTCGTTGGCTGGCAGTGCTTATACTGTTAACCCTTGAGTTTCATTTCTCCCCTGTATCGTCCATAACGGGCTTTCCCTTGCGCATGGCCCACCACAGGCCGAAAACGCTCAAAATCAACGCCGCGGCCTGCGCACCCAGCGTCTGCAAGGTGGGATAAATCCCGAGCATGGGAACAGCGATGAAATTGACGGCGTCAGCGCCGATCTTGCCTGCCTCCTGCAACGCAGCGATGCCCTGGCCGGTGAAGACCACCGCGAGCACCAGCAGCACGATGCCCGAGACGGAGAAGAACAGGCCGATGGGCAGTTTTACGCTCGCCCGCAGAATCGCCCAGGCCACCGCGATGATCAGCACCGAGGCCAGCGCCAGTCCACCGAACAACGCACCGTGGCCCTCAGGTCCCGCCTGTGCCGCCAGCGCCTGATAGAACAGCACGGTCTCGAAGGCCTCGCGATACACCGCGAGGAAAGAGATGAGCGCCAGGGTCCATACCGTTCCCCTGGATAGGGCGCCGCTGACCTTGTCGGCGATGAACTTCTGCCATGCTTGGCTGTGTGATTTGCTGTGCAGCCAATAGCCGACGTAGAGCAGCATCGCCGCTGCGACCAGGGCGGTCACGCCTTCGGTGATTTCGCGGCCGGCGCCTGAAATTTCCACCAGGTAACTCGATACCACCCAAGTGACGAAACCCAGCACCAACGCCGCGATCCAGCCCGCGTGCACCCAGCGGCGCGCCTCGGTGCGGCCGGCGCGCGTCAGGAAAGCGAGGATCGCGGCCACGACCAGGATCGCCTCGGCACCCTCGCGCAACAGAATGACAAGAGCACTGACAAAAGTCGTGGCGGATGAGAGCTGGGTATTGTCGAGTTTTTCGCGGGCCTCAATAAGCAGTCCCTGCACCACGGCCGCCTGCTTTTCGGCCTGTTGGATATCCGCGCCCGACTGCAACAAGGCGCGATACCCCATCATTTCGCGCTCGGTGCGCGTCATCAATTCGGCGTCCACGTTGCGCAGGCTCGACTCAACCAGCTCGAAACCCTCGAGATAGGCCTGGATGGCGAGCTGCGCCGCCTCCGCGCGCCGGCTCGCGCGATAGGCTTCGAGACTCTTGTCGAGCGTGGCGATAGCGAACTCGATGGGGGACGGTTTCGCCGTCACCATGGCCTGCGGGTTCGCGCGCAGGTACGCCTGTAGCGCCACGCCATCGTCGCCGAGACGCTCCCTAGCCTCGTTCGCGGAGAGCGTCGCCACATTTTTCAGATCGGGAAAGTTGTCGCGTCCCTTGCCCGCGGTCCACAATGCCGCGCCGCGTTCGCGCGCCGCCTCGTTCGGGACGAAATTGGCGACGTAAAACGCCAGCGCCCAGCGGACATTTTCGCTCAGGTGCCCGTACGCGGCCATACCGGTGCCGTTCACGCCGAGCGTAATCGTGTTGTAAAGGCCGTTCGCGCTGCGGCTCGCCATGCGTTCGGCATCGTGAAAGTTCGATGGCGCGGGGTCGAGCCCCTGCCCGGCCGGCCCGTCGCCGTGCCCCTCGGCGCCGTGGCAGGCGGCGCAGTATTCCTTATAAAGCGACGCGCCGGCTTTCAGGTCCGGGGCGGCTTTAGGCGCAATCTGAAGGTTGTACACGTGGATCAGCGCCCAGCGCAAGGCCGTCGCCTGGGCCGCAACCTCGGCGGGGGAAGCCTTGGCGTCGACGTGGCCCGCGAGCGCGGAAGCCTCCGAGAGGAGCTTTGGCCGCGCCGCGTTTTCCGGCAACCCCTGAATCAGGACTTGCACCTGGGCGGCGAACTCGCGCATCTCCCGGTACTCGTCGGCGTTCTTCACCCTACCGTTCTCGACCGCCTCGGCGTAATCCACCGCCACGTAATCGAGCAGGTGCAGCGCGGTCTGGGCCGGCTCCGCCGCCCGGGCCGGAACCGCACCCGCCAGGATGAATAACAGCGATAACAGCGAGACGAGATAACGTTGCATGATGCTTTTCCCCGATTATTTTCCGGCGCCCGGATCGGTCACGAGGCCGATACGCTCCAGCCCGGCGCGCTTGGCCTCGGCCATGATCTCGGCGATGAGCTGATAGCGGGTGTCGCGGTCGGCGCGCACGTGCAGCACCGGTTGGGGCTCTTGTGGCGCGGTCTGCGCGAGCGCGCGCGACAGCGCCGCGCGGTCGAGCGGCCGGTTGTTCCAGAAGAAGACGCCGTGTTCGTCGATGGCGAGCGTGACGGTCTCGGGCTTCTCGTTATTCGGCTGCGCGTGAGTCTGCGGCAGATTGACCCGGATCGAATGCGTGAACAGCGGCGCGGTGAGGATGAAGACGACCAGCAGCACCAGCATCACGTCCACCAGCGGCGTCACGTTGATCTCGCTCATCGGGCGCGAGAGGTTGTTTTCGTCGAAGGAACCGATCACGCCGGGACTCCTTTGAGCGCGGGTTTAAGCGGCACGGCGGGCGCCGCCTGCCCGTCGAGCCGGGTGCCGCTGGTGAGCCAGGTATGCAGGTCGTGCGCAAAGCCGTCGAGCTCGGCCACGATCACGCGATTGGCGCGGGTGAAGGCGTTGTAGGCGAGCACCGCCGGGATCGCGACCGCGAGGCCCGCGGCGGTCATGATCAGCGCCTCGCCCACGGGCCCGGCAACTTTATCCAATGTAGCGATGCCACCGGTGCCGATGCCGAGCAGCGCGTGATAAACGCCCCAGACCGTGCCGAACAGACCCACGAACGGCGCCACCGCGCCGATCGAGGCGAGCACGCTGAGCCCCGATTCCAGCCGCAGGTTTTCGCGCACGAGCGTCTGGCGCAGCGTGCGCACCACGAGGTCGGATAGTGACGTTTGGTCGCCCAGGCGCTCGGCGCGACTGCGATGCTGCTGACGATGCTCCGCGGCCTGGATCGCGCCGAAGGCGAGCCGCGCCGCCGGCTCGGCGGCGCGGTGATCGCGCAGGAACTGCGCGGCTTCTTTCAGGTTGGGCGCGTCCCAGAAGCGGACGATAATGCCGTCACGGCGGCGGCGCGCTTGCCAGATGCGCCACGCCTTCGCAAAGATGAGATACCACGCGATGAGCGACATGCCGAGCAGGACCAGCGCGACACCGGTACCGATGGGGTCGAGTTGGCCCAGGAAAGCCTGAAGACCGAAATAATTTGGATGATTCGTCGCGGGCATGGCGCTAGCCTTCCAAGGTGAAGGACACCGGCACCAAGACCCAGGCCGGCACCGGAGTATTGCCCTGCTGCGCGGGGATAAAGCGCCATTGGCGCACCGCTTCGAGCGCGGCCCGATCCAGCCGCGAGAAACCGCTTGAACGATTGATCCGGATTTCGGCCGGCTGGCCGTCGGCGCGTACCAGCGCGCGCAGCATCACGCGGCCCTGCTCACCCAAGCGCCGCGACAGCGTCGGGTAGACCGGCGGCGGGTTGTTGAGGTAATCGGCGTTGAAGCGCGGCAGCGTGATCGAGGATTCCGGCGCCAGCGCATCGTCCACCGGCCGTGTCTCGGCCGACGCTTGCTCCGACGCCTTCGCCGTGGAGGCAGATGGCAACGCTATCATCGGTTCCGGCGCCGCGTTCGCCGGAGTTGCCTCGGCCGGTGCCGGTTCCGGCGCTTTCGTCACCGGAACGGGCCGCGGTGATTTCGGGGCCGGACGCGGTTCGGCCAAAGGCTTGGGCGGGGCCGTCACGCGCTCCTGTCCCGCCGATTCGATGAGGCTCACCATGACCGGCACCGCCACGGTGGTCGAGCTGCGGGCGCCATCGGCCTGCAGCAGCGCGAGGCCGAACGCCGCGTGCAGGGCGACGGTGGCCGCCACGCTGGGCGAGTAAATTTGAGATTTCAGGTACGCCATTGCCAAACCCTCCAGAAACTCGTCGTCCGAAACGTTCGGATTTTCCTGGCTGGCTGGCCCCGGCGGGGTGTGGCTGGCGGTGGATGCGAAACCGCTTCGTCTAGGCGGTCAAGATCAATTTTCCGTTGCTCGTCACGCGTAGTCTGTACTCGCGCCCGGCGTGCTCGATGATCAGCAGATCACTGCCTTTGAACAGTTGCGTGCTGTACAGCCGGCGCACCGCATTTTCCGCGGCGGTGGCGGGCACACCGGCGGACGGCCGATGCGCCCCCTGTTTTTGACGATCAACCATTGCGCGCGGGGTATTATTTGTAACCCGCGCGGTCCATCAGCATCACGGCCTTGGCCTGCAGACTGCCGGTCTTGGAGACGTTGATGGTGTCACCCTTGAACTTGCCCCAGGCCGCAACACCGGCATGCGGCTTCACTTTGGGGTTGGCCGGATACTCCATGTTCTCGTCGGCGAACAGGTTCTGCGCCTTTTCCGACGAAAGCCACTCGAGAAATTTCACGGCGGCTTCGCGATGCTTGGCATGTGTCGTTACACCTGCACCGGATACGTTGACGTGCACGCCACGGTCCGCCTGATTCGGCCAAAACAACGCCAGGTCTGCTTGGGGCTGTTTCTTCATCAACCGGCCGTAGTAATAAGTATTTACTACACCCACGTCGCATTGACCGGCGGCGATCGCTTCCATCAGCTTGGTATCGTCGGGAAAAACGTCGGTGGCCAGATTGGCCACCCAGGATTTAACGATCGATTCGGTTTTCGATTCGCCGAGTCGTGCGATCATCATTGCCACCAACGACTGGTTATATACCTTCTTCGAGGTGCGCAGACACAGGCGTCCCTTCCATTTCGAATCGCCCAGCGATTCGTACGTTGACAGATCAGCGGGTTTCACGCGTTTCGAGCTGTAAACAATGGTGCGCGCCCGCACCGACAACCCGAACCAGCGGTTTTCGGGATCGCGCAGGTGTGCGGGAATATTAGACTTGAGGACTTTCGAGTTAACCATGGCCAGCACACCTTCCTTGGCCGCGAACCACAGGTTGCCGGCATCCACGGTGATCAGGATATCCGCCGGGGTATTGACGCCTTCCGCTTTCAATCTTTCCAGCAGCGGACCTTCCTTGTCAGTGATAAATTTGATCCTAGTACCGGTATCGGCCGTATAGGCGTCGAACAGCGGTTTGATCAGTTGTTCATTGCGCGCGGAATAAACGACAATTTCATCCGTCGATGCCGCGCCGGCGAAAGTCGTTAGCCCCAATGCCATGATTCCAACACAAGTTTTCTGGAAGCTTCGCATAGTTCCCTCCGGAATCTGTTTTAAGAAACGTTAGTATTAATCGTCAAGACGTCCACGGATTCATAGTAGCTACAACAATCACACCTAACGCAGGCACACCTTCCAACAAAAATTAAAATTCCCACTCGATCCTGGCGCGCACGAACTGTCGTTCGCTAGTCCTAGACTATCCGGATACCAAGCCAAATCTCGCGGACAGACCGTTGATCGATTTCCTAATAACCGATGGTATGCATTTCGGTCGAACAGACGTGACCAAACGGCGAGTCACCGGGCGTGGCGAGTGGCGCGAACGACTTGCAGGACAGAAAGCGCCTCTCGCTTCCACAATATTTCTCGAACCACTGACCCACATCGCTCTTTTCCATAAGAAAAAAAGGCTGTGTCGTCTCACTCAATGGCACGACGAATCGCCGAACGCCTGTTTTGCGCTCGTTGCATCGACTTCTTGTGGCGTCATCCGACGCATTGCCAAAGTCAGCGTCTGACACGCGGCCATGAATACTGCAGGCCTTAAGCGCACACTGGCGTGACCGAAGTGCAGATGCACAACGTCGCATTCAAGGCAATGCTCCACAGTGCATGCCGCGCTTTCGGCAAGAATCATGTTCTTGTGCGACGATTTCATCGCCTTGCTCCTTCCGCCGGCCATAGGGAGGCGACATCGCTTACCGACGATGGCGTCGCGGTCCACAAGAACAGCGTAAGCAATACGCCGACCAATAGCGTGCTCAGCAACATGACCGGATCCAGATCGAGAAACGGCCGGTCGAATTGGCGGAGGTTGTGTTGCGGTAGTATCATTTGCCATGCCTCCATAAAGAGAGTGATGTATCTGGCTGGCGTCCCTCGTCAGGGCATGGCTGGCTAGAAAATATGTTCGTTTATACGGCGTCACAGAAAGGTTCATCAATATATAGTCCCGTAGTATCACTAGGCCGTCAGAATCAATTTCCCGGTGCTGGTGCGACGCAAACGGTATTCGCGACCGCCGTGCTCGATGATGAGTTCACCGCGCGCGCCCAACAGTGCCCCACTCGGTACCCGTTGCAAGGGACCTCCAACGGACCCCGGTATATCTCCTCGTACGACATCGTGCGTAAACACTAAATTGGTTTTCCGTGGTTTCACGCCGCCATCCCGGTTTACCTGGTTGTACATCACATAGTTCATGATCCGACAGCGTTGACCGGTTGCACTTTTTGAATAATTCGTACGGATATTTACTCTGGCACAAATTAAACGCAAATGCAAATCGTTCTCATTTAGATTAGCAATTAACTCATGGAATCGTCAAATCGGGAACTGGTAATTCCTATAAACTATTGAATCAGATATATTTTATTATTTTCTGCCCCTACAAACTTTAAGACGGTTGGGGCGCCTGATGAAATTCAGCGAACACCGGGGCGTGATCGGAAGGACGCACGTGCGACCGCGGAACCCGATCGATACGGCAAGCTTGGCATTTAGCAGCCAGAGCGGGACTACTAAGCATATGGTCAATCCGTAATCCGTTATTGCGCCGGAACGCACCGGCGCGGTAATCCCACCAGCTGAAACTCATTGGAGGCTGATCGAACTGACGAAAGACATCCACGAGCCCACCTTGAATTAACCGCTGAAATGCCGCGCGTTCCTTTTCACTGAATAATACATGACCCTCCCACACCTGGGGATCATGCACATCGCGCGGCTCCGGAGCAATATTGAAATCTCCCAGGAGCACGAGCTTTGAATAAACACGCAATTCACCCTTCAGAAAGTTTTCCAGTGCCTCAAGCCAGACCAGCTTAAAATTGTATTTCTCCGAACCCACTTCTTCTCCGTTCGGCACATAGACATTGACCACACGAACTCCGTCGATCGAAGCCGCCAGAAATCGTTTTTGTGCCGTGCCGGCGCCGGACAACGAAGCAACTATTTCTTCGGCCGGTTTGCGACAGATTGTGGCCACCCCGTTATAGGTTTTCTGACCGGCATAAATGGATAAATACCCGGCATCACGAAACGCAGCCGCGGGAAATTCCTCATCGGTTATTTTGGTTTCCTGCAGGCACAGAATATCGGGCTGTTCCTGCATCAACCACGCCAGCACCTGGGGCAAGCGGACACGAATGGAATTGACATTCCATGTCGCGATCTTCATCGGGGGAAATAACAGGCTCGGGAATTGAGGCTGGATCAGTACCGCCGGCGCACGGGCCGGTAACCGGATTCGACCGCGGCGGGTGGATTTCCCTTTTCCTGACTGGCGCCGGTGGACGATTCGGGTGCCTCGGATTTGGGGTATCCGGCTGAATCCAGCTCACCCTCCAGGATGGACTCCACATATCCTTTCATGACCTTCTCGCCGATCATGATGGTGGGCGCCGACAAGGAACCGATTTTTTTCTTGAGGGTTTGCTGCAGTTCTGGGTCGTTTTCAAGATTCTTTTCAGTGAAGGGTACTTGACGTTTCTGCAGGTAGGCACGCGCGAGATCGCAGGAACCGCAAACGGGTACCGAATAAAGCATAACCGGGTATTTTTCAACGATCTTGGCCAGTGTTTCTTCTCCCGTTTCACGCGCTGTCCCGCGGCTGCCGAACACTTTCTCCTCTACCCGGTAACCGGCGCCCTCGGGCGGCGGTTGGTCGCGATAGGTTACGCGTCCCTGGCTATCCACCCACTTATACAGCTTCTCCGCCGGCACCGCGGAAATACCACTTGCCAGCAGCGTCAATATAAACAATAAAAGAATGCGTGCCATTGGTTTATACCCTCAGATACATGCCACCCGAACGTTTGCGGATGGATTCCCGCAGCCATTTGATGCCGGCGACGAATCCAATTCCCAGCATAGCAAAGGATATTCCAAGCCACAGGAAACTGAATGAAAAACCGGCATCCGCCGCGGGATTGCCGGATGGGGTCCAGGCGCCCGTCGCCGATGACGCCGAGTTTTTCGCGGAAATTAGCGCCGCCTGCTCCGAGATTTCTCTTTCCAGTTCTTTGACCCTTGCCGTTTGTTCCGCCAGCGCGGCCTGGGCTTTGTTGAATTGCGCCTGCACTTCTGTGGATGTCGCCGCAGGTTTGATTTCAGCTGCTCGTTCAAGATCCCTGATTTTCGCCGTTTGTTCCGCCAGCGCGGCCTGGGCTTTTTTAAGCTGGGCCTGTCCCTCGGTTGTCTGTGCGCGGCTCTTGGCCAGGTCCTCTTCGAGCTTGGCAACCCGCACGCGGGCCGGAGGATCGGGAGCGAGATAACGCGCCTCGATCCAGCCGACCGTTCCTAGGGGATCGCGCACCTGTGCGAATCGGTCAACCCGTTCGAGCACTTCCAGCGGCACACCGGTCTCGATGGTTTTCACCGCCGGACTGGTTTCATCGACTTCCGCGCGCATGACGAGCCGGATCCGCTCGGCGACGTAAACCGTTTCCGCCTGGGCGGCGGCAGTCAATCCCAGCATGGTCAGGGACATTACCAGTCGCGAATAATATTTCATCGTCCGTTCCTTTAGGCTGTCAGACCACTATGGCGTAACAGGGCATCCATTCTCGGTGCGCGGCCGCGAAAGTTCACGAACAACTCCATCGGTTCGCGCGAACCGCCTTGCTCGAGTATGTTCCGCATAAATTCGAGGCCCGTGGCTCGATCGAAAACGCCGTTTTCCTCGAATTTGCTGAAGGCATCCGCTGACAGCACCTCAGCCCACTTGTAACTATAGTATCCGGCGGCATAGCTGCCAGCGAAAACATGCGAGAAGCTGTTCTGGAAACGATTGAAAGCGGGCGGAATAATCACCGCGACCGCCGCCCGAATTTCATCCAGCAACTGCTGCACGCTCACTCCCCGTTCCGGATCATGGTTACTGTGCAAACGCATGTCGAACAGCGCATATTCCAGCTGGCGTGCAAACTGCATTCCGGACTGAAAATTCTTGGCGGCAATCATCCTGGCATAAAGGCCGGCCGAAATTTTTTCATGGCTCTGGTAATGCCCGGAAATCAAATCCAACGCTTGCCGTTCCCAGCACCAGTTCTCCATGAACTGGCTCGGCAATTCGACGGCGTCCCAGGCAACCCCGTTAATGCCCGACACCCCCGCGTAATCCACTCGTGTCAGCATATGATGCAACCCATGGCCGAATTCGTGAAACAACGTAATGACTTCCTCATGCGTAAATAACGCCGGCCGGCCTTCGACCGGCGGTGAAAAGTTGCACACCAGATGGGCGACCGGGACTTGCACGCCGTGCGCGGTCCGCTTGCGTTGAATGCACTCGTCCATCCAGGCGCCGCCGCGCTTGTTGGCACGCGCGTAGAGATCGATGTAGAACATCCCGCGGAGTTCATCGGCGCGATCACGGATTTCGTAACCGTGGACGTCCGGATGCCACGCCTCGATATCTTTTATTTCGGTAACGGTCAGACCATAAAGTCGCTTGACCACTTCGAACAGGCCCGGGACCACTCTGGTCTCGGGAAAATACGGACGTAAATCCTCTTGCGAGAAGTTGTGCTTGGCCTGCTGGAGCTTGTCGGAATAATACGCGACGTCCCAGGCCTCGAGGTGGTCCACACCGTGCGCCGTCCGGGCATGGCTCACCAGTTCAGCATATTCTTTCTTGGCTGCCGGCCTGGAACGCTCCGCCAGATCGTTCAGGAAATGCATCACTTCGAAGACTGTCTTGGCCATACGTGTCTGCAATGCGTACTCGGCGAAATTGGCGAGGCCGAGCAGCTGAGCGGACTCGCGCCGTAATCGAAGCAGATCCACAATCAGCTTGGTGTTGTCCCACCGTCCGGCGTCGGGGCCCCGGTCGCTTGCGCGCGTAACGTATGCTTCATACATCCGGTGGCGCATTTCACGATTGTCGGCATAAGTCATGAAATTAATGTAGGAGGGTCCTTCGAGAGTGAAGCGCCAGCCCGCCAGATTTTTTTCCCGTGCGTCCTGTTGCGCCATCGCCCGCGCGCTCTCGGGCAGGCCGGCCAGATCTTTTTCATCGGTAATAACGAGATCCCATGCCTGGGTGGCATCGAGAACATTTTCGGAAAATTTGCTGCGCAGCGCCGCCATTCCCTGCTGCAGAATCTTGAAGCGCGCCTGTTTCATTGCCGGGAGCTCCGCCCCGGCGAGCCGGAAATCGCGCAGGGTGTTCTCGATTATTTTCTTCTGCGCCTGCGAAAGTCGCGCCATTTCCGGACTCGCGGCAATGGAGCGATAGCCGGCATACACCCGTTCATCCTGCGCGAGTTCCGTGAAGTAGTCGGTGACCCGCGGCAAACCCACGTTGTAAACCTCGCGCCACGGTTTGCTGTCCATCACCGCGTGCAGATGTGACACCGTTGACCACACCCTAACCAATCGCTCGCGCATATCCTCGATCGGCTGGACAAAGTTTTCCCAGGTAGGGCTGGAACCGCCGGCGATCAGCTGAGCCAACCCGGCGCGATTTTCAGCCAGCACCTGATCAAGCGCCGGGGAAACGTGCGCCGGGAGAATGGCGCTGAATCGGGGCAGTTGCGTCAAATCGAGCAACGGATTGGCAACAAGAGGGATGTTTTCCATGCCGAACTATTATAACGTGCGGCTGCAATGACCGTGCGACACAAAACGCCGCATCCGTATGAGGCGCTCACACCCGAGATCATTCTCGACGCGGTGGAATCATACGAAGTGCAATGTACCGGAGGGCTGCTGGCCCTCAACAGCTATGAAAACCGCGTCTACCGTGTGGATACCGAAAATAACGCATCGGTGGTGGCCAAGTTTTACCGTCCCGGCCGTTGGCAGGAAAGCGCGATCCTGGAAGAACACCGGTTTGCCTGGCAACTCGCCGAGCATGAAATCCCGGTCGTGGCGCCACTGGTGCGACGTGACGGTTCCACCTGCAATTACCATGGCGGATTTCGTTTCGCGGTATATCCATGGCAGCCGGGTCGCGCGCCGGAGTTAAACACCCGCGCCGATCGCGCCCTGCTCGGCCGTTATCTCGGCCGCTTGCACCGGTTGGGCTCAGCCGAACCCTTCCGCCACCGAAGGCGTCTGAGTATTGAGGAATTTGGCCATGGCTCGGTACATTATCTGAAGCAACATCAGATCGTGCCGGAGGATTTGCGCGATCCCTTTTTCACCATCACGGAATACCTCTTTCCGCCGATCGAATCAGCCTTTCGCGCGGCCGACGAAGCCGCGTGGATCCGGCTGCACGGCGACTGTCATCTTGGGAATATTCTCTGGACCGAGACCGGCCCGCACCTCGTGGATTTTGACGACTGTCTCACGGGCCCGGCCGTTCAGGATCTGTGGATGCTGCTCTCCGGAGAAAACGATGAGATGGAAAGCCAGTTGGCGGACGTGCTTTCCGGTTACACGCCGTTCATGGAATTCAATCCCGTCGAATTGCGTCTGATCGAGCCGTTGCGGACGCTGCGCATGTTGCGATATATGGCCTGGCTCGCCGAACGCTGGGACGATCCCGCGTTTCCGCACAATTTTCCGTGGTTCAACACCCGGCGATACTGGGAGGAACAAATCCTGGCGCTCAAGCAGCAGGCGGCGGCGCTCGATGAGCCACCGTTGTCATGGTTGGCATAACAAAAATTGAAAATTTCAGGATTAACAAGATTAAGAATTTTAGCGGCAAGAAATTTTGTTAAACCTATTTCTATTCCTGTCAAATTCTCAGTTTTCCATGGCGATACGTCCCTACAAGAATAGCTTTGCCACCGTTGGCCCCGAGGTTACAACGATGCAGCCGCGGCAGTCATTGGCGCAGACGCCTAGAGGCTGGGCCGTGGTGGTCGGGGATGACGTCACGGTCGGCCATCAATGCATCATTCATGGTTGCACCGTCGAGTCGCATTGCCTCATCGGCATGGGTCCAGCCATTTTCGATGGCGCGATTCTTCGCGGTGGTGTGTCCCTCGGCGCCGGCAATCTTGTCACCGAGGGCAAGGATTTGGCAGGAGGATTTCTGTGGATGGGCCGCCCGGCGCGGAAGGTGCGGGAATTGACGGAAGCGGAAAAAGCCTGTTTTGAATATACAGCGATGCACTAAGTGGAGCTGAAAAATGACTTTTTGAAGTAAGTACCGTCTGCTGCCTTGGGCTAGCGTTTTCGGCGATGCGTCCGCTGTCGCGACTTTCCGCGCCCATTTCCATCCGCAGCAATAAGGGCCCTCACAATCGCTTGTGCGTGCGTACGCTGCTGTGGTTTGAGACGGCGGTATTTGGCAAGTAGATTCCGTTCATCGTTCGACAGTGCCGTGGGCTTGTTCCGCGCCACTCGGTAGCTCCCGGTCTCTTCTGCCACCCGATTCAGATTCGCCGAAGGCACACCCGTCAGGACATACTGCACATCCATTCCGAGCCGGGCGCAAGCGGAAAGTAAGTTTGCGGGAATCGGCGTGCCGCGACCGCCCGGCCGTTCGTAATTGATCACTGTCCATTTGGTCACGCCCAAGACACCTGCAAGCGCTGTCTGGCTCAGGCCAAGACGCGCCCGCTCCTCTTTCAGTCGCGCCGGAGATGAATATTTTACACTTACGCTGTTGACAGGTGTAATTTTTACAACCATACTTTCGCGAATAAGGAAATGGAAAGGTAATGCTGAATATATTCAGCTGAATCCTAACACAAGGAATAACAAGAATGGATTATCTGGAACTTAAGTATGCACTCGCCAAAAAGGGGTACACCCTCACGCGGGTTGCCGGTGAACTGGGGCTGTTCGGACCGCAGTCCGTGCAACAGGTGTTAACGCGCAAATACATCAGCGCCCGCGTCGAGAAACGCGTTTCCGAGATTACCGGAATTTCTCTGGAGAAATTGTTTCCGGACCGTTACCGGACGACAAAACTACGCCGACGCGTTGATGGCGCCACTGGCTTGGAAAAGGCACGCAAAAGCGGTCGGGCGTAAGGTCCGAAACCGGCGAACCCGCCGGGGAAAGCTGAATTATTGCTTAGCTGGGGAACTTTGCCCAGACCGTTCCACAACCCTGATCCTCAGAAAGTGTTGAAACTCAAGCGGCAGGGATTATCGAATTCCCGGATCGCGCGTCGTCCGGGCGTCAGCCAAGGCGCGATTTACAACGTGCCACGCAAAACAGACCGTTGCGGGATTGAAATACCCGGCGATACCGGGAGGAACAGATCCTGGCGCTCAAGCAGCGGGCGGCGCTCGATGAATCCCCTATTTCCTGGTTCGCGTAATTGGCTTTATTGATTAAACTCTGTCAACCGCCCTTGCGCAACGCCATGATGATGTGTTTCGTCTCCGGGCGCACGCCGCGCCACAGCAGATACGATTCGGCTGCCTGTTCCACCAGCATCCCCAGACCATCGACGGCGATCGTGGCTCCATGCAGCATCGCCCACTCGAGAAATGGCGTGGGTTTGTCGCCATACATCATGTCGTAGGCCACCGCATTGTTGGCAAACAGGTTCACCGGTAGCGGAGGCATTTCGCCTTTCAGGCTTGCGCTCGTGCCGTTGATCACGACATCGAAGCGCTTGCCAACCAGTTCCTCGTATCCGCAGGCCTCGACCTTGCCGATGGGTTCAAAGATCTTGGCAAGTTCCCGGGCCTTGGAAACCGTGCGATTGACAATCACGAGCACGGCGGGATTCTGTCTGAGCAGCGGTCCGAGCACGCCGCGCGCAGCACCACCCGCGCCCAAAACGAGAATTTTTTTATTCCTCAGCTGTACGCCGAGATTCTTGGCGAGATCGTGAACGAGACCCGTACCGTCGGTATTGTCGCCGAATATTTTGCCATCAGGTTCGAAGCGAATCGTATTGACCGCCCCGGCGAGTTTGGCGCGATCGCTCAGGTTATCTGCAAGCTGGAACGCTTCGAGCTTGAACGGAACGGTAATATTGAGTCCTTTACCGCCTTCGTCGCGAAATTGCTCCACTGCCTCCCTGAAACCGTCGACGTCGACCCACAGCGCGGTGTACTCGATGTCGTGACCGGACTGGTGGGCAAAATGCCTGTGGATTTGGGGCGACTTGCTGTGGGCAACAGGATTGCCCATCACCGCATAACGCGCCGGGGTTGTTTCTTCTTCCACCATGCTTGCCATTTGTCCGCATCGAGTAGCCATGCCGGCCTATTCTAGGCTATTGCGCGGCTACCGGCACGTAGCCCCAACCCAGGACCACGAGCAGGCAAGCGAAATAACAGAAACCGTTGACGAAAAGATGTACGGCGCGAAGGTTTCCATGACGCAGCCTGAACAGCAAATAGGCGGTGGCGGCAAAGGGAAAGATGACGCCCGCGAGCATTTCAGGGCGTGGCTCCCACGGCATGAGCATGATCCCGACAGCCGGCAGCAAAGTGGCCTGGAATACCATCGCCCCGGTGATGTTGGCGAAGGCCAGCGTATCCTTGCGCGTGCGGATCCAAACAAGGCTGTTGAATTTCTCCGGTAATTCCGAGGCCAACGGCACAATCACCATGGACAGAGCCAGAATCGATACGCCGGTCCACACGGATAACCGCTCCACACCCTGCAAAAATCCCTGCGCACCGAAGACAATGAAGGCGGTTGCGATAACGAGCTGCATGAATATCACCGGCAAGTTCTCCGTCACGCCCAGACGGCCGAACAGGCGAAACAGGTACAAACGCTCAGAAGCCTGGATCCGACGGCCCTTCGCGCCGGATTGACGCGATGTCCGGAAATAGCGAACCAGATAAACGATGTACACAAGCACCAGTCCCAGCGCAAGCAAAATACGCAACCACTTCATCGAATGCGGCGCAAAGATGGCGGCGGTGCCCAAACCGATCGCAATCAGAAACCAGAACAAGTCCCGGTTCAACGCCGTACACTCGGGAGAAAAATGATCCTCCCACCCGCGCCGGGAAATGGCGGCAACCGCGGTCAAAAACATGACGAGTGTGGCAAGCATGAGCGGCGCTCCCAGTATGGCGCCCACCGCCATTTCCTCGCGCACGGATTGGGTGCCGAAGGTGGACAGAACCGCCACCATCGGCACCATGGTGGCAGGCAACGCGGTGCCCACGGGGGTGAAAATCGAACTGGTCATTTCCTCGGTGATTTTCAGGCGTTCGCCGAGATGTTCCAGGGCATTCGTGAAGACTTCCGCACCAATCAGGATTATCAACAGCGCGATGACGAGAATTCCGACTGTCATGCGCCGGGGTCCGGAATCGTGTTCACTTCTTTTCCATACCGGGCGGCCGGGTCTCAGCCAGGGAAGGGCGCTTGCTGATCTCGGCTAACCAGGTCGCGAGCCGCGGATGGCGGGGGTGCCAATCGTGCGGATAACGGAAATCGGTGTATTCCAGCGCCACCGCGATGGCGAGATCCGCCAGTGTGAAATGCCCTGACATCAACCAGGCCCCGTCAGACAAATGGCGTTCGGTGTAATCCAGCGAGCGCGCTACCTTCGCCTCCTGACGGCGGATATTATCGGCGGATTGCTGTTCGGCAGGACGGCGCGATTCGAGAAACCGCGTTACGACGGCATCCAGCACGCCGTCGGCCAGGGCGGTCCAGCACAGCATCTGCCAGCGGGTCTCGCCGGAGGTGGCAAGCAGCGGTGGCGTCTTGAGCGAATCGAGGTATTCGACGATGACCGGCGAATCAAACAGCGTTTTGCCGTTGTCGAGCACCAACACCGGCACTTTGCCGAGCGGATTGAGCGCCGGTATCGGGCTGTCCGCCGCCCACGCATCGGCCACGACAAATTCACACGCCAGATTCTTTTCACGGATTAATACTCGGGCCTTGCGAACATAGGGTGAGGTGAGCGATCCGTAGAGTTTCATTCCCTTGTCTCCTGATCCTATTGTAACAACACGCCGGCGAACACCGAGGCGCCGAACCAGTTGTTGTTCAAAAACGCGCGAAAGCATTCATCGCGCCCGCGGGTACGGATCAAGTGTTGCTGATAAAGCGCAAATCCGAGCCCCGCGACCAGTCCCGCATAATACCCCAGACTCAGGCCGGCCCGTGCCCCGGAAAGCGCCAGCAGCGTCAAAGCCAGGATATGAAACAGAAATACCAGCATGCGATCGTAGCGGCCGAACAGGATGGCGGTGGATTTGATTCCGACCTTGAGGTCATCCTCCCGGTCCACCATGGCATAAAGGGTGTCGTAGGCCACCGCCCAGCAAACGTTGGCGGCCAGTAACAGCCAGCCCACGAGGGGGATCGTGCCCGTTTCGGCGGCAAAGGCCATGGGAATGCCCCAACCGAATGCCACACCGAGATAGAACTGCGGCAAATGCGTATAGCGTTTGAGAAAGGGATAGGTCGCGGCGAGCAAGGCTCCGACAATAGCAAGCAGGATGGTTAACGTGTTGAGCGTGAATACCAGCGCCAGGGCGACGAGACAAAGCACGGAAAAGAGCGCCAGTGCTTCGGTCGGCGTCACGCGCCCGGCGGCGATCGGCCGGTCGCGCGTGCGCGCCACGTGCCGGTCAAAATCCCGGTCAGCATAATCGTTAATGACACATCCGGCGGAACGCATCAGCACCACGCCCGCCACGAAGACGAAGAGGATATGCAGACCGGGGGCGCCGCGTGCGGCGATCCACAAGGCCCAGAGAGTGGGCCAGAGCAACAACAGGATGCCGATCGGCCGGTGCAGACGCATCAACCGGGCATAATCCAGGTATCGGTTAAACGCCGTCACTTTAAAAAATCGGGTATTTCCGGCAGGAAAAATTCACACACGAGCAACGGTTTGCCGCCGAGCCGGAACAGCGAGCGGCGGCCCCAGATTTCTCCGGGTTTCACCTTTAGGTGACGCACGGCGAAGTGATAAATACGGTCGGCAGGGGTGAGACAGGTCACTTCCACTTCGCCGCGTTGCATGGATGGATCGGAAAATAACATGCTTCCCAACGAACGCGCGCCCAGGCGCGTGAACCGATGAAATTTCCTTGCCAGCGTGCGCGGAGGGATGATGGTGCGTGCATAAACCCATGCTGTGTCAGCACACAGCAACTGCACTTGACGCACGACCGCACGAGTACCGGGCCGCATCCCTAATGCCGACGCCTCGTTGCGCAGCGGTCGAATCCGTTCCTGGCTCAAGAGTTGTACGCGAAACGTGTGACGACAATGATTGATGAGTCGTTCCGTCAGTGACGCCGGATCGAGCAACCAAGGCAGGTATTTTTCCGGAATCCGGGAGCGGTTCAGCCGTTGCGCTGGCCGCCAGAGCGGCTCGGTATACCGTTGCGGCGCAGCACTCGCGGTGGCCATGAACAGGGTAAATCTAAGTGTAAGAAAGCCGAATCGTAGCAGAAACGGCCATGCCGGTCAGCGCGCGCGACGACCGTGATCACGCCGAGCGATCACGCTGTATATCAAACATGGCCGAAATCTTCACCGCTGCCCACCCAGCGCTGCACGATGGGATCGACACAATCGGGATAATCCTGGTGTAGTAACTCCGCGATCCGCTGGGCCTGCGGCAGCAGCATGTGGTCGCGCAGCAGATCGGCGATGTGAAATTGCGGCATGCCGGCCTGGCGCGTGCCGAGCAACTCGCCCGGGCCGCGCATCTCGAGATCGCGGCGGGCAATTTCAAAACCGTCGCTGGTCTCGCGCAGCGCCGCGAGCCGCGCCCGTGCCATTTCCGACAAGGGTGGCTGATAAAGCAGCACACAATGGCTTTCCGTGCTGCCACGTCCGATGCGCCCGCGCAGCTGATGCAGTTGTGACAATCCCAGGCGTTCGGCATTTTCGATGACCATCAGCGACGCGTTCGGTACATCCACACCCACTTCGATAACGGTGGTGGCCACCAGCAGCTGGATGGCCCCGCGCTTGAACGCCGCCATGATTTTTTCCTTTTCCGCCGGTTTCAGGCGGCCATGAATCAGCGCCGTTTGCAGATCGGGAAGCGCTTCCCGCAGCGCCTGCGCCGTATCCGTCGCTGTCTCGAGATCCAGCGTCTCGGATTCCTCGATCAACGGGCAGACCCAGTAGGCCTGACGCCCGGCGGCGCAGGCATCGCGAATACGGCTAACCACATCGGCGCGGCGTCCCGCGGGAATGGCGACGGTTTCCACCGGTTGGCGTCCCGGCGGCAGCTCGTTAATTACCGACACGTCGAGATCGGCATACAGGCTCTGCGCCAGCGTGCGCGGGATGGGGGTAGCGGTCATGATCAGCTGATGCGGCCGACGCGAGCCTTTGCTCCCCTTCTCGCGCAGCGCCAGCCGCTGATGCACGCCGAATCGGTGCTGCTCGTCGACCACGATCAATCCCAGCCCGGCGAATTCCACGCCTTGCTGGAACAGCGCCTGCGTGCCGACAACGATGGCGGCTTGGCCCGAGCCGATTTTTTCGAGCACGTCCTGGCGCGTATGACCCGTGAGTTTTCCGGAAAGCCCCGTCACGGCAACGCCGAGCGGAGCGAGCCAGCCGGAAAAATTACGCAGATGCTGATCGGCGAGCAGTTCGGTCGGCGCCATCACCGCCACCTGCAAACCGTTTTCGACCACCTGCAGGCTGGCGCAGGCGGCCACGATGGTCTTGCCCGATCCGACGTCGCCCTGCACCAGGCGTTGCATGGGATGGTCGTGTCGCAGGTCGCGCACAATTTCATCGAGCACCTGATGTTGTGCGCGCGTGAACTGAAACGGCAATCGCGCCATCAGTTCATGGATCATCCTGCCTGCGCCGGTGATGACGGGCGCGCTTTCCTGCCGCACCCGGGCGCGCAGACGCTTGAGGCTCAGGTGATGCGCCAGCAGTTCTTCGAAAGCCAGCCGCCGCACGGCGGGATGCCGGCCCTGAATCAGCAACTCCACCGGCGTCTGCGGCGGCGGTCGGTGCACGAGCGCCAGCGCCTCTGTGAGGGTCGGCAGATGCAATTCCGCCTGCACCGCGGGGGGCAGCCAATCGTGGATTTGATCGAGATAATTATCCAATGCCTGGCGCGTGAGCTTGCGCAGGCTCAATTGATGCACGCCCGTGGTCGCGGGATAAACGGGTGTCAGACTTTCCTCGGCCTTCGAAGCTTGCGTGCTATCGGTGAATTCATACTCGGGATGAATCATTTCAAAACCCAACGGGCCGAACCGCACCTCCCCGAATGCCCGCATTCTCCGTCCGCGCGTCAAATTGGCCTGTTGCGACGCGTTGAAGTAAAAAAACCGCAGGTACAGATGACCGGTGCCATCGCTCACGCGGACAATCAGGCTGCGTCGGCCGCGGTACACCACATCCGCAAGTTCGATATCGCCTTCGATGACGGCGTCGCTTCCGGGGCGAAGACTCCCGATTGGAAGCTGGCGCGTGCGATCCTGATAACGCAGGGGAAGATGGAACAGGACATCCTGAACGGTATGCAGGCCGAGACGCTTGAGTTTTTCTCGCAATTTCGGACCGACACCCTTCAGCGACGTGACCGGTAGCGAATCGACTCGTATGCCCTGTGGAACGCTTATAGTTATGGCCCCCGATCGAACAGGGAGGATCCGGACAGGATTGATATCATGATAACGTCCGGATTCAGGATCGCCGGCATGAATACCAGACTGCTTGCATCTCGCGAACTGATACGCCGCATCGTTCCCTTCTATTTGATTTATGCAACTCTTGCTCTGGTGGATGCATGTTTTCTCCCGCGATGTTTTTTCTGCCTGGCTCGGGAAGGCATTGGCTTGGACAGGCGCACGATCTTCGAGGGCATCAAGACCATGACGGCATCCATTTCAACTTCCGCCCCCTTGGGAAGCGCCGCCACGCCTACCACGGCACGTGCCGGGTAGGGTTCTGCAAAAAATCGTGACATGACCTCGTTCACGAGCTGAAATTGCGAAAGATCCGTGAGATACACATTGAGTTTCACGACATCCTGCAGACTTCCGCCGGACGCCTTGGCCACGGCGTTAAGGTTGTCGAATACACGCCGGATCTGCGTGCGCATGTCGCCCTGTTCCAGGGTCATGGTTTCCGGTATCAGCGGTATCTGCCCCGCCAGGTAAACCGTATTGTCTACTTTGACAGCCTGGGAATAAGTGCCGATCGCCTGTGGCGCATCGGCCGTATTGATTTTTTTCCGTGCCACGTCTGCCGCCTTTTCAGCCTTTCATGCGATTGATCCGTACCACGGACTCGAGTGCGCGAATGCGGCGCATGATCTGAGCCAGATGACCCCGGCCGCGTACTTCCAGCGTGAAGTTCATGGAAGTATACCGCCCGTCGCGGTCATCGAACGAAACCGTGTCGATATTCGCCTCCTGCTCGGCGATCGCCGCCGCGATCGCGGCGAGCACACCGCGCTGGTTTTTCGAATCGACCCGAATATTCACCGGGAATACACTCGAGATGTCGCGTTCCCACTGGACATCGATCCATTGTTCCGGATGTTTGCGGTATTTAACCACGTTCGGGCAATCTTCGGTGTGCACCACGATTCCGCGTCCGGCGGTCAGGAAGCCGAGGATCGGATCGCCCGGGATCGGCCGGCAGCAACGCGCGTAGGTAACGACCACGCCTTCAGTGCCGCGGATCGCGAGCGACGGACTCTTGTCCCGTACCGATTTGCGCTTGAACAGGCCGAAGAACCGGCTTTGCTCCTCGACCAGAACCTGGGACGCGGCGGGCACGAGTTGGCGCGCGATGACGCCCGCCAACCGGTTCCCAAGACCGATATCGCTGAGCAGATCGCTCCAGGTTTTGACTTTGAGGGCTTTCAGCAATCCCCGGCGGGTGTCATCGGACACATCGGAAAGATTGGCGCCGATATCCTCTAGGGCCTTTTCCAGCAGGCGTCCGCCCAGCTTGGCCGATTCATCGGATTTCTGGTTCTTCAGGAAACTGCGAATGTTCGCGCGCGCCTTGCTGGTAACCACGTAAGTCAGCCACGCGGGATTGGGCTGACTCCAGTCGGCCGTGATGATCTCGACATGATCGCCGTTGCGCAAGATGGTCCGTAATGGCGCGAGTTGATGATTAATCTTCGCGCCGATACAGCGGTTGCCGACATCGGTGTGCACATCGTAGGCAAAATCGATGATCGTGGCGCCACGGGGGAGCTTCTTGATCTCGCCGTTGGGTGTGAATACATATACCTCGTCGGGGAACAGGTCTACCTTGAGGTGCTCGAGAAATTCATGCGGGTTGCCCGCTTTCTGCTGGGTTTCGAGCAAATCCTTCAGCCAGAGCAGCGCGCGCTGCTGTACCGGATCCGCGGCGGTGTCGCCGCTCTTGTACAGCCAGTGCGAGGCGACTCCGGCCTCGGCCACGCGATTCATGTCCTGGGTGCGGATCTGCACTTCGATGGACACACCGAACGGACCAAACACCACGGTATGCAACGACTGGTATCCGTTCGCCTTGGGAATAGCGATGTAATCCTTGAAGCGCCCGGGAATGGGTTTGTAAAGATTGTGTATGACGCCGAGGGCGCGGTAGCAGGTATCCGCCTTGTCCACGATTACGCGAAACGCGTAAATATCGTAGACCTGATCGAAGGACACATGCTTTTGTTCCATTTTCTCGTAAATGCTGTAGAGATTTTTCTCGCGTCCGGTCACTTCCGCCGCCAGTCCCTCGCGCTCGAGCTGCGTGGTGACGGCGGTGCGGATTTTCTCGACGATCGCCTTGCGGTTGCCGTGACGCTTGCGGACCGCCTCGGAAACGATGCGGTAACGCATCGGGTGGAGCGTGGCGAAGGCGAGATCCCCCAATTCCACCGCCCACTGATGCACGCCCAGGCGGTTTGCGATCGGGGCATAAATATCCAGCGTTTCGCGCGCGATGGCGCGACGGTGTTCAAGATTGAGCGCGCCAATGGTGCGCATGTTATGCAAACGGTCGGCGAGCTTGATGAGAATGACGCGGATATCGCTTGCCATGGCAAGCAGCATCTTGCGGAAATTTTCCGCCTGCGCCTCTTCCTGCGACTGGAATTCGATGCGGGTTATCTTGGAAACGCCGTCCACGAGCTCGGCGACGTCGCCACCGAACTCCTGCGCAATGTTCTCTTTTGCCGTGGGGGTGTCTTCAATTACGTCGTGCAGAATCGCGGCGATGATGCTCTTGCCGTCAAGACGCATCGACGCCAGGATGCGGGCGACTTCAAGTGGGTGATAAATATAGGGTTCGCCGCTGACACGGTGCTGCCCGTGGTGAGCCTTGGCGCCAAACTCATAGGCCCGGTAAACCTGGGCGACGTCTCTGGGTTCGAGATAGGTTTCTAGGAGCGCGCACAGATCGCTGATCTGAAATCGCGGCGGTGACGCCGGCGGAGCGCTCGTTAACGGTGCCAGCTCAGGCTTCGGTTCCGTTCTCTTTGCCGGAAGCCGGGCTGAAGGTTGCCCCGCCTGTTTGGGTTTGGTCGGCTGTGTCTTCATCGGCCTCTAGTCCGGCTTGCGGAGTTTCCTCTTCCAGAATGGCGTTGGTTACAAATCCGCCGGCGATCTCGCGCAGTGCGAGCACGGTCGGCTTGTCGTTTTCCCGCGGCACACAGGATTCCGCTCCGGCGATCAACTGGCGCGCGCGGCGCGTGGCCACCAACACCAGCTGAAATCGGTTATCCACATTGTCCAGACAGTCTTCAACCGTGATACGGGCCATACCTATACCTCAATCGTTATTGCGGCGGCATTAATCCATTTGTAGCGCAGACCCCGATAAACAGGGTCATGTCTTGAGTATAAGACGCCTTGCCGCCGCCATAACAGGCAATCTTAAGAGATTCGATTATCGATCCGGCGCCACGAACGTTTCAATTACATCTGTGCCGGATCGATAATCACGAAACGCGGTTAGGCCGCGGGATATGCCATAGGATATCTGCGTCTATCCCACGCGTCGGGAACCCTGGGAACCAAGCCAAGGACATGCCTCGCGTTCCATCTTACTGATATAGAGACTTTTTTACCACTTAATCTAATCAGACAACAGGGCCTGAATATCCACGTTCAACGGCCGGGGACTGCCAACGCCGGTGATAATCGCCCTCAAATCACCGAGGGCGGAGTCAAAATCGTCGTTCACCACCACGTGGTCGAATTCCGGGTAATGGGCCATTTCCGCCATTGCCTGTCGCATGCGCGACTCGATCACTTCCCGCGAGTCCTGACCGCGCTTGATCAGCCGCGCTTTCAGTTCGGCGCGCGAGGGCGGCAGGATGAAAATACTGACCGACTCCGGCATTTTTTCCTTGATGGCGTGCGCGCCCTGCCAGTCAATATCGAGGATGACGTTCTTTCCCTGGCGCAGCATGTTCTCGACGGCGGCACGCGACGTGCCGTAGAAATTCCCGAAGACCGTTGCGTGTTCGAGGAACCGGTCCGCCGCGACCATTTCATCGAACTGCTCCTGGTTCACAAAATAGTAATGCGTCCCGTGCTGCTCGCCCGCGCGCGGTGGACGCGTCGTATGCGATACCGAGAACGCCAGGTTCGGCATGCTTTCAATCAGCGCCTTCGCGAGGCTGGTCTTGCCGGTACCGGATGCGGCGGAAAAAATAAACAGTCGTCCTTTGTCCATGAATTCTTATTTTTGCCGTCGGCGCATGGCGTTATTCGATGTTCTGTACCTGCTCGCGCATCTGCTCGATCAACACCTTGAGTTCCACGCCGACGTTGGTCAAGCGCGTGTCGGTGGATTTGGAAGCAAGCGTGTTGGCTTCGCGGTTGAGTTCCTGCATCAGGAAGTCGAGCCGCCGGCCGATGGGGCCGGGCTGGTCGAATACGCGCCGGATTTCGGTAAAGTGCGCCGTGAGACGATCGAGCTCCTCGGTCACATCGGATTTCTGCGCAAACAGGACGATCTCCTGTTCGAGGCGCGCGGGCTCGAGTTGCTGCTTGATTTCCCTCAGCCGTCCTTCCAGTCGCACGCGGAAAGTTTGCGCCGCTTCCGGGGCCAATGCTTTCGCCTTGGCCGTCAATTGTTCCATGGTCGCGAGCCGCTGCCCCATGAACTCCTGCATGCGCGCGCCTTCGCGCATTCGCGTCTCGACCAGCTCCTCGATCGCGGCTTTCAGCGCCTCGAGCGCCGCAGTGCCTAGGCCTTCGATGTCCGGCGACGACACCTTGAGCACGCCCGGCCAGCGGAGAATATCGATCACGCGCAGCGGCAGGACATCAACCGCCAATCCCCGCAAGTGGCCGGCCGTCACCAGCAGACGTTGAACCTGCTCCTCGTTCAGATCGATGGCGTCGGCGACCGCCTCGTTCGGCTGAAAACGCAGGGTACCGTCGACTTTGCCGCGCGCCAGCCGCGCATTGATCAGTTCCCGGACACGCGGCTCCAGCGCCCGCAATTCTTCCGGCAGTCGCAGAGCGATTTCAAGATACCGGTGATTTACCGAGCGCAGTTCCCAGATCAGCGCACCCCACTGGGTGACGGCCTCCTGCCGGGCAAAGGCGGTCATGCTGGCGGTTACGGGTGGGGATTTGGCGCGATTCATGGGCTTGGGGATGGTAAACCGAAACCGGCACGGGTGAAACCCGAGAACATCGGCCATCCCAAATGAACCATATATAATTGATATTGAACCGCCAAACTTGACGCCTATTCCGCCGGTCAACCCTAAATCGATAGCATGAAGATCACCAACGCCCTGCCATCCGGTTACCAGCTGCATCATTACCGCATCACCAAAATCCTGGGCGGTGGCGGCTTCAGCATCGTCTATCTGGCCCATAACGACCGGACCGGGAAACCCGTGGTGATCAAGGAATACCTGCCCAAGAACGAGGCGACGCGTCCCGACGGGGTGACCGTGGAAAGCCTGTCGACGGAAAGCTTCTCGACCTTTACCACCGGGATGAAGCGTTTTTTCGATGAAGCCAATGCACTGGCCAAGGTCAATCACCCGAATATCGTGCGCGTCACGGATTTCTTTCGCGAGAACAACACCATCTACATGGTAATGAATTACGAAGAGGGCCGGGATCTGCGCTGGTACATCAAGCGCCATGACGGGCGCTTAAGCGAAAAATTCATGCGCACGGTGTTTCCCAAACTTCTGCTGGGATTGCGCGAACTGCACCAGCATCGG
Organism: Sulfuricaulis sp.; assembly: GCF_040901545.1. Classification (GTDB taxonomy): domain Bacteria; phylum Pseudomonadota; class Gammaproteobacteria; order Acidiferrobacterales; family Sulfurifustaceae; genus Sulfuricaulis. Next base: position 278,148 of record NZ_JBBDYL010000045.1, on the reverse strand, counting down.
CTCCTGCATCTCGATATCAAACCGGCGAATGTTTATCTGCGGCCGGGCGGCTCGCCGCTGCTGCTTGATTTCGGCGCGGCACAGCCGTCATCCGTCAGCGAACGGCGCGCACTTCCGCATACACTGACGCGCGGTTTCGCGCCCATCGAACAGCACCAGCGCGGTCATCTCGGACCCTGGACCGATCTCTATGCCATCGGCGCCACCATGTGGGCCTGCCTCTCCGGTAAAGCCCCGCCGCCGGCCACGGCCCGGGCGGAAAAAGACAAATACAAACCCGCGGTGCGCCAGTTCACGGGGCGTTATTCAAACCAGTTGCTCGAGGCGGTGGACTGGTGTTTGCAAATGGATCAGATGAACCGACCGCAAAAAGTCGACGACTTGCTCGATTTTCTCGGGAAAGATCCCATCGTGGCGCCCAAACCGCCGCCGGATTCACTGATCGAACGGCTGACGGATAAATTCCGGCGCGGTAGGTAGAAAATAATGAAATACCAGATCACCCAGTACAGTCTCCGCGGGGCGCGGCCGAAAAATGAGGACCGTGTGAGTTACGCCGAACGGGACAATGCCGTGATCATGGCCGTGGCCGACGGGCTCGGCGGACACCTCGGCGGTGAAATCGCGGCGGAAATTCTGGTGCAGACACTGATGCGCGATTTTCGGACGGTGCGTCAACCGGTCATTGAGCACCCCTCGGCATTTCTCGCGCTCGGCATCCTGCACGCGCATCATGCGATTATTTCCCAGGGCCAAGCGAGCCAACCGCCGATCGACCCGCGTACCACGTGCGTGGTCTGCCTGGTACAGAACGGTTATGCCTACTGGGCGCACGTGGGGGACAGCCGGTTGTATCACTTCCGCCGGGGCCAGCTGCTCCTCCGTACGCAAGATCACACTACCGTCGAGGAACTGCATCAAGGCGGATTATTGAGCGAGACAGAGATGCTGGAACATCCCCAGAAAAGCCATTTGCTCGACTGTCTCGGGGGTCCTCACAAACCGACGATCAGCGTCGGAGAAGAAACCGCGTTGCAACCCGGCGACATGCTGTTGTTGTGCACCGACGGACTGTGGGAGGCGTTCACCCCCGATGAAATCCTGAAATATCTTCGAACGCCGGGATTGGAAGCGGGCATGGAAGAAATGCTGTATGCGGCGGTGAGAAAACGGGGAGAAGGTTGCGACAACGTCAGTGCTGTCTGCCTGCGCTGGGAGGATGCCGTCACCCGGAGCGCGCCGGTGCAGGGCAAGGCGGCGGCGCGGGTCGATGAGGCCATGTTGCGCGATGAAGCCCGGCGCCATCTGCCGCACATCGCCAAATTACCGCCGAAGAAATCCGCCCCTCCGATCGAGGAAGAGGCCGATGACAAGAACAAATCCATTAAAAGCCGTATTCAGGAGATCGAGGATTTCCTCAAGAAGTTCGAAGCCAAATAAACCGGATACAGGATACAAGTTACAAGATACAGGCAGACGTCACCGATGTGCCGGTTTCGCTTTATATAGATTCTTGTATCTTGTATCTTGCGACTCGTATCTGTTTCCCAAGGAAACCCATGCGGCCCAGCGGACGTAAACCCGATCAATTGCGCGACATCCGGATCACCCGGCATTACACCAAGCATGCCGAAGGCTCGGTGTTGATCGAATGCGGCGAGACGCGGGTGATATGCAATGTGACCGTCGAGGAAAAGGTGCCGAACTTCCTCAAGGGCAAGGGCCAGGGCTGGGTCACGGCGGAATACGGCATGCTGCCGCGCTCGACCGGCAGTCGCATGAACCGCGAGGCGTCCTCGGGAAGGCAGGGCGGGCGTACCCTGGAAATCCAGCGCCTGATCGGGCGCGCGTTGCGCTCGGCGCTGAACATGAAGCAACTGGGTGAATGCACGTTTACCATCGACTGTGACGTCATCCAGGCCGATGGCGGCACCCGCACGGCCGCCATCACCGGCGGGTGTGTGGCGCTGGTGGATGCCATCAACCACGTACGCAAACGCGGATCGATCTCAGACAACCCTTTGCGTCATCTCGTCGCCTCGGTGTCCACCGGAATCTTCGGCGGCGAGGCGGTACTCGACCTCGATTACGCCGAAGATTCCAACGCGGGGACTGATATGAATTTCGTGATGGACGATGCCGGCGGTTTCATCGAAATCCAGGGGACGGCGGAGTCCGGGCATTTCAGCCTGGAAGACATGCTCGCGATGACCAAGCTTGCCCAGCAGGGCATACGCGAACTCATCACGCAGCAGAAGAAAGCGCTGGAAATAAAATAGACAGGATTCACAGGATTTTCAGGATTTTGATGCGCGCCTTCCCTGGCGCGCACCCTGACGGGCGGCCTGTGGCCGTCCAATTTTGTTCCTGACAAAATTGTCAGGATTAATTCGGAAATAGTTTAGCTTCAATCTTGTTAATCCTGTTTTAATCCTGTTAATCCTGTGAAATTTTCTGTTTCGCAATGACAAAAAACATAGTACTGGCGAGCAACAACCCCGGCAAACTGCGCGAGATCAACCAGATCCTCTCGAATCTGCAGATTACCGTGGTCCCGCAATCCGATTTCAAGGTGCCGGATGCCGAAGAAACCGGCTCGAGTTTCGTCGAAAACGCCCTCTTGAAAGCACGCAACGCCTCGCGCCACTCGGGTCTGCCAGCGATTGCCGATGACTCCGGGATCGAGGTGGATCACCTTCATGGGGCACCCGGCATTTATTCCGCCCGCTACGCCGGGCATGGCGCAAGCGACGAACAAAACGTGAAAAAATTGCTGGCCGATCTCAAAGGTGTGCCGAACGCTGCGCGCACCGCACGGTTCCAATGCCTGATGGTGTTCCTGCGTCATGAATCCGATCCCGATCCCATTATTTGCCAGGGAACGTGGCAAGGAAAAATTCTGCATGAACCACGCGGCGCGAATGGATTTGGTTATGATCCGGTTTTCTTTGTACCCACCCACAACTGCTCCGCCGCCGAACTGCCGCCGGAAGTGAAAAATAAATTGAGCCATCGGGGACAGGCGTTGCGGGCGTTGGTTTCTGCTTTGGGACATACCCACTTTTAGTTGTCATTCCGGCGAAAGCCGGAATCCCGGTCTTGAATGGTTCGCGCGCTCTACGCGCGACTCAAAAGCATAATTGCGGGTGGCTCCGCCCCTGCGCCCTGGGTTTCTTTTCTTTGTTCGCGCAAAGAAAGGTAACCGAAAGAAAGCGCGCCCCCGAGTCTGCGCCCGCAAACATCGCGGGTCCCCTCACCCCTTCGGTCGCCTCAGCGGGTGCGCATACGGCGCATCCCTGCGCCGGATGCGCACGCTCGCGATCCCTCGCTCGCCCCTGCGGGTCGGTACTTCGTCTTCCCTCGGGGTTCGGCTTGACTCAGGGGGTGATTAGCACAACCATGCCGAAGTTATACGGTGGTTTTGAAATCGAATTTATAGTTAGGAACCATTTCTGAAGAGATCTCTTCAGAAATGGTTGAATAATTTAGACTAGCTTATTCAAACGAGCATAATATGAGACCGCATACTGTAGAGCACAAATAAAACTTCTTCTTGTTCGCGTTGACCGATGTTGTTTTTCTCCAAAGCTGACAAAGCATCATCCAGGACCGCCATAAATTCCGTGGCGGCGATATTCATCCCTTTATGTGCTGCTAACATATCCTTACCCTTATAAACATCGGGACCGCCCGTTCCCGAAATAAAAAATGTGGCGGCTGCATTCTTTAGTTTGGGTATATCGCTCTTAGAAAATCGTGCAGCAATAGTCTTGTTCAATAAATGATTATCGACGACATCATTCGCTATTTTGACGATACCTTCAGTGCCACCCAGCCTTGTATAGAGTGATTCGCTCATAATACCTCTCCAATTTGTAAAAAATAATAATTTCTATACTCTGTTGGAATATTGAAGCAGATGCAACCTAGCATCGGAATGGGAAATTGTGCAGTACAGAATCTGTAGTGGTCTCAACGTCCCAATAACACCTCGATAAGTTACTGGATACACATGCAACCTAGCATTGGACGTAGATACCGTTAAGTACAGAATCTGTAGTGATCACTACATTCCAATATCACCTCGACTCCACTTGGGAAGGTGCAAAATGAAGACTTATGGCCAATTCTGTCCTCTGGCACAAGCTGCTCAATTATTGTGCGAGCGCTGGACCTTAATAATCGTGCGTGAATTACTCGCGGGAAGTACGCGGTTCAATGAGCTGCAAAAAGGTGTCCCCTTGATGTCACCGACATTATTATCTTCGCGTCTTAAACAATTGGTAGAGGCTGGGGTAATAGACCTCTGTGGGAGCAAAGGAAACTATACCTACAGCCTGGCGTCTGCGGGATTAGAGTTACGCCCAGTTATAGAGCTACTTGGCGCATGGGGTCATCGCTGGGCTCGCTCCAATTTAAACAAAGGAGATTTAGATGCTGGCTTATTGATGTGGGATATGCGTCGGAGCGTGGATCCGGCAATTTTTCCAAACCATCGTATCGTTGTAAAGTTTGAATACCCCGATGCACCAAAAGGGGCGCGAGATTGGTGGTTAGTCTCTGAGAAGGGCGAAATTGACTTATGCTTAGATGATCACGGCTATGATGTCGATATTGTGATCAAGTGCTCGTTGAAAACGATGACAGAGATTTGGATTTGCCAACAACGCTTTCGTGACGCAGTAAGAAAAGGTGATATTAAAGTGATGGGCGACCCAAAACTTACCAATAAGCTTCAAGATTGGCTGCGTTCAAGCCCATTGTCAAAGCTCGGCGCTCTAGTTGAATTACCTAAATTGGATTGGAATTCTAGCTGAACATACTGGAATATGTCTCAGCAAAAGTGACCGTACCTAACACCACATAACAATCGCATCCAGCAGACGCCAAAAAGCGGCGCTGCTGATGCTGGGCATTAGGCTTTTTTTAAGTTCTCCTCTGTTTCAATCCAGGCCATGCGGGCAAACACAAGTAAACACACAGGCGGTCCAGAAAAAGTAAAATAACAAAATGGAACACCACGCCGCCTGGCGCTCCAAGGTCATCATCGCCTTCGCCGCGGTGTATATCATCTGGGGCTCGACCTATCTCGCGATCCGCGTGGGCGTACAGCAATTACCCCCTGCATTGTTTGCCGGGGCGCGGTTCGTCGTCGCCGGTATCCTGCTGGCACTGTACGCGCGGCTGAGCGGGCATAAATTTCCAACCCACCTGCGCGAATGGCGCACGATAGTAATCACCGCAATGTTCATGCTGGTCGGGGCGAATGGACTCGTGGTGTGGGGCGAACAATGGGTGCCGTCCAACCAGGCGGCGCTGATCGTCGCGACCGTGGCGCTGTGGCTGGCCGGCTTCGGCACGCTCGGTTCTGCCGGCCAGAAACTGGGGCCGCGCACTGTGCTCGGTTTGACCGTCGGCTTTTTCGGCGTCGCCATGCTGATGCTGCCGGAGCGGGGATTTTCGCTGGAACATTTCGGGGCGCAACTCGCGGTTTTCGCGGCGTGCCCCTTGTGGGCCGCCGGTTCCATGATTGCCAAGCGCGGTCGGCTGACCACAGCACCGCTCATGGTGGCGGCCATGCAGTCACTGTTTGCGGGTCTCGTTTTCTGCGGTATCGGCTTCCCCCTCGGCGAGACCGCGCGCTGGAGCTGGTCGGCGGAGGCCATGGCGGCGCTCGCTTTCCTGATCGTCTTCGGGTCCTGCATTGCCTACGCGGCCTACATCTGGCTGCTGCACGAGGTCAGCCCCGCCGCGCTCGGGACCTATGCCTATATCAATCCGCTCGTTGCCGTGGTGCTCGGCTGGTTGGTGTTGCAGGAAACACTCGGCGGTTATCAGCTGGCCGGCACGGTGGTAATCCTACTCGGCGTAATGCTGGTCAGCATCGCGCGCCCCCAGGCGTTGGCGGCGCCCAGCCAACGTACCTGATTCGTTCTGAAGATGTCGCGCGGTGGTATAATTTGTCGTTCTTCTTCCTCTCACCCGTACATGCAGAACTTCGTCTCACTCCCGCCGTTGTCGCTGTACGTGCACCTGCCCTGGTGCGTGCGCAAGTGCCCGTATTGCGATTTCAATTCGCATGAGGCGCGTGAAAAAATTCCGGAACCGGACTATGTCGCGGCGTTGCTGCGCGATCTGGAGCAGGATCTGCCGCGGGTGTGGGGCCGGCTGGTTTATTCCATTTTTCTCGGTGGCGGGACACCCAGTTTATTCGCACCCGAATCCATCGATAGTCTGCTATCGGGAATTCGCGCGCGCTTGCCGCTGGACCAGAACATCGAAATCACACTCGAGGCCAATCCCGGAACGGTTGAGCTCGAACGCTTCAAGGGATTCCGCCAGGCCGGGATCAACCGCCTGTCCATCGGCATTCAGAGCTTCGATCCGGAAAAGCTGAAGGCGCTGGGTCGGATTCACGGCCGCGAGGAAGCGCTGCGTGCCGCCGCGGCCGCGCACGCGGCGGGTTTTGACAATTTCAATCTCGATCTCATGTTTGGCTTGCCGCAGCAAACCGTCGAAGAGTCGCTTGCCGACATTCGAACGGCAACCGGATTCCATCCCGGTCATCTTTCCGTCTATCAACTCACCCTCGAACCGAACACGCTGTTCCACGCACGCCCGCCCGTGTTGCCGGACGACGACGTCATCTGGGAGATGCAGACCCGATTGCTGGCTGAGCTGGCCGCCGCGGACTACCGCCAATATGAGGTTTCAGCCTATGCCCGGGAAGGGTACGAGTGCCGGCACAATTTGAATTACTGGCAGTTTGGCGACTACCTCGGGATCGGCGCCGGGGCGCACGGCAAAATCACCGATCGCACCGGCATCACGCGACTGTGGAAGGTCAAACAGCCCAACGAGTATCTGCGCACCGCGGGCATGGCCGCGAGTATCGGTGGCGCGCAGAAACTCACGCACGCACAGACCGTAACCGAATTCATGATGAATGCCATGCGCCTCACTCGCGGTATTCCGTCGCGCCTGTTCGCGGAGCGAACCGGCCTGCCGATTTCCGTTGCCACCAAGCCCTTGAAGGAGGCGGAAGACCGGGGGCTCATCACCTGGGACGCGACATCCCTGCGACCGACGGACACCGGCATGAGTTTTCTTAACGACCTCGTAGCGCTTTTTTAACCGTTGTCCGGATGTTGCTTACGCTTGCGCCGTAACGGCGGATCGCTTACCTTGATCGGCACCGACACCATGCGGCCAGGCTTACGATCAAGCGGCTCACGGCCGCCGTCCCCCGCGTGAGGAGCGACGATGGGCCCGAATTCTGATTGGAGCACGGCGCTGGAAAAGGCCTTTACCGGTCTCGCGCAGCGCACGGCCGAAACCCTGCCCAACCTGATCGGGGCATTGTTGTTGCTACTCGTCGGCTGGCTGCTCGCCCGACTCCTGCGCGCGGGGGCGGTGCGCCTGATTCATCTCCTGGATCGCGCCATCCGCCGCCTGTCGTCGCGGAACGCCGACCGGCCCGGCATTCTGTCGGCGTCGGCCGAAGTGCTGGGTAGCATCGTATTCTGGGTCGTGGTCCTGTTTTTCCTCACTGCCGCCACCCAGGTGCTGGGACTCGATGCCTTCCTGGGCTGGCTCAATCGCGTCGTCGATTACCTGCCTATTTTGCTCACCGGCGGTCTGATCGTGCTCGCCGGTTTTCTGTTGAGTGCGCTGGTGCGCGATGTTGTCGCCACCACCGCGCCGGTGGCCGACAGCCAACGCGTGCTGCTGGGCCGCGTCGCGCAACTCGTGATTCTGGTCACGGCCGTGGTGATCGGCGCCGACCAGATCGGCATCAAGGTCACGTTCCTGGTCATCATGGTCACGGTGCTGGCCAGTACCTTGCTCGGCGGGCTGGCGCTGGCGTTAAGCCTCGGTGCGCGCACGTATGTCAGCAATCTGATCGGCGCGCATTATCTGCGGCAGCTATACCGCGCCGGCCAGACCGTGCGCGTGGGACAATTCGAGGGGCGAATCCTGGAGTTCACCGCCACCGCCATCGTGCTCGAAACCGCGGACGGGCGCGTCAACCTGCCAGGCAAAATTTACCACGATGAGCCCATTGTGCTATTGATGGGTGGAAACCAACATGGCACGAACGCGTGAGTTGTCACTGGCGTTCGCCGAGACCCATCCGGGCGATGCGGCGCGGGTGTTGGAGCGTCTGCCGGTGGCCGATGCCGCGGCCTTTCTCGCGTTGCTTCCGGCGCGGCTTGGGGCGCCGGTGCTGCGCCACATGTTGCCGACTGCCGCCGCGCGGTGCCTGGAGCAGCTCGACAACGAAGTCGCCGCCGGCATGATCCGCGATCTGGATGCCCAGACGGGAACCGCAATCTTGCGCTATGTCGGCCTGACGCGCCGCGATCAGCTGGTCACCCAGTTGCCCACGGCCTCGGCGCTCGCTTTCCGCCTGCTGCTCACCTATCCGGAAGACACCGTCGGTGCCTGGATCAACCCGCATTCCCTGGCCGTCACCCCGGACACGCCGGTCGGCGACGTGCTCGAACGGCTGCGGCAATCTTCCGAGTCGCATGAAACATATATTTATATCGTCAACGCCCATCAACGTCTCCTGGGAATGGTGGAGTTGGTAGATCTGCTGCGTGCCAGGCGCGGTATCACTGTGGAACAACTGATGCGGTCGACGCGCCACCACCTGAGCGCGCGCGCGTCGCTCGCGGCGGCGTTCGAAAGCGAAGGCTGGCAAGAATTCCATGCCCTGCCGGTCGTTGAACGGCCGGAGCGCTTCATCGGGGCGCTGGAATACCCGGTACTCTGCCGCGCTCTCAAGCAACCGCTCCCGGGCGAGGCGGCGGCCGCATCTACGGAAGGGCTCGCGTTGCTGGCACGCGCCTATTGGCGCGTGTTCGCGGAATTACTGCAGGCGCTTATCACACTGCTGCCCTCACCGACCACGACCGAGGCGAATCGGCATGCCCGCTGAGGCGCTAGCGGCCATTGACGCCCTGAACCGGCGATTTCTCACCGACTACCCGCGCGAGGCGGCCCGGCACCTGGAAGCACTGCCCACCACGAAAGCGGCTGAAGTGCTCGCCCAGCAACCGGTGTACGTCATCGTGCCAGTCTGGCAGCACCTCTCCCAGGACACGGAGGAACGTCTGCTCGCGGCGGTGTCCGACAAGCTGCGCAGCGCCCTCTTTTCGGAACTCGATCCCGCGTCATCCGCCACGCTGCTGAACCGGATCGATCCGGAAATCCGCGCACAATACATGGCGCCACTCCATCCCGAAATCGCCAAGGAGCTTGACGAGCTCATGCATTACCCGCCGGATTCCGCCGGGCAACTCATGGATCCGCGCGTGATCGCTTTTCGCGCCGACATGGGGGCGCGCGAAGCACTCACGCGACTGCGCCGCAGCAAGGCCCGCGCGTTGCGCGAGATCTACGTGACCGACGAGGAAGGTCGCCTGAGCGGTCGCGTTGAAATGCAGGATCTGGCGCTGGCGGATCCGAACCAGCGGCTCGCGGACATCTCGCGACGCATTGCATCCGCCGTGCAGAATCTCACGCCGCGCGAGGAAGTGGTTGAAATTCTGGAACAATACAAGCTGCCGGTGCTGCCGGTTATCGACGTCAACGGCCGGCTGGTGGGCGTTATCCACCAGGCCGGGCTGCTGACGGCGTTACAGGAGGAAACCAGCCTGGATATCCAGACCATGGTCGGCGCGAGCAAGGACGAGCGCGCGCTGTCCAAGGTACCGTTCGCCGTGATCAAACGCCTGCCTTGGCTGCAGATCAACCTGCTCACGGCCTTTCTCGCCGCCAGCGTGGTCGGGTTGTTTGAGAGCACCATCGCCAAGTTCACGGCACTTGCGGTTTTAATGCCGGTGGTGGCCGGCCAGTCGGGCAATGCCGGCGCGCAGGCGCTGGCCGTGACTATGCGCGGGCTGGCGCTGCGTGAGATCGGCGCGCGTCACTGGATGCGCGTGGTATGGAAGGAGGTGAATGTCGGCCTGTTGAACGGATTGGCCATCGCGCTGACCACGGGGGTGGCGGTATTTTTCTGGAGTCAGTCATTCGGACTTTCGCTGGTGATCGGCATATCGATGGTGTTGTCGATGACTGCCGCCGGATTCTCCGGCGCGATTATCCCCATCGCGCTCACGCGCATGGGCCAGGACCCGGCGCAATCCTCGTCCATCGTGCTCACGACCGTGACCGACGTCGTGGGATTTCTCTCTTTTCTCGGGATCGCCACGCTGCTGGCGCAGATGTTATAAACGACCCATAACATGCTCTGGGTCAAGTCACTGCATATCATTTTTCTCGTTACCTGGTTTGCCGGGCTGTTCTATTTACCGCGTCTGTTTGTGTATCACAGCATGGCTGCCGCCAGCGACCGCGAAGGCATCGAGCGCTTCAAGGTGATGGAGCGCAAACTCTTCTTCGGCATCATGACGCCCGGTGGCGTATTGACGATCTTGTTCGGCGTGTGGCTGTGGCTCGGTTACGGATTTTCCGGAACGTGGCTTGACATCAAGCTGGCGCTGGTGTTCGCACTCATTGCTTACCATATCTACTGCGGCAAGTTGCTGATCGATTTCAAATACGACCGCAACCGCCACGGTCATGTTTATTACCGCTGGGTCAATGAAATGCCCACAATAATCCTCATCGCCATCGTGATTCTGACCGTGGTCAAGCCGTTTTGATTGCTTGACAAACATTATTGATTTTTCACCTTGATGGCGCTTACCTTGCTTGAAATTCCATCGCCGTACCAAATATATGAAAGGCGAGGCGGCGGGTGGACTGATTTGGCCTGATAACCGGTGCTAAACTAGCTTCCTACAGAGCGTTCCAAATCCTTTATGGATACTTTAACCCATGCCCTTTCCGGCGCCTTGCTGGCGCGCGCGACGGAACCGAAAAATCCGCGGCCGGATCAGCTGCCGCGGCGTATGCGCATGTGGGTCGGTTTCTGGGCCGCGGCGTTTCCGGACAGCGATTTCATTACACGTTTAATCGATCCCTTGACCTATCTCACCATGCACCGCGGCATCACGCACTCCGTGATCCTGTTGCCGCTGTGGGCGCTCGGACTGTCGCTGCTGTTCATGCTGCTGGTGCGCGGAAAATATTCCTGGCGCGCCTTCGCGGGCGTGGCGGCACTGGGTATCGGCATTCATATCCTGGGCGACGTGTTCACGGCTTTCGGCACGATGATCTTCGCGCCGTTCTCCACCTGGCGGGCGCAGATACCGACGACCTTCATCATTGATCCGTATTTCACGATGATTATCGTGGCCGGGCTCGTCGCGGCGGTTATTTGGAATCTGACGCGCATGCCCGCGATCATCGGCCTGGCTGTGCTCGCCACCTACGTGGGTTTCCAGGGCATCCAGCACCAGCGCGCCGTCGCGGTAGGCGAGGCTTACGCCGCCCGGCATCAGCTCGAAGACACTGCCGTCGAAGCCATTCCCCAACCCTTTTCACCGTTCCACTGGATGATCGTCATTCCCGGGAAAAATGTTTATCACATGAGTTACGTGAGTCTCTGGCGCGATGACATTCCGGATTTCCCCCCTGAAGACGCGAATTGGCTATGGCAGGTATACGCCTCGTATTATCCCCCGCGCGAGGCGTTGTGGACGCGTGTTCCGCGCTTCGGTTCCACTGGCGAGTCGTCGCTGGCGGAACAGGTTTGGTACTCGCAGGCCCTCGCGGCCTACCGGCAATTTGCCCTGTACCCAGCGCTGTATCGCGTGGATCGCGCCAAGGACGATCTGTGTGTCTGGTTTAACGATTTGCGTTTTGCCCTGGCGGGAAGCAACATGCCGTTTCGCTATGGCGCTTGCCGGAAAAGTGCCGAGGACGTGTGGCGGGTTTACCGCTTGTTCAACGACAACGACGGCCGGGAAATCCTTGACGCCATTCCGCATTAACCAAGCTTAAATTGCGAAGCGCGCTCACCTCAGGGAGTTTCCCGTCTTCCGGTTCCGTGGATAGGCCGCCGTGAATCAGTACAGATCCACCGGATCGACATCGAGCGACCAGCGCGCCTTGCTGCTGAACTTGGCTTCCGCAAGCTGTACCACCCACCGGCGGAGAAACGCCTGCAGCGGCGTACGGTCGCGCGACTGTATCAGCAATTGAGCGCGATAGCGTCCGGCAAGCCGTTCCAAGGGCGCTGGCAACGATTCCATGATTTGCACCCCCTCGCCGGGCGACAGACTTACCGCGAGCCCGCGCGCCTCACGTAAAAATCTGAGCGCCGCCCCGGGCACGGGGGATTCCGCGCGCAGCAGGGCAAGATGGCTATAGGGCGGATAACCGGTTTCGCGGCGCTCGCCGAGCGCAAACTCGGCGAATCCGTGAAAGTCATGGCGCTGCAAGGCGGCAAACAGCGAGTGGGCCGGATGCCAGGTCTGCAGCAACACCTCGCCCGGCTTGTCGGCCCGCCCGGCACGTCCGCTGACTTGCAGAATGAGCTGAAATAACCGTTCGCTGGCGCGGAAATCCATGCCGTACAACCCCTGATCGGCATTCAGGACGCCGACCAGCGTGACGTTGGGAAAATCATGTCCCTTGGAAAGCATTTGGGTCCCCACCAGGATATCGACCTGTCCGGCATGGATGCGCCGCAGTTTCTCCTCGAGCGTGCCCTTGCGCAGGGTGGTGTCGCGATCGATGCGTTCAATGCGCGCCCGGGGGAAGAACTTTTCCAGCGCCCCTTCCACACGCTCCGTGCCTTCACCGAGCGGGTGGAGATTTGTCCCATGGCAATCCGGGCAGCTCAGGGAAACTTCCTGTTCCGCCCCGCAATGGTGACAGAGCAATTTCTGCCTTTTACGGTGCAGTGTCAGCTGCGCATCGCACCGCCGGCATGGCGCGACCCAGCCGCAGTCATAACACATCCATACCGGGGCAAACCCGCGGCGGTTCAAAAACAAAATAGTCTGCTCGCGCTTTTCCAACCGGGCCGCGATGGCCTCGCGCAGTGGTAGCGACAACCCGTCCGTGGGTTTCAGCCGGCGCATATCGCACAACCGCACGTGCGGCATCCCGGCGCCGCCGGTGCGGTCCGGCAAATCGAGCAGCGTATAAGTACCCGCGCGCGCGTTCTTGAGGCTTTCCAACGACGGTGTGGCCGAACCCAGCACGATGGGTATTTTTTCCCGTGACGCGCGCATCACCGCCACATCACGCGCCGAATAGCGCAACCCGTCCTGTTGCTTGTAGGAGGTATCGTGTTCCTCGTCCACGACGATGAGTCCGGGTTTATTCAGCGGTGTAAATACGGCGGAACGCGTCCCGATCACTATCGATGCCTTGCCACCGATCGCCGCAATCCAGGCATTCAACCGCTCCTGATTGTTGAGCCCGGAATGCAACACGGCAATCGGTGCCTGGAATCGCCGCTGAAATCGCTCCACCAATTGTGGCGTGAGGCCGATTTCCGGCACCAGCACTAAAACCTGTTTTCCTTGTGACAGCACTTGCTCGATCACGTTGAGATATACCTCGGTCTTGCCGCTGGCGGTAACGCCATGCAGCAAAAACGGATGAAAATGACCGAGCCGCGCCGCGATGGCTGCCACCGCGGATTTTTGCCCCGGGTTGAGTTCCGGCGATGGCAGAATGTTGCGCGGAGAAACGCGTGGTGTATCGTGTGGGTGACTGCTTACCCACCCCTTGGCACGCATTACCTTGAGCGTTGCTGACCAGCGAAGCGAAATCTCCATGAGCTGTTTCGCCACAAGTCCGTCCGGGGCGGCTGCCAAGGCGTCCAGCAGGCGTTTCTGCGCCGGCGCGCGGTGACTCATTTCCTGTCTGACCCCTCTTCCAGCTTCTGTCAGACTCCAAGCCATTTCTCCCTTGAAGGCAACCGGCCGACCTTGACGCAGGTACACCGGTAATGCCGTGTGGATAACTTCCCCCAGGGGATGGTGATAGTAATCGGCGACCCACTGAAGCAGCATCAATAACGTGGGTGGAATCAAGGGCGCTTCATCCAGAATCCGCATAACTTGTTTCAGCCGGTTACGCGGCAATTCACTGTGTTCCAGCGTTCCTACCACCACCCCGACCATTTCGCGCCGACCGAATTGCACTCGCACGCGCGTTCCTGCCACCAATGATGCCGAAGCAAAATAATCAAAGACACGGTACAAAGGGGTAGGCACGGCTACTTGATATATGCGTGTTGCTGCCAACATGGAGCGACTCTATCTCAGAGCCAGTATGGGTGGAAATCCTCGTACCATGAGGCGCAGAGCGTGAAACACTGCGCTCCACGTTCACAGGCTTGTCATGATTTCACGCTAACCACTTGTATCTTAATGGGGCAATCATTACTCACAGGATCTGTTGATAACAATGTGGATGAAATAGGGTATGACATTTTGACGCAGGGTAATTCCAGCGATTTTGTTAGATTGTCTAAAAAATAATCTGGATAGTTATTGAAAATAAAACAATGACATATATTAAATGACCCGTATTTCCTCAAGGGGTCTTTCCTGCCGCGAAAACCCAATTTCTACATACTTTCTATCTGTGCATAAAGTAACCAGCTGAGTTGTGATTTTCAACCCGCACCGCTGCTCATTATCTGCCTATTTATAAGCAAGCGCCGGCTAGGCAATGCCAGGAATAATGCTTTAGGATGGGGCGAACCACGGAAATCGCTTACCGTACTGAGCGTTTATGAAACGGACATGATCAGCCTGCGCCGGGCCGCGGACCGTGGGCATTTCAATTACGGCTGGCTGGACACCCGCCACACATTTTCTTTTGCGGATTACCAGGATCCGGATCAAATGGGTTATTCCGTCCTGCGCGTGATCAATGAGGATATCGTTTCAGCGGGGAAAGGATTCGCCACGCATGGACATCGTGATATGGAAATCATTACTTACATACAGGAAGGCGCGCTGGAACATAAAGACAGCCTTGGAAACGGCTCGATCATCCGGCCGGGTGATGTGCAGCGTATGACCGCTGGCAGCGGTATTACCCACAGTGAATCCAATCCCTCGAAAACCGAACCGGTGCACCTCTTGCAAATATGGATATTACCGGACAGCAAGGGCTTGACGTCGGGGTACGATCAGAAAACATTCTCACCGCGTGAATGGCGCGGGGCCTGGCGGGCCGTTGTGACGCCTGACGGCCGTGAGAACACGGTCAAAATTCACCAGAATGCCTACATGTACGTTACCGAATTGCAAGCAGGTGAATCCGCCACGCACCATTTGCATCCGACCCGAAAGGCCTATCTGCATCTCGCCCGCGGGCGGGCGAAAGTAAACGGTGAAATCATGTCAGCGGGGGATGGCGCGCGGATCAATGAAGCGCCGCAAATACACATGACTCCTTTAGATAACACCGAAGCCTTGTTGTTTGACCTGCCATGATAACGGGACTAACTTAACGCAATTATTTTGTCACCTAGCCAGGAGATAGAACATGAAACAGCTATGCAAATGGGCGCAACAGTACGGACCGCTGATTGGACGGCTCCTGATGGCAAATATTTTTCTCGTTTCCGGTTTCAATAAATTAACCGGCTTCGCCGGGACGGCGGGCTATATGGCCGCTACCATGTCGAGCGTGGACCCCACTCTGATCAAGCTGATGCTGGTGGCGACCATCATCATCGAGTTGGGCGGCGGCCTGATGATACTGCTCGGTTGGCAAGCGCGTTGGGGGGCCACGGCTCTGTTACTGTGGATGATACCGGTAACTTACATCTTCCATGCCTACTGGGGCCTCCCGCCGGAACAGATGATGCCGCAATTCATCAATTTCCAGAAAAACATGGCGATGATGGGTGGGATGCTCTACATCATCGCGTACGGATCCGGACCTTACAGTCTTGCCAGGGAAAACTGTTAACCAGACCCGGTTGACGACAAACCAGTATTTTCCCGGAGAAAATCAGGGAGAGTAGTCTTTACCGAGGAGTGAGGACGGGAGGCTGGCTAATTCCGCAGCCGGACCAGCTTGGGCTTATGTTCGCCATACCCCCAGGCAGACTGCTTCAGCCACACGGACAGCTCATCCGACGACAGCGGCCGGCTGATGAAATTACCCTGAGCGGTGTCGCAGCCAAGCTCGGTCAGGCGCTTGAGGGTTTCTTCGTTTTCGACACCCTCGGCGATGACCTCGAGTTTGAGGTTGTGAGCCAGATCAATGCTGGTGCGCACAATCGCGGCGTCGTTTTCATCGCGCACCATGCCGATGACAAACGATTTATCGATCTTGATGGCATGAACCGGTAACTTCTTGAGATACGAGAGCGATGAATAGCCGGTGCCAAAATCATCAATGGCCAGTTTCAATCCCGTGGCGGAAAGGCGCGTAAGCACATGGAGCGCGCGCTCCGGCTCGGTCATCACCGCGCTTTCAGTAATCTCGAGCTCCAGCCACTTGGTGGCAACCTGAAGCGCGGCCAATTGCTCGGCGAAAGTCTCGGCCAGATAGGGTTCCTGCAGATCTCGTACCGACAGATTCATCGAAATCGTGATTGGCACCCCCTGTCGTTGCAGTATTTGCCCCTGTCGCAGGGCTTCGTTCAGCACCCACGGCGTGAGGTTCCGAATCATTCCGGTTTGCTCCAGCAGCGGGATGAAGATATCCGGCAGCATCAGATCCTCACGCGGGTGATTCCAGCGCACCAAGGCTTCCACTCCCGTTACCCGGGAAGTCCGAAGGTTCACCTTCGGCTGATAGTAAAGTTCGAACTGCTCCTGTTCCACGGCATGACGCAACTCGCCCAGCAGTGTCAGGCGCGTCGGGTTGTGCTGATCTTGTTTACTGTCATAGAAGGCATATCCGCTGTTTGCCTGCTTCGCGGCATACATGGCCACGTCCGATCGCTGAATGAGGATGTTGGAATCCACGCCGTGATCGGGATATAGCGAGATGCCGATGCTCGCGCCGACATCCAGGGTATGTTCGTCGATGCGGAACGGCATGCGTAATGACTGCAGCAACATTCGTGCGGCCATGGTTGCGTGTTTGTCGGTCACCGCCGGTAACAGTATGGCAAATTCATCACCGCCCATTCGCGCGACCGTGTCGATATCGCGCAGCTTGCTCCGGAGGCGCGCGGCAACCTGCTGCAGCAGCATGTCGCCGGTCTGGTGGCCCAGGGTGTCGTTGATGTCCTTGAAACGGTCGATATCCATCAAAAACAAGGCGAAGGATTTGTAGTCGCGCCTGGCATCTTCAATTGCTTGCTGTAATTTTTTCTGGAACAACATCCGGTTTGGAAGCTTTGTCAGGGGATCGGTGAAGGCAAGACTTTCCAGACTTTCATAAAGCTCTTTCATTCTGGCAGACATGTCATTGAATGCCGCGCCGAGTTCGGCGACTTGCTGGTTGCCGTGTAACACCACATGCTCGCCGAGCCGGCTTTTGTCCGATCGGACCTTGCGCATGTGGGCAATCAGTGTCATCAAAGGCTTGGCGGTGGTCTTATCCAGTACCAGCCAAGTCAGCAGAATGAAAAACAGCGTGATGAAAACAGCGACCCATGCCATTGTGTTCTGCGTGCTTGACATTCTGGCGCTGAACGAGCGAATGTCGTGGCTAACAGCTATGGTGAGCAACGTCCGGGCAGGAGCGAGCAACACGAACGATTGTTCCGTTACCAGAAAATCCTTTCCATTCACCTCATGGGGCCAGTTGGCGGAGCGATGGAGCAGAGATCCGTCGGCGAACGTAAGCCGAATGGGTAAATTTAAGACAGCTTCGGGCCCGACCAGTTTTGGCATCATGTCCATGGCCACAAAAATATATCCCGACGAGGAACCTGTCGCGAAAGGGTGGATGAGGAGATGATAAATATTTTTATTTCCCAAACAGATGCCCGACACAGGTTTCTGCCGGTCTTTGACTTGGGCTTTCGTTGCCTGGGTACGCAGGCTTGAGCAGGCAGGTTGATCGAGAAGACTGTCGGGGATCCCCTTGGTGGAAGACGCCACCTTGCCCATGTTTTTATCCAATACCTGAAGCTGAGCAAGTCGGGTACGCCCGGAAACACTGCCGGGCCGGTCGAAGATAATATCGAGGTGACGCGACATTGTCGCGGGTTTGCGATTTTCCAGCGCCGCCACCAGACCCGGTGCGGAACTGATATAAATGGCGAGCCGTTGCGACTCGGCGTCAAATTCCCGGCGCAGGTCGCTTAACCTCGCCCGTAAATGCTCGGCAAACGCCTCGCGCTGATTTTCAAGAATAAAATCACGGTAAGCGTCACTGCCGGACAAAAAGAAAAAAACACCTACCATCCCGATTAACGTCAGGGCGGCAATATGACTGGTACGAATGGAAATCCGGTTCAGGTGCATTGTTGCTCTAAATTGCCAATTTCTCCGCCATGGGGTTGCGCGCGGACCCATTAACTTTCGTATGTGTTTTCCTTCCATGGGGTACTCATCACCTTCGGACCGGTTACACTCCCTGAAACTGGTCTATTTTTCCGTTTGTCGTTAGCAAGTTGCAGGATAAAATGTGCAAATCTGATGCCATAAACGTGATTTACCGACCGCATAATAATCAGTCACTTAGGTGACCTATCCCCTGAAGCCTTGCGCAATAACGCGCGATATCATTGGGTAGCGTAGAAAATTCGTCAGATTCGCCCATTTTTTCGGTTCAAGATCCGCTGAATAAAGGAAAACCGTTCCCGGATGATTTCTCGTCTTCGAAATCGGTTCTACAGTAACCCGCATTGAACAAGGAACGCGGATAGACATGGATTCGGTCTGGTTAACGATTGCGCAGCATATTTCGAATACCACGGGCAATCCTTTTGTAGCCCGCTCAGCGCAAGCCGCCAGCGGTGGGTGCATCAACAATTCCTCGGTTCTGCAAGACAACGACCGACGTTACTTCATCAAGTTAAACCAACCCGCGCGTGTGGCCATGTTCGAGGCGGAAGCGGCAGGCCTTAACGAGATCGCACTCACACGTACGGTGCGTGTCCCCGAAGCCATATGCTGGGGGACGGCCAACGGCCATGCTTACCTGGCACTCGAATATCTTGATTTAGGTGGGGTGGACTTCCGAAGCCAGGAGCGCCTCGGACAGCAACTCGCCCGGATGCATCGATTCACGCATGAAAAATACGGTTGGCGACTTGATAATACCATTGGTTCCACTCCGCAAATTAATACACACTCATCCGAGTGGATGCCGTTTTGGCGGGATCATCGCCTCGGCTATCAACTCAAGCTCGCGGCGCGAAGCGGTCGCGATCTTCTTAAGAAAGGCGAGCGTCTATTGGCGGACCTGGGGGCATTTTTCCAAAACTACCGGCCTGCGCCTTCGCTACTGCACGGAGACCTTTGGAGCGGTAATGTCGGTGTCGCGCGACAACAGCCGGTCATTTTCGATCCCGCGGTTTACTACGGCGATCGCGAGACGGATGTGGCCATGACCGAACTGTTCGGCGGGTTCTCAGGGCGTTTTTACCAGGCCTACCGGGAGACCTGGCCGCTCGACGACGGCTATCCCGTGCGGAAAACACTCTACAATCTTTACCACATCCTGAATCACTTCAATCTTTTTGGCGGAGGTTACGGGTCACAGGCAGAACACATGATGGATTCACTTCTGAGCGAACTGCGCTGAACACCGCCTGGCGGGTTGTGACTCGTTTGATTCCCGGTATCTTGCCAAGCCCGTTTGAAAGGAGTTAGATAATTGCCGGAAGTTCGTTCAGCCAGTGCAAGATTTTCGAGTAACCTGGAAAATGGGATTTTGTGTGTCGCATAAATTTCCTCACAAAGCGACGTACCACCGAATTTTCATCAATATAATGAAGCGTTAACCGGGAATAATTCGCTGTTGCAACATCCGCCATCCAATACCTGCAACTGTTAGGAGTAACGCATGAAAATAAAAAATAATCAGACCCGGTGGTTTTCAGGTGTGGTTGCCACCGTGCTGTTATCCAGTGTCATTTTGTATGGAGCCGAAGCGCAAACACCCGTTCCCGGCGCCGAACCTGCAGCCGAGCCGCCCAGCCCCGCCGCCGTCGCGAACATGGTGAACAACTGCTTTTCCTGTCACGGACCCGATGGCCGCAGTCCCGGAACCATTCCCAGCTTCAGCAGCATGAATGCGAAACAAATCGCTCTCGCGCTCAAGGAATTCAAAACCGGCGCGCGGTTCGCCACGGTCATGACGCGCCACACCAAAGGCTATTCCGATGCGGAACTCGAGGCGATTGCAAACTACATCGGTGCCAATCTGAAATAAGGAAAAACATGAAAAATATTACCCGGAGAGCATTCCTGAAAATCGCCGGTGCGGCATCCGCGACCGGCGTCCTGGGCTATTCCGCAATGGCCCGCGCCGCGGGAACCAACAAAGGCTCCGCCCGGGTCATCGTGGTCGGCGGCGGGTTCGGCGGCGCCACCTGTGCCCGTTATTTGCGGCGTCTGGATCAAGGCATCGCCGTGACACTGATTGAACCAAGCGTCAAATTCATTACCTGTCCATTCAGCAATCTCGTGCTGGGCGGGTTGCGTACCATGGACTCCATTACCCATGACTACAATGCCTTAAAACAGATACATGGAGTGAACATGATCCACGACACGGTGGATCGCATCGATCCGGTCGGTAAAAAATTGACGCTCAAGGGCGGTAAAACATTAACCTACGATAGCCTGGTGGTATCGCCGGGCATTGATTTCAACTGGGCTGCCATTGAGGGTTACAGCGAAAAAGCGGCGCAAGTGATGCCGCATGCGTGGAAGGCCGGCCCGCAGACGGTGCTGCTTCGGAACCAACTCAAGGCCATGAAAAACGGCGGCAAGGTCATAATCGTATCGCCGCCCAATCCATTCCGCTGCCCGCCCGGGCCGTATGAGCGCGCGAGCATGATTGCGCATTATCTCAAGCAACATAAACCCAGATCCAAGATCGTTATCCTCGACGCCAAGGATAAATTTTCAAAACAGCCCTTGTTTCAGGATGGATGGAAGAAGCTTTATCCCGGGATGATTGAATGGGTGTCCGGTGCAAAAGGCGGGACAACCCAGGGGGTCGATGTCAAGAAAATGCTGGTGGACGCCGACCTTGTCAAACACAAGGCGGACGTGGTGAACCTCATTCCTCACCAGACCGCGGGAAAAATCGCCGTCAAAACGGGGCTGG
The DNA here is from genome assembly GCF_040901545.1 of Sulfuricaulis sp. Taxonomy (GTDB): domain Bacteria; phylum Pseudomonadota; class Gammaproteobacteria; order Acidiferrobacterales; family Sulfurifustaceae; genus Sulfuricaulis. The sequence continues at coordinate 257,010 of NZ_JBBDYL010000045.1, read as the reverse complement.
TCGATAAAACAGGCTGGTGCCCGGTCGATCCCAAGACCTTCGAGTCCAAGCTTCACGCCGGTATTCACGTTATCGGCGACTCCGCGATCGCCGGCGCGCTCCCCAAGTCGGGGTTTGCCGCCAGCAGCGAAGCCAAGATGTGCGCGGCGGCCATCATCGCTTTGTTCAATGGTGAAACCCCGCCGGAAAATTCTTTCGTTAACACCTGCTACAGCCTGATCGCGCCGAGATACGGAATTTCCGTCGCGGGCGTGTACCGGAACACGGAAAAAGGCATAACGGAGATCGAAGGCGCGGGAGGCGTGAGCCCGAGAGAGGCGCCGGATTCGTTCCGCGAGGATGAAGCCAAATACACGTTCGGGTGGTATGAGAGCATTGTTGCGGACATATGGGGCTGACCCCATGCCGTTATCAATATGCCCAGCTACCGAACGGTTGCTCCCCCATTGAATTGGCCCGAGACAAAACGAAATATCGATGCGACTGCCAAATTTTCAGGCGCTCTTCCTTGCATAACGCTCTCCGAGCAGCATCTTGAGTTCCGGAACACATGAACCGCAATTTGTTCCGGCTTTGAGACAGGTGCCGATCTCAGCAATCGTTGAAAGTTTTTGGGTCTGGATCGCTCCGACGATGGACTTCTCGCCAACCCCGAAGCAGGCACAGATCGTGCGCCCGGTCTCCTCCTGTCCGCGCGGCGGACGTCCGGCTAGCAGGTGCGCTCGATCACTGATCGCAAGTTCCTTGTGCAAAAACAGGCTTGCGAGCCATTCACGCTCCACCGCCACCGGCGCGGGTGCGGCGAAAAAGCAGGCCTCGAGTCGGCCGTCCTTGAGACAAGCCGCGCGGTAACGTCCTGCTGCCGCGTCGAAATAATCCAGCCATTCGTGCTGCACCGACGCCGCGAGCAGCGCCTGCGCCCAAGCCTGCCATGCTTCCGGGGCGCGTTCGCCGGCGAGTTCATAACGAACGAATTCGCTTCCGATCATGCATGTGTGGAAGGCCACCGCGCGGGTGTCCAGCTCGCGGCGCGAGAGTGCAAGGCCGTACCAAGCCGGTCGGTACAGAGTCACACGCACCGGCGTATGCTTGAACTCGGGCTGGCCGGACACCGGATCGACCGCCGGATTGACCACGGCGTCGACAAGCCCGTGCGAAGCGAACTGACCGTTCCAATGCATCGGCACGAACACGCTGCCGCCAAGCTGATCGCGGCTCGCGCGCGCGCGGACGATCGCCTCGCCCCAGCGGCTGGCAACCCGGATGAGATCGCCCTGGCGTACGCCGAGCTTGTCGGCGTCCAGCGGATGCAGTTCGCCGTAGGGCTCGGGCGTGTGCTGCGATAGCCGCGGCGACTTGCCCGTGCGCGTCATCGTATGCCAGTGATCGCGCACCCGTCCGGTGTTGAGCACGTATGGAAAATCATCGTCCACGGCGTGACATGGCGCGCGTGGTTTGAGTGCCACGAATCGCGCCTTGCCGCCGGGCGTGAAGAATTTTCCATCGCCGAAAAAACGCGCGCGGCCGACACCCGAGGCATCCGGGAATGGCCACTGCACGGGCGCAAAAGTGGCGTATTCGTCGTCGCTCATTTTACTCATTCCGCCGATGTCGAAATCGCGCGTGCCTTCGTTTTCGAATCCCGACAGCGCAGCATGTTCACGGAACACGTCGGCAGCGCTGCGGTAATTGAAAGCCGCGCCGAAGCCGAGTCGGCACGCCACCTGGCTCACAATCCACCAGTCGGGCTTCGCGTCACCGGGACGAGGAAGAAACGCGCGCTGCCGCGAGATGCATCGCTCGGAGTTGGTCGCGGTGCCGTCCTTCTCGCCCCAGGCCAGCGCCGGCAACAGGACCTGCGCGTATTGCGTGGTATCCGTGGCGCGCACACAATCCGACACTACAACGAAATCGCATTTTGAAAGCGCGCGCCTGACCTGCCCGGCATCCGGCAGGCTCACCGCCGGATTGGTCGCCATGATCCACATTGCCTTGATTTGTCCCGCCTCAACGGCGCGGAACAGGTCCACCGCCTTCAATCCCGGGCGCGCCGCGATCGCGGGTGAACCCCAGAAACGTCGTACCCGCTCGCGGTCCTGTGACGACTCCAGATCCATATGCGCCACCAGCTGGTTGGCGAGCGCGCCGACCTCGCGCCCGCCCATGGCGTTGGGCTGGCCGGTGATCGAGAACGGTCCCATCCCGGGACGGCCGATGCGCCCGGTCGCCAGATGGCAATTGATGATGCTGTTGACCTTATCGGTGCCGCTCGAGGACTGGTTCACGCCCTGCGAGTACATCGTGACCGTTTTCTCGGTGCGTGCAAACAGGTGGAAGAAATTTGCCACGTCATTGTCCGGGAGACCGCAGGCTTGCGCCACGGCCGGGATCGTGGGTGACGCGGAGCGCGCCGCGGCCAGCGCCGTGCTGTATCCCTGGGTGTGATGTTCGAGAAACGTGTGATCGACAAAACCGTTTTGAAACAAGTACACCAGCAATCCGTTCCACAACCAGACATCGGTGCCGGGCGCGATGGCTAGATGCAGATCGGCGATATCGGCGCTGGCGGTGCGGCGCGGATCGATCAATACCACCTTCATCTTCGGATTGGATTCCCGGGCGCGCGCGATGCGCTGGTATAGCACCGGATGACACCACGCGGCGTTCGACCCGGCCAGGATCACGAGCTCAGCGAGTTCCAGGTCCTCGTAACAACCCGGCACCGTGTCGCTGCCGAAAGCGCGTTTATGCCCGGCAACGCTTGAGGCCATGCACAGGCGCGAGTTGGTGTCGATATTGGCGCTGCCGAGAAAACCCTTCATCAACTTATTCGCGACGTAATAGTCCTCCGTGAGCAACTGGCCCGAAACGTAGAACGCCACCGAATCTGGACCGTATTGCGCGATGGTTTCGCGAAATTTCTCCGCCACCAGATCGAGCGCCTCGTCCCAGCCGGCGCTGCGCCCGTGAATCTCGGGATGCAGCAGACGGCCGTCAAGCGAAACCGTATCGCCAAGCGCCGCGCCCTTGGAGCACAGCCGCCCGTGGTTCGCCGGATGCGCGGGATCGCCATTGATGATCACACCGCCGTCGGGATTCGGCTCGGCCAGCACACCACAGCCCACGCCACAGTAAGGACAGGTGGTCTGGACGATGGTAGAGATTTCCGATCTGGCCATGCCGGTTATTCCGGATAGGTGCTCAGCGTGCGAGCGCTGGTAGGCTGTTGAAAAACAGCCTACCAGGCGCCGCAGGGATGTGTCGCATCATTTTTCAAACACGTAAGTGTTTGAAAAATGGAGCGAGCCACGGACATGCGCCGCGGCGAAGCGAGTTGAAAAAGGCCATGGATGGCCTGTTTCAACAAATGGCTAAATAAACCATGTCACCTTCGATACGCACCGGAAAACAGGCGGTTTGGCCCTCGTCCGGCGCGATGGCCGCGCCGCTATCGAGCGCGACACTCCAGTTGTGCAACGGACAGGCGACTTTGTGTCCGTAGACTATCCCTTGCGACAGCGGCCCACCCTGATGCGGACATCGGTCGCGCAATGCGAATACGCGGTCATCGACGGTCCGGAATAGAGCGATTTCGCCCGCGGCGGTGTGAATCACCCGTGCGCCGGCACGCGGGATTTCGTCCAACCGGCCCGCGACTACCCATCCGGACGCACCAGCGGCCGACAGGGGAATTATTTTTTCTGCTGCTTTGCCGCTCATGATGCCTTCTCACACCGCCGCCTTTAGCGGCGTGAATTCATGTTGCGCGATTTTTCCGGTCGCGCGTTCGGCCCACGGGTCTTTCTGTGCGTGCTGCTGCGATTCGAGAAAACGCCGGTACAGCGCCTTTCTGCCGTCGCCGTCCTCCACGATGCGTTGCTTGACGTAGCTTAAGCCCACGCGCTCGATCCACGGCGCGGTACGCTCGAGATAGCGCGCCTCCTCGCGGTAGAGCTGCAGGTAGGCGCCGCAATACTCCTTCACATCGGCGTCGGTGTGCACCTTGCACAGCAGGTCGGTGGCGCGCACCTTCACGCCGCCGTTGCCGCCGACGTGCAGTTCCCAGCCCGAATCCACACCCACCACGCCGAAATCCTTGATCGTGGCCTCGGCGCAGTTGCGCGGACAACCGGAGACCCCAAGCTTGGTCTTGTGCGGCGTCCACGTGCCCCAAGTCATTTTCTCGAGTGCGATGCCCAGGCCGGTCGAGTCCTGCACGCCGAAGCGGCACCACTCGGAACCCACGCAGGTCTTCACCGTGCGCAGCGCCTTGCCGTAGGCGTGACCGGAGACGAAACCGGCGCGGCTGAGGTCGGCCCACACCGCGGGTAGCTTTTCCTTCTTCACGCCCAGCAGGTCGATGCGCTGACCGCCGGTGAGCTTGACCGTGGGGATGGCGAATTTTTCGGCCACTTCGGCGATCGCGCGCAGCTCAGACGGTGTGGTGACGCCCCCCCAAATGCGCGGCACGACCGAATAGGTACCGTCCTTCTGAATGTTGGCGTGGGCGCGTTCGTTGATAAAGCGCGACTGTGCGTCATCGGCGTACTGCCCCGGCCACGCGCACAGCAGGTAATAGTTGAGCGCCGGCCGACAGCTCGGGCAACCATCGGGTGTGCGCCACTGACAATGTTCCATAACCGCGCGCATTGTTTTGAGACTATTGGCAGTGATCGCCGCGCGCACCTGATCGTGGGTGTGATCGGTGCACCGGCACAGCGGCTTCTCCTTCGGCGTCTGCGAGTAGTTGCTGCCGAGGGTCGTTGCGAGGAGTTGCTCGACCAAGCCGGTGCAGGAGCCGCAGGAACTCGAGGCCTTGGTGTGGGCGCGCACTTCCTCGAGCGTGAACAGACCCTTGGCACTGATGGCGCGCGTGATCTCGCCCTTGCACACGCCGTTACAACCGCAGATTTCGGTCGCGTCGTTCATGGCCGCGACATTGCGCCCGCCGTGCCCGGCATCGCCCAGATGAGCGGGCCCGAACAGCAACGCGTCGCGGATGTCAGCGATGGGGGTGCCGTCGCGCATGAGATCGAAGTACCAGGCGCCGTCGAGGGTTTCGCCGTACAACACCGCGCCCTGCACACGGTTGTCCTTGAGCACGATCTTCTTGTATACCCCGCGGCCCGGGTCCTTGAGCACGATTTCCTCACAACCCTCGCCGCCGAGATAATTGCCGGCGGAGAACAGATCGATGCCGGTGACCTTGAGCTTGGTCGAGGTGACCGAACCGCCGTAGCGTGCGTAGCCGATCGCGGCCAGATGATTGGCGCATACCCGCGCCTGTTCGAACAGCGGTGCCACTAAACCGTAATTTTTACCACGATGGCATACGCACTCGCCCACGGCATAGACACGCGGATCGAAAGTTTGCAGCGTGTCAGACACGACAATGCCATGCTCGCAGTAAATGCCTGCCAATCGGGCGAGCTCGAAGTTGGGACGAATCCCCACCGCCATCACCACCAAATCAGCCGTAATTTCGGTATCGTCGGCCAGCCGCACACCCTTGACGCGCTGATTGCCGATGATTTCCATGGTCTTCGCCTCAAGGAAGAATCGGATGCCACGGGATTCGAGCGATTGCTTGAGCATGTTACCGGCCGTGTCGTCAAGCTGCCGCTCCATCAGGGTTGGGCCAAGATGAATCACGCTCACGTTCATGCCCTGTTTGAGCAGGCCGTTCGCCGCCTCAAGGCCAAGCAATCCACCACCGATCACCACGGCATGCCTGAAGAGTTTCGCGGCGGTGAGCATCGCATCCACATCGGCCAGGTCGCGAAACGTAACGACGCCCCGCAGATCCTTCCCCGGAACCGGCAGAATAAACGGATCAGACCCGGTTGCGACCAAGAGCCGGTCGTACCGCGCCATCGTTCCATCCGTGGCCGTCACCGTACGCTCACGTCGATCGATGCACTCGATTTTCTTGCCCCGGTGCAGCGAGATTCCGTGCTCGGCATACCAGGCCTCGCCGTTCAGCACGATATCGTCGGGCTGCTTCTCGCCGGCCAGCACCGGTGAGAGCAGGATGCGATTGTAGTTAACGTGCGGCTCGGCACCGAAGACGGTGATGGCGTATTTGTCCGGCGCGAGTTTGAGCAACTCCTCGACCGTGCGCATGCCGGCCATGCCATTGCCAACAACCACCAGTTTTTCTGTCATCGTAATTCTCCGTTGTGCCGGGTCGCTGCGCTCAAAGATGATCGCACTCGGCCAGGAAGCTGAGCAGCTGTTCTCGCAATCCGTAGTAGTCCGCATGCTCGAGCAGCATCTTGCGCGTGCGCGGACGCGGCAGATCGATCTCGAGAATCTTGCCCACCTTGGCGCCAGAGGGGGGAGCCGCCCTTAGGGCTTTGCCCGGGGCGGCGGGGGGATGCATCCCTCCTGTTTGACTTCCGTTGGTCATCATCACCACGCGATCCGCCAGCAGAATCGCCTCGTCCACATCATGGGTGACAATGAGGGCCGTCACCTCGGTGCGCGCCCACACCTCCATCAGCACTTCCTGCAGGTCCCAGCGCGTCAGCGAATCCAGCATGCCGAACGGTTCGTCGAGCAGCAGCAACTTGGGCGAGAGCGCGAACGCGCGGGCGATGCCGACGCGCTGCTTCATGCCGTTGGAAAGCTCGGAGGCTTTTTTTTCCCGCGCGTCGGCAAGTCCGACGCGGTTGAGATAGTGACCGATAATATCGTTGCGCTCTTTGGGAGTGGCGTGGGGAAACACCTGTTCCACACCGAGACCGACATTGTCATAAGCGCTGAGCCAGGGCACGAGACTGGGCGCCTGGAACACGATGCCGCGGTCAGGACCGGCGGCGTTGACTTCGCGGCCGTCGAGAATGATGCCGCCTTCGCTGGCATCGTTGAGGCCGGCGGCCATGGACAGCACCGTCGACTTGCCGCAGCCGGAGTGGCCAATGATGGAGACAAACTCGCCCTTGCGGATCTTGAGATCGAAGCCATCGACGACTTTGACCGGACCCTGGCGGCCCGGATAAATCTTCGAGACCTGCGAAAACTCGACGTAGCGTTCCAGATTCGGAGTGGCTATGTTGCGTTGCTTTTGGCCCTTGGCCTCCTGATGCTCACGGGACGTGTTGGGCAAAACCGCAGGCAGGCTGATAACCTTATCCCGCACCGTGGAAATTCGTTCGGAGCCGACCTGCATCAGATACTGGGTCACCTCGCGGCGAATACGCTTGAATTCCGGTGAATGATTGATCGCCGTGCGGTCGCGCGGACGCGGTAAGGTAACGGGGAACTCCGGTCCCAGCGTCGCATTCGGTCCCGGTCTCAGCGGGATGATGCGGTCCGCCATGACGATGCCTTCATCCACGTCGTTGGTAATGAGCACGACGGTTTTCTGCTCCTGGCTCCAGATGCGGATGATCTCGTCCTGCAGCTTGGCGCGGGTGAGCGCATCCAAGGCACTCAGAGGTTCGTCGAGCAGCAAAATGTCCGGCGACGCCGCCAGCGCGCGCGCGACCGATACCCGTTGACGCATGCCGCCGGAAAGCTCGGCCGGGCGCTTGTCCATGGCGGGGCTAAGATTCACCATCTGCACGTATTTCTCGACCCGCGCCCGGCGCTCCGCCCTAGGGGCGTTTTTGAACACCTGATCGACCGCGAGCGCGACGTTCTGGCGCACGTTCATCCACGGCATCAGCGAATAGCTCTGGAACACCACGCCGCGGTCCGGTCCCGGCCCGTCAATGGGTTTGCCGTTGCGAAGCACCTCGCCTTCATCGGCCTGCAACAGGCCCGCCATGAGTGAAACCAACGTCGTCTTGCCGCTGCCGGAGAAGCCGACGATGGCGACGAATTCGCCCTCTTTGATCTGTAGGTTGATGTCCTTTAATACCTCGGTGCGCTGTGCGCCCGTCCCGTAGGACTTGCTTATACCTTTGAGGTCCAAACAGATGGTCGCGGCGGCGGGCGGGGTGGCGATCGCGGCGTTGTCCATGATCTTGAGTTGCGGTGTAGACAAATCGAAGTCCTCTCTATTCGCGCTAGGTTGAACGCTGACCAAAGCTGGCCAGTTGCTGCAGCGTTTGCATGATCCGGTCGAGCAGGAAACCGACGAAGCCGATGGTGAAAACGGCCACCATGATGCGTCCCAGCGACTGCGAACTGCCGTTCTGGAATTCGTCCCAGACGAATTTTCCGAGACCCGGGTTCTGGGCCAGCATTTCGGCGGCGATCAGCACCATCCAGCCGACGCCGAGCGACAGCCGCATGCCCGTGAAGATCAGTTTGAGCGATGAAGGAATGACGATTTTCATCACCTGGGTGCTCGTTGACAGCCGCAGCACCTTGGAAACATTGAGCAAGTCCTTGTCGATCGACGCCACACCCACCGCGGTGTTGATCAGCGTGGGCCACAGCGAGCACAGCGTCACGGTGATCGCCGAGATGACGAAGGATTTCTGGAACAGGGGATCGGCGCTGACGTAAACGGCGCTGACCACGAGCGTGACGATCGGCAGCCAGGCCAGTGGCGACACCGGCCGGAAAATCTGGATCAGCGGGTTGAGCGCCGATTGCACCGTCCGGCTCAAGCCGCAGAATATCCCCAGCGGCACGGCGACGAGCGTTGCTATCGTGAATCCGGCAAACACCGTGTAGAGGCTGGTGAAGACCTGGTCGAGGTAGGTCGGTTTGCCGGTGTAAGGCAGCGGTTTGAATGCCTGTCCGGGATTTTGCGCCAGGAATTCCGTCCTGCGCGCCTCCTGGCGTTTGTTGAATGCGGCCTCGCGTTCACGTTCCGCAAGACCCTCCTGGTACAGGTTGCCGGCCTGTTCCCAAACGCCCGCCGGGCCCGGAAGCGCGCCGAGCGACGTCTGGACACCGCTCGCCCCGACGTGCCAGAGGATGAGAAAACCAATGACGCCGAGCAACGGCGGCGAAATGCTGCGAATGATAGCCACCAGCTTCGATTTGCCGTCGACACCCGGCTGCACCAGCGCGCTCAGGCGCTGCCGTGCGATTTGTGCTGTCATGCTCATAGTCACCTCGTTGACGTGAATCGGGCGTGGCCTACAGCTTGTCGCTGCCCTTCAGGCCGATCTTGAATTTGCCCAGGTACTCGTTCGGCTTGCGGCCGTCGTAGACAACGCCGTCGATGAAACCCTTTTGCGGTCCCTTGAAGCCGGTTTCCTTGGCGAAGTCCGGAAAATCGGACGCCTTTAGCTTGCCTTCGGCGATCAGTTCCCTGGCCGCGGCGGCATAGATGTCCGGGCGGTAGATTTTCTTCGCCATTTCCATGTACCAGCTGTCCGGCTTCGTGTCGGGAATCTGACCCCAGCGGCGCATCTGGGTGAGATACCAGATGGCGTCCGAGTAATACGGGTAGGTCGCGTGGTAGCGGAAAAACACGTTGAAGTCCGGTGCCGGGCGCTTGTCGCCCTTCTCGTACTCGAAGGTGCCGGTCATGCTGTTGGCGATCACCGCCTCGTCGGCGCCGACGTAATTCGGCCGCGAGATGATCTTCACCGCTTCGGGGCGGTTCATGTTGTTTTGTTCATCGAGCCAGTAACCGGCGCGGATCAGCGCCTTGACCACGCGGATATGCGTGTTCGGATTGGCATCCGACCAGGCCTTGGTGACGCCAAACACCTTCTCCGGATTGTTCACCTGAACGTCGTAGTCGGTGGCGACCGGCACGCCGATGCCCTTGAAAACCGCCTGCTGGTTCCACGGCTCGCCGACGCAGTAGCCGTCGATCGTGCCGGCCTCCATCGTGGCCGGCATCTGCGGCGGCGGCGTCACCGAAAGCAGGACGTCGGCCTTGAGCGTGCCGCTGATGTCGCCCTTGCTCGGCGCGTAATAGCCCGGGTTCAGGCCGCCGGCCGCCAGCCAGTAGCGCAGCTCGTAGTTGTGCGTGGACACCGGGAACACCATGCCCATCTTGAAGGCCTTGCCCTGCTTCTTGTAATCGTCGACGACCGCCTTGAGATACTTGGGATCGATCGGATGCACCGGTCTTCCGTCCTTCATCGGCAGCTTCTTCTTGAGCGCGTCCCACGCGGCGTTGGAAACGGTGATGCCGTTGCCGTTCAGGTCCATGCTGAAGGCGGTGATGACATCGGCCTTGGTGCCAAACCCGACGGTCGCGCCGATCGGCTGGCCGGCGAGCATGTGCGCGCCGTCGAGCTCGCCCGAGATCACGCGATCGAGCAGCACCTTCCAGTTCGCCTGCGCCTCGAGCATGACCGACAGACCCTCGTCCTCGAAGTAGCCCTTCTCGTAGGCGATCGCCAACGGCACCATGTCGGTGAGCTTGATGAAACCGAATTTGAGGGAGATTTTTTCGGCCTTTCCGGTTGCGGCCAGCGCATCGGCTGCTCCGCCCGGCGCCATGGCGCCAAGCGCCAACACAGCGGCGGCGACCGCTGCGCGCTTGAGAAACCCGCGCCGGGCCACGCCCTGCCCATCGACGGAATCTTCTGGCTTGTCAGTTCTGCGTATCACTGGTGGTCCTCGTTTTACTGAATTAATTGGTAAAAAAAAGCGTCCATTTATGATCGGAAGTCGCCTCTTGGACGCTTCTGACAATAATGGACGCCGTTGTCCGAATTGCGGGCCTACACTACCCGCCGCTACCTGGTCGCGCGTTACGGCCCGTCGTTGGGCCGTCCGCGGGTAAATCTTTTCTGTTACCGTCCCGCCTCTCTCAAGAAGCTGAACATGATGTGGGCCGCCAAATCTGGCTGCTTCCGCAGCGAGAGGTGTTTGTCCTTCATGTCAGCAGCTCCGCCATGGCGATGACATTTTCCGCCACCTCGACCAGACGTTGATTCCGATCCATCGCTGTCTTGCGCAAAAGCTGGTAAGCCTCCCCCTCACTGACACCCCGTTGCCGCATCACCAGCCCTTTGGCGCGCTCGATGAGCTTGCGATCCGCAAGCCTGAGATTGGCCTTGTCGAGCTGCTCTCGCAGCCGCTGGAACTCCTCGAACCGCGCCAGGGCAACCTCCATGATCGGGCGGATGCGATCCGCGGACGGATTACCTACGACATAGGAACTCACCCCTGCCCTGACGGCGGCCCGGATGGAATCGCGGTCACCGTCATCCGTGAACAGGACAATCGGACGGGGTTCGTCGCGCGCTAACAGGCGAATGTGCTCAAGCACGTCTCGATCCGGCGACTGCCGATCAATGATGATTAAGTCCGGACGCAGCGCCCTTACTTGTTCAAGTTTCTCGGTAGATAAATCAACCACCGTTATCACCTCGTAACCCGCTTCCCGCAGGGCCGGCGTTACGATCGCCGCCCGCGCGCGGTCGTTTTCTACCAGCAGCACACACAGTGACATGTCGTTAACCTCTGACGCCGCTTCTCAAAAGCAATCGCCGTGCCAGAGATGCATTTTTTCTGAAATCAACGGCTTAGGTAGATTGTTCAGCACTAGACCGCATCTCCATGCACCATTCTTGTGAGTTGGATGCTGTTCATGATCCGAAGTGGTGCAAAAACCGCGACGGCAGCGTGGGTTATGAGAAAGCAGAAAAATCACTGCTTTAGGTGAATAAATAATGATTTTTCCGGACTGCGCCCACCATTGATATGTCAGCCCCAGCAGGCGATATCATTTCCGGCGGTACTGAATACAAGTCTTGCCGAACCTGCCTGGTCCTGCCACATTGCCACCCATGAGGCTGCGTTTTCGCTTATCCGCCTTGATTTTCGGCATCGTGCTGACATTCAGTCCGGCAAATGCGCAGGAACCGATACAGATCAAGGTGGCGGATCGGTACACACTGGCGGCGGATCAGGTTTATCGCCACGATCCGGCACGGCACGACGCGACGCATCAGTTGACGCTGACGCTGGTTTATTTCACCGGCAGCGACTGGCCGCGCAATGCCATGGTGGAAGCAGCCCGCAAAGTCGCAGAAATACTGGAACGGTGCGGCATGCTGCTGTGGCAGGTCGAGCTCGTGCGAGTCGATGCGCCACGTCGTTATCATTACCTCAACACGCCGAAATCACGCGAGCTGGCGCGAACGCTGCAGCTTGCCAAGCCCACCGTGTATTTCGTGACCGACACCCGCCACCGGCCGGCCTTTGACGCCGAGGCCATTGGCCGGGGCAACAGCCAAACACGCCCTGAACTCGCCGACAGCGTGTGGGTGACGCGCGCCACGCGCGACGTGGGTGTCGCCCTCGCCCACGAATTAGTCCACGTCCTCTCGGACAGTGGTCAACACGTTGATCTGCCGGGAAACCTGATGCGTGAGCAAACGGCACCGGAAAATACGCAACTCACGGGCGCGCAATGCGCTCAGTTACGCGAAGTGGGTGCAAAAAACGGTTTGCTGCATGTCATGAAATAATCCCGGGTAATCGCTTCTGGAATTTCCGGGTGAAACGAAACTACATGCAAGACGGGCGTGCCTGGACAAAAAAATAATTGCACCGAATGTCCGCGCCGTGAATACCGCCTGCGTGACCAATTGACGACCGCACCGGGCACCGGTGGCGAAAAATAACGAATGTCCCCAGTTCCTGTTGCCTCTCCGTGACGGGAAGGAAGTCCGTCAGCGGAGAAGAAGCTGCCAGGCAAGTGTGGCCTGCGCGAAAAATCCGACCGCGAAGGCAAGCGTGCGTACCCACGGCACGGCAAAGGTGAACGCCAGCAGATGCACCGCGCGCGCCCAGAAATACACCACGCACGCCCCGGCGGTAACGCTGTTCGAGACTCCGGCAAGATGCGCCACCAACACCAAGGCCGCGAATATCACCAGGTTTTCCACGGCATTCGCATGCGCCTTCATAAGCCGTATTGCCCAAGGGGACTGCCGCTTGGGATTTTCGGGATAACCGACCGCGGCGACAAGGCCCCACACTGCGATCCTGTCCAAGATGTAAGGAATCCATATCAAACCGGTTAACGCGGTTACCAACGTCAGGTACAGCAGTTCGGTCTTCATTGTTACCTCCTTTTTTGACTACACGAGAGACGGAGAAACACGTCAACCAGCGGTGATGTCTCCGGCCGACTCAAAACGCGATTTTAATAATGAGCGTGGCGAAGAGAAAATTACAGTGGTCCCGCCGCGTCATCAACTTAACTTGTTGAATTTCAATGTATACGGGCCACGCCACAGAATGAAAAAACCGGGAATATCGTATTCACAACCCGTCAAATAACGCGTTCATTTCCGCCGTCGACCGGCACCTGGGCGGCGGTGGTTTTGGCAAACAGCGGGCCGCACATTTCGGCCGCGAGTTCGGCGACGTCACGGCTGGTGACTTCGGTCTTGAGCACGTTGGTCTTTTTGTATTGCTCGACCGTGAGACCGTAATGCTTGGCACGTGCTTGTAAAACTTCCTCGTTCCAAATGCCGGTATCGAACACGGCATTCGGGTGCAATGAGTTGATACGAATGTTATCCGCGCCCCATTCCAAGGCGGCCACGCGCGCGAGCTGGTTGAGCGCCGCCTTCGAGGCCGAATAGGCGGCGGCGCCGGGACCGGGCGCTGCGACGTTCTTTGAACCGATCACCACCACGCGCCCGCCCTGGGGCGAGAGCTTGAGCAGCGGATGCGCCTCGCGCATCAGCGTCAAATTGGAATCAAGATTGATGCGCAGTACTTTCTGCCACTCGACGGTGGCCAAGGACTCGATGCGGCATCCCGGTGGAAAGAGGCCGGCATTGAGAATCAGCATGTCGAGCCCACCAAACTGACGCACGGTTTTTTCCAAGGCATTCTCCAGTTGTTTTTCGTCGGTCACGTCGCTGACGATGCCAAGGTAATCCGGGCGCTGATGCCGGCGTTCAACCTCCGGATTGATATCAAGACCCGCCACCGCGGCCCCGCGCGCGAGCAGCGCCCCCACGCACGCCGCGCCGATGCCCGAGGCCGCGCCGGTCACGAGGGCTACTTCGCCTGCGAACATCGCCGGTTTGTCGCGGCTTTTCAGTTTGGCCTGTTCCAGGTCCCAATACTCCACGTCGAAAATGGCCTTTGCCGGCAACGCCTGATAGCCGCCGAGTTCAGTAGCGCGCCGGACGATTTCAATCGTGTGTGCATATATGTCGAAAACGATCGCGGCCTCTCCAGCGCTGCGTCCGACGGTCGTCACGCCGATCTCATGATCGATGATCACACGCGGAGCAGGATCAAGCATGGTCTTGGGTTCGGTGGCCGTGGGCGCCAACTCATTAAAATATTGGGAGTAGGCTTCGACGTACGCCTGGATATTGCGTCCAAGCATCGGCAGGCGCTTGGTGCGGATGACATGGTCCGGCGTCGCCGGACCCTGCTGTGATATCGTGGTTACATCCGGGCGGCGTGCAAACGCGAGGCTCGCCGGATCATCATGGATCGTCACGATTACCGGAAATCCGGTGGATGCGGAAAGCGCACGCCGCAAGGTTGCCAACTTCATCCGCAGCGGCATGGCCACCGGTTTTTCCTCCGCAACCGGAATGGTCCAGGCTTTATGTCTGACAAGATAATTCTCCGCCCAGGTGACCAGGTCGATCATACGCTCGTAGGATTCCTGCGCGGTTTTCCCGAAGGTAAACAGGCCGTGATGCATCAGCACCATGCCGATGGTGTTTTTTCGGGCCTCGGTAAAAAAGTGAGCAGCGACAGCGCGTGCCAGCTCGAACCCGGGCATCACATAGGGAATAACGACGACATTGTCACCGTATATCTCGCGGATCCGGGCCAGGCCGTCAACCGAATTGGTAATGGTCAGGACGGCATCCGCGTGGGTGTGATCGACGTATTTGTGCGGCAGGATGGCGTGCAGAATGGCCTCGACCGAGGGCGTCGGCGCCGAGGCACGGGTCAAGTGCGTGCGCAATTCGTTGATCATCTGCGGGTCCGACAGCGCCTTGAGTTTCGCAAGTTTCAGCAGATGATCCAGGCGCACGGGCGAAAAACCGGCTAGCTCGATATGCTCAAGGTCCCAACCGCTGCCCTTCACATACAGGAGGGTCTCCTCTTCCCCGAGCAGATTGGTCTCGTTGATCTTGACCGAAGTGTTGCCGCCGCCGTGCAGCACCAGTGTCTTCTCGCGCCCGAACAGGCGCGTGGTGTACACGCGTAATCCCAGTTCACCCGGGAATTGCGCGGCTTCGCTGTCGTTCCAGAGGCTTTTCATTTCGCTGGCGCAGACAATATCACGGGTTGCACCGCGCCAGCACTGAGGAAGGACAAGCGAGGCTAGAAACTGATTCTTACGCCCAGATGAATGCCGGAGTCCACGGTAACCCGAGTGTTGTTATCCAGGTCAGCCCGGACCTTGCGATAACCAAGATAGGCGTTCGCCGTTCGCTTGATGACTTCCAGTTCGATGCGCGCGCCCCATTCCCAGAATTTCTCCCCGTCGAGAGCCGTCACGATGTCCGGGGCATAAAACAGAAAGCCCCCGAAACCGACCGGGCCGCTGGTGGGAAAAACGCGGAATTGGCCGCCAAGACCGAGCGCCAGCACGTCCTTGTTACCGACGTCAGCAAGGTATATTTTTCCGCCAAGGCCCGCCTCGGTGCGGCCATCTCCGGTCTGTTTCTCGCCCAATGCCAACAGACCCACGCTGGCCACCCAGTCGTTTTGATCGGTATTGGACAACAATCCGAGACTGAATTGAGCGTTACGCCAGTTGGTGGCGTAACTCGCCTGGATGGTTTCATCGTTGAGATTGATATCGAGCGCATCGGCCATAACGGGGGCACAAAAACCTGCCGTGATCAATGCAAGAAAAATCCGCAAATGCATGAATTCTTTTCCTCCATAAAAAGATCGACGCAGTAATAGTAACCGATCATCTTTATGCGGACCAGAACTCGTGCCAACGCTGCGGGAACCGCGGCTAGTTCGTCGGAAGCGCCACCACCATGCGATTGAATCCTCCCAGCTTGGCCTGATTGAGCGTTTCATCCGCGCGTTGCAGCAGCGTGCTAACCGGCTCCCCCGGGGAATATTGCGTCAATACACTCGAGAAACTGGGCAGCGGAATATTTCTTCCATCCTTGTGCACAAAGGTGGCGCCGGCGGATTTGCGTGCCTTCTCCAGCGCGTGCATGGCGCCGTTCTTTTGTGTGTTCGGAAACAGCACGGCGAATTCATCGCCGCCGTAGCGTGCCACCAGATCATAGGTGCGGAACTTGGCAAGAATTTCGCCGGCGTAACAGCGTAATACGGCATCCCCAGCCGCCCGTCCGTGGCGCCGGTTAACCGACTCAAGATTGTCTATGTCGATTACCGCCAATGCGAGGGCGAACCCGTAGCGTTTCACGCGGCCGATCTCGGACTCAAGCTGCCTGACAAACACGTCACGCTTCGGCAGGCCGGTCAATTCATCCGTCATACTGTGCTTGCGTGCCTGACTCAGTTCCTGGCGCAGCCACTCCCGGTCCGACTCTACGGACTTCATGTATTCGCTGGCACTGGAAAGTTTTTCTATGAGCGCCTGTCGTTCCTCTATCAGTTCGTTCAATCCGTTGACCAGGATTTTCTTGAGGTCATTGAAGTCGCCCAGCGGGTTTTCCGGGTTTTCCAAAACTTTACGTTCCGTTTCCAGCAACTCGCCAAACTTTTTATCGATGGTGATGCTTTCCGTAACCTTTTCCGCAAGCGTATCCTCCAGTTTTTCGATTTTATCCTGTCGCGTCGGCACCGGCTCTTTGGGCGGAGCGATCTTGGCTGCAGTTGGCGGCAGCGTGCTTTTGATCTCAGGAGTCGCTGCTACCTTAGGGGGAATTCTTTCGGCGTCTGCGGCCGGCGGTGGCTGGCGCACCGATACAACGGGCGGAGGTGTCTTGACGACCGGCGTCGCGCGCGCTGCCGGGGAAACCGGTTTCGTGGGCAAGTACAGGGTCAACCGCTGCTGAATGAGCCGCGCCTTGACGCGAGTGGCCGCATCACAGGTCGTACTCTTGGCATACTTGCCGAGCAACGCGTGCAGGAAGGTGACGAAGACGAGCTCGATACGCCCGGTTTCGTCTCCATACCGTTGCAGGCCACGCTGGATTTGGTTGTAAAGGATCAGGCCGTGCTCGGTCCGCTTTAATCCTTCCAGGTGGTGCTTGAGGCTTTGCAGTAAGGACGGATCTGCAGAAGTGTGGGAATCCGTCACGCCGGTCTCCTGATTGCAGCTGCAGAGTAATCTGCACTTACCTAAGGAGATTAGACTCCGGACCCTCGGACCACAACCTGCAAACCACCGGAAAGGGGTTTTTTATGCCCCGTTATCCTGTGAAAGACCTTCCGGCGGGCCGGGTGGGGGGGAGATGGTCAGTTCCAGTTCGGTCCGGTTGCGGCCGAGACGCTTGGCGCGGTACAAGGCGCGGTCGGTACGGTCGATCAGGTCGGTGCCGCTTTCGCCGGGTACGTACAAGGCGATGCCGGTGGAAAAAGTAGGCAGCGGAAGGATATTTCCCTGATACTCGCAATTCGTCGCCCGGGCGCGATTCTTGACCTTGTTTATCGCGGCAATTGCGCCCTCCTCCTTGGTATTGGGCAGCAACACCGCAAACTCCTCGCCGCCATAGCGCGCGACCATGTCATGATGACGCAGCACGGTCAGGACTTCGGTGGCATAACACTGGAGGATCAGGTCGCCCGCCGCATGGCCATGGATATCATTGATCGCCTTGAATTCATCCAGATCAATCATCGCGAGCGCGAGTGACAAGCCGTAACGCTGGGCGCGGCTGATCTCATCCTGGAGCCGCCGCATGAACGCGCGCCGGTTCGGCAGTCCGGTGAAATCATCGGTGAGCGAAAGCAATCGAACCTTGTTCAGCTCGTTGTGCAGTTGTTCGCTGTCGTCCTTGATGAGCTTTAAATAGCTTTCCGTGCGATGGAGCTTGGTCTCGAGCGAATTCTGCCCGTTGATCAGTTCCTCCAGGCCTCCGATCAGAATCTCGCGCATATGCGCGATCTCGTTGTCGCTCTCGGCCTGCTGCAATGCCCGCAGCTCGATTTGCAGCAAAGCTCCGAATTCGCGGTTCTGGGTGATGGCCTCGGTTACACTTTTTGCCAGGGTTTTCTGGAGCTTGTCTATCTCATTTCGCTGGCGGTCAAGGTGCAAACGATAAGCCGTGTTCACGCGCCGATCCGCTTGCACTTCAGCGTTCTTTACAGTCTTGGCCGTTGTCCCGGCATTTTCCACCGGCGCCGTGGTTGTGCGTTTTCCGGCAGAATTCGGAACGGGCTTTTCAGGTACCGCGCCCCCCGCGGAGGAGGTAACCACCGAGGCCGCCTTGTGAATTCGGTCATCGACAGTTCCGGGCGAATCCCCCGCCGGGACAGCGGAAGACCGTCGCAACTGGATCAGGCGCGCGTTGATCCGGGTGATGTGATCAGCGGTGGGATCCCGGGCGTAGGCATCCAGCAACAGATGGAGCAATGAGGCGTAGGTGTGGTCGAGTTTGGCCTGCACGCTCTCCTGTTCTTCCACGAGGCGCGCAATCTGATCGTAAATGACGGTACCGACGGATGTCCGTTTCAGCCCTTCGAGGAGAGCGAGCATTTTTTTCGATGCCGACGCCCGATCCGCTTCCGATTCGTTCTGCACCACAGTCCCCACCTCCTGTCCCGGCGACAGCATATGGTAAAATACGCTGTCGACTCATGCGCGACACAGACAACGAATCCCTGTGGAATGGCCGCAGAAACTGAAATTATTTTAAAGTCTGAAGTCCGTTTTCAGCAGCTGAGATGAGAATCTACTCGGGCATATTCCAAATAACAACGCATCTGTTTTCCATGTCGGATCAATCCACGCGCTTCAAGGACTTATCGACGATATTAAAGAACCTGTCTTAAGCGTAGTGCCGGTCAAATGCCGGTGATCGCGGCATGCGTAAGTCTGAACGTAGCGACTTAAACTCAGCTTTTCCTGCGAAACAGGTTTCCACGTCCGTCCATTACGCCGAGTGATAGCCACGGCTCAGCTCGTGAACCGCCTCGACGAGGACCGTGACCTGATCCGGATCCACGTGTTGCTGGATGCCATGCCCCAGGTTGAAAACGTGACCCAAGCCATGGCCAAAACTCGCGAGAATGGTTGCCACTTCGCGGCGAATGCGTTCCGGTGATGCGTACAACAACGACGGATCCATGTTTCCCTGCAGCGCCACCCGCGACCCCACGCGCACGCGGGCATCGTGCAACGATGTGGTCCAATCGATTCCCAGCGCCTCGGCGCCGGACTCCGCCATGACCTCCAGCCACTGACCGCCGTTTTTCGTGAACAGTATCACTGGCACGCGGCGGCCCTCCCGCTCACGCGTGAGATGACGGATGATTTGTTCCATGTAGCGCAGCGAAAATTCGCGATAATCCCGGGGTGAAAGCACGCCGCCCCAGGTATCGAACAACATCAACACCTGCGCCCCGGCCGCGACTTGCGCATTGAGATATGCCGTCACCGCGCGCGCAAGGGTATCGAGCATTCGGTGCATGAGCGGAGGCTGGTCGAACATCAAGCGCTTGACCCGGCTGAATTCCTTGCTGCCCCCGCCCTCGACCATGTATGTCGCGAGCGTCCACGGACTGCCGGCAAATCCTATCAGCGGCACCTCGCCGTTCAATTCGCGCCGGATCAACCGTACCGCCTCCATCACGTAACGCAACTCCCTTTCAGGATCCGGAACGAACAGCTGCTCCACGTCCTGGGCCGTCCGCACGGGATACTTGAATTGCGGGCCTTCACCTTCGGTGAAATAGAGTCCGAGCCCCATGGCATCGGGGATGGTGAGAATGTCGGAGAACAGGATTGCGGCGTCCAATCGGAAACGCCGCAACGGTTGCAGTGTCACCTCGCAGGCCAGTTCCGGTGTGGTGCAGAGTGTTTTAAAATCGCCGGCCTGCTCCCGTACCGCGCGATACTCCGGGAGATAGCGTCCGGCCTGGCGCATGATCCATACCGGCGTGACGTCCACGGGCTGCCGGAGCAATGCCCGGAGTAATCTGTCGTTCTTTATTTCAACCATGCTATGCCCGGCGTGAAATTCTGATTACGGAACTTGATGCGCATGCAGGGTGCCTGCAAGCTCGTTGCCATGGACCGTTTTGGCTTTAGAGCGGCGCCGGTAAATCAGAGGTGCCCGTCAGAAACTTGTCAATCCCGCGCGCCGCCGAGCGCGCCTCGGCAATGGCCCAGACAATCAGCGATTGACCGCGCTGCATGTCCCCGGCGGTAAATACCCCGGGCACGTTCGTCATCCAGTTCGCGTCGCGCCACACGTTGCCGCGTTCGGTGATTTTCACACCGAGTTGCTGCAGCATCCCGGGTTGTTCCGGACCGACAAAACCCATGGCTAACAGGGCCAGCTCGCAGGGGAGCGTGAACTGACTGCCCGGGATTTCCTTGAAGGACAGGCGACCGCCTGCGCGAACCGGCTCCAGCTTCACCAGTTCAAGCCCTTGCAGTCGGCCTTGGTCATCGCCCGTAAACCGTTTTGTCGAGACGGAGTAGACCCGAACGCCGCCTTCCTCGTGCGCCGCCGAGACCCGGTAAATATGCGGATATTCAGGCCAGGGATTATTCGGTGCGCGGTGTGCCGGCGGCAGCGGCATGATTTCCAGCTGATGCACCGAAACCGCGCCCTGACGGTGCACCGTCCCCAGACAATCAGCGCCGGTGTCGCCGCCGCCGATTATCACCACATGCTTGCCCTTGGCGGTGATTGCGTGATCAGCGGGTATCGTATCGCCCTCGCATCGGTGGTTCTGCTGGGTCAGATACTCCATGGCAAAGTGCACGCCGGACAACTCGCGCCCCGGAACCGGCAAATCACGTGGGGCGCAGGCGCCGCCAGCGAGCAAAATCGCGTCGAAATCCTTTTTTAGTTCTTCCGTGGACACATTTACGCCGACATGGGCATGGGTACGGAACGTCACCCCCTCGGCCCGGAGCTGATCCAGCCGGCGGTCAAGCACGTGCTTCTCCATCTTGAATTCCGGGATGCCGTAACGCAGCAAGCCGCCGATCCGGTCATCGCGTTCCAGCACGACAACCTCGTGACCCGCGCGGCGCAGCTGCTGTGCGGCCGCGAGACCCGCGGGACCGGAACCCACGATCGCGATTTTTTTCCCGGTGAGCACTTTCGGCGGGAGCGGCCTGACCCAGTTTTGTTCGAAGGCATGATCGTTGATGGCCAACTCGATGGCCTTGATCGTGACCGGATCATCGATGATATCGAGCACGCACGATCCCTCGCACGGTGCCGGGCAAAGCGTGCCGGTGAAATCCGGGAAATTGTTGGTCGCATGCAGACGATTGATGGCCTCCTGCCATTGGCCGCGGTAAACCAGATCGTTCCAATCGGGAATAATGTTTCCGAGCGGGCAACCTTGTTGACAGAAAGGTATGCCGCAATCCATGCAACGCGCCCCTTGGGTCTTGAGTTCCGCCTCGGAGTAAGGAAGCATGACCTGACGCCAATCCCGTATGCGTTCGGCAACGGGTCGGTAGGGCTGTTTGGCACGGTGGAATTCGATAAAACCGGTAATCTTACCCATGCGCCGCTTCCATCACTGCCTGCTCTTCCGGGATGCCGGTTTGGCGAGCCTTGGAAATGGCGGCGAGTACCCGCTTGTAGTCCTTGGGCGTCACTTTCACAAATTTCGGTTGCATGGCCTTCCACTGGGCCAGAATGTTTTGTGCCACCGCGCTGCCGGTGAAGTGCGCGTGGCGCTTGAGCAGGTCCTTGACCTGGTCCACGTCTTCGCCGGACGTCAGGGGATCAATCTCCACCATCGACAGATTGCAGTGGCGTCCGAAATCTCCGGAAGTATCGAGCACGTAAGCCACGCCGCCGGACATTCCCGCCGCAAAGTTGCGGCCCGTCGAGCCGATCACCACCACCCGGCCGCCGGTCATGTATTCGCACCCGTGATCGCCCACGCCTTCCACGACGGCGTACACGCCGGAATTGCGCACGGCAAATCGCTCGCCGGCAACCCCGCGGAAATAGGCTTCGCCGCCGGTGGCGCCGTAAAGCGCGACGTTTCCGATCAGAATGTTTTCTTCCGGCACGAAGGTCGACTGACGCGGCGGAAAGACGACGAGTTTCCCGCCGGACAGGCCTTTGCCGATGTAATCGTTGGCATCGCCTTCGAGCGTGAACGTTATCCCGTGGGGCAGGAACGCGCCGAAGCTCTGGCCGGCGGAGCCGTTGAAATGGATGCGAATCGTGTCCTCGGGCAATCCTTCCGATCCGAAACGCCGGGAAACTTCCGAGCCCAGTATGGTTCCGACCGTACGGTGGACATTGCGGATGGGCAGGATAATGTCCACGGGTTTTTTCGACTCAAGCGCTTCGCGGCACAGCGGCAGGATGGTTGTCACATCGAGTGATTTGTCGAGCCCGTGATCCTGATCGCGCACGCGCCGGATGGCCACCTCCGGACCCACCTTCGGCTGGAAGAAAATCTGCGTAAAATCGAGGCCGCGTGCCTTCCAATGATCGATCGCCTTTGTGACGTTGAGGCGGTCCACGCGACCGATCATCTCTTCCATGCTGCGAAACCCGAGCTGCGCCATCCATTCACGTACTTCCTGCGCCACAAACCGGAAAAAATTCTCGACGTGCGCGGGATCGCCGGCAAATTTCTTGCGCAGCTCCGGGTCCTGGGTGGCGATGCCGACCGGGCAGGTGTTCAGATGGCACACGCGCATCATGATGCAACCCAGCACCACGAGCGGTGCGATGGAGAATCCGTATTCCTCGGCGCCCATCAGCGCGGCGACCACCACGTCGCGACCGGTCTTCAGCTGACCGTCCACCTGCACCACAATCCGGTCGCGCAGCTTGTTCATGACCAGTACCTGTTGGGTCTCGGACAGGCCCAGTTCCCACGGCAACCCTGCGTGCTTGATGGATGACAGCGGTGAGGCACCTGTTCCTCCATCGTGGCCGGAAATCAGCACAACATCCGAGTGCGCCTTGGCGACACCGGCAGCGACCGTGCCGACACCCACTTCGGAGACGAGCTTGACGTGGATGCGTGCCTCCCGGTTGGCGTTTTTCAAATCGTGGATAAGCTGGGCCAGATCCTCGATGGAATAAATATCGTGATGCGGCGGTGGCGAAATGAGGCCCACGCCGGGTGTGGAATAACGCACCTTGGCGATCCACGGATAAACCTTGTGTCCGGGCAACTGGCCGCCCTCGCCGGGCTTGGCGCCTTGTGCGATTTTGATCTGAAGATCCGAGGCATTGATCAAATAATGACTCGTAACGCCGAATCGACCGGATGCCACCTGCTTGACGCGCGAGTTCTTGATCGTTCCATAACGCTCCGGGTCCTCTCCGCCCTCGCCGCAATTCGAGCGCCCGCCGATCTTGTTCATCGCGATCGCGAGCGCCTCATGCGCTTCCTGGCTGATCGCGCCGTAGGACATCGCGCCGGTCCCAAAACGCGTCATGATGGATTCCACGGGCTCTACCTCGTCGAGAGGTATAGGCCGATCGGCGAGCTTGAGTTCGATCAATCCTCGCAAGGTGGCCACGTGACGCGCCTTGTCGTCGCAGGCATGCGAGAACTCTTTGAACATCGCATAAGAGTTGGCGCGCGTAGCCTGCTGTAGCTTCGCCACGGTATCCGGATTGACCATGTGAAACTCGCCGTCGCGGCGCCACTGGTAATGACCGCCCCATTCGAGCTCGGCGGGACCCACCGGCCGTTCGGGGTATGCCAGGCGGTGACGCAAGCCCGCTTCCTGCGCCACAACATCGATGCCGATGCCGCCGACCCGAGAAGCGGTCCAGGTGAAATATTTGTCCACGAACGCCTTGTCGAGACCGATGGCCTCGAAAATCTGGGCGCCGCGGTAGGACTGAATGGTGGAAATCCCCATCTTGGAAATGACCTTGACCACGCCTTTGTTCAGCGCCTTAATGTAGTTCTTGAGCGCTTCGAAATGATCCACGCCGGCGAGTTGTCCCTGGCGGATCAAATCATCCAGTGTCTCGAAGGCGAGATAGGGATTAATGGCGCCGGCACCGTAACCCAGCAGCAGCGCCATGTGGTGCGTTTCACGCGGTTCACCGGATTCCACGATGAGCCCCGCTTTGACACGGGTGCCGGCGCGAACCAGATGATGATGCACACCCGCGGTGGCGAGGAGCGCCGGTATCGGCACATGAGTCTGGTCGATTCCCCGGTCGGAAAGAATAATGAAGGTGTAACCCTCGTCGATGGCTTTACTGGCCTTGCGGCACAATTCCGTTAGCGCCCTTGCCAGGCCCACCCCTCCCGAGCCGGCCGGAAACAGCACGGGAAGGGTAATGGTCTTGAAACCCGGGCGATCGAGATGGCGAATTTTCGCCAATTCTCCATTGCCGAGAATCGGCGTCTTAAGCTTGAGCATCCGGCAACTCTCGGGGGCCGGTTCGAGCAGATTGCCTTCGGGGCCGAGCGGCGTTTCGATTTGCGTGACCAGCTCCTCGCGGATCGCATCCAGCGGCGGATTGGTCACCTGCGCGAAGAGTTGCTTGAAATAGTCGTAGAGTACCCGCGGTCTGTCCGAGAGCACCGCCAGTGCGGCGTCGTTACCCATGGAACCCACTGGCTCCTCCCCTTTTTGCGCCATGGGCGTCATGAGAATGCGCAGGTCCTCATGGGTATAACCGAAGACCTGCTGCCGCTGCAGCACGGTCGCGTGATCCGGCTCAGGCACATCTGCCGGTTCGGGAAGGTGATCGAGCAGCACCAGGTTCGACCGCAACCATTCCCGGTACGGGTACATGGCGATGTAGCGTTGCTTGAGTTCGGCATCGTCAATGATGCGGCCTTCACGCGTGTCCACGAGGAATATGCGGCCGGGGTGCAGGCGTTCCTTGATGAGCACGTTTTCCGGGGGAATGTCGAGCACACCGACTTCGGACGCCATGACCACCATTCCGTCCTTGGTCACGTAGTAGCGCGACGGGCGCAGGCCGTTGCGGTCAAGCACCGCGCCGATGACCTCGCCGTCGGTGAATGCAATCGAGGCCGGACCGTCCCACGGTTCCATCAGGCAACCGTGATACTCGTAAAACGCCTTGCGATCCTCGTCCATCATTTCGTGACCGCTCCAGGCCTCCGGTATCATCATGAGCACGGCATGTGGCAACTCACGCCCCGCCATGAAGAGGAACTCGAGCACATTGTCGAAGGCGGCCGAATCCGAACCTCCCTCGATCACTATCGGAAGAATCTTCTTTAGATCGTCGCCCAACACCGGTGACTGGCACAAAGCTTCGCGGGCCCGCATCCAATTGATATTTCCTCGCAATGTGTTGATCTCGCCGTTGTGGGCGATGTAACGGTAGGGATGTGCGAGCGGCCAGGACGGGAAGGTATTGGTAGAGAATCGCGAATGCACGAGCGCCAATGCCGACTCCACCGCGGGATCGGCCAGATCGGGAAACATCGGTTCCACCTGAGTCGGCGTGAGCATGCCCTTGTAAATCAGCGTGCGGGCGGAAAGGCTCGGGATGTAAAACTGCGAATGCTCTGCTAGGTCCGAATTTAAGATAGTGTGCTCAATGCGCTTGCGGATGACGTAGAGCTTGCGTTCGAAGGTCTGAACATCCGAGATGTCCGGGTCACAAGCGATAAAAACCTGTTTGAAGGCGGGCTCTGCCGACCGGGCTGTGGGCCCCACCAGTGAGTCATCGACCGGGACATCACGCCAGCCAAGGACCGCTTGTCCTTCCTCGCGCACCACCGCCGCAAACTTTTCCTGGCAGCGGCTTGCCGCCACCGGGTCACGCGGCAGGAATACCAGCCCGGTTCCGTAGCGACCGGCCGCGGGAAGCGTGAAACCCAGCTTGGCGCATTCGCGGCTGAAAAAAACATGCGGGATCTGGATCAGAATACCGGCGCCATCACCGGTATTCTCCTCGCAGCCGCAAGCGCCGCGATGCATGAGATTTCGGAGGATGGTTATTGCGTGGGTAACGATGCGATGCGAACGTCGGCCCTTGATGTCCACGACGAAACCGACGCCACAGGCATCGTGTTCAAAAGCCGGGTCATACAGACCTTGCTGCCGTGTGTGATGTGTCTGTTTCAATTTAATTCACCGTTTCCGCCTCGTAGTTGTCAATCGCGACTTCAATCCACCCTGCAAATGCCGATCAGCCGATTTTATCTCTCGCGCCCGTCAGCGAAATCCGGCCCAGACCAGGGAAATTTATACTTTTGCCCGGGAAATCTGCAAAAAAGCATTAGCAAAAGGGGGGAAAAGTATACCGGCCCGTCTGGGCCGGTTCAATGGAAGCGGCTGGCGATCTGGCTTTTCACCCAGCGGAAATCAGGGGAATCAAATCAATTTTGGGTCACCGAACAGTCGAACGTTGGTAAATCTAAGGCAATTGAATTGGATGGAAGTGCTTGAAAAGCAACTGCATGCAGCTAACCGAACCCGGCGATCTCACCCCGGCATGATCCCCGGTGTGACTTTTTGTGCGGTTGGTGTCTGTACTACCGTACCGCCAAAACAGCAGTACCGTAACCTGAGGCGTTAACTTCAGTCGTTCAAGTTATTCCGTGCTGGATCATGAAACAGCCGTGCATATTCACGCATGGCATAGCGATCGGTCATGCCGGCGATATAGTCGGCCACGATCCGGGCCCGCGCCGGCGGTGCTTCTTGCGCGTGCAGTTTTTCCTGATACTGCGGCGGCATCCGCCGGGGATCTTGCATAAATGTCTCAAACAATTCGCGGACAATCCTGACCGCCTCGCGCATCATGCGAGACACCCGTTCGTGTGCATACAGATTCTGACGCAGAAAACGCTTCAGCTCGAGGGATCTTTCTCCCGCTTCCGGGCATTGCGCCACCAACGGTTTGGTCTGGCGCCGAACATCCTCGATGTGCTTGATCCCCGATGCTGCAATCAGGCTCCGGCTGTTTTCGATGAGATCCGTCACCACAAAGTTGATCATGCGACGCACGGTTTCGTAAATGGCGCGGCGCGGGGCAATGTCAGGATAACGACGCTGCACCTCCTGGTATTGTCTGGCAAACAAGGCTACCTCCATGAGCTGATCCACGCTCAGCAAACCGGAACGCAACCCGTCGTCCACATCGTGATTGTTGTAGGCGATCTCATCGGCGATGTTGACCAGTTGGGCCTCCAGGCCGGGCTGGTTTTTTTCCAAAAAACGCTTTCCCAGTTCGCCGAGCTTCCGGGCATTGTTTGCCGAACAATGCTTCAGCACGCCTTCACGGGTTTCAAACGTCAGATTGAGGCCAGGAAAAGTAGCGTAGCGTTCTTCAAGTTCGTCCACCACCCGCAGTGATTGCAGATTATGCTCAAACCCGCCGTAGTCCCGCATGCATTCGTTCAGCGTGTCCTGACCGGAATGCCCGAATGGCGTGTGCCCGAGGTCGTGGGCCAGGGCGATGGCCTCGGTCAGATCTTCGTTGAGCGAAAGCGCCCGGGCAATGGTACGGCCGATCTGGGCTACCTCGATCGAGTGTGTCAGGCGTGTGCGGAACAGGTCGCCCTCGTGGTTGATGAAAACCTGGGTTTTGTATTCCAGCCGGCGAAACGCCGCGCTGTGAATGATGCGGTCGCGGTCGCGCTGATATTCCGAGCGGTTGCCGGGCGGGGGCTCCGGGTATTGCCGTCCGCGCGAGCTGGCATCCTGCGCCGCGAATGGTGCCAGCATTACGCCCCTTCCCGCCGGCTGGCGAGGGTCGCTTCGAGGTCCGCGCGCGGGTAATCATCGGTCACCACCGCCTCACCGATGCGCTTGAGCAGCACCAGCCGCAGACGTCCCTGCTGTACCTTTTTATCCACGGACATAAGTTCAAGCAACCGTGGGGTCTGCAGCTGTGCCGGCGCGCGTACCGGAAGACGCGCACGCTGAATAAGATCCTCCAGGCGCGCGACGTCCGAGGCGGACAACCACCCGAGACGTCGCGACAGGTCGGCTGCCATGATCATGCCCGCTGCAATCGCCTCGCCGTGCAGCCAGTTTCCATATCCCAGACCGGTTTCGATGGCGTGACCGAAGGTATGGCCCAAGTTAAGAATGGCGCGCACGCCGGATTCGTGCTCGTCCGCGGCAACCACTTCGGCTTTGTTCCGGCACGAACGGTGAATGGCGAAGGACAGCGCCTCGGGATCGAGCATGAGCAATTTTTCCAGGTTGGCTTCAAGCCAGGAAAAGAAATCGGGATCGCGGATCAGTCCGTACTTGATGACCTCGGCCATGCCAGCCGAGAGTTCACGGTCGGGCAACGTTCTAAGCGTATCGGTATCAATTATTACCGCGCGCGGCTGGTGAAAAGCGCCAATCATGTTTTTACCCAAAGGATGATTGACGCCGGTTTTGCCGCCAACGGCGGAGTCCACCTGTGCCAGCAAAGTGGTCGGCACTTGGAGGTAGGACACACCGCGCTGATAACAGGCCGCGGCAAATCCAGCCATGTCGCCAATGACACCGCCCCCCAGCGCCACGACTGTCGTGCGCCGGTCGCAATGCGCGGAGAGCATGGCATCGAAAATCCGGCTCAGCACTTCAAGCGTTTTATACTGCTCGCCATCCGGCAAGATCACCTCGACCGGATTAAGTGATGCCATGGCGGCATGCAACTTGGCAAGATACAACGGTGCCACGGTTGTATTGGTAACAATGGCGATGCGGCTTTCCTTGACATGCCGTGTCAACAACGTGGAATCACCGAGCAGACCTGCGCCGATGTAAATCGGATAACTGCGTACGCCGAGGTCAAGAGACAATGTTTTCATCGATATCCAGGATTTCCAGTTTGCGTGCGATCTCGCGCGCCACGCTCATCGGCGAGCGGTGCGCCGTTTCAACCACGATATCCGCCGTCTGCTGGTAAATCGGTTCACGAGCCTTGAGGATGGCTTCCAGTGTGCGGCGGCGGTCGGCGGTCTGCAGCAAGGGGCGGTGGCGGTCACGACGCGTGCGTTGCAGGATGGTGTCAAGCGGGGCATGCAGGTAAACCACCACGCCGCGCGCGTGCAGAATCCGGCGGTTGTCCGCTGACAGGATAACGCCGCCTCCGGTGGCAAGTACCATGTTGGACTTGCGCGTCAAATCGTCGAGTATGGAAGATTCCCGGATGCGGAAACCGGCCTCGCCTTCGATTTCGAAGATCAGCGGAATGCTTGCACCGGTGCGTTTCTCGATTTCCTGATCGGAGTCCTGGAACTCCTTGCCGAGCAGTTCGGCCAGATGCCGCCCGATGGTGGATTTACCCGCGCCCATCGCGCCGATCAAAAAAATATTGTCCGCCCGGCTCATGGCCGCTGGTATGCCAGCATCCCGGACATAAATCAAGCGAACCGGCCCCTTCGCGGGAGGCCGGTTCGAATAACTGCCTGGTTAGCGCATGCTGAGGTTTTCCGAGAGGATTCTCGGTGTCAGAAAGATGAGCAGTTCGGTTTTATTGTCCTTGGCTTCCTTGCTCTTGAACAGCCAGCCCAGAAGCGGAATATCGCCGAAAAACGGTACCTTGGTTAGGGTATCGGTTTTGTCCTGCTCATAAATGCCGCCAATGACCACGGTTTCGCCGTTGTCGAGGAGTACCTGGGTTTTAACCTCCTTGACGTTCAGGACACCCGTGACAGCGTCGGCAAAATTGTCCTTGGTTATGTTTACATCCAGATTGATACGGTCGTCCGGCGTAATTTGCGGAGTTACCTCGAGTTTGAGAGTCGCCTTCTTGGTAACCACGGATCCCACGCCCAGAACGTTGGTGGTAAACACACGTTCCTGGCCTTGTTCGATACGCGCCTGTTTTTGATTGGCCGTGATCACCCGCGGGCTGGAAATAACCTTGCCCTTGCCTTCTTGCTCGAGCGCCGAAAGCTCCAGATTCAATAATCCCCCGTTGGCGCCCAGTTTGGCGAAGGTAAGCCCGATGGAGCCGGCGGGTGAGGCACCGATGCCGGCCGATGGCAGGTTAACATTCAAACCACTCGCATTTGATGACATCGTCCCGGCGGAAACAATTGATGAGCTGTCGGTGACATTGCCGGATACCGCTCCTGAACGACCGGAGTTTGCGGTGTCCGTGTATTTGGCCCCGAACCGCGATCCGAGGGTCTTGCTGAAATTATCCGTGGCCTCCACGAGGCGGGATTCGATCATGACCTGGCGCACGGGCTGATCCAGCTGTGCGATCAGCTTGCGCACTTCCCGGATCTTGCCGGGTGTGTCCTGGATGAGGATCGAATTGGTGCGCGCATCCACGGTAACCTGCCCGCGGGGTGATAACAGCGTATTCGACTGCGTGGCAATCTGCGTCGTCGCACCGGTAGCCGTGCTGCCGAATACCGGGTGTTCTATTGCGGTGGCGCCGCCTACGGGTTTGATCGATTTTATTAGGGCTGCGATATCATCGGCCTTGGCATAATTGATTTGAATCAGTTCCGAAACCAGCGGTTCCAATTCGATCACGGCTTTGGTCGCTTCCAGCGCGGCTTTCTCCTTGGCGGCCACTTCCGGGGCGGGTGCAATCGTGAGCACGTTACCCTTGCGGCGCATGGCCAGGTTCTTGCTGTCAAGAACGAGGTCCAGCGCCTGATCCCACGGTACGTCTTTCAGCCGCAAGGTCAGCGAACCCTTGACCGTGTCGCTCACGACAAAATTGAGTCCCGTGAAATCAGCCAGGACCTGAAGCGCGGCCCGCACATCGATGTTCTGAAAATTGAGCGAAAGTTTCTCGCCCGAATATCCGAATTCGTCGACCTTTTTTTCATCCGCTTTTTCAATCACCGGCTTGACGTTGACGGTGAAAGCCGTCCCGGTCTGATAGGCAAGCTGCTCATACTTGCCCTTCGGGGTAATGATCATACGGGTGTTCTTGCCCTGCACAAACGTATCGATCGTCTGGACCGGAGTCGCAAAGTCCACCACGTCGAGTCGCCGTTGCAGGTCGGACGGTGCCGAGGTATTCAGGAAGTCCACCAGAATTTCACCGGCCTGTTCGCGGATATCGATGCCGACCGAGGGATCGGACAAATTAACAATAATTTTTCCGTCCCCGTGCGGTCCGCGTCGGAAATCGATTCCCTTGAGGCTGTATTTCCCGGCCTTGCGGCTGCTGGCGAAATGCGTGGTTTTAGCTTCTACCGCGCCGGCGATGGCTCCGACCGGTGCTGCCACGGTCAAAATAAAGTTATTGCCGTCGATACTCGTTGTGTAGGCGACCAGCTTGACCAGGCTCAGCACGACGCGTGACCGGTCTTCCGCCTCAATGGCGGTAACACTGGTTACCGCGGCCTCCCTGACGGAAATACTTTTTTTCGCCAGTCCTACGCGGGCGTTGGGGAAATCAAGCGATATTCGCGCCGGGTTGGTGATGGAAAAAGTGTTCGGTTCCACCGGTGGTTTTGTCATCTTTAACGTAATCTGAATCCGGTCACCGGGCAATTTCGCGTAAAGAATGTCCTCGATAATATTTTTATCACTGACCGCCTGGCTGGTCGTGTCCGCCGCGGTGGATGATTCGGGAGGTGGCAAATCGGATTTGGCAGTCGCTTCCGGCACAGTGGCAGGTAAAGCGGCCGCCACCTGGGGTGATGATGCCGGTGTCATAATGGCAGTTGACACTCGATACCCGTAATCGGCTTTCTGCACATCGACCTGCCCGGGTTCGGTCATCAGTAAATCGATCACCACGGCGGTGCCGTTATCGGCAAGATAGGGATAAACCCCCTTGACAGTGTCCCGGCCTGAAATTTCCGTAAGCGATGTTCCCATGGTGCTATTCGGAAAGCTGACGCGCAGGCGCTGACCGTCTTCCAGCACCTGGGTAAGATAATTAGTGTCACCGGCGATGCGTATTTGCAGCACCGGCGTGTCGCTGCCCGGTTCCCAGGCGATGGACTGTATCTCCGCGCCATATGCAGCGGTGTTCATTCCGAGCGTGGCCGCCACAAGCGCCAGATAGATACCAGCCGTGGCGGCAACATTTCGCAAGATCCGTGTGTGCAGTTTCATGTCATCCCACCTTCCTTAATATTCCGGTTCATTCCATCAGTGCCAGACTGGCTTCACGCTCCACCCAATCACCCATCGCGCCCTGAATCAATTCGATCAAATCAACCTTTTCTTCGGTAATTTTTCTGATCATCCCGGAGTTCTGCCCGAGATGATCCCCCAGTTGCGCGCGATGCACGGTACCGTCCGGCGCCTGAATGACGGCCCATGCCTGCTTGCCGCGCATAAGGGTGCCAACCATTTTCAATGAATCCAAAGGATAGTCCTCAAGCGGTTCCTTGCGCCGGATCGGGTCAGGTCGCGGACCACTGGCACTTTTTTGCGCCTGCGGCTTGAGATTGAATAAGGCAAAAGGATCAGGGAGGTTGGTGGAATTATAGATAAACGTTTCCTGCATCTTGATTTCCGGCAGCGGCTCCACCTTCGGCTTGCGGTCGGCGTACGCGCTTTTTACGAAATCGCGCAGATCATCCAAGCCATCGCTGCTGCAGCCTGCGAGCGCGATACACAGGAATCCCGACACAAGCAGTGTTTTTTTGTTATTCATATTTTATCTCCTCACCGCCCGAGGCTTGCCCGTGTCTTGTTTCACGGCTTTGCCTTCATCCAGGTAACGGTAAGTTTTGGCCTTCGCCGACATGGTCAATTTGCTGTCTTTGCCGCTTGAAGTGATATTGATATCGCCGAAGGTCACGATGCGAGGCAGGGCGGCAACATCGCTGATGAATTGCGCCAGTTCGTGATACGAACCCTTGACTTCGACACTGATCGGCATTTCGGCATAGAAATCCCGGGGTTGTTCCTTCTCCGGACGAAACAGATTGAACTCCAGTCCGCGACCCAGACCTGCCTGGGTGATATCAACCAGCAGGTCGGGCACTTCCGTTGTATTGGGCAGCTGCCGCAGCAGACTGCCGAAGGTCTGTTCCATCTCCTCCATTTGCTGCCGGTAGGCCGGCAAATTGACCGCGAGCGCTTTCTTGTTCATAAAAGTTTCGCGCAGGCTCACTTCCCTTTGCTGTGCCTCTCTATATTGATCGAGTTCACCCTGTATGAGAAACCAATATCCGGCAAAAAGAATAAGCGCGCACACAAACAGAATTCCGCCGATCTTGATCGGCACCGGCCAGGAGGCAAGGTTGTTGACATCGATATTTTTCAGTTCGTCCAGGGTCATGAGCCGGTATCCGTCAACTTTTTCTTTTGTTTTTCGGACTGCTTGACGTTCAGTGAAAAGGAACTGACGCGATCACTGCCCGCGGCTTTAGAAGTGATTACTTCAAGTTCTGGGTTCGCGAACCAGTCGGATGAGGCAAGATTGCGCATCAGCGCCGATACGCGGGCGTTCGACTGTGCCATGCCCTGCAAGGCGATGTTATTGCCGGTATGTTTTAATGATGAGAAGTAAATGCCCTCCGGCAGCTTGCGCGCGAGCTCATCGAATAAATGCACCACCTGGGTGCGGTCACTTTGCAGTTCGTAAATGACATTCATACGTGCAATCAGGGCGGCGCGCTGTTTTTTCAGCGCGGCAATTTCCTTGATTTCCTTATCTACCTTGGCGATTTCCTGGTTGAGAAAGTCATTGCGCCGGTTTTGGTTCTCGATGAGAGAACTCACGTGCACATGAGCATAGAAGATGACTACACCCATGAGAATCCATGCACCCACGGCGATCGAGAGCAACTGCCGGTCCTGCTCTTTGCGCTGCATTTCGCGCCATGGCAGAAGATTGATGCGGGTCGTCATTCGTCAAAGCTCCGCAGGGCAAGTCCACAGCTGATCATGAGCGAGGGGGCATCGTTGGACAGATGCTGTGGTTTGATGCGCGAGGCGAGCGACATACTCGCAAAAGGATTGGCCACCATCGACGGGACACCGATACGCGCGGCTACGAGTTCATCGATACCCGCCACCTGCGCACAGCCGCCGGCGAGCAACAGTTGATCCACGCTGTTGAAAGGAGTGGATGAATAGAAAAACTGCAGCGCCCGCATGATTTCCTGGCACATGGCTTCCATGAAAGGCCGCAGGACATCCGTTTGATAGTTGTCCGGCAAACCGCCCTGCTTTTTCGCCAGCCCGGCTTCCTCATATGACAGGCCGTAACGGCGCTGAATTTCCTCGGTCAATTGCCGTCCGCCGAATGCGTGATCGCGGGTGTATACCGATCGGTTGTTGTGCACGACGTTGATTGTGGTCGCGGTGGCGCCGATATCCAATACCGCGATCGTCTTTTCCAAACCGCCGCCAGGCATGTGGCTGGTGATGAGCGAAAAAGCGTTTTCCATGGCATAGGTTTCGACATCCACCACGAGCGGTATTAGGCCCGGCCTTTGAATCACGGCGAGGTAATCATCGACTATTTCCTTGCGGCAGGCAGCCATCAGCACGTCTACTTCATCGGGGCTGTTTTCCGTCGGACCAAGAATATGAAAGTCGAGATTGATTTCATTCAACGGATAGGGAATGTAGTGATCCGCCTCCATTTCCACCTGCATCTGGCGGTCCTGATCATTCAGGTTTGCTGCCATCTTGATGGTCTTGGTGATCACGTGTGCGGCCGGCACCGCTACGGCGGCGTGTCTCACACGTGTGCCCGATTTCTTGACGGCGCGTTCAACAACATCCGCGACTTGCTCGACTTCCGTGATCGCATGTTCGACCACGGCATTCTGCGGAAGTGGTTCCACGGCATAGCGTTCGACACGCACGTGATCGCCCGACCGGCTCAGTTCGAGAACTTTTACCGCCGAAGAGCTGATATCGATCCCGATCAGTTGCGGCTTTTTCTTGCTAAACAAATCAGAAAGCCCCTTCACCTGATTTTCCTCTTAGATTCCATGAGTTATAATTAATACATATTAATGTTGTTTAAATGCTAAAGACAAATATAGACTATAGAAATTGGAAATGACAAATTAGGGTTTTACGCTGGTTTTCACGGGTTTCAGCACCGGGTTTCGCCTGAAACGGCCCACAAACTCCCGAAAATGCCAGTGCTTGATGGTGGTGGTTTATACTGTTCGGTACGCCGGAATCCGGATTTTCCTGACTAAATCCAACTAAGTCTCACCCGCCATGAATGATTCAGGGAGCGCTTTCTCCCGCTGGTTCCGCCAGCATCTTCTCGCACAACGGTGGCAACTGGCACTGATCGGACTGTTTGGCCTGCTCGTCAGCGGCGTGGTGATGCTGGCGTTGGTGGCGCTCGTTCTGACGCCGACCTTGCCTTCGCTTGAAGACCTCTCGGGCGCGCAATTGAAGGTGCCGATGCGGGTATACACGGCTGACGGGCAACTGATCGCCGAATTCGGCGAAGAGAAGCGCATACCGGTAACAATGGATGAAATTCCGGATCTGCTCGTCAAGTCGGTACTCGCCGCCGAGGACCGATCCTTTTTCTATCACCATGGCGTGGACTTCCTGGGCATTGTGCGCGCGGCGTGGCACAACTTTCGGACCCAGACCGCGGGACAGGGCGCAAGCACTATCACCATGCAGGTCGCGCGGAATTTTTTTCTCAGTCCGGAAAAAACCTACACCCGCAAGCTCAGGGAAATATTGCTGGCCTTCAAGATCGAGCGCGAATTAACCAAGCCGCAAATCCTGGAGCTTTATTTTAATAAAATATTTCTCGGACACCGCGCTTACGGCTTTGCCGCCGCCGCCCAAGTGTATTACGGAAAGGATCTTAAGGAATTAACGCTACCGGAAATGGCCATGCTCGCCGGCCTGCCCAAGGCGCCCTCACGGGACAACCCGCTCACCAATCCGGAAAACGCCCTCGAGCGGCGCAACATCATCTTGCGTCAGATGCACAACCTCGATTTTATCGATGAGGCCCAGTACACCGTGGCCACGAATACGCCGCTGGCCGCCTCGAAGCAATCCTACCGATTCAGCGTCGATGCGCCCTATGTGGCTGAAATGGTGCGCCAGTACATGATTCATAACTACGACGAGAAAACCTATGGGGGCGGGTTCCACGTCTACACCACGATCAAATCCAAAGACCAGCAGGCCGCGGTCAAAGCCCTGCGTTACGGTTTACTCGAATATGAGCGCCGGCATGGATATCGGGGACCGGTCGGTCACGTGTCGATTGGCCTCGATCCGGACAAGGAACGTCTTGACGACGTGCTCAAGGATTATCGCGTGGTGGGAGATTTACTTCCCGGCATCGTGATCACCACGGACGAACAAAGTGTGCAAGTCTACACCCAGGACGGCGCCATCGCGGAAATCGGTTGGGGCGGATTATCCTGGGCCCGGGCTTATATCGACGATAACGCTCAGGGTGCCCCTCCCAAGACGGCCTCCGACGTGGTGCAGCCGGGAGATGTGATTTACCTCGAATACATCGAGGAGCCGGAAAAGAAACAGAATATCGGATCGTGGCGTCTGGCCCAGATTCCGGAAATTGCCGGCGCGCTGGTGTCATTGCGTCCTGCCGATGGCGCCATCATGGCGCTGACCGGTGGTTTTGATTTTTTCCAAAGCAGGTTCAATCGTGTAATCCAGGCGGAGCGCCAACCGGGCTCAAGCATCAAACCCTTTATATTTACCGCAGCGCTGGACAAAGGATTCACGCCCGCGACCACGGTCAGCGGCGCACCGATCGTCATGGAAGGTGAAACTCCAGAAGATGAATGGCGGCCTGAAGATTACAGCAAAAAATTCTACGGCCCCACGCGGCTGCGGAAAGCGTTAGCCCAATCGCTCAACTTGGTTGCCGTGAGACTGCTGCGTGCCATCGGCGTATCCTACGCGGCTCAGTACATCGAACGATTCGGGTTCGATCCTGCCAAAATACCCCGCAATCTGTCACTGGCGCTGGGTACGGCCTCTGCCACACCGATGCAGATGGCGACCGCGTTCGCAGTGTTCGCTAACGGAGGTTTCCGCATCACGCCATATTTCATCACACGTGTCGAGGACGCCAATCATACTGTTTTGGAACAGGCAAAACCTGCCGTCATCTGCCCCGATTGTGCCGTTCCGGCAGACCAGGCCTCCGCCACCGCCATACCGGCCGCTACGGCAGGAACAAACCCACCGGTCCACGTTCCCACAGACAAGCTGGAACCTCCCCCCGCGCTCGCGCCTCGCTTGCTGAGTCCCGAGGTGGCATACCTCATGACCAGCATGATGCAGGATGTGATTCGCGAGGGCACCGGTAGGGGGGCACTCGTGCTGGGACGCAAGGATCTGTCCGGCAAGACCGGCACCACCAACGAATACCGTGATGCCTGGTTTTCCGGATTCAACGCCGATATCGCCACCACCGTGTGGGTGGGGTTCGATCAACCGGCATCACTGGGTCGCGGCGAGACCGGCGGACGCGCCGCGCTTCCCATCTGGATTGAATATATGCGCACGGCACTGCAAGATATTCCCGAGAAACCGCTGATCCCCCCGGACACGGTGCTGCGCCTTACCATCAACAGCGAGACCGGGAAACCGACGACCATGGATGATCCGCTGGCAGTGGAAGAATATTTCATCCAGGGCACGGAAAAGCCACACGACCTGCCCGGTATCGAGGGTGAAGCCGGCCCAGACGCGCCGCCTTCCAAGGTACCGGAAAACATCCGCGAGAAATTATTTTAATGGGCATCAAATCACGCTCGCTTCCCACCGGGCGTCGCAACAAGTCGCACGTGCCGGGTGCGGATACGCTACGCAGGCACATTGCAACGGACGCCGCACGTATTATGGCGGAAGAAGGCGTGCGCGATTTCCAGATCGCAAAGCGCAAGGCCGCGGAACGCCTCGGTCTGCCCGAAACCAAACATCTCCCGGGCAACGACGAAGTGGATATGGCCCTCCAAGAACACCTGCGTCTGTTTCACAGTGGACGACTCACGCAGACTGTCCGGCATTTGCGTGAACTCGCCGCCGAAGCCATGCATTTCCTCGAAAAATTCGAACCGCGGCTGGTTGGACCGGTGTTGAGCGGTACCGTCACCTCGACCAGCGCCATCGAGTTGCACCTCACCGCGGACACACCGGAAGAAATCGGCTTCTGGCTGGACGACCATGGCATTCCCTACAAACAGGCGGACCGGCGTCTGCGCTTCGGCGGTGACCGATATGAAGCCTACCCGGCCTACAGCTTTACCGCCGACGGTGTACCCGTGGAATTGTGTGTCTTCGGTCATCGTCAAGCGCGCGAAACGCCATTAAGTCCGGTCGACGGCAAACCGATGAAACGGGCGAACCGGCGGGAGGTGGAAATGCTGATCAACGGGGCGACCGACACCGCCGCCGGAACATAAATTAAAAAATTAATAAGCCGGTAGTGCCAAAATCTCCCGGCCAGCCACACCGCTTCTCGCACCGCGAACGGCCCGGTAGAATCGGCGACATTTGGGCGCATAACAAACCATCTTGAAACACCACATCGAAAATCTGATTGCCTCGGCACTTGCGGGCCTCGAGGCCAATGGCGTGCTGCCGCAAGATCACGGCGCCACCATCGATGTCGATCACACGAAATCCAAGGAACACGGCGATTTTGCCAGCAATGTAGCGTTGGTCCTGGCAAAAGTGGTGCGCGCCAAGCCGCGCGAGCTCGCTGAAAAAATCCGCAAAGCCCTGCCGGCTTCTGAAAAAATCGCCAAGGTTAAGATTGCGGGGCCGGGCTTCATCAATTTTTTTCTCACGTCCGATGCCCAACTCGATGTCATCCGTGAAGTGCTGGCGCATCGCGAACGATTCGGCCGCAGCCGGATCGGCGCGGGCCGTAAAATCCAGCTGGAATTCGTTTCGGCCAACCCCACGGGCCCGCTGCACGTCGGTCACGGGCGCGGTGCGGCCTACGGGGCCACGCTGGCCAATTTGCTGGACGCCGTGGGCTTTGCGGTGCATCGCGAATATTACGTCAACGACGCCGGCCGGCAGATGGACATTCTCGCCACCAGTGTCTGGCTGCGCTACCTCGCGCTGAGTGGTGAGAAATTTGACTTTCCCGTCAACGGTTACCGGGGCGACTACGTGCACGACATCAGCGCCGCCGTACGACGGGAAAACGGCGACAAGTTTCGCCGACCGGCGGCGGTGCTGTTCGAAAACATCCCGCCGGATGAACCCAAAAACGGCGACAAGGAGAAACACATCGACGCGCTGATCGAGCGGGCCAAATCGCTCCTTGGCCCAAACGACTATCGCCAGGTATTCGATCGCGGACTGCGGGTCATTCTCGATGACATCCGCCAGGATCTAGAGGAATTCGGTGTCACGTACGATCAGTGGTTTTCCGAGCGCGCACTGGTGGAAGACGGCGCCGCCGATCGCGCCATCGTCCGCCTAAAGCAATCGGATCATGCGTATGAAAAAGAGGGAGCACTGTGGTTCCGTTCCACCGACTATGGCGATGAAAAGGACCGCGTACTGGTGCGCGAAAACGGCCAGAAAACCTATTTCGCCCACGACATCGCCTACCACATGGACAAGCTCGAACGCGGCTTCGACCGGGTCATCGACATCTGGGGAGCGGATCATCACGGTTACGTTCCGCGTATCAAGGCCGCACTGGCCGCGATCGGTGATGACCCGGAGCGGTTGCACGTACTGCTGGTCCAGTTCGCCATCCTGTATAAAGGAGGTGAGCGCATGCAGATGTCCACGCGCAGCGGCGAATTTGTCACGCTGCGTACCTTGCGGAGCGAAGTGGGTAATGACGCCGCGCGGTTTTTTTACGTGCTGCGCAAATGTGAACAACACATGGATTTCGATCTCGATCTGGCCAAGTCACAGTCCAGCGACAACCCGGTGTATTACGTGCAGTACGCGCACGCGCGTATTCATAGCGTGTATCGCCAACTGAAAGAAAAAGGGCTCGCTCATGATCCGTCCAACGGCGACCGGAATCTCACTCGCCTCACGGAACCTCATGAGCTGGCGCTCATCGAGCGCCTCGCGCGCTATCCCGAAATGGTGGAGGCCGCTGCGTTGGCCTATGAGCCGCATCAACTCGCGTACTACCTGCGAGAACTCGCCTACGATTTTCATACCTATTACGGGGCGCACACTTTTCTGGTGGACGACGCCGCGGTGCGCGATGCGCGTCTTAACTTGATTTCGGCCGCACGCCAGGTCATTGCCAATGGGCTCGCGCTCCTGGGTGTGTCGGCGCCGGAAAGTATGTAGATTCCGCGAACGGCATCGCCGAGCGCACAGGGAATAGCAAGACCCTAAATGAATATGATCATTTTGTTTCTTTCCGCTGTGTTCTTTCGGCCCGCTGTGGCTAAATAGCTTTCCATGACCCAGGGGCGCAGAAGATC
This sequence comes from Sulfuricaulis sp., assembly GCF_040901545.1. Lineage (GTDB taxonomy): Bacteria > Pseudomonadota > Gammaproteobacteria > Acidiferrobacterales > Sulfurifustaceae > Sulfuricaulis. The sequence goes on along the minus strand of NZ_JBBDYL010000045.1, from coordinate 216,768 downwards.
TTCCGGACCTCGGTGGCACAAACGCGGCTGGTTGCTGCTTTTGGTCGGCATCGGCATCGGCGTGGCCGGTGTGATGCTGACACAAATGCTCACGCATCGCGCCGACGGCCGTGGCGGTCTCTCGAACCTCTTTTCCAGCTTCAACAAACCGGCGGAAAAACCAGCAAAAAGAGCGCCTGAACCGGCGAAACTTCCGAAGCCTAAATTCGATTTCTACACCATCCTTCCGGAAACCGAGACGGTGCTGCCCGAACGGCGTGCGCGCGCCAAACCGGTCAAAACCAAACCGGAGGAGGGCGTCAGTTACATTCTGCAGGCAGGCTCATTCGCCGGCTTTGAAGAGGCCGATCATCTCAAGGCCAAGCTCGCACTCGCGGGCCTGGTCGCGCAGATTCAGAAAGTCACCATCGAGGGGCGGGGGGACTACTATCGGGTACGCCTGGGCCCGTTTGACAAGCTGGAGAATCTCGACGCCGCCGAGCAACGGCTCAAGCAGCTCGGCATCTCCAAGCCGCTCGCGCTCAAGGTTAAAAGTGCGCCGGCCGACGCGCCCGATGCCGGTTAGGCGCGCGCCAGCGGCGCCATGATCCCTACAGATCCGTCTTGGCCTCGAAACCGAAACCAACAATGCCGGGCAGGCGCACGTAGTCGTTCTGCAACGGGATATACCATCGACGAAAGTGCCGAACTGCTGAAATATATCAGGGTAGGACTTGTTTAACGCTACATCAGGGCGCCCGTCGGCAGCGGCACTTTCAGTCCGAAAGCAAATACCGCGTACAGTCCGACGACCAAGGCCAGCGTGCTGAGCGCGTAGACGATGGCGCGGCGCACAGTCCAGCGGTCCCAGTTGGCGACCAGCAACAGCGCCAGCGCCGCCACTACGCTGGTAACCAAAAACCCGATGCGGTTGAGCAACAGCGCCCATGCGACCATTACCGCGACCAGCAACAGCCGGCGCGGGATCGAGCCCGGCGCCGGTGGCTCGACACCGACGTGGGGCTTGAAGAAACGCCAGACAATATAGATAACTGAAAATATGATCATCGCCGAGGCGATGGTGCGCGGGAACACCGACCCGAGCGGGGTCATGTCGCGGGTGTAATACAGCGCCAGCGCCCCGACGACGATAAATCCGACGGCGGACAGCAGGCTCGCGATGTCGCGCGCGGGTCGCTCAGTCACCGGACACCACCCCTCGGCGCATGTGCCATCGCCGTGTCAGGTACGGGTAGAACAAGGACAACAGGATAAAACCGATGACCGCCATGGAGATCGGACGGAAAAAGAACTCGGCCAGTACGCTTCCGCGCGCGCCGCCGATGAGATAACCCTGGACGAATCCCGCCTCCGCGATCGGGCCGAGAATCACGCCGAGCACGATCGGCGACGGACTGTAACCCAAACGGTTGAGGACCCACCCGATGATGCCGAGTACCACCATCACAAGCACATCATCTGTGTTGTTGTTGATGGCATAACTGCCGATCACCGTCAGAAAACCGACTGCCGGCACCAGTACCGCCTTCGGGATGGTCACGATCGACTTGAATGCATAACGTCCGATCAGCAACCCCATCGGCAGCATCAGCAACGTGGCGATGATGAGACCATAAATAAACGTGTACACGATCGAGCTCTGCTCGCCGAACAGCGAAGGCCCGGTGCGGATGCCCTGAACCAGCAGGGCGCCAAGGATGACAGCGTCGGGTGGGGTTCCGGGAATGCCAAGCACCAGGGTGGGAATCAGGCCACCGCCCACGGTGGCGTTGTTTGCGCTTTCGGTGGCCAATACCCCGTCCGGCTCGCCTTTGCCGAAATTCGTCAATCGCTTTGATGTGCGCCGTGCTTCCGAGTACGCCACCAGCGAGGCGATCGATCCGCCGGCGCCCGGGAGGATGCCGACGAATGTCCCGACGACGGAGCTGCGGATGAGATTAACCTTGGAGCGCAACGAGATCGACAGCGCCTCGCGCAAACGGTAGCCGGCTATTTGGTTGCCGAGTTTCAGGTGCGGATCCGGCGTTGCGACCAGATCGATCAGCACCGGGATGCAATACAGGCCGATGAGGGCCGACACCACGTCGACGCCGCCGAGCAGCATCTTGAGGTCCATGGTGTAGCGGATGTCGCCGCCCACCTCCGCCACACCGATCATGGACAGCAATAACCCGGCACAACCGCCGATCAAGCCCTTGAGCATGTTACCTTCACTCAGGGTACCGATCAGCGTCAGTCCGAAGATCGCGAGCCAAAAGTATTCGACCGGTCCGAACTTCAGCGCCACCTCCGCCAGCGGCGGCGCGAGACCAAGCAGAAATAGCGCACCCACCAGACCGCCAAAGACCGAAGCCAGACAGGCGAGCGTGATGGCGAGATCGCCGTCGCCTCGCTTGGCCATGGGGTAGCCTTCGAAGGTGGTGGCGATCGCCGAGGGCGTGCCGGGGGTGTTGAGCAGAATCGCGGAATACGCACCGCCGTAAATCGCGCCGGTGTAAATCGCCCCGAGGACGATCAACGCCGATGCCGGCGGCATTCCGAAGGTGAACGGCACGAGCACTGCCACCGCCATGGTGGCGGTGAGGCCGGGCAGCGCACCGATGATCGTCCCGGCCGCAACGCCAACAACCGCGAGCAGCAGATTGACCGGAGTCAGCGCGTCAACCAGAAACTCGATGCCCGGCATCGCCGTCCGGCTTCGTCGCCACCGAATTCATCAGTTGAAGCGGCTAGCGCTTCTTAATGCCCATATCGACCGCGAGCCCGGTGTAGAGCTGGCGCATCTGGTCCATGAACTTGGGCATCTCGGCCAAGCTCACGTCGACCATGGCAAACCCGTTCTCCTCCATCTTGGCGATGAACTCCGGGTCCTTGTTGATCTTGCCGATCAGGTCGGAGACGGCCTTCTTGACGTTGTCGGGCGTGGACTTCGGCACGGCGATCCCGCGGTAGGCGCCGCCGATCAGGTCATAGCCCAGCTCCTTGAACGTCGGGCAGTCGGGGATCTTGGGGTGGCGCTTTTCCATCGCCGCCGCCAGGCAGCGGGCCTTTTCGCCGAGCATCATCTGCACGGTGGTGTACCCCCACGAGCCGGTCACCTGCTTGCCGAGTAGCGCCGTGTTCGACGCGCCCGTGCCCTTGAATGGCACGTAGGTGGTCTTGATACCGGCGAGCTTGTCGAAGCGCTGTTGCGCCAGATGGTTGGCAGAGTTGGTGCCCGAGCCGGAGAACGTGATTGTGCCCGGTGCCTTCTTCGCGGCCTCGACCAGGTCCTTGAGCGTCTTGTACGGGCTGTCCGCGGGCACCATGATCGCATCCGGCGTGTAGTGGAACCAGTACACGTTAACCACATCGGCAGTCTCGTAGCCGACATCTTTCTCGAGCGGCTGCAGAACAATGTGCGGAATGTTGGTGCCGACGATGGTGTAGCCGTCGGCCGGCATGCCGTTGAGCTGCGACCAGGTCGAGGCGCCGCCGGCTCCGGGCTTGTACTGGATGGCGATGTTCTGACCCGTGAATTTCTTGAAGAACGGCTCCTGCAGGCGCGCCGAGACGTCGGACTCGCCGCCCGGGCCGAAGGCGATGATGTAACTGATCGTCTTATCCGGATAGGCCGCGATCGCCAGCGCGGCGACTAGCCCCCCGAACAGCCCGAGGACGGCGGTGATCAATTTGGTAGTTTTCTTCATGATCGGTTCTCCTGTGTTGGTCGATATATCACCTGGTGTTGCATCATTCTGCGGTGACAGCGCACGCGCGTCACCTCCTATCGCGTCGCGAGGCCACAGCCCACCGCCCCTCTTTGCCTGGAAGGTTAAATCCCATCGGTTTATACGAAAGCGAAAAGGTATTAACACTGAGCCATTCAGGGCCTAGCAATATCCCATAGTACCAGCCATGGCCACAAGACGTACACGCTCACCATTGAGACTCCCAGGCCGGTTTACCATCCGACCTCCTCGAACAGCTTGCGGAACCACAGCGGTATAATGAGATAACGTCGCTGGATGAAAAAGGATTGCGTTTGCAGGCAAACATCGTCGGGTCGTCCGTTGCCCGTCAGTCCACCTGAAATGACTCCGCGCCGGCGAGACCCCTTTGAATATTGATATCTTGGGGGGTATCTGGTCCCCCTTCCGCAGGCCCGGCGATAACCGGAATCCGCGGGGTTATTCTCCCCGTGCGGAAGATGTCGATACTTCGACAACGGGCTAGGCTCAATCCTCGAGAACCGTAAAGCTTTCCAGATCAGCCGACTGACCTGCATCAGACGGTCGACAGCAAACCGGTGCCGGTTTGATCCAAATCAAAGCACCGCGAGCATTACGGGTTACACTAATTATGCATCCGCACGTAATTTTTGTTTCAAAATATCTCTTAACCTTTGAGGAAATAAACCATGTTACGGACCGGGTTCGCGATTTTTGCTGTTTTTGGTATTTCAATTGCCAGCTTCGCCGACGAAGTAACTTACCGTAAAGACATCCGACCGCTGTGGGAGCAAAAATGCTCGGCTTGCCATGGAGCGAGCGCCCCCTATCTCGGTGATTTCAAGGAGGATCAAAAAAAATTTGAGGCCATGCTGAAGGGGCCAAGAATGGATACTTATGCCGATCTGATTTTCTATATCGGCTGGCCTGATACCGGCGCCATCATGCGACGGCTCGACGACGGGAAAAACGCCGGTGGCAAGCCGGGCAATATGTATCAATTCCTGGGCGCTGCCGAGGAAGAGCGCCAGAAAAATTTGAATCTTTTCAAGGAGTGGGTGGGGAAGGATGCCTGGAAACTTAACCGGTGGAAAGCGAAAGGCGATGTACCGGCCATCACCAAGGAGGATGTGGACAAGATCAAAGTGAAATACTGAATATCACGACATGCATCGGCCACAACTCACACCGATCGACCGGGTGAGAATGCCGGTGTGCCGATGGGCAATGCACAATCGGAATTCAGCGCGAGGCTCGCGGCCAATGAAATTATCAATCACCCCCCTTGCCGGCGTTGTCCTGTTGCCGGTCGCCGCGTCGGCCTTTCAGCCGTTGGTGACCGATGATACCGGCACGCAAGGCGCCGGCGGCAATCAGATGGAAGCCGCTTACAACCGTTCAACCGACAGAGTGCCTGGCGAAGCGACCACCACGCATGAGGTGCCCGTCGGATTTACGCGCGGTATCACCGACGCGCTAGATATTTTTATCGGTCTCGGCCGCCAGAAAATCATACCGGATGCCCCGGCGACCGTGGAGCGCGGCGAGGTGAACCCGGTCCTCGGCGCCAAGTGGCGTTTCCACGAAAACGAGGCGAGCAAATTAAGCCTCGCCTTCAAACCGCAGGTTAAATTCCCCGTCTCGAAGGAAAGCGAAGCGCGGGGACTCGGCACAGCGCGCGCCGCTTACGGAGTCGGTTTGTTGTTGACCCAGGAGACCGGTTTTGGCGCGGTGCATGCGAACCTGCTGGTCGACCGGGTGAATTACGCCGACGATGCACTCAACGCCGCCGAGCGCCGCACGCTCTATCAATTGTCGGTGGCGCCGGTATGGGATGTCGCCGAGGGCTGGACGCTGGCGCTCGACGCCGGCATCATGACTAACCCGGACCTGGCCGCCAAGGCGCGCATGGGTTTCGTCGAGCTCGGCGCCATCTATGCTCCCAGCAAGGATCTCGACCTCGCTTTCGGGATCGTGCGCAATGTCATGGACGGCAGCACCCGCACGACGCAGGTGACCGCCGGCCTCACCTGGCGGTTTCGATAATTAGCCCATCGGCCACGCGATAAATAAGCTTGTCGAGCCGCGGGATGTGCGCGGCCGCTTTGCCACCGCTCGGCAATGGCAACAGATGGGCATCATGGCGCTGCGATTGAAAGTCAAAGCAGGCGAGTCCGGATAATCCCGCTGCGTCACAGTCGAGGCTGTTCACTCGGGCCCCGGGATTCTCCGATGCAATCGAGTTTGATCCGGTGGCTTCGATTTAGATGGCGGCCTATTTCTCGGCAGTCCGGCCGTCCGCCGCTATTTTTCGCGCCGCGCTGTATACTGGAAAATTCGACGCGCCAACCTGCACCGATAATACCGCGTCCATCATAAAGCCCGCTGAGGAGGAACCATGAAGCGCATTGCCGGATACTTCCTGCTGGTGGCCTTGCTTTCCCTTCCGGTCCAGGCCGTCGGGCCGCTCGCGCTCTTGGCCAGGGACCTGGTGAAGGGCATTGTCAGGAGCTTCGTCGAGGGACAGGTTAATCAAATACTCGCGAGTGCCGGACCGTGCGGCTTGCCGATCGCAGGCCCGGGCGCAGCCGGGTTAGCCGGCATGTTGGGCGGGCGCGGGACCATGCCTGGCCTGGGTTCGATACCGGGCGCGGGCAAGTTGCCGCGCTCGGGTGCTGCCGGCACGGCCCGGGGCGGGCTTCCTGCCATACCCGGCATGGGCGGCGGCATGGCCATGCCGCCGGGCATGGAGGAGATGATGAAAGACCAGATGGCGCAGGCACAGGCGATGATGGCGAAAGAACAGGCCCAGCACGGCGCTAACGACCAGGACAATCAAGGCCTCGGGACGCCGGGCGCCATGCCGGACATGGCAACGGCCATGCAAGCCATGCAGGAGAGCCCGCCGCTGACCAGTGCTGAAGTCGAAGAGCTGGCAACGCTGCTGGAACAGATGAGCACGGCGATGCCTTCCGCCGCGCCCCGGTGCAAACCGGGAGAATTGAAGACGGTGCTGCAGCAGGCCTCGGACTCGCCCATGGGCGGCGGGGTACTGCGCATGCTGCTGAGATCGATGCGCGACATGCAGCAAAACCTCGACGAAGCGCGCGATACGTTCGCGAAAATGCCCGAACCAGAGCGCGGCGAATACGTGGAAACCATGGCCGCCGAGTTTCGCGGCTGGGACATGGAAAACAGGCGGGCGCTGCTGGGAATGGTGGAAACGAACTTTCTCGGCATGCCCGACACGATGAAGACGCAGCTCCTCACGCGCCTGAAGCAGTCGAAATAGCGGGTCGGTTTCGAGCAAGATACCCACGCGATACCGTAAGCTAGGGAGGTACCATGCACGGGCGTTGGTTCGGGATATTAATTCTGTCGTTGGTGTATTGTTGGTCACCGTTGCCGCAGGCGTGGGCGCAGAATGACCCTTACGCCGCGCTCTTCAACGAGGTCATCGTCGTTCCGCTCCAGGGCCGGAACATTGCGGCGTTGATTACTCACAAGCCCGGAGCATCGAAGTTCACGCATGCGATTGCGCTTTTTCCGGGTAGCCCTGGTTATGGCAATCTCAGAATGGAAGGCGGCCGGGTAAAGATAGACAAACTTGGCGGCAACTTTCTGATTCGGGCACGGCGGCATTTTCTCGCCGACGATGTCCTAACCGTTGTGGTCGATGCCCCGAGCGACCACCAAGGCAGTTTTCCGCATTCGTTTCGGGAAACCCAACGGTATGGCGAGGATATCAATGGTGTGCTCGACGCGATTTCAAAACGCTACGGCCGGATGGAATGGACTTTTATCGGCACGAGCGAGGGATCGGTCAGCGCCGCCCACGCGGGGCGGATGTTGTCGGCGCGAATCAAACAGGTCGTGCTTACGTCGTCGCTCGTCAATTCGAGTTATGCGGGGCGGGGCGTTCAGGCATCGGATGTCAAGAAAATCTCGGTTCCGGTGCTATGGGTTCATCACAAACACGATCCCTGCAAGTGGACGCCGTATTGGCAGATAAAGAATTACGCCAGAGAGACGCAGTCGCCTTTGGTGACGGTGACCGGTGAGAAGGACGTTCGCGGCAATCCATGCGATGCACGTACCCAGCATGGCTTCGTCGGCACGGAGATCAAGACCATCAAGGCGATCCTATCTTGGATTCGCACCGGGCAAACCCCACCCGACGTTTCCGATTCAAACTGACCCGGGGCGGTAGGGTGACGGGGCGATTCGCAGTAATCAGCGTACGTCACCGCAAGACCTGACGCTTACATCCGACCGCGCGCGTGCGGTCGGACCAGAGGAAATCGAGACTTGAAATGCGATATGGGGTGGACCGGCGACACCAACACCGGCACTGGCAGGTATACGATCGCGATGCGGCCGGCATTTTGTTGCGCGCGCTCTTCGGCCGCTTTACGCGCCAGATCTTCCTCGCGCTGCTTGCGGTTTTTTTCCAACTCCGCGCCGAAGGTCTCGATTAATTGATGTTGTTCTTCCGCGGCGCTGACTTCCTCCGGCGTCGGTTGATGGGGTGGCTCCAACTTTTTCATGATCACGGCGTCCGCGCGCGGTGCTGTTGAATACGTGACCTTGCCGGCTTTATCGACGGATTTGTAGATTTCCTCGGCACTTGCAGGCGCATTCACGCTCATCGCCAGCCACCCGGCGATCGCGAACATCATGACAATTGTCTTACGGTCAACGCCCATGTCTGTTAGCCCGAATCGGTATTGGCGTCGCTCACTCTCGTGCTGGTATTTCGTACCGGCAACCAAGGCCCAACGGTTTAACGTATCAAGATACGCTTTCCGCAAGGCGCGTCAATATTTAACCTTAATATACCCCTGTGTAATCTCATGGTTTCGACACCCCAACTGACCCGCGCGAAGCAAAACTGCCGCTCGAATAAAGCGATACATCTATACTCTTAACGAATGTGCCGACTTTGAATCAACGAGATAGCACGCATGCGTAAATTCATCGTCCTCGTTACCCTGTGCTACACCACGGCGACGCTCGTGGTGCTGGGTTTTGTTTCCAACTGGTTGCGCGATTCGCTGTTGTTTGAGGGATCGGTCATCGTGCCAACCCTGGTATTCAGTATTCCCATCGTGCTGGTCGTGGCCGTGATGGCCTACCGGCGGGAAAATGAGTGGCTTACCGTGGCCCTCCTCGCTATCGTCCTCGGTTCAGGCTGGTATGTGGCGAAGACGCATCACGCCGCCTACGGGGAATGGCTCCCGTCGCTCGCCACGGCGGAAGTTGAAACCAGCGGCACCACGGTGCTCAACGCGCACGGTCAGACCATTCGGTACCGTCTGGAGCTGCACAATCCGGGGACTATCACTCATCGTGAATACCTGGTCGTCACGCGCGGCGGTACCGAGCAGCGAATACGAATCCCCATTTTCGACGACGCGCGCAGCGGCTATGTCAGTGCGAAAGCGCCGAACGATTGGATCATCTTGCATCCCACTCCCGATACCAACGTCTACCGTGCGGATATCGGCCGGTTCCTGTTCGTCCGGAAATCCTTCCAGGTCAATTTGCGAACCAGGGCAGTGAAAACCATCGCCACGAAACCATCCGGCTGACGAAACTACCGCTCAGCAGCCGCATAACCGCGGTACGCCGCCATGACTTGATTTCACCCCGAGCCAAGAACATGCTTGTCGGCGGCCACTGCGGGAAGTTCTTGATTGAATGTTTCTTTGCAAGCCTGACCTCGATGGCGTTTCCTATGGTTTCGCTGTTTTCACTAAATATTCATAATGCGACCACGGAGAGGACAACATGGCAAAGCTCGTTATGAAGGAAAGCAAGAAACAAAACTATGTGATTCTTGCGGTTCTAATCGCGGTTTTTGTGTACCTGATTTTCCTCCGGTAGTCAGTAAGCCTCGCTGTGCTCTGACGCGTGGGGAGGCCGGAGAGCCCCGCCGGAGCCCTGTCTTCGACACTCGAGGCAGAACGGATAATCGTCGGCGGTGAAGAAACAGGAACCGCGATTACAACCGGTCAGCGTTTGTGGCGATCTGACGATGCCTCGGTCGTATCGGGAACTGCGCGGTGGCACATGGACAATCTTATAATTCATGACCTGACCCGCTTATTTTGACCTTCGTGAACGGGTTCCCGTGCCAACTTTTGCCGACAAACTCAAAGCCGCCGTAAACCACCTGGCCCGCGTCGATCGCACCATGGCGCGGCTGATCCGCGACATCGGTCCGTGCGTGCTCCGCCCCCTGCGGCGGTCGCCCTACGAAAGCCTGACGCGCGCCATCGCGCACCAGCAACTCAACGGCCGCGCCGCCCAAACGATTCTCGGCCGCTTCGTCGCGCTCTATCCGGGCCAGCCATTCCCCGAACCGCACGAGGTGCTGGCGACACATTTTGCGCGACTGCGTTCGGTCGGGTTCTCGCGCAACAAGGTCAAGTCCATACGCGACATCGCCGACAAAACGCGCGAAGGAATTGTCCCGACCCGCGTGCAGGCGCGGCGCCTCGACGATGAAGAATTAATTCTCCGCCTCGTCGAGATTTACGGCGTCGGACGCTGGACGGTCGAGATGCTGCTGATCTTCACACTCGGCAGGTTGGATGTGCTGCCGGTCGACGACTTCGGCATCCAGAGCGGTTTCAAGGCTGCCTACCAACTCCGCCGCAAACCCACCAAAGCCGATTTTCAGCGCGTGACCGATTGCTGGCAGCCGTTCCGCTCGGTCGGATCGTGGTACCTCTGGCGTCATGCTGACGGATTGAAGAAACGCTAGCCATCACGCCGACGAAGGTGCGGTGCGTCTCGGTACCGCAACTTTCCTTGACTCCTTCGTCGGAGTGGCGCATTCTAATTGAGATAGCTTAGCCGTTTTGGCTAGCTAGTGGCCGTAGGGGTCCGCCCCTCGGGATATAGAGTTAAAGGTCAACCTTTACTTAACATGAGGCATAATATGAGCCAGCTCACTTCTTTTTCTTTTCCCGCCATATCGTTCCGTCATTTAGAAACACCATTTAACAAGCAGGGCTACCGCGACTATTTCGCTATAGTCGATATCAAGGATCTTCCCGACCTGTCGGACTGGCGGAAGATCAATGTCCGTGATCCCAAGCTCACGGGCGCAGTTCCGGAAGCCATTCGCCAGAGTCTGCACGATAACCCTGACATGTTCCTTTTCATGAACAGAGGGATCGTTCTATCTGTTGAATCAGTTTCATTTGATAACAAGAAATCCGCCGTCACCGTTGGTCTTCGCGATCGGAATTTGCACGGTCTCCTCGATGGTGGACACACATACAAGATCCTCGTACATGAGCGTGAGGGTCTCGACTATCCACAATACGTTCGAGTGGAGCTACTCGAAGGATTCAAGCAGGACGACATAACAAACGTCGTTGACGCGCGTAACACGTCGAACCAGGTTCGCGATGAAAGTCTGATGAATCTTGCAGGTGAATTCGAGAAGTTGCAGAAGGCGTTGAAAGGTGCGCCCTATCATGATCTGATCGCGTATAAGGAGTACGAAGAAAATCCGAATGGAACCCCGAAGCCAATTGATGTGAGGGATGTAATAGCCATCCTGACTGCATTTGATCGGGAACATTTTAGTTCCGAGAACCATCCTATCAACGCCTACCGATCGAAAGCGGCGTGTCTACAGCACTTCAAAGTGAACATGAAGTCCTATGAAAAGATCTATCCCTTGGCGAGAGATATTCTCGAACTCTACGACTATATCCATCTGCGTTTGCCCGATCTCTACAACACTGTTCGTGGCAAGGGGGGTGACGTGGCTGGAGGAAAGTTTGGTAGACTCACTGGTGTCACAACCTACAAGGGAAAGCGCAAAGCGGAGTTGCTGTTTATCGGCAAGGAATCGTCATACGGTGTGCCGAGTGGATTTGTCTACCCAATGCTCGGAGCTTTTCGCGCCATTCTTGAAGAAAAGGGTGGCAGGTATATCTGGGGGAAAAATCTCGATCCGGTCAAACTTCTTGAGGGCCAGCTTGGGCAGAAACTTGCGGACACGATTGGGAATTTCGCGCTTGACGCGAAGAACCCGTCAAAGACAGGTAAATCACCGCTCGTATGGCAGGCATGTTATCAGGCAGCAGAGGTAACGTACTTAAAAACATAGATCATTGATACGTTGTATGTATCGCTAGGGCACTCCAATACTGGGGTGCCTTAGCACATCTCCAAACCGCTTTAATCCTCCAGATACGTATATCCCTTTAATCCCTCCGACAGCTCGGCAAGATAAGTTTCGCGGTTTTTCGCGCTGAGTGATTTCGCGCGTTCGATCCTTTATGCAGTGGTAAGCGCTTTAAGAATCCATACCTTTTCACGATTCGGCAAAACGGTACACGCCTTTACTGCAGCAAGAACTTGGTCGCGCACATCATTTGAGATCATTCCCTTGATTCGATCCATGTCGCTCAACAGTTGTTTGTTGATGTCGTCCACGCTGAATTCGGACTTGGCTTCGTGACAAGCTATAAACGAGTCATGATCCAGAAAATCGTGGCTCGCGACATCGAGCCTGGCCTGACAACGAAGCAGATGGGCGCGCTCTTGGATAAAATCACTCACTTCAGAATTGATAACGAAAAAAAGCGGAAGAGGATCAATACAACAAAGCAACAGATACTTATCCTTCGGCTTTGGAACGGTGAATTCGCAGAAGAGATACACAACCCGCCCGGGTTGGAGTTTCTCTTTGATGGTTTTGAGTTTTACGTCTGATGGGAAGTGATCGCCAAGAATCACGGATCATCCCGGATACGGATTTTGCAGATGTCTAATTAGTTTCTCTCCGCCAGGGAACATCCTGGCGATCTGCTCTATGTCAATGAAGTCATTTTCATCGGCCGCTTTATAGGCATCGTCGTGACTGTGCTTCTTAAGCTCTGCGCCGGATAGTGAGCCATACGTTTTTATCGATTCATCAAGGCATTCAATATCTGACTCACTAAAAAATGTTGAATCGGCATCCCGTAAAGGTGAAATCTCGTAATTATCTTTTACCGTAAACGCATGCCGAGCATGTTCGGCAAAGCTATGTATACCATCGCCCCGGATGTCTTTGATAATGTCGTAGGTTCCGCTCGGAACAGGGCCGCTCTTCATCGCAACATAGGAATCGCCACAAATGAAACGGCCATTTCGTTCCAGATGTGCTTTATCAGCAAAATAGAGCAGTTTTAAAACGTGATAGATATCGCGTTTCGGTGCCCGGTTGGCGATATACAGAATTACCTCAACCGCTTTTTCCGGATCAAATTTGAATGGATTATGTTTTGCCATTCCTAATCCCGGCAGATTAACTGAAGGATAACGGATGTAAAGTATAGCCTCATCAGATGAAACTATTGTATCGCAACCCGGGTACTACATGAAAACATACGAGAAACAGCATTAATCCTCTAGGTAAGTATATCCCTTCAATCCTTCGGCTAGCTCTGTGAGATAGGCCTCGCGGTTTCTCGGGCTGAGTGATTTCGCGCGTTCGATCTTGGCGCGGTAGGAAGCGAGCAGATCGTCGGCGTTGAAGTGCACGTAGCGCAGCACCGAGTCCACGGTGTCGCCGCGCTGCGGTTGCAGCAGCCGGTGGCTGCCGTCCGGTTTCAGTTCGACATGAACGGAGTCGGTATCGCCGAACAGATTGTGCCTGCCGCCGAGAATCTCCTGATAGGCTCCGACCAGAAAAATCCCGAGCAGATAGGGCTCGTTATCGCGCGGCGGATGCGGCGGCAGCGTTGTTTCGATGCCCTCGCTGTCCACGTACAGGCCGAGACTCCCGACCATCGCCGCCCCGGGTCCGTCATGCCGCGGACGGCGGCCGCCACGCGCGAAGGCCGAGGCCCGCCAATCCGGCCGCCGCGGTGGACAGGGTGGCAAGCTTGAAGCAGCGGTGCCACGGGAAGATGCAAGACCCTGATTCACGAGGTTTCCTTTGCAGAGTTGGGGAATGCGGCGCCAGTCTGTGAGGCAATCGTAAAACGATGATGACCTTACGTAAGAAAATATAACCTCAGCCCGCCGGCTCGAGGCGCGCCAGCACCGCGCGCGACTCGTCGGTCAGCAGGTAGATGAGGCCGTCGGGCCCGGCGCGCACGTCGCGGATGCGCCCTACGGCGCCCTGCAGTAGCCGCTCTTCGCGCAGCACCTTCTCGCCGTCGAGCCGCAGGCGTACCAGCAGCTCGGCGCGCAGCGCGCCGACAAACAGGTCGCCGCGCCATTTCGGGAATTTGTCACCGGTATAGAACGCCATACCGGAAGGCGCGATCGAGGGTACCCATTTGTGGATCGGCTGCTCCATGCCGGGTTTCGCCGTGCCCTCGCCGATCTTCGTGCCGATGCCGTAATTGACGCCGTAGGTGATCACCGGCCAGCCGTAGTTTGCGCCGGCACGGATCACGTTCACCTCGTCGCCGCCCTGCGGCCCGTGCTCGTGGGTCCACAGCACCCCGGTCCGCGGGTGCAGCGCCGCGCCTTGCTGGTTGCGATTGCCCAGAGTGTACTTATCGGGCTTCCATCCCGGCTTGCCCACGAACGGATTGTCCTTCGGCACGCGTCCGTCGTCGTGCAGGCGGATCACCGAGCCGGCGTGATCGTCAGGCCGCTGCGCTCGCTCCATCTCGCCGCGGTCGCCGAGCGTAATGTAGAGGTAGCCCTGGCGGTCGAATACCATCCGCGAGCCGAAATGCTGGCCGCGGTTGCCCTTCGGGCTTTGCCGGAAAATCACCTGCACGTCGTCGAGCCGGTGGCCGGTGAGCCTGCCGCGCGCCACCTCGGTGCCGACGCCGTCGGCGCCGCGCGCGGCGTAGGAGATGTAGACCAGGCGGTTCTTGGAAAACCCGGGGTGCAGCGCGACGTCCATCAGGCCGCCTTGCCCGTGCACCGTGACTTCGGGCAGTCCCGCGACGGACTGCGCATCGAGCTTCCCATCCTTGACGATGCGCAGCCGTCCGGCCTTCTCGGTGACCAGCATGCGCCCATCGGGAAGGAAGGCCAGCGACCAGGGCTGCTCCAGGCCACGCACCAATGTCACGACGCGGAACGCGTGTTCCTCGGACTGAATGGTTTGGGCGGCGGCAGGGAACGCGGCGAGCGCGCCGGCCCAGAACAGGAGGAAAGTTTTCATACGGCGATCTTGACGCACAATCGGGAGATGCGCAAAAGCAATGGGGTCAAGTCTTTGAAAAATAAGTTTTGTCTCATTGTGATTTGTAAATCACTAATCCTCTAAATAGGTATATCCCTTCAATCCTTCGGCTAGCTCTGTGAGATAGGCCTCGCGGTTTCTCGGGCTGAGTGATTTCGCGCGCTTGATCTTGGCGCGGTAAGTCGCGAGCAGGTCGTCGGCGTTGAAGTGCACGTAGCGCAGCACCGAGTCCACCGTGTCGCCTTGCTGCGCTTGTGACAATTGATGGCCACCGTCCGGTTTCAGTTCGACATGAACCGAATCGGTGTCGCCGAACAGGTTGTGCATGTCGCCGAGGATCTCCTGATAGGCTCCGACCAGAAAAATCCCGAGCAGATAGGGCTCGTTTTCGCGCAGCGGATGCAGCGGCAGCGTGGTTTCGATGCCCTCACCGTCCACGTACAAATCGATACGCCCGTCGGAATCGCAGGTGATGTCCTGCATCACGCCGCGGCGCGTGGGCGGCTCGTTCAGGCGATTTAGCGGCACCACCGGAAAAATCTGATCGATGGCCCAGTGGTCGGGCATGGACTGGAACAGAGAGAAATTGCAGAAATACTTGTCCGCGAGCTTCTCGTTCAACTCGTCGAGAATCTCCCGGTGGGAACGCGCGGCCGGTTGCAACAGCTCGCGCACCTTCCAGCAAATAGTGAAATAAATTTGTTCGGCACGCGCCCGCTGCGCGAGCGCGAGCACTCCGTGGCTGAACATGCCCTGCGCCTCGGTCAGCCGGTGGGCGGCGTCGTGATAAGCCTCGACGACGGAGCGGTCTGAAATTGTCGCGAGCGACTGCCACAGATCGCGAATGATCGCGGGTTCGTTCTCGGTCGCCTTTGGCACCGAATCCGCACCCGGGGCGGACTCGGTGCCCACCACGTTGGTCACCAGCACCGCGTGATGCGCCGTCATGGCGCGGCCCGATTCCGTGACGATGTCGGGATGGGGCAGGTTTTTTTCCGCGCAGATTTCGGTGAGCGCGTGCACGATGTTGTGCGCGTACTCGGAGACCGAGTAGTTCATGGAACAGAAACTGCGCGAGCGCGTGCCTTCGTAATCCACTCCCAGCCCGCCGCCTACGTTGATGCAGCGGATGTCCGCGCCGATGGCGCGCAGTTCCGCGTAGTAGCGCGCCGCCTCGCGCATGCCGAGCTGGATGTGCTGAATGTTGGCGATCTGCGAGCCCATGTGAAAGTGCATCATCTGCAAGCTCGGCAACAGGTCCGCCGCGCGCAGGCGTGCCATGGCGTCCAGCACCTGCGAGGCGGAGAGACCGAATTTGGATTTGTCGCCGCCGGTGTTCTGCCATTTGCCGGCGCCGATCGAGGACAGCCGCATGCGTAGCCCGATGAGCGGGGTTACACCGAGGTTATGCGATTCCTCGATGACGAGTTCAAGTTCAGAGGGTTTCTCCACGACGATGTAAACGCGGTGCCCGAGCTCCTTGCCGATGAGCGCGAGGCGGATGTACTCGCGGTCTTTGTAGCCGTTGCACACCACCACGCCACCGTCCTGACGCGACAGCGCCAGCACCGCGAGCAGTTCGGGCTTGGAGCCGGCCTCCAGCCCCACTCGTCCGTCGGCGCGCGCGAGAATTTTCTCGACCACGCTCTTCTGCTGGTTGACCTTGATCGGGTAAACGGAGGTGTAATCGCCGCGGTACCCGTCGGCCTGCATCGCGCGATCGAAAGCGTCGCACAGGGTCTCGACGCGATGGCGCAGGATATCGGAGAAGCGCACCAGCACCGGGAGCGAGAGGCCCGCGGCCTTGATCTCCTTGGAAAGCTCGAACAGATCGATGCCGGCATGGTCGGCGCGGCCGTCCGGCCGGCACACGAGGTGACCCTTGCCGTTGACGTCGAAATAGCCGCCGCTCCAGTGGGCGATGTTGTAGACATCGCGGGCTTTTTGTATGGACCAGTCGATCATAAAACGAAGTATCAAGTAGCAAGTAACAAGTGGCAAGTAGTAAGCGGTAGATATTACAATCTTGCAACTTGAAACTTGTTACTTGCTACTCATGACCTTAGACAAAAACTGGTACACCGAGGAATGGGCCGGACAAGGCTCGGCCATCTCGCTCAAGATCAAAAACAAGGTGCATGACGAGAAGTCGCCGTACCAGCGCATCGAGATCTACGAGACCGAAACCTTCGGCACGCTAATGACGCTCGACGGCCTCGTCATGGTCACCGACCGCGACAATTTCATCTATCACGAAATGATGTCGCACCCGACGTTGTTCACCCATCCCGATCCCAAGCGGGTGCTGATCATCGGCGGCGGCGATTGCGGCACGCTGCACGAAGTGCTGAAACATAAGACGGTGGAAATCGCCGAGCAGGTCGAACTCGACGAGCGCGTCACGCGGGTGGCGGAAAAATTCTTTCCCGAACTGTGCGAATCTAACCATGACCCGCGCGCGCGCCTGCACTTTGCCGACGGGATTAAATGGGTGGCGGACGCCCAACCCGGTATTTACGACATCATCATCGTGGATTCGACCGATCCGGTGGGGCCGGCCGCCGGTCTCTTTTCCGAGGCCTTCTATAAGAATTGTCATCGGGCGTTGCGGCCGCGCGGACTTATCGTGGGACAGAGCGAATCGCCGCTGTTCCATGCCGAGTTGATTGCCTCGGTACACCGGTCCCTCAAATCGGCGGGCTTTCTCGAGATTGCCACACTCAATTTTCCGCAGTGCGCCTATCCTTCCGGATGGTGGAGCGCCACCCTCGCCGGCAAGGACGGCCCGGTCAGCCTATTTCGTTCCCGAGAGGCGGCCACGAAGACCTTTACCACGCATTATTACAACCGCGACATACATGCCGCGGCGCTGGCATGTCCGGAATTCCTGCGCCGGTTATTAACCTGATTTTCAGGCACAGCTGTCTCTGGCTTCATTCATTTATGAAGGTTGGCAGGCAATTGAAGGCGAACGCCATTCAGCGTATAAAAACATCTGAAAGCGAAATTCACTGCATATATCCCAACAATGTGAACAGTCATGGATCCGAAAATTGCCCAAAAAGGTCCTTACGTACTTGAGCTGAAACCCGGTACCTACTGGTGGTGTGCCTGCGGCCAGTCGAAGAATCAGCCATTCTGTGACGGCTCGCACAAGGGCAGCGGCTTCGAGCCGGTCAAATTCGAGCTGGATCAGGGAGTCAAATGGGCCCTGTGCGGCTGCAAACACTCTGCCAACAAACCCCGTTGTGACGGGACCCACAAAAAATTCTTGTAAGTCATTCCCGCGCTAACCGGCGGGAGAGTAATTCGTCAACTATCACGGCGGCAATGAATCACGGAT
Source organism: Sulfuricaulis sp. (assembly GCF_040901545.1). Taxonomy (GTDB): domain Bacteria; phylum Pseudomonadota; class Gammaproteobacteria; order Acidiferrobacterales; family Sulfurifustaceae; genus Sulfuricaulis. Next base: position 198,554 of record NZ_JBBDYL010000045.1, on the reverse strand, counting down.
TACGCATGAAAAAATATGTTCTTGCTGCTGTCACCACGATCATCCTGTTGCCGGTTCTGGTCATCCTGGCGCTCCCATTCTGGTTTGGGCGGGAAGCGGAAAAAACCTACCACGAGATGCTCGATCAATTGTCGGGACGCAGCGGAATCCATTTCACGGCCAAACATTATGAACACGGCTGGCTGAGTTCCACGGCCGAAACCACCTTCCGCCATCCGCAAATTCCGCTCGAATTCAAGGCCCGGCACCGCATCAGCCACGGTCCGTTTCCGCTGGACCGATTCCTGGAAGGCGATTGGCGTCACACCCCGGTGCAGGCACGCATCACCAGCCAGATTTCCTTGGCCGCGCCGGAAAAGCAAAACACCTCCTCCTGGCCGCCGCTCTCCGCCGAGACGACAGTCCGACTGAATGGCGACGGCACCCTGCATGCCGAGATGCCGCCGATCAAAACCACCGGCGCCAAAGGCGAAATCATCGATTGGCGCGGATTCAGCGCGGATATAACGTTCGACCAGGCCTGGCGGAAAATCCAGTTCGATGCGCGCCTGCCGGCGCTGACCGTGGCCGCTTCGGGACAACAGGGTGACGTGATGCTGTCCAAGGTCATCATGCATTCCGACACCCAGGAAGGGATCGCGGGTTATTTCTTCGGCGAGGTCAGCCTGCGTGTCGGCAAGCTCGAAATCGGTCAAACCTCCGGTCGCGTCGGCGTGAAAGGACTCACGCTGTCCGCCTCAACACAACCGGCTGACGACAACATCAATATGGTTTTGCGTTACTCCCTTGACGAAGCCAACGTCGCGGAGGAGCGTTTCGGACCCGGTATCATGGTTTTCGAAGCGCGCCGACTCGACGTGGCTTCACTGGTGAAATTCAAAAAAGAGGTTGCAGCCATCGACCGGGAGGGCACCATCGCGCCCCGGATGGCGCTGACGGTCGCCGGCAAAACGGTGGCGTTACTCGCCGAGCTGGCCAAAAAAGCGCCCGAGTTCGAAATCACGCGACTCAGTTTCAAGACCCGGGAAGGCGAGATCAGCGGCAAGGCTAAATTTGTCCTCGATGGACGGAAAAGAAACCTGACCGACAGTCCGGTGAAACTGCTGACCACCTTGAGGGGCAATCTGGAGATTCTGATCCCCGAACCGCTGCTTAAACGTCTGATCGCAGCAGCGATACGCCGGGACATCGAGGCCTATCGCCAAAGCGGTGCCCTGACCGCCAGAGAGATGGCGCGTCTGGATGCGGATACCATGGCGGAAATCGTGGATCAGGCATTTCCGCAGTATCTCGCGCGCCATGAACTCACGCGGCTATTGGTCGAAGAGGGGGGGCGGTACAAGCTGGATCTCTCGATCGCGCGCGGACAAGTCATGATTAACGGCAAACCCTGGCATGCCCCGGCGCGGATCACACTTCCTCAGTGAAAAAAATCGGGCGCCGAAGCGCCCGAAAAATTTCAACTGCCTTAGGAGGATCGGTTAAATGTTGTAGCCGCGCTCGTCGTGCAACGCGATATCGAGACCTTCGGTTTCATGTTCATCGGTAACCCGCAAGCCGATAACGCTGTCCACAATTTTCAGGATGACATAACTTCCCACCGCGCAGTAGACCACGGTCATTGCCACACCGATGAACTGGATCCATACCTGGCTGCCAACCGTCAGCTCCGGCTTAAGACCGCCCAGCTTGATGGCAAACACACCGGTCAGCAATGCTCCGATCGTTCCGCCGATGGCGTGCACGCCGAACACATCGAGTGAATCATCGTAGCCCAGAGAACGTTTGATCTTCGTGGAAGCCAGGAAACAGCCGAATCCGGCGATGGCGCCGATAATTAGGGCTCCCATGGGTCCGACAAAGCCGGAGGCGGGAGTAATGGCCACCAGGCCCGCGACGGCGCCCGAGGCGATACCCAGCACGCTCGGCTTGCCGTGTGACAGCCACTCGGAAAACATCCAGCCGAGCGCCGCCGCCGCGGTGGCGATCTGCGTGACGGCCATCGCCATACCGGCGGCTCCGTTGGCGGCGACCGCGCTGCCGGCGTTGAAACCGAACCAGCCAACCCAGAGCATCGAGGCCCCCATCAGGGTGTAACCCAGGTTGTGCGGCATCATGGCTACTTTGGGATATCCCTTGCGCGGACCCAGTACCAGCGCCGCCACCAGACCGGCAATACCGGCATTGATGTGCACCACCGTGCCGCCGGCGAAGTCGAGCACGCCAAGGTCCCACATGAAGCCGCCGTCGCCGCTCCATACCATGTGCGCGATCGGCGCATACACGAGCGTCATCCACAACCCCATGAACCACAGCATCGCTGAAAACTTCATGCGCTCGGCGAAGGCTCCGACAATCAGCGCCGGCGTGATGATGGCGAACGTCATCTGGAACGTGAAGAACACGGTCTCCGGCACGGCCGCCGTCAGGCTGTCAAGCGTGACGCCCGTCAGAAATGCCTTGTCGAAATTGCCGACAAATGAGTACAAGTTGGTAACGCCCTTGGCCATCCCGCCGGTCGAAAACGCCAAACTGTAACCATACAAGACCCACAGCACGGTTATCAGCGCCGTGATCGCAAAACACTGCATCATCACCGACAGGACGTTTTTGGACCGCACCATCCCGGCATAGAACAGTGACAATCCCGGTATGGTCATGAACAGCACCAATGCCGTCGAGGTCAGCATCCAGGCGGTGTCACCCGAGTTGAGCGTCGGAGTGGCCGGGGCCGCGGGAACGGCCGGGGCCGCGACGGCGGGTGCCGTCGATGCGGGGGTTTCGTCGCCGAAAACCAGCATGGGTAATGCCGCCAGAACCACGACGCCCATAACCCCGAGCACCTTTTTCAGATTAATTGACTTAGACATTGAATTTTCTCCTGTGTATCAAAGCGCATCTTTGCCGGTTTCGCCGGTGCGGATACGGACGACCTGTTCGAGGTCAGTAACGAATATTTTTCCGTCACCGATTTTGTCGGTGCGGGCCGCCTTGACGATGGCTTCAATCACGCGATCCAGCATCTTGGTGTCAATGGCTACCTCGAGCTTCACTTTGGGTAGAAAATCCACCACGTATTCCGCACCGCGGTAAAGCTCGGTGTGTCCCTTCTGCCGGCCGAAGCCTTTGACTTCGGTCACGGTGACACCCTGAACCCCGACTTCAGCCAGTGCATCGCGCACGTCGTCGAGCTTGAATGGCTTGATAATGGCTGTAACGAATTTCATATCGCACTCTCCAGATTAATGTGTGCCCTCCCGGCCAAGGACCGGCCGGGAGGGTCATGGTTACAGGCTCTTCGAGAAGGTCAACATCCATTGGCCGTCGTTGGCGCTGACGCCTTTCTTGATCTCCTGGGCACCGCTCATGTTGGTATCGGTGTAGGCCAGTCCGATGCCAACGCCACCGACTTCCTTGGTCAGGCTGATCTTGTAATCGGTGTATTTCTTGCCGAAGGCCGCCTGGACACCGTCACCGCCCGACTTGCCGACATGCAGCGCGAGCGCCAATCCCTGCGACAGCTCCATGCTGAATGCGGCATCCAGGTAAGTACCGGATTTGGTGGTTACGCCCTGGTAATCGCTGGCATTGCTATACTTGAGGCTGAACGGTCCGTACCCGCCGCCAACGTAAAACTCCGTGAAATCATATTCCAGGCTGCTGTTCGCGTCGGGATACAGATACCGGATCGCACCGACATCCCAGTTCACGCCCGCAGCGGTAAACTTATAACCACCATAAAAATCGAGCTCCATGGAAGCCCCGTCGCCATCTGACGAGGTTACGGCGTCATTACCGAAATTGACGTTCGAACCCCAGGTGCCGAGGTAAAAACCGCCGCTATGGGTGTAGTCGAACCCGCCTTGAATGGCGGAATTTTCGGCCGTCTGGGATACGCCGCGCCAAACGTAGTTCGTGGTCAGCGCCACATTGGCAGAGACGGGCGATTTTTCCGCCGCCACGGCTACCGATGCCAAAACCAACAAACCGCTTGCAACAACAGTTTTATGCAACTTCAGCATGTTCTCTCTCCCGGCCTTGCGGCGCAAAAGTGGTTTAATAACGTAGTCGTTGAGATTCCAGTCGTATTTCTCCGATCTCGCGCGCTCTAAAGCAGATTCTGTGCCAGAGTCATATTCCCTTTGATAACAGCAAGTTGCATGAATTTGCGGGAGCGGAGCCTGGGATTTATGCACCAAGATAGAAATCGATTTATCGGCGCTGCACCAATTGTGTGCAAAGCCGAAACCCGTGACCCGGATCGCGAGCAGAGGGCTTGTTATAATTCCGCGCCATGAGCGACACGAAAATCATCGATCAGATGGTGGCAGCGCTGACCCGGATCCTCCCCGAGGGACCGAAGGATCTGGAAAAAAAAGTTCGCGCCGCGTCCCAGGGGGTATTCGACCGGCTCAAACTGGTTTCACGCGAAGAACTCGAGGTGCAGGAACAGGTGCTGCGCCGAACCCGCGAACGTGTCCAGGAGCTTGAAAAGCGAGTTGCCGAACTCGAAGGAAAACTAAAACAACAATAATTCGACAGCTTCAATAAAATATTGCTTCTGGTCTGAAATAAATAGACCAAGAAATAAAAAACTAGCTGATAACCCATCATGACACTTGCTGTTGTTCACAGCCGCGCCCAAATTGGAATGGAAGCACCGCCAGTTACGGTGGAAGTTCACTTGGCGAACGGATTGCCGAATCTTTCCATCGTGGGGCTGCCCGAAGCGGCGGTCAAGGAAAGCAAGGACCGGGTGCGCGCGGCGTTGCAGAATGTGCGGTTTGAATTTCCGGCACGGCGCATTACCATCAATCTCGCACCCGCCGATCTTCCCAAGGAAGGCGGGCGCTTCGACCTTCCTATTGCCATCGGTATCCTGGCGGCATCCGGTCAGATTCCACAGCGCGATCTCGACCGATACGAATTCATCGGCGAGTTGGCACTGACCGGAAAGCTTCGACCCGTGCTCGGTGCGCTCACGGCGGCACTGGAAGCGCGTCAATCCAATCGTGTCCTGATTCTCCCGGCAGCCAATGCGCTTGAGGCCGCCCTCGCGGTTGGGGGAGATGTCCGCGGGGCGAAACATCTGCTCGAAGTTACGGCTCATTTCAATGGTGGTTCGCTACTTGCGCGGCAGGAAGCGAAAATACCGCAGCCCGATGCTTCCGGGGTGCCCGATTTGCGTGACGTGAAGGGACAACATCAGGCCCGCCGGGCCCTGGAAATTGCTGCCGCCGGCGGCCACAGCCTGCTGATGATTGGCCCCCCCGGCGCGGGCAAAACCATGCTGGCCGCGCGGTTGCCCGGCATTCTGCCGCAGCTCGATGATGACGAAGCGCTCGAAGCCGCGGCAATACAGTCTCTGCATAAACGGTTTTCACTCAAGCACTGGAAACAACGCCCGTTCCGCGCGCCACACCATACGGCTTCCGCCGTAGCGCTCGTGGGTGGCGGCAGTAACCCACATCCGGGCGAGATTTCGCTCGCGCATCATGGGGTGCTATTTCTCGATGAGCTCCCGGAGTTCAATCGCCACGTACTGGAAGTGTTGCGTGAACCGCTGGAATCCGGCACCGTCACCGTCTCCCGCGCCGCGAGACAGGCGGAATTTCCCGCCCGATTCCAGCTGGTGGCGGCAATGAATCCCTGCCCCTGTGGCTATTACGGCGACGCCTCCGGACGCTGTCGCTGTACACCGGACAAAGTGAATCAATATCGTGCTCGGATCTCCGGTCCATTACTCGATCGCATCGACATCCATATCGAAGTTCCGGCGGTGCCGCGCGAAGTGTTGCTGGATCGGGCGACACGCACCAGTGAATCCTCGGGAGAGGTGCGCACCAGAGTGGAGCAGACGCGCGAACGGCAACGCCATCGTAATGGTTGTCACAACGCTGCGCTCACCAACCAGCAGATCGAGAGCGCCTGCCGGCTGGATGAATCCGGACGACAACTGCTGGAACAGGCCATGGATCGCTTGGGTTTTTCCGCGCGCGCCTATCACCGTATACTCAAGGTGGCGCGCACCATCGCCGATCTGGCCGCGGAGGAGTTTATTCGCCCCGCGCACGTGGCCGAAGCCGTGCAGTATCGTTGCCTCGACCGTGAAAGGATATATTCGTGAATGCGTCAACTACGACCACCACTCACTCCACTCTAAAACAAAGAAATGCTTTCGAGTGCTAAGTATTTAAATCGAGGTTGTCATCGGGCCTGCCGAGGTAGAGTACGCGCGCGATTGTGCCGATCCGGGGCTGGGGCAAAAAAAAGCGGCCTTGCGGCCGCTTTTTCCGAAAATATTTGAAAGTTATTTCGCTTTAGATGCCATATAGTCAACCGCTGCTTTGACATCGGCGTCCGGACCCTGATAGGTCCCTTTCGGTGGCATGGCGCCCTTGCCCTTGATGGCATTGGCATAGACGGCATCCATGCCGGCCTTGAGTCGCGGCGCCCACGCGGCTTTATCACCGAGTTTCGGTGCATCCGCCACTCCCGCGGCGTGACACACCGCGCAGCTGGCGTCATAGACTTTCTTCCCCTTGTCATCCCCCGCGGCAATAGCCGAAGGAATGATGGCCTCCATGACCGGACTGCCGGGTGCCGCGGTCGCGACGCTGACTTCACCTACCGGCTTGATGCGTTCGGCGATGGTTTTGGCATCTGCCGTGGCTTCGACAGATTTTGACTCCTTGCCACCGACGATCTGGGCGATGATAAATAGAATCACGGTCAACGACACCAGCGCCAAGATCAAGCCCCCAAAAGATTTCATAAATGCACGATCAGTCATGTTTTACCCTTGCACTAAACTTAAATAATTGAGTTTTAACCCGCCGGATGGCGGAGCCTGGAATCATTCGGCACCCAGTATATCCTAATTATTCACTATTCAAAAAACCCTTTTCATGATATCCCCGATAAACGCTGTCTGTTCCGGCTGTTATGCTAACCACGCGTTGCGCGCTCAGCTTAACTGGGTGGCACGGGGATGCTGACGGGTTTCACTTCAGTACATCGACCCCGGGTGTTACCATTACTTCAATTAGCGCCCTTAGCTCAGTTGGATAGAGCGTCAGCCTCCGACGCTGAAGGTCAGAGGTTCGAATCCTCTAGGGCGCGCCAACAAAGCGAAGGGGGCCAACAGCCTCCTTCGCTTTGTTGGCAGGTGTTGGGACTTTCGAACCGCTGACCATTGTCTTATCAAACAGCGGTTCGACAGAACGGCGCGGCCGTTCTGAACAGCGGAGCGTAGCGACGCTGGCCCCGAAGGGGCGAGGCCCGCAGGGCCGAGTAATCCTCTAAGGCGCGCCATCCCTTCAAGGCGTCGAAACTTACCCGTGGCGCCGCGCATCCTGGCAATCAAGCAACTACTCCCGTGGCGGAAAATTCGTTCAAGATCGGGCGCGCCGGGGCTGCGCCATATGAATTGCGTGCCCGGCCACGGCCAGCGACGCCTCGTGCATGACTTCCGACAGCGTGGGATGGGCAAACATCGTGAGCATGATGTCCTCGCTGGTGGCGTTGAATGACATCGCCAACGCGGCCACGGCGACCAGCTCGGAACAACCCGGACCAACCAGGTGCACACCGCGTACACGATCGGTGTCTTTTCCCGCGAGGATCTTGATAAAACCAACGGCCTCGCCCAATGCCAAGGCCCTGGCGCGGCCGTTGGCCGCAAACGGGAAGACACCGGCGCGATAGGACTCGCCCGCGCTCTTCAGCTCCTGCTCGGTTTTTCCCACCCAGGCGATTTCAGGCTGAGTGTAAATCACGGACGGGACGATATCGTAGTTCACCGTGGTCGTCTGTCCGGCAATCCGTTCAGCCACCATGATGCCTTCTTCCATTCCCTTATGCGCCAGCATCGGTCCGCGGACCAGGTCACCGATCGCGTAGACGTCGGGAAGGTTTGTGCGGCAATGCGCATCCACGTGCACGCAACCCCATTCATCCAACAACAATCTGACTTCCTTGTCGTAAAGCCCGTCGGTATTGGGTCGTCTGCCGACCGCAACAATGAGGCGATCCACGGTGTCCTCGTGCTCGCCGTTTTTATCCTGGTAGCGTACGGCCACGGTGCCTTTTTCAACCCGGCTTCCGAGAACCCGCGCGCCAAGGCGGATATCGAGTCCCTGGGCGGTAAACTGCTTGAGTGATTCCCGCGCCAATTGTTCATCGGCCATGGACAGGAACGTCTCCTGCGCTTCAAGCAGCACCACTTCAGACCCAAGTCGCCGCCACACGCTGCCGAGCTCAAGTCCGATCACGCCCGCGCCGATCACGCCAAGACGGCGTGGTACTTCCCTGAACTCGAGCGCCGCCTGCGAATCAACAATTGACTTCCCGTCAAACGCGGCGCTTTTAAGCCCGGAGGGGATCGAACCGCTCGCAAGAATCACCTGATCCGCTTCGACCCGGCGGTGCGCCGAATCGTTCGAAATTTCCACGATGTTATTCGGCAACAGTTTGCCCCGTCCCGGTATCCAGGTAATGCCGTTGGCTTTGAAAAGGATGGCGATCCCGCCCGTGAGTTCGGACACTACCTTGTCCTTGTGTGTCATCATGGCGGGCAAATCGAGCGACAGATTGGTGAATTTGATGCCGCGCCCGGGTCCGTGTTCGCGCGCCATCAGATAAAACTCCGAGGACTCAAGCAACGCCTTGGAAGGAATGCATCCGGCGTTGAGACAGGTCCCACCCAGGGCGGGCTTGCCCTTCGGATCGTGCCAGTCGTCCACGCAGGCCACCTTGAGGCCGAGCTGTGCCGCCCGGATCGCCGCCGTGTAGCCGGCAGGGCCGGCGCCTATCACCACCACATTAAATCGTTCAGTCGCCACGACACGGTTCCTTTATGAGAATGTAACCGAGATGAACAGAGATCGACAACACAATGGAAAAAATTTGCAATAGTTCACGCCCGGCCTTGATCTGTGATCCGCTGGATTCCCCGGGATGAAATTAAACCTCCAGCAGCAGGCGCGTCGGATCTTCAAGCAGCTCCTTGATCATGATAAGGAACTGCACTGCCTCGCGCCCGTCGATCAAACGGTGATCATAGGACAGCGCGAGATACATCATCGGCCGGATGACGATCTGGCCGTTTTCTGCCACCGGACGTTCCTGGATTTTATGCATGCCGAGAATCGCAGTTTGCGGGGGGTTCAGGATCGGCGTGGACATGAGCGAACCAAACACGCCGCCGTTGGTAATAGTGAAGATTCCGCCCGTGATTTCTTCAATCGCAAGCCGTCCGTTCTGGGCGCGATCTCCGAAATCCTTGATGCCGGATTCGATATCGGCCAGGCTGAGCCGATCGGCGTCACGCAATACCGGCACCACCAGGCCACGCGGGGTACTGACGGCAACACCGATGTCGTAGTAGCCGTGGTAAACAATATCATTGCCGTCGATGGACGCGCCGATTTCGGGAAAGTGCCGGATTGCTTCCACCGAGGCCTTGACGAAAAACGACATATACCCAAGGCGTACGCCGTATTCTTGTTCGAAACGTTCCCGATGGCGGGTCCGCAATTCCATCACGGGTTGCATATTTACTTCATTGAAAGTCGTGAGAATAACCGCCGTGCTCTGTGCCTCGACCAGCCGTTCGGCAATGCGCGCGCGCAGGCGCGTCATGGGCACACGACGTTCGGGCCGCTCACCCGCGGTCACGGGCCGCGTTGTGGGTGGTTGGGCGACGGCCGGTTTGGTTTTTACCGGTTCAGTTTCGGGTTCGGGTTCGATTTCATTTTTTCCAATCTGACGCGCCACGTCTTCTTTGAGGATTCGACCGCCCTTGCCGCTGCCGGTAATTTTCCGGGCATCCATTCCGTGTTCATCCATGAGACGTTTCGCCGCCGGCATGACCGCGGCCGCCTCGGATACGGTTTTTTCCGGCGCGGTTTTGGAAACAGTAACAGTGGCGGGTGGCGCCGGGGACACGGTTTTGACGACCGTTGAAGTCGTTGCCTCCGTTTTAACGTCTTTCGTATTAACGCCTTTATCGAAACGGGCGATTGACTGGCCCGATTTCACCGTAGCGCCGGCCGGGACGGATATTTCCGTCAACATACCGTTGTCGGGGGCCGGCACTTCGAAAACCACCTTGTCCGTCTCAACCTCGGCGAGCAATTCACCGCGCGAAAATTTCTCTCCCGGCTGCTTGTGCCAAGAGAGGACAGTGCCTTCGGTGATGGATTCCGGAAATATGGGAACCGTTATTTCAGCGGACATGATTGATTTTGTCCGAAGTCACTTCACGGCTCCCAGTGCCTGATCAAGAAATTCATTCAATTGCTTGATATGCAGGTGATAACTGCCTACGGCAACGGCCGCAGCCGTAGGGCGTCCGACATATTCTAATAGCATCCCTTTGGGCAGAATACGATGGATGCGATGCTGAGTCTGGTACCACGCGCCCTTGTTCCGTGATTCCTCCTGGCACCAGATGAAACGACTGGCGCGAGGATAACGTTGCAATTCTTGTCGCAAATCCGCTTCCGGAAATGGATAGAGCTGTTCGACTCGGAGTATGGCGCTATCGCGACGTTGCAATGTTTGTCTCCGCTCGAGAAGATCGTAGTAAACCTTGCCGCTGCAGAAGATTATTTCCTTGACGGCGGCGTCATCGAGCGGTTCCATTTCCCCGAGGAACGCCCGGAACCGGCCTTGCGTCAACTCCTCGAGGGTGCTGACAGAATTCCGGTGACGCAGCAGACTTTTCGGGGTCATGATCACCAGCGGTTTGCGGCGCGGCCAGAGCATCTGGCGGCGCAACAGATGGAAGAACTGCGCCGGTGTAGTCGGCGCGCAAACAAACATGTTCTGCTGGGCGCAAAGCTGAAGATACCGTTCGAGTCGTGCCGAGGAGTGTTCCGGGCCCTGGCCTTCGTAGCCATGAGGCAGAAAAAGCACCAGTCCGCACAGACGATTCCATTTTTGCTCGCCCGCGCAGACGAACTGATCAATCACTACCTGCGCGTTATTCGCGAAATCCCCGAATTGGGCCTCCCAGATGGTAAGCGTTTTGGGATCGGCGGTCGCGAAACCGTATTCGAAGGCAAGCACCGCTTCTTCCGACAGCAGCGAATTGATCACCAGAAAATTCGGCTGTTCATCGAAGATGTTACGTAACGGCACGTAGGCCTCGCCGGTTTTGTGGTGATAGACCACGGCGTGGCGATGGAAAAATGTGCCGCGCCCCGAGTCCTGGCCGGAAAGTCGCACGCCGTAGCCATCCTTGAGCAACGAGGCGTACGCGAGATTTTCAGCGAATCCCCAGTCCACCGGCAGCGCGCCGGCTGCCATCTTGCGGCGGCTGTCGAAGATCTTGACGACTTGCGGATGCAGCTCGAATCCTTCCGGAACACGAAGCATGGCTTCGGAGAGAGCACGCAATGTCTCGAGACTGATACCCGTTTCGGGCAAAGATTCGCCTGTCCCGGAGGAATACGCGCTCCAGTCGGCGTTAAAGGCGTAACCGGCTTCCTCCTTGGGCACGATATGCGGTGCGACACAGACACCGTCATCAAGCTGTTTCTGATAAGTCTGAGTAATTTCCGCCGCTTGTTCTTCGGTGATGGCCCGATCTTCCACCAAGACGCGCTTGTAGAGCGCGAGTGTCGTGGGCAATTCCCGGATGCGCTGATACATGACCGGTTGGGTCACCGACGGTTCATCGGCTTCCGAATGGCCGTGACGGCGGTAGCTGAAGAGATCGATCACCACGTCCTTGTGGAAGGTCATGCGGTAATCGAGTGCAATTTGCGTGACGAACAGCACCGCATCGGGATCGTCACCGTTGACATGGAAGATCGGTGCCCCAACCATTTTCGCCACGTCGGTACAGTAAAGTGTGGAGCGCGCATCCTGCTGGTTGCTCGTGGTAAACCCGATCTGGTTGTTCAGCACGATATGCACGGTGCCCTTGGTCGAGTAGCCGCGCGACTGCGACATGCTGAAGGTTTCCATTACCACGCCCTGGCCCGAAAACGCCGCGTCACCATGGATGACCACGGGCAGGATGCGATTGCCTCGTTTGTCATGGCTGCGTTCCTGACGTGCGCGCACCGAGCCTTGCACCACGGGTCCGACGATTTCGAGATGGGACGGATTAAAAGCGAGCACCACGTGCACGTTACGGCCTTCCGTCTCGATATCCGAAGAGAAACCCAAGTGATATTTCACGTCGCCGGTACCGCCGTTATTATCATTTTTCCCTTCGAATTCCCGGAACAACTCAGCCGGGCTCTTGCCAAGGATATTCACCAGCACATTAAGTCGTCCGCGGTGCGCCATGCCGATAACAATCTCTTTCACTCCCATCGCGCCTGCGCGCTGGATCACTTCATCAAGCATGAGGACCAGGCTTTCGCTGCCCTCAAGCGAGAAGCGTTTCTGTCCCACGTACTTGGTGTGCAGATAATGTTCGAGGCCCTGGGCCGCCGTCAGCCGCTTGAGCAGGTTGACACGCACCTCGGGCGGGTAATCGGGAACGCCGTGCATGCTTTCGAGGCTGCTCTGGATCCAGCGTTTTTCCTGAGTGTCGGTGATGTGCATGTACTCGGCACCGATTGTTCCGACATAGGTTGCCTGCAAATGCGCAATGATTTCACGCAGGGTGGCCTGCTTTGGGCCGACGAGCGAACCGGTTTCAAACACGGTGTCGAGATCCGATTCGCTTAATCCGACCGTTTCTAGTTCGAGATCGGGGAGCATCGGAACTTCCCGGAGCCCGAGCGGATCGAGCTTCGCGGCCTGATGACCGCGATAGCGGTAGGCATTAATAAGCTGCAGCACCTTGACTTGCTTGTGCGCCTGGTCGGCAGTTACGGCGGCTTGTTCGGCTCGCGGCCTGGCTAGCGACCGCAACTGTCGCGCACGCTTGCGAAATTCTTCTCGGATTATCGAATGCGGGATATCTTGTGTGACCCCGTCCACGCGCGGGAGGTTTTCAAAGTATTGGCGCCAGGCTTGGGGTACCGAATCGGGGTCGTGGAGAAATTGTTCGTAGAGTTGCTCGAGATACGCAGCGTTACCTCCCGCCAGCGGTGAAGAACGCCATAGGGCACGCAGACCCTGATCAACAATTCTGTTACTCATTTTCCTTCAGATGTTTATGTAGCGGGGAACGACCCCTCGGGCGGTTCCTTCACGCTGCCGTTTTAATTCTATAATAGCATGACCTACGGCCTCAACCTTATGGCCGCGGACCACGAATAACGACAAAACAGTTGCCATTCTCAAGATCGAGGTGGAAAAGACTTGCGCCACCAATGGTTGCGGCGGAGCGTGTCATTTGGGTTTCGCCGCCTTGATTTTGCGATCCTTCCCCGCCCTGACGATGAGTTGATCCAATATCTCAAACATGGGTTTTTCACCATGGGCCAATTCAGGGCTGGTTATGTATTTGCCGTCAACGATGATCGTGGGCACGGAGTTGATGTTTAAATCCTGATTAAGTTGCTTGGCCTTTTCAAGATTCAGTCTGACCCCGAACGAATTGAATGTCTCGACGAACTTTTTCCGGTCCACGCCGTGACTCGCGGCAAAGTCGGCAATCCCTTTTTCATCATTGAACGCGCCGCGCTGTTCCTGGACCGCCTTGAAGAAGGCGGCATGCACTTTTGCCGTGATGCCGAGCGCTTCAAAGGTGTAATACGCCTGGCCATGTATTGCCCAACGCGGCGAGGCGGTACCCGGGGTACGCACGAATTGGGTATTTGCGGGCAGTTTTTTCACCCATTGCGCCAGTCCCGGTTCGAGGACATAACAATGCGGACAGCCATACCAGAAAATTTCGCGCACCTCGATCTTGTTTCCGGTCTCGACCGACGCCGGAAATGGTGCTTGGACATAACGACCGGCCGTGCTGTCGGCGTGCGAGTAAAGCGGCAGAAACATCAGGGCCATGAACCAACCATATATCAGTCTTCTCATTTAATTCTCCATGCTTCGTTCATCAATGTGAAAAATTTGCGGCGGTGGATTAGCGTCAAGTCTGCAACCGTTCTATCAGCCGTGCATGAATATTATCAAATCCGCCATTACTCATGATCAACACGTGATCCTCCGGGCGGACTTGCGCGGCCAGCGTCTCAATAATCTCTGCTACCGTGCCATAGCTTTCTGCGCGGCCCGCCAACGCGCTCGTGACGCGCTCAAGATTCCAGTTGAGATCCGCCGGCTTGAGCACCAGAACCTTGTCGGCCAGCATCAGGGATCCCGCCAGGGTGTCACGATGCACGCCTGTGCGCATGGTATTGGAGCGTAATTCCAGTACCGCCAGGATGCGGCGATTGCCCACGCGCGCGCGCAAGGCCTGAAGCGTTGCCGCGATCGCTGTCGGATGATGTGCGAAATCATCGTAAACGGTGATACCTCGCACGCTGCCGCGTACTTCCAACCGGCGCTTGACGTTACGAAATTTCTCGAGTGCCGCCGCCGCGGTATTCACCGGTACACCGGCGTGGCGTGCCGCAACCACGGCCGCGAGTGCGTTCATCATGTTGTGTTCACCGGGCAACGGCCAGGCAACTTCCGTCTGACGCGTGCCGCACCTATAAATCTCAAACCGGCTCGCGTCGCGATTTCGGGGCACGGCCTGCCAGTCCTTTTCCGTGCCAAAATATTCCGCTTTCGTCCAGCATCCTCTAATCAACAGTTCTGACAGATTTTTATCCTGGGCGTTCACAATCAACCTGCCCGACGCCGGAATGGTACGCACAAAGTGGTGAAACTGAAGTGAAATGGCACCCAGATCGGGAAATATATCGGCATGGTCGAATTCAAGATTATTCAGGATAGCGGTGCGCGGGCGGTAATGAACGAATTTGGATCGCTTGTCGAAGAAGGCCGTGTCGTATTCATCGGCCTCGATAACAAAGAACGGATCCGTCCCGCGGCGCGCCGACACGCCGAAATTCTCCGGTACACCGCCGATCAGAAAACCGGGCTTGAGCCCGGCATGTTCCAGAATCCAGGCAAGCATGCTCGCGGTCGTGGTTTTGCCGTGAGTCCCCGCCACGGCGATCACCCAGCGCCCCGGTAAAATATTTTCAGCTACCCACTGTGCGCCGGAGGTGTAGCGAATGTTTCGGTCGAGCACCGCTTCCACCAGCGCGTTGCCGCGCGACAGGGCGTTGCCGATGATCACGAGATCGGGGTCGGCGATATCGAGGTGTTCCGGAAGATACCCTTCCATGAGCCGGATCCCCTGTGCCTCGAGCTGTGTGCTCATGGGAGGATAGACTCTGGCATCCGATCCGGTTACCTCGTGGCCGAGGTCGCGCGCGAGCAGCGCCAAACTGCCCATGAAAGTCCCGCCAATCCCCAGAATATGGATGCGCATCAGTCCGTCACCGACACCGGTGTCACAAGCAGGCCGGTCACGACCATCGACAGCATCAGATACATGAGGCCCGCGGCCACTCCGGCCGCCAATGAGATACTCAGGGCGTGCCGTAACACATGACCGAAAACGAAGATATACCACACCAGAAATGGTCCCCATACCCAGAGGGGAGGCAGCCATTCCCGTGTCAGGCCCGCGCATATCCATGCCGCGATCGAAAGCAGCGCGCCACACCCTGCCAGCGCCGAAAGTGTCTGTGGAACCCGGAGCTCCAGATCACGCCAATGCAGCACCAGATGCGTTACGGCCACGAGCAGCAACGTGTCCACGGCGGCAGCGAGCAGGGCGCTCCCGAATGTCAGGGAATCGAGCACACCGATGACGTCCGTTATTCCATAGGCGATTACGGCCGCGATCATCAGCGGATGAGAGACCGGCAAATCCTGCGGATTCTTGCGCAGCAGACAGATGTCAATAAATTTATTAAGCAACATTAAATCAGGATTCAACCAAGTTTTTAGCATCACCGAATCATAGCTTACTGATAAACCAATAAACCGGCCAAGTCCATGTTTGGGGCTGGCGGAGGAAATGCATACACTTCACCTATGCTGGAACCGCTGATCCAGGACACTGCCTCGCTCACACGCTTGTGTGAACGGCTCCGCGGGCAATCGTGGATTGCACTGGACACAGAATTCATGCGCAGCCGGACGTACTATGCGCGCCTGTGTCTGGTGCAAGTCGCCTCGCCCGATGTCGTGGCCTGCGTGGATACGCTCGCGCTGTCCGCCATTGAGCCGCTGCTTGAGGTAATGTACTCGCCGTGCGTATTGAAAATCATTCATTCCGCGCGGCAAGACCTGGAGGTGCTCACCGATATCCGCGGGAGCCCACCCACTCCGGTTTTCGATACCCAGATAGCGGCGTCGTTGTGCGGTTTTGACGATCAGATCGGTTACGGAACTCTGGTTGAATCCATCACCGGCCATAAACTTCCTAAACTGCACACGCGCGCCGATTGGGAGGCGCGCCCGCTCCCGCCCGAGCAGTTGCGCTATGCCGAAGACGATGTCCGCTTCCTGCGCGATGTATACCGGTTTCTCGCGCAGAAATTGGAAGAACTCGGGAGAACCTCATGGCTCGTCGAAGATTGCGCCGCGATTACCGATCCTGCGCTATACCGGAACGATCCGCGCCTGGCGTATCGCCGCTTGCGGCAAGGCCAGAATCTGGTACCCGCGGCGCAAATGGTCTTGCGCGAACTGGCGGCATGGAGAGAACGGGCCGCGCAACAAAACAATCTCCCGCGCGGTTGGGTGGCGCCCGATGCCACTTTGCTGGAAATCGCCCAGGCCGTCCCACAAAGCATCGAAATGCTCTATCACATTTCCGGCCTGAGCAGCGGGGGAGTCCGGAAATGGCGCGAAGAAATCTTGCAAGCGGTGCGGCATGGCCTGGCGCGGGTCCCTGAGCGCTTGTGGGAAGAACCCCGGCGCCCAGACCGCGATCAGCAGGCACGGTACGAAAGATGGCATGCCAGGATACGCACGGTAGCGACACAACTCAAAATCAGCCCGACCGTGCTGGCGCCGCGACGGGAACTCCTGAAGCTGATGTCCGGTGACATGTCCAGTGGACTGGCACGCGGCTGGCGCCGCGAATGCGTCGGCGCAGAACTCCTCCGGCGGTGCGGCGGCCAGAAGGGTTCGGCGGTCGTTACCTGATTTTGAACATTGTTGGCATAAATCTCGGATCGAAATGGCTTCACAAATTGCGCGCGGCGGGCAAAAGCACATACATTTTCCCCCGCTGGCGCATCGTCCCCGCCAGGCGCTCGGCCTGCTCCCCGAAACCGAAAAAAAGATCCGCGCGAGTCGGGCCGCGGATCGCGCCACCGGTGTCGAGCGCGAACTCGAGACGCCGGTAAGTCACAGGCAACTTGTCGTCGGGCAAAGTGGTGTCAAGCCACACCGGACTTCCGAGCGGGATGAATGCCGGATCCACGGCGATCGATCGTTCCGGCCACAGCGGCACGTTGAGCGCGCCCACCGGACCCGGCGCATCGCCTTCACGCACGGTGAAGAAAACGTAGCTCGGATTGCTGTTCAACACTTTCCGGGCCTCGTCGGGATGCGCGGCGAGCCACGCACGGATGCCCGGCAAGGTTGCTGCTTCGAGCGTCAGGGCGCCGGACTCAACCAGCGTGCGGCCGATCGCCACGTAAGGATGGCCGTTCTGATCTGCATAACCCACGTGCAGCATTCGCCCGTCCGGCAGCTGCACGCGCCCGGAACCCTGAACCTCGAGAAAAAACACCGCCACCGGGTCATCCACCCACGCGATCTCCTGCCCCGAAAGCGCATCTGTCAATGACTTTTGTTTTCGTTCTAGCGGGCCGGTGATCTCGTCACGCGAGTAGTACGGCACCACGCGGCTGCCTTGCAGACGCCCGCGGTACCGCTTGCCCTGCAATTCCGGATAGAGGTCGCCCAGATCAATGATCAACAGATCGTCGGGGCGTCGATACAGCGGATAACGGAAACGTTCGGTGCGGGCGAGACTCCCCGACAGCAACGGTTCGTAGTAGCCGGTGATCAGTCCGTCGGTCGCGCCGGCGTCACCGACCACTTTGTGCGGAACGAAGCGCGTTTCAAAAAAGGCGCGGGCGATCTCATTATCGGGATCGGAAAAGAGCGCGGCATCGGCACAGAGATCCCGCCATTGTTCCGCCCGCGATGCCAATCTCTGGCAACTGCTCATAAACGCCGGCCAGGCCTGGGCGAGCTGATCTTCCCGCCAACCGGGAAGTTCCGTCCAGGGAATCGGTTGCCCGATCCCCGGGGCCTGCCGGGGTACACTCACGCAGGAGACCAGGAAACAGACTATTCCGGTGGTGACCAGCAAACCGGTGCATCGTTTCGCATGCGTAGTCAGGTGGCTGTGGATGACATCAAGCATTGCCTGATTATCCAACAATTTGGTTATTCACGGCTGCCGCCAGGCCTGTGTCCAGTGGGCTCGTCCGCGCCCGGGCACACAATCGGATAGGTCGGCGGAACGCCGGTGATCAGGAAAAGCAGACAGGCACACCGCCGGAGCAGCTCACGCGCCAGCGGCAATCTTGGGCTCGGCGATCGGAATCTCGCCATCGTAGGGAACGGCAAAATGGCATTCCTTCTGCGGACAGACCTTTTCGGTGCCGCGTCGTTTGGTCGTCTTGATGGAAAGGATCGGCCAGCCGCAGTCGGGGCAGGGTTCGTTGATGGGCGGATTCCAGACTGCGTACTTGCAATCCGGATAGCGCGCGCAGGAATAAAATACCTTGCCGTAGCGCGACTTGCGTTTGAGCATGGTTGCCTGTTTGCACTCCGGGCATTCCACGCCAGTGTCCGCTGGTTTCTCGAGCGGCTCCATGTGCTTGCAGTTGGGGTAGTTGCTGCAGCCGATGAAGCGGCCGTAACGTCCGCGCTTGATGACCAGGTGGGATTCGCACTTGGGACACATGCGATCGGGCACAATCTCGGGTTCGTTCGAGGCGCCCACGGCGTCGTCGACGTTGCGTGTGTAATTGCAATCCGGGTAACCGGTGCAGCCGATAAAATAACCGTTGCGCCCGAGGCGCTTGGCCAGTTTCTTGCCGCACTTGGGACAATCCTCGTCCATCATCTCCACACCCGGGCGATCCACGGTTTCCTTGTCCTTCACCTGATTTTTGAAGTCGGTCCAGAATTCCTGGAGCACCGGCTTCCATTCCTTCTCGCCGCGCGAGATGGCATCGAGATCGTCCTCCATGCGCGCGGTGAAGTCGTAATCCACGTAATGGGAAAAATGTTCGGAAAGAAATTTATTAACCACGCGCCCAACATCGGTGGGCCGGAACCGGCGGTTATCAAGCGTCACGTATTCGCGGCGCTCCAGCGTGACAATGATGGACGCATACGTGGACGGGCGGCCGATGCCGTAGGCCTCCAGCGCCTTGACGAGGCTCGCCTCGGAGTAACGCGGCGGCGGTTCGGTGAAGTGCTGCTCCTGGCGCAATAGCTTGAGTTCTACGGACTCGCCTTGCTCCATCGGGGGCAGCAGTTTTTCGTCGGCGGCGGTTTCTGGCGAGTCTGCGGGTTTGTCGTCGATGTCTTCCTGGTACACCGACATGTAACCGGATTTTACCACCGTGGAACCGTTGGCGCGGAAAACATTCCCTTCGCCGGCTGCGAGATCCACGGTGACGGTATCAAGCAATGCCGGCATCATCTGGCAGGCGACGGTACGCTTCCAGATCAGTTCGTATAAACGCAATTGATCCGTCTTCAAGTGGCCCTTGATGGAATCCGGTGCCCGCGCCGCCGAAGTCGGGCGGATGGCTTCGTGCGCCTCCTGGGCATTCTTGGATTTGTTCTTGTATAGGATCGGTTCGTCCGGCAGGTTTTCGGCGCCGTAGCGGTCTTTGATGACGTCCCGGATTTCGGTCACGGCCTCGTTGGCCAGATTTACCGCATCGGTGCGCATGTAGCTGATCAGACCCACGATTTCGCCGTGTCCGAGATCCACGCCTTCGTACAGCTGCTGTGCCGTGCGCATGGTGCGTTGGGCGGAAAAACCCAGTTTGCGCGAGGCCTCCTGCTGCAGGGTGGAGGTGGTGAAGGGCGGCGCCGGGTTGCGGCGACGCTGTTTTTTCTCGACTGAAAGTACGACGAGCCGGCCTTGCGCCGCGGCTAGCAGGGCCGTGTCGATCTCCGCGGCACGGGCGCCGTTGTCGATGGAAAACTGCTCGAGTTTTTCGCCGTTGAAGTGGGTCAACCGGGCGACGAAATCCTTGCCCTGGGCAGCCAGGTCGGATTCGATCGTCCAGTATTCGCGTGCCTGAAAACGCTCGATTTCCTCTTCGCGCTCAACGATCAGACGCAGCGCCGGGCTCTGCACGCGTCCCGCCGACAGCCCGCGGCGCACCTTTTTCCACAACAGGGGCGAGAGATTGAAGCCGACGAGATAGTCGAGCGCGCGGCGCGCCTGTTGGGCATTGATGAGGTTCTCGGATAACTGCCGCGGCTGGGTGATGGCGTGCTGGATCGCGCTCTTGGTAATTTCGAAGAATTCCACCCGATGCACCGGCTTACCGTCCAAGGCGTCTTCCGCCTTCAGAATTTCGTGCAGGTGCCAGGATATGGCCTCGCCTTCGCGATCCGGGTCGGTTGCCAGATACAGCGCATCGGCCTTTTTCATGGCTTTGACGATGGCATCAACGTGCTTTTTATTCTTCTCGATCAACTCGTATTTCATCCCGAAATCGTTCTCCGTCTCAACGGCGCCCTGTTTCGGGATGAGATCGCGCACATGGCCATAGGAGGCCAGACAGGTAAAATCCTTGCCCAGATATTTGTTCATGGTTTTCGCCTTGGCCGGCGATTCCACTACGATAAGATGTTTTGACATTCTTTAATCTAATCCCTCAATAAAAATCCACCGCGATTCAATTGAAAAAAATTATGCGGCGGTATCGCGCGCCGCCGACAGGACCCGTTGCCTATTCGGCGCCCGGAACCGGTCAAGCGCGAATTGTTGACGATAACAGGCGGGTCTTGTCAAGTCCTAGTACACAGGCAATGAACAAGCAACAACAAATGAGGGGACCGGAGGATGATGGTCAATGCAGATGTCCCTGCATTTCATCAAACACCATGTCCTCGAGCATGTGGTAGGCATGTTCCTGTCCAGGCTGGTTAAACAGTACCAGCAGCATCACCCACTTGAGCTGATCGAGCGCGATTTCATCCACTTCCAATGCCATCAGCCGATCAATCACGAGCTCACGCATGGCGGGATTGATCATGCCTCCGGCTTCCATGAAATGAAGATAACCGCGGCATTCGGGATTAAGCTTCTCCCGTTCCTCCTGCGTGTAATGCCGGATCGCGACTGAAATTTCCGGCCGTGAAGTGACATGGGTGTGCTCACGCAATTCTGACAATCCATCGAGCCAGGAAAGGGCCTTGCGGATTTCGCCGCGGCGAAATCCAGCTTGCGTCAGTTCATTGGTGAGTGCTTCCTGATCAGGCTGAAATTCAGCGCCTTCATCCATGTAGTTTTCGAACAAATACATCAGCACATCGAAAACATTTTCTTTCATCAGTGGGCTGTGCTCTCTCTATGGTGTTAACGGATTATCCTGTGGACTTTGCCACCCGGGCCCCGTGACACGAATCCGTTCAGCTCCATTTGTAACAGCATGGAGGAAACGGCATCCGCCGTCAATCCGCTGCGATCGATCAGAGTGTCGACACTGACGGGATCGTGCCCGATGTGATCGAGCAGCGCCTTCATGTTTGCATCGGAAAGGGGTGGCGCGGTGGTGATTTCATTTTCGACCGGTAACGTCACGCTGGCCAGCGGTCCCAGCTCTTCAAGAATATCTTGCGCGGATTCCACGAGCTTGGCGCCCTGACGGATGAGCGCATGACAGCCGCGGCTCTGCGGTGCGTGGATTGAACCCGGAATCGCAAATACTTCGCGGCCTTGCTCGCCTGCCAGGCGCGCCGTGATCAGCGAGCCGCTTGGCAACGCCGCCTCAACCACCAGCGTGCCGAGCGAAAGTCCGCTGATGATGCGGTTGCGTATTGGAAAATTTTCCGGCAACGGCGGTGTATTCAGCGGAAATTCGGAAACGAGCGCGCCATGCCTGACAATGTCGTGTGCCAGATCGCGATGCCGCGCCGGATATACGCGGTCCAGCCCGGTTCCGGCTATCGCGATGGTATTTCCCCCCGCCCCGAGCGCGCCGCGGTGCGCCGCGCCATCGATCCCCAGCGCCAGACCACTGGTGATCGCCAGCCCGGCGCGAGCCAGTGCTTTGGCGAATGCCTGCGCATTTTCCCGTCCCATGGGGGTAGGATTGCGGCTGCCCACGATGGCCAGCTGTGGGTGCGCGAGGATCCGCCGCTGACCTATGATATAAAGCATGACCGGCGGATCGGGAATTTCACGCAGCAGCGGCGGATAATCGGGATCATCCCAGGTGAGCAGATGATGCTCGGGCTCGCCTAACCACTCGAAATCAGTCTTCAGCGCTGCTGTATCGGGTCCGGAAAGGATGGAGTTGATGGCCGCGTTTTTCCCGGTTAGGACCTGTTCCAGCAAACCGCGACCAGCGGAAAAAATTTTTTCAACCGACCCGAAATGTGCCAGCAGTTCGTGCTGTGTGCGCAATCCGGCGCCCGGCAGGCGTTGCAGCGTGAGCCACAGACTGAGGGAATCGTGAGAACCAGCTTGCGTCGGCGCGCCGTTCATGGCGCGCAGTTTACTCCAAGGTGGAATAATTTATGTAGCCGCCGGTTGCCGTTGCGCAGCACTTTCGGCATGGCGACTCAATGAACACTGTCGCTTGTGGCAGCCCGGAGAATTTCCTTCGAAAAAATCCGCCTCCCGGTGCGCGACGTTAGGGCGTTAGGGCGTGATGACCGCGTCCAGCATATGCACCGGGCGTGTGGAAGACATGACCAGCGCGTAGCTTATTTTCTCGAAGGTGCGGAACACCAAAACCAGTGCGGATTCCTCATCCGGCAACTTGTAACGCTCGCGCGTGATCGGATCCATGTGCGTCCCCACATGACGCATGACCCGCAGCACGGTGCCTTCTTCGATACCCTCGCGCGTGCCGAGCGAAATACCGACCACGGCATAAGTCCCGATTTCCGCCACCGCATTCAGCGCCGAAACAATTCTGCCTTCCACCAGGGTTTTGGGCGCGTGCGGATAGTAATACGGCAACGAGGGCTTTTTCGGCGCCACCAACAGGCGATCGGTTGGAAGGATTTCCTGCTTGACCTGGGTGATAACGAGCTTGCTGGGGTCGCCCGGCTCAAGACGGCGGGCGTCGCCCAGGTACAGTGCCTCGTATGCCAGCAACTCACCGGTATCGGGATGACGGATGGCATTCCCGGGACGGAAGACGTGATAAAACTCGGTTTCGTTTTCCTGCAGACCGCGGGCGTAGAATTGACTGTCGTTACCGAGTGCAATACGGTCATCGAGACCGATCGTGATGTAACCCGCCTTATCGAGTTCGTTTTCGCCAACCGCGAGCGGGCGCGTCAGAAAAGGCAAGATGGCATTCGGAGGAATGGTGGGGATGGCGGAGTCGAGCGGTTCACTGTGTACTCTCGGTGACAGCTTCACCGTGCGGCCGTCTCCCGGCGCGGGCATGGCCTCCATCGGTCTGGGTATCACAGCAGGAAGCACCGGCAAAGTTTCCTTGCGTAACACGGACAACTCCGGTTTGCCGTCCACCATGCGCAACACGACCACATCACCGGGATAAATCAGATGGGGATTTTTGATCTCTTGGTTGATCTTCCAGATTTTCGGCCATAGCCAGGGGCTTTTAAGAAAACGCGTCGAGATATCCCATAACGTGTCTCCCTTGACCACCGTGTAGCGTTCGGGGTGATCGGGCTTGAGCTGCACCGTGTCCGCCGATGTGAGTACCGGAAAGAGCAGGAACAGCGCAATAATAAAAGGGGTGAATCTGAATCCCAATCGGTGCTTAGGCGACATTCGTCCACATTCCGTGTAATCTGATATCGGTTTGAGTGTAGTCCATGCTGGCGTGCAACGCCAAGCCTGATTTATCGTCAAATTTTGTTGTTATTCAGTAGCATCCAGACTGATAATAATGCGATTTGACAGGAAGTAAACTAGCCGCCGGATCCCGTGGCGCAGCGCTTTCGGAGACGGCGGCAGGAGCGCTCAAGGAAACCGGGTTCACTGCGGCTACCTGCGCCCATTGCCGAAGGAGCGTTCGCCTCGGGCCCTGGGCGCTAGCCGCCGGATCCCGTGGCGCTAGCCACCGGGCTGAAAAAACCATGACGGTTCGCACCATCCTGCACTATCCCGACCCATGCTTGCGGCGCCGGGCCGATCCCGTAGCGGAAGTCACCGATGCCGTTCGCGTGCTGGTCGATGACATGGCTGAAACCATGTATCAGGCGCCGGGTATCGGTCTCGCCGCCATCCAGATCAACGAGCCATGGCGGATTATTGTTATCGATATCTCCGAGGGTCGCGATCAGCTCCAGATTTTCATCAATCCGGAAATTACTTTCCGGGAAGGCGAACAGGAGCTTGAAGAAGGCTGTTTGTCCGTGCCCGGAATATTCGAGCCGGTGACACGCGCCCGGCGTATCCGTGTGACGGCGCTCGATCGTGACGGCAAACCGTTCGAACGGGAGACCGAAGGTCTGCTCGCCACGTGCATCCAGCATGAAATCGATCATCTCGAAGGCAAAGTATTCGTCGATTATCTTTCGCGCCTGAAACAAACGCGGATACGCAAAAAACTCCAAAAACGCGAACGGACTCAAGGGCCGGGAGCCGGAGAACCCCGCAGGCAGTACGCGGACGACCGCCAGCCGTCGGCAGCCGCCGGCCGGTTGAATTCCAAAATATTATAGAAGGCTGCTGTTAAACCCGATTTCGGACAGGCGTGGTGCAAACCGGGGGGTAAATGCATGCCGATGAATCTGATATTTGCCGGGACACCCGAATTTTCCGTCCCCGCTTTCGAAGCGCTGCAGCACGCCGGGCATAACATAATCGCCGTATACACCCAGCCCGACCGTCCCGCCGGGCGCGGACGCCGATCGATCTCTAGTCCGGTTAAGCAATGCGCGGAAAAACACGGCATCGAAATCCGCCAACCGGAAAACCTTATCGGTGAAGTCATTCGTCTGCGCGCGGATGCGCCGGATGCCATCATTGTCATCGCCTTCGGTCAGATTCTCCCGGCCAGTGTTCTCTCCATTCCCCGGTTCGGTTGCCTTAACGTGCACGCCTCGCTGCTGCCGCGCTGGCGTGGCGCGGCGCCGATCGCGCGCGCGTTCGAGGCGGGTGATGCCGTGACGGGAGTCACCATCATGCAAATGGAAATTGGCCTCGACACCGGTCCGGTGCTGGCGCAAGCACAGACTCCCGTTCACGAGCATGACACGGCGCAAACGCTGCATGATCGTTTGTCACGGCTTGGCGCCGAGACCCTGATCGCAACTCTGGACCG
Organism: Sulfuricaulis sp.; assembly: GCF_040901545.1. Lineage (GTDB taxonomy): Bacteria > Pseudomonadota > Gammaproteobacteria > Acidiferrobacterales > Sulfurifustaceae > Sulfuricaulis. The sequence goes on along the minus strand of NZ_JBBDYL010000045.1, from coordinate 173,148 downwards.
TCTGGCGCGCGGCGAAATAACGCCGCGTCCGCAAAACGACGCCCATGCCTGCTATGCCACGAAATTGCTCAAGGAGGAAGCGCCGATCGACTGGCGTCAGCCCGCCCGGGTCCTGCACCGCAAGATTCGCGCGTTCGTTCCCTGGCCGGTGGCCTGTACTACCTGGCACGGCAAAACCCTGCGTTTGTGGGATGCGGCCTCACCGGAACATGGCCGTGCTCCTGCGGGCACGCCCGGCACGGTCGCTCGGGCCGATGCCACCGGCATTCTAGTATGGACCGGTGACGAAGCGATCACGATCACGCGGCTGCAAACCGAAGGTGGAAAAATTATGACCGCGGGTGAATTTCTCAATGGGCACAAACTCGCGGCGGGAGACCGGTTGGGATAATGACACGCACTGCGACGCGCGCCAATAGGCCGATTGCCAAACGAATCAATCCGCGTGCGCTGGCGGCCAAAGTCGTGGCAACCGTGGTCGGGCATTCACGTTACCTCGACACGGTGCTGGAGGAAACACTCCTGGCCTTGCCACCGGCACAGCAACGCGAGGCGGCGCTTATTCAGGAAATGGCATACGGGGTGTTGCGCTGGTTCCACCAACTTGAGTTCATCGCCGGGTTGCTCATCGCTAAAGCGCTCAAGGATAAAGACCGGGATGTGCAGGCGCTGTTGCTCGTGGGCCTTTATCAATTGCGCCACATGCGCGTGGCCAAACACGCCGCCGTAACAGAAACGGTGAGCGCCGCGGCCGCACTGAAAAAAACCTGGGCGAAAAATTTTATCAACGCCTGCCTGCGGACCTACCTGCGGGAAGAAACGGACATCCAGGCAAAGATCGCCCCAAATGAATCGGCCGCGTTCAGTCATCCGGCGTGGATGCTCGATGAAATCCGTTCTCACTGGCCCGAGGACTGGGAGAAAATTCTGCGGGCGAACGATGAACGCCCGCCGATGGTGCTACGAGTCAACCGGCTAAAGCGAACGCGCGCGCAATATCTGGCGCATCTCGCATCATGCGGCATCACCGCCCAACCGCTAGCTGACAGTGAAACTGCGGTCCTGCTGCCCAATCCCATGCCGGTGAGCAAATTGCCCGGTTTCAGTCAAGGCGAGGTCTCGGTGCAGGACGCGGCGGCACAATTCGCCGCGGTCTTGCTCGATGCGAAAGCGGGGGAGCGCGTGCTCGACGCCTGTGCCGCGCCGGGTGGAAAAACCGGACACCTGCGTGAGCACACACCTGAGCTGGCCGAACTGGTGGCGCTCGACCGGGAGCCGGCACGAGTGGTGTTGATCGATGAAAATTTATCGCGCTTGCGATTGCCGGCGACAGTCCTTACCGGTGACGCCGGCGAACCGTCGGATTGGTGGGACGGCCGGCCGTTTGACCGGATACTGGTGGATGTGCCTTGCTCCGCCATGGGCGTTATCCGCCGGCACCCGGATATCAAGGTACGGCGGCGTCCCGAGGACCTGCCGCGGCTCGTCGCGGCGCAGGCACGAATTCTTGAAGGGCTGTGGCCCTTGCTCAAGCCCGGAGGTAAGCTTCTGTACGTGACCTGCTCGATTCTGCCGGCGGAAAACGAAGATCAGGTGGCCGTCTTCCTGCGGCGTCATCCGGAGGCGGTGGCAGTATCCCTGCCGATGAACAGCGGGCGGGCGCGGGTGATCGGACGACAGATTTTACCGGGGGAGTCGGAAATGGATGGATTTTACTATGCGTGCCTTAGTAAGCGGTGATTGGCGATACGTTGCGGCCGCTGTGCTTGCCTTGGGATTCACGAGTGAGGTCACGGCTGAATTCAAGGTCACCGACGTGCAGCCGAAGTTCGTCGAGAAATCTCTTGTCCTTGCGGGCAATCTCGATTTGGGATTGAGCCCCAAAGTCGAGGAGGCGCTGGGCAAGGGCATTCCGTTGGACGTGGTCATCGAAATTCAACTGTACCAGCAGCGACGCTTTTTTTGGGATAAAAAAATTATTTTCTGGACGGTGCAGCGACGCATCCAGTATCACGCACTTTCGGGCCAGTACCTGGTCAGTTCAGGCACCGGCGATGCGGAAATCCGTGAAAGCCTGCTGACTCTCTCGGAGGCGCTCAAACAACTTGGCACGCTGAATGATCTCAAACTCGAACTTCCCGAAATCCCCGCTGATGATGGTTATTCCGTGGATATTCGCGTCAGCCTGGATATCGAAGCGCTGCCCACCCCGCTGCGGCCGGTGGCCTACACCTCGTTTGCCTGGCATCTCAACAGTGGATGGACCTCATGGAAAGTAGTGCACTGAATCGTTACGTCTCACGCCATGTCACCGGATTGACACCGCTGGTGGTGTTGTCGCTGCTGCTGATCGCCGCTTTTGTCATGATGAACGCGGCGGCCCAGAACTCGGCGCTTTTTGGGCGACTGTATTCAGTGCTATTGCTGGTAAATATTCTCGGCGTGCTGTTACTGCTCGCGCTGATCTTGCTCAATCTGTTGCATTTCGTAGAGCAGTACCGCGCCCGTGTCATGGGCACAAGGCTTACCCTGCGGTTGATGTTGATGTTCGTGGTGCTGGCGGTGCTGCCGGTCTCAGTGGTGTTCTTCTTCTCGATCCAGACGCTCAACCGCGGAATCGACAACTGGTTTGACGTCCGGATCGAACGCGCCCTCGATGATGCCCTGTTGCTCGGGCGCACGGCGCTCGATGCGCTCAAACTTGACCTGGTGAAAAACACTCAGGAAATGGCCGTGGAACTGGAAATGCTGCCGCGCGAGAAGCCGGTTCCGGGTCGCTCGGAGCTGTCCCTGCTCAGCCTGCTGCGGGAACAATACAACATCACGGAACTGACGCTTTTCTCCCAGGATGGAAGAATCATTGCCTCGGTGAGCGAGGCAAATTTCGAAACCGGTTCGCTGGTGCCGAGTCGTCCCAGCGACACGGTCCTCGCGCAGGCGCGTCAAGGACAGACCTACGCCAACATCGACGCCATCGGCAAATCGGGCCTGCGATTGCGCGTCGTGATTCCGGTGCGTACACGCGATGTGAGCGCGCCGCTGCGGGTATTGCAGGTTTTGCAAGCCTTGCCGCCACGCTATACAAAATTGGGCGAATCGGTGCAAACGGCCTTCGCCGAATATGAAAAGCTCGTGTACCTGCGCGGGCCGCTCAAGTTCGGGTTCACGCTCACGCTGTCCCTGATCGCCCTGCTCACCCTGCTGATTGCAGTTTGGGCGGCGATCTTCTCCGCCCGCCGTCTCACCACGCCGATCCGCGAACTGGCCGAGGGCACGCGCGCGGTGGCACGGGGCGATTACCAGATGCAGATTCCGGTCACAAGCAAGGACGAGATCGGGATCCTGGTCGGATCCTTCAACGAGATGACGCACCGCATTCATCGCGCGCAGACGCAGACCAAGCGCAGCCAGCAGGAAGCCGAGATTCAGCGCGCCTACCTCGAAACCGTGCTGGGTCACCTTTCCTCGGGCGTGCTGACATTCAACCAGCGCCTGCTGCTGCGCACGCATAATGCGGCCGCCGGCCAGATTCTCGGCGCCGATCTCAAGACTGCCGAGCGCAAGTCGCTGGCCTGGCTGGGCGAGACCTATCCGGCGCTCCGGCCGCTCACCGAGATCGTCCAGCGGGCGGCGGCCGCCGGCGAAAACGAGTGGCAGACACAGATCCAGCTGTCAGTGAATAATCAGCGCCGAACGCTGATGCTGCACGGCACTTCGCTTCCCTCCTGGCGCGGGAAACGCGGCGGTTATGTCGTGGTATTCGACGACATCACCATGCTCATCCAGGCGCAGCGCGACGCGGCCTGGGGCGAGGTCGCACGGCGCATGGCGCACGAAATCAGGAATCCGCTCACGCCCATTCAGCTGTCCGCCGAGCGCATTCGTCACAAATATCTTCGCGCGGTGTCGGACGACGAGCGGATCGCGCTCGACCGCGCCACGCGCACGATCATTGAACAGGTCGAAGCGCTAAAATCCATGGTCAAGGATTTCTCCGAGTACGCGCGCTCGGCCCAGATGCAGTCGCAGCCGGTCGACCTGAACGGACTGATACGTGATGTGGTGGAGCTCTACAAGAACGAACACGGACAAGCCGTCGAAGGCGTGGTTCCGTTGCGCCGGGCCGCGGAAAAAAATGATTTGGTGAGACTGCTTCGACCCATGGCAACCAAGCTCCATCTTGATGCCGACCTGCCCCGCATCTCGGCCGATCCGGGCCGGTTGCGACAGGTGCTGCACAACCTATTGATCAACGCGCACGATGCGCTTACGTCGACACCCAACCCCCGGATCCAGCTCAGCACCCGCCTGGTGGCGGAAAATGTCCATCGTTTTGTCGAACTGAAGGTGCAAGACAACGGGCCCGGCTTCCCCGAGGCGCTGCTGTCGCGCCTGTACGAACCGTATGTCACCACCAAGGAAAAGGGCACCGGGTTGGGACTGGCCATCGTCAAACGCATCGTCGAGGAACACGGGGGAATCATTTATGTCGAGAATCTCGCCGAACGCGGCGCCTGTGTCGTCATCCGCCTGCCGATCGGCGAAAGCACGCTGACGGGCGATGCGTCCTATGACCAATCGTCCGCGCGCGCGGAGAAAGAAGTGCGACACGAATGGCACGCTTACGGACCCAAGGACGGAAAGGCATGAATCCCGGATATATCCTGGTGGTGGACGATGAACCGGATATCTGCCGCCTGGTGCAGGAAATTCTCGAGGACGAACACTACAAGGTGGTCACGGCGGAAAACGCCGGAGCGGCAAGGGACGCTTTCAAGAAGCAGCGGCCGGACCTCGTGCTCCTCGATATCTGGATGCCGGACACCGACGGCATCAGCCTGCTGCGGGAATGGTCCGATTCCGGCAATCTCGAAATACCGGTCATCATGATCTCGGGACACGGAACGGTCGAGACGGCGGTCGAGGCTACCCGGCTCGGCGCCTACGATTTCATTGAAAAACCCCTATCCACGGGCAAGCTGCTGGTCACCGTGGAGCGCGCGCTGGAAAACGACAAGCTCCGGCGCGAGAACCTGCGACTGCGCCGCCAATCCGAACCGGCCAGCACGCTGATCGGCAAAAGCCCGCTCATGCAGCAACTGCGGGAGGACATCGAGCGGATTGCCGCAACCGACGCGTGGGTGCTCATCACCGGCGAGCCCGGCAGCGGCAAGGCGAACGCGGCGCGCTACCTGCACGCACACAGCGCGCGCAAAAACTCCCCCTTCGTCGAAGTCAGTCTCGCCGCGGTTTCCCCCGCGCAGCTGGCGGCGCAGCTGTTCGGACAGGAGCAAAGAGGGACGATCAATCCGGGCAGCTTCGAGCAGGCGGTGACCGGCACCTTGCTGCTGAATGAAATAAGCCATCTTGATTCCACCACACAGGCACGGCTGCTCGATGTCCTCGAACAGAAGCGATTTACACGCGTCGGCGGACACGAGCCGATCGAACTCGACGTGCGCATCATCGCCGCCAGCGACAAGAATTTGCCGACGGTGGTGGAGGAAAAAACTTTCCGCGAAGACCTTTACTATCTCCTGAACGTCGTGCCCTTGCGCGTGCCCTCGCTCCGCGAACACCACGAAGACGTGCCGGAACTCATTAATTTCTACGTCAACTGGATGGCAGACAATGAACACCTGCCGTATCGCAAGTTCACCACGGGCGCGCTCAACCTGCTGCGCAATTACTCATGGCCGGGCAATGTGCGCGAATTGCGAAACATGGTGCAACGGTTGCTGATCCTGAATCGCGGGGAAGAAGTGACGGAAGCCGAGGTCGAGCAGACGCTGGGCGGATCGCCCCCGGTCTCCGCCGAGGCCTACCCGCCGACACTGATGGAATTGCCGCTGCGTGACGCCCGCGACCATTTCGAAAAGGCGTACCTCGAGCATCACCTGAAGCGCACCGGCGGCAACGTCGCCGAGGTGGCGCGCCTGTCCGGCATGGAACGCACCCACCTGTATCGAAAACTCAAGCAACTCGGCGTAAATCCCAAACCGCCCAGGGAATAACGATGGCCATTGTCGATAACCTGGAAGCCATGCTCGCGCGCGGCCAGGACAGCGCGCTGCTGCGCTACAGCCTCGGCGCCGAATACCTGAAACTCAACCAGCCCGACAAGGCCGCTGTACAACTGCGCCAAGCCGTGGCGAAAGACCCGAAATACTCCGCCGCGTGGAAGCTGCTCGGCAAGGCTCTCGCTCAAGCTGGACAACAAGCCGAAGCGATCAGTGCCTATGAAGACGGGATTAAAGTGGCGGAAGAAAAAGGCGACATTCAGGCGGCAAAAGAGATGACGGTTTTTTTGAAACGATTGCAGAAGTAAATGTGGAGCGGGCTTCGCCCGCGCTCAACTGCATATTTGCGGGTAGCTCCGCCATTAGCTTTTCATCGTCGGCGCAGCCGACTCACTAATAAAAATCCGGCTCGCCATTCGGGCGGGTCTTGAATCTTTTATGCAGCCAAAAATACTGTTCCGGCTTTTCCCTCACCGCAATTTCGATTTCCTTGTTCATGCGCGTGGTGTCGGCAACCGGATCGCCGGAGGGGAAATCTTTCAACGCCGGGCGGAACTCGATCTCGTAACCGCGCCCCCAGTACAGTTGGCGGGTGAGGCACGGAATCACCACGGCGTTCGTCATCTCGGCGAGCCGCGGCAACACCACGAAGGTCGCGGCGGGAATGCCGAAGAACGGGGCGAAAACCGAGTTGCGCCGGCCGGCGTCCTGATCCGGCAAATAGTAAAGCGGCATACCGGAGCGAACCATGCGCACCAGCGTGGTGAACGGCTTGTTGTGCTCCACCAAATGCGCCCCGAAGCGGGTGCGAGCCCGATATACGACAGCAGCAAACAGCTTATTGACCGGATGGCGGAACACCGAAACTATCGGCCTGTCCGCCGAGATGCGTATGCCGCCGATGTCGAGCCCGAGAAAGTGCGGTGCGAGCAAGATGATGTTTTTCTTGTCGCGCAGGGCACTGTCGAAATGTTCGCGGCCGCGAAATCGGGTGATCCGCCGCAGGCGCGATTCCGACGCCCACCATGAAACGCCGATATCGAGCAGCGTCTGGCCGAAAGCGCGGAAATGCCGGCGCGCGATCCGCGTCTGTTCCGCCGGCGTCCGTTCCGGAAAGCATCTCCGGATGTTGACGTGCACGATGTGTCGGCGCGGTGCATGTAATGCATACAGCAACATCCCGAGGCCTCCACCCAAGACGGCAATCAGCGGCAATGGCAGCCAGCTCATCAGGCGCATGAAACCCAGCCCGATCCAAGAGAGCCCGTATCGCGGCCGTAAATAACGGGTCAGACTGTCCTTATCCATAAGGTGAGGGAGCGCCGCCCGGACGGGTTTTGAAGATCTTGAAAGTCCACATGTATTGCTCCGGCATCTCACGCAGGCCGGCCTCCATGGCGGCATTCATGTGCGCGGCATCCATCATTTCGTTTCCCGTCGGATAATTTGCCAGGGCCGGCCAAAACTTTACTTCATATCCCTTGTCGGTCAGGCGCGTCATGCACGGGACCACCAGCGCATTCGCCGAACGCGCCAGGCGCCCGAGGATGGGCAACGTCGCCGTGGGCACACCGAAGAAGTCGACGAACACCGAGCGTGCCGCGCCAAAGTCCTCGTCCGGGGAATAGTGAAAACTCAAATCCTGGTTGAGCGCGCGCAGCACCGGACGCAACCCTTCGCGCCGCTCAATCAGCCGAGCGCCATAGCGGGTTTGGCCACGCGCCAGCAACCAGTTGATGACTGGGTTCGGCTGAGCCTTGACCATGGTGCACGCCGGATGCCAGCGGCTCAGCATCGCCCCGCCGAAATTTATTCCGACGCAATGCGGCACCAGCAGAATGACGGGACGCCCGCTTTGCAGTGCGGCCTGATAATGATCCAATCCGAGATACTCGGTTTTGCGCTCAAGCCGCGCGCGCGCGGCCCATGCCAGAAACCCGAGATCGACATACGACTGGCCGGTGACACGGAAATGCGCGCGCTGCAGTTCCTGGCGCGCCCGCGGCTCCATCCGGGGGAAGCACATCTCGATGTTGATGCGCGCAATCTCGCGGCGTTTTTTATTCGAGATCATCATGAGAAAACCCAACGCGCTGCCCGCAAGCCGCGACCACGACAGCGGCAGCATCGCTAGCCACCGCAAGAAAAATATCCATAGCCAGCTCGGCCAGTAGCGCGGCGCATAACTTCTGCGAGCGGGCTTGCCTGCCTGAGAAGAATACGAACGATCCGGTGTTTTGGTTTTTGCTGTGCCGGTGGAATTCATCGATTGGCGATGGTGCGCCGGGTGTGTTCGCCCGGCGGCTTGGACTCCGCTCCATGGTGGGTTAGTCTTTACCAATGATTGCAAAAACGGCGCGGCGGCGCACCCCGTTTGTTCTCGCCGTCATCGTCTGGATCGTGGCGTTGGTGGCTTCGCAATGGGACGTCGTCAGCCGGCTCGATAACCTTTACCTCGACTGGAACCTGCGCCGCCTCGCCGAGCGATTCCCCCCCGACCCCGCCATCGTCATGATCGATATCGACGAGCCCACGCTTGAGGCCATGGTCCCCGAGTACGGGCGTTATCCATGGTCCCGCGCCGTATTCGGCCAGCTGGTGGAGGGGCTCGCGCGCCAGCAACCGGCGGCGATCGTGTTCGATATCCTGTTCATTGATCCGCAAAAAGAGCATGTGGCTGACGATCTTTTTTTCATTCGTACGGCCGCCGCCCTGCCCTACGTCTATTTTCCCATGGTGCGCCTGGACGCGCCGGAACCGGCAGACCGGGAAAAAGGTTTTCCTTTGAAAAACCTTGGTAACGCGCGGCGCGGACCGGGGGCCGACCCCGAGGCACGCGCCTCCCTGCTGCTACCCATGCCGGGGCTGGCCCAAACGGGACGGATCGGGACCATCAATGTCTTTGCCGACAGCGACGGGGTCATCCGCCGTTATCCCCTGTATCTCGATGCATATGGTTGGCACATTCCCTCCTTGCCCGCCCGGGTGGCGCAGGATCTGGGATATGCCGTGGCGGATACTGCGAACATCATGCTGACCTGGCACGGACCGGCCAAATCCTATACGGCGGTTTCTTTCTTCGATGTTTTCACCGATCTCGAACGTCGCCGACCACAACGGCCGCGCGATGAGTTCCGCGGCAAGATTATCATCATCGGCACTACCGCTTCGGGCCTGCACGACCTCAAGCTCACACCCATGGGAGCGAATTTTCCCGGTACCGAGGTGCTCGCCACCACCCTCGACAATCTTAAAAACGGCGCGCGTATCCATCAGTTGGCTTGGTGGGTGGCGCCGTTGCTGACGGGCATATTTCTGTCGATGCTGGCGCTGGCGTTCGCGCGCGGCATGAGTGTGCTAACGATTGGGGTGAGCTGGCTCGGCGTTACGCTGGCGGTCGCCATCGGTTGTTGGGCGGCGCTGGTGTATTCACGCCTCGCAATACCGGTGGTCGTGCCGTTGGTGTTCGGCGGCTGGTTCTACTATCTTCTGGCGTCGCTGCGGGCCTGGCGTCTCGAGCGCCAGAACCGTCAGCGCGTGACCACGCTTTTTTCGCGCTTCCTCGATCCGCGCGTGGTGGCCGATCTGGTGGAGCAGGGGGAAACTCATGACACGCTTTCCGGTCAGAAGCGGGAGATTACGGTGCTGTTTTCCGACATTCAGGGATTTACCGCGCTCTCGGAGCGCAAATCGGCGCCGGAAATCGTGGAACTGCTCAATCGCTATTTCAGCCTCCAGGTGGAGATTATTTTTCGGCACGGTGGGACGCTGGACAAATATATCGGCGATGCGATCATGGCCTTTTGGGGCGCCCCAACGGAACAGCCGGATCATGCGCTGCGCGCGCTGGCATGCGCCCGCGAGATGGAACAGGCGTTGATACGCTTCAAGCAGCAAGTCGGTCCCGACGGTGAATACTTTGACGTCGGTATCGGCATCCACACCGGTGAAGCCGTGGTAGGATTTATCGGCTCACCGCAGCACCGCCAGGATTACACCGTGATCGGCGATACGGTGAATACCGCAAGCCGCATCGAGGGTGCCACGCGCGGACGCTGCCGGATACTGGTATCCGCCGCCGTGCGGGACGCGTGTCAAACGCAATACACTTTTGTTGATCACGGACTCGTGAAACTCAAGGGCAAGGAATCCGAAGTTCAACTTTACGAGCCGAAATGGGAGTCATCATGAAACTATTACAGTCCTTCGTATTTTCCATCGGGCTCGCTGCCCTTGGTGCCGCTTTTGCCAAGGAAGCGGGCACCACGCGCACGGCCGTGGATTTGATGGCCACGCCGTACCGCGATGCGGCGCAGGCCGGACAACTGCCATCGAACACCTCGGTGGTGATCCTCGAGCGTCGCGGCGGTTGGCTGAAGATATCCGGGAAAAACAAGACCGGCTGGGTACGGCTGCACCAGGTCCGATCTGGCGAAGGACCGGAAGCGAAGGGCTCCGGCGAAGGATTGGAGATGCTGAAAAATGTCGGCAAGACAGGACGGTCGGGATCATCGGGGATTGTCGCCACCACCGGTATCCGCGGACTGAGTGCCGAAGAACTTAAGTCGGCGAAACCAAATCCCAAAGCAGTGGAAGCCTTGGCGGGGCACCGCGCCAACGATGCAACAGTCAGGGATTATGCGCGGCAGGCAGGGTTAAAAGACACGGACGTGCCGTATCTGAATAAGCCATGAAGGATGAATCCATGACGATTTTCAAAACGGCGTTGATCCTTATTGCGCTCTCGTTGGCCGTGCCACTGCCGGCGTCAGCCTTCAATCTCGACAAATTGCGTGACATCGGCAAGAAACTCGAGCCGCTCAAGTCGACTTCGGAAAAAGATGAAATCAATCTTGGCAGGGACGTGGCCGCCAACCTTCTCGGCGCGGCACCGCCGGTGAACGATCCGGCGTTGCAATCGTATGTCAACAAAATCGGCATGTGGATCGCGCTCCATTCCGACCGGCCGACCTTACCCTGGCATTTCGGCGTGCTGGACACGGACGGTGTCAATGCCTTCGCGACACCGGGCGGATTTGTATTCATCACGCGTGGCATGCTGCTGCGCATGCGGGATGAAGCCGAGCTGGCCGGGGTGCTGGCGCATGAAATCAGTCACGTAGTCGAAAAGCATGCCCTGAACACCATGCGCAAAGGGGCTCTGGCCGGCATGGCGGGTGAGGCTCTGAGCCGCAATAAACCTGAATACGCCAAGCTGGTCAGCACCGGGACTGAAATCTTCGCGCGTGGACTGGATAAGGAGGATGAGTTTGCCGCCGATCGCATGGGTGTAGTACTCGCGTCGCGGGCTGGATACGATCCTTATGGGCTGCCATCCGTGCTACAAACACTTTCCTCCATTAATCCGAAGGATAATGCGGTGGCGCTCATGTTCAAAACCCACCCCGATTCTGGAACACGACTGGAGTTGCTTACAGACTCCATGGATACCCATTTTGACCGCTATATTAGCCAACCCAAGGTGGAAAATCGCTTTTCAGAGATAATTAAATCCCACATTTCCAGATATAAGCCGCAGAAATAGGATGTGTTTACAACATTTAACATAATTAAGAATAACGCATCCTGTTTTATCTGAAAAATTATAGAAAAGTGGGATAACTTTAAATTAATAATGTATTTTATCGACTATCAGTGGTTTGATTGTTGTCAGTAAACTTGAAAATATGGTCTTATTGGTTTTTTCCTGCTGAGCTAATAACGATTTTATCTGCATCCGTTGCGAGGGCATGCGGAAACAGGCCGGACAATTGTCCATAATAGCCGGGAGATTCCCGCGCCGGGCAAAATCAGCGGTCTGGCGTTCGCGCACGTAGATGAAGGGACGAATAACGCGCAGATCTTTGGCATCGTTCACATAATGAGCCTTCATGGTGTGTAGGCGGCCGCCAAAAAAGGCGCTCATCAGGAATGATTCCGCGAGATCATCCAAATGGTGCGCCAACGCCAAGACGTTGAAGCCCTGTTTGCGTGCTGTGTCATAGAGAATTCCACGGCGCATGCGGGAGCAATAGGCACAGAATGAATTGCCACGCATGGTCTTGAGCGCGCGGCCCACGATATCGTGACGGCGGTAAAAATAGCGAACGCCCAGTGCGGGGACATATTCTTTCAAGAACGACGGATCAAAACCTTCGATGCCTGGATCCACGGTGGCCGCACCGAGCTCGAAGCGAACCGGTGCCTTGTCCCGCAAATGCCGCAGTACGTGGAGCAACGACAGGCTGTCTTTGCCGCCCGACAGGCCCAGCAAGACACGGTCGCCCGGATGGATCATGCTGTAATCGGCGATGGCTTCCCTGGCGGCGCGCAACAGGGGACGGGGCGGCCGAGGAATGGAAACCGGTATGGGTAGCGTATCGGGAGCTAGCATATTCTCCCAGTATGCCCAATCAGAATAATTTGTGCATAGGGCAGAGTAACATTTGTTAAGGCCAACATGAGCGAAGAAGTCAAAACCCTGTCTCCCAAAGAGACCTATAAGTTCATCCAGGAACATCCGAACGCCGTGTTCATCGACGTGCGTTCGCATATGGAATACCTGTTTGTCGGTCATCCGCCGGGGGCAATCCACATCCCGTGGATTGACGAACCGGACTGGAAAGTAAACCCGAATTTCATCACCCTGGTACGCCAGGCCATGCTCGGGGGTGCCAGCGGGGCGGCGCCCGTGGTGCTGATCTGCCGCAGCGGGGTACGCTCGCTCGAGGCCGGGCGAGTATTGATCAAGGCAGGAATCAAGGATGTTTACAATGTCGCCGGGGGGTTTGAAGGGGCGCTTGACGAACACCATCATCGCAGCAGCAAGGGTGGCTGGCGTTATCACGGTCTTCCCTGGGAACAGTGTTGAGACACCCGCTCGCGAGGGGAGTTAAAGCGTGTCAAACGCGAGCCGGATTGGTAAACTGCGCGGTCCTGCAGTTTTATAATTGAGCTAAGATGGAGTGGCTATGACAGACAGTTTTCTGTTTACCTCTGAATCCGTATCGGAAGGACATCCGGACAAGGTCTGTGACCAGATTTCCGACGCGGTCCTCGACGCCATTTTGAAGCAGGACAAAATGGCGCGCGTGGCCTGTGAAACCCTGGTAAAAAACGGCCTGGTGGTGGTTGCCGGTGAAATCACGACCGACGCGATTGTGGACTTCGACCAGATCGCGCGCCAAACCATCAAGCACATCGGCTATTCCGCCGGCATGGGGTTTGACTGGGATTCCTGCGGCGTGGTCAGCGCCGTGGGCAAGCAGTCACCCGACATCGCGCAAGGCGTGGACGAAGGCAAAGGACTCGACCTCGAACAGGGCGCCGGCGACCAGGGATTGATGTTCGGGTACGCCGCCAACGAAACCGATGTGTTGATGCCGATGCCGATCACGCTCGCGCACCGCTTGGTCAGGCGACAGGCTGAAATGCGCAAGTGTGGCAAACTGCCCTGGTTGCGTCCCGACGCCAAATCGCAAGTGACGGTCAAATATGTCAACCACAAGCCCATCGGAATTGACGCCGTGGTTCTGTCCACGCAGCACGCGCCGGGTACCAAGTACGCTGACCTCAAGGAGGCGGTCATCGAGGAAATCGTGAAACCCGTCCTGCCCCGCGAATGGCTCGGCAAAGATATCAAATATTTCATCAACCCCACGGGCAACTTCATGATCGGCGGTCCGGTGGGCGATTGCGGACTGACAGGCCGCAAGATCATCGTGGACACGTACGGCGGTATGGCACGACACGGCGGCGGGGCCTTTTCCGGCAAGGATCCGTCCAAGGTGGACCGCTCGGCCGCGTACGCCGGACGCTACGTGGCCAAGAACGTTGTCGCCGCCGGTCTTGCGGAGCGCTGCGAAATCCAGATGGCCTATGCCATCGGTGTGGCACAACCCGTGTCGATCCATGTCGATACCTTCGGTACCGGGAAGCTTCCGGACGATAAAATTGAACAACTCATCCGCGTGCACTTTGATTTGCGCCCCAAGGCCATCATTCAAATGCTCGACATGTTGCAACCGATTTATTTCCCGACCGCTGCCTACGGTCACTTCGGCCGCACCGAACCCTCTTTCACCTGGGAGCGCACCGACAAAGCCGAACTCTTGCGTGATGCCGCCGGTATCAAGGCGCGGAGCGCGGCTTCCGCATAATATTTCACATGTCGCCATGACGGTGAGGCGTTGCTCTCCGAGGAGCGTTGCAACCCCCAAAGCTTTTCGCTGGGGCCAGGCTCGGAGAGAACGCCGGTTAAAACAACGGCGCTCGCTCAATTCACGGAGCTAGCATCATGAACGCTGTCGTCAATCCGAAGTTCACCGATTACAAGGTCGCGGACATCAAGCTCGCCGACTGGGGCCGCAAGGAAATCCAGATCGCCGAGACCGAGATGCCGGGTCTCATGGCCTTGCGCGCGGAGTTCGGCGCGCAGAAACCGCTCAAAGGCGCGCGCGTCTCCGGCTCGCTGCACATGACCATCCAGACCGCGGTGCTGATCGAGACTCTCGTGGCGCTTGGGGCCGAAGTGCGCTGGGCGTCGTGCAACATTTACTCCACCCAGGATCACGCCGCGGCGGCGATCGCCGCCGCCGGCACCCCGGTATTCGCGTGGAAGGGCGAGACGCTCGAGGAATACTGGTGGTGCACCGAGCAGGCGCTCACCTGGCCGGGCGGCAAAGGGCCGAACATGATCCTCGACGACGGCGGCGACGCCACCATGCTGGTGCACAAGGGCGTGGAATTCGAGAAATCCGGTAAAGTGCCGAATCCCGAGCAGAACGCGAACGAGGAATGGAAGGTGTTCCTGGCGCTGCTCAAGCAGAGTCTCGCCGCCAACCCGAAGAAGTGGACCGAGGTCGCGTCGGGCCTACGCGGCGTGACCGAAGAAACGACGACCGGCGTGCACCGCTTGTACCAGATGCAGGAACGCGGCGAGCTGATGTTCCCGGCGATGAATGTCAATGACTCGGTCACCAAATCCAAATTCGACAATCTTTACGGCTGCCGCGAGTCACTCATCGACGGCATCAAGCGTGCCACCGACGTGATGATCGCCGGCAAGATCTGCGTGGTGCTCGGCTACGGCGACGTCGGCAAGGGTTGTGCCCAGGCGTTCCGCGGCTTGGGCGCGACCGTATGGATCACCGAAATCGACCCCATCAATGCGTTGCAGGCAGCCATGGAAGGCTATCGCGTGGTCACTATGGACGAAGTGGCGGACAAGGGCGACATCTTCGTCACCGCCACCGGCAACGTGCACGTCATCAACCACAGCCACATGAAAGCCATGAAGCACGAGGCCATCGTGTGCAATATCGGCCACTTCGATTCGGAAATAGACGTGGCATCGCTGGAAAAAAACTACCGCTGGGAAGAGGTCAAGCCGCAAGTGGATCACGTCATCTTTCCCGACGGGAAAAAGATCATCGTGCTGGCCAAGGGTCGTCTCGTGAACCTGGGCTGTGCCACGGGACATCCGTCGTTCGTAATGTCGGCCTCGTTCAGTAATCAGGTCATCGCGCAGATCGAGCTCTATAGCCATTACCAGAACTACAAGAATCAGGTCTACGTACTGCCTAAAAAACTGGATGAAAAAGTCGCGCGCCTGCACCTGATGAAAATCGGGGCCAAGCTCACAGGCCTGACCACGGAACAGGCCCAATACATCAATGTGTCGGTGGACGGGCCCTACAAACCGGATCACTACCGTTACTGATACGAAAGCGTGGTGCACCGCAACGCACGCTCGTACAAGGTGCCTGAACCGGGCTGAGTACGGAATCGCCCGTTAACGCCATGGACTCGCAAAAAAAATACCCGCGCACTTTCAGTTTCGAATTTTTTCCACCGCGAACTCCGGAGGCACAGTTAAGTCTGCGCGAAACGATAAACCAACTCGCCCAGCTCAAGCCGAAATTTTTATCCGTAACCTTCGGGGCTGGCGGCAGCACGCGCGAAGGCACCTACGAAACGGTGAAGCAGATTCTGGCTTTAAAACAAAATGCCGCTCCGCATATCTCCTGCATGGGAACCACGCGCCCGGAGGTTCGCGCCTTGCTCGATGCCTACCGGCAGTTGGGTATCCGTCACCTGGTGGCTTTGCGCGGCGACCTCCCGAAGAACGCGCCACAGACTGGGGATTTCCGCTATGCCAGCGACTTGGTGGCCTTCATCCGTGACGCTACCGGGGATGAATTCATCATCGATGTTGCCGCCTATCCGGAATTCCACCCCGAAGCGCCATGCCCCGAGGCCGACATCCGCGCCTTCGTGACCAAGGTCAAGGCCGGGGCCAATTCGGCCATTACCCAGTATTTTTTCAATATCGATGCCTATTGGCGTTTCGTGGATGAATGCGAAGCCATGAGGGTTGATGTCCCGATTGTGCCGGGCATCATGCCGATCACGAATTTCAAGCAACTCGCCAGGTTTTCCGATACGTGCGGCGCTGAAATCCCCCGCTGGATACGCAAGCGGCTCGAAGGGTACGGGAATGATCTCGACTCGATTCGCGCCTTCGGACTCGATGTCACCACGGACCTGTGCGACAAGCTGCTGGACGGGGGCGCCCCGGGATTGCATTTCTACACCCTGAACCGCGCCGGCCCCACGTGCACCGTTTGGGAACGACTTGGCCTTTGACCTGCGGCAATCATGTGTAGGGTCCCGGTTTGAGATCAGAAACGTGCCGCATCAGAACTTCAAGACAGCAAACCGTTTCATGCCCCGCCGGACCCTGATTTCCGCGAGTCATCCCGCGGTTTGTCGTGGACGGTATCAAAGCGGCGCGCGGCGCAAACATTTCCGTCTTCTGCTATCAGCGCAGAACCGCTTTTGAGTTGCGATCGTGCTTAAACTCTTTCCGAGCATCAAACCTTATGCCATGCACCGGATAAAGGTTGACTCCCTGCACGAACTTTATGTCGAGGAATGCGGAAATGAAAAAGGGTTGCCCGTGCTTTTCCTGCACGGCGGTCCCGGCGCCGGGTGCGAGGGATATCACCGCCGGTTCTTTGATCCCAACGTCTATCGCATCGTATTGTATGATCAGCGCGGCGCGGGACAATCCACTCCTCATGCCTGTCTCGAACGCAACACGACGCCGCACCTCACGGAAGACATCGAAAAAATTCGCGAACTTCTGGGCATTAACCGCTGGGTGTTATTCGGGGGATCCTGGGGTTCAACCCTGGCATTGGTCTACGCGGAGACTCATTCGGATCGCGTGTTGGGCCTCATTTTACGCGGGATTTTTCTGTGTCGGCCGTGGGAGATTCACTGGTTTTACCAGGAGGGCGCAAACCGTTTATTTCCGGATTACTGGCAGGATTTTATCGCGCCGATACCGGAACATGAACGTCATAATCTCCTGGCAGCCTATTACCGTCGACTGACTGGAGAGGATGAAATTGCGCGCATGGCGTGTGCCAAAGCCTGGTCTTTGTGGGAAGGACGAACGGCAACATTGTTGCCCAACAAACACGTGGTCGATTTTTTCGGCTCGCCGCACACGGCATTATCCCTGGCGCGGATCGAGGCGCATTATTTTGTTAACCGTAGTTTTCTGGAAACCGATCAGATTCTGCGCAACGCGCATCGTCTTAGTGGAATTCCCGGCACGATCGTACACGGGCGTCATGACACCGTTTGTCCGATTCAGAGTGCCTGGGAACTTGCGCAGGCGTGGCCGGAGGCGACCCTTGAGATCATTCGAGACGCCGGTCATGCCGCCGTGGAACCGGGAATTATCAATGCCTTGGTCAGGGCTACGACAAAAATGGCGGATCAACTTGGGCCCCAGGTATCCTAATGCCTGTCTATGCGATTGGTGATGTGCAGGGCTGTTATCAGCCCCTGCGGGCGTTGCTGACCGAGATCCGTTTCGACCCGACGCGAGATTCGCTGTGGTTTACCGGGGATCTGGTAAACCGTGGACCGCAATCACTGGAAGTGCTTCGGTATGTCAAAGCGCTGAGTGATCGCGCTATTTGCGTGTTAGGCAACCATGATTTGCATTTGCTGGCGATGGCTGCAGGCGCCGCGAAACCAAAAAAACGGGACGCCCTGGAAAAAATTTTGGCTGCGCCCGACAAGGACGAGCTGCTTCAGTGGTTGCGCCGCCGTCCTTTGTTGCATCACGATGACCGGCTTGGTTACACGCTGATCCATGCCGGTCTGCTCCCCGCCTGGACGCTCACCGATGCCAAGCGCCTGGCCCAAGAAGTACAGGATTTGTTGCGCGGCGACTTGATGATGGATTTTTTTCATCACATGTATGGCGATCTTCCTGATCACTGGAATGAAAATTTGCGCGGCGCTGATCGGCTGCGCGTGATCGTCAATGCCTTCACGCGTCTGCGTTACTGCGACCTGGAGGGGAACATGGATTTGCGACCGAAAGGTCCCCCCGGCAGCCAGCCACCGGATCTGATGCCGTGGTTTCAGGTCCCCGGGCGTCGCAGCCAAGACCTGCGGATTGTCTTTGGTCATTGGTCCGCGTTGGGGTTGTGGCAAGGGGACGGGGTGATCGGGCTGGATAGCGGCTGCCTCTGGGGAAAATCGCTCTCGGCGGTACGGTTGGACAATGATCCCGTCAAATTTTTCAGCGTGCCCTGCCCGTCTTGTCTGACGCCGCTTTCATGACACTAGAGCCGGACACGCTGCATCTGTTTGCCGCCGTGGTACTCGTGGTACATGCTGCGTATGTGTTGTTTGTCGTTGCCGGCCAGATACTGATTATGACAGGCTGGGCGCTCGGATGGTTTTGGACACGCCAATTCATCTTCCGACTGCTGCATCTGGGAGCAATCGGTTTTGTGCTGCTCGAAGCCTGGGTCGGATTGGCTTGTCCGCTGACGGTTCTTGAAAATCGCTTGCGCGCCGAAGTGGGTACCGGGGTATATGAACAGAGCTTTATCGGACACTGGTTGGATCGCCTGATTTTCTATTCGGCTCCAGAGTGGGTATTCACTATCATTTATTCTGTTTTCTTCGCATTCGTTATCGTAATGTGGGTGTTTCATCCCCCGAGATGGAAACCCCGGTAATACCCATAAGTCTTAAACTGATGCAAAATAGACGTGGTTGTGCAGGGTAAACGAAATATGTCGACCAACGAAAAACATCAGATACAGATTGACGTGCGGACGATTTATCTCCCGGGTCAATCAGCGCCCGAAGAGGACCGGTACGTCTTCGCGTATACCATCACGATCACGAACAGCGGTCTGGTTCCGGTCCGGCTTATGACGCGGCACTGGATAATTACCGACGCCAACGACCGAATCCGGGAGGTTCAAGGCGAAGGTGTGGTTGGCGAACAACCCTATCTATTACCCGGGACAAGTTTTCAGTACACAAGCGGCACGATCCTCGAAACGCCAGTCGGCACGATGAAGGGTAGTTACCAGATGATTGCAGACGATGGCACCTCATTCGACGCAGAAATACCCTCGTTTACTCTCAGCATTCCACGCACACTTCACTAGCTAGGCCTCAACAAGGCCAACCCATAATAACCATATATATTATATGTGCAAGTAACAAGCACTCTGTTTACTGGTCCCGGAGAGGCAGTACTAGTGTGTGCCAGATATGGCATTGAAGGTATTTTTAGATATCGAGGTTTGAAACGGAGAGCGCATTTTTTTCGATGAACTCGCGGCGCGGTTCAACCTGATCGCCCATCAGTGTGGTGAATACTTCTTCCGCGGCGACCACATCATCTACGCTGACTTTCAATAATCGACGGGTTTTCGGGTCCATGGTGGTTTCCCACAACTGCGCTGGATTCATCTCACCCAACCCTTTATAGCGTTGAATCGTTTGTCCGCGGCGAGCTTCCGTCATGAGCCACTCAAGCATAGCGTCGATGCTGGCGACTTTTTGAGATTTGTCCGATCGCTCAATGGTTGCCTCGGATGCAAAATACTTTTCCAGGCGTTCTCCCAAGGCGCGCAGCGAGGCGTATTCGCCGGATGAGATAAATTCAGCATCAATCTTGGTACGGGTGGCGGTGCCGTGTTCATGGCGCGTTACCACTATTTCATGCAGATTATTGCGCGTGTCAATGCCAAGCGTTGCTTCATAGCGGCTGCCGTGATTGGTGTCGCTAGCCAGACGGCCTTTGAGATCTTCCACAACATGACCGGCCTGTCGTTTATCTTTTAACAGGACCGGCGTGATTCGCGGCATGTAGATTAACTTTCGTAGCGCTTCGGTGTCGTAGCGTCGCGCGAGACGTTTGATGGTTTGTTCCACAGCCAGGAAGCTTCGACAAAGATTGGCTAATTCCGCCCCCTTCAACGTCTGGCTTCCGGCTGTGTGGAGTGCCGCTTCAGACAGGGCCGTATCGAGCAGATAATCCTGCAGCTCGGTTTCATCTTTAAGATAGCGCTCCTGTTTACCTTGCTTGATTTTGAACAGCGGCGGCTGGGCGATATACACATTGCCGCGACTGATCAGCTCGCCCATCTGCCGGTAAAAAAATGTCAGCAGTAAGGTCCGGATGTGTGAGCCGTCCACATCGGCATCCGTCATGAGAATCACACGATGGTAACGTAACTTATTGATGTCAAAGTCATTATTACCAATACCCGTGCCCAGCGCGGTTATCAAAGTCATGACTTCCACCGAAGTGAGCATCTTGTCAAATCGTGCACGTTCAACATTCAAAATCTTGCCTTTGAGCGGCAGCACTGCTTGGAATTTCCGATCCCTGGCCTGCTTCGCCGAACCGCCGGCGGAATCACCCTCTACCAGGTAAAGTTCACATTTGGACGGATCGCGTTCCTGACAATCCGCCAACTTGCCGGGAAGCCCGGCGACATCCATGATGCCCTTGCGCCGTGTCATCTCGCGTGCCTTGCGGGCGGCTTCGCGTGCACGTGCCGCTTCAACGATTTTGATCGCTATCCCTTTGGCGTCAACCGGGTTCTCTTCCAGAAATTCCGAGAGCTTTTCGTTTACCACTGACTCAACCACCCCTTTCACCTCGGACGAAACCAACTTGTCTTTGGTTTGCGAGGAAAACTTAGGATCGGGTGCCTTGACGGAGAGCACAGCGATCAGGCCCTCACGGGCATCGTCACCGCTGATTTCGACTTTCTCTTTTTTCGCCAGTCCGGTCTTCTCAATGTACTGGTTAAGGGTGCGTGTCATGGCCGCGCGCAGACCGGCCAAGTGGGTACCGCCGTCGCGCTGTGGAATATTGTTGGTAAAACAAAAAATGTTTTCCTGGTAAGAATCGTTCCACTGCATACATAGATCAACCATGATCCGGTCGCGTTCTGCCGTAATTTGAATAGGCTTGGCGTGCAGCGGGGTCTTATTGCGGTTTAAATGCTTAACGAACGCTGCGATACCGCCTTTGTATTCGAAAATATCTTCTTTCCCAACTCGCTCATCGATGAGTGAGATCCGTACCCCGGAATTTAAATAAGAAAGCTCGCGTAAGCGTTTTGCTAGAACATCATAGTTGTACTGCGTATTGGAAAAAATCTTGGTGCTGGGTTTAAATCTGACATCCGTGCCTGTTTCACTACTCTCACCAATTACCTTGAGAGGGGTTTGAGGTTCCCCCAAGCGGTACTTCTGGTGATGTACCTTGCCGCCACGACGAATGGTCAGCTCAAGTGTCTCTGAAAGCGCGTTAACCACAGAGATACCCACACCATGGAGTCCGCCAGAAATCTTGTACGAATTCTGGTCAAACTTTCCACCGGCATGCAGTACCGTCATAACTACTTCCGCAGCGGAACGGCCTTCTTCAGGGATTATCTCAGTGGGTATGCCGCGGCCATTATCTGAAACGGTAATGGACTCATTTGCATGGATGGTGACCTGGATCTGGTTACAGTGGCCGGCAAGCGCTTCATCGATTGAGTTATCAACAGCTTCAAAAACCATATGATGCAGGCCAGTACCGTCATTAGTATCACCGATATACATACCAGGCCGCTTGCGCACCGCGTCCAAGCCTTTGAGTACTTGGATGCTGCGTGAGTCATATGTTGATACAGGAGCGCCCCTTTTTTTTGCTTGTGTCATGGATGGTTGTTTCGTTGCGTTCCACGTGGAACGCTGAAAGAGTTTAGGACGACTGGGATGTTCCACGTGAAACAATACATCCGGCCCTGTCTAGAGTCGCATGGGCATTATAACGTATTGTGGGTACGGCGTGTCGGGCGATGAAAGGGTACAACTGCTGTTGGGATCGTTTAGGCCGAAGTTTATGGATTCGCTTTTTAACGCTGAAATAGCATCCATCATGTAATTAACGTTAAATCCTATCTCCAGTTCTTCTCCCGTGTAATCGGTTATGACTTCTTCTTGCGCTTCTTCCTGTTCTGGGTTGTGGGCGGTAACTTGCATAAGCTTATTTTTAAGACTTATTCTCACGCTACGGTATTTATCGCTGGAAAGGATTGCAACACGCCCAAGCGTTTCGCGGAACGACTCACGTGTCAACGTTAGTTTCTTCAGTTCAGTTTGGGGAACCACTTTCGTATAATCGGGATATCGACCGTCAATAAGCTTCGAAGTAAATGTGAAATTCGTTGTCTTTGCCCTGATATGGTTCACGCCAATTTGTAGCTGAATAGGTTCATCGGAGTCTTCAAGTAATCTTAGAATCTCCTGTATTCCTTTGCGTGGAATGATGACTTGCTTCTCGCTTTTAGGAGTTGAATCCAAAACTATTTCACTAATTGCCATTCTGTGACCGTCGGTAGCAACGGCACGCAACTTTTTGGAAACCAATTCCAGCAAGAGCCCGTTAAGGTAATACCGCACATCTTGCTGTGCCATGCAAAAGTGAGTTTGTTCGAGCAAGGTGCGTATTTTTCCTTGAGAGAGAGTAAGCGCTTGCTCCCACGGTAATGCTTGAATATACGGGAAATCCGTTACGGCAGCGGTTGCCAAAGTGAACCGGCTTTTTCCTGATTTGACGGTTGTCCGCTCGCCTTCTTTCTTGATTACGATTTCTGCTTCAATTGGTAGCGAACGGCAAATGTCAAAAAGCTTGCGTGCGGGCAAAGTCATTTCAAAGTTGCCGCCACTCGCATCCTTTACTTTAGCAATAATTTCAATCTCCAAATCCGTACCAGTCAGAGTGAGCTCATCGTCCTGAATTCGCATCAACACATAGGAAAGGATCGGAAGTGTTTGCCGGCGTTCTACAACACCCACGACATATCCTAGTGGTTTAAGCAATTCTTCACGTGTAAGTGTTATTTGCATTCGTATGTTGTTTGTTCTGGTGTTATATATGTAGTTCTGTAGTAGTAGTTATTGAGCTATTAATCTGTGTGTAACTCATTCTGCAACGGTAACACAAGTTATTTTGGGTCTGGCAACTTTGTGTGTATCGAGTGTCGCGCCTGTGAGTAACAGCAATAGAACTTGAATAATACCGGGACGCTGGGATTCTATAAATACCATTCACATAGTTATCACCAGAAAAAGCAAACCTGATAATCAGGTGGTGAGTATCCTGAGCAGGTTGCTGTAATCTTCATTAACGTGCGAATCCTTTGCTTTAAGCTCCACCACCTTGCGGCAGGCATGTAATACCGTAGTATGGTCGCGGCCCCCAAAGGCATCGCCTATTTCAGGCAGACTGTGGTCAGTCAGTTCTTTCGACAACGCCATGGCGAATTGGCGTGGGCGCGTAACGTGGCGTGAGCGGTTTTTCGAATGCAAATCTGAAACCCGGATTTTGAAATACTCAGCGACTGTTTTCTGGATATTATTTATCGTAACCAAACGTTCCTGGAAAGAAATAAGATCCTTGAGACTCTCACCCACGAGGGAGACATCGATCGCCTTACCGGTAAAGAAGGCACTGGCAAGGATGCGGCGGAGCGCCCCTTCCAGTTCACGGACATTTGACCGAACTCGCTTGGCAATAAAAAAAGCAACATCCTCCGGGAGCTCTACACTTTCTTGTTTCGCCTTCTTGATCAGTATGGCCACTCGCGTTTCTAATTCAGGCGGTTCAATCGAGACGATCAAACCGGAACCGAAACGCGAAACTAGACGTTCCTCAACTCCAACCAGCTCTTTGGGAAAACGATCTGCGGTGATGATAACCTGCCGCTTGGACTCCTGTAATGCATTGAAAGTGTGGAATAATTCTTCTTGAGATCGCTCCTTGCCGACAAAAAACTGGATATCGTCAATCAACAAAGCGTCGAGATTTCGATATAACTTCTTAAATTCTCCAATCGCATTATGCTGCAGCGCCTTAACCATGTCGGCGACAAAACGCTCGGAGTGAATATAGGCCACGGTGGCATCCGGTCGATGCTTTAGCATCAGGTTACCCGCCGCTTGCATGAGATGTGTCTTCCCCAAGCCCACGCCGCCGTAGATAAAAAGCGGATTAAACGCCCCACCAGGATTTTCACCGACCTGTTTCGCTGCCG
Organism: Sulfuricaulis sp.; assembly: GCF_040901545.1. GTDB lineage: Bacteria > Pseudomonadota > Gammaproteobacteria > Acidiferrobacterales > Sulfurifustaceae > Sulfuricaulis. Next base: position 148,697 of record NZ_JBBDYL010000045.1, on the reverse strand, counting down.
CCCGCGCCAGCTGATTGGATTTCCCTTCTATGTGATTTTCAAACGTAAATTCGGGATCCAGACGCCCGATAATGGAAGGTAATCGCGTGGCAGCGGTTGCCGCCGGACGGGTACTGACGACAGCTTTCGATATTCGCACACTGTCGTTTATTCGTAACTGGCTTCCTACCTCAACTTGTACCGTAAGCGCTCCCCCGCTGTATTCGCCGGTCAGTTCCGCAATACGTTCAAAAAAGCGGTCACGGACCCAATCCATGACAAACCGGTTCGGGGCCAGCAAGCGAAGTGACTGGCCATCCTGAACGGCATGCAGCGGGCGCAGCCAAGTGTTGAACTGTTGTGCAGACAGTTCCTCCTCGAGCCGTTCCAGGCACTTTTTCCAGACGGGCGACATCACATTCGAGTTTTAATTTACGCTTACAAGAGGAGAGTGAAGTCTAACCGCTAACCGATGAGTTATCCACAGGAAGAATCCGACATCTGTGATTACAAACAGTTAGCGCAATATTCTGTTGACAAACGTTGACGGGAGGCAGTAAGTTTGCCGCCCTTTGCTGCGAGATTGAACACCGCGGCGACAATCCAACAACGAGTTAAGAACCGAACCCGATGAAACGTACATATCAGCCAAGCGTGCTTAAACGCAAACGCACACACGGATTTCGCGCGCGCATGAAAACTAAGGGTGGCCGACGGATAATCTCCGCGCGCCGCGCCAAGGGTCGCACACGACTGGGCGTTTAGATTGACGAATGCCCGCAGCGGACTGCCCAAATCGCATCGGCTGCTGCGGCCGGGGGAATACACGGCGACTCTGAAAAGCGATTGGCGGTGGCGCGATATTTTTTTTGGTGTCTACGCGCTTCGCACCCCTCGTCCCCACGGGCGATTGGGTATCATCGTCTCCCGCAAGACGTCTCCCCGGGCGGTGGTTCGCAACCGCGTCAAGCGCCAGATACGCGAATCATTCCGTGGTAGCCAGCAAAGACTGAACGGGCTGGATATTGTGGTCGTAGCCAGCCCGAAGGCGGGCGGGGCAGAGACCGCCGTGTTGCGAACATCATTGGATCAATTTTGGGAAAAGGTCGAACTTCAGTGCAACAGATCCTGATCGGAATTATCCGCGGATACCGCTATCTTCTGAGCCCCTGGCTGGGCAACCATTGCCGGTTCTATCCCAGCTGCTCCCAATACGCTGTGGAATCCATCGAAACACACGGCACGGCATGCGGATTATGGCTGGCCGCGCGCCGGCTTGCCCGCTGTCACCCGTGGCATCCCGGGGGATACGATCCGGTTCCACTCGCAGACCGCGCCGGGCGAATGCCCACGGCCAAACATGGATAATCAACGTCTGTTTCTGTTTTTTGCGCTCGCCATGGTCCTGATGCTCATCTGGCAGGCCTGGGAGCAGGAAAAAACTGTCGGTCCCGGGAGCACGGCAACTTCGGCGCCACCCGCAACCACTAAAATGGCGCCTTCCGCCGGCTCGACACCCGCGCCCGATCTCCCCCAAGCGCCGGCACTCACCGCCGCCCCGGATACCGGCCCGGCACCCAGACCCACAGAGGTTTTGACCCGGGGCAGTCGACTTCAGGTCCGCACCGATCTGTTTGACGCGATCATCGATACCTACGGCGGTGATCTGCGCGAACTGTATCTCCGCCAATATCCGGTGGAACTGAATAAACCCGAACAACCCTTTCCGCTGATGCAGGAGGCAGGCAAAGATCTGTATGTGGCCCAGTCGGGTCTTATCGGATCGAAAGGCGAATTCCCGAATCACAAAACTAATTTTTCGGCCAATGCCGAACGTTTCATTCTCACGGACGGTCAGGACTCTTTGCGGGTACCGCTCGCTTATCGCGCCCCCGATGGCGTGCAGTACACCAAGATTTATATTTTTCGCCGTGGCAGCTATGTGGTGGATCTCGAGTTTCAAGTAAAAAATGTCACCCATAACGAGTGGGCTGGATACCTCTATGGCCAATTTCAACGCGGGCACGTGGAAACGGGGGGTTTCTTAACCGTAATCCCGAGCTATACCGGCGGCGCGATCTACACGCCAGAGAACAAGTACGAAAAGATTTCGCTCGACGACATGGCCAGCAAACCGCTGAAGCGCGAGGTTACCGGCGGGTGGGTGGCCATGTTGCAGCATTATTTCGTGGGCTCGTGGCTGCTGCCCAAGGATCAGCGCAACGAGTTTTATACCATGGTGCTGGAGGGCGCCCGTTATGTTCTTGGATTCAAAAATATCACACCGACGAAAGTGGCTCCGGGTGAAACCGGCATCATCGGAGTGAGTCTCTATGTCGGCCCCAAGGAACACAAGATACTCAAGACCCTGCCCGAAGGGATGGACCTTACCGTGGACTATGGCTGGCTTACGGTAATTTCAGCGCCATTGTTCTGGTTGCTGTCCGCCATTCATGGGCTGCTGGGTAACTGGGGCTGGGCCATCATCGTGCTCACCGTACTGATCAAGGCGGCCTTCTATCCGTTGTCGGCAAAGAGCTACCAATCCATGGCGCACATGCGCAAGATGCAGCCGCGATTGCAAGCACTGAAGGAACGATACGGCGACGATCGTCAGAAACTTAATCAGGCCATGATGGAGCTATACAAAACGGAGAAGATCAATCCGCTCGGTGGCTGTTTGCCGATAGTGATTCAGATCCCGGTATTCATCGCGCTTTACTGGGTGCTGCTGGAAAGCGTCGAGATGCGCCAGGCTCCGTGGATTTTGTGGATCAAGGACCTTTCCGCCCAGGACCCGTATTACATCCTGCCGATCATCATGGGTGCATCGATGTTCGTGCAGCAAAAGCTGAACCCCCAACCGGTCGATCCGGTCCAGCAGAAGGTATTCATGATCCTGCCGTTCATGTTCACCGTGTTCTTCCTGTTTTTCCCCGCGGGTTTGGTGTTGTACTGGACCGTGAACAACATCTTGTCCATCGCGCAGCAGTGGCGCATCACCCGCGTCGTCGAGGGCCAGGCGAAATAGCCTAAATACCGTGGCGGGCACCGATACCATCGCGGCCATCGCCACACCACCCGGACGCGGGGGCATCGGCATCGTCCGGCTCTCCGGCCCGCAGACGCGCACGATCGCTAAAGACATGCTGGTCCGACTCCCAGGCGCACGCCACGCCACGTACGCAAAATTTTTCGACGCCGCCGGCCAGCCCATCGATCAGGGCCTGGTACTGTTTTTCCCCGCACCGCATTCCTTCACCGGCGAAGACGTGCTGGAACTTCACGGACATGGCGGCCCGGTGGTGCTGGACATGTTGCTCGACCGCGCGCTCGCACTTGGCGCGCGAGCCGCGCGCCCCGGTGAATTTTCCGAGCGCGCGTTTCTGAACGGCAAACTCGATCTTGCTCAAGCCGAGGCGGTGGCCGATCTCATCGAGGCCGGCTCCGAATCGGCGGCACGCTCGGCCATGCGGTCGCTCGAGGGTGAATTTTCCCGGCGCGTGCACGCGCTGGTCGAAGGTCTCACGCGCCTGCGCCTGTATGTCGAGGCCGCGATCGATTTTCCGGAAGAGGAAATCGATTTTCTGGCGGATGAGCGCGTGACGCAGGAGCTCGAGATGCTAGTGCGGGACATCGAGAAGCTTCTGGCCTCCACGCAGCAGGGGGTGTTGCTGCACGACGGCATGACGGTGGTGCTGGCCGGCCCGCCGAACGCCGGCAAGTCGAGCCTGCTGAACGCGCTGGCGCAATCCGATACCGCGATTGTCAGTCCCGTTCCCGGCACCACGCGCGATGTGCTGCGCGAGCGCATCCACCTTGACGGCATGCCGCTGCACGTGGTGGATACCGCCGGCCTGCGCGCGTCGCGCGACGAGATCGAGACCGAAGGGATCCGCCGCGCGCGCGATCAAATGGAGCGCGCGGACCGGGTGTTGCTGGTGCTGGACGATACCCTCGGCGGGAGTATCCCGGCTGAAGTACTGAAACTTCTTCCGCCCCGTCTCTCCCGTACCGTGATCCGCAATAAAATCGATTTGACCGGGCGCGCACCCGGGATTGCCGGCCCCCCCGAGGCGACAGAAATCTCGCTCTCGGCGAAAACGGGCGCCGGGCTCGATGTGCTGCGCCGGCATCTCAAGGAATGCATGGGGTTTCAACCCGCAGGAGAGGGCACTTTTATCGCCCGGCGCCGGCACCTGGACGCTCTACGCCGCGCCCAAGTTTACATTGCGCGCGGCCGGTTACAGCTCAAGGAATCGCGTGCGGGCGAACTGCTGGCGGAGGAATTGCGCCTTGCTCAGCGGGCGCTGGGAGAAATCACCGGGGAATTCACGCCGCATGATCTGCTCGGGCGAATCTTTTCCAGTTTTTGCATCGGTAAATAATATCCGCGCGGATCGTTTTGCTTATGCCTGAAATCTTCTTATTTCGCGCTTAAGCGCGCGCAAGGTATCCGATTGCACCGTTGCGCCGTAACGCGCGCGCAGGTAATTGTCTGTGATGATGCGCACCTGTTGGCTCAGATCGGGTCGCCGGTTTACGCAGCGCCGGGCAAAATCGAGCGGGCCTTCATGGGGCGCGCGCACTAACTCGGCGCGCGCGAGTTTTCCACAGAACCGCCGATAAAGCGCGAGCGCAAAATCAGAAGATTTCTTCGTGCGCCACAACACGAGCGCGTACCCCAGGGTGATCAGCAGCACGCATGCGAGCAACAGACTGAACAACCGGCCCCAGGAAATTTTTTCAATGCCCAGGGACATGAGAAATTTTTCCTGGCGTTCCTTGCCGTAGTCCGCCACCCAGCGGTACCAGGCCAAATGGGAGATATCCCAATACCAGCGCGTGTGCAGCGCGACGTATTCAAGCCAACCCAGCTGCAGCGCGCGCAATACGGCATCGGTGGGCAGTCGGCCCAGCGCTACGCCTTGCAGCTCGAGTCGGCGCACCGCGTCAAATCCCAGTTCAATGCGCTCGGGTGCGATGGCGCCGGTCGGGTCCACGCGCATCCAGCCGCGCGCCGGCGACCAAATCTCCGCCCAGGCGTGCGCATCGGACTGGCGCACGATCAGATAATTTCCGGCCGTGTTGACTTCGCCGCCGAGGTAACCGATGACGACGCGGCTGGGTATGCCGGCCGCGCGCATGAGCGTCACGAATGCCGCCGCGTAATGCTCGCAAAATCCGCGGCGCGTGGTGAACAGAAATTCATCCACCGGGTTGTCGCCGAGCAAGGGCGGGTTAAGTGTGTAAACAAAGTTCTCCCGGTTGAAATAATCCAGCGCCGCCCGCGCCACCGAGGCCGGATTCGAATTCTCCCGGCGCCACTGTTCGGCCAGGTCCCGCGTGCGCGGACTGACGTTTTCGGGCAATCGCAGTGTCTTCGCGCGCTCCGCGACAGCCAGTTCACCGGTGCGGTAACGGGTGTAGGACGTCAGGGTATAGTTCAAGCGTTCGCGAATCGCATCGCGGTGTTCCAGCGTGAAGTCAGGCTGGTAGCGCGCGCCTTTCGGCCGCATGCCAGGCAGTTCGAGTGCCGGCATCCACGGCTTGTTGCTCGGTTCGAGTGTTACCTGGTATGTCACCGGATCGTTCAACGGGGTGAACGAAATCGATTCCGCCGGGGACGCGGGGGCGGCCCGGCTCCAGCCGCGTCCGTTCGTATCCGTGAGCACCAGCCCGCGCCAGTAGAGTTCGCGCAGCGGGGGAGGCGCGCCCTCAAAGGTGGCGCGGAAGGCGATCTCGGACGATTCGCTCAGGCTCCGGATACTGCCCGGCTGCATGATGTCGGACATGCCCGTCAGGCCGCTGTAGGCGTCTGCCGGCAACCCCCAGAGCGTGCCGCTGATGCGCGGAAACAGGAGATACACGACGATCATCAGCGGTACCGCCTTGGCCAGCATAACGGCGGACAGTCGCAGACGCGAAAACAGGGTGAGTCCCGTTGGCTGCATGAGATGCATAAGCGCCATCGTGCTCGCGGTCACGGCAACCAGCGCCCAGCAACCGAGCCACAGCGATTGCGAATAAAGAAAACTGCCGAGAATGACGAGATAATAAACAAACAGGGTGACCACCGCATCGCGCTGGGTTTTGAGCTCGAGAAACTTCAGCCCTAGCAGGGTGATCAGCAACGCGATTCCCGGATCGCGTCCGAGCAGCGTGCCGTATTGCCGGAAAATCCCCACGATCACCAGCACCATCAGCGCCACACGCACGAAGCGGCCCGGTCGGTGCCATCGCTGCGTGTCGATGAGATAGCGCCAGACGGCGCCCGCGGCAAACACCGCCACGATCCACGGCGGCATTTCCGGCACATGGGGCGCGACTGCGCCGACCCCCGCAACCAGGAGACTGAGTAGCACACTCCGGTCGTGAACGGTGTTCATGGCTTAAGTCCAAACAGCGCGAGTGCCCGCAGGCATTCCTGCTGATGATGTTCGCCGTTCGAAGGTGACACGGTTTTATCCGGCAGTCGCAGGCCGTAAAGCATGCCTTCGTGTTCGGCATCCAGCACCCAGCGCGTCAGTACGCGCAATCGCGGTTCGACATCCAGGCCTTCAAGCGTGTCCCAATCCAACCACACGGAGCAGTGATAGCCGCCGCCGAACTGCTTGATGCTCCAGCCTTTGCCGCGTGCCGCCGCCTTCCAGTCAACATGGTGCGGCGAATCACCGGGACGAAATTCGCGGGTGCCGATGTAATCGTCACCGCCGGCGTCAAGTCCCTGTGTGGCCTCAAATGAATCCAGCGCGCGGGTATGCCGCGTCGTGGGTTCCGCGGGACGCGGATAGACCAGGCAAAATTGATTCAGCTCCACACGCCGCGACCACGAGTAAAGCAGGCCCAGCGGAAAATGGGTGGTCACGGTAATGGGCGGCATCTTGAGATAACCGCGTTTCCCGGCCGGCACCGGCAGCTCGATCGCGGCGGAGCTTCGCGCCATGATGTCCCTGCGGGCGACCGCGTTTTTATCGTGCATCACGATGACGCCGAAACGCGGCGTGTCGCTGTCGTTCATGAGATTAATCCGGAACACGGCGGATTCGCCGGCGAACACCGGAGCGGAGATTCCGGCGACCAGTCGCAGGCGGATCAGATTGCGGTGGGTGTAGAGCATTGACACCACGGCCAGCGAACCAAGCAGAAAGGTCAGGGCGTAGGCGAGCCCGTTGCCGTAATTGATGGCGGCGAGCAACTGCACCACGAGCAGCGCCGCAAACAGCAACCCGAAGCGGGTCGGCAGCATGAACAGCTGCCGGCGCCCCAGCACCACGTCATTGGGCGCAGGCACGGCGGACATCAGGGGATCGGCACGGATTCAAGCAGTCGCGTGATAGAAACCGCGCGATCTCCGGCGGGAGAACGCAGGCGGTGCCCGATCACGGACGGCGCTACCGCCTGCACGTCTTCCGGCAGCACCATGTCGCGCCCCGCCAGCATGGCCCAGGATCGGGCGGCGGCCAGCAGGGAGAGTCCGGCGCGCGGCGATAGCCCCTCGGCGAATGCGCCAGCGCGGCGGGTGGCATCCAGCAAATTCTGAATGTAGTCGAGCAACGGTTCCGCCACGTGGACGCACGCGGCCACCGGCTGCAGGCTCGCCAGTGTGTCGGGGCCGATAACGGGTTGTAGCGATTCAACCAGTTCGCGCCGGTCACGGCCTTTCAGCAGAGCGCGCTCCGCGGCGCGATCCGGGTAACCCATCTCGATGCGCATGAGAAACCGGTCGAGTTGTGACTCGGGCAGCGGAAAGGTTCCGATCAGATGATGCGGGTTCTGCGTCGCGATGACGAAAAACGGCTTGGGCAGTTTGTGGGTCACGCCTTCGGCCGTAACCTGGCGCTCTTCCATGGCCTCGAGCAACGCGCTTTGGGTTTTGGGTGTGGCGCGATTGATCTCATCCGCCAATACCAGCTGGGTAAACAGGGGCCCGGGATGGAAAACGAAATTTTTTCCTTCGGCCTGGTAAATGGACACCCCGAGGATATCGGCCGGAAGCAGGTCGGCCGTGAACTGGATGCGCTTGAACTGCAGCCCCAGTACTTTGGCCAGCACGTGGGCGAGCGTGGTTTTGCCCACGCCCGGGAGGTCCTCGATCAGCAGGTGACCGCGGGCCAGCAGGCAGGCAAGCGCCAGTCGCACCTGGTGTTCCTTGCCCAGGACAATGTGCCCGATACGGTTGATCACCGTATCCAGGATATGGGCTGGTTTTGCGTGTTTTTCGGGAGCAAGGGCCATGGCGATTCCATTCGATTGAAGCGGCTATCGCCATAAGACTAGCCCAAAGTGGGGCCTGTGGCACATCCCCGTTCCGGACGGTTCCGTCTCCGGCAGGGCAAGTAACTGGGGCCGACCCATGAATAGTCGGGCTATAACCATGCGACTTGCCAATGAAAGGGGTGACCAACATTAATTCGAGAGTATGCATGTTGGCGATGCAGTGCGTGCTTTCAATAAATTGCTTTCTTTAAGGATGGGGAGTGAGGCGATGGCGCCAAATGGATTTGGGATCCGACATCCTGCGCATTACGATGACCGCGGTTAAAAGGATTCAAGTGGTCGCGCAACGGAAGAAAAAATCGACGAAGAAATCGGTCCCGCCTGGGCGAGACCGCGGCACCGGTCCACATCTTGCCGGTGGAGGACAACGACGCACACTCAAGCTGACCCTGCTTGCGTTCAAAGAAGTCCGCCTGGCCAACCCGGTTCACGTCGTGAGCGACGGTGAGCGGGCGCTCGATTATTTCTACCGCCGCGGCGACTACCAGGACCCCGCGAAAAGCCCGCGCCCGGACATGATCCTGCACGATCTCAAGCGGCCCAAAATCGGCGAGCTTGAGATCCTGAAAACCGTGAAGGAGGACGTAAATCTGACAGGAGCTGGATTATTACTGGACCATTTTCACTACTAAACCCGCCTGTAGACTGACGGAGCGCATAGGCACCTCGGTGCATCCTTGCTATGATGTCACGCACCTAGCCTGTCTTTGATTCCATGCTGCACCCGGAACATTACGATGTCATCATCATCGGCGGCGGCCATGCCGGCACCGAAGCCGCCGCGGCGTCCGCGCGCCTGGGCGCCAAGACCCTGCTGCTCACGCAAAATATCGAAACCGTCGGCCAGATGTCGTGCAACCCGGCGATCGGCGGCATCGGCAAGGGGCACCTGGTCAAGGAGATCGACGCGCTCGGCGGGGTGATGGCGCACGCCACCGACCGTGCCGGCATCCAGTTCCGCATATTGAATGCGCGCAAGGGCCCGGCGGTGCGCGCCACGCGCGCGCAGGCCGACCGCACACTGTATAAGGCGGCGGTGCGCGCGCTCCTGGAAAATCAGCACCATCTCACCCTGTTCCAGCAAAGCGTCGAAGACCTGGTTGTGGAAGGACAGGCCGTCATCGGTGTCGTGACGGCAATGGGCATCGAATTCCGCGCCCGCGCGGTGGTGCTCACGACCGGCACTTTTCTTGGCGGCAAGATTCACATCGGCTTGTCGAACTACCAGGGCGGGCGCGCCGGCGATGCGCCGTCGAATGCGCTGGCCGCGCGCCTGCGCGCACTGCCGTTTCGCGTCGGACGCCTGAAAACCGGCACGCCGCCGCGGCTCGACGGCCGCACGATTGACTACACGGTGCTGCAATCACAACCGGGCGATGAGCCGACGCCGGTATTTTCGTTCATGGGTTCGCGCGATGAGCATCCGCGCCAGGTGAGTTGCCACATCACTTATACGAATGAACGCACGCACGCGATCATCCGCGCCGGACTCGACCGCTCGCCGATGTACACCGGCGTGATCGAGGGCGTGGGACCGCGCTACTGCCCCTCGGTCGAGGACAAGATCGTGCGTTTCGCCGACAAGGACCGGCATCAGATTTTCGTCGAGCCCGAAGGGCTCAACACCCACGAGGTATACCCGAACGGCATCTCCACCAGCCTGCCGTTCGACGTGCAGTGGGACCTGGTGCGATCCATCAAGGGATTTGAACGCGCGGAGCTGACGCGCCCGGGGTATGCGATCGAGTACGATTATTTCGATCCGCGCGATCTGAAACCCACGCTGGAAACCAAGGCCTTGACGGGATTGTTCTTTGCCGGACAAATCAACGGCACGACCGGATACGAGGAGGCCGCCGGACAGGGCTTGATCGCCGGTCTCAACGCCGCACGCCAGGTGCGCGGACTGGAACCGTGGTGGCCGCGGCGCGATCAGGCTTATCTCGGTGTGATGCTCGACGACCTGATCACGCGCGGCGTGACCGAACCCTATCGCATGTTCACCTCGCGCGCCGAATACCGTCTGGCCTTGCGCGAGGACAACGCCGATTTGCGTCTGACCGAGATCGGCCGCGACTTCGGCCTGATCGACGAGACACGCTGGCGGCGTTTCAGCGAGAAGCGTGATGCCATCGCGCACGAACAGGAACGCTTGAATAAAACCTGGCTCGTGCCGGAATCGTTGACCGAAGCGGATGCCGTGCGCGTGTTCGGACAGCCGCTGGCACACGCCGCGACCCTCATGGAGCTGTTGCGCCGTCCCGGTGTTTCTTATGCGGCGCTCACGTCCGTGAGCGGCGAAGATTCCGCCATACCCGAACCTGACGTGGCGCAACAGCTTGAAATCCAGGCCAAGTACGCCGGTTACATCGATCGCCAGCAGGAGGAGATTGCGCTGCACCGGCGGCACGAGGAAACCGCGCTGCCGTCGGATTTCGACTACCAGAACGTGCGCGGACTTTCGATCGAGGTGTGCCAAAAGCTGGCGGCGCACCGCCCCGCCACCCTGGGTCAGGCCAGTCGCCTCTCTGGAATTACGCCCGCGGCCGTCTCGCTGCTCTTGGTGCACATGCGCCGCCGCAGCGCCTAGTACAAACTCTCGAGGCGGATCGCGGATCCCGTCCGAGGCATTGCTTTTTCGAAGCACGGCCGCCACAGCCGATATAAAACGATATAAAAAGGTGTCGCCTCGGGTAAGTGCGCAGGCCTGCACGACCTATCTCAGCGGCTAAACTGGAAAGGACGGTGGCATACCCGTCTACGATATCGCACAGGAGGCGACATAATGTCGATCACCCCGGACAGCCCGCTGTATTACCTGGTCCTGCTGCTCATTGCCGGCAATCTGTTTGCTTTTTTCATAGGGGTGTTGCTGCTCGTGGCACCGCAAAAGCTGGGCGGCGTTTTCAGTTTTGCCAATCGCTGGATTTCAACGCGCGCGATGACCAAACCGCTCGCCACCCCGCATCAGACGGATCGGACCTTGCTGCGATATCCACGCATACTCGGCGCGATTCTGCTCGTCAGCGCCGCGCTCATCCTGATCAAGGGGACGATCTTTATTTCGGCGGTCAGCATCCCGGAAGGTGGCAGACTGATCGCCCGCCTTTACAGCGGCGTGGCATTTTCGAGCGGTGCATGGGAGCTGATTTGGATCGGCACGATCATCGTCATACTGCTCGGAGCGGTGTTGGCGCTCGTCGTGGGGCTGATGGCGCTGTTTCAACTCGGCACGCTGCGGGGCTGGGCCGAAGCCGTCAATCGCTGGGTATCAATGCGCCAGGCGTCCAAACCGCTCGAAACGCCGCATTACCCGCTCGATAACCTGGTGCGCACCCAACCCCGTCTCTGGGGTGGCCTGATCACCCTGCTCGCCCTGTTTTCAGCGATCGTGTTGTGGTGGTTTGTGCGCCACATCTGAGGACGCGTTGCCCGCCGCCCGTCTGCTGCCCGTATTATCCGGTGTGCCCTTCTCGGCATTCGGCTGTTCCAGATAGGTAAACGTATTGACGCAGAGACTGCTGCCCGCGGCATCCACAGCCGAGGCCTTCCATTCCCCCACCCATGCCGGGTCGAGGGTTTTGACGGAATAAATCCGCCACGAATCCGTGCCGATCTCAAAGAGGTAATCGAGCACAATCTCGCCTTGATACTCCCACCGATGCCGGACCGTCTGACCGGCCATGTTTTGAATTTCCGTGAAATAATACACCCGGGTCTTATCGTTGGTGAGGCTGAAAAGTCTGTCGATCGGCTCACGGTTGATTACAGCGGTGGTGAAAACGGCATGTGTCACCTGGCCATCCCGCACCACCGACGGATTTTCGCCGCCCCCCGGGTACGGGCTTTCCGCCCTGTTTTCACGACCACTGGACGGCGGAGGGGCGTTCTCAGTCGCCGGCGCATAGAATGGCGCCACCAGGGCGGCAAGAATAATGGTTGAATATACGACTTTCACGGTTTCTCCGTTGGCTCGATTTTAACCGGTCTCTAAGGCGAGCTTAGTTCACGAATGACGCTCCCGGTAGCGCCGGTGGAGCAACGGCATGGATTCCGGGACCGGAGACAGGAAATAATCTTCAAAAATAAAGGCAGGGATGGCTTGAAACTTGAGAAGCAATTGCAGCAGGGTTTACGCGAGATGGGCCTTGAGCTCGACTCCCCGGTGCGTTCCAAGCTGGTGCTATTCCTCGAACTACTTGAAAAGTGGAACCGGGCTTATAATCTCACGGCGGTGCGCGAGCCCGAGCAGATGGTAGCGCGGCATCTGCTCGACAGCCTGACGGTGCTGCCGTTCCTGCATGGCCTCCGGGTGCTGGATATCGGCACCGGCGCGGGCCTCCCCGGTATACCGCTGGCGCTGGCCCGTCCCGATCTCGAATTTACCTTGCTTGACAGCAACGCCAAGAAAACGCGTTTCGCCACCCAGGCAATGCACGACCTGGGGCTGAAAAACGTTGCGGTCGTGCAGGAGCGCGTCGAAAAATTCCATCCGGAGACAAAATTCGATACGCTGATTGCTCGCGCATTCGCGTCCATTCCTGATATGCTGGCCGCCAGCCGGCACCTGTGTACAACCCAGGGCCGGTTTCTGGTCATGAAAGGCGTGTTTCCACAGGAAGAACTGGCGGCGGTTACGGACGGCTACCAGGCGGAAGTGCGGGCACTGCGCATACCGGGCCTGGATGCCGCGCGGCATCTGGTCATCCTGGCGCCGACAAATTAATGGGGAAGGAGTGTCTGCCCGATGGGCAAGGTCGTCGCAATCACCAATCAGAAAGGCGGGGTCGGCAAGACCACGACCAGCATCAACCTGGCGGCCTCGCTGGCCAAGACGCGAAGACGCGTGCTGCTGATCGACATCGACCCGCAGGGCAACGCCACGATGGGCAGCGGCATCAACAAGGAAGCCCATCCCATCACCACTTATGAAGTTCTGCTCGGCCTGCAGCCGATCGAGGCCGCGCTCGTGACCGTCGAGGGCGGATACGATCTGGTGCCGTCGAACAGCCGGCTGTCCGGCGCCGAGGTGGAGCTGATCGAACTCGAACGGCGCGAACGCCGCCTGCGCTTTGCGCTCGAGAATATCCGTGCGCAGTATGAATACGTGTTTGTGGATTGTCCGCCGGCATTAAACCTGCTTACGATCAATGCGTTGGTTGCGGCCCAAGCGGTGATGATTCCCATGCAGTGCGAGTATTATGCTCTGGAGGGGCTCACCGCGCTGCTCAACACCATTCGCAAGATTCGCGAAACCTTGAACCCTTCGCTTGAGATTGAAGGATTGCTGCGCACCATGTACGACCCGCGCAACAATCTCGACAACGAAGTCTCGGCGCAATTGAAACAACACTTCGGCGACAAACTCTATCGCACCATCATTCCGCGCAATATCCGGCTGGCCGAAGCACCGTCGCACGGCAAGCCCGTGATCACCTATGACATGCAATCGAAGGGCGCCCAGGCCTATCTCGCGCTCGCGGGCGAGATGCTGCGCCGCGACCATAAATCGGTGGCCGCGTGATAACCAAAAAACCACATCGCCTCGGTCGTGGTCTCGATGCCCTGCTCAGCGCCTATGAAACACCGGCGGAACGGGAAGAGCTGCGCCAGATACCGATCGACCTGCTGCAACGCGGAAAATACCAGCCGCGCACACACATGAATCCCGAAGCGCTGGAGGAACTCGCCGCCTCGATCAGGGCCCAGGGCGTGGTGCAGCCGATCGTGGCGCGCCCGCTGTCCGGAGGGCAATACGAAATCATCGCCGGCGAACGGCGCTGGCGCGCAGCGCAGCTTGCTGGCCTTGAAACTGTGCCCGCGGTGGTGCGCAAGATTCCGGATGAAGCGGCCATCGCCATCTCGCTGATTGAAAATATTCAGCGCGAGAACCTGAACCCCATCGAAGAGGCTAACGCGTTCACGCGTCTGATCGATGACTTTCACATGACCCACCAGCAGGTGGCCGAGGCCGTGGGCCGCTCGCGCGCCGCCGTCACCAATATGCTCCGGCTGCTCACGCTGAACAGCGAAGTGCGTGACCTGCTCGACAACGGACATATGGACATGGGACACGCGCGTGCCCTGCTTGCTCTCGAAGGCAAGCAACAGATCCAGACAGCGCGGCAGGTGGTCGACAAGCGATTATCCGTGCGCGAGACGGAAAATCTCGTACGTCGTCTGCTCGCGAGACCTCCGGGGCACAAATCGTCCGGCGGGCGCATGGACCCCGATACCCGCGCGTTGGCGCAGCGGTTGTCGGACACCTTGGGAACCAAGGTTCGTTTCCAGCACAATGCCAAAGGCAAGGGCCGGCTGGTGATCGAATACAATACCCTCGACGAACTTGACGGGATTTTGGCGCATATCCGTTGATCCGCCTTGCCGAGGCCTCGATTTGCAGACTATAAATATGTAGAGAGGGAAGCTTCGGGTAAGGGTATCGGAGGACCTGATGAGAAAGGCTGTCGCGGTGTTCATCTTATGTTTGTTCGCTACCGGCATATCGAGCGCGGCCGACGACGCTTCACTCGAAAAAATGCGTGTGACGGCGGAGCAAGGCAATGTCGACACGCAACTGGAAATGGGCATCCTGTATGAGTTCGGCTTCAACATGCCGAAGAACAATGTCACGGCGCTAGCATGGTATCTGCGTGCCGCGGACAACGGCAATGCGCTGGCGGTCAAACGCCGCGATGTCCTGAAGGCGCAGATGACTGCGGAAGAAATTGACGCGGCGCAAAAACTCTCCCGCGAACTTGCTACAAAAAAATCTGAAAAAATAACCGGAAAAACGGAATCCATCCCGGCGACGCCGGGGGAACAGAAGTAATCCGTTTCAGAAAATTCTTGTTTCTGAATCACGCGGTATAGCGGAAGCGCTGGCTGCCCTCGCATGACTCATCTCCTGGTTGCCCTGTCGTCGCACGGATTCGGCCACGCTGCCAAAGCGGCGGCCGTGGTCAACGCTTGGCGTCGTCGCCAGCCAGAATTGCGGCTTACCTTGCGGACGTCATTGCCATCTGATTTTCTGGCGCGCCGTTTCGAAGGCGAATTTGAATTAATGCCGTGCAACACCGACGTCGGCATGCT
>NZ_JBBDYL010000045.1:0-133246 GCF_040901545.1 Sulfuricaulis sp. | reverse complement strand
CCGGTCGCGCATGTCGGCAACAACCGGCGCGCGGTGTTGAACGGCGCCCTGGGTTTACCGCCGACATCCAAAGTGATAGCAATTTCTCTCGGTGGCATCGATATGCGTCTGCCGGTCGAACATTGGCCGAGGCTTCCGGATGTGCACTGGCTAGTACCCGCATCATGGGAAGTGACGCACCCGGCCGTCACCGCGATGGAGTCACTCGATATGGCGATCACCGATATCTTATCGAGCGTTGATGTCCTAATCGGCAAACCGGGTTACGGCACGTTTGCCGAGGCCGCTTGCAACGGGACGCGGGTGTTGTACGTGCGCCGACCCGATTGGCCCGAGGACCCATTCCTCGTGGAATGGCTGATGCGTCACGGTAATGCGCTTGAAATTTCGCGCCGGCGACTCGAGTCCGGGGATTTAGCCGTCCCTTTGCGGAAACTCTGTGAACAACCGCGACGGCCACCGGTCATTCCTGCAGGAATTGAACACGCAGTGAATAATCTAATGTCCCATTGGCCGGGCAGCACCGTTAAGCGCCGCTCCAAGCCCGCTACCCGGTAATCTGCGCGCACGCCGGATTCGTGTCCATTTTTCAGGGCGATATTGACCCCCTTTGGGGCTGTCTTTATACTTCGCCCCCTTTGAAAAGGCCCCTTATTCACCGTTTTCAGGGTTAAAAGGCGATTTGCCTCATGGCGCTGACATGAACTTTGCCGCGGAGTAGCGGCACGGGGATGTGCCGCTGGCGGAGCTAAAAATGCTAACGCTGCGCGAAGAGGTGCGCCGGGTCATCGTGTTCCAGGCCTTGTTGACGCTGTTGGTTGCCGCAGGATTTGGCTATGCCCGCGGCGGGCCGGATATTTTGTCGGCTCTGTACGGTGGCGCGGTTGCGGTGTTGTTGAGCGCGTGGTTGGGGCGCGGCGTAAAGCGCGCCGTCGGTCTGGTCTCGCTGTGTGCCAATGCCCTCACCCGTTATGCCGCGGCCATGCTGTTCCTGGGAATCGGGATGGGCATGCTGAAATTGACACCCTTGCCGCTGATCGTCGCGTTTGCCGTCGCGCAGCTTGGATTTCTGGCGGGTGTACAGCGTAACTAGAACGATTCACGGCAGCAGTCGGACAATCGAATTTAATCGAAATAGCGGGGCTAAAGAATCATGACGGGCGACACGCTGACCTCGTCAGAATACATCAAGCATCACTTGCAAAACCTGACCTTTGGACGTCTTCCGGATGGTACCTGGGGTCTCGCCCATAGCGCTGACGAGGCCAAGGAGATGGGATTCTGGGCGTTGCACCTCGATTCCCTGGGCTTCGCGATCGGCCTGGGCGTGCTGTTCCTGTACCTGTTCCGGCTGGCCGCGAAGCGCGCCACCGCCGGCGTCCCGGGCGGATGGCAGAATTTCGTTGAGTGGATTCTGGATTTCGTGAACGGTGTGGTGCGCGGTTCGTTCAGCGGACGCAATCCCCTCGTGGCGCCCCTCGCGCTCAGTATTTTCATCTGGATCTTTCTGATGAATTTCATGGATCTGATTGCGGTCGACCTGTTGCCCGAGACCGCGAAACGAGTTGGTGTGCACTACCTCAAGATCGTGCCGACCACGGACCCGAATATCACCTTTGGCATGGCGATCGGTGTGTTCCTGCTCATTATTTACTACAGCATCAAGATCAAGGGTATCGGCGGGTTTCTCCGTGAGCTGACCCTGCAACCGTTCCAGGCCAATTCGATCGTCATGAAAATCGTGTTTCTTCCGTTCAATCTGTTCCTGGAGTCCGTCAATCTGCTGGCCAAGCCGGTGTCGCTGGCATTGCGACTGTTCGGCAACATGTACGCCGGCGAGATGATCTTCATCTTAATTGCGGTCATGTATAGTGCCAGCCTGCTGCTCGGCTCGTTTGCCGGCCTGCTGCAACTTGGCTGGGCCATTTTTCATATCCTGATCGTCACCCTGCAAGCGTTCATCTTCATGGTGCTGACGGTCGTGTATCTCGACATGGCGCATCAGGAGCACCACTGATTTCATCACTTTTCTGAAATTTTCATAGGAGATAAAAATGGAACAATCACTGCTGTACATCGCCGGCGCCATCATGATGGGCCTGGGCGCGCTCGGCGCGGCCGTGGGCATCGGCATCCTGGGGGGCCGGTTTCTCGAAGGCGTGGCGCGTCAGCCGGAACTGATCCCCACGCTGCGCACCCAGTTTTTCATCGTCATGGGTCTCGTGGACGCGGTGCCGATGATCGCGGTCGGTATATCAATGTACATCCTGTTTGCGGTCGTCGGCGGTTAGACGCAAACGCAGGCATTTTGATACCGGGGTAAAGGCTTATGAATATCAATGCCACCTTGATCGGGCAGATGATCGCGTTTGTGGTGTTTGTTTGGTTCTGCATGCGGTTCATCTGGCCGCCGCTCACCAAGGCGCTGGAAGACCGTCGACGCACCATCGCCGACGGCCTGGCGGCCGCCGAGCGCGGCCAGCGCGAGCAGGAGCTCGGCGAGAAAAAGGCGCTCGCCACCATTAAAAAGGCGAAGCAGCAGGCCGCCGAGGTCATTACGCTGGCCGAGAAACGCGCTACCGAAATCGCGGAAGCGGCGAAGCAACATGCCAAGTCCGAGGCGGAGCGCATCATCGCCGCGGCGCACGCCGATATCGAACAGGAAATAAACCGCGCCAAGGAACAACTGCGCGCCACCGTGTCACAACTCGCGGTCGCGGGTGCCGCGCGTATCCTGGAGCAGGAAGTGGACGCCAAGGCCCACGCCCGTCTCCTTGAAAACGTAGTCAAACAGCTGTAACGGAATTTCACTCGCCATGGCCGAAAAACAGACACTTGCCCGCCCGTATGCTGAAGCCGTATTCGACCGAGCCAAGGAGAGTAATGCCTTAATGCCATGGTCCGAGATGCTGGTCTTCCTGGCCGCGGTGGCGGCGGATGAAAACATGATGCGTCTGTTGGGCAACCCGCGCGTGGAACGTGCCCGCTTCCTTGAGTTGTTCCTGAGTGTTTGCGGCCAGTACATCAATGATGACGGCGCCAATCTGGTGCGCCTGCTCTTGGAAAACCGCCGTCTGGGCCTGCTGCCGGAAATCATTGCCCAGTTCGAAACGCGGCGGGCCGAAGCCGAGGCGCGCATCGAGGCTACCGTGGTCACCCCGTTCCCGCTGGCGGCCAGGCAAATGAAAACCATCAGCGAATCGCTCCGGCGCAAATTCGGACGCGAAGTCAACCTCACGACTCGGACGGATAAATCGCTGCTGGGTGGGATCGTGATTCGCGCCGGCGATCTGGTGATTGACGGTTCGATCCGCGGCCGGCTCGCCGAACTCGCCACGCATTTAAGCCATTAACCTAATTCTGACATTTCGGGAAACTACCCATGCAACTGAATCCATCTGAAATCAGCAGCCTGATCAAGTCGCGTATCGAGAAGTTCGAGGTCAAGGCCCAGACCCGCACAGAAGGCACGGTGGTGGCACTGACCGACGGCATCTGCCGCGTCCACGGCCTGTCCGACGTCATGCAGGGCGAAATGGTCGAATTCCCAGGCAACACCTACGGGCTCGCGCTCAATCTCGAGCGCGACTCGGTGGGTACCGTTATCATGGGCGAGTACAAGCACATCACCGAAGGCGACACGGTAAAGTGCACCGGTCGCATCATGGAGGTGCCGGTGGGCGATGAACTCATCGGCCGCGTGGTTAACGCGCTGGGCGCGCCGATCGACGGCCGCGGGTCCGTTAAGACCAAGCAAACCTCGCCGATTGAAAAAATCGCGCCGGGCGTGATTGCACGTCAGTCGGTTTCGCAACCGGTGCAGACGGGATTGAAGTCGATCGACTCGATGGTACCGATCGGGCGCGGCCAGCGTGAACTCATCATCGGTGACCGCCAGACCGGCAAGACGGCGCTGGCCGTGGACACCATCATCAATCAGAAAGGCGCGGGCGTGGTCTGTATTTATGTGGCCATCGGCCAGAAGGCCTCTTCGGTCGCGGGCGTGGTGCGTAAACTCGAAGAACACGGCGCTATGGGCCACACGATCGTGGTTGCCGCCACCGCCGCTGAATCCGCCGCCATGCAGTATCTCGCGCCCTACTCCGGCTGTTCGATGGGCGAATACTTCCGTGACGCCGGACGCGATGCGCTGATCATCTATGACGACCTGACGAAGCAGGCTTGGGCCTATCGCCAGATCTCGCTGCTGCTGCGCCGGCCGCCGGGGCGCGAGGCATATCCGGGCGACGTGTTTTATCTGCACTCGCGGCTACTCGAGCGCGCGTCGCGGGTGAACAGCGATTACGTGGAAAAAATCACGGGCGGCAAGATTAAGGGTAAGACCGGGTCGCTCACGGCGCTCCCGATTATTGAAACGCAAGCAGGTGACGTGTCCGCGTTTGTGCCGACCAACGTGATCTCGATCACCGATGGTCAGATTTACCTCGATACCGACCTGTTCAACGCCGGTGTCCGGCCCGCCATTAACGCTGGTCTTTCGGTATCGCGCGTCGGCGGCGCGGCCCAGACCAAGATCGTGAAGAAGCTCGGCGGCGGCGTGCGCCTCGCGCTTGCCCAGTTCCGCGAACTTGCGGCCTTCGCCCAGTTTGCCTCCGATCTCGACGCCACCACCCGCAAGCAGCTCGACCGCGGCCAACGCATCACCGAACTGATGAAGCAGCCGCAGTACTCGCCCATGTCCGTGGCTCAGATGTCGGTGTCGCTGTTCGCCGTGAACGAAGGGTTTCTCGACGACGTCGCGGTCAACAAGGTGCGTACATTCGAGGATGCGTTACAGTCGTTCATGAAGTCGCAGCATGCCGCACTCATGGAGAGTATCAACCAGAAATCGGATTACTCCGACGAGGTGGCGGCGCAGCTGCGCAAGATCATCACCGACTTCAAGGTGAACCACACATGGTAGTCACTAGTAGCAAGTTAAAAGTAGCAAGTAGCAAGAAGAACATTCCAAGATGTTTTATTTCTTGCCACTTGCCACTTGCCACTTGTAACTGAGGTTATATGGCGGTCGGCAAAGAGATACGCAAGAAGATCAAGTCCATCCAGAACACGCAGAAGATCACGCGTGCGATGGAGATGGTCGCGGCGAGCAAAATGCGCCGCGCCCAGGAACGCATGCAGGCGGCACGGCCGTATGCTTACAAGATTCGCAACGTCATCACCCACCTGCACCACGCGAATCCCGAATACAAACACCCGTTCGTGCTCGAACGCGAGGCCCGGCGGGTCGGCCTCATCATTGTCACCTCGGACCGGGGACTGTGCGGCGGTCTCAACACCAATCTGTTGCGCACGATGCTCATGACCATGAAGGAATGGGCGAATAAAAAAGTAACCATCGAGGTCTGCACCATCGGCAGCAAGGGGTTCAATTTCAACAAGCGCATCGGCTCGACCATCGTCTCGCATGTCTCGCACCTCGGCGACACGCCGCAGCTGGCCGACCTGATCGGCACGGTCAAGATCATGCTGGATGCCTATACCAAGGGCGAACTCGACCGGTTGTACCTGATCTACAACAATTTCGTGAATACCATGTCCCAGCAATCCCAGGTGGAGCAGTTGTTGCCGCTGCCGCCCTCGGAGCAGGAAGGCGAAAAACTGACGCATCACTGGGACTACATTTATGAACCGGATTCCAAGGAGGTGCTCGATGACCTCCTCACGCGCTATATCGAATCGCTGGTGTACCACGGCGTGATTGAAAATATTGCCTGTGAGCAGTCGGCACGTATGGTGGCGATGAAGGCCGCGAGCGACAACGCCGGCGCGCTGATCGACGAATTGAAACTGCGTTACAACAAGGCGCGCCAGGCAGCGATCACGCAGGAGATTGCCGAGATCGTCGGCGGTGCCGCGGCGGTTTAAGGCAGAGCAAAGAGGAAAGAAATTGGTTTCACTTTTCTCTTGTATCTTTTCTCTTTTCTCTAAGTTTATGGCGAGGAACGTAAAATGAGTTCTGGAAAGATAGTGCAAATCATCGGTGCCGTCGTGGACGTGGAGTTCCCGCGCGAATCGCTACCCAAGGTCTACGACGCACTCACGCTCCCGGACGGCAATCTGACTCTCGAGGTGCAGCAGCAGCTCGGCGACGGTGTCGTGCGCTGCCTCGCTATGGGCTCGACCGACGGCCTCAAACGCGGCGTGGACGTGGCCAGCACCGGTGCGCCAATCTCGGTGCCGGTTGGCGCTAAGACCTTGGGGCGCATCATGGACGTGCTCGGCAATCCGATCGACGAAAAAGGCCCGATAGGGGCCGAGAAAGCCATGCCGATTCACTGTCAGGCGCCCACGTACGAAGACCAGGCCCTAAGCACCGAGCTGCTCGAGACCGGCATCAAGGTCATCGATCTCATCTGCCCGTTTGCCAAGGGCGGCAAGATCGGCCTGTTCGGTGGCGCCGGTGTGGGCAAGACCGTCAACATGCTGGAGTTGATTAACAATATTGCCAAGGAGCACTCGGGCCTATCCGTATTCGCCGGCGTGGGCGAACGCACGCGCGAAGGCAACGATTTCTACCACGAGATGGCGGAATCGGGCGTCATCAACCTGGAAAACCTGTCCGATTCCAAAGTGGCTATGGTATACGGCCAGATGAACGAACCGCCGGGCAACCGCCTACGCGTTGCGCTCTCCGGCCTTACGATGGCCGAGTACTTCCGCGACGAAGGCCGCGATGTGCTGCTGTTCATCGACAATATCTACCGCTACACGCTCGCGGGTACGGAAGTCTCCGCGTTGCTCGGTCGCATGCCCTCCGCGGTGGGTTACCAGCCGACGCTGGCCTACGAAATGGGCATCCTGCAGGAGCGCATCACCTCGACCAAGAAGGGCTCGATTACCTCGGTGCAAGCGGTGTACGTACCGGCCGACGACCTGACCGACCCCTCGCCTGCGACTACCTTTTCGCATCTTGACGCGACCGTGGTGCTGTCGCGCCAGGTGGCGGAGCTCGGCATTTATCCCGCGGTGGACCCGCTCGATTCCACCAGCCGCCAGGTGGATCCGAACATCATCGGCGAGGAGCACTACCGCACCACGCGCGATGTGCAGTCGACGCTGCAGCGCTACAAGGAGCTGCAGGACATCATCGCAATCCTGGGCATGGACGAACTCTCCGAGGACGACAAGCTCGCGGTCTCGCGCGCGCGCAAGATCCAGCGCTTCCTGTCGCAGCCGTTCTTCGTGGCCGAGGTGTTCACCGGCACGCCGGGCAAGTTCGTCTCGCTCAAGGACACGATCCGCGGCTTCCGCGACATCGTCGACGGCGAGTACGACAGCTATCCGGAGCAGGCCTTCTACATGATCGGTTCCATTGACGAGGTGGCCGAGAAGGCCAAGACCTTGTAATGGCCATGACGATACATGTCGACATCGTGTCCGCCGAGAAGGAGATCTACTCCGGCAAGGCGGAGATGGTGTTCGCGCCGCTCGTGACCGGCGAGGTTGGCATCCTGCCGCGGCACGCGCCGCTGCTCGCGCGCATGAAGGCGGGCGAGGTGCGCGTGCGCACCGGCACCGAAGAGCTCTCGTTCTATGTCTCGGGCGGTATGCTGGAAGTGCAGCCGCACGTGGTCACGATCTTGGCCGATACCGCGCAACGCGCCAAGGACCTGGACGAAGCCGCCGCCCTCAAGGCCAAGGAACGCGCCGAAGAGGCGCTGCGGGATCGCAAGGCTGACATCGATTACGCCAAGGCCCAGGCCGAACTCGCCGAGGCCATCGCGCAGCTGCGCGCCATCCAGAAACTCCGCGAACGTACCCGCAAATAACCGGCGCTCGCCGACGTTGTCTCAAATCACCCCCGCCGAGCGGTTTTTTCCTATAGTTAACTGCGTGTGATTAAATCATTGCCCTGACCCATGCCCGCCCCCCTTGAAATCGTCATACTGGCCGCCGGTCAGGGGAAGCGCATGGCTTCCGATATCCCCAAGGTGTTGCATGACCTTGCCGGCAAACCGTTGTTGGCGCATGTCCTCGACACCGCGCAAGCCCTGAAGCCCGAGGCCATCCACGTGGTTTACGGCCACGGCGGCGAGCGGGTACGCGATGCCTTCCCCGAGACACCCGTGAAATGGGTACGACAGGAAGAGCAGAATGGCACGGGACATGCCCTAGCCCAGGCCATGCCCGCGGTTGCCGACCCGGCTACAGTACTGGTGCTTTTCGGCGATGTCCCGCTGATCCGCCCCCAGACCTTGAAGGTCCTGCTGGCGGCGAGCGCTTCAGGAAATCTTGCTCTGCTCACGGCGGAACTGGCGGATCCCGGCGGCTACGGCCGGATTCTCCGCAATCCGGCGGGTAAAGTCGTCCGGATCGCGGAAAGCCGGGATGCCACCCCCGCGGAAGCCGCGGTGCGCGAAATCAACACCGGGTTTATGGCGGCACCGTCAGCCCGGCTGAAAAAGTGGCTGTCCGGCCTGAACAACCGCAATGCCCAGGGCGAGTACTACCTGACTGATATAATTGGCTTGGCGGTAGCGGAAGGGGTGTCGATTGCAACGTGCACGCCCGCGGACATCAGCGAAATACTCGGCGTCAACAGCAAGCAGGAGCTCGCGCAATTGGAGCGCATTCACCAGCGCCAGCAGGCGGAGAAACTCATGCAGCAGGGTGTGACCCTGCGCGACCCGGCGCGTCTCGATGTGCGCGGCGAGCTCCGCTGCGGACGCGACGTGGTGATCGACGTCAATGTCATCTTCGAAGGTAAAGTCACACTGGGAGATCGTGTCCACATCGGGCCGAACAATTTTATCCGCGATTGCACGATCGGCACCGATACCGCCATTTTGCCGAATTGCGTGCTCGAAGGGGCTGACATTGGTACGAGTTGTCGCATTGGGCCGTTCTCCCGCATCCGCCCGGAAACAAAACTCGCCGCGCAGGTGCACGTCGGCAATTTCGTCGAAGTGAAAAAATCCGAGATCGGCGAGGGCGCCAAGATGAATCACTTGACTTACATCGGCGACTCGACCGTCGGGTGCGACGCCAACATCGGCGCCGGCACCATCACCTGCAACTACGACGGCGTGAACAAGCACCGCACCGTGATCGGCGATCACGCCTTCATCGGCTCGAACACCGCGCTGGTGGCTCCGGTGACCGTGGGTGCCGGCGCCGTCATCGGCGCTGGCTCGGTGATTTCCCGTGATGCGCCCGGGGGCGCGCTCACGCTGACCCGCGCGGAGCAGGTCACGCGACTCGGCTGGAAGCGGCCGGTAAAAAAAAGTAACAAGTAGCAAGTTGCAAGTGGCAAGAAAGAAAATGCTGAGGTCAGTGTTACTTGCTACTTGCTACTTGAAACTTGCAACTGGGGTTTAGCTATGTGCGGCATTGTCGGTGCGATCGCGCAGCGGAACGTGGTCCCGATCCTGATCGAGGGGCTAAAGCGCCTGGAATACCGGGGTTATGACTCGGCCGGCATCGCGGTGCTCGGAAACAGCAGCGCCGTCAAACTGGAACGCGTGCGGGCCGTCGGCAAGGTGAAGGCACTCGAGGACTCCGTTCAACAGCGCCACACCCAGGGCCAGACCGGCATCGCCCACACGCGTTGGGCCACGCACGGCGTGCCGACCGAGGACAACGCCCACCCGCATGTCAGCCACGACACCATCGCCGTGGTGCACAACGGCATCATCGAAAACCACGACGCGTTGCGCCAGAAACTGAAAGGCCTGGGTTACGTCTTCACGTCGCAGACCGACACCGAGGTGATCGCGCACCTGATTCATCATCATCTGGCGCAACACCGGGATTTGCTCCAGGCCGCCCGCGCCACGCTCGGCGAACTCGAAGGCGCGTACGCGCTGGGGATCGTGAGTCGCAACGCCCCCGGCCGGATGATCGCCGCGCGCAAGGGCAGTCCGCTCGTGATCGGAGTCGGCATCGAGGAACATTTCATCGGCTCGGATGTGCTCGCGCTCGCGCCGGTGACGCATAATGTAATCTATCTGGAAGACGGCGACATTGCCGATCTGACGCGCAGTTCCTGCGCCATTTACGACGCCACGGGCAAAAAGGTGGACCGCCCGGTGCGCGTGTCCGAGGCCTCGGCCGACGCCGTGGACCGCGGCCAGTACCGCAATTTCACCGAGAAGGAGATTTTCGAGCAGCCCAAGGCCGTGGCCGACACCCTGGAAGGACGCCTCGGCCGGCACCGGATTCTGGAAGCGGCCTTCGGTGTCGGCGCCCCCCGCGTGTTCGATGAAACCAAGGCGGTGCAGATCATCGCCTGCGGCACGAGCTATCACGCCGGGTCGGTCGCGCGCTACTGGATCGAAAGCATCGCGGGCATTCCCTGCAATGTCGAAATCGCGAGCGAATACCGCTACCGCAAGCACGTGGTCCTACCCGGCACGCTGGTCGTGACCATCTCCCAATCGGGCGAGACCGCCGACACGCTGGCGGCGCTGCAACAAACCAAGAAACTCGGTTACGGGCACTCGCTCGCCATCTGCAACGTGCCCGAGTCTTCCCTGGTGCGCGAATCGGAACTGACGCTGCTGACCCGCGCCGGCCCGGAAATCGGCGTGGCCTCGACCAAGGCCTTCACCACGCAACTCGCCGCGCTCTTGCTGCTCACCATCGCGCTCGCGCGCCGCCACGGCCTCACCGCCGAAAAGGAAAAGCAACTGGTCGAAGAACTCGAACTGCTGCCGGGGCGGATCCAGAAGGTGCTGGGACTGAGCGAGGAAATCCGCCAGCTCTCGGCGCGCTTCGTGGACAAGCAGCACGCGCTGTTCCTGGGCCGCGGGATGCATTACCCGATCGCCATGGAAGGCGCCTTGAAGCTCAAGGAAATTTCCTACATCCACGCCGAGGCCTATGCCGCCGGCGAATTGAAGCACGGCCCGCTCGCATTGGTGGACGCCAACATGCCGGTGATCACGGTGGCCCCCAACGACGAACTGCTGGAAAAACTGAAATCGAACCTGCAGGAAGTCCGCGCCCGCGGCGGAGAGTTATTCGTGTTCTCGGTCAAGGGCACCAAGGTGCGCGCCGACAACACCACCAAGATCCGCCTGCCCGAGGTGGGCGAAACCACCTCGCCGATCCTCTACACCATTCCGCTGCAGTTGTTGGCCTATTACGTCGCGCTCGCGAAGGGGACCGACGTAGACCAACCGCGGAATTTGGCGAAGTCAGTGACGGTCGAGTAGCTAATACAAGGGGCTTCAATGAAAACCACAACTTTCCTCATTGGCTTGGTGGCCGCCATTCTTGCTACCAGCGTACACGCTGACAGAATCACCATCGATCAAGGCAATATTTTATGGTTGGTTGCCACTTCAGCTTGCAAAGACACGTATGAATCCTGCAATGCGTCATGCCGGTCGCTTGCGGAACAGTGCTCTGGAAATGCCAATAAAAATTATGTAAAAGCCTGCCAAGCCAAAGTCCAAGCCTGCCGGAAAAAATGCGCCACTTATCTGGAGCGCTGTTCCAGTTCAAATTAGATATAAAAGGGACAGATTTGTTTTTCGAACGGCGTGGCCGCTAGTCTTCCTGGTAACTGAACTCTGTGCCTCACCCTCCCCACCGGGGTTCGCCAACTCGCCGGGCGCACACCACGCGCTACGGGCTCAAACACGGGGCTCGCTTGAATACTCCCGATGGGGCTGCGGTACTCGGTGCGCGCAACGGGTTCAATGAAACGACACGTAGAGTGAGTGGCAGACATCTCGTTGAACAAATCAGAGATATTATTCAGAAAATTACTTTGAGCTGTCAGAGATTCATTCTATTTCAGATTTCCCAGATTTTACCCTCGTTATCATCCGTTTTATCCCTGAGTTTGCCTTGATAGCAAATAACTCAATTTCTTTATGTCTCTGTGGAAATACCCTGAAGATTTCATCCGCAAAGGCTTGTCCGATGGCCTCTACCCCGCTGAAGTCGAACATAACTATTTTGAATAGTTCAATTCTTGCAAGAAGCCTTTTTGCTTGCGAACGAGATATAAGCTTATCATTTCCGTATTGCGCTAATTTTACAGGCACTACTGTTTTATTAAATCCAAATTCATCCCCGGATGAAAATTGATCAAATATCTTCTTTGTTGTGCGTGCAGTATGGTTATTCAGTTTCATCCACACCATGGTTTCATTTCCGGGTTTGTCTCGTTCTAGGATCCAATCCTCCCTGCCGCCAAATTTGTGCGAAAAATACACTCCTCCGGAGAGGATATCAAAGTCGTCAAACATCCTAGATGTAAAAAAGATACCTTCACCAGTATGATTCTTAGGGTCAGTAGTAAGCTTTCCTTTAGCAAGTTCAAGAATTGCATGCCGTTCATCTAAAAGATTCAGTTCTGTCTGGATTTTCTTAAAAATCCCTACCCCATCATCCCAAAGAAGCATTTCAGTATTTGCCGCAGTTTTTAGAATTCGAACATTTATTTCAGAACCGCCTGAATGATCTAACGCATTATTAAACATTTCTGTAAACCCGTAGTGCCAAATCTCAATAACGTTATCTGGCATTTGGCCAAGAACAACCGCTACATCGTTTCTCCAAACTAAGTCTTCGGCAAGCTCGCTTGAGATTTCAAAATGTCCCCTCCATTCCAACAGAGGGCAAAGCTTGTATATACGACTCCTTGTCTTTCCTGTCTCAGTTATGGCTTGTTCAGAAGTTAAATTTTGCAAGTGCTTGTTGACTGCTTGGCGTGTAATTCCAAAGTGCTCGGCCGTGAATCTGTTGATGTCGGTAGGATGTTTTTCAACATGCTCCAAAATAAATTTCCGGACATCCTCACCGCGCGTACGAATTCTTGTCATTTGACAACCACCTATTAAAATATTGTCAACTATAATAGATAACATTGTCAACTTTAAATAATTTATTGTCAACCATATGTCAAAATCATATATAACTTCAGTGACATACGATTAAGAATTGGTAATTGTACTATTGAGGAAATATCCCGATTTTCATCTCTTAATTATCACTTTAAGTGCGTTAATGGAACGCGAATTCCTGCTTTAGCAGATCGTTGATGAGATGGGTGAACGCCACCCTCTTCAAAGAGGCAATATGCTGTTTCTCGTAGACTCCTTACAGCAAGTTAATTTCAGTCGAGGACAGGTACCTGTTGCTTGACGTTGAATTCCAGCGCGGCCGGTCTAGCAGGGGCTGCGTTTCCGAACCGCTTGATTTCTTACTCAGTCTGCTCTAAGTGCTGACGGAATTGCTAGCCTACTGCGTTGCACTCGCCAGGAGAACCGATGTGGACCAACCGCGGAATCTGGCGAAATCGGTTACGGTGGAGTAACTCCTAGTAGTTTTTAAGTCCCTCTGATCTTTCTTTCGGTTGGAAAATTAATGCCAACCAATTGAATGGCAGCATGATTTTTTTGAATCAGCATTGCCTGATTTAAGCATAATCAAAACTTCAACCATACCCATGTTTACTCCGGTGGGTGAGCATGAGATATTGAAAGAAAGAATTTAATACTCAAGGCGCTCGAGGGACATGGGGAATCGTCCTGAGCGTGAACGGGGGGTCCTACTTGGTTTCGCGAATACCTGTTCTGCGCGCTTGGTTCACAGCTGTCTTTGTTTCGTTCATTGCCTTGTCGGCCTTGCTGCTGCCGGCGGTTGCGCAAAATTCCAACCCGGTTGCTGCGGTCTGGCTGGCCGATCACAAAAATCTCAAACGCATTGACCCCGGCGCCAACGAGGTCGACTTAAGCGTCTCGCTCGATCACGAAGCCAAGGCGCTCGCGGTTGACCCCACCGACGCCGCCGTCTGGGCGCTCGTCCAAAAGCAACTCCTCAAGTTCGACGGCAACGGCCAGCCCCTGCTTCAAGTCGATTTGAAAAACCTGGTCAACCGGCTCGACGATCCCAAACACCTGGCGCTCGATCCCTATGACGCCAGCCTGTGGGTCGGCGGCCAGAAAACCCTGCTGCATGTCGATTCGTAAGGGCAACGGCTGGGGGCCTGGACGGTTCCGGAGGTCATCCAGGCCCTGGCCCTCGATGTGGATGAAAGCCTGTGGTTGCTCGGTCACCGGCGTCTGCAACACCTCTCCCGGGAGGGGACCGTGTTGCACAGCCTGGACCTCAAACCCCATGTCAAGGAACCCGACCATCTCGTGGTGGACAGCCTCGGTGGGCTGCTGTGGGTGGCCGGCAAGACAGAGCTTGTGCGGTATGAATTAAACCGTCTCGATCAGCCGCCGCGCACGGTTTCGCTCCCATCCAAGACTCCCGGCGTGGCAGAGGTTCTGGCGCTCGCGGTCGATCCTCTGCTGGGCAATCTCTGGGTCGCCACGAAACAAGATCTCCTGTTCATCTATGACCGCGAGGCGAACCTCCTTAAAACCGTCGATCTTGGTCCGCACGCTCTCGGCGAGGCCCAGACGCTAGCATTCGAGCCGGCCGGCGCCAGCGTCTGGCTTGGGGGAAAGAAGGCCGTCGGTCGTTTCGACGGCGGCGGCGAGTTTGTGGCGCGCATCGCCGTTGACAAGGACGCGGAGGCGTTGGGCGTGGCGCCTTTCCAGCTGCTGCCGACACTGACCCTCCTGGCGCCCGAAAGCGGCGACCTCACCAACAATCCCCGCCCGCCGGTCCGGTTGGGGCTCGGGGCCAGTTGCAACGCCATACCCTGCCTCCTGCCGGAGGTTTACACCCGCACGCTGGCGCTTAGTGTGGACCTCAACGGCTCGCCCATCGGGTCGCTTTTCACCCGCTCGGCCACCGAGGCCTTGTTCGTGCCGGCGGACCGATTGCCGGAAGGTATTAACAACATAAATGCCCAAGCGGTTGACTTGTTCGGGCATCCCTCGAATCTGCTGACCGGGTATTTCACCATCGATACGATTCCGCCCCAGTTTCTCTCTGTCAGCCCGGCGAATGGAAGCACGGTCGCGCAAGCCGAGGTGACAATCAGTGGCAAGGTGGATGATGCTACCGCCAACGTCATGTTGCTCGATCAGGCGGGCAACGGTCTGAGCCTGGGCAGCAGCAGTTTTAATTTCACCGTCGTACTTAAACCCGGAACCAATGTCTTTGCTCTCGTTGCCCGCGACCCAGCCGGGAATGAAGCGAGTCTTAGTTTACAACTCACGCTTTCCCATGGGCTGGTCATCACGAACCTGACGCCAGGCGCAACAATCGAAGCCGATACGACGCTGGTGACGGGTACGTTTGAGGGGCCGGCGAACACCGGTATCACCATTAACGGTGTTGTCGCTCATATTTACGGCAACCGCTTTTTCGCCTATGCGGCGCTCGCACGCGGTGAAAATACATTGACGGTAGTCGCCACCACTCCAGACGGTGAGATCGGCCGACAGACAATAACCGTCGTCAGCACTGGGCCCGCGGCGATTAGCGTAGACAGAACCAATCCCTTACCCTATATCCAGACCGTAGCGGGTACAGGATTGCCGAGCTTTGGCGGCGACGGCGGTCCGGCGGTGCAAGCGCGCCTTCGATTTCCCATGTCCGTCGCCATCGCTCCCGATCACTCGCTATACATCGCCGACGCCGATAACAGCCGCATCCGTCGTGTGAACCCTGCCGGCGTGATTACCACGGTGGCGGGGACCGGTACCTATGGCTATTCCGGAGACGGGGGACCCGCGACCCAAGCCCGGATCGGATTTCCGGTCGATTTAGAGATCGGCCCGGATGGCAGTCTTTATCTGGCCGACGCCGACTTCCACGTCATCCGAAAAATCGACGCGACCGGAAAAATATCCACGATCGCGGGAACCGGTGAATCCGGTTACTTGGGTGACGGCGGTCCCGCCACCGCGGCGCAGTTTGCCCTGCCCAATGGGATTGCCCTGGCATCCGACGGATCGCTCTACATCGCCGATTTTTACAATCAGCGTATCCGCCGCGTGAGCGGTGACGGTATCGTCACCACGGTGGCGGGGAGCGGAGACTATGGTTTCGCCGGCGACGGCGGGCCGGCCACGGCGGCGCTTTTGGCCGGGCCGGCCGATGTGGCGGTAAACCCGGACGGCTCGCTCTATATTACCGATGCGGACAATGCGCGTGTTCGTCGCGTCAGCCCCGAAAACATCATTACTACTTTCGCCGGCACCGGCCGTGTCGGCTATAGCGGTGACGGCGGTTCGGCAACTGCCGCCGATATGCGCTATCCGATTAATCTCGCCCTCGGCATTGACGGTGCCTTGTACATTTCCGACATCGACGACCATCGCATCCGGCGAGTCGGTCCGGACGGCGTCATAACGACCGTGGCGGGTACCGGCACGCTGGGAAGCGAAGGTGACGGGGGTTTGCCGGTGCACGCGCAACTGGCATTCCCTTCCGGCATCGCGATGGATTCCGTCGGACAGCTTTATATCGCCGACAGCGTCAATAACCGCGTTCGCGCCTTCCCCACCGCGAATACCAGCGGCGATGCCGCCCCGCTCGCCACGAGTTTCCAGCTCGTCAACCCGACCGGCATTGCCATTCAGAAAATTGAAGTGGATTTCGATGGCGATGGGATAATTGACTTTACCGCCACCGATCCCAGCACGGCACTGTCATTCCTGTATCGCACACCCGGCGCGTACAACGCGCGGTTCATCATCACCGATACCACTGGCAAGGTGTACACCGTTACGCTCAGCATCGTTGTGAAAGATACCGCCGATACCGATCGCCTATTACGGGGCATTTATACCGGCATGTTGGAACGGCTCCGTGCTGGCAATACCGAGAGCGCCTTAAATGCCGTGAGCGGCGGCATGCGCGATAAATACCGCTCCGTCTTCACCGCCCTTAAACCGAACCTCCCGACCGTGGTCAACCAGCTCGGCACGCTCCAGACAGGTGTTATCGGCGAGGAGATGGCCGAGTACGTCCTCGTGCGCAGCCAAAACGGCCAACCGACCGCCTTCCTCATTTATTTCCTCAAGGGAGAGGATGGGGTGTGGCGGGTGGAGGGGATGTAAATGAGATTTACGATGTGGCGCACGCCACCTATCTAACCGATCACAGGGGAAAACTGACATGATGTCTTATCGTATAGCCGTGCTATTCCTCGCGTGTCTCCTTGCGCCTTCCGTCCATGCCGCATCGGACAGTTTCAAGGAAGGCAGCGTGCTACAAGACGGAACCGACACGGCAATCGCGGGCGCCGTCGTTGTGGTTCGCTGGCAGGATCGCTCCTTGGGCCGCCAGACCGGTTGCCTCCATACCGAGTCCGCCGTCACCGACGCACAAGGCCGCTACCGCGTTCCCGCCTGGCAAACACCGTCGGAGATTCCCGGCCCAGGCGCGGAACCGGTCGTGACGGTTTACAAGCAGGGGTTTCAACAATCCAGAATGCATGGAAGAAATCGAGATACGCAATATCTCAAGCCTTCGGTGCAGGAGCGCAAGGCACGTCTGGACTACCTCTTGCGCATCAACCACATCATCGAATGCCACGCCGCCGGTGACAGCCGCAAGAATCTGTTGCCCCTCAAGCAAGCGCTCTATCAGGAAGCGCTTGAGATGGCCGTGACCGAAGAGGACAAGAAAACCGTCGATGAACTGCAGGCCTCGATCGAGGCTACGGCAAAATGAGGCAATCGTGGAATCTGGAGAATCGGCTGATGCATCGAAAGGATGCCTCGCAGAATACCCTCCCTGATTTCTTTTTTCGTTTTATAGCAGCGGTGACGTTTGTGTTGCCGCTCAGCGCCTGTGCCACTCTTTATGGTGCTGCTACGGAGGGCCAGGTGCTGGAGGAAGGGACCAACAAACCCATTCCCGAGGCGATCGTCATCGTGCGTTGGGGCGGGGTCATTCCGACGATTGGCCACGCGAGCAGTGTCTGCGTGCATGTCGAGAATGCCACCACCAACAAGGACGGCCACTACCGCACCAAAGCCTGGACCGCTCCCTCCACCGTCGGCCCGGCGCCGCTTATTCAAATGAACATCGGCCCTGGCGCCTATGCCTGCAAGCCGGGGTACGAGTACATTGATACGCAGGGGCAGACGGTCTATCTCAAGCCCTTCACCGGGAGCCGGGGGGAGCGGTTGGAGTATTTATCGCGCGCAGCGGTGAGTTGTAGCCACATAAAGGAAATAGAAATCAAGCTGCTCCCGCTTTACAAGGCTCTCTACGAGGAAGCCAGCAGTATCGCCGTCACGAAAGAGGAGAAGCTCAAAGCGCTTCATCATTTAAAAGACATCGAAAAGCTCGAAATAGGTTCGACCCAGGCGTGGGAGAACTTCCACCGAAGGGAGAAAGAACTTAAATGAAGACGATACGTTTCGTTTTCTTCCTTGCCGTATTGGTTTCCTACTCGGCAAATGCATACGAGTTGGCGACGCATGGCCGCTTGACCAACGAAGCGTACAAGCACTCCGTGCTTGTCAAAGATCCCGAACTGCTAAAGCAGCTCGGTATTAAAGACAAGCCAAACGCCTTTGGCGAATCTTATTATGACGTGTCGGGTAGCGAGGTAAGGGAGCGCCAGAAAAACGATTTTGAGGAAAGCAGGGATCGGATGCCGCGAGAGGTGAATCCGCTTTCCCTCCCCGGCTGGCTCCTCCGCGGCGCCATCCGCGAGGACGACGCCTACGGCGAAGACAACCCCCAAGACGATCGCGACCCCGCCAACGCGACACTCCGCCGCCCCCTGCATCACTTCTTTGATCCTGCCAACAACCGCCCGTTAACGGTGACGGGAATTGGCTTGCTCGACTCCGACATCCACACCGCTCCCGCCTGGGGCCTGGGCACCACCAACGCCAATGCCTTCACCCAGCCCAATACTCCTGAGACCGGTCGACGCAACCACTTCACCGTGTTCGATGCCAGAGAGGCGATGTACCGCGCGCTGACGGGCAAGAACCTAGCCGGCGACAACGTCGCCACAACGAAGGAACAACGTAACCGCTATTGGGCCACCGCCTTCCGCGCCCTGGGTGATGTGGTGCACCTCATTCAGGACATGGGGCAGCCGCAGCACACGCGCAACGATGCCCATTCCGGAGAGTGCAGCGCTGCCCTAAACGCCCCAGCCGTCGCTGCTACATCGGTTCCAGCCACGCTCACCGAGGCGGTCAAAACACTTCAAGCACGGAGGCTCGCATGAAATACCGAAAGCTGACGTCGTCCCTAGCACTCCTCGTTTCCTTGCTCCCCCTGACCGCCTGCGCCTTATCGGGAAAGGCGATAGACGGCAAGGTACTGGAAGAAGGCACACAACAACCCATCCCCAGCGCCATCGTCGTCGCCCGCTGGCAAGGCCACCTCGCGTCCTGGGGCCACGGCAAGACCGTCTGCTATCACGTCCTGACGACCACCAGCGATGAGCGCGGACACTTCCATTTCCCGGCGTGGAAAAAAGACATCACCGAAGACTGGCAAAAGAACATACGCCCCGAAGATGTCCTCATCGACGCCTATAAACCCGGCTACGGGCTACCCACCGCGCCTTCGCAAAAGCGGGAGATTGTGTTGCTCAAGCCCTTCACCGGGACGCGGGGTCAAAGGTTCCAATCGTTATGGCGCAATTTCAGAGCAACAGGCTGTCACGCCGCAGGCCGCAGCGCCAGGAATCTCTATCCACTTTACAAGGCCACCTATGAGGAGAGTAAACCCTTAGCGGCTACGGACGAAGAAAAGCGACTGCTACAGATTATGCGCGAACTCACTGCATCGGCATGGATCGCGGAAGACGATAGCAGGAGCACTGGCGAAGAACAGAAGTTAATTAAAGAATTCCTACGAGACCACCTGCCATGAATAAACAAGTTTGGGCGCTTTCGTTCGGTCTGCTGTTTGGTGTTTTTTCAAACACGGCAGTTGCATACGAACTTGCTACGCATGGAGCTATCACCAATGAAGCTCATAAGCGCTCCATACTGATGGACGGTGAATTCCTCAAGCAATTGGGCATCAATTTACAGACGAAGCCAGAAGAACCCTTTGGCTCTATTTACTACGACGTATCGGGGGCCGACGTTAAAACACGTGAATCAAATTCGTTCGAAGACACGATAATCAAAAGACTCGGTGCCCAACCCCTCTCCATCGCCGGCTGGCTCCTCCGCGGCGCCATCCGCGAAGACGACGCCTACGGCGAAGACAACCCCCAAGACGATCGCGACCCCGCCAACGCGACACTCCGCCGCCCCCTGCATCACTTCTTTGATCCTGCCAACAACCGCCCGTTAACGGTGACGGGAATTGGCTTGCTCGACTCCGACATCCACACCGCTCCCGCCTGGGGCCTGGGCACGACCAACGCCAATGCCTTCACCCAGCCCCATGCCCCCGAAGCGGGCCGGCGCAATCACTTTACGATCTTCGATGTCCGCGAAGCGATGTACCGCGCCTTGACCGGTCGGAAGCAAAATGGCAGCGAAGACAGCCACGCGCAGACCAAGGCCGGCCGCGACAAATACTGGGCCACCACCTTCCGCGCCCTGGGCGATGTGGTGCATCTCATTCAGGACATGGGGCAACCGCAGCACACGCGCAACGACCAACATGCCGGCAAGTTCCCACAGACTCTGACCGGCCACACCAGCGTCTACGAAAAGTACATCGAAGCCCGCGCCACCGGCGCCCAAAGCCACACCGTCGACGGTCAAACGATCACCCCGGCCCCGCTCGACTACCTCGGGTCAACCACTGCTTCCCCCGACGGCTATTCGCTCCCTCGCTTCACCCGCTACAGCGACTACTGGAGCACAAGCCCCGGCAGCGACCAAACCCCCGGTCTTGGCCTTGCCGACTACAGCAACCGCGGCTTTTTCACCGCCGGCACGAACTTAGGCGCAAACGCCTATCGCCTGCCGGATAACAATGCGGCCGCCTATACCCCGGAGTCGGCGCAAGGACTGCTCCCGCACCTCCCGCGCGAGCGAATCCATTTCTTACGCGGCGGCCCGGACAACATCCGCATGACCACCGAAGGCCTGTTCGATTTCTGGCTCGTTAACACCCCGCCATCCTATAGCCTCAACCGCTTCAACTACGACGCCCAGGCCAACCTCTTAATCCCCCGCGCCGTGGCCTACAGCGCCGGCCTCATCGACTACTTCTTTCGGGGACGAATCGAAGCCGAAGACGCCCATTTCGCCGACCACGGCATTGCGCTCAAACTCCGGAACACCCTGGATCCCGACCTCCAACCCGAATGGCGAGACGAGTCGCTCCATGCCCAAACCCGCTCGGGGGACCCGAGCACGTTGACCGTCACCTATGAATACAAGGACGAGCAGAACGTGACCCGCCATGTCACGTCGAATCCGATCCCGCTGGTGACCGATCCTAATAACAGCGCCAACGACGACAACATCGCCCCGGGCGAGACTTCCCGGAACGTCTATTCCTTTACGATGGAGGTTCCCTTTGTTGATCCGGCCAGGCCCCGAATCTACCAAGACCTCCAATATCGCTTGGTGTATCGCGGCCGACTGGGTAATGAAGACGATGCCGTGGTGGCAACGACCTTTCGGCCTGTATCCGGTTTTCTGGTAACGCCTAACAACTATGTTCCCGCCGATGGAATTAGCGGCCCGCGGATGATTTTCAGAACTTCCACGGGATGGAAGTTGGCTCCGGATTCCGGATTGGTGGCGGGTAATATCGATTGGAAAGGGAGATATGAAGCCGATCCCGCCGATCCCACGGGAACAACAAAACCCACCAAGGTGCTTTCCTGGGTCGGCCCCAAGATGCGTTATTTTCCGGATTATGAAACATGCCGATCCGCCCCGTTTAATCGCTGCCAATGGCTTTCTCGCAGTGATTTCAGTCGCGCGATTTTCGAGAACGGAAAGGTCCTCGCGAACGCCCCGGGAGATGTGCTGGGCGCCGCCATAACCAAGGATCTCGCTGGAAAGGATTGGTTGGTGGCCATTTGTATGATGGGAGCTGAGGATGTCGTTTATCGACGTCCCTACCGGAACGGATCAGATTCGCCTTACGATCCCGTGAACGCGCCGAACGGTTGGGAAAAGATTGGCCACTTCGACGCCAGTTCGCTGAATCAAGGCGCGTCGCGGACCACGCATCATGCCGACATACCCTGGTTTTTCAGTGGGGATGGCAAAAAGGCGCAGACCATGCGCCGCTGGTGGGAAACAACGAGCAACGATTTCTTGCAGAAAGAAATGCGCCTTGAAATAAATATTACCGACGATATTGCGCTGGTCTTGCCTCCCCAGAATCATGGCAACCTCGGAGGTTATGAGGGCATCTACACCTGCGGCACAAACTACGATCAATATGGCGCGGGTACCGGCCAATCGACCGCCAGCAGCAGTGGCGAATACATTATTGCCGTGGATTATGACGACGGGAACGAAGTTCTCGCCAAGATTCGCGTCACCGGTAACAGCACCAAAACCACGACGGTGAAAGTGGCGCACAACCATGAGCCGGATGAAGGCCACTCGAAAGACGTGGTGACGGGCACGACACAGCTGAGCGGAACGCCTTACAAAGAAGATTTGTTATGGAAGGACGGAAAGGTTATCGCCACGTTCTCGGACGGGCGAACAGATAATGTGTCGTGGGGTACCGGCCCCGAGCCATCGAATAATTATTACAAGCGTAGCATCGATCGTGCGACGCACCAGAAGGAAATCAGTTATCTCGTGGATTTGCGTTATAACCTCTATTCATACTATTTCGTTAATGTCCATAGCCGGGAAGATATCGCCGGTGGCGTCATAAACTATGCAGAAAATGCTGATGAAGGCAATGAGATTGTATCGGATTTGATGTCATCGAAGATTTCCTTGTACAGCCATGCATGGCCACCTTATACGTCAAGCACTTCTCCTTATCGAATAGAGAGAGAATTGAATTGCGGCTCAGTCCCCAGTCCTTTTATCACACGCAGGTATGGCTTATCCAATTTCGGCTGGTTCCTACAGAGTCCTGGGTCGGGCATGGTCGATAGTCGGGGTAATTACGCCATTTCGCATCCTTCGGCGGCGGATTATGGTTATGAGACATTGGCCCCCACGAATTTGCTTACCGACGGAAAATTGGAGGACGTAATAAAAAATGCTCCGCCTAATGCCTTTTATTATCCAATTAGCGTTTTACGCTGAGTTAAATGCAACTGAGTTGAATGCACATGATCGATGAGCTAGGGATGTATAAGTTTGGTATTTACCCGACACCGGACTTCCCACCTTCCAACGGACACCTCAAACATCTACCGACGCACCTTCGAAGACATCGGGACTGACGCCGTTTAGGTGACTGTGGCGGCGTGTCGGATTATAGAACGCCTCGATGTAATCAGCGATATCACGGTGCGCGAGCGCACGGGTTCGGTAGATTTGTTTCTTGATTCGCTCTTTCTTAAGACTACTGAAGAACGATTCCACAACGGCGTTGTCCCAGCAGTTGCCCTTGCGGCTCATCGAGCAGACCATGCCGTACTCGGCGAGCTTTTCCTGAAACACACCGCTCGCGTACTGGCTGCCCCGGTCCGAGTGATGAAGGAGTCCGGGCGCCGGCTTACGGCGGAACCAGGCCATGGTCAGCGCTTCGACTACGATGTCCGCCGTCATTCTGGATTTAATCGACCAGCCGACGATCTCGCGGTTGAACAGGTCGAGCACCACCGCCAGGTACAGCCAGCCTTCGTCGGTCCAGATGTAGGTCAGGTCGGCGGTCCAGACTTGATTGGGTGCCTCCGGCGAGAAGTGGCGGTTGAGAAGATTGTCCGCCACCGGCAGACCGTGTTTGGAATCCGTGGTGGCCTTGTAGCGACGCTTGTGGCGCGCCCGGATACCGTTCTCGCGCATCAGCCGCTCCACCCGTGTCTTGCTCGCCGGGAACCCACGGCCACGCAGCTCGTCGACCATTCTCGGGCTGCCGTAGGCGCCCTTGAACTGAACGTGATGGCCCGGATCAATTCCAGCAGTTGCGCATCCGTCAGACGGTGGCGACGAGACTGTCCGCCCCGCTTCCAGGCCCGGTAGCCGCTGATACTCACGGCCAGCGTGTTGCACAGCACGGGCAGCGGATAGCCCCGTCGCGCCGTGTCGATCCAGGCGTACTTCACAGCACATCCTTGGCGAAGTACGCCGTCGCTTTTTTTAGGATCTCGTTCTCCATCTTGAGCCGCGCCAGCTCGGCCCTCACCCGCGACAGTTCCATCTGCTCCGGCGTGACCGGCTTGGTCCCGGGCGGATTAAGTTTGCCCGCCTTCGCGGCCTTAACCCAGTTGCGCAGGGTCTGCTCGACGAGCCCCAGTTCCCGCGCCACCTTGGCAATCCCTTCGCCGCCTTGGACCCGCTTCACGGACAGCGCTTTGAACTCAGCCGTGTATTCCTGCTTCGGTATCTTGAACATCTTTTTCCTCCGGTTGCGATTATGTATGCTAGCCGCTTACCGTTGGAAGGTGAAATTCGGGGGGAAGCTCAGATGTTATCTTCAGATATATAATCGGCCCAGAAGCTACAGAACCCCCACTTGAAGTCCAGTTTGCGCGAATCGTGGATGCCTACCAAAAAATAATGGAATCTCTCGGTGCTATAAAAAAGTCGAAAGTCGAAGGAAATTAATTAAGGTAATTGGGGCGAAACGTAACCAAAATAGACCTGGATGAAACGTTTGAACAGATTCTCTCTCCGATGGTTGAAGCGATACTCGATCTCCTTCAGGTGCATCGGAAAATGATACTTGGACACGCCCCGGTAGTTATACCGGATATGCTTGGCATAGCTCCAGAAGCCTTCGATGCCGTTGATATGGTTCCGGGTGCGCTTGTCCACCAGGGTACGGCTGTGGCTGACGGTGTGATGCTTCCCGTAACGCTTGAGCGACTGGTAGCCCCGGAAGGCGTCGGTGTAGTACACCGAGCCCTTGCGCGTTTTGGTTTTGATGTGACGCATCAACTCCTCCGCCGAAACCGATTCCACGACCTTGGTGTAGACCCGTCCGTCCCGCTCCAGCAGCCCGAAAACCACGCTTTTCCCGGCGGCCCCGCGACCGCGTCGGCAAGACAGGTGCTACCGGCAACGTCATCGCGAGCTACGATGATCAGGATCGGCTACTGTCGTACGGCAGCACCAGCTATGCCTACACCGACAACGGCGAACTGAAAAGCAAGACATTCAACGGCCAGACGACCAATTTTGTTTATGACGTAGTCGGAAATCTGCGTTCCGTTGCCTTACCGGGTGGTACGGCGATTGAGTATGTCATCGATGGCAGAAACCGCCGCATAGGCAAGAAAGTAAACGGTATCTTGAACCAGGCATGGTTATACAAAAACCAGCTGAACCCCGTCGCCGGACTCGACGGCGCCGGCAACGTGGTGGCCCGTTTCGTTTACGGCAGCCGACTGAATGTGCCGGATTATATAATCAAGGGTGGTGACATCTACCGCCTCATCAGCGATCACCTGGGCTCCCCGCGGCTCATCGTCAACACCGCGGATGGCACCATTGCCCAGAGAATCGACTACGATGAATGGGGCAATGTCCTCACCGACACGAACCCCGGCTTCCAGCCCTTCGGGTTCGCGGGCGGGCTTTACGACCGGGATACGAAACTCGTCAGGTTCGGGGTGAGGGATTATGACCCGGAGGCGGGGCGCTGGACGGCGAAGGATCCAATCAGATTCTCTGGTGGAGATGTGAATCTGTATGGCTATGTGCTTGGTGATCCGGTGAATTTAATTGATCCAACTGGTGAAGTCATTCTTGGGCCAGTTGTTACACAAATCGGTAGAGTTCTAATCCTTGTCGCCAGACTATTTTTCGGTGGTAGAGCACCTAAGCCACCAAAAGATCCGTTGTCTCGGCCACCGGCAATTGAAAAAACTATCGAGCGGCCAAAACCGACTCTACCGCCTAGCAAGGGGATATCAGAACCACCCAAATCGCCCGGCAGTCAAGATCCGCGTATGATCTTTCCGCCACTGTCAACCGAGCCAGAACAAGATCGTTCAGGTTGCCCATGATGAACTCGAATCAGAATGAAATTGCAAAGCTTACTGAGGCGAAGCGGTTGTATGAAAAAGGTAAATTGCAGGAGGCCCTCAAACTGTATTTGCCTCTTGCCGAAGCGGGAAACATCGAGTGCCAGATATTTGTGGGCCGGCTTTATGCGAAAGGAGTGCGAGGCGTAACGCAAGATCTCGAGGCTGCAAAAAGATGGCTCGGTCGGGCTGCCAATTCTGGCAATGCGGATGCACTGTACTCATTAGGGGTTATAGATCACCGCTTAGGAAAATATTCATCGGCAATACACAGCTATCAAAATGCCGCTACGCTAGGCTACTCCGCGGCGTACTATCAGTTGGGAAACATGTATCGTGCAGGTATAGGATTTGAAAAAAATCGAGATAAGGCTTTTGAGTTGTACGAAGAGGCCGCAAAGAGAGGACACATTTTTGCTCGAAGGGATATAGCCCTCATGCTTGTAAAGGGCTGCAAGGGGTGGCGCATGGTGCCTCTGGGGTGCATAAAGTGGTTAGCAAGCATATTCACCGGTATTCGCACTGTTGTTAAAGATTCTTACAGCGAGAAAACGTTTGATTAATCACCTTTATTCTCGGCACTGTTGTCAGTGGGAATCGTTTTGATTTTCAGGCGGGAACCGGCTCCGGTAGCGTAATGTTGGATTCCGGCGCCGCTGGCTTGGCCGGGGCTACGTTTCCGGCCTGTTTTTTCTTTTCCTCGGCCTGCTCGATCTCCTGGCGAAACTCCTCGGCGCGCTTCTGCCAATAAAGCCGTTCGAATTCATAGCACATGTGAGCCTCCTCGTACCTGGTAAAGGGGGATGCTAAGGGACGGGTCTATGCTACGCCTGGTTCGGAGGATCAACAACGGGTGGAGCAGGAAGCACAAGAGGCAATAAAAAACCACCCTCGCCGTATGGGGGCGAAAGTATTTTCCATCTGGGTTTGTGTTTAGTCCCGCGGACCTCGACACCGGTCTGCGAGGGCCATTCGCGAATTCATGCTGTACAAATCCACACGGAGGATGTAAGTTGCGCAGCTGAAAGAGAAGTCGGCAGCCTCGTGCCGTTGTGGTTGCGTAGTAACCAGCCCGGGATCAGGAGAATTAATCCATGGCAGCTGTACGCAAGCTTCCTCTGTCAGAAACGCTGATCACGAAAATTCAACAGCAAGTCAAGCTGCATTGCGAGGTCTTCTCCTCCGACACCGTGGACCTGGAAACATTCGGCAAAGTCCCCGGCGGTCGGATTCTCTCGGACTCCGTTAACTGGCCGATCCGAGAGGCGTTTGAGTATTTTCATCATCTGGGGGCGGGACGATTGACGGGCAAGGTTTTCAAGGTTACGGAACGTGAATATTTTGCGATCGGTTCCAAGCAAACCGCCGTCTCGTTCAGTTTCACCATCGACGAGCGCATCCGGTCGGAACTCCCGGCGATGCTCGATGTTTACGCCCAGATCTACGACGCGGAAAACCGCCTGCGTTTTTTCCTCCACCAGAAGTTGCAGGATAAATACGGTGCTAATTTTGTTTCCCATTTGCCGACTCATGTCCGGGACCGTATCGAACATGAAAAATTGCGCCATCACAGCTATGTGATCGATCCCCTTCGCGGCGATCTGGAATTCGCCCACCTGAGCGATCTGAAGCGGATCATTGACGCCAACGAGGAATTTGTGGCGGACAATCAAATCCGCATGGTCCTGCTGCAGAAGCTGGATTACCTCAACTCCATCCGCCATCTGGCCTCGCACAACAACCTGGTTTTGCCCGCTGAAATCATGCACATCCGGGATAATTGCGAGCTTGTCCGCCTGATTCTCGGGACCGGGACGCTGGGCCTGGCGCCTTTTACCCCTGATCCGGCCGCGTCAAAATCGGACCACCGCACCGGTGGCTCCGAATCGGTGGCCAAAACGGTCGAATTCGAAACCGAGGTGGTTTGAAACGCGCGCCGTGCGCGCGACCATCACGCGGCGATATTCGTATTCCCATCAGTAATATTTGAATAACAAGCCTTGCCAGACGGCCGATTTTTTTCTGGCGCGGATTTATTTTCCGGATCCCGGAAGTTTTCTGCGTTCCTCCACCACCAAATCGTAGAGTTTCTCCGCGACCGGTCCTTTTACCGCGTTTGGCCGCACGTTGATTATCCGCGCCGAGGTTTCGTGATCGAAGATAAAGCGACGCCATACTTCGGGTGGATAACTCTCCAGCGGCAAGCCAAATCCGCCATGAATTTCACCTCTCGCAGCCGTGACATGGCCGGCGCGGGCACCGATGCCGCGGAACGCATGACATGAAAAGCAGGCATTGCGGTATTCCATGACCTCACGCACGTCCCAGGGCAATTCGCCCACGTCCGCCAGCG
The DNA here is from genome assembly GCF_040901545.1 of Sulfuricaulis sp. Lineage (GTDB taxonomy): Bacteria > Pseudomonadota > Gammaproteobacteria > Acidiferrobacterales > Sulfurifustaceae > Sulfuricaulis. The sequence continues at coordinate 104,945 of NZ_JBBDYL010000045.1, read as the reverse complement.
GATCGATGGCCGCGAGCCGGAAACTGTCCGGTGTCAGCGCGTACATGGCCTGGGTGGGCGGGCGGAGCGACTCCGGCGGTTGCTTGAGAAAATGGATAAAACCTCCGAGCGAGCGCACCATGAGCGGCGGCCGTTCCGGCTTCCAGGAATATTCCAGGTGATTTTTATAGAACGTGGTCAACCGAAACAGGTCGCGTTCGTCGTCAACGCCGATGACGAGCACCGGGCGATAGGGTGCGATGACCGATCGCTTCCAGTACAACTGCTCGCCGCGCACGTTGGTAACGATCAAGTATTCCCCCGCCCCGACTTTTTCCCGCGGCCGGCTGTCGAGATACGCCAGCAGATCGAGCGCGTGATACTGCTTCATCGGGTAGGAGCGCGGGTCATAGGAATTGTCGCCATACACACCCTGGATGGCGGAGCGCAGTCGGGTGTCGACCGGAAACGTGCGTACCGCTACCCCGGCGTTCCAGAACGGCTCCGTGGAAAATGGCGGTTCCTGCCAGAAGCGGCGCGCCGCCACTACCTCGGCCATCGCCGGCGGCATGGGTTTGAGCTTCAGAAAATCCTCGATGACCTCGACCGCCAGATTCCGGCGCTGGGTGAAATCCGCCAACGTCAGGTGGTTCTGTTTGGGAATGACGATTTCATCCACGGCCTTGTGCCCAGCGGCCCGCAGGGCGCGGGCAAACCGGCGCGCGTCCACGGAAAAACCCGGCAAATCGTTCTCCGCCGAGAGCACTAACAGCGGCGACCCGGGGCGCACGTGAGCGACCGGCGAAGCAACCCGGAACGCGGACTCGTCGGCTCCGAAGATCGGTGCCAATAAATTTCTTTGCTTGGGGTTAAGCGGTCCTTGCGGACCCAGGTCGTAGATTCCGCTCAGCAAAATGAAGCCGGCCACATCCGCCGCAGTGAGCCCGTAACCCTTGAAGTGAACCGGATTGAGCGCGAGCTGGGCCGCAATCGTGGCTCCGGAGGAATGTCCGAGCACATAAATCCGTTCGGGATCGTATCCGTAAAGACTGGCGGATCGTTTCAGGAATGCGAGCGCCGCGGCCACGTCCCGTGCGTGGGCCGGATGACGGACTTTGGGAGCAAGCCGATACCGCACCAGCGCGACCGCCGCACCGTCATCCACCAATGCCTGGGCAATCCGCGGGCCGACCTCCCACTGTCTGCCCGGTTCGGTCCAAAACCCGCCGTGAACAAAGACCACGAGCGGCGGCCGCGCGGTCGGTGGAATCACAAGATCAAGCGACTGGTAATTACGCGCCGCAGGATCTGTAACCGAAAACACATAGGGTAGATCGCGCACCACGCGCGACGCGGCGGTGACGTCGATGGCGACGCACAATAGCGCGAATAGCGTAATCGCGCGGATGGCGCGAAGACGGAACCTTGGTGTCAACAGTCTGACTGGCAAGTCATCTCCCGGGAACGGAATGGCGAGGCCGGGTTATTCCTGACCCAATCCGCACGTTTTTTTACGACCCTTTTCCGGGTGGACAATACCCCATGGCGCGGCACAATTGAACCGAGATCTCATGACACACGTCGCCACGGCACCGCTCGGCCAACCGGGGTATCCCGCTACGGTCAAATAATTTTATACTCCCTGCCCAGGGACGAATTTTGGAGGCGAATATGCCAAGTACAGTCAATCCGATTCTCAAGGGATTATTTACGCCCGGCGGCGCCGATGAGTTTCTGGCCCGCTACTGGCCGCAGCGGGCCTTCGTGGTGCACGGCGATGCGGCCCGGCTGCCCCCGCCCCTGCGTGCGAAAGAACTGGCCAGCATGGAAGCGCTGGCGCGGTGTTACCGTGGCAGTCTGCGCTTTACCCACGGGCGCAAGAGCGAGCGCATGGTGCAGATCGATCGCATCGAACCCGCGATCCTCTATGGAATGGACCTCACGCTGCAGTTCGAGGATATCGTTCCTTATGTTCCCGGTACCCGGGAATTGCTGCAGGCGCTCGAGATCGAACTGGGTTTGAACGAGGGCGCGCTGTGTCTTAGCGCGTTTGCCTCGCCGAAGACGGATGGGCTTGGGTGTCATTATGACGCGCAGGACCTGATATCGATCCAGCTGCACGGCACCAAACGGTTTCATTATGCGCCCATGCGCGAGATCCCGAATCCCTATGGCACGCAATACGTGCCCGGCGGCCGGCCGTTTGACGAGCTGTTTCCGCAGACACCAAACGGTTTTCCGGATAACAAAGACGTGACGTTCGAAACCGCCGAGATGCAGCCCGGCACGGTATTGTTCCTCCCGCGCGGCACCTGGCATTACACCGAGGCCGGCACACCCTCGCTCTCGCTCAGCATCATGATCAACCCGCCTCCAGCGGCGGATATCCTGCTGGATCAACTGAACTGGCTGCTGCTGCAGGACAGCGATTGGCGCCTGCCTCTGTACGGGGCGCGCGCCGACGGTTCGATGCAGGAGGCTGCGCGCCGCCGGGCCGCGCAATTGCTTTCCCGGTTGCCGGGACAGCTGGCATCACTGTCGCCGGATGACCTGATCCAAGCCATGCATCCCATGACCGACAGATTGCGGCGCATTACCGCGGTAAGCCGATTTCAAAAGACACCCAATACACTGCTCGAGGTCAGCGACAACCCGTCACCGAGGGGCACCCGGGAGATCCGTATCCGCCTCGATCCGTTCACCCCAAACAGCCAGTACTCCGCGCGCATGGAAATATCGCCCGAAGCCCTGGCTATTTTCCAGTGGATCGACGGTCGCAGCGGGGTCTTTACCGGCGGCGAGTTACACGCCGCGTTTCCTAAATTTCCGTTCGAGGAACTGAAAAAATTACTGCTTGGCCTGACTCAGGCGCAGTACATCCGGCTCCTTTGGTTCGCGCCACTGGCGCCGGCGGAAAGACCGGACGCACCAAAAGCCAGAACAACTCACGCCGGTAATTAACGCAACTGCGATTGGCCGGCGCGCAGTTTGCTTTCACCGCGCGTCGCCGCCGCTCTGATAAAATCCCGCCATGGATGTGTCCCCCCTGTTAGCCGATCTCAATGACGTGCAGCGCGAGGCCGTGGGCGCCCCGCCGGGGCCGCTGCTGGTCCTGGCCGGTGCCGGCAGCGGTAAGACACGGGTGCTGACGCACCGCGTGGCCTGGCTCGTCGGGGTCGAAGGCGTGTCGCCGCATTCCATCCTCGCGGTGACTTTCACCAACAAGGCGGCCCACGAGATGCGTGGGCGCATCGAGTCCATGCTCCATTCGCCGGTCGGGGGCATGTGGATCGGAACCTTCCACGGACTGTCGCACCGTCTGCTGCGTTTGCACTGGCGTGAGGCAAATCTACCGCAAACGTTTCAGATTATTGATAGTGAGGACCAACTTCGGCTAATCAAGCGAGTGCTGAAAAGCCTCAATATGGATGAGGCCTACTGGCCGCCCAAGCAGGCCATGTGGTTCATCAACGGCCACAAGGAAGAGGGTCGCCGCCCGAAAGACATTGGCGAAGCCAATGACCCGACCCAGCGCGAGCTGCGGCGCGTGTACGTCGCCTACGAGGAAACCTGTCAGCGTTCCGGACTGGTGGATTTCGCCGAGTTGCTGCTGCGCGCCTATGAAATGCTGCGCGACAACCCGGCCATGCGCGATCACTATCAGGCTCGCTTCCGCCATGTGCTGGTGGACGAATTCCAGGATACCAATCGCATCCAATACGCCTGGCTGCGGCAGTTTGTCGGGCCCGAACGCAACCTGTTCGTGGTCGGTGACGACGATCAGTCCATTTACGGCTGGCGCGGCGCGAGAGTGGAAAATATTTTGAAATTCGACAGTGATTTTCCCGGTACGCGTGTCATCCGCCTGGAGCAGAATTACCGCTCGACCGGCACCATCCTCAAGGCCGCGAATGCGGTCATCGGTCACAACGCCGGCCGTCTCGGCAAGAACCTGTGGACCGCGGGTGACGACGGCGAACCGATCCAGCTCTATACCGGCTATACCGATTTCGACGAGGCGCGTTTCGTGATCGGCCGCATCCAGGACTGGGTGGCGCGCGGGCAGGCACGCGCCGAGTGCGCGGTGCTGTACCGCTCCAACGCCCAGTCGCGCCTGTTCGAAGAACGCCTGATCAACGAGGGCATCCCTTACCGGGTATACGGGGGGCTGCGGTTTTTCGAGCGTGCCGAGATCAAGGACGCACTCGCCTACCTGCGCCTGATCGCGAGCCGCCACGACGATCCCTCGTTCGAGCGGGTCGTGAACCTGCCGACGCGCGGGATCGGTGCCAAAACGGTTGACGCCGTGCGCGAACGGGCCCGCGGGGAAAAAATCTCGATGTGGCAGGCAGCGCAAAAACTGCTTCCCGACACGGTGTTGCCGGCGCGCGCGCGCGCGGCGCTGCACGGCTTCCTGCAATTGATCGACCGGATGACCGCTGACACCGCCGGGCTTGCCCTCAGCGAGGCTGTCGAGCACCTGCTCGCCGGCAGCGGCCTGATCGAGCATTTCAAGAAGGAGAAAGGCGAAAAGGCCGAATCGCGCGTGGAAAACCTGGAGGAACTCATCAACGCCGCCCGTGGGTATGAGCACGACGAGGCCGAAGGCCTCGATCCCCTGTCCTCGTTTTTGGCCCACGCGGTGCTGGAGGCCGGCGAGGGCCAGGCCGAGGAATGGGAGGACTGCGTGCAGCTCATGAGCCTGCACTCGGCCAAGGGGCTGGAATTCCCGTTGGTGTTCCTGACCGGGCTGGAAGAGGGCTTGTTTCCGCACCAGCACTCGCTCGACGATCCCACCCGGCTCGAGGAGGAGCGGCGGCTGTGTTACGTCGGCATGACCCGGGCGCGCCAGCAGCTGGTGCTGACCCAGGCCGAGCTGCGGCGGCTGCACGGCAAGGAGCACTACACCAGTCCCTCACGTTTTCTGGGCGAAATTCCCGAAAATCTGATACAGGAGATTCGAGCCAATCCGGCGCGTCCGGATTACACCCCCGCCGTGTTGGCGACCGGCCTTCCGGCCCAGGAACCCCCGGCCGAGGCCATGCGTCTTGGCACCCGGGTGCGTCACGGAACGTTCGGCGACGGAATCGTGTTGCGCTACGAGGGTCACGGACCGCATGCCCGGGTGCAGGTTAACTTCGAGGCCGTGGGGACAAAATGGCTGGTCATCGGTTATGCCAATTTGCAGCCGCTGTGACCCGCTTGCAACCGGCCCCCATGGTCTATAGTTAGGGGAAAGAAGAACCGCTTATAACAGGCCTTACCGAAGATCGACGGGGTCATAGCTCGATGGAGATGAGGGGCGAAGCAGGCAAGGCTGCGAAGGCCATGGTGGCCATTGTAGCGATCACTTTTGCCGCTGAGTTTCTCATCATGCGGGGCCTGGCCGCTCTCGGTTTTGATCTGGCGTCTCCCGCAACCATTCTTTTCGATGCCTTGCTGCTGGCCATAGTGATCGCGCCGCCGATTTACTGGGTGGTGCTGACTCCCATCCGCCGCGAATACGACAAGCGTCTCGAAGCCGAGATCGAAGCCCAGGAAATGAGCCGCGTGGCGATCACCGATCCGCTCACGCATCTCATGAACCGCCGTGGCATCACGGTCGGGCTGCTGGATGCCATGGCGCAAGCCGAGCGCTACCGCACGCCGCTGATCGTCGCCATGGCGGATATCGATCACTTCAAGGAAATCAACGATACCCACGGACACAAAGCCGGCGACCGCGTGCTGCGCGAGGTCACCGCCATTTTCACAGAAGTCCTGCGCATGCCGGACAAGGTAGGTCGTTACGGGGGCGAGGAATTTCTGATCATTATGCCGCACACGAAGCTTGCGCAAGGTCGCAAAATTGCGGAGCGCATCCGCGCGTCGGTGGGTAAATGGGAATTTGACCTCGGCTCCAAGAAGATTCATCTGACAATCAGCATCGGCATGACCCAATTCAAGCCGGGCGATGATCTTGAAAAACTGGTCTCGCTCGCCGACAAGGCCTTGTACGACGCCAAGCAGGGCGGCCGCAACCTGGTGGTCGCGCGCAAGATGCAGTAGTACCTCGCTGTACCAGCGCGATCCGCAGCGATTTTTTCCCTCGCCGTGCCGCCAATAAATAACCGTATTCCGCAGCGCTGAGTTGACCGCGCTTGGCTTGATGTGCACGAGACTATCGTCCTGCAAGAGTTAGCAGGACACGGACGATCACGATTACATTTTCTGAAAATGAGGGCTGTTGCTAAGACGACGCCATGGCCCGCACGACACCCGACCACGCCGCCGCCAGGTTCGCGCGGTTGTAACCACCGCCGCCGAGGCCGATCATCCGGCCATTGCAGAATTCATCGGCGAGGGCACACAGGCGCGCGGCGGCATGCGCATGGGCCGCGGGCGTTAAATGCAAATGCGTGATCGGGTCGCCGGCGATGCTGTCGGCACCGGCCTGGAGAATAATGAATTCCGGCCGTCCGGCGCGGACGAATTCCTCGACCCGGGGCCACTCGCGATGAAACGCCGCATCGTCGGCGCCGGGTGCGAGCGGAATATTCAGCTTAGTCCCCTTGGCTTTGCCTTTTCCGGTTTCGTGCGCACTGCCGGTACCGGGATAGAGATAGCGTCCGTCCTCGTGCATGTCGGCGAAGATCAGGTCGGGATCGTCCTCGAAGGCGTAAAAGACGCCGTCGCCGTGGTGCGCGTCGATGTCCACGTACGCCACGCGCCGAATACCGTGCCGCCGTCGCAGCGCCTCGATCAGCACGCCGATGTCGTTAAAGACGCAAAAACCCGCGGCGCCGTCACGGCGGGCATGATGCAAGCCGCCGATCGGCACGAACACGCGCGGGCACCGGCCATCCATCATACCGTTTATTCCGTCAAGCACCGATCCGACCACGACCGAGGCCGCTTCGTAGACGCCCGGAAACGCCGGGGTGTCGCCAAAATCGAGGTAGCCCTCGCCGCTTTCGGATTGCTGGTGGACGCGCGCGATGTACTTCTCAGTGTGAAACAGCGCGATGTCTTCTCGCGGCGATGAGGTCGGCACCCCGGTATCCACCTCCCGATCGAGACCTTGCTTGACGATTTCTTTCCAAAAGGCCGCAAGCCGGTCCGGGCCGAAAGGATGCCCGTGTCCAAACCCGTAGGAAGCCAGCGCCTCACCCTGATAGACCTTCATGCGCATGGTCCGATTATAAACCGGGATGGCGCGTTTTAGGCCAGCGTAAAATGCTAGGAACCTGTGTCCGATTGATGCGGGTGATTCAGCGGGAACAGCGACAAAAAACTGCAATAAACCGATGCGACAAACAGCGGCAACGCGAGTAAACCCGCGGATATCACCAGCACAATACCCAGTGAAGTATGTTTGATGAAGCTGGCCCAGATGACGAAGTAGAGAATCACGAACGGCAGCGACAGCGTGAATAGCGGAACGGCATTGTGGCGGAAGGTGGAAAAACTTTCTGAAATCGCGGCCAGCGGCTGCCGGTTGCCCAGTACCGTGAGTGGTACGCTGAAAAGCAGACCCATTGCCAGCGCCACGTACACCAGAATTACCACCAACATGCCGACCAACGTGGTGATCTGCGGTACTCCAAACTGGGTCGCCGACAATCCCGTCAACATCGAACCGCCGATGAGCAGGTAACCTACGATCCGGACCAGCATCACCAGTCCCAGGGAGATAATGCCAAGCAGCACGGCGCCAAATACCTTTTCTTCCTCGTTGAAGATACGCATGAGTTCCTGCGCCGGCTGGGCGATGAAAATTTGGAACAGCACCGGTACCAAGAAACGCCCACCGGTCGGCGCTAATTCCGCCGGGGTGTAATTGCCCTGCGCGGCACCCCAGATGACCCCGGCCAGCAGCACCGGTGTGATGAGGATCAGCAGCAGGTCACCCATGAACGGAATCAGTTTCAGCAGTAAGGCGAACGCCAGATAAACCGCGCTCATGCGCAACCATATGGATTGTTGATTCCGAACCAGTTGCCAGCCTTCGGCTATCCAGCTCAATCCCAGCCTGATTTGGTCCGATGTGTTTTGTCCGGGGGGGGAGGCTGGAAGCGGATTCTCGTTCACGCCTTAATCTCCGTGCGCGGCGTTAAATATGAATATCTTATTCTTTTTTTCCGACGTCTTTTTTTCTCGGATGATGGCATCAGAAGCGCTTGATCACCCACATGGGAATAGCGATCCGGGGCTCGAAATCGCTGCGGCGAAATTGCCCGCTGCCCTCATGATCAATGAGGTAGTACGGCTTGCCTTTGGCCGGTATCACCTTAATCATGTAAAGCCTCCCGTTGACTCGATACTCCTCATGTATCTCGGTACCCTTGGTGGTGATGGTTACTTCCGGCTCGGGATATTCCGCGCCCGGGAGATCGGGCACACTCGGGGGATCGTATGTTTCAGGTGGCGGAGGCGGCGGTGCATCCGCTGTCGTTCTGTTACCGGTGCCACGGGTCGAATTCTCCGCCAGCGTCGCCGGCGCTATCAGCAGGACAAGAAAAAAAATAAAGTAGGGACGCATGACAGGTTCGTGGATCAGAGATTGAGCTTGATCTCCCGTTCCGCCTCCGAAGGGGCGAACCCCGATTCTTCATAATACCGGAAGATCACCTCCAGTACTTCATCGGCGCTGTTCACCACGCTGAACAGATCGAGATCGCTGTTGTCAATCGCCCCTTCCGCTACCAGGATTTTCTTGAACCAGTCGACGAGGCCGGCCCAGAACGGCGCGTGCACCAGAATAATGGGCATGCGGGTACTTTTGCCGGTCTGGATCAACGTGAGCGCCTCGACCAGCTCATCGAGTGTTCCGAAACCACCGGGCATGCAGACGTAGGCCTTGGCGTATTTGACGAACATCACTTTGCGCGCGAAAAAATGCTGGAATGTCAGTGCGATATTCTGGTACGGATTGGCGTGCTGCTCGTGAGGCAGGTGGATGTTCAGGCCGACACTTGGAGATTTACCGGCGTAAGCACCCTTGTTGGCCGCTTCCATCAGGCCCGGGCCACCGCCGCTGACCACAGAAAAACCGGCGTCGGAAAGTTTGCGCGCAATCTCCTCGGTCAGGGCATAATAAGGATGACCCGGCTTGGTGCGCGACGAGCCGAAGATGCTGACCGAAGGCTGGATCTGTGAAAGATGCTCGAATCCGGCGACAAACTCGGCCATGATCTGGAAAATTTTCCATGACTCCCGCGACATCGTACCCGATGAGGCAATTTCGATCCGGGAATGGGAGTCCGGTCCGTTGGGTTTTGCCGACGGTGCGTTTCTGTCAATGGGATTGCTGTCAATCATATATGATTATTAGCACAGAAGTGGCGCAAGGATGCGCCGGTTACGGAGCCAGGGACGCAAACGTCCGGATTCCGGGCGGCACACCCGCCGCATGAGCCCGAAAACCGCACATCGGAAGAAAAACACCCCGGCAAAGGCGGCGGGAGAGAAGCAAGAGCGCGGACCACTGGTCCTCGTGGACGGCTCATCTTATCTGTACCGCGCGTTTCACGCCATGCCCGCGCTGGCGAACTCGCACGGCGAACCGACCGGTGCGGTATATGGTGTGGTCAATATGCTGCGCCGGCTGCTCGCGGACTACGATCCCGATTACATGGCGGTTGTATTTGACGCCAAGGGCAAGACTTTCCGCGACGACATTTATCCCGAGTACAAGGCGCACCGGCCACCGATGCCGGATGAGCTTTCGACCCAGATCGAGCCGATCCATGACATCATCCGGGCGCTCGGTTTGCCGCTCATACAAATACCGGGGGTCGAAGCCGATGACGTCATCGGCACGCTCGCGCGCGCCGCCGCCGCGGAAGGGCGCGACACGGTGATTGCCACCGGCGACAAGGATCTGGCGCAACTCGTGGACCGGCACGTCCGGTTGGTGGATACGATGAAGGACGCCATCTACGACCACGATGGCGTGGTGGCGAAGTTCGGTGTCACGCCGGAACAGATCGTGGATTACCTGGCGCTCGTGGGCGATACCTCGGACAACATCCCCGGTGTTCCCGGAGTCGGCCCCAAGACCGCCGCCAAATGGCTGCAGGAATACGGCTCGCTCGATGCGCTGGTGGCGCACGCTGGCGACGTGGCCGGCAAGGCGGGCGAACGCTTGCGCGCAGCGCTGGGGAATCTGCCGCTCGCGCGCCAACTCGCCACCATCAAGTCGGACGTGGAATTGCCGCTCGCCCCCACAGGTTTAAAGCGTACGGCGCCGGACCACGCGCGGTTACGCGAACTGTTTTCGCGTCTGGAGTTCAAGACCTGGCTGGCGGAGCTGGGCGGGGTGAATCCCGCTGCGGTCGCTCCGGTGGGAACATCGATGATTAAAACGGCGTATCAGATGATAACCGGTCTGGCGCTGCTCGAAACCTGGCTGAACCGGCTGCGCTCGGCCAGGCTCTTCGCCTTCGATACCGAGACCACCAGCCTCGATGCGGTTCGGGCCGAAATCGTGGGGGTATCGTTTACCGACCGCGCCGGCGAAGGGGCCTACGTGCCGCTGGCGCACAATTATCCGGGGGCACCGGCGCAGCTTGCGCGGGAAACCGTGCTCGCGAAACTGAAACCTTTACTTGAAGACGCCGCCCGCGCCAAGGTCGGCCAGAACCTCAAGTATGACATGAGTGTGCTGGCCAATTACGGCATCACGCTGGCTGGCATCCGCTACGACACCATGCTCGAGTCTTACGTGCTGGATTCGACCGCCTCGCGCCACGACATGGACTCGCTCGCGCTGAAGTATATCGGCTACAAAACGCTGAAATACGAAGACGTCACCGGGAAGGGCAAGCACCAGATCAACTTCAGTGAAGTCGCGCTGGAGCAGGCGACCGCCTATGCCGCCGAAGACGCGGACATCACGCTGCGTCTGCATGAGCACTTGTGGCCACGCCTGAACGCCGTGCCGCCGCTGGCGAAGCTTTTCAATGAGATTGAAATGCCGCTGGTGCCGGTGCTCGCGAGAATGGAACGCCACGGCGTGCGAATCGACGTCACGATGCTGAAGCTGCAAAGCCAGGAGCTCGCACAGCGATTGCTTGATCTGGAACACGAGGCCTACCGGCTCGCCGGTCAGCCGTTCAACATGGGTTCGCCGAAGCAGATCCAGGAAGTGCTTTACGACAAGCATCAATTGCCGGTGCTGAAAAAAACCCCCACGGGCCAGCCTTCCACGGCGGAGGAAGTGTTGCAGGAACTGGCGCTGGATTATCCGCTGCCGCAGCTTATTCTCGACCACCGCAGTCTGGCGAAGCTCAAATCGACCTACACCGACAAACTCCCGGAAATGATCAATTCCGACACCGGGCGCGTGCACACGTCGTATCACCAGGCCGTGGCCGCGACCGGAAGGCTTTCCTCCACCGACCCGAATCTGCAGAACATTCCGGTGCGCACCGCCGAGGGCCGGCGCATCCGGCAGGCGTTCGTGGCTGCTCCGGGCTGCCAAATCCTGTCGGCGGATTACTCGCAGATCGAGCTGCGCATCATGGCGCATCTCTCGGGTGACACAGGGCTGATTCACGCATTTGCCGAGAATATGGACGTGCATCGCGCGACCGCCGCCGAGGTGTTTGGCACGGAACCCGATTCCGTGACCGATGACATGCGTCGTGCCGCCAAGGCAATTAATTTCGGCCTGATTTACGGCATGTCGGCCTTCGGGCTGGCGAAACAGTTGCGCATCGAGCGCGTGGCAGCCCAGGAATATGTCGAGCGCTACTTCGCACGTTACCCCGGGGTGCGTGAATTCATGGAACGGACGCGCGAAACCGCGCGCCGGCAGGGATACGTGGAAACGCTTTTTGGACGACGGCTGCACACGGCCGAAATCAACGCCGCCAACCTGAACCGGCGCCAGGCGGCCGAGCGGGCTGCGATCAACGCGCCCATGCAGGGCACAGCGGCCGACCTCATCAAGTTGGCAATGCTGGCGGTCGATCGCTGGATCCGGGAATCCGGTGTGGATGTTCGAATGATCATGCAGGTGCATGACGAGTTGGTATTCGAGGTAAAGCAGAATGTTGTGGACGCCGCACGCGAACATATCCGCCAGGCCATGAGCGAAGTAGCGTCATTATCCGTACCGCTTGTGGTGGACGTGGGCGTGGGCGATAACTGGGATGAAGCACATTGATGCATTCACCCATAAAAGTTGCGGGAAGATTGATGAAACAATTTTCTACAATATAAGGAAATAATGAAATGAACTATTTCAATCTCTATCAGTCTATAATTCCCGCGGACGATGAAACTGTCGTCCTGCCTCGCTCCTCCTCCCTGAGCGAGGCACGTCCCGGATGCACATCATCCGGGACATGTTGGGCCCCGGACACTCTCCCCTTGTTTCCGGGGCTTTTTTTATGCGTGGCATTTCGTAGTTGCGGTTTTAGTACCAATCGACTCGTAAAATTGACCCGCAAGCAGCCTCTTGGTATATAAGGCCGCCCCGATTTCCGCCGGCGACGGCGAACAGAGCGAAATGCGCGGGGAATCGTCTGGTTAATGGGAGGATTTATGAAACGCCTGATGTCGATGACCGTGGTGTCGGGTCTGTGGCTGGTGCTGGCTGCGTCAGCGCAGGCCACGGGCGGTAATGTTGCAGCCGGTCAGGCCAAGGCGGCGGCCTGCGCGGGCTGCCACGGAGCGGATGGCAACGGTGGCGCGGATCCTTCGTGGCCCAAACTAGCAGGACACGTTCCCGAGTACATCGTCAAGCAATTGTCCGATTTCAAATCCGGCGCGCGCAAGGAACCCACCATGTCGGCGCTGGCGGCCACGCTGAGCACCACGGACATGATCAATATCGCCGCCTATTACGCGAGCCTTCCCAGAAAACCGAGTGCGGCAAGGAATGCCGAGTTGGTGAAGCAGGGCGAGAAATTATATCGCGGTGGCAATGCCAAAACGGGTGTCTCAGCCTGCATGAGCTGCCACGGACCCTCGGGCCACGGGATACCACCGCGCTTTCCGAAAGTTTCCGGTCAGAGCGCGACCTATTCGGTGCAGCAAATGCTGGCCTTCAAGGCCGGCACCCGCACGAATGACGGCGAAACCATGACGCGGATTGCCTTCCGCATGTCGGAGCAGGAAATCAAGGCGGTGGCGGAGTACATGTCCGGTCTGCACTGACTCCGGTTCACCCGTGCCTGCGCGCTTTTCAGTAACTCCACGGTAATAATCCCCGGGTAGCATGCGGTTTGCCGCGCCACGGCACGTGACGGCTGGCGCCGGGACATTTTCTATCGATGTGACACTCTCCGTCCACCCTAATGATAATAGAACGTGAAGGTATTCAATAAGTTATATCAACTTCGGCCATGGCATGAGTATTGCTCATCAATGACAGTGAGAAACACGGAATCGCGGCGGGACACCGGCGGGATTCCAAAAAGCCCGATACGGGGCGAAAAGGAGCGGACCATGTTGAGTCATATCGTAAATTTGGTGAAAACCTACGAGCAGTCGCACGGCGCGCGGCCGAACGTCGTGTACATGAATGAAACGCATTACGGCTACCTGCGCGAGGAACTTCCCGGGGTCCGGGATCACGATAACCTCATCGCTATCCTGGGGCTGGACATCGCCCTGAGCGACGAGGCGATCCGTCCGCAAGTGGCCACCGTTCGCTTTGCTTCAGAGAATATATTAGTCAGCTGACAAGGATAGTTGTGCGGGGTGCACCGACGGGCCGGTTTACCGGCCCGTATTTTTTATAATGTCGCGAAAACGCGCTCGGCCTTGTCCAGCGTTTTTTCGATGTCCTGGTCCAGATGAGCGGCTGAGACGAATCCCGCCTCGAACGCGGACGGCGCCAGATAAACCCCTTCGCGCAGCATTCCATGGAAGAACTTCTTGAAACGCGCGACATCGCAGGCCATGACCTGCGCCAAGCGCGTCACCGCTGCTTCTTGCGTGAAGAAAATCCCGAACATACCGCCGACGTTCTGGGTGGTGAGCGGAATGCCGGCGAGCTTCGCTCGTACCGCGAGCCCCTGGGCAAGTTTTGATGTCTTGGCCGTCAAGTCATTGAAAAACCCGGGACGCGCGATTTCCTTGAGAGTCGCCAGCCCCGCCGCCAGGGAAACGGGGTTGCCCGACAGCGTCCCGGCCTGATACACCGGACCGTCGGGAGCGAGGCGATCCATGATATCCGCGCGTCCGCCAAAAGCGCCGACGGGCAGGCCGCCGCCGATCACCTTGCCGAGCGTGGTGAGGTCAGGTTTGATCCGGTAATGCGCCTGTGCCCCGCCGAGCGCGACGCGAAAACCCGTCATCACCTCGTCGAAAATCAACACCGCCCCGTGCTGCGTGCACAGTTCACGCAGGCCCTCGAGAAATCCCGCCACCGGCGGCACGCAGTTCATGTTGCCCGCCACCGGTTCGACGATCACACCGGCAATTTCCTTCCCGAGTCGGCTGAAAATCTCGCGCACCTGGCCGAGGTTGTTATATTCGAGCGTCAGGGTGAGTTCCGCCAGCCCGGCGGGCACGCCCGGCGAGGTGGGCACGCCGAGGGTCAGCGCGCCGGAACCGGCCTTGACCAGGAGCGAATCCGCGTGGCCGTGATAGCAGCCCTCGAATTTGACGATCTTGTCGCGCCCGGTGAATCCGCGCGCGAGCCGGATCGCGCTCATGGCGGCCTCGGTGCCGGAACTGACCATGCGCACCTTTTCGATCGACGGAATAAGCCCGCAAATGAGGTTCGCCATCTCCACTTCGATACGCGTCGGCGCGCCAAACCCGAGCCCGTGTTCGAGGGTTACCTTCACCGCCGCCAGCACCTTGGGATGGGTATGTCCCAGAATCATCGGGCCCCATGACCCGACGTAATCAATATATTGATTGCCGTCCTCGTCCAAAACGTAGGCGCCGCTTCCGCGGACAAGAAAAACCGGATCGCCGCCCACGCCCTTGAAAGCGCGCACCGGTGAATTCACGCCCCCGGGAATGTGGCGCCGCGCCTGCTCATACAGCGCCGCCGAACGCGAGGTCGTGTATTTCGAATTCATGGTGATTCAGCCTTGTCGGCGAACAGTACCGCGTAACGGCGCGCAGCCACCAGCACATCGGCCTGGGCGAACACGCCTTCGATCGCCGCCAACGCATCCGCCCCGGCGGCGATCAGCGACGCCCCATTCTCGGGCGTAATGCCGCCGATGGCAACGATGGGAATATGGAGTTTTTGTTTCGCTGCGCGCAGCAATTCCGTATCCGCGCGCACCGCCCCTGGCTTGGTAAGCGACGGAAAAAAGCTGCCGAAGGCTATATAATCCGCGCCCTCGGTTTGCGCCTGCAGCGCCCGTGTCAGTTCGTTGTAGCAGGAGACGCCGATGAGCGCCTTGGGGCCCAGTTGCGCGCGGGCGCGGATGAGCGAGGCATCCATTCGTCCAAGATGCACGCCATCGGCCAGCGCCTGCTTCGCCAGTTCCACGTCATCGTTGACGATGAACAACACGCCATGTTGCCGGCATAGCGCGACGATTATTTTTGCTTGCGCGAAGCGCGCGGGCACGTCATGCGATTTATCCCGATACTGAATGATGCGTGCCCCGCCCGCGATCGCCTCGCCCACGGCCGGGAGAAGTCGGGTTTTGTTCAGACAATCGGTATCGGCGATGGCATAGAATCCAGCGATGCGTGATTTATTGACCATTTTTTGACCACTCAAATCATGCGGCGTAATATGCCAGCTTATGCGGCAAATAGGGAAAAAATAAGGGTAGCATCCCCAAGGGCACTAATGACAATGCCACGTCGAGGAGACAAGACTTGATTGAATTCCTCATCCTTATTGCTGTTGTCTTTGTCGGTGTCTTCATCTATGAAAAACTGACCAGCAAAGACGTTCGAAGTAGCATGCCAATCTTTGGCCCACCGAGACAAAGCGACGAAACATGGAAGCAATATCTGCTTGGCCCCCGAAGCCAAAGTGCAATCGAAGCAGAGCGTAAAGCTAAGCAAAAAAAAGAATAAAAAAGGACGCTTGAACCAGGTTCGTGCCATTGGGGAAGGTATCCTTTTCACGTGCAAATGGGAATAGCGCGCCACCCAACAGGCGCCACGTTGGATATCACGAAACCGATGTCAACATTTGACCCTGATCACTTTCTCAACAAAACGTTCTATCAATGGGACCTCCAGACAATGCTTGCAGATGTTCTGGATTTCCTGGAGTTCTCCGAGAACAACCTATCGTGGCAACGACGCCGTGAAATCAGAAAAGTGGAACGGGAAGCCGAACAGGTTGAGTTTGAGGAAAAGGACAAATATCTTGAGCCGCAATACCGTGCCCAGCTAATCGAGGGAGCGGAATATCGGTTCGATGTGAGCCTGTCTCAACGAATTAGATACGCTGGTCTCGTCGCATTCGTTACGACGATACAGTGGTGCGCCCTTACGCTTCGAAAGAGAATGGTTTTGCCACTACCTGAGTGTCCCAAGAGTACGAACAAAGAGATGCATATCTTGGCAACACTCAACGTAATGGGTTCGTGCGGCTTTGATCGTGGAATCTCCGACATATCGGACTTGATCCACGTGCGAAACTGCATAGTGCATGCGGCAGGCCTTGTTAATTCCTATGAACACGCATCAACGCTCCCGGCAAGCATTACACGACTGTCCGGCATAAAGATATGCAACACTAATTTTCTCGGCCCGAGTATCGAGATAGCTCAAGGGGCAGTCGAGGCCTATGTCGGCGCTGCAAACGAGTGGCTTCCCAAGCTAGACGAAGTGTGTACCGCAAGAGGTATTTTGAAATCGTGATGGCATGTTGCACAAATCATGCATGAAAAAGAAATAAAGGGTCGCAACCTTTTTACGATTTCGTGCCCCGTCAGGTATCCCCACCGCTTTCCGGCTCATCCGTCTCCCGCGCCCAGTACAGCCGGTTCGGCAGCTGCTGGCCCATGCCCGGGCGGAATCCATGCTTGAGCGTTCCCCACGTGTACTGCAGCGATTCGGAGACTGCATTGACGGGGTCGAGCCCGTGGGCGAGCGAGGCGGCGCAGGCCGAGGCCAGCGTGCAGCCCGAGCCGTGATAACTCCCGGGCAGGCGCTCGAAAACATAAGTCTCAAGGAGGCGCATGCTGTGATATAGCCGGTGAATGACTTGCGGCGAATTTTCATGCGTGCCGGTGATGAGCACGTAATCGCTTCCAAGCGACAGCAATTCCTGCGCGCAGGCATCGAGCGTGTCGCCACCGGGCGCGAGCGCGCGCGCCTCCAGGCTGTTGGGCGTGATCAAAGTGGCCTGTGGAATGATCAGGCTGCGCAATGCACCCGCAAGCATGTCGTCGGCCAGGACATCGCCGCGTCCCGAGCGCAGGATCGGGTCGACGATGAGGGGGATATCCGGATAATCCTCGACGACGCCGGCGACCACGGTGGCGATGGCACTGCTGCCCAGCATGCCCACTTTGAAGGCCGCGACGGGCATGTCTTCCAGCACGGCGCGCGCCTGCGCGATCACGAGCTCGGTTTCCACGTAATTGAATTGCTTGATGCCGATGGTGTCCTGAGCGGTAACCACGGTGACCACGATCGCGGGATGACAACCGAGGCTTGCGAGCGTCAGGGCATCGGCGGTTGCGCCGGCGCCTCCGGTGGGGTCGCTGCCGGCAAATACCAGAACGGTCGGCGGCGGGGACGGTTTCATGGCCGTTGCGCGGCATCGAGCACGAGTGATCTCAGCGCTTCGATAAATCGGGGATGGTTGTTCAACGCCGGCACCACCCGGTAGTGTTCGATGCCCCGCGACCGCGCCAGTTCGGCGTAGGTGATGCCCAGCTCAAAGAGCGTTTCAACATGATCCGACACAAACGCGATCGGATACACCAGCATCTGTTTTACCCCGGCGGCGGCCTTTTCCCGAACGACATCATCCGTGTAAGGCCGCAGCCACTCGAGCGGGCCAACCCGGCTTTGATAGCACAAAGTGGTGTGCAGCCAGCCGAGCCGCGCGCACACCGCGTCATACGTGGCGCGGACTTGCTGTTCGTACGGGTCGCCCTCGGCCACGATTTTTTTCGGCAACCCGTGCGCGGAAAACAGCAATTCAAAATGCGCCGGATCGGGATCAGGTAATTTATTTGCTTCGGCACGCACGGTTTCGACAATGGCATTTTGATAATCGGGCTGTTCGTACCACTGCCGGATCAACGTGACGGATGGTTGGTAATCTTGCCGGCGGCACTGGCGCATGAATTCGTTATAGGAACTTCCGCTGGTGGTGCGCGAGTACTGCGGATACAGCGGCACCAGAATCACCCGGGGATAATTTCTTTGCTTGAGTTTGCTCACCACTTCGTCGGTGAGCGGATGCCAATAACGCATGCACACGTGCACGTCGAACTCGCCGCCGATGGCCCGCTGCAACGCTTCCGCTTGCGCGCGCGTATATTCGAGGATCGGCGATTTGCCCCCGATGGCGGCGTAGCCGTGGGCGGCCTCAGGCGCCCGCCGCCAGGCAATCAGCGCGGCCAGGGGACGCTGGGTGAGAGATCCGAGCGGAAAACGAAAGATATCCGGATCGGAAAACAGGTTAAACAGAAACGGGCGTACCGCATCGAGTGAATCCGGTCCGCCGAGATTGCACAGCACCACCGCCGTTTGCTCGAACATCGAAGAATTTTACTCCCGCCCCGGTGGTTTCACCATGAACGTGAAAATGCGATCATTGGTGCATCCCGTATATTTTCTGCTGAACTTGAGGGACGGAATGAAGTCCTACATGTGTGTTATTTGCGGTTTCGTGTACGAAGAGGAAAAGGGCCGTCCGGAAGACGGAATTCCGCCGGGCACGTCCTGGGAGGACGTGCCGGAAAACTGGAAGTGCCCCGATTGCGGCGCTTCCAAGTCTGATTTTGAAATGATCGAGATTTGAATGGCGGGTTTGTCGACTGCCCGGTTTTGACCGTTAGCGGTGTGCAGCCAAGACCGGAGGCGTGGGTTACAATCCGCGTGCCGGTAATCCTCAATTTCAGCAAACGGATAACAAAGGCAGGGATACTTGATTACCGTCGTATGGATCCTGTTGGCCGTGCTCACGGTCTGGATACTGGCCGCCCTGCGCGTGCCGGGTCTTGTCTGGGCCACCGCGCTCGTGGCGGGCATTGCCGGGTGGGATTATCTCGTTTCTCCTGCCACACCCTTGTGGCTCACCGCCTGGATCCTGGTTGCGGTCATCGTCCTGCCGCTGGCGGTGGCACCCTGGCGTCGGGCGCTGTTCAGCGCCCCCCTTTTGCGTGTGTTCCGCAGAATCATGCCGGTGATGTCCGATACCGAACGCGAGGCGCTCGAAGCCGGCACCGTGTGGTGGGAGGGGGAACTGTTCAGCGGCCATCCGCGCTGGAAAAAACTGTTCGGTTTGCCGGCCCCGACACTCTCGTCCGAGGAGCAGGCCTTCCTCGACGGACCGGTCGAGAAATTGTGCGCCATGCTCGATGACTGGGGCATCACCCACGAACAACGCGATCTGTCGCCGGAGACCTGGCGCTTCATCAAGGAGCACGGTTTCTTCGGCATGATCATCCCGAAGCAATACGGCGGCCTGGAATTTTCCGCCCAGGCCCATTCCGCCGTGGTCATGAAAATCGCGAGCCGCTCGATCACCGCGGCGGTTACCGTGATGGTGCCCAATTCGCTCGGCCCGGCGGAACTGTTGCTGCACTACGGCACCGACGAACAAAAGCGTCACTATCTCCCGCGGCTTGCGCGCGGCGAGGAGGTTCCGTGTTTCGCGCTCACGAATCCCGAAGCCGGGAGCGACGCGAGCGCCATACCCGATCGCGGAGAAATGTGCCGCGGCGAATTCCAGGGGAAAAAAGATGTGCTCGGCATCCGACTGAACTGGGAGAAGCGTTACATTACCCTCGGGCCCGTGGCCACGGTGTTGGGCCTCGCCTTCCGGCTGTTCGATCCGGAGCATCTGCTGGGCGAGGATGTGGACCGCGGCATCACGCTGGCGCTCATTCCCGCGAACACCCCCGGGGTCAAGATCGGCACGCGCCACAATCCGCTCAACATTCCGTTCCAGAACGGACCCAACTGGGGTGAAGATGTTTTTATTCCGCTCGACTGGGTGATCGGCGGCCGTGAGCGCGTCGGCCAGGGCTGGCGCATGCTGATGGAATCGCTCGCCGCCGGACGCTCGATTTCGCTTCCGGCGCTGTCCTGCGGCGCGGGCAAGCTTGCCTGTCGCGCCACCGGCGCCTATGCGCGCATCCGCCAGCAATTCCGGCTGCCCATCGGCAAATTCGAGGCCGTGGAAGAAGCGCTGGCGCGCATCGCCGGTTATACCTATATGATGGACGCGGCGCGCACGCTCACCGCGCGGGCCGTGGATCTGGGTGAAAAACCCTCGGTGGCTTCGGCCATCGTCAAATACCAGCTCACCGAACACATGCGTCGCGTCGTCAACGACGCCATGGACATCCAGGGCGGCTCCGGCATCTGTCTCGGGCCGCGCAATTTCATGGGGCGCGTTTACCAGGCGCTGCCCATCAGCATCACGGTCGAGGGCGCCAATCTGCTCACGCGCGCGCTCATCATCTACGGCCAGGGGGCGATCCGCTGTCATCCGTACGTGTTGCAGGAGATGAGAGCCGTCGCCGAAAAGGACGAGACGTGCGCCGTGAAACTTTTTGATGTAGCCCTATTCGGTCATATCCGTTTTACGCTCAGCAATGCCGCGCGTGCCTTCTGGTACGGCGTCAGCGGCGCGCGCGGAGTGCGCCCGCCGGCAGGCCGTTTTGCCCGACATTACGTCCGGCGGCTCACGCGCCTTGCTACCGCATTTGCCCTGTTATCCGATGTCGCGATGCTGAAGCTCGGCGGCGCGCTCAAGCGCCGGGAAAAAATTTCCGGCCGCTTCGCCGATGTGCTGAGTTACATGTATCTTGCCTCGGCGGTGGTCAAACGATTTGAAGACGACGGGCGTCCGGTGGAGGATATGCCGGTCGCACGCTTCGCTTGCGACTATTGTCTGCACGAGGCCGAGAAGACACTGGTGGTGATACTCAAGAATTTTCCCGGCCGCTTTTTATCCTGGCTCGCGGGCGGCATCGTGTTCCCCGCCGGCCGGCTGTATCACGTACCGGGCGATTCCGTCGACGCGGCCTGCGCCAAATTGCTGATGGAACCGTCCGCGGCCCGCGACCGCCTGACTCGAGGCATGTATGTTTCCCGGACGACAACCGATGCCATCGGTAGGCTGGAAGATGCCTTGGGCAAGGTCATTGCGGCCGAAACACTGGAACGCCGGCTGGTCAAACTGGTTGATGACCAACCGATCTTGCACGGCGATCATGAAGCCCAGGTCAATACCGCGCTGGATCAGAAGGCTCTGAGTATGCCCGAGGCGGAACTGGTGCGTGCGGCGTATGCGGCCCGGCGCGCCGTCATCGCCGTGGACGATTTTCCTTCGGGCCAAATTTGAATGTGTCGGCTCCGGCCGATACCACAAGCGGAGAACAAATGATGACAGAGAAAAAAGTTTTTATTGTGGATGGCGCCCGCACGCCATTTCTCAAGGCGCGCACGGAACCCGGGCCCTTCTCGGCTTCCGATCTCGCGGTCGCCTGCGGCAAACGACTTCTCATGCGCCAGCCGTTTCCGGCTTCGGCGCTCGACGAGGTGATCGTGGGTTGCGTCATTCCCGCCGCGGACGAGACCAATATTGCCCGGCTGGTGGCGTTGCGTCTGGGTTGCGGCAAACACGTGCCGGCGTACACGGTGCAACGCAATTGCGCCTCGGGTTTGCAGGCCGTGGCCTCGGCGGCGGAACAAATTACGCTCGGGCGCGCCCACCTGGTGCTGGCCGGCGGAACCGAAGCCATGAGCCGCGCGCCGATCCAGTGGAACACGGCGATGGTTGGCTGGCTGGGAAAGATGCTGCGCTCCCGGAATCCGCTCGATCGCCTGCGGACGCTGGCCGGTTTCCGTCCCTCGAACCTGAAACCGGTTTACTCCCTGCTGCTCGGTCTGACCGACCCGCTGGTGAAGCTTTCGATGGGACAGACCGCCGAAGTGCTGGCGCACCGGTTTGGCATCTCGCGCGAGAGCCAGGACGTCTATGCGTTGCAGAGTCACCGGCGCCTGGCGGCGGCCTTCGATGCCGGGAATATGCAGTCCGAAGTGGAAACGCTTTATGAAACCAACGAGCGTTATTATTCCGAGGACACCGGTTTGCGCCGCGACACCGACCTGGAGCAACTGGCAAAGCTCAATCCGGTGTTCGACAGAAAGTACGGTTTGGTAACCTCCGGCAACAGCTCACAAATCACGGACGGTGCGGCCGTGCTGTTACTGGCGAGCGATGAGGCCGTGCAGCGGCATGCACTACCCGTGATCGGCGAATGGGTGGACCACGAATGGGCCGGGGTGGATCCTTCCCAGATGGGACTGGGACCGGTCCATGCCTGCGCGCGACTGCTCACGCGCCGGCAACTGAAAATGAAAGACCTGCAGCAGCTGGAACTCAATGAAGCCTTTGCCGCGCAGGTGCTGGCCTGTCAGGCGGCCTGGGACAGCGCGCACTATGCGCGCGAAGAACTCAAGCTGGACGCGCCGCTCGGCGCGATGGAACCGGAACGGCTCAATCCGGAAGGCGGCGCGATCGCCAACGGCCATCCCGTGGGCGCGAGCGGGGCACGTCTGGTGCTGCATCTGCTGCGTGCGCTGAATCGCCAGGGCGGCGGCCAGGGAGTGGCGACCTTGTGCATCGGCGGCGGCCAGGGCGGCGCGATGTTGTTGCGCGCCGCGGGAGCGAATGCATGACCCACCAACACTGGCGTCTCGATTATTTCTCTGATTTGGCGATGCTCACGCTCGATGTCGCGGGCCAGTCGGCCAACGTCCTGTCGCAGGAAGTGCTGAATGAACTCGGTCATATATTGAGTGAAATCGACACCAAGCCGCTCCAGGGCGTCATCATCCGCTCCGGCAAGACCAATGGATTCATCGCCGGCGCCGATGTGCGCGAATTTGTGGCCATCAATGACACCGCGCGGGCCGCCGAACTGGCGCAACTGGGCCAACATGTCTTCTCGCTGATTGCCGGACTGCCCTTTCCCTCGGTCGCCGTAATCCACGGGTTTTGCCTCGGCGGCGGCCTGGAGCTTGCCCTGGCCTGCACCTATCGCATTGCGCGCGAGGATAGCGTGACGCGCCTGGGGCTTCCCGAGGTTCGTTTGGGCATCCATCCCGGTTTCGCCGGGACGGTGCGCCTGCCACCGTTGGTGGGCGAACTGCCCGCGCTCGATCTGATGCTCACCGGCCGCACGGTGTCCGCGCGCGACGCCCGCCGCTTGGGACTCATCGATGAAATCGCGCCCGAGCGGCATTTGCAGCACGCCGCCGAGTCGCTGCTGAAACGGCATGCACCCCGCCACCGGGCACCGTGGTATCACCGGCTGCCGGGCTGGAAGCCGCTGCGGCCATTAATTGTGCGGCTGCTGACCCCGCGCGTGCGCCGCAAGGCGCATCCGGACCAATATCCGGCACCGTGGAGAATTCTCGAGCTGTGGCGCAACCGCGCCACGGAAGAACAGGAAGCGCAATCGCTGGGCGAATTGCTGGTCTCGCGCACCAGCCGCAATCTGGTCCACGTGTTTCTGCTGGGCGAGGAGCTCAAGCGCCGCGGCAAGGCGCGGCCGCACGGTATCGAGCACGTGCACGTGATCGGCGCCGGTGTCATGGGCGCGGATATCGCCATCTGGGCGGCGCGCCAGGGTTTTCGTGTCAGCCTGCAGGACCAGAACGCCGAGATACTCGCGCGCGCGGTGAAAAAGGCCCATGCCTTTTTCAAATCCAAACTCCGGGATCCGCGCGCGGTACAGGAGGCGATGGACCGGTTCATTCCGGATCTGGACGGTCAGGGCCTGGCACGCGCCGATCTCGTGATCGAGGCGATCGTGGAAAAAATCGAACCCAAGCGCGAACTCTTTCACGGGGTGGAACAAAAAGTCCGGCCGCAAACCTTGCTGGCGACCAATACCTCGAGCATCCCGCTGGAAGTCATCGGTCAGGCGCTGAAGGATCCTTCACGCCTGGTGGGGCTGCACTTTTTCAACCCCGTGGCGAAGATGCAGCTCGTGGAGATCGTGCGCGGCGCGCAGACGGCCGAACCGGCGCTGGAACGCGCCCGCGCCTTTACCGGCGCCATCGAGCGCTTGCCGCTCGATGTCAAGAGCAGCCCGGGGTTTCTTGTCAACCGCATTCTCATGCCGTACCTGATCGAGGCCGTTAAACTGGTGGAAGAAGGCGTGAATATCGTCACGATCGATCGCGCGGCCACGGAATTCGGCATGCCCATGGGACCGATCGCGCTCGCGGACACGGTCGGGCTCGATATCTGTCTGTCGGTGGCGCAGGAGCTGTCGGAACCGCTGCACATGGATGTGCCGGAAAATTTGCGTCGGCTCGTGGCCGAGGGCCATCTTGGGCGCAAGTCGGGGCGCGGATTTTATGCTTACGATTCACGCGGCCGGCGGCAGCAATCAGGCCCCGACAAGGCACCGGCGTCGGAGGTTCCCGTCACCGAGCGGCTCATCCTGCGTTTGCTGAACGAGGCCATGGCTTGTTTGCGTGAAGGGGTGGTCACCGATGCCGATGCCGTGGATGCGGGGATGGTTTACGGTACCGGCTTTGCGCCGTTTCTGGGTGGGCCGGTCAGGTACATAGAAAGCCTGGGTGAAACCGGGATCAGCCACAGCCTTGCGCGCCTGGCGCAAGAGTACGGCGCCCGTTTTGCGCCCGATCCGGGCTGGTCGCAGCCGGACCTGTTGGCACGGCGCCCGCAGCCGCCGAATTAATCATGTTGGATCAGGATTTTTGCAATCTCTCCGATCTCCTCTGGTTCCGGCTGCAGGCGACGCCTGCGGCACCCGCTTATCTTCAGTATGACGGCCGCCAATGGGTGGAGACGACCTGGGCGGATATCGGGCGTGGAGTCGCGCGCTGGCAAATGGCGCTGGCGCGGGAACATCTCAAACCGGGAGACCGCGTGGCGCTGTGCCTGCGAAATAGCGTGGAGTGGGTGCTGTTCGACCAGGCGGCGCTGATCCTCGGGCTCGTCACCGTGCCGTTGTATTTCGACGACCGCCCCGACAACATGGCCTGGTGTCTGAACGATTCCGGCGCGCGTCTGCTGTTCTTGGAGGACGCCAGCCGGTGGCCGGAACTGCGGGCACGGGTGAAAACCGTCGAACGTGTGGTTTGCCTGCACGGCGAATCCGATTCGGAAGCGAAACTGGTTTCGTTGGCGCGGTGGCTTCCTGCCGAAGTCCAATCGGAGCTGACGCGCGCTACGTCAAAATCAGGCGTTCTCGCCACCATCGTCTATACCTCCGGCACCACGGGCCGACCCAAGGGCGTTATGCTCTCGCAGCAAAATATTCTCAGTAATGTGATCGCGTCCATGCATGCGATCCCAATACATACCCACGATAGGTTGCTGTCGTTTCTTCCGCTGTCGCACATGTTCGAACGCACCTGCGGTTACTACTCCGCCATCTGGGCCGGGGCACAAACGGTGTACGCGCGCTCGATCAGCGGGCTCGCGGACGACATTCGCGAACAGCAGCCGATGGTTCTTATCAGCGTGCCCCGCATATTCGAGCGTATCTATTCGAAAATGCAGGAATCCATGGCTGAAGGTTCGTTCAAGCGACGCCTGTTCGAGTCCGCCGTGGATGTCGGCTGGCGGCGCTTTCGGGGCGAAGCCTCCGCGCGCGACCGCTGGATCTGGCCGCTGCTCGATTTTCTGGTGGCGCGCAAACTAAGACGGAGCTTCGGTGGCCGGATCCGTCTCGTTATCGTGGGCGGTGCCGCCTTCGCCCCGCATCTCGCGCGCGTTTTTCTCGGGCTGGGATTGCCGATCATTCAAGGTTACGGCCTGACGGAAACTTCCCCCGTGCTGGCCGCCAACCGTGCCGGCGATAACGATCCGGCCACGGTGGGACGGGCACTGGAAGGGGTCGAATTGCGTTGCGACGAGACCGGCGAATTGCTGGCCCGCGGTCCCAATCTCATGCAGGGTTACTGGAATAATCCGGCGGCCACGTCTGAAATCCTCGACCGTGACGGTTGGCTGCACACCGGCGATCTGGCGACCGTCCATGGGGGACGCGTGACCATCACCGGTCGGGTAAAAGACGTCATCGTGTTGTCCAACGGCGAAAAGGTTCCGCCGGCCGACGCGGAGAACGCCATTCTGCGTGATACGGCGTTCGAGCAGGTGCTGTTGCTCGGGGAGGGGCGCGCGAAACTCGGCTTGCTGGCGGTAAGCAAAATCACCGACAAGGCGGAATTATGCATGCGTGCCAACGCCCAATTACATGATTTTCCAGGCTATGCGCGCATACACCATGTCGCCAATGTCACGGAACCCTGGACCGTTGAAAATGGGTTGCTGACACCCACCCTTAAACCCAAACGCCGGGAAATCGAAATTCGTTATGAAACGGAAATCGCGGCGATGTATGCCGTAAGCAACATCTGTCGGCCCAGCGACTAGAACCTATCTCAAAAATGGTAGGGTGCGCCCTGCGCACCGATCCACGGTTTAAATGCAGCCATGGGTGCGTGGGACGCACCCTACGTGAACCGAAACAGGGTATTTTGAGATAGGTTCTAGAAAAGATTAGCTTTTCAAACGACGACGCTAATCGTACATGCCGGTCCGCGCCTTCCCCCAAAACACGCGATAGGAAAACGCGCTGTAGGCGATGATCAGGGGCACGACCACCAGTACGCCCACCAGGATCACCTTGAGCGCCGACGGGTGTGACGCCGCCTCCCAGATGGTGAGCCGGTCAATAACCACGTAGGGGAACAGGCTGTAGGCAAGCCCGATGAAGGCGATGGTGAAAATCGCCACGCTTCCGGCAAACGGCAGCCACTCGACGCGGGTGGCGCCGCGCGCAAGCCGGCGCAATGAAATCCAGACGGTGATGCCGATTGCCAGACACATGCCCGGCAGCAACATGAGCGCCAGCGTGCGCGGAAAGTCGAACCATTTCAGGCGCACGGTTTCGCTGACGATCGGTGTCGCGAGGCTCACCATCATGACCCCGAGCGCGACCCAGAGCAATCCCCACTCGGCCCACGCAATGGATTTTTTCTGCAACGCACCTTCCGTCTTCAAGACCAGCCAGGTCGCGCCCATCAGCACGTAACCGCCGCACAGTCCGGCGCCGACGATCACGGAAAACAGGAAATAGCCGAAACCGGATTCGAATCCGGTGATGTAACGCGCGAGCATCACGCCCTGCGCGAACGAAGCCAGGAACGATCCGAACCAGAACAGCCAGTTCCATAGTTCGCGGTGCCATCCCTGTGCCTTGACGCGGAATTCAAACGCCACGCCGCGGAACATGAGCCCGATCAGCATCGCAACCACGGGCAAATAGAGCGCACCGAGGATGATCCCGTGCGCGTGCGGGAAGGCGACCAGCAGTATCCCCACGCCGAGGACGAGCCAGGTTTCGTTCGCATCCCAGAACGGGCCGATCGAGGCGACCATTAATTCCTGTTCTCCCTCGTCGGCCGCGGGCATGAGCATGCCAACACCGAGGTCGTAACCGTCGAGCACGACGTAGGCCAGCGTAGCCAATCCCATCAGCAATGCGAATATCAGCGGAAGATCGATGTTCAAGGCAGAACTCCTTGCGCGGTCTGTTTGTCGGTTCCCGCGCCAGCCAGATGCGTCAGTACGACGATGTAGGCGATGAGCATGATGCCGTAAGTGATCAGGTAACCCGTGAGGCTGGCCCCGAGTTGCGCCTCCGAAACCTCGCCCGCCGCCTCGGCCGTGCGCAGCACACCGGTGACGAGCCAGGGCTGGCGCCCGATTTCGGTGACGAGCCAACCGGCCAGCGTGGCGATCCAGCCGGAAAAGGTGGCGCCCGCGAAAATCCATAACACCCAGGGCGGTGTTGAACCGATACGCAGTCGCCAGGCGCCGAACCACGCCAGCAGCCACATCAATACGCCCATGCCGACCATGACACGGAAGGCAAAGAACACCGGTGCCACGGGGGGAGTGTCCGGTGCAAAAAAATCGATGCCTTTCAACTCGGCATTCATTTCATGTTTGAGTACCAGGCTCGCACCCTGGGGGATTTGCACGGCGTAATCGTTTGTTCTGCTCTGAGGATTCGGGATGGCGAAGAGCACGAGCGGCGCGCCGCGCTCCGTTTTCCACAGCGCTTCCATCGCGGCGATCTTGGCCGGTTGGTGAGTAAGCGTGTTCAGGCCGTGCAGATCTCCGGCCAGGATCTGCAACGGTGCCAGCACCGCCGCGACCAGTATGCCCGTGCGCAGGGTCCGCTCCGCCGCCAGGTCCTCGGACACCTTGAGCAGCCGCCAGGCCGGCAACCAGGAACGCGGCGGTGAGTCCGGAGGCCAGCAGCATGTGCGTGAATCGATAGGGGAACGAGGGATTGAAAATCACCGCCCACCAGTCACCGGCAATCAGTTGGCCATCGGCCATGACGTGCCCCGTCGGCGTTTGCATCCACGAATTGAGCGCCAGGATCCAGAATGCCGATATCGTCGTTCCGACCGCGACCAGCACCGTGGCGGTGAGGTGCATCCATCCCGGAACACGATTCATGCCGAACAGCATCACGCCGAGAAACGTGGCCTCGAGAAAAAACGCGGTCAATACTTCATATGCGAGCAGCGGCCCGGCGATATTCCCAACCGTGTTCATGTAACCGGGCCAGTTGGTGCCGAACTGGAACGACATTACGATGCCCGACACCACGCCCATGGCAAACGAGAGCGCAAAAATCTTGGTCCAGAGTTTGTAGGTCGCGAGCCATTCCGGTTCGCCGGTGCGGGCGTATTGCACGCGAAACCAGACCAGTATCCACCCGAGCGCGATGGTGATGGTGGGGAACAGAATATGAAAGCCGATGTTCAGCCCGAATTGAATGCGGGCGATATCGATGGCGTCGAGCGCGTCCATGGCCCTCCCGGCTTGCCGTTCTTCCCAAGGCCGGACATTTTAACCGGAATTATTCGTTGCCTGCGACAAGTGACGCGCGCCACGTGGCCGGTTCCCCACGCGCCAGCAAAAACACGCTCTCATCGCCGGTTTCCGAGGTCAGCCAGGTAAACGGGATCGAAGGAAATTTCATCCGCAGTGTCTCGGCGCTGTTACCGACCTCGGCAACCAGTACCCCGGCGGGATTCAAATGGGCCGGGGCCTCGGACAGGATGCGCCTTACGGCATCCAAACCTTCGGGGCCGGCGTCAAGTGCCAAGGCCGGTTCATGGCGGTATTCACCAGGGAGGGACTGCATTTCGGCATGCGCGACATAGGGAGGGTTGGTGACGATCAGATCGTAACGCGACCCCGGCAGACCGTCGAACAGATCCGACTGGATCAGTTGCACGCGGTCTCGCATGCCGTGGTTTTCCACGTTCAGGCGCGCAACATCCAGGGCATCGCCCGAAATGTCGGCGGCCTCCACGCGGGCGTCGGGAAAGGCGTACGCCAGTGCAATCGCCATGCAGCCGCTCCCGGTACACAAATCGAGGATGCGATGCACCCAAGAGGGCTCGATCCAGGGATGAAATCGCGCCGTGATATATTCGCCCGTGAGCGATCGCGGCACGATCACACGCTCGTCGACGTAAAATTTAAGACCGGCAAACCACGCTTCCTGCAGCAGGTAAGCCAACGGCTTGCGCGTGGAAATGCGCAATTCCGTGAGCGTATTGACGGCCGCCTGCTGGTCCGGGCACAGTTCGTCCTTGAGGTGGGATTCCAACTCTTGCGGTAACAGCTTGAGCGCGCTGCCGACCAGCCATGCGGCTTCGTCCCGAGGGTTATCGGTACCGTGGCCGAAATGAATGTACGCACGGTTGAGTCGCTGTGCGACCCGGCGTATGACTTCCCGTACGGTACGGGGTTTAGACGCATCGGCCATAAAATATTTGTCGCATCCGGATCCGTTGCGATGACCACACCGGACCGGAGCGACTCCGGATTACGGTGTATCGCTAACCAAGAAGATCTTTTACGCCAGCGCGCTCCTCGCGCAGCTCCTTGTCGGTGATATCCATGCGCTGGCGGCTGAAGTCATCGATCGAAAGCCCCTGGACAATCTGATATTCCCCGTTCCGGCAGGTGACGGGATAGGAATACATCACGCCTTCCTTGATGCCGTAACTGCCGTCCGCGGGTACCGCCATGCTGACCCAGTCGCCCTCGGGGGTGCCGGCAAACCAGTCGTGCACATGGTCGATGACGGCCGACGCCGCCGAGGCGGCCGAGGAAGCGCCGCGCGCCTTGATGACGGCCGCGCCGCGTTGCTGCACTGTCGGAATGAATTTCTCCTCGAGCCACTGCTGATCGACGAGCGACTTGGCGGGCTGGCCATCGACCTGGCAGTGGTTGATGTCCGGATACTGCGTGGCCGAATGATTGCCCCAGATGATCATGCGCCGGATCGCGGTTACGGATTTTCCGGTTTTCCCGGCGAGTTGCCCGCGCGCACGGTTGTGATCGAGCCGGGTCATGGCGGTGAAATTTTTGCGTGGCAGGCCCGGGGCATTGCGGCTTGCGATGAGCGCATTGGTATTGGCCGGATTCCCGACCACCAGGACTTTAATGCCACGCTCCGCCACTTCATTCAGGGCACGGCCCTGGGCAGAAAATATCTGCGCGTTGGCGAGCAACAGGTCCTTGCGTTCCATGCCGGGGCCGCGCGGCCGCGCGCCGCCCACCAACGCGACCTGGCAATCGCGAAACGCGACCTTGGGATCGTCCGTGGCGACGACCCGGTTGAGCGTGGCAAAGGCGCAATCGTTGAGCTCCATCACCACGCCCTGCAACGCCGGAACGGACTGCGGTATCTCAAGCAGCTGCAGGTTTACGGGCTGATCCGCACCCAGCATCTGGCCGGAGGCCACGCGAAACGCGAGTGCATAACCGATTTGTCCGGCGGCGCCGGTGATGGCGATGTTGATGGCTTTTTTCATGACAGGCCTCTCGGAGAACTTTAAATATCGGGAAGCTCGGGAGTATACCCGATTGAAGTTCACGACGAATGCAGGCGTATGCTTAGGAAGCGCGCGCCACGCCCGATTCGATGGCGGCGCGGACCACGGCGGGCGGAACCGTCTCCAGCAACCGTGGGTCAAGGAGTTTGGGAATGATATATCCGCTACCGAATTCCAAGTGATTTTCGCCAAAGGCGCGCAAGACCTCGGCCGGCACCGGCTCATGGGCGAGTTGCGACAGGGCCCGGATTGCGCTGACCAGCATGGCCTGGGTGAAACCGGACGCGCGCGCATCGAGTGCCCCACGAAAAAGGTAAGGAAATCCGAGCGCATTATTCACTTGGTTGGGAAAATCCGAGCGTCCGGTGGCCATGATCAAATCCCGGCGCACCGCGTGCACGATCTCGGGATAAATCTCGGGCACGGGATTCGCCAGCGCGAAGATCACCGGGCGCGGCGCCATGGACGCGATCATGTCCGGGGTGACGAGCTGGGGCCCCGACAATCCGATGAAGGCGTCAGCCTCGCGCATGGCCTCTGTGAGCGTGCGCGCGGAAGTGACGCGCGCGAAGCGTTGTTTGTAGGTACCCAGGTCATTGCGCCCCGTGTGGATCACGCCTTTGCTGTCAACCATGAGTATGTTTTCTACGGTGATGCCCATCAATGACAACAGCGGCAGCGTGGCCTGGGCGGCGGCCCCGGCGCCGAGGATCACGATACGTACGTCGGCGAGCTTTTTGTTCTGCAGTTCAAAGGCATTCAGCAGGGCCGCACAGATGATTACCGCGGTACCGTGCTGATCGTCGTGCAACACGGGTATATTCAGACGTGTGCGCAGGACCTCCTCGATGTGAAAGCAGTCCGGGGCGGCGATGTCCTCGAGATTGATGGCGCCGAAAGTGGGCGAGATGGCCGCCACGGTTTCGATGAATATCTCTTTCGTGGCCGCCTCGATTTCGATGTCAAACACGTCGATATTCGCCAGGCGCTTGAACAGCACGGCCTTGCCTTCCATGACCGGTTTGCTGGCGAGTGCGCCGGTATTGCCCAATCCCAGCACCGCGGTGCCGTTGCTGATCACGGCGACCAGGTTTCCCTTGTTGGTGTACAGATATGCCGCCTCGGGGTCCTGCTTGATCGCCCGCACCGGCTCGGCCACGCCGGGGGTGTAAGCCAGCGAAAGGTCGGATTGTGTCTCGCAGGGTTTCGTCGGCACCACGGAAATTTTTCCCGGGACCGGTTTCGCATGGTAATCAAACGCGGCCTGTGTCAAATCTTTTTTCATGTGGTTGTCTATTGGATAATCTTGATGAATTCGCCCGGTTGGAGTTCACCGTCCGGATACTTGTCGTTGATCAGGCGCAGCAACGATTCACTGTAATTCGTTAGCGGTGATTTTTTTGCCAAACTGGCGAAGGTATCGCCCGGGCGCGCGCGCACGACCTGCATACGCATTCCTTCCGCCGATTTTTTTTCCTTGTCGGTCAGCGGACGCAGGCTGCGGACCGCGGACAGAAACAGCGGATCCGTCGCCGCAAAAGCACCCGCGTCTTTGGTTGCGCCTTGGAAAAGGAAACGCCTGTTGTT
Organism: Sulfuricaulis sp.; assembly: GCF_040901545.1. GTDB lineage: Bacteria > Pseudomonadota > Gammaproteobacteria > Acidiferrobacterales > Sulfurifustaceae > Sulfuricaulis. Next base: position 72,344 of record NZ_JBBDYL010000045.1, on the reverse strand, counting down.
GAAGTATAGTGTGGCCACGCGGGTCCGGCGTCTGCCGAATGCCGGCGAGGCCGACGCGATCCCGGTGTAGGACGGCATAGAAACACCTTCGACCGGGCCGGCCTGATCCAGTGCGATGAAGTTCATCCGCAAATTAAGAAAATCGTTCGGCGGGAGTTCTTTCGTTGATTCCTCCGCCTGCACGATGAGAATGGCCGTTTTGTCGGGACTGCCCGCGCGGATGGCTTGCGGGGTGTTCTCGAGCTGCCAGCCCGCGGGAAAGTCCAGCGCAAAATTAATGTCCCGGTGATAAAAACTGTTTCCATAGCGCACGCCCTCCTTGGCGTTGTCGCCATACACCAGGTCATCGACCCGATTCAGATATTCATCGCGTGCAATCGTGGGGATCGCTCCGGTTTTGAATTTGTCCGCCTCCGCGACGACTTTCTGCAGGCGCTGGTCTGCACTGGGATGGCTCGCAAACACACCGTGATAGATGCGCGGCGCCCGTTTTTCAGCCGCGGCGCGCTGCTTCTCGAATTCCTCCTGATTCTTGAGAATACCGATCACCTGAATAATGGCTTGCGGGTCATAACCCGCGCGCGCGAGGTATTCCGCACCGAGACGGTCGGATTCGAGTTCGTGGTCGCGGCCATAACCGGAGAGGAACGCGTTGCCGAGCACGTTGAACAAATCCTGCGTGCCGCGAACGCCGGTCACGGCACCGATGATCGCACCCACCGTGCCGGTCGCCATGGCGGCCGTGTACTGCCGCACGGAGTGGCGCGCGGTTACGTGCCCGATCTCGTGCCCCAGCACCGCGGCGAGTTCCGCCTCGGAATTGATGTAGGCGAGAATCCCCCGGGTGATGTAGATGTAGCCGCCCGGGAGCGCAAACGCGTTTACCTCCGGGCTGTCGAGTACGGTAAATTGATAGGCAAGACCGGGCCGGTGACTTTGCGCCGCCAGTTTTTTACCCATGCGCTGAACATAGGCCTGCAGTTCGGGATTGTCGTAGACACCGTATTGATGCCGAACTTTGACGTCGTTGGTCCGGCCGAGCTCGATTTCCTTCGCTTCGGTCATGAACACCACTTCCGGTGAACCGCTCACCGGATTGGTGGCGCAACCGTTGATCTGACTGGCCGTGAAGACGGTTATCAACAGGAGGATCAGGCTATGGCGCAGGGAAAGCTGAAGCATATTCTTACTCCCCCCATGTTAGCATGGCCGGATGCGATACACGCATGTGCAGCCGCCCCTTGGATTCCGTGAGCCAACCGCGCGCGATGATTTTGCGACCCACCAGGTCTGACGGGTTGCCCGGAAAGTTGTTTTTCCAGTCCTCCCCGGATACGAGCAGGCTCACCTTCGGGTTGAGCTCGAAATAAATTACATTGTGCCGCTGTGTCCGCCGATGCACGGTGCCCTCGATGAATCGAAAGCCCGTACTTTTACTGTTGAGACGGGCCGCGGGGGTGGGTGCGTAGGCGGGGACTCCCCAGACACCGCGGCGTGCGGCACGTGCCGCTTTTTCCGCTTCGAGATTTTCCGAAAGTTTTTCCAGGTTCGGCGAAACGGCCACCGCCCAGACCAGACCCTCGCGCAGCAGGACTTGTTCCACCCGTACTCCGTCCGGCAGTTCCAGATGCGCGAGCCAGCGGCCGTGACGGTCCTCGCGTTCCCGCTCAAATGCAAGTTTCACGCGTCGACCCTCTACCAGCGCGGCGAGTCTGGCGCGCGCCTTCGCCGCGAACGGCTGGCTCGGCACCCCGTCTCTCCCCCGTTCCGGGGCGTTGATACCGATCAGGCGGACATGTTTTCCGTTGGACAAAACAACGGTATCTCCGTCAATGACGTATCGGACCACTTCGGTCGCGGCAGCCGCGCAGGCCACCGCCGTGAACAAGGCCCAAGAAAAGAACGTGAAAACATAATGCCGCCGGCGATGTGATGATGGCTCAGTCTGCACGCGTTTCCACCGGTGGTGATAAGGAGTTGAACTCAGTACGGATTGGATGGCGGCATCGGCCTGGAAAGCCTGAGCAGGAAAAACAAGACTCGATTGGCGAACTGGAATGACGAAAAGGTGCCGTGCATAAGCGCCTTTTGGAGAGTGGTGGCAGCCGCTCCCGGTTATTTTTTCATGCCGTACTTTTGGCGGAATTTTTCCACGCGCCCGCCGGTGTCGACCAGTTTCTGTTTACCGGTATAGAACGGATGGCAAACGGAGCACACTTCCACGTGCAGATCGTGTCCCAGGGTGGAGCGGGTGTCGAAGCTGTTGCCGCAACTACAGGTGACCTTGGTTACCTGGTAGGCGGGATGGATTCCGTCTTTCATGCGATTGATCTCGAAGATTTTCGGCGATTCGTGAACGCCGGATTTCCGGAGGGCGCGTAGTCTAAAGCAATCCCGGGGGCTTGAGCAAGCACCCGTTTAACGCTTCATGGAATCGAAGAATTCCCCGTTGTTCTTGGTGGCGCGCAGTTTTTCCAGCAGAAATTCCGAGGCCTCAAGCTCGTCCATCTGGTGCAAGAGCTTCCGGAGAATCCAGATCTTTTGCAGTTCCTCCGGGACCAGCAACAACTCCTCGCGGCGGGTGCCGGAACGGTTGATGTTGATCGAGGGATAGCTGCGTTTCTCGGCGAGGCGCCGGTCCAGATGGATTTCCATATTGCCGGTGCCCTTGAACTCTTCGTAGATCACGTCGTCCATCTTCGAGCCGGTGTCGATAAGCGCCGTGGCGATGATCGTGAGGCTGCCGCCTTCCTCGATGTTGCGCGCGGCGCCGAAAAATCTTTTCGGCCGTTGCAAGGCATTGGCATCGACGCCGCCCGTTAAAACTTTTCCAGAAGCCGGAACCACCGTGTTGTAGGCGCGCGCCAGGCGCGTGATGGAGTCGAGCAATATGACAACGTCCTTTTTGTGCTCGACCAGTCGCTTGGCCTTCTCAATCACCATCTCGGCGACCTGGACGTGACGCGACGCCGGCTCGTCGAAGGTGGATGAAATCACCTCGCCGCGCACCGAGCGCTGCATTTCAGTGACTTCTTCCGGCCGCTCGTCGATGAGCAGCACGATCAGGAACACATCGGGATGATTGGCAGTGATGGCGTGCGCGATATTTTGCAGCATCACGGTTTTGCCGGCCTTGGGCGGCGAAACCAGCAGACCGCGCTGTCCCCTGCCGATGGGTGCGATCAGGTCGATCACGCGCGCGGTCAGATTTTCGGTCGAGGCATTGTCGCGCTCGAGCCGGAACCGGTCCGTCGGATGCAGCGGCGTCAGGTTTTCGAACAGTACCTTGTTCTTGGATTCGTCTGGATTCTGGAAATTTATTTCGTCGACTTTAAGGAGGGCAAAGTAACGTTCGGATTCCTTCGGGGGGCGGATGTTGCCTTTGACGGTGTCCCCGGTTCGCAAATTGAAGCGGCGTATCTGCGAGGGCGAGACATAAATGTCGTCCGGCCCGGCGAGGTAGGAGGCATCCGCCGATCGCAGAAATCCGAAACCGTCCTGCAGGATTTCAACGACACCTTCGCCGATGATGTCCTCGCCTTTTTTGGCTTGCGCCTTGAGGATCGCGAAGATCAGGTCTTGTTTACGTAATCGTCCGCCGCCTTCGACCTCGAGGGCCGCGGCCATTTCCGCAAGCTCCGTGGCGGGCTTGCGCTTGAGTTCAGAGAGGTTCATAAGTCCAGCATTCATGTGGTTATCACTTCCGGACACATCGGGAGTGCATACGACCCGCCGTTGAAATCCGGGGTAAGAATGAACAGGAAGTTAGTTTATAAAGCAGGAACGTCTTTGGATTTTTTCACTTGCGCCATTCAACCTTAGCATCTGTCTCGGCCCCCGTCCAGTCCACCGGGAGCCCCGGAATATTGTCATAGATTGCCATTGATAAATGCGGTGAGTTGCGACTTGGATACCGCCCCCACCTTGGTGGCCTCGACATTCCCGTTCTTGAACAGCATCAGGGTCGGGATGCCGCGGATGCCGTACTTGGGCGGGGTTTGCGGGTTTTCGTCAATATTAAGCTTGGCGACCTTGAGCTTACCTTTGAACTCCTCGGCGATTTCCTGCAACACCGGTGCGATGATCTTGCACGGACCGCACCACTCCGCCCAATAGTCCACCAGCACCGGCCCATCAGCTCTGAGTACTTCCGTCTCAAAGCTATCATCGCTGATGTTGACAATGCCATGACTCATTTGATTCAAGCCTCCGATTTATAATTGTGGAGAATGGTTTGGCCGGACCGGCTGGCCGCGGGCGGACAAATTAACAGGGTTATAGTTATTAGTTTGAGCAGAAACCCCCTCGGATTGCAAGTTAGCCTGCGTGACGGCCAACAAGTGCTGATGGAAAAGCAAGATGTTATGCTTGACATTCCAGATATTTATGAGTGAACACCACCTTACAGATATATCTTTTACCGGCCTGGATCTGCCCGAGGCATTGGCCCTGGGCGTGCGTGAAACCGGTTTCGAATTTTGCACCCCCATCCAGGCCGAAGCACTGCCGCTGGCGCTGACGGGACAGGATGTTGCCGGGCAGGCGCAGACCGGCACCGGCAAGACCGCGGCGTTCCTGCTCGCGGCCTTTAACCATTTGTTGCGCACACCTGTTGGAGACCGCCGGGCCAACCAGCCGCGCGCCATCATGCTGGCACCGACGCGTGAACTTGCCGTGCAGATTCACAAGGACGCCGAGGTCCTGGGCAAGCACACCGGATTCCGGCTCGGCCTCGTGTTCGGCGGCACCGGCTACGACTCGCAGCGCAAGATGCTGGAGGAAGGCGTGGACGTGCTGATCGGCACGCCCGGCCGTATCATCGATTATTTCAAGCAGCATGTCTTCGATCTGCATGCCGTGCAAGTGATGGTGTTGGATGAAGCCGACCGCATGTTCGATCTCGGCTTCATCAAGGACATCCGCTTCCTCCTGCGGCGCATGCCACCACCGGACAAACGACTGAGCATGCTGTTTTCGGCGACACTTTCCTATCGCGTCACCGAACTCGCCTATGAGCACATGAACAACCCCCAGTTCGTGCGCATTGAGCCGGACAAGCGTACCGTCGACAAGGTGACGCAGGCGCTGTATCACACCGCGGTCGAAGAAAAAATACCGCTGCTCGTCCACTTGCTGCGAGGCAGGGACCCGACCCGCAGCCTCGTGTTTGCCAATACCAAGGATGCCGCGGAAAACATCGCAGCGTGGCTCAAGGGAAACGGGTTAAACGCGGAGGTTCTATCGGGTGACGTGCCCCAGACGCAGCGGTTGCGCATCCTGCACGATTTCATGGAAGGCCGGTTGCCGGTGCTGGTCGCGACCGATGTAGCCGCGCGCGGGCTGCATATCCCGGACGTATCACATGTTTTCAATTTCGATTTGCCGCAGAATGCCGAGGACTATGTCCACCGGATCGGGCGGACCGCGCGCGCGGGCGCGAGCGGCGACGCCGTGAGCTTCGCTTGCGAGCGTTTTGTGTTCTCGCTGCCGGAAATCGAGGACTATCTCGGCCATAAAATACCGGCCGTGTCGATCTCGCCGGAGATGTTGCCCAAGCTCGATCCGCCCGTTAAGCGTGAACATCGCGCGCGACCTGGCATGGAGCGGGGTCGCGGCCGGCGCCCGGAACGACGCCCCGGGGCGTATCCCAAGCGCCGGCACGCGGAACATGAACAACGCGGCGGTCGCGAGACGCGCCGACCCGAATCGGAATCGCGCCCGCCGCGCCATTCCGGAACCCGTCCGGCACCTTCGGCGCCGGCGCCTGTCGAACCGGTGGCCGGTGCAAAACGCCTGGTCAAACCGTCGGTACGCCGGCCCGGAAGCGAGAAACCGGTCATCGGATGAAACCCACTTAACACTACCTGAAGGAGGAAACGATCATGGCCCGGATCATTTTTCCAAACGGCAAGGAGCTGACAGACCTGCCAGCCATTCAGCGTCGCCTGTCATCGCTGGGCATCACGTTGCGTCACTGGCCCGCACCGACGGGAAGCCGCGCCGGGGAGCTGCTTGCCAAGCAGGGTCTGAACGACGCGGAAAAAGAGGAACTGCTTGGCCTGGTGCAGAATCGGTTCGAGGAACTCAAGCGGGAAAAGGGTTATGTCACCCGCGACATGGTGGTGATCCACGAGGACATCCCGGGTCTGCCCGATATGCTCGGAAAATTCGACAAAATTCATTATCACACCGACGACGAGGTGCGTTACATCCTCGCTGGACGCGGATTCTTCGGTTTTGTCGAGCCGGACGGCGAGCAATTCATGCTCGAAGTCGCGGCCGGTGATTACATCAATGTTCCCGCGAATTCCGAGCATTGGTTCGAGATGAAGGACTCAAAGCGAATCAAGGCGGTGCGTTACTTCATCGACGCCGCCGGCTGGGCGCCGGTGTATACGGAACGCGAAATGGTATTCGCGTAAAGGTTGAGATCCGGCCGGTACTGCCAGGGTCGATGCACCGGCACGCCGCCCCGGTATTAATTCTTGTATTTCGTCATCCCGATGACGTCCTCCGGGCGGCCGTATTTTCGCGCGGTAAACGTCAGGACCAGTATGGCGAAGCTCAGGATAACGATGGCGCCGGTGACGCTCAAGAGCACGTAAAGATGAAACGCGTCGGAGACCTTCTGAACGTCGATGACCAGATGCCGTGACAGCGCGGTGATGGCGATGTAAATCAGGAACTGCACCGGCAAACGGTGCGTCTTGAAATAAATGCCGACCATGGCACCCAGTTCGAGGTAGATGAAGAGCAGCAGGATATCTTCCAGAGGCGCGTGACCGGTAGCCATGATGTCCAAGTACCTCTGCACGGCCGACCAGACGATGGTGGCGCCGATAACAAACAGCGCGAGGTAATGAAAGGTATCCACCAGGACATCGCCGAATTTTTTAACCAAATCAGTTTTTACGGTCATCGATATCGTTCCTCCATGGTTACTCTAGCGATTGTACTCCGGACACCCACACGCCTTGTTAGGCATCCGGCCGCCGTTGACGGCAGTGACGCAGGTCCGGGCTCCTCACGTCGGTTATCAGCCGGCATACTGCGCCAACCCATTGCCGAAAGACCAATTCTCCTTTTTGACCTCGATTAGGCCTATAAAGACATCCTGCTTGTCGAGGCCGATCTCCTTTTGTAATCCCTCGACAATGGCCTGGTAAAGGGCTTTTTTCAATTCCGTCGTTCGCCCCTCATTCAGTGTGATCTGAATGATAACGAGATTGTCGGAATGGGGGATACCGAGGTAGACAGGAGCGTATAGAAAATTATCCCGGGCATGTTCCGTGATCAGTTGAAAGCGATCCTGCGGCGGGCAATTGATTTTTTCCACCATGGCCCGGTGCACCACATCGCCGATCTGCTTCCGGTATTCGGGGGATTTTCCTTGCAGCAGGGCAATACGAACGAGGGGCATGTTTTATTCTCCTTGATGCCAGCCTCGCATTATTCACAACCCCTGCCGTGAGATCCATTTTTGCACGTGTTCAGGAATTTGACGGGATTTTCCCGGCGAAATAGGCGAGTCGCGGGAACACCGGGGCCAGGAAAAACAACGTGAAAACCGCAGGAATTTCAGCGCCTGTTTCCCAAACACCTCGCGCTCCGGCGCTGCTCGATGTCCGGTTATATGTCGCATTTTAATCCGCCGCCGTACCGCTGCGCTTATTCCGATTTATCCATGTCTTCGACAAACTCACGTAGCGGTTTGTGCAGCGTGACCGGTTGTGTCCTTTTTTTGCGCATACGTATATTCAACATCTCCACCATTACCGAAAAAGCCATGGCGAAATAGATATATCCCCGCGGAATGTGAACATCGAAACCCTCAACGATCAAGGTGAGTCCGACCAGTATCAAAAACGAAAGCGCCAGCATCTTGATGGTAGGGTGCTGGTCGACGAAATCCCCGATCGGTTTTGCCGCCATCAGCATGACAACCACTGCCAGGATAATCGCGATGGCCATGATCGACACTTGCTTGACCAAACCGACAGCCGTAATGACCGAATCCAGTGAAAAAACTATATCCAGTATCGCGATTTGCACCAGCACCATCCCGAGGCTCATGGGAAGGATGGCTCTGGCGTCATCCTCGATTCCTTCAAGGCTGTTGTGTATTTCATGCGTCGCTTTAGCCAGAAGAAACATGCCCCCTCCGATCAGGATGACATCACGCCCAGAAATCGCTTGGTTGAAAACGGCGAACCAGGCATCGGTTAAGCCCATGACCCAGGTAATCGAGAACAGCAATACAAGTCGGGCAATCATCGCGAGGCCGAGACCCAGTCGTCTCGCGATGTTGCGTTGATGTTCGGGCAGGCGTCCTACCAGGATCGAGATGAAAATAATGTTATCGATGCCCAGGACAATTTCCAGCGCGGTTAATGTCCCGAGTGCAATCCATGCTTCGGGGCTCGCTATCCAGTCAAGCATCAGCAACTCCTTTTTTTCAAGTCAGAATTTTATGGAAGAGATTCCAGGACGGTATCGCATGGGCCGCAATCCGATTTCAATCGCCGGCCGTCTTTCAAAGAGTAAATCTCCGTGCATGACTTTTCTCCCACGGGCATCCGTCGTGTTTCATACGCGCCGGCGTAGGCAAGTTCTCCGAACGTCACAATACCGTTGCCATCGAAATCCATGCTCGCGAAGGAGAGCGGGGCGTTGCCCAGCAGGTAAAGGTAAATGGCACCCGGGCCGATGATGGCGGCAACGCCGATCAGCGTGAACCAGAAAATCTGCTTGTGGGCTTTCACAGTATTAAAAAACAAATCGCGCCGGCGCCATTTGTTCAAGCCCCCAGCGCGGCTGCCAATTCCAGAAAGTCCGCGGCGACGAAATCAAACCGGGACGTATCGCCCGGATCCTCCCCGCGCCCGGGCCCGAATTCTTCCGGGCGAAAAACGTACGACGTCTTGAAACCGATGGCGCGCGCGCCATCGGTATCGTAGGCATGCGCGGCGACCAGCATTACCTCCCGCGTGGCCAATCCCAGCAGGCTGGCGGCGCCCCGGTACACTTTCGGATCGGGTTTGTAACTTGCGAACATGGCGGACGACAACACGCAATCCCAGGGCAGCCCGGCATGCTTCGAGGCTGCGATCAACATCGACAAATTGCCATTCGACAGGGGGGATACCATGTATTGGCGTTTCAGGCGGACGATGCCTTCGACCGCGTCCGGCCACGGCCGCAGTCTGTGCCAGGCGGAGTTCAGATTTGAGATTTCTTCATCTTTGAGACCAGGTACGGCAAGCTCTTTGAGCAACCGATCCAGTACCGAACGATGAATTTCATCCATGGTCATCCAGCTTGTTTCTCCCTTAGCGATGCGGGATTGGAATGTCCGGAACCCCGCGCGCCAGCGGTCAGCGAATTCGCTCCAGTTTGCTTCGTACCGGTGCTTTTTCCCGAACTTGGCCAGCTCGTCAATGATCGAACCCCGCCAATCCAGCACCGTACCGAATAAATCGAACAGAATCGCCCGAAGATCTCGTTTAGTATTCATCTGCGTCCATTCACGCGTCGGGATAACAGGATTCGCCCATTTCGCCGGAGCGGTTTTTGCGCCGGGAATGACCAGCGGCGCGCCTCGCAAGTGTGAGTTTATTCACGCCCGATGTGATTTGTAACAGGTGCAGCATATCGAAAATTGTGCATCGGCGGCAGCCATGTTCGCGTGACGCGCCCGATGTCAGACCCATGGGTTGGATGGAACGAGGTTACGTGCGTGGATTCCACGCCAGCAATGCAATAATGCCAAGGAGCACGAACAGCCCCGCCGCCACCCAGCGCATCACCCGCATATTGACCCGATGGGCCAGCGCCGCGCCGATCCAGACAGCGGGAACGTTCGCAATCATCATCCCCAGGGTCGTTCCCAGGACCACCGCGACGAGTGAATCGTAGCGGGCCGCCAGCGCAACCGTGGCCAGTTGCGTCTTATCGCCCATCTCCACCAGAAAGAAGGCGATGAGAGTCGTCAGGAACACACCGGCGCCCCGAAGATTCCGGTTTTCCTCCAGCTTGTCTTGCTTGAGCGCCCACGCGCCGAAGGCGAAGAACGCGAGGGCAACGATCCACTTGAGTACCCCGGGGGATACCAGCCCTGCGACCCACGCACCCAGGTAACCGGCGAGAAAATGATTGGCGAGCGTCGCGAAGAGAATGCCCAGAATGATCGGGACCCTACGCTTAAGTTTTGCCGCCAGCACAAATGACAAAAGCTGGGTCTTATCGCCCATCTCGGCGAGTGCGACAACCGAGGTTGAAAGGATTAGCGCTTCCAGGAGAATTTTCCGCCTCTTCCGCCTCTAACGCCCGTTCTCAACCGCGACATGAATCGCTGTCGGCTGCACGTTATTGATTGATGGTACATCGGTGTCTAACGCCATCGCCAATCAAGATCGCCGGACTTTCTCCCCGTGTCCGCCTCGCAGGTAGGCGAGCCAATACACGCCGGCGACCAAGAGCGTTCCGCCGACGATGTTACCCGCGCTCACTGCGGCGAGGTTTCTGCCGGCACCGATAATCGACACAACGCCTTGCCCATCCAATGCAAGCCCGTATGGCAGAAAGAACCAGTTCGCGATCGAGTGCTCGAAGCCGATTGTCACGAAGGCACTGATGGGAAAAATAATGCCCAATATTTTGTCCGCTACGCTGCGCCCACCCATCGCGAGCCAAACCGCCAGGCACACGAGTGCGTTACACAGGATGCCGCGCGCGAAAGCCTCGCTTAAGGTGAGATCCGACTTGGCGCGGGCGATCTGAAGCGCGGTTTCCCCCACTGCGCCGCCGCCCACGTTGGCCGTATCGGCCCACACGACAATGAGAACTGTTCCCAGGCAGCCGATGACATTGCCAAGGTAGGCGAGAAACCAGTTCCTCAGCACATCGCGGGTACCGATCAGATTACTTGCCCAAGCCATCGCCAACAGGTTGTTGCCAGTAAAAAGTTCGGCTCCGCCGATCACGACAAGAACCAGACCGAGACAAAAACTCAGGCCACCGAGCAAACGGGTAACACCGAAGCCAAGACTGGCATCGGTCACTACTACGGTGAAAAAGAGCGCGCCAAGCGAGATGAACGCCCCGGCGAGCACTGCCAACACGAGCATGGTTAAGGTATCCGCTCGTGCCTTCGCCACGCCCATGCTTTCCACCCGCCGCGCAATCTGGATGGGTTGGTAGGCATCGCTAAACAAGTGTTCTTGTGTCATAAAGGTTTCCCCCTCAAAGGCATTAAGGTCGTTAACGGACGAATTTTCGATGTTTTTTCATCGCGCTTTAGCTCAATGCGTCACGTGTTCAACCACACCCCGCGTGTGTTGAAGTAGACGCGGCTTATCGAAATTCACGAGAGGTAGCAGAACGCGTGTGTCGGCTCGAACAAGCGTTTGGCTCCTCGCCGCGCGCGTGCTCACACCACCCGAATCTCAATCTCGCCCACGCCGTCCACGCCGCCTTTGAGCCGATCGCCGCGCTGGGTGGCGCCGACGCCGGCGGGCGTGCCGGTGAACAACAGGTCACCGGGGGCGAGCGTGAAGAAACTTGAGAGGTGCGATATGGATTCCGGAATGCTCCAGATCAGTTGCGACAGGTCCCCGCGCTGGCGGGTCTTGCCGTTGACCGTCAGCCAAATGGCGCCCTTCGACGGATGCCCGATTAGGCTCGCGGGCACAATCGCCGAGCACGGCGCGGACTTTTCGAAAGCCTTGCCGACCTCCCAGGGTCGCCCGAGTTTCTTCGCCTCGGCCTGCAAATCGCGCCGCGTCATGTCGATGCCGACGGCATAGCCGTAGATGTAATCGAGCGCCTTGGCGGCCTCGATGTTTACGCCGCCCTGGCCGAGCGCCACGACGAGTTCGAGCTCGAAATGCAGGTCGCTCGTCTTCGCGGGATAGGGGAAGTCGCCGCCGTTCGGCAGCAGCGCATCGGCCGGTTTCTGAAAGAAGAACGGCGGCTCGCGATCGGGATCGTGGCCCATCTCGCGGGCGTGCTCGGCGTAGTTGCGCCCGATGCAGTAGATGCGATGCACGGGAAATTTCGCCTCCGTTCCCTTGACGTCGAGAGCGGGAATCGCCGGTACGTGAATGACAAATGTCATAAAGTTTCTCCGAGTATTTCAAAAAATGATGACCGCTATCCATTCACCAACCCGATGAGCGTACCAAACTTCCGCTAACGGGCGCTGGCGTAATATTCGACGCGGCGCTCGAGGGCGGCGATTGCCTCGGAGACCGCGAAGGCAAACAGGAACACCGTGACCACCAGCGCCCAGAATTCCTCCATGAGAAAGTGCTGGGAATACAGCTCGAAAAGTTCCCCCACGCCGATGATGGCGACGAGCAACTGGCCGATCACCACCCCTTTCACCCCGCGGATCGCGCCCAGGCGCAAGCCCGCGAGCATTTCCGGCAAGGCGCTCAGAATCAGGACCTTGGTATAAATCTGATGGCGCTTAGCTCCGAAAGCGCGCGCCATGTCCACGAGCGACCGGTCCGCGTGCACCACGCCGACCTGCGTATCGAGAATGATCACGAACACGGCGAACAAAAACACCGTGACGACCACCGTGGTTTCGCCGATCCCTACCACCGCCATCAGCAACGGCACGAGCGCGGAGATCGGCGCGCTCACGAAAATATTGACCCACATCCCGAGGATCCGGCCCAAGCCCTGCACCCGCGCCATCAGGATGCCGAGCGGGATACCGATGAGGATGGCCAAAGCCATGCCGATGCCGAACGAGCGCAGCGAAATCATGGCTGCGGTGTGGAACTTCTCGGTTGGCAGGATCGTGACCGCGGCCTGAATCACGCCGCTGAACGGCGGAATGATGCTCGAAAATTTTGCCTGGCCGATCGCCTCCCAGACGATAAACCAGATCAGGAGCGAAAAAACAATCGGAATCTTCTTGCCGAATAACGTCATGTCACTTCCTCACACATATTGCTTCAGGATTTGCCAGATTTCGTCCACCGTGTCGAGGTAATTCCGATCGCGCCGAATCTCATCGGCGCTGCGGCCGTGATCCACGTTCGGCCGGATAATCTTGGACACCGTGCCGGGGCGTGGCGACAGCAGCGCAATTTGATCGGAAAGATATGCCGCTTCCTCGATACTGTGGGTGACGAAGATCACGGTCTTCCGCCGGTGCCGCAACAAATCGAGCAGGTCTTCCTGAAACTTGCGCCGCGTTTGCTCGTCAACCGAGGAAAACGGCTCGTCCATCAATATGATGTCGGCGTCCACCGCGAGCGCGCGGGCCAGCCCGACGCGCTGCCGCATGCCGCCGGAGAGCTGGTTCGGATGGCTCGCCTCGAATCCGCTCAGGCCCATTTCGGCGATATACCGGCGCGCGGTTGTTTCGCGCTGCGCCCGGGGAACACCGCGCAATTCCAGGCCGAAGGCGACGTTTCGCAGCACCGTCGCCCACGGCATCAGCGCGAAGTCCTGGAACACGAAGGCGCGCTCCGGCCCCGGACCTTGGATTTTTTCCCCGTTGACCCGCACCTCGCCGGCGTTGTGCGGTATCAAACCGGCGATGATCTTGAGCAGCGTCGTTTTCCCGCAGCCGCTCGGGCCGAGCAGCGTGCTGAGTTTCCCGCGCGGGAACGCCAGGTTCACGTTCCTGAGGGCCTCGACGCCGCCGGGATAGGTCTTGCCGATCCCCTCGACCTCGACAATGGCGTCATCCGGCATCGTTACGCACCGCGAATCTCGGGCGGGAACAGGCGGCGCTCCACGCGCTCGAGCGCATGGATCGTGACCGCCGCGAACGCGATGATCGAGGCAATCGAAGCGAACATCTTCGGGTAGTCGGCGACCGAACTGTGATAGGTAATCAGATCGCCGATGCCGGTCGGGGTGATCAAAAGCTCCGCGATCACCACGCCGATGAATCCCATCGCCAGCCCCAATCGCAGGCCGGTGAAAATGAGCGCCGCGGCGTGCGGAAGAATGATTTTCATCACCTGCTGTCGCCGGGTACCGAGAAACGAGCGCGACATCTGGATCAGCGACGGATGCGTGTTGCGGATTCCTTTATAGGAGTTCATCACAATCACGGGCGCGGCCAATAGAATCACCGCCAGCACCTTGGAAGTCAGCCCGATCCCGTAGAGGTAGGTGATCAGCGGGATGATCGCCGCCATCGGCGCGGCCTGGAGGATGATGAAAATCGGCAGCGAGAACCACTCGATCGTGCGCGACAGCCCCATGCCGATGCCGAATCCGATTCCGGCCATTCCGCACAGCACGATGCCGATGACAAGCGGCTGCAAGGTGGAAAGATAGGCGTTACCAAGGCTTCCGTCCGCGATCATCTGCCACAGCGCCAGCAACGTCTGACTGAACGGCGGGAACGCCGCGCTGATCGGCCAGCGCCCCACAAGCTCCCACAGGCCGAAAAAGAACACAAAGGAGATCAGCTGCCAAACGATGTGACCGGCAACGGGCGGTTGGCGCATCACTTACGTTTCAGATTTCGCGACGTCGGGACGGCTCACGGAAGCGGGACACCGGGCATCCCACGATCACTAGCGATCACTTGACCTTGTCGAGCGCGGCCTTGAGCGGCGCGAACGTCCAGAAATCCTCCACCTTGAGGTTCTCACCCTTGAGAGCGCCGGACAGGCTGAAAAACTCCAGGTCGTTCTTGGCCGCGCGCGCGCCACCGCCGTCGTTGGGGAAGATGTCGTTCTTAACTCCTTCCTGGAAATAAGGAAGTATTTCATCTTCCAGCTTGGCCGGAATATCCTTAAGCAATCCGAGTTTTTTGCGTTGGTCCAGCATCGCTTTTGGGTCGGCGTTGATGGCGCGGTTAACCTTGATCAGCTCTTCCAGGAACACCGCGACGGCGGCCTGATTCTTGTCGAGAAACTCCTTGGTGGCGAACAACGCCTCGTCGCTGGCCTTCACTGGTCCCAGCGGCAGCACGATGAACTTTCCGGGTGCTTCCTTCATCACCAGGTTTTTGTTGCTTGCGTCCAGGATCGAGGCCTTGATCGTTCCCTTCAGCAGCGCCAGCGCGCGCACGTTGGAACCGGGGACATAGCTCACGCTCTTGTACTTGATTCCGTATTCTTTGGCCATCAGCATCATGATTGCCTCGGTTCCCGAGCCACGGGCGTGGACCGCGATGTCCTGATCGTCAAGGTCTTTCCAGTTCTTGTAGCTCTCCTGGTTCACAATCGGGAAAAATTGCAGTGAGCTCAGCTGATAGAAAAACCGGATCGGGATGTTTACTTTCTGAACGGCGGCGTACGGCGTGCCCTGGCCGATGTCGGCCTGGCCGTTGATCACGGCTTGGGTCGCGATCTCCTCGTTCTTGAACGCCGTGACCTCGACCTCGACGCCGCGCTGCTTCGCGCGCTCGACCGCCACAAGCAGCGGCAACTCATCGATGGAAATCACGTCGCCTAACGCATACTTGATTTTGGTTGCGGCGGGTACCGGCGCAACGCCGACGAATAAGCCAAGCAGCAGCGAAAGCGTCACCGCCAGGGCGAATCTGGCCAGGGTAAGCATTGTCTCCTCCTGATGTGGGTAATCGGATTTTTGTGAAACTAGCCTAACAGGGAGCGCCGAATTACGCCATGCTATCGGTAATGCCTCCGGAAAACCCCGATGCTCCCGGACCATTTAAGGTATTGTCGGTGTTGCTCATCGAAAAACTCCGGATGTAAGCACACCGTTATATAAATTATCCAAGCCAATTTTTCTTATTCTGATTCACGAATGCTGAACAGCCACCAACGTTCACGCCGTTTTCCGGCGCTCGGTTGGCGCTCGAAATAGATTTTCATGGTTTCCCGGTCCGATGTGGCGACTTCGTACCAGTGCTTGCGAACGTATAACTCGGGACTGCCATGGCGGCACTTTCCGGTTTCACGCCAGCGACGCATAACGCTAGCCACTCTGATAGTTCGGCCACGCCACATGAACTCACGCGGCAGGCCCGGTTCCCCGGCCGCCATCCGCGAGGTATCAAATGTGGCAATCACGGGCTTGATGGCTTCGCTGACAAATCGCTCGGTCATGTTCGCTACCGGTGGCTGACAAGAAGTGGACATTGAAAATGACGCCTCTTAACATGCCCATCATGGCGCTCGATCCCGTGGCAGCGCAAGCCGCCGATTGAAAATGGCCCAAACGCTCGATGACCTTCCGCCCCGTGCGGCACTGGTGGAAATCGCGCATGACTTCCATGCGCGTGGCTGGATGGCGGGCACGGCGGGCAATCTCTCGGCGCGCGATGATGACGCGCATTTCTGGATCACGGCCAGCGGCAAGCCCAAGGGCCGGCTGGATGAAAATGATTTTCTGCGCGTGCGCGTGCACGATGGCGCCGTGATCGAAACCCGCCACACCGGGGACAAGCCATCCGCCGAAACCTCCATCCACGCGGTTATTTATCGGCTGTTCCCGCAGGCGCGCGCCTGCCTGCACGGGCACATTGTGGAATCCTGCCTCGCGGCTGAGCGCGCGAAAAAGAGTGCGAAGAGCCTGCGCCTCCCACCGCTAGAGATGATCAAGGGTTTCGATATTTGGGAACAGAACCCGAAGGTGGATTTGCCGTTGTTCAAGAATCATCTCGATGTCGCAAAAATCGCCAAAGAAATCGAAACGCGCTTCAAGAAGGCAAGGCCCGCGCTGACTGCGCTCCTGGTACGCGGTCACGGCCCCACGGTCTGGGGCGCGAGCCTGCAGGAGGCCTATAACCGCTTTGAAACCCTCGAATTCATCCTGCGCTATCTGTCACATCCGCATCGCCGCTGATTTTATTGCATCTTTTGCGCCAGAGGGCGCAGTACGTCACACCCGAAATTCTAAAAACACCGTCTTGCGGACAGCATAACATCGCGCGGCGTGGTCCAATCGGGTCAGCGCCTCCGCGGGAAGAATAAACATATGATCGAGGGAGGCACTATGCGTATTCGATTTGCCATGCCGGTTATTTCCCTGGCGGTCGCGATGCTCGCCGGCTGCGCGTCTGCGCCGCCACCTCGTCCGCGATCTATCCCCACACGCCGCACCAGCGCCAGCCCGACGCGGTGCATCGGTTCTTTTAGAGTAAGGGTCGTTTCCTTGCTGTTCGGCTCGTAACCAGCATAACTGTTTCCTCCCACCGGGGCATAGTTCTCCCCGAGGCCCGGAGTCTGGTATGGTGTTACCGTATGAGGCGCTGGCGCATCCTGTTTTTTCTGCTCGCCGCCTGGCCGCTCCTGCTGCTGGGCAAGGATCCCGTTGCGCCGGGACAGGTGGTGCTGCTTAACGTGAGCGGTGCCATCGGCCCAGCAACGAGCGACTACATTGCTCGTGGACTCGAACGGGCAAAAGACGAGGCCGCGACACTGGTGATTTTGAGGATGGACACGCCCGGTGGGCTCGACACCTCGATGCGCCGCATCATCAAGGATATTCTCGCCTCACCCGTACCGGTCGTAACCTTCGTCGCGCCCTCTGGCGCGCGCGCCGCCAGCGCCGGGGCTTACATCCTGCTCGCGTCACACATCGCCGCCATGGCGCCCGCGACCAATGTCGGCGCCGCGACACCGGTGCACATCGGCGGTGTTCCCGATCCGGGTGGGGGCTCCAAGCCGGCGGATAAGGAAGACAAAAAAGATTCAAAGGACAAGAATGATAAGAAGGATAAAAAGGAAAAACCCGCCAAGCCAGGCATGGATGAAAAAGCCATGAACGACGCGATCGCCTACATCCGCAGCCTGGCGCAAATGCGCGGACGCAACGTGACGTGGGCGGAAAAAGCGGTGCGCGAGGCGGATTCAATTCCGGCCGAGGAAGCGGTGAAACTGAACGTCGCCGATTTAATCGCTGCCGACACCTCCGACCTTTTGAAAAAGGTCAATGGCCGCAAGCTGAACATGCAGGGCCGTGACATCACCTTGAATACAGAAGGGTTAGCGATCCACTCCTACGATCCGGACTGGCGCAACCGCCTGCTCGCGGTCATTGCCGATCCGAACGTGGCGTACATCCTCATGCTGCTCGGCATCTATGGACTGTTCTTCGAACTGTGGAATCCGGGTTACGTGCTCCCCGGCGTGGTGGGCGGCATCTGCCTGCTGCTCGCGCTGTATGCCTTTCAGGTCCTGCCCATCAGCTTTGCCGGCCTGGGGTTGATCCTGCTCGGCATCGCCTTCATGGTGGCCGAGGCGTTCATGCCGAGCTTCGGTGCGCTCGGCATCGGCGGGGTGGTGGCGTTTGTCATTGGTTCAATCATTCTCATGGACACCGACGTTGAAGGTTATACCATCTCCTGGCCGCTGATCGCCACGGTGGCTGTAGTCAGCGCGGTGTTTTTCATCAGTGTCGTCATCATGGCGATGAAAGCGCGCCAGCGCACCGTAGTGAGTGGAAAGGAGGAAATGATCGGTGCCACCGGCGAGGCACTTGAGAATTTCAAGGATGAGGGCCGCGTGCGGGTGCACAGCGAGGATTGGCGGGCGCATACCACCGCGGCGCTCAAACGCGGACAGAAAGTAAAAGTCGTCAAAATAGAGGGCCTGATTCTAACGGTGGAACCGTTTAACCCGGAGGGTAACTAACATGGGATTCATCACCACAACGAGTTTTGTTTTTATTTTTATCGTGCTGTTGATTTTCTCCGCCTTCCGCATTCTGCGGGAGTACGAGCGCGGCGTAGTGTTCATGCTTGGGCGTTTCTGGAAGGTCAAGGGGCCGGGTCTGATCGTCATCATCCCCGGCATTCAATCCATGGTGAAGGTCGATCTGCGCACCATTGTAATGGACGTGCCGCCGCAGGACGTGATCTCGCGCGATAATGTTTCGGTAAAGGTCAATGCCGTGGTGTATTTCCGCGCGATTGACCCGCAGCGTTCTATTATCCAGGTGGAGGATTATTACTCCGCCACCAGCCAGCTGGCCCAGACCACGTTGCGATCGGTGCTTGGCAAACACGAACTCGATGAAATGCTGGCCGAGCGCGACAAGCTCAACACTGACATCCAGAAGATCCTCGATGCGGCCACGGACGCCTGGGGTATCAAGGTTTCGAGCGTTGAGATCAAGCACATTGACATCGATCCCACGATGGTACGCGCCATCGCGCAACAGGCCGAGGCCGAGCGCACGCGGCGCGCTAAGGTGATTCATGCCCAGGGTGAATACGAGGCCGCCGAGAAGCTGGTACAGGCGGCCGACCTCATCAGCAAGAGCCCGCAGGCCCTGCAACTGCGTTATTTGCAGACCATGTCCGGCATGGCCAACGACAAGAGCAACACGATTGTGTTCCCACTGCCGATGGATCTGATTACGCCGTTTCTGGATTATCTGAAGAAAAAGTAACGCAGCCGACGATCACTGCACCAGCCACGCGTCGATCGGCGTGGCGCCGGTGGTGAAGCCGAGCTCGAGCGCAGTGGAGTATCCTTCGGCATTGGGCAACGCGGTGCCGGTCTGTACGATAAGGTTGGGTACGCCGTGAATCGTGGTGAGCGGTTTCCAGCGGCCGTCCTTGCCACGCACCACCAGCGGCTCTTCGTTAAGCTGAAACTGCGGCACCCACTTGCCTTCGCTGTTTTGAAAATAGCGGACCCTCACGATAAAAAGCAGCGTGCTTTGAATGCCGGAGCCCTGGAAGAAGTTGACCGCCCGTTCACCGGGCCGGGACTCGGCGGTGAGGGCCTCGCCGGGGCGGATGCTCCATTTTTCCTGTGGCTTGCCCTTGAACGGAGAGGCGATCAAACCGCCCTTGGTTTCGATTTTGGTTTGGATCTTCGCGTTGGCTTCCACGTGCTCCAGGATCATCAGCACCGGCGAATCGGCCGCGTGAAGGCCGGGGATGAAACTCAGCAGAATGATGACGGCGAACGCGACCGTCGAGTAAGCAATGGGGCGTTCCTGCCATGCATCATCCTTTGACTCCATCCGGTTCATGAAAAGAGCCTAGCGGCCGGAGCCCATGCTGTCCACCCGCCGGGAGACCGCGTCATTCCGGCGGCACGGGGCGCTTGATCCGGTTTTCATCCACGGCGACGTAGGTCAGCACCGCCTCGGTCACCTTGACCACCTCGCCCGGTTTCGGCGAGCGTTGCCCGCGCTCGACGAAAACCTCGACTTTCACCGTGATCGAAGTGGTGCCCACCTTGATGACGTCGGAGTAAAAACTGACGATGTCGTTGACGAAAACCGGTGCGACGAATTTGAAATCGTTGACCCCCACGCTCACCACGCGCCCCTTGGCGCGCCGGCTAGCCGGGATGGAGGCGGCGATGTCGACCTGCGACATGATCCAGCCGCCGAAAATATCGCCGCCGGCGTTGGTGTCTTTCGGCATGGGTACCAGCCGCAGCGTCGCGTGCCGGTTGGGAAGCTGTGTTTGATTCGTCATAGGCTCTCCGTCGCGATCCAGTCGCGGGGCTTTAAAAAGACTTCGTAGAGTTTCGCCTCGGGTGTGCCCGCGGCCGGTTTCCAGTCGTAACGCCACTTCACGACCGGAGGCAGCGACATCAGGATCGATTCGGCGCGGCCGCCGGACTGAAGCCCGAATAGCGTACCTCGATCGTAGACCAGATTGAACTCGACGTACCGCCCGCGGCGATATAACTGAAAATCGCGTTCGCGTTCGCCGTAGGGCACGGATTTGCGCCGCCGGACGATCGGCAAATACGCCGGCAGGTAATGATTGCCCACGCTTTGCATGAATCCGAAGGCGTGCGCGAAATTCTTTTCGTTGAAGTCATCGAAGAACAAGCCGCCGATCCCGCGCGGTTCGTTGCGATGCTTGAGATAGAAATAATCGTCGCACCATTTTTTGAAGCGGGCATAATAATCGGCGCCAAACGGTTCGCACGCCGATCGGGCGGTTGTGTGCCAGTGCACGCAATCCTCCGCGTAGCCGTAATACGGCGTGAGATCGAACCCCCCGCCGAACCACCATACCGGGTCGGCGCCGTTCCGCTCGGCGCTGAAAAACCGCACATTGCAGTGCGCCGTGGGCACATGCGGATTGCGCGGGTGAATCACGAGCGAAACGCCCACAGCCTGGAATGAACGACCAGCGATTTCCGGGCGTTGCGCCGTGGCCGAGGGTGGGAGATTTTTCCCATGGACGTGGGAAAAATTCACGCCCGCCTGTTCAAATACCGCGCCATCGGTGAGCACCCGCGATTGTCCGCCACCTCCTTCCGGGCGCTCCCAGGTGTCGTCGCGGAATTTTTCCTTGCCGTCTTCCTGTTCCAGCGCCGTGCAGATGCGATCCTGCAGGTCGAGGAGGTAATTGCGTACAACCTGTATGTCGAAAGCCATGTAAAAAATAGAATGGACAGGATTTATAGGATTAACAGGATTTTAAAAAGCATGAAACTGGTTTTTTGCTTTTGTTTTTAATCATGTAAATCCTGTTAATCCTGTGTATTGGATTTATCCTGGGCGGACCAGTTCGCCGCTGACAGCGTCATGGATCGGCGTCGGCGCCGGTGCATCGCCCACCTTTCCAGGCAACACGTAATCCACCTCGCCGTTGAATCGTCTCAGGGTCTCGCGATAGCTGCGCGTCGGTTGGCCGCCCGCGCGGTTGGCGCTGGTTGAGACGAGGGCCATCCTTGCCATGCGGCACAAGCCCGCGGCCTGGGCGTGGGCGGTGACGCGCACCGCCAGGCGCGGATGCTCGCCGGTGATCCACCGCGGCACGTCGCTGCGCGGTTCGAGCAGCCAGGTGTGCGGACCGGGCCAGGTGGCCAGCACATGGGATGGGACGTTGTTGACGAAGGGCGCGAGTTGATCGATATCGGCGGCGATGAGTATCAGGCCCTTGCCGGCCGGGCGGTGTTTGACGCGCAGCAGCCGCCGCACCGCCGCGTGGTTCATGGGGTTGCACCCCAGTCCAAAACAGTATTCCGTGGCGTAGGCTACGACACCGCCTTGTTGCAGGATGCGTGCCGCGTGAATCACCTCGCCGCTGATCAACGGGCTTACTTTCCGTGCTTGGTTCCGTGACCGGTGCTTCCGGCTTCCACAGAGCCGAGTTTTTCACGCCGCGCCTTGTCCTCGGCCAATATTTCCGAAGCATTGGCCCGGCGTTCGTCCGCCAGCCATTGCGCCAGTTCCTGGTCGCCGAGGGCGAGGATTTGCGCGGCCAGGTAGGCGGCGTTCATGGCGCCGGCCTTGCCGATCGCGACACAGGCGACGGGAATTCCTCCCGGCATCTGCACGGTGGAGAGCAGGGCATCCTGACCCTGCAGGGGGCCCGAAGCCATGGGCACGCCGATTACCGGTTTGTGGGTGAGCGCGGCCACGGTGCCGGCGAGGTGTGCCGCCATGCCGGCGGCGGCGACGAACACGGCGCACCCGCGGGCGTCCGCGTCCTTGACGTAGGCGTGCGTGGCGTCGGGGGTGCGGTGCGCGGACAGTACCCGCACCTCGCGCGCGATGTGGAATTTGTCGAGCGTCTCGACCGTGGTCTGCATGGTCTCCAGGTCGGAGTCCGAACCCATCAGGATGGCGACAAACGGTTTGGTCATGGCTGTATCCGAAAAAATTAAATGGACAGGATTAACATGATTTACAGGATTAGTTCTTAAAGGAAAGCAAAAAATTTATCGCCTTAATCATGTTAATCCTGTCTATTCACGATTTTCTCTTGCGATCGCGCGGTGGCCGATGTCGGTGCGATACTGCGCGCCGCGCCACCGGATTTTTTTTACAAGTTCGTAGGCGCGTTGTTGCGCCGCGCCAACTGTAGCGCCCAGCGCCGTGACGCACAACACCCGCCCGCCGTTCGTGACCACGGCTCCATGCTCCAAGGCGGTGCCGGCATGAAAAACCTTGCAGTCGGGTTGCGGCTGCAACGGCAGGCCGGAGATGACATCACCCTTTTGATATGTTCCGGGGTAACCGTCGGCGGCCATGACCACGCCCAGCGCGGCACGCGCGTCCCATCGGGCCTGCACCCGGTCGAGTTGGCCGTCAAGCGCGGCCTCGATGAGCTCGATGAAATCGGATTGCAGCCGCAGCATGATCGGCTGGGTTTCGGGATCACCGAAGCGGCAGTTGTATTCGAGCACCTTCGGGGTGCCGTCCGGCGCGATCATCAACCCGGCGTACAGAAAACCGGTGTACGGAAGACCCTCCGCGCGCATCCCGCGCACCGTCGGCTCGATAACCTCACGCATGATGCGCGCGTGCAGCGCGGCCGTGACCACCGGCGCGGGCGAATACGCCCCCATTCCGCCGGTATTCGGGCCGGTGTCGCCGTCGCCGGCGCGCTTGTGATCCTGCGAGGTGGCGAGCGGCAGGAGGTGTTCGCCGTCCACCATAACAATGAAACTGGCTTCTTCCCCTTCCAAAAAATCTTCAATGATGACGTGTTGCCCTGCCGCACCAAGTATTTTCTTTTCTTGCATATCCTTGGCAGTGGAGAGTAATTCCTTCCGGTCGCTGGCTATAACGACCCCCTTACCTGAGGCAAGTCCATCAGCTTTGATTACACATGGAAAAGAAAAACTTTGAGAGGCAGTTACGGATGTTTCATAGTCAGAAGACTCGACATAACGTGCCGTAGGTATCTCGTATTTGGCTAGAAAGCGCTTGGCGAAAGCCTTGGAGCCTTCCAACTGCGCTGCCGCTTTTACCGGACCGAAAATCCGCATCCCCCCGGCTTGGAAGAAATCCACCACACCGCCCACCAACGGGGCTTCGGGACCCACGACGGTGAGGTCTATCTTGTTTTCAACCGCGAATTTCAGCAGGCCGTCAAGGTCTTCCGCGCTGATGGCGACATTCTGGCATTTGTTTTCTTGCGCCGTGCCGGCGTTGCCGGGGGCGACGAAAATATTTTTGACCCGGGGGGATTGCGCGGCCTTCCACGCCAGCGCGTGTTCCCGACCGCCACCGCCAATAACGAGCACTTTCATCGGGTTTAGTGCAATTTAACGGCAGACCGTAAAACCAGTTCGTTCGGCTAGCGCTTCAGGTTCAGCGCGAAATGATGACACGTGATATCCATGCGGCGCTGGAGGTAAAACCGGTGCGCGGCGTGGCGTTGCACCCCCGAATCGAGGTGCAGTTGATCGCAATCACGGGACGTGGCGTGTTCCACCAGCCAGTCGAACAGCCTGCCCCCGTGCCGCCGCGAGCGCGCGGTGCTCACCGTTACCAGATCATCGATGTACAGCGTCTTGCCCCAACCGAGATATTCCAGAATCCGGAATCCGGCGACGGACACGATTTGGTTCTTGTCTTCCAGGTAGACAATCTGGAACCCGTCCCGCTGTTGGCGATGCGTCTGTTCGATGAATTCCGTTTCGCTCAGGTGCGGGCGCAGTTCCGCCATGACCGGATGGCATCGGACGAGTTCGTCATCGGTGGCGGCGATGCTGATTTTCATTGAAATTCCCAGTGACGTTATTTTTCGGCTTCAGTGCCGGAAATGCCGCACGCCGGTAAACACCATGGCGATGTTGTGTTGACCGGCAGCCTCGATGACTTCCCGGTCGCGCATCGATCCGCCCGGCTGGATGACGGCGGTAATGCCGACCTCGGCCGCCTGATCGAGCCCGTCACGGAACGGGAAAAATGCGTCCGAGGCCATGACGCTGCCGCGCACCTCGAGGCCGGCGTCGGCCGCCTTGATCGCGGCAATGCGCGCGCTGGTGACGCGGCTCATCTGCCCCGCGCCGATTCCGACGGTGCGGCCGTTTTGGCAAAACACGATGGCGTTCGATTTTACGAACCGCACCACCTTCCAGGCAAACAGCAGGTCATCGCGCTCCTGCGGCGTCGGCGCGCGTTTCGTGACAACTTTCAGATCCTTTTCCGTTACGAAATCGAAATCGGCGTCCTGCACCAGCAGTCCGCCGGTGACGCGACGGAAATCCGTACTGGCCGGGGTCGTCTTTTTCCAAGGGCCGGACACGAGCACGCGGACATTCGGTTTGGAAGCGAGGATGCGACTGACCTCTTCGTCGACCGCTGGAGCGACGATGACTTCCACAAACTGGCGTTCAAGGATGGCCTGGGCGGTGGCCGCGTCGAGCGGCCGGTTGACTGCAATGATGCCGCCGAAGGCCGAGGTGGGATCGGTGACATAGGCATGCTGATAGGCACTGAGCAAATCCTTGGCCACGGCCACGCCGCACGGGTTGGCGTGCTTGACGATCACGCACGCGGGTTCGCTGAAGGATTTGACGCATTCGAGTGCCGCATCCGCGTCGGCGATATTGTTCAAAGACAGCTCTTTTCCTTGCAATACGCGCGCGCTGGACACGGAACCCTCGGCCGGCCGCCGCTCGACATAGAACGCGGCTTTTTGATGCGGATTCTCGCCGTAGCGCAGCGGCATGGCATGGACGAATTGCATGTTGAACGTCGGTGGGAAATCCGTGTGCGTGCCGTCCGGATTCCGGCGGCCGAGATAGTCGGCAATGGCGCCGTCGTACGCGGCGGTGTGTTCATAGGCCTTGACCGCCAGACGATAGCGTGTCGCCGCGCTCACGGACCCGTTGGCTTGTTTCATTTCATCCAACACGGGTCGATAGTCGTTGGCATCGACGATCACGGTCACGGCGTGATGATTCTTGGCCGCGGCGCGCAGCAGGGTGGGGCCGCCGATATCGATGTTTTCGATCGCGTCTTCAAGGCGGCAGTCCGCTCGCGCCACGGTTTCTTCGAACGGATAGAGGTTGACGACCACGAGATCGATCGGCGGGATTCCATGCACGCGCATGGTCTTCACGTGACTGTCGATATCGCGCCGCCCGAGCAGGCCGCCGTGAATTTTCGGATGCAGCGTCTTCACCCGGCCGTCGAGCATTTCCGGAAAACCGGTGTAATCCGACACCTCGACCACATCGATGCCGTTGTCGGTCAGCAGCTTCGCGGTGCCGCCGGTGGAAATGATTTCGATGTGGAACTTTTTGAGTTCGCGGGACAACTCCAGCACGCCGCTTTTGTGGGAGACGCTGATCAGCGCGCGCCGGATGGTAGTCATGGAGTGCGGATCGGGAAATAGGCCATTGTAGGAAAGGAGGAATTTTAAATTCCGCCGTCCGCTTCCGCAATCAATTCCGTCAGCTGAGCTTGTAGGTTTTGAGCTTTTTGCGCAGGGTATTGCGATTAATCCCGAGGATTTCCGCCGCTTTGCATTGATTGCTTTTGACGTGACGCATGACGATCTCGAGCAGCGGCTTTTCCACTTCAGCGATGACCATGTCGTACACGCCAGAGGTTTTCTCCCCATTGAGGTCGTTGAAATAGCGATCCAGCGACTGCTTTACGCAGGCGGAGAGCGGTGCTTTGCGCTCCTTGGTCATGCCGCCAACTCCGTGAGCGGAGCCGGCCGGCCGGCTGTTCCGCTGCAGCCCAGGGCCCGATGCCGGGTCGTATCCTGGGCGTCGAAAAATTCACGCACCATTTCGACCTGTGCCGCGCGCGATTCGACCTGATTCACGCGGTGGCGGAAGGCGGCGCCGTCACGCAGACCTTTGCTGTACCACGAGATGTGCTTGCGTGCCATGCGCACACCGCTGAATTCGCCGTAGAACGCGTAGAGATTTTCGAGGTGGGCCAGCAGCGTGTCGCGCACCTCCGCAACCGGTGGCGGCGGGTGCTTGGCGCCCGCGGCCAGGTAGTGCGCGATTTCCCTGAAAATCCAGGGATTTCCCTGGGCGGCGCGCCCGATCATCAGTCCGTCGGCGCCCGTGCGTTGCAGCACCTCGGCCGCCTTTTCGGGCGATGTGATGTCGCCGTTGGCGATCACCGGGATGGAGACCGCGGCCTTGATGGCGGCAATGGTGTCGTATTCGGCCTCGCCCTGGAAGGCGTCGGCACGCGTGCGCCCGTGCACCGCCAGCGCCTGGATACCGCAGGCCTCGGCGAGGCGCGCGATGGCCGCGCCGTTCCGGTTCGCGCGATCCCAGCCGGTGCGGATCTTGAGCGTTACGGGCACATCGACGCTTTTCACCACCGCTTGCAGGATTTCGGCGACCAGTTTTTCGTTCTGCATCAGCGCCGAGCCGGCGTAAACGCGGCAAATCTTTTTGGCCGGACAACCCATGTTGATGTCAATGATCTGCGCGCCGTGATCGGTGTTGTAACGCGCGGCCTGCGCCATCATGGAAGGATCGGCGCCGACGATCTGCACCGCGCGCGGCGCTGCTTCGCCCGTGTGATCGGCGCGGCGCCTGGTTTTTTCACTGCCCCACAGCAGGGAATTGGACGAAACCATCTCCGAGGCGGCCATGCCCGCGCCGAGCTCGCGGCACAAGCGGCGGAAGGGCCTGTCAGTGACACCGGCCATGGGCGCGAGGAACAGATTATTTTTCAATTTATATTGCCCGATTCTCATGATCGGATTTCTCTACCTTGAACGACGGGGGGACGCAATCTTAACCAGAAACTCCGAGTACAGGGAAGAGGGTATTCGATGAACGGCAAAAAATATTTTTTGAAGCTTAGACATAAATTCGAAAATCAAAACATGACGATGATAAGACAGGATTATTTCATTCAAATGCCGATTAAACCGAAAAAAATGACTAACGTGCGCAAGAAAATTCATTTCAAATGATTGTTTTCCGAGCGCAAGTATTATTTCGCATGGTGCAAGCATCGACTCGTCAGGGTGTGACCAGGCGAATCTCGTAACCGAACGCTTTTCCTTCGGGATTCGTGATATCGAGCAATGCATTGGCGATGACGTTCAAGGACATATCGCTCACGGCCGGTGTTTCAAGATATTGCGCGGGGAAAAAGATGCGCCGCGCGAGCAGGGTCCCGGTGTTGTTGGTGAGACCGACCTCCATCGCCGGATAAGGCTGGGGGAAATCGGCGCGGTTCACCAGCGTGGCCCGTATGCGCAGGGCGTTTTCGTATTTCGGATGGGGCGCAATAGTGGTTTTCAGCAGTTCAATTCGACCGATGTCCCGCAGCGGCCGGAGTTCACAGCCGGCATAGCCGCAAAATTTCGCCACCCACGGCCGCCATGAGGGATCGACGGCCAGTTCATTGCGGTAAAAATACACCGACTGACCGGCGAGCAGTGTCAGCAGCGCGAGGATTCCGAGCATCCAGAAAAACGCGCGCCAGAATGAACGGGGTTGGACCAGCACCGGCAACTCGGTAACGATCGGAATCGCGGCATCCTCGTCCGGCGGCGCCGTTTCGGCCCCGATCTTCCGGCGCCGGCGGGTCGCGGTGGACTTGTTTCTCCCGGAGCGTTTGCGTTTGGCGGTCGGGGCAGCGACCTTCTCCGTCTCGGCGTTGTCGGCAGGTTGGCCAACGTCGGACAACGACTGAATCAGATTCTTATCGGCGCGAAAAATG
The DNA here is from genome assembly GCF_040901545.1 of Sulfuricaulis sp. GTDB lineage: Bacteria > Pseudomonadota > Gammaproteobacteria > Acidiferrobacterales > Sulfurifustaceae > Sulfuricaulis. Next base: position 44,027 of record NZ_JBBDYL010000045.1, on the reverse strand, counting down.
GCCGAGCAGATGCCGCAACGGACCAGGCCGCTGCGCACTTCAAGCTGCGCCAGCGTGATCTTGAATGTCGTCTGACAAGCGGGACACCGGGCGTACATTTGATATGAGCTTAGGGAAGCTCTGATTAATGTGCAAACAGTCCGGCCGGCGCAAGCCGCACATATATAAGTTTGTGACATCGTAATCTTGCGCCGGAACAACGGATCGGGACTTAATCAGAGCTTCCCTTAGCCGGGATCGGCCGGTTTGCGCCCCGTGAGCAATACCCACTTCGAGCGCTCGTGCGCCGTCAATGGAAAGGGGGGGTCGTAGCGCGCACGCACTTCCCCCTCCTGACCGGCCTGCAGACCGGACAGCGCCAGCATACCACCCGGGCGGACGCGTGACGTGATCTCCGCGGCGAGCTCCATCAGCGTTCCCGAGAAAATATTGGCCACCACCATGTCCGCTTGAAACCTTGCCGGCAGCCGGTCGGCATGCATGATTTCCAATCCGCAGTGAATACCGTTGCGCGCGGCGTTCGCGCGTGTCACCTCGAGCGCCGTGGCATCCATGTCCACCGCGCATGCGGACGCGGCGCCGAGCCGGAGCGCGGCGATGGCGAGAATTCCCGAGCCGCAACCGTAATCGAGCACGGTCTTGCCCGCGAGCGGTTGTTCCGACAGCCATGCGAGGCACATCGCCGTGGTCGGATGCTCACCGGTGCCGAAGGCCAGTCCCGGATCGAGGATGATGTTAATCGCCGTCGGTTCCGGCGGCGTGCACCAGCTCGGCACGACCCACAGATGACGGCCGACGTTCAGCGGGTGGTAGTGCGCCATCCATGAATGCGCCCAGTCCTCGTCGCCGAGTTGCTCGATTTGATGCAGTGGCGCTTCCGCAAGGCCCAGCCACTCGCGAACCCGCGCGAGGATATCCTCGGTATTCACGTCCGCCGGAAACAAACCGATGACGCGGACCTGCGACCACAGCGGATTTTTGTCCCAATGGGTTTCATATAATGGCTGGTTGGCGGCGTCTTCCAGCGTCACCGCGATCGCGCCCCATACCTCGAGCGCGTCCGCGAGCGGCTGGGCGCGCGCGTCATCGACAAGCAGTTTCAGTTTGAGCCACGGCATAAGTCGGACGGTCAGACGATCACGGCTAGCGACTCGCTTCGAATAAATAATGGGAGGAGCGGCACGATGAAATTGACATTCCAGATTTTAGGGGAGTACAGTACTGCCTGCACAAAAAATAGGCACATAATAATTAAGCGAATAATAAGCAAACTCTTCGCTAGTCGTTAAATATAAATGACAATTTGGGTCCGGTCCGGCATCGGAGGTTGGACATGTTAGCCCATGATGCTCTTCCCCTGACGCTGTTTCGCGCGCGAGCAAAGGCCGCGAGGCGCCGTTCTGCCTACCGGCAACCGCAATGACTATTGCAACCAATTTCGCTGTGCCGCAGCAATTGGCGCTGCTCGGTTACGTCACGCTCATAATATTTGCGACCGGCAGTAGCGCGGTGCGGGCGGCGCATTCGACGTGCGCCCTCATGCAATCGATTCCCGGCGGCGAGGCGGCGGCCGAAGCGGTCATTTTGAATCATTTGAAGGCGCAACCGCCTACGACCTTTTCAGGCAAGGTCAAGGTCGGCGAGGTTTTGAACCAGCCTGTCAAAGTCAACGTGAACGTGACGATCAAGGATCCGAAAGACGTGGACTTGAAGTGCTCAAAGTCAAACTTTAGCTACAAGTTCGGAATCAAGGCCAGAGTCTCCGGGAAAGCCGGCAGCGACACGCACCAGGGAACGGGTCGGATCGGTGGGCATTACACCGTGACCCTGGCCCCGAACCAGGGAACGGTATGCGTGACTAACCTGCGCCTCGACGGTCTCAACCTGGCGGGCGTGAATAACCACGTTGATAATTGGATTCGCGCGAAAATAAATTCCAGTGGATTAGTGGCCAACTTTCCATGCCAGCACATTCCCCTCCCGTGACACGGAACGCGCGCCAACAGGAAATCCAGCCCGAACCAAAAAAACACTTTTAGAGAGCGAACAAAAAACCATGAATCACAACATTAACTCGGAGACATGCGATGATTACGACAAAATCGGGAAGTAGCGTCAAACGGGTTCTTTGCGGCTTCATGCTCGCGCTGTGTCTTGCAGGCATCGGCGCCGGGACTGTCGAAGCGGCAGGCGACAAGCCGCTCACCAAATCATCAAAACCGTCCTGTTCGAAAGCATGCAAAAATATCAAGGTGACGCAGGGTGACGGTTCAACCGTGCAATGTGGCAGTCCGGCACAGGGAGGACCCGCTGGATGCATGTGCAAGTGTGGCGACTCAGTGGTGTCCACGACTCCGAAATAGGCAGCCGGTTGTCGTTGATATTAACTTCAATTGAAAACGCTTCCGTAGCGCGGTAGTTCATAGAACTGGAATGTTGTCGTACCAATACATCGTGGAGACCACAACATGAATCGGTTGGCTCGTGCTTTCAGTGTCATCGCGATTATTTTTGTAACAGGTGGGCTGTTTCTCCCAAAGGCTGCTTCACCGAATGCCGCGTGCTGCGCTGTCACGACTATCGCCCAGAATGGGCTGATCACCGCCAAGGAGGCCAAGGGCGCGCGCACGTTTCAGTTCCGGGTGGCCGATCCGGCGCAGCGAAGCAAGCTGCGCGTCGGCGCGCCGGTGTATGCCAACTTCGATACCAAGCAGGTATCGCTGGACGGAAAAAAGACTTGCTGCACCATCCTGAAAATCTCCACGGCCGCGAAACAACCGGTGCCCGGCACGGCACCGGCGGCGCCAAAAAACAAGCCGGGCGGAACGACAACGCCAACCAGGCAGACAACGACGGTCCAAGTCCCCAAGGTCGACGTCACCGCCTCTGAAGGGAGCACGGCGACGGCCATTCGCGGGAAGCCGGCGACATCCACCAAAGCCGAAACACAAGCTGCGTCCGGGACGACGCAGGTTGGCTCCCAGACGCAGGCGCTCAACCCCGAAATCATGGCGTTGCGGACTTCTTCCGACCTCGTGGTCAAGGACCTCGCATTCAACGGCTTGGGAGAGATCACCTTCAACCTGGTCAACCGAGGCGAAGTCGGCATTAATGTGCCGGCGAAGCAGGGCAGCGCGGTGAAAATGGCAGCACCGGCGCCTCCCTCGGGTCCGCCGATCTCGATCGATATCTGGATGGGAACGAGCAAGATAACGGTTCAGCAGCCGAGCATGGGTGGGAAACAAACGAAGAATTTCAAGGTGCCGATACCTTCCAACTACTCCAAACCCAAGTGCTTGGAGACGCGCAATCTCAAGGTCGTCGTCGATCCGCAGAATCAGGTCAAGGAGCTTCATGACGACAATAACGTCGCCGAGGCGCCTAACAGCGGGCGTCCCTGCCCGGACCTGGCGATCAAGAGCATCAAGCGGGACTACTCGGGCCTCTTGAAAGAGACCTACACGCCCAAAGTGACGATCATCAATCAGGGCAACGCTCCGTCGCCGTCGACTCAGGTGTGGGGCACGTCGCTTCCTGGCGGGGTCTGGCCCGTGACCGGGTGGCCCGAGCTTGTCCCGACCCACACGATACCGGCCCTGGCTCCCGGCCAGACCACGAGTTTCCACATCGGTGGCAGCGTCGTCTCGGCCAACCACACCGCCATCCGCATCATTCTTGACCGCCATTTCCAAATTGAGGAATCCAACGAGAGCAACAATTTCAAGGACGAGAGGCTCTAAAGGGGCCAGATCTTTAGATTACGGAGCGCGGCGAGAAGATTCACGCCGCGCTCCGGTTTTCGGAGCAAGCCGAGGAACTGAATGCCTTGGAAAGGAGATGCTGCAAGTCGATCCACGTGATGTCAGCGACCAGGCCAGCGTCCTGGCGCTCACCTGAATCATGAAGAGGAGAACGACCATGAAGATCACCATGCCTCAGCGGATATCACCCAAGCATTCGGTAGCGACGACAACCGGCCTCTGTACGGTTTTGGCCGCGGCGCTCCAATGGCACGCCGTAAGGACAGGTATTGTGGCCGGACTCACGCTGTTTTGGCTGGCCTTCCTGCCGCCCGCCCAGGCGGCTGAGCCCGAGCACAACGTGACGAACATCGCCAAAGACGGCCTGGTCACCGCCCGGGAGATCCGCGGCACGCGCACGTTTCAGTTCCGGGTGGCCGATCCGGCGCTGCGAAGCCGACTGCGCGTCGGCGCGCCGGTGTATGTCAACTTCGATACCAAGCAGGTATCGCTGGACGGGAAAAAGTCTTGCTGCACCATCCTGAAAATCTCCACGGCCGCGAAACAAGCCGTGCCCGGAACCACCCCGGCAGCCCCGGCCTCCGCGCCACCGACCCAGTCGCGCGCAGCGCAGCTGACTGGTAATGTGACCGCGGCGACGCCGCGGCCGCTGGCGACGCATCCGCAGGGGCAGCAGATGATGAGCCAGGCGGCGCAGAACGCGGCGCTGTTGGATCTCAACTTCCAGTTCCTGAACAAGTCGTACAAGAACGACGTCTACGTCAGGGACCCCTTAGGCAAAAAACATCGCGTCTCGTGCGTGCGCTTCAAGTCGACGAGCGGTTTCCGCTTCAAAGTGGACCCGCCCGCCTTCACCCTGACCAGCCAAGGGCTGACGGTCGAGCAGAACATCTCGAAGCTCACCGCCGACGGACTGACGGTGAAGGTGCAGCTCGGACCCTGCGCCGACATCGCCGCCGGCATGGGCGTGCGCTTATCCGATATCAAGCTCGTCTACAAGGCCAAGCCGATGATCACGTTCGATCAGAACCAGCTCTGCAGGGTGAGTTGGAGCCGAGATACTGACGAACTGCGCGTCGCGATCGGTGACATGAACATCACCGGCGTGCAGAATGACATCGACAAGCTGGCGAAAGACGCCGTACGCGAAGCCCTCAACGCGGTTTTCGACGCGTACTTCGGCGGCAAGCTGCGCGGCGAGCTTACCAAGGTCTCCGTGAATGTGTGCGGCGGCGGCAAGTCAGGAAAATGAGTCATTCCCAATGGGACTCGGTGAGATGAGACGTCCGCGAGCCAAGGAGGGATGTATGCGGAAGTCCCTTGCCGCTGTACGCTTGAGTTGACCGCCCCGGTGCCGTGCTCGAGCGATCGATTCAGTCCTTGATTAAGTTATCGCCCGCGCTGCTTGCGGTGTTGTTGCTGGTCGGATCCGCCTCCGACACTACCGACACCGCTTGAGGGAATCCCGGTGGAGCGCTGTTGCGGGACTGATGCAAGGCCGCAAATCATGATAGAGAGGAGACATGATGAAGAGGATATTGGAAGTACGACACAGCAGGCAACATATTCATTGAAACGACTATCTACCGCAATCCGCATATTACTCATTAGGAGAAATATTAATTATGAATCGCAATCATGAGTGGGAACTAAAAACAATGGGCGAACGCCGCCCTATGAATGTTAAACAAATTCTTCTGGGCCTGGTGCTAGCCATCGGCTTTGCCGGCATCGCCAGTGAAGCCGTGGAAGCGGCAGGAGACAAGCCGCCTATGAAGACCGGTAAGCCTGCGGCGGATCAGAGCTGCAAGCAGTTCTGCGCGAGCATCACGATCCGCAAGCCCGACGGGAGCTATTGCCAAAACATCGTGGCGGTCGAGAAGAGCGGCGGATTCTGCGAGTGCCAATGTCACGATAACTACAATCCGGACAAGAAGAGAAAGAAGCTTAAATGAGATTTGTCTTGATGTTCCGGGCAGCGCTAACACTGGCCGAGGCAGTATCTGAATAAATCAAAGAAGCTGAAAAAGTTAAGTTAAATGTGGTGCCGCGAAATGAAGGTCAGGCTGAGGACGGCGCGGTAATCTTAAATCGCAGTCTCAGCCGGGGAAGGACTTGTCATCTACCAACCAGCGAGGAACGTTATGTTTGCCACCAGGATAATCAAAACCAGTATCACCGTGCTCGCGCTCGCGCTACTCGTGAGTTGCGGCAAGAAAGAAGAGAAAGTACCCGCGGCGGCCCAGCCTCAATCCACGCAGGCGGCCAAGCTGATCGACGAAACGAAGCGCAATGCCGAAGCGCTCAAGGCTCAGCAAGCCGGTCCTGGGGCGGCGGCGGTGCCGTATTCCCAGTTGCCTGGCCTGCTGGATCAGCTTGCCAGCCACATGGAGGCGCGAGCTCAGGCGCGCCAACAAGGGGCGGACACAACCCAAGCCGATACCCAGATCGCCGACGATGTGACGCAACTGCAGGAAATCCAGAACAACATGGCGGCATTCCAACCGGAGGCCGAAAAAAAACCGGCCTTGGATCGACTGAGCGAGAATTTGACGAAGGTTATTGATATCGTGCGCCAAGGGCAAGATCTGAAGACCACCGTGAAATCTATCAAGGGAGGGAGCGAAATCCAGCCTGGGGCAACCAAGGATGAATATCCGTCGCAAGGTGACTTCACGCAGAGTAGTGATACGTTAGTAGCGGCCACCGAGGCGTCGACCCCGGCCGCGACGCCTCAAGAGACACCGGCAGCCCCGTTGGCACAGACCCAAACTGCTGCGGCCGAACAGGCCCAACCAATGGTCAAGCAAGCTCCCGCAATCTCCCCCAGCTCGTGTTGTTCGGTTGTTCCCAATCCGACAATGAAAGGCCGCTTAGGGCGTCTTGTGGTTACCTATCCCGCGGGGACCAAAGCGGGCGCGCGCATCGGTGTGTCCAAAGGAGACGCGGAAGCCACGTCCGGTTACGGCGACAAAGCTTTTGAGCTGCTTCCCGGCAGCTATACGGTGATTATTTCCGGCAAGCGGGTGGACAACGTGACGGTTCAATCCGGTCATGACACGAAGGTGAAGGTCGGTGTGCTGCGGGTGACCGCACCCGGCGGTACCCGGATAGGCGTGCTGGATAAGGACGGCAAGACCGAACTCACATCCGGCTACGGTAACAAGGAATTCGGCCTCCCGATCGGCACGGTGTATGTGAGTGTCGCCGGCCAGTCGGAGGCGGTCGCGATTAAGGAAGGACAAATCACGGATTTCTAAAACGTAAGAGTTTTTCGATTTAGCACCGGCTTGCCGGCGTAAGTCTTAGGTCCGGTAAACGCTTTTAAAGTGGTTGTCATCGATGCCGAGGGTTTGACGATCACGGTGTGCGTCCAAAAGGCCGGCAACACCTTCAAGTTCAAGGTGAACGATCAAAGGTTGTTGAAGGCCATCAAAGTTGGGGACGCGGGCCAGTCTGGGGCGAGTTGATCGCACGGTCGTGCCATAAGCAGCCCGCGGCCAAGACAACTCTCATCTGGCATTGGGTGCCACACCGACAATGTTCAACGCAATCGTCAGGAGTTTATTCATGAAGCAACAGAACCGGTTTTTCTTGCATCTCATGGCGGCGCTTAGCATCAGCACGGGGGCCGTGGCTGCGCAGCCGGCAGCGGCTGCGGATATCAATGCGCTGCTCGCGCGCGCCGCCGCGGCGGACAAAGGCGGTGACCACGCGGCAACCATCAAGGCGCTGGAGGAGGCGCTTGAAACGGTGCGGGTGGCGGCGCCGCTGACCGTGAAGCCCTTTATTCTGGTGAATCAACCTGCCAAGTTCTACGGTGACTTCGCTCCGCGCGCCAATGCGGTCTTCAGAGGCGGTGAGGCACAACAGTTTTACCTGGAGCCGAAGAATCTCGTCTACCCGCGGACGGCGACAGGCACCTACGAGCCCGCATTCGAAGTCGACCTTCGGATTCTGACCGCTGCCGGCAAGGTTCTGGTGAGTCAGGACCGCTTCGGGTCATTCCGCCTGCCGACCAAGAGCGCGGTCCAGGACCTCTTTCTCAACCTCAAAGTCACGCTGACCGGCGCGCCACCCGGCGAGTATGGCGTTCGTTTTGTCGTGCGCGATCTGAACTCGAAGAAAACGGCAACGGTGACTCAGCCGATCACCTTGAAATAGAAATTCGACTCCCGGCCTGCGGTCCGGGCCGGAGTATCACAAGTTTCATGCACGCACCGATCATGGCGTCAAACGCGTTAGACGCGGTTCTCCTGATCTTTGATTCTGACGCCAAGCTGAAAAAATTCATGCAGTGGTCGCCGCCGTGAACTTGGCGGCGAGTGATAAATAACCAATGGTGAATTATCAGAATGGCTTTCACCAAGGACAACAAGCGCTGGACTCTAAGCCAATCGCTCGCAATGCCGCGACAAGCGTCTTCGCTCCAAGGACTTTCGTGGGATATGAAGAATCAGCGCCTGTCCCTCATCGGCCCGGCGGTTTTTTTCCGGCTCACAGCCGGATGGGTTCACGATCGACGTGTCCCGAAGGGCGGGAGAGAGCTTGAGAAGATCCGTCGCGCCATGCGGAGGGTCGACGCACAATCGAAATATACGGCGGCGGGACACCTACTCGGATGAAGCTCTGGGGCAAAGTCGCGAGCGGCATCGCGCTGGTCATGGCGGCAGCGATGGTCGTGATTGCCGTCGTCGTGCCGGAGGCGCAATGGGAGTCGCTTGCGGCGGCCGCTATCTTATTTGTAATCGCGCTATTCGGGGTTCCCGCGCTCGTCCGGCTCTTCTCGTCGTTCACCGGCGACGAGGAGGTGCTCGTCAATGGAATGCCAGGCTCCGCAACAATCACTGCGCTTAAACCCACGCGCTGGCGCTACAACCGCTACTATCCCATCGTAAGGTTCGCGCTCAGCGTGGAGGCGCGCGGCATGGCCTATACGGTCGAGATCAAGCAGGCCGTCGATCCGGAGCTGCTTCAGCGACTCGTGCCAGGGACCATGTTGAAGGTCCGCGTCGATCGCGAGAACCATAAAAAAGTCGTCATCGACTGGCGCGGGGAGATTCCCGATTCCAATGATGCGGCTGTCGCCGCATCGGGAGCGCAGACTGCCACGGAAACCCCGTCCCGGTTTAGCCGGACCGCGCGCAAGACGACACTGGCTACGGTGGGCGCCATCTTTGTTTTTCTTAGCCTGGTTTTCGCCGCACTGGCTTTCGAGGAGTGGCACTACGCCAGTCAAGGCGTGATCGTTCAAGGGACCGCGACTGGCGTTACGAGCCAAGGTAAGTGGGCATATCGATTCACCACGCGCGAGGGGCGCGGTCTGGAAGGCGCAAGTGAAGTTCTGCACGGCACGTCGTCCAAGTTGCAAGCGGGCGGCTTCGTCGAGGTGCAATACTTGCGCGACGCGCCCGAAACCAACCGCATTCCCGGGCAAAGGGCACAGTATTCGGTGTGGAGGAACATGACCCTAGTCGCTTTCATCACAGGCTTGGTGCTTCTGCTGATCGGCCGGCGGCGGCGTAAGGTTTCGGCAAATCCGTGAGTGATATGAAAGCCGTTGTCGCTGCTTTTTGGACACATCCTCGTTGCCGAGCAGGACTCGCTGTTGCCGCCACGGGCAAGCCGCTTTTCTATCTAGGCGGCGGAGATTTGCTGGAAGACCGAGCGGATGAATTCGCGCTTTGGACGGTCGATGTCGGCCGTGGGGTATTTCTGGCGGGCGCCGCGAGCGCATTACGCAAGGACGACCGTATTTGGCGCGGGTATCCGCGGCATTTTTGTCGTGATCGGTGCCAACGGGATCGAACTGCTTGCCGGCGGCGCCTTAATTACGTGGTGGCGCGTACGGGGATCGCGTTCGCGGGCGCATGACGACAATGGCTAAGGGAGGAGGCTCGCCATCGGCGTACAAGATGTGGTGCAGGTTAACCAGACGCACGAGGTAACTAACACGAGGAGACCGTTCCATGGAAACCGTCGTAATTTTAGGCTTTGTGTTGTTGCTGGCTGGCTGGTTCGGGATGTTTTTTCGTGTGCGCCGGGACCATCCCGCTAATCCATTATCGAATTATCTAAATTACCTCGGTTCTCGATCACTCGGTTTTAAATTCGGCAAGTCCGGCTTCAGTCTCATTCGTTTTTACTATCAACATTACGGGTTCGGAGGGTGGTTTTGGATCTCGGCCAGCGGGCTGGCGTTGATTTTGTTTGCTATGGTCCGCTGGTCCGGTCCGCGTAGCCGCGGCTCACGTCTTGAAGGCGATGCAAACAATCGTGAATGCCCCGGCTCAGTAATATAGTTTTGAATTGCAATCGTCCAGTCGATGACCAGGACGGTACTTCGACGACGCGATGGTGTCATCAAGCGTAAAAACATTGATCAAACTGTGGAGACATTGCTATGGCTATGCATCTGACGCTCGGCGGTTCATTCATCCGCCGCAACTTCGGCCTGGTTTTCGGCGGCATCTGGCTGGTGGTGGGCATTCCCTTCGCCATCGGCGGTTATTTCATGTGGCAGTCCGAGCAGCGTTTCGCCGCCGCGGCGGTGAACACCGAGGGCAAAGTGCTCACGCGCGATATTCGTACTGCACGCAGCAGGTCCAGCAGCGGCGGGTCCAGTACCAGCACCGAATACTGGGTCAGCTACCGATTCCAGCCTTCGAACGGCATTCCGCACGAGGGCAGTAGCAAGGTGGACGTGCATCTCTGGGAGCGCTTACAGGAGCAGGGGCCGGTGACGGTTTCGTATTTGCCGAACAATCCAACATCGAACCGGGTCGCCGGTAAACCCGACTGGGTTGGGCCCGCGATCATGACCGGCCTCGGCGGAGTTTTCGCACTGGCGGGCGGGACCATTGTCGTGTTCTCCCTCGGCAAGCGTCTGTCGCGCGCGCGGTTGTTGCGCGTTGGCATGTCGGCCGAGGCGGTCGTTACGGCGGTGGAGCCGACCAGCTTCTCGATCAACCGGGTACCGCAATGGGTTGTCCGCTACCGCTATAACGACCACCGTGGGCGGACGCACGAGGGCAAGAGCCCTTATCTCGCGCCGCAAGAGGCGCAGGAATGGAAAGAGGGTAACACCGGCAAGGTCAAGTACGACCGCGAAAGATCGGACAAGAGTTTGTGGCTCGGGAATTGAGTAGCGGGTAGCGACACGGGTTACCGTGCAACGATCATGTGCTGCGGGAGTGGGTGTCAGAGCCCGAGTTTCTTTTGAAGGTAGTGAATATTCGCGCCGCCGCGGATGAAGGCGGCGTCGTTCATGATGTCCTGGTGCAACGCGATGTTGGTCTTGATGCCGTCCACGATCATCTCGGAGAGCGCGATGCGCATGCGCGCCAGCGCCATATCGCGCGTGTCGCCGAAGGCGATGAGCTTGGCGATCATGGAATCGTAGAACGGCGGCACCGTGTAGTTGTTGTACACGTGCGAGTCCACGCGGATGCCCGGTCCGCCGGGCGGGTGCCAGGCGGTAATTCGTCCCGGTGAGGGGGTGAAGGTTTTCGGATCCTCGGCGTTGATGCGGCATTCGATGGCGTGCCCGCGCCAGGCGATGTCCTTCTGGCGGTAAGCCAGCCTTTCGCCGGCGGCGATACGCAGCTGCTCGCGCACGATGTCCACGCCGGTGACCATTTCCGTGATCGGGTGCTCGACCTGCAAGCGGGTATTCATCTCGATGAAATAAAATTCCCCGTCCTGGTACAGGAACTCGAACGTTCCGGCGCCGCGGTATTGAATCTTGCGGCACGCCTCGGCACAGCGATCGCCCATCTTGTGACGGAGTTTTTCGGGCAGCCCCGGGGCGGGACATTCCTCAATCACCTTTTGATGCCGACGCTGCATCGAGCAGTCGCGTTCCCCCAGATGGATCGCATGCCCATGGGTGTCGGCCAGCACCTGGAATTCGATGTGGCGGGGGTTGTCGAGATATTTTTCCAGGTAGACCGTGTCATTGCCGAAAGCCGCCTTGGCCTCGGTCTTGGTCAGCGACACGGCATTCAGCAGCGCCGCCTCGGTGTGCACCACGCGCATGCCCTTGCCGCCGCCGCCCGCCGCGGCCTTGATGAGAACCGGGTAACCGATATGCGCGGCCAGCCGGTGGCTCTCTTTTTCACCGCTGCCGAGCGGGCCGTCGGAGCCGGGAACGCAGGGCACCCCGGCTTTTTTCATCGCGCGAATGGCGGAAATTTTGTCGCCCATGAGCCGGATGGTCTCGGCTTTGGGGCCGATGAATATGAAACCGCTCTGTTCCACGCGCTCGGCGAAGTCGGCGTTCTCCGAGAGGAAGCCGTAGCCGGGATGGATCGCCTGCGCGTCGGTGACCTCGGCGGCGCTGATCACGGCCGGGATATTCAGGTAGCTGTCCGCGGCGCGCGCCGGGCCGATGCACACGGACTCGTCGGCGAGCTTGACGTACTTGGCCTCGCGGTCGGCCTCGGAATGCAGCGCCACGGTGCGAATGCCGAGCGCCCGGCAGGCGCGCTGGATACGCAACGCTATCTCGCCGCGGTTGGCGATGACCACTTTTTCAATCATGCGTTATTCGATGATAAACAGGACCTCGCCGAACTCCACCGGCTGGCCGTTTTCCTTCACGATGGCTTTAATGACGCCCGCCTTGTCGGACTCGATTTCGTTCATCATCTTCATGGCTTCGATGATACACAGGGTGTCACCGACGTTGACCGGTTTGCCGACATCGACAAACGGCGGGGCGTCGGGCGACGCGGAACGATAGAACGTCCCGACCATGGGAGAGGTGATCGTCTGTCCGGCCGGCACGGTGGCGGCCGGTGGCGGGGCAACGGGAACTCCCACGGGGGGCGCCACGGCGGCCGGTGGGGCGGGGGGCGCGTGGGACATGGTCACCACGGGCGCGCCACTGGAACTCGCCCGGCTGATGCGGATCGATTCCTCGCCTTCACGAATTTCGATCTCGCCGAGATTCGAATCCTCCAGCATTTCAATCAGCTTTTTGACTTTGCGTATATCCATGTCGAGGCTTGCGTTATTTTTTTAACCGCTCCAGGGCGGCGGTCAGCGCCAGCTCGTATCCCTGGGCCCCCAAGCCGCTGATCACGCCGACAGCGAGATCGGAGAAATAGGAATGCTTCCGGAACGACTCGCGGGCCTGGACGTTGGACAGGTGCACCTCGATAAACGGTATGCGCGCCGCGGCCATGGCGTCGCGCAAGGCGACGCTGGTGTGGGTAAAGGCGGCCGGATTGAGGAGTATGAACGCCACGTTGTCCTTGATCGCCTGCTGGACCCGGCCGACCAGCTCATGTTCGGCATTGCTCTGATAAAAGCTCAGACGATGGCCGGCGGCCTGGCCCTGGCGCGCCAGGCGCTCATTGATGGCCTCAAGCGTCATGGTGCCGTAGTGTTCCGGTTCCCGGGTCCCGAGGAGGTTAAGATTGGGCCCATTCAATACCAGAATTTCAGCCATGGGGTTTCACCGTGGGGCGTGGAACCCGCCGTCCCAGGTTGCAAGCGCAACTAGCGAATATTTTCGCGATCTTCCGTGAATTATGCATGTATTTGTAGCGATCTTCGTTCTTCTTACATTGTGCATGCCAATCGATAACTTGTCCAGCCGGCCATGCGACTAGCCGGAACGCTGGTCACTGGCCTGATAAATAAGCGAAATCAGCGAAGTTTCAGGATGGTTTCGGGGACAGGGGCGGCGTTTTGGTCAATAGCGGATCCAGCAGGGATTCCAATTCCGCCCGGGTGAAGATACCGAGCTTGCGGGCGGCGATCGCGCCGTGGCGGTCGATGATGACGGTGTAGGGCAGGGACCCCGAACGATTGCCGTAGTCGGCGATTAGCTGCATGGTGTTGTCATCACCGAGGAGGGTGGGGTAATTCATGCCCACAGTTTCGCGGTAACTCCGGACAGCGTTCAAGTTGTCGATGGCGACCCCGATCACCTGAAGATTATTAGCCGCATACTGTTGTTGCAGTTTAATCAGGAGCGGGATTTCCTCCCGGCACGGCGGGCACCAGGTGGCCCAGAAATTCAGCACGATGACCTGGCCGTGCCATTCCTTCAAGGAGCGGTTCTTCCCCTCCACATCGTTCAGCGTAAAGTCGATGGCCTGACCGCCGCCGTAGGCGACGGCGGTCGTAGGTGTGGTAGCGGATGATTGCAATGAAAGCGACAAGCGGTAACCGGCTACCAGCGCGGCCACCGCCGCGATGAGCAGGATCAAATTCTTGAAAGGGGGGGAAATCAAGTCCGAATGGAGGCGCTGGCGTGTTCAGATTTTCCGCACCAGGATGAGAAATTCATCCACGTTGCGGAATCCGTAGGTACGCATGTCCCGGCGCTCTGCTCCATCCGGCGCGAAGAATAACATCGCCGGCGGCCCGTAGACGCCGAACCGGCGTTTGATCGCTTTGCCTTCCGGGTCATTCGGATCGGTCACGTCGGCTTGCAACAGCACAAACCGGTTGCGCAATTCATCACGCACCCCGGGGTCGGCAAAGGTGGAGTTTTCCATGCGCAGGCAATCGGTGCACCAGTCGGCGTAATAATCGAGGATGACCGGTTTCCGGGCTGCTTTGGCGGCCGCCAGCCGATCTTCCAGTGCGCGCACGGTGTTGACCCGCTCGAACAAGCGGCCTTCCTGAGATGGGATCGCGGTCCCCGGGTTCGAAGACAGGGCAGATAGCGGCAGCGGACTGAATATATCCCGGTATCCGGAGAATCCGCCGACCAGCGCCAGCACGCCCCATATCAGCAAAAACAGCCCCACTCCCTTCCATAAGTAGCGCCAACCGCTGGCATTCTGCGGCAGGCTTTGCACGGCGCCGAGATAGACCGCGGAGATGATGAACAACGCCGACCACAGGAACAGTACCGGCACCTCGGGCAAATAACCCAGAAGATATATGGCTACGGCGATCAGCAGCACGCCAAACAGGTGTTTCACACGATCCATCCATTTGCCGACCTTGGGCAACAGGAATCCGGCGCCGATCCCCAGCGCTATCAGGATAACCCCTTGTCCATGAGCCAGCGCGAACATGATGCCCCCACCGAGCACGGGATCCTTGCTGGCGATGGCAGCCCCCAACGCCGAGATCAACACCGGCGAAACACAGGCGCCGATGATGAGCGCTGAAATCAAGCCCAGCACAAACACACCAACGATACTGCCCCCCTTCAGGTGACGCGTGCGGCGGTGCAGGTGCAACTGAATGAAATGGGGCAGCTGCAACTCGTAGAATCCAAACAGGGACAGCGCCAGTACCACCAGCAGGGCACTGAAAGCGCCGATAGCCCAGGGATTCTGGAAGTACGCCTGCAACTGTTCACCGCTGTATCCGGCGAAAACGCCGGCCACGGTATACGTGACGGCCGTCCCGAGCACGTAACTGTATGACAGCAATCCTCCTCGCAGTTTGCTCAGGTGCGTGTTGCCTTGGCCCACGATAACTCCCGAGAGAATCGGAACCATCGGCAGGACACAGGGCGTGAAGGTGAGCAGCAATCCACCGACAAAGGCAGCCAGCACGGATAAAACCAAACCGCGCTGATCGCGTTGTCCGCCTAGCTTCGATGAAGATGAATAGGAGGCCACCGCCGGTCCGGCCACGACGGCCAAACCGCCTTGGCGCGACTCGATCCCGAAAGTTTTGGTGGTCGGCGGATAACAGATGACCACGCCTTTTTCCGAACAGCCCTGATAGTTGACCTTGAGCTGGAACTTTGCATTCGGCGCGGTCGAACCGGCAACCGCCAATCTGACCTCAATGCCGGTGTAATAAACTTCCGTCTCGCCGAAGAACTCATCGGTTTTGGCCTTGCCCGGTGGCAGGGAGTAGGGCCCCAGCCGGATCCCGGCGGGTGCCGCGCCACCGTCAACCGCCGCGAGTTCAAAGCTGGTTTTGTCGCGGTACAGATAACAACACTCGTCCACGTCGAAACGGGCGAGCAGGTTGCTGCCACCCGGGGCCGAGACGCTCACGATGAAAGCCATTTCCGGGTCTACGGGTTCCACGGCGCCGCTCATCAATGCGGGTCCGCGCGTAAAGTCACCCAGGGAGCTTATTTCAACCACCGGGGCGCTGGACGACCCTGCGGCGCGCGCGCCGGTTCCGGTTGCCGGCGGCAGTTTGAAAACCACATCTTTTACAATCGGGGGATAACAAACCCCGACCGGTTCATTGCATCCCTGTGCGGTGATCCGTAGTTGCGCCGTCTGTACCCCTTGCTGCCGCGTGTAAGGCACGCGTATCTTGACGGACTTGGTATAAGTCTCGACCTCGCCGAAAAACGGATCCTGCTTTTTCTTGCCACGCGGAAAAATTGGGCTGTCGATCTTGGTACCGTCGAGAGGCTCGAATTTGAACTTGTCCCGGTACAGGTAATACCCGGGCGCGATCTGCCAACTCGCCTCGAGAGTCGTTGTGTCAATTACACGGGTGGAAAGCTGGAAGGCCTGGTCGGGTTCGAGCAACTCTTCCTGTTCCTGGGATTGCGCGGCATGCACCGGAGACAGGAACAGCGAAACCGAAGCAACGAGAATTTTAAAGATCATGTTTTATCCGGGTCACGGATCCAGGCAAGATAATCGGCAAAGCCCCCGGTAACAGGGACCGCGATCACTTCGGGAAGTTCATAGGGATGCAAGTCTAGAATCCGTTTTTGAATCATGCGGTAGCCCCGCACCATGGACTTGATAATAAGTAGATGTTCAGCGGCGGACTCCACCTGGCCCTTCCATAAATAGATTGACTTGGCGATGGGGAGAATATTGACGCAGGCCGCAAGACGTTCGCTGACCAGTGCCTGGGCGATGCGTTCCGCCGTCGCGACATCGGGACAGGTCGTCAGAACCAGCTGATATGCATGCTGTTTCACTGATTTTTCTGGTGTTCCGCTAGGTCAGGCCGAGGATGTTTGTTGAGTTTCTGTCATTGTAGCGAATGCGCGCCATTGAAGTGCATGTAGGCGGGGCCGAGGCCGACCGGTTATGCTCCCGTTGTCCAACCGGGAGGCCCGGGTACTCTGAATGATTGTCATCCTGTTATTGTTCTTGCTGCCGATAGCGGAGATTGCGGTGTTCATCCAGGTCGGATCCCGGATCGGGGTGGGCATGACGTTGTTGCTGGTCGTGGCCGGTGTGGTGGGTGGTATTTGGCTGGTCCGTATCCAGGGATTTGCCACCGCCATGCGGGTCCAGGGGATGATCGCCCGGGGCGAATCGCCGGCGCAAGAAATGCTGGAGGGATTGGCCTTATTGGTGGCCGGGGTTCTGCTGGTTATCCCCGGTTTTCTGACTGACATAGCCGCCTTTATCCTGCTCACCCCCCCGTTGCGGCGGGCCATTACCCGTTACTACCTGCGCCTTAACCGCTTGGATAGCGGCACCCCACCGCCTCGAGAACCGGGTCCCGGGGTGGATGAGCCTCCTCGCCCCCCCTTGGAAGGGGAATCACGCCGTGAGGAATAAGTCCCCTGCCCGGGTTGACAAGCTGCCGCAGCCGATTATCATTAGCACTCACTGAGGTTGAGTGCTAATATGCCGTAAGCATCCGGTTATATGGGGTTTTTGCCATTTTAATACCCGGAAGGGAACAAATTCAGTTTTTTTTGAAGGAGAACAACATGAGTGCCAAACCCGCAACGATAGGAGAACCATCTGTGAAAATCCGTCCGCTTCACGACCGCGTGATCGTGCGCCGCCTGGAAGAAGAGCGTAAATCGCCCGGCGGCATCGTCATTCCCGATACCGCGAAAGAAAAACCGATTCAGGGCGAAGTCATCGCCGTGGGTCACGGCAAGATTCTCGAAGACGGCAAGGTCCGTCCGCTCGACGTCAAGGTCGGCGACAAGATCCTGTTCGGAAAGTACTCCGGTACCGAGGTCAAGATCGGCAGTGAAGAACTGCTCGTGATGCGCGAAGAAGACATCATGGGCGTAGTCGAAAAGTAATCAACCCAAGCGAATTGTTTAAGGAAGAGAGGACACCATGGCTGCAAAAGACGTAATTTTTAGCGATCCCGCCCGCGCGCGTATGCTGCGTGGCGTCAACATCCTGGCCGATGCGGTCAGAATCACGCTCGGTCCCAAGGGCCGCAATGTGGTGCTGGAGAAGTCCTTCGGCGCCCCGACGGTCACGAAAGACGGCGTCAGCGTCGCCAAGGAAATCGAACTTAAAGACCGATACGAAAACATGGGCGCCCAGATGGTGAAAGAGGTCGCTTCCAAGACCTCCGATGTCGCCGGCGACGGCACCACCACCGCCACCGTACTGGCCCAGGCGATGCTGCGCGAGGGCCTGAAGTCCGTGGCCGCGGGCATGAACCCGATGGACCTCAAGCGTGGGATCGACAAGGCGGTGTCGGCTGCCGTCGAAGCGCTGAAGAAAATCTCCAAGCCCTGCTCCGACCCCAAGGAGATCGCCCAGGTGGGCACCATCTCCGCCAATGCCGATGAATCCATCGGCAAGATCATCGCCGATTCCATGGCGAAGGTCGGCAAGGAAGGCGTGATCACGGTGGAAGAGGGTTCCGGTCTCGACAACGAACTGGAAATCGTCGAGGGCATGCAATTCGACCGCGGGTATTTGTCTCCGTACTTCATCAACAAGCAGGACACGATGAGCGCGGAAATCGAGAATCCGCTGATTCTGATCTACGAGAAAAAGATCTCCAACATTCGCGAAATGTTGCCGATCCTCGAGAGCGTAGCCAAGCAGGGACGGCCGATGCTCGTCATTTCCGAAGACGTCGAGGGCGAGGCGTTGGCGACGCTGGTGGTCAATAACATCCGCGGTATCCTCAAGGTCTGCGCCGTGAAGGCCCCGGGCTTCGGCGATCGCCGCAAGGCGATGCTGCAGGATATCGCCACCCTGACCGCCGGTACCGTGATCTCCGATGAACTCGGCATGAGCCTCGAAAAGGCCGAACCCAGCATGCTCGGTTCCGCCAAGCGTGTCGTGGTGGATAAGGACAACACCACCATCATCGATGGCGCGGGCAAGAAGAAGGACATCGAAGACCGCATCAAGCAGATTCGCGCCCAGATCGAGGAGGCCACCTCCGATTACGACAAGGAAAAACTGATGGAACGCGCGGCCAAGCTCGCCGGTGGTGTCGCCGTGATCAAGATTGGGGCTGCGACCGAGATGGAAATGAAGGAAAAGAAGGCGCGCGTGGAAGATGCGTTGCACGCGACGCGCGCCGCGGTCGAGGAAGGCATCGTTCCGGGCGGTGGTGTGGCGTTGGTGCGCGCCGTCGCGGCGATCAATAAGCTCAAAGGTGAAAACCATGACCAGGACGTCGGCATCCAGATCGCCGTCCGCGCCATGCAGGAACCCCTGCGCCAGATCGTGGAAAACGGCGGTATCGAGGGCTCCGTGGTGTATCACAAGGTCGCCGAAAGCAAGGACATCAACTACGGCTACAACGCCGCGACCGATGAGTATGGCGACATGCTCAAAATGGGTATTCTCGATCCGACCAAGGTGACGCGCATCGCGCTGCAAAACGCGGCGTCCATCGCCGGTCTCATGATCACGACCGAGGCCATGATCGCCGAGCTGCCGAAGGACGAGGAAAAAATGTCCGGCGGCGGCATGGGTGGTATGGGCGGGATGGATATGTAAGGTCCCGTTGTTGCCGTGTAGTAACAATGAAAGCCCCGCAATGCGGGGCTTTCTTTTTTCGAGCCGCCCTCGGCGGCGTTAGTAATTGCGGGTTGCTCCGCCCCGCACCCTGGGTGACTTTTGTTTCGGCAAAAGTCACCAAAACCATTCCCCCCGGAGCGCGCGACTTCTTCCTTGCGTTCCTCGCCCCACCGGGCGCTCGACCAACTCGCCGGGCGCTGAACGACGCGCCTCGGGCTCGAACACGGTCTCGCTTGAAACCTCCCGGTGGGACTGCGGTACTCGGCGCGCGCTACGGGGTTAAAAAACAAATACCATGACGCTCGGTAGTTCAGAGCTTTGCTAGTTCTCGTGAGTTATCATCCGGCAGGAAAAGGTGCAGGCGTCTAATTACGGAGAAAACAACGTGGCTGATACCATGACTAAGCGCGAACGTTCTGAACGCATGGCGATGGTAAAGTCAAAGTACACGGGACCCGAGAAGACTGCCCGACATCTCTTAGACTGCATGAATTTCAAGTATCATCTCCACGGCACCGAGCTTCCCGGGCGGCCAGACTTCGTTTTTCCAAGGCGCCGCAAGGCGATTTTCGTGCATGGGTGTTTTTGGCATCGTCACAGAGGTTGCAAATTAGCTCGCATTCCCAAGAGTCGAGTTCGTTTCTGGACAGATAAACTTGAGGGGAATAAAAGGCGGGATGCAAGAAACTTGGCGCGGATACGGCGCCTCGGTTGGTCGAGTCTTGTGGTATGGGAGTGCCAATTAGCGAAACCCGAGTTACTATCGCGGAGAATCAAGCGTTTCTTGACGACAGGAGGCGGCAAGGCATGAATGCGATTGAGCTATTCTCGGGCGCGGGCGGGCTAAGCATGGGCATCTCGTTCGCTGGTTTCAAGCCCATTGTCGTGGTCGAATGGGACAAGTGGGCCTGCGACACGATCCGGGAAAATCAATCACGCGAGTATCCGCTCGTAAAAGACTGGCCACTTTTCGAGGGAGATGTCCGAGAATGGAATCGCGATTTCAACCCCAAGTCAATTAGTGGTGGAATTGATCTCGTCGCGGGCGGACCTCCTTGCCAGCCATTCTCAATGGGTGGAAAACACAAGGCGCACAGGGATCAACGGGACATGTTTCCGGCGGCGGTGGAGGTAGTTCGCAAGTGCCAACCACGGGCATTTATCATTGAGAACGTAAAGGGACTCACGCGTTCGTCATTCGCCAACTACTACCAGTACATACTCCTTCAATTCGAGTTTCCGGAGGTTGTCAGTAAACCCGACGAAAGTTGGCGCGAGCATTATGAGCGTCTCCAAGTTGTTAAGACTTCCGCTGGACGTGGCGCTGGTGCAATAGGATTACGTTATAACGTTGTGCCCACCTTGGTGAACGCGGCGAACTACGGCATTCCCCAGCGTCGTGAGCGAGTGTTTATTGTTGGTTTCAGGAGCGATCTGAATGTTCAGTGGTCATTCCCAATCGAAACGTACTCGCTCGATGCGCTTCTTACCGACCAGTGGGTGACCGGCGAGTATTGGGATAGGCATGGTATATCCACTCGTCGCAGACCCGCGCTTTCCGCCTCGCTTGCCCAAAAAGTAGAGCGACTTCGTGGCTTGGGGCTTCCACCAACCAGACAACCATGGCGGACTGTGCGTGACGCGCTCATGGACTTGCCGGAGCCGAGCGCGCGCGGTGAACACTCCATGTATCTGAACCACCGTTTCCAGAATGGCGCGCGCGCATATCCTGGGCACACGGGCAGCCCGCTGGACATGCCGGCCAAAACTCTTAAAGCGGGAGATCACGGCGTGCCTGGTGGCGAGAACATGATGGTTCACGAAAATGGCAAGCTTAGATATTTTTCCGTCAGGGAATCAGCTCGGTTGCAAACCTTTCCAGATGGTTTTGTTTTTCATGGGTCGTGGACCGAAACCATGCGGCAACTGGGAAACGCGGTTCCCGTCGCGCTCGCGCATTTCGTGGCCGCCAGTGTTGCCGAGAAATTAATCGAAACGCGAATGTCTCAAACCAAATTTTCAAGGCAGAAAGCGGTGTCTCGGTGAGCCAATCCAAGCCATTTAACCCGCTGGATCGGGTGAATATCGGCGCGAGTGTCGCGCAAGCATTGCTTCAACAGCAGCCAGTATCCCTCGGAAAAATCAAACCGTTTAGTGGCGCGGGCATCTACGCCATTTATTACACCGGAAACTTCAAGCCATATGAGCCGCTTGTCAAGCGATGTCGCGGTGGCAAATTCGAGGCGCCTATCTATGTAGGAAAGGCCGTTCCCGCTGGTGCGCGCAAGGGTGGGACCGGTCTTAGCGCTTCCGCTGGCAAGGTTCTTTACAATCGATTATCGGAACATGCCGAGAGCATTCGAGATGTCGATAATCTCGACATCAAGGACTTTTCCTGCCGTTTTCTTGTAGTGGACGACATCTGGATTCCGCTCGGTGAATCATTGCTGATAGCAAAATTTTCTCCGATCTGGAATAACATCGTCGATGGGTTCGGAAACCACGACCCGGGTAAGGGCAGGTACGAGGGAATGCGCCCTCGGTGGGATGTATTGCATCCCGGAAGAGCTTGGGCAGCAAAATGCAAGCCTCGACGCGAGACGCCGCAGCAAATTACTACTGACATTTCAACCTATCTTCGGTCGATGACGATTCCTGCGTCACCGGCAATTCTTTTCGCCGGTGAAGATAACCCTACATTCGAGTCAGATGGTGAGCAAAGCTAACTACTCAGATTAAGCGCAACGCAATCTGGGGGCTAATTTTTTTAAGATCAGCGCTTTCTGATCAAACTCACGCCGTCGCGCAACGGCAGCATCACGCACTCGATGCGCGGGTCGCGACCATGGGACGAAGTTGTGTAGCGCTAAAGCGGATGCTATCATTGATAGCATCGGTTCCAATGTGAGACATTACCATGGCTAACCTAGTTGTTCGCAATCTTGACCGTTCCATCGTTCAGGCGCTGAAGAAGCGCGCGGTGCGGCACGGCCGCAGCGCCGAAGCGGAGCACCGGTCAATTCTGGAATCGGCGCTCGCCCGCACGCGGCGCAAGACCTTTGTCCAGGTGCTCGCGACCATGCCGAATGTCGGTCGCGACGCGGATTTTACCCGCAAGGAAGACAAGCGCACGCGCGATGTATTTGATTGACACCAACGTCATCAGCGAAGGTCGCAAGGGAACCCGGGCCAACGCCGGTGTGCGCGATTTCTTTAAACGTGTTGCCTCGAATCAGCTTCCCGTTTTTCTTTCAGTTGTCACCGTGGGCGAGCTTCGCCGTGGCGTCGAGTTGATTCGCCACCGCGGCGACGTGGCGCAGGCGAATCGTCTGGAAAAGTGGTTGCAATTACTACTGCGCCATTACGAAGACTATATCCTCGATGTTGACGCGGACGTCTCGCAGCTGTGGGGACGACTACGCGTCCCTAATTACGAAAATGCGCTCGATAAATTGATCGCGGCGACAGCGCTGATTCATAACCTGACGGTGGTGACACGAAATCACGATGATTTTGCAAAGACGGGAGTACGTGTTCTTAATCCATTCAATTAAGCGTGTGTGGCTCGGATAGAGCGCGGCATGATCGAGCGCCGTTTACGTCAAAATTTTCTGATCAAACTCACACCATCTCGAACCGGCAGCATGACGCATTCCACGCGCGGGTCGCGACGGACGTGTTGGTTGAACTTGACCACGGCGCGGTCGGTTTTGTTTTTTGGCGCGAGCACACGTCCCGACCATAAAACATTATCCGCCACGATCACCCCGCCGGGCCGCAGGCGCGGCAGGACCGCTTCGAAATAGTTCACGTAGTTTTCCTTGTCGGCATCAATGAACACGAAATCGAAATCGGCCAAGGCGGGCAGGCTCGCGAGCGTGTCGCGCGCCGGGCCGAGTCGCAGCTTGATCTTGTGCCCGTGAGCATTCCGGGCAAAGAATGACTGGGCGATCTCGGCACGCTCCGGGTTGATTTCACAGGTGATAAGTTCTCCATCCTCGGGCAGTGCCTCGGCCATGCACAGGGCGGAATAGCCGGTGAAGGTGCCGATCTCGAGGATGCGTCGCGCGCCGGTCAACCGCACCAGCATGGCGAGCAAAGCGCCCTCGTGCGGCCCGATCAGCATTTGGGGAGCGTCGCAGTGCCGGTGGGTGTACTTTTCAAGTTCACGCAGCAAATTGTCACGCGCGGTACAATGACGCAGACAGTATGCTTCGATTTTTTTCGGGAGTATCGGTTTCATGGCTTGCTCGTCCTGATCGTTTTTTGAGGGAAACCTTGGTGCTTCCATCCAGCCGTGCCGAACGCTACAGCGTGTTCAGCGGCTGAAATAATACTGTTAAGTATCCGCTGAATCATAGCTTGCTATCCCAATGCCGCCGGTTGATGGCATAGCCGGTAACGCGCCCGAGAAACGGCAGCACCAGCATGCCCGGCAGGTCGCACGCCGTACGCAGCTCGCGGTAGTCGCGGATGCCGATGGTCATGGCCTCGTGGCCGGCATCCGGCTGGTCCTTATAGGTCCCGAACACGCGGTCCCACCACGGCAGGTTGAAGCCGAAGTTGCTGTTGGTCTCGTGATCCTCGATGGAATGATGCACGCGGTGCATGTCGGGCGTGACGATGAACCATCGCAACGCGCGGTCGAGCCCCAGCGGCAGGCGCAAATTGCCGTGGTTGAACATCGAGGTTGCGTTGAGCAGCACTTCGAAAATGATCACCGCCGCGGCCGGCGCGCCAATGACCGCGATGACGGCAAATTTGATGAGCATGGAGAGCAGAATCTCAATGGGGTGAAAGCGCGCGCCGGTGGTGACGTCGAAGTCGAGATCGGCGTGATGCATGCGATGCAACCGCCAGAAGGCCGGCACGGCATGGAACATCACGTGCTGCAAGTAGATCGCGCAGTCGAGGATGATGACCGAGGTGGCGATAGCGAGCCACGACGGAACGTCGAGATAGTTGAAAGCGCCCCAACCACGACCTTCGGCAAAAATGGCGAAACCCGCCGCCGTTGCGGGCAGCAGCACGCGCACCAGCACGCTGTTAAGAAACACGATGCCGAGATTGCTCGCCCAGCGGCGTAGTTTGGATACAGTCAGGCGACGGCGGGGAGCGGCGATCTCCGCCAGGGCCACCAGGGCCAGCACTCCGAAGAATGCCGCCAGGCGAATGGCCGTTTCATATTGCAGCAGTGTTTGCGGCATGGGTCTCCCGCCAGCCGGGAGGCTGACGCTCGGACGGGAAGTTGAATGATATGCAAGCTGGCCTGTCACGACCACCGGTTCATGATGTCCGAGTGCCTGGAGCAGACCGGTTTCCCGGTCGAGAAGCAGATGGCGGACGTTTTTCCGCCAAGCGAATAAGGCGGATGGATGGATAATTCCGCCTACCGACCCTTAAGGGCCGGCGAGTGCCTGCTCAAACCGCCTTGCCTTCGCTTATGCGTCGTAGTACAGCATGAACTCGTATGGATGCGGGCGCATGCGCACCGCATCGCATTCGTGTGCGCGCTTGTAATCGATCCAGGTGTCGATCACATCCGCGGTGAACACGTCGCCCTGCATCAGGAACTCGCGGTCGCGTTCGAGCGCATCCAGCGCCGCTTCGAGCGAGGCCGGGCAACTCGGCACCTTCGACAGCTCCTCGGGAGGAAGGTCGTAGATGTTTTTATCCAGCGGATCGCCCGGGTCGATCTTGTTCTGGATGCCGTCGAGCCCGGCCATGAGCATGGCGGCGAATCCGAGGTACGGGTTGCACGACGGATCGGGGAAGCGCACCTCGATGCGCTTGGCCTTGGGTGAAGGTGTGTACATCGGGATGCGCACCGCCGCCGAGCGGTTGCGCGACGAGTAGGCCAGATTTACCGGCGCCTCGTAGCCCGGTACCAGGCGCTTGTAGGAATTCGTCGTGGGGGCGACGAAAGCGCACAGTGTCGCGGCGTGCTTGAGAATCCCGCCGATGTACCACAGGCACATGTCGGAAAGGCCGGCGTATTTGTTGCCCGCGAACAGCGGCTTGCCGTTCTTCCACAGCGATTGGTGCGTGTGCATGCCGCTGCCGTTGTCGCCGAACAGGGGCTTGGGCATGAAGGTGACGGTCTTGCCGTAGCGCCACGCGACGTTCTTGGTAATGTACTTGTACATCATCATCTTGTCGGCCATGCGCGTGAGCGAGTCGAACAGCAGGTCGATCTCGGCCTGGCCGGCGGTCGCCACCTCGTGGTGATGTTTCTCCACGACAATGCCGGCACGCTCCAATTCGAGAATCATCTCGTTGCGGATGTCCTGCAATGAGTCGGTCGGCGGCACCGGGAAGTAACCTTCCTTGTGGCGCGGTTTGTACCCCAGATTGATATGACCGTTGTCGTTGCCGCGCCCGGAGTTCCAAATGCCCTCCTCGGACTCGATGTGGTAGTAGCCTTCGTGCGCGTTCTGGTCGAAGCGCACACCGTCGAAGATGAAAAATTCCGCCTCGGGTCCGATGTACGCCGTGTCGGCGATGCCGGAGCGCTTCAGGTGTTCCTCGGCCTTTTGCGCGATGTGGCGCGGGTCGCGCGAGTACTTCTCGTGCGTGATCGGATCGACGATGCTGCAGACCATGGACAGCGTGGTCTTGGCGCCGAAGGGATCGATCACGGCGGTCTCCGGGTCGGGCACCACCAGCATGTCGCTCGCGTGGATCGCCTGCCAGCCGCGGATGCTGGAGCCGTCGAAGCCCAGCCCTTCCTCGAAGATTTCCGGAGTGGCCTGACTGGTCGGAATGGTGAAATGTTGCCAGGTTCCGGGAAAGTCGCCGAACTTGAGGTCGATGACCTGGACGTCTTTCTCGGTAATGAGCTTGAGTACCTCCTGTGGGTTCATGAGATCCTCCTGGGCGGGGCGTGGCCTGTTGTTTGAACCCCGGACGTCGTGACAGTGGATGGGAGATTCGTCGCGCCACGCCCGCGCGCGCCATCCGGGTGAATGTGTCGGGGGAATCATTCCGATCGTCACCGGGGAAGGAATCCGGATCACCGGTGACAACCTCGGAGTTATCCTGCGCCCGAGCGCTGGCGCCGGTCAAGTCGCCGCGTAAATCGCGGTAATCCGCGGACACTTTGGGTATCATGATCGGGTCCGCCGTCCGGCTGCGGTGGGGCCATGGCCATGACCGATTCCGCCCAACACCTCTTCGATCTCGCCCAAGAAAAGATTCCGATCCCGTTGCGAGCCAGGGTAGAGAACTACTGGCATGCCTTGCGCGAGCAACTGGCACACCTGCCGCCCCGCGATTACGAGACGTGGGTGCCGTTACTGCCGCGGGTATTCGCCGCCAGTGAATTTGTCGCGCGCCTCTGTGCGCAGCATCCGGAAGTGCTGCAAGAGTTGCTCAAGTCCGGTGATCTGCTGCGTGCCTACAAGGCGGGTGAACTCACGCGGCGCGTCGTGCGCGAGCTGGCGAACGCCGCCGATGAAGCCGCGCTCAAGGTTCGGTTACGGGTGTTGCGCCGACGCGAGATGCTGCGCATCGCCTGGCGTGACCTGGCCGAATGGGCCGATCTTCCTGAAACCCTGGCAACGTTGTCGGAGTTTGCCGATGCCTGCGTGCACGAGGCACTGGAAAAGCTCCATGTCTGGGCCTGCGCGAAAGCCGGTGAACCACGCGGCGAACACAGCGGTAAACCCCAGAAAATGGTGGTGCTGGCTTTGGGCAAGCTCGGCGGGCAGGAACTCAATTTTTCCTCCGACATCGATCTCATCTTCGCCTACCCGGAAGAGGGAGTGACCAACGGTCCGCAGGCGCTGAGCAACCACGAATTTTTTGTCCGCCTCGGTCAGTCACTCATCAATGCACTGAGCGAGAACACCGCTGACGGTTTTGTATTCCGTGTCGACATGCGCCTGCGGCCGAACGGCGCCAGCGGCCCACTGGCCCTTTCGTACGCCGCCATGGAGCACTACTACCAGACGCACGGGCGTGATTGGGAACGCTACGCCTTCATCAAGGCGCGGGTGATTGCCGGTAGTCGGGAGACCGGCGAGGAATTGCTCCATACGCTGAAGCCGTTCGTGTACCGCAAGTACCTCGATTACGGGACGATCGAATCAATCCGCGGCATGAAGGGCATGATCGAGCAGGAGATGTCGCGCAAGGGCATGCAGGGCAACATCAAGCTCGGGCGCGGCGGTATCCGCGAGATTGAATTCATCGCCCAGACGCAGCAATTGATCCGCGGCGGCCGCGAGCCGCAGTTGCAGGAACGCGGACTGCTCACGGTGCTGCCGCGTCTGGTCACGGCGGGTTCCCTGGAGCCCGGTACCGGGCATGAACTGGCACAGGCCTATATCTTTCTGCGAAATACCGAGCATCGCCTGCAGATGGTCGCCGACCAGCAAACCCAGCAGCTGCCCACGGACGAAACCTCGCAGCGGCGAATTGCCTTTGCCAGCGGGTTCTCCGAGGTGAGCAGCTTCAACAACGAACTCGAACGCCACCGTGATCGCGTGCATCGTCACTTTGCGCGGCTGTTTCGCACCGGAAATGAAGCGGCTGGTGAGCACGAAGCCGGCAAGCTTGCATCCGTATGGCAGGGAACGGTCGAGAACGATGTCGCAAAAGAAATCCTGCGTGAACATGGCTATGAGAAATCGGAAGCAGCGCTGGATTTGATCAAGGCGCTGCGCGAGGGACCGATGTACACCGCGTTTTCCACCGGCGCCCGCGCGCGCATGGACCGCGTAGTGCCGTTAATTCTGAAAGCGGCAGGCGCGAGCGCCGATTCGCTCATGACGCTGCAGCGACTCGTCAACCTGCTCGAGTCCATTGGCCGGCGTACTGTTTATTTTGTCCTGATCAGCGAAAATCCGCAGGTGCTCACCCAGCTCGTGCGGCTCGGTGGCGCAAGCCCCTGGATTGCGAGTTGGATCGCGCAGCACCCGATCCTGCTCGATGAACTGCTCGATCCGACGTTGCATGAGTTACCCACGTCCGACGCACTGCGGAAAGAATTGCGCCAGAGGCTGGACCAGATTCCCGTGGAGGATATGGAATGGCAGATGGAGGCCTTGCGGGAGTTTCGTCACGGTCACGTGCTGCGCGTGGCGGCCGCCGATCTGGCCCGGGATGTCCGTGCTCCGGGCCATGATCACAAGCGGGCCGATGCAACCGCTTTCCCGGTCAGCCCGGAGCCTCGGGACGAAATCGTCTCGGAGTTCGTCCCGGGCCAGGCGCCGGAGCAGACCGGCGCGGCGCTCGCCACGGTGGCCGAATGCGTATTGGCGGCGGGGCTCGAGATCGCACAGCGCGATCTCGAGCGCAAGCATGGCGCGCCGCATTGCCCGGGAACGGAAACCCCTCCCGCTTTTGCCGTCATCGGTTACGGCAAGCTGGGCAGCCGGGAGCTCGGTTACGGTTCCGATCTGGACATGATTTTCCTCTATGAAGCTTGCGAGGAAGGCGCCACCCGCGGGCCGCGCTCGCTCCCGAACGAGGCGTTTTTTGCCCGCCTCGGCCAGCGGCTGATCCATGTCCTGACCGCCCGCACACCCGGGGGGATTCTGTATGAAGTGGACATGCGTCTGCGTCCGAGCGGGAAAAGCGGCCCGCTGGTGACGAGTCTCACGGCCTTTCGCGACTATCAATCGCGACAAGCTTGGACTTGGGAACACCAGGCGCTGGTCCGGGCGCGACCGGTGGCCGGAAGCGAGAAATTGGCGCGGGAATTTTCCCGGGTCCGGGAGGAGATCCTGTGCCGCCCGCGCGCCGAGGCCGCGCTCAAAGCCGAGGTGCGGAAGATGCGGGAAAAGATGGCAGCCGAGAAGGCGCGTCACGACACGCCGCAGGCGGACGTTAAGCACGACCCGGGTGGTATCGTCGATATCGAATTTATGGTGCAATACTGGGTCCTTCGGTGGGCGCACGATCATCCCGGGCTGACTCGCCACACGGACAATATCCACATATTGGAAGCGTTGAAAACGGAGGGTCTGCTGGAAGCCAGGCAGGCGCGGTTGCTGGCGGAGGCTTACCGGCGTTACCTCCTCGTGGAGCATCGGTTAAAGCTGATGGAACGCGGGTCGCTCACGGACCCCGCGGAACTGGGCGATTGGCCGGAAAGAGTGCGGCAGATCTGGGATGAAGTGATGAATTAAGAATTCACAGGATTAACAGGATTTTTCAGGATTTACAGGATTACTCCAGATCAATTCTTTAATCTTGTTAATCCTGTCTATTGCTTTTTGGAGAATATAAAAGATGTCGATGGCGGATCGTGACGGCGTCATCTGGTACGACGGCAAGCTGGTGCCGTGGCGCGAGGCGACCACCCATGTGCTGACCCACACGCTGCACTACGGGATGGGTGTGTTCGAAGGCGTGCGCGCGTACAAAACGCCGAAGGGCCCGGCGATCTTCCGGTTGGCGGCGCACATCGACCGGCTGTTCCGCTCGGCGCATATCCTGTGCATGAAGATTCCTTACGATAAGCACACGCTGATCGAGGCCACGCGCGAGTCGGTGCGCAGCAACAAACTGGATTCGGCCTACATCCGCCCGATGTGTTTTTACGGAGCCGAAGGCATGGGCCTGCGCGCCGACAACCTCAAGGTGCACGTCATCATCGCCGCCTGGAACTGGGGCGCCTATTTGGGTGAAGACGGCCAGAAAAACGGCATTCGCGTGCGCACGGCGTCCATCAACCGGCATCACGTCAACATCACCATGTGTCGCGCCAAGGCGAACGGCAACTACATGAACTCCATGATGGCCTTTCGCGAGGCGCTCTCCGCCGGTTGCGACGAAGCCCTGCTGCTCGACACCGAAGGCTATGTCTCCGAGGGCAGCGGAGAGAATATTTTTATCGTGCGTGACGGCGTGATGTATACCCCGGATCTGACCACGGCGCTCGACGGCATCACCCGCGCCACCATCATTCAGCTGGCCGCCGATCTCGGCGTCAAGGTGGTCGAGAAACGCATCACGCGCGACGAGGTCTATATCGCCGACGAGGCCTTCTTCACCGGCACCGCCGCCGAGGTGACCCCGATCCGCGAACTCGACGGCCGCACCATCGGGCCCGGTAAGCGTGGACCGGTCACCGAGAAACTTCAGTCACTCTATTTCGAAATCGTGCACGGACGCGGTGCGAAATATCCCGAGTGGCTGACGCCGGTCGGGTGAGGACTGAGTGCTAAGTCCTAAGTCCTCAGCACTTGTCAGGAGAATGTCATTGGTACACAAAACGACAAGCACGCCAAAGTCCGACAGCGGCAACATTGAGCCCAACGCGCAGAACCGCTATGAGGTCACGCGCGCGGATCTCCCGCTTTCCTGTCCCATGCCCGGCATGTCGCTGTGGAATTCACATCCGCGCGTCTATCTCCCGATCGAAAACAGCGGTGAGGAGCGCTGCATGTATTGCGGGGCGGTGTTCGTGCTCAAGGATTGATTCCTGCGCCTGGTCCTGGCTGGCGCCTGTCCCTAGGGGTATTTTTTTGTTGCTGGGCGGGTTATTTCCAGTCAGTTAATTTTCTGCTTTTCTTTTTCCGGTTGAACCCGACTCTGGTACTGCCTAGAATCTTGCCGACTCGAATGTTAATGGCCGGATGATCAGTTACGAAGATTCTTTCGTCATGCGTGATAATTAAATTAACAACCACGTGGCAAGCCTGGCAGAACGTTTCCTCGTCGTGGGCCCGGCCTGGGTCGGCGACATGGTGCTCGCGCAAAGCCTGTTTATTTTCCTTAAACAGCGTCATCCCGGTTCCCGAATCGAAGTCCTTGCCCCGGGCTGGACACGCGCGCTGCTCGAGCGCATGCCCGAAGTGGATGAGGCCATCGCGCTGGACATCGGCCATGGCGAATTGAAACTCGGCGCGCGCCTGCGGCTCGGACGCCAGCTGCGTAAGCGCCGCTACGACCGCGCCATCGTTTTACCCAATTCATTCAAATCCGCGCTGGTTCCTTTTGCCGCGCGCGCCCGCGTGCGCACCGGATTTACCGGTGAACTGCGTTACGGACTGCTCAACGATATTCGCCGACTCGATCAGGATAAATTCCCCCGCACCGTGGACCGGTTCGTCGCGCTCGCGCTCGCGCCGGACGAGCCGCTCCCGGAAATACCGTCGCCGCGGATCCGCGCGGACGTCGACAAGGCCCGCATGGCGCTGGCGCGGCTGGTGAGGAGCCTGCCGGTGAAGCCGGTGTTGGGGCTGTGCCCCGGCGCGGAGTATGGTCCGGCCAAGCGCTGGCCCGCGGAATATTACGCCGACGTGGCCAAGGCGAAACTCGATGAGGGTTGGGAGGTCTGGCTGTTCGGATCGGAAAACGATGCCCCGGTATCCGGCGCCATTCAGTCATTGACCGGAAATCGCTGCCTCGATCTCAGCGGCAAGACCACGCTCAGCGAGGCGATTGACCTGATGTCGTTGACCACGGCGGTGGTGACCAACGATTCGGGACTCATGCACGTTGCGGCGGCGCTGGGGCGCGCGTTGATTGCCATCTACGGCTCGACCGACCCCGGTCACACCCCGCCCATGAGCGAGGAGGCGTCGATTTTGTATCTGAGTGTCGAGTGCAGTCCCTGTTTCGAGCGCGAGTGCCCGTTCGGTCATTATCGATGTCTGCGTGATATCATGCCCGCCGCCGTGCTCCATACGCTTTACCGCCTGGCCGGGCCGAAAGGCACCGCGGTGGAAATCAGACCATGAAAGTCAGCGGGTTCACCTTCGTGCGCAATGGCACGCTGCTCGGCTATCCCTTCATCGAAAGCATCCGCTCGGTGCTGCCGATTTGCGACGAGTTCGTGGTGGCGGTGGCGCGGGGCGATGACGACACGCCGGAGCGCCTGCGCGCGCTGGCGCGGGAGGAGCCCAAGCTGCGCACGATCGAGACGCAGTGGAATGAGTCCATGACCGACCGGGGATACGTCTACGCGCAACAGAAGATGATCGCGCAGTTCAATTGCGCCGGTGACTGGGCGTTTTACCTGGAAGGGGATGAGGTGGTGCACGAAAGCGATTTGCCTGCGATCCGGGCCGCCATGGAGCGGCACGCGGACAATCCCGGGGTCGAAGCCCTGGTTTTCGACTATTACCATTTTTTCGGCGGCAGCGAATGGATCGCGGTCAGTCCGGGCTGGTACCGCCGGGCGCCGCGCATCATCCGGAACAGCATTCGCAACTACTCGCCCGACGGCCTGTTTTTTGTCGTCATGGATCACAATAAGCGCGGACGCTACCCGTATGCGGCGCTGGCCGGTGCCCATATCTATCACTATGGTCATGCGCGCCGGCAGGATCGCATGCGCGAAAAAATCCAGCGCGTCAGCCGCTACTGGGGCCACGCGCCGCCCGCGTTCAATTCCTACACCATCGATCCGCAGGCATTGCGCTGTTTTGAGGGCACGCATCCGGCAATCATGCGGGATTGGCTGGCGCGCGAAGTGGAAACCTCGTTCGTTCCGGACCCCGGCCATTCGCCGACGCGACGCGAGCGCAAGCACCGGTGGCTCATGTCGCTGGAGCGCGCCTTCGGCTGGGAATTGAGCAAGCGACATTACCGGATCGTAAAGGGCGCCTAGCATGGCCTGGCGTGACACCGTCTGGTCACGGCGAATCGACGCGACGGGCAAGGGCCTGGCCGTGATTTCCATATTCTCATTGCCGTTCTCGACAACCCTTTTTGCAGTGGCAAGCTCGCTATCGGTTCTGGCCTGGCTCGCCACCGGTGACTGGGCCGGTAAGCTATTCCGAATCTGGGAGAATCCGGTGGCACGTTACGCGATCGTGTTCTTCGGGCTGCTATGCCTGGGTGGGCTTTATTCGAGCGCAGGGTTTGAGGACGTCCGCGCCGTGCTCGGCAAGTACAGTAAGCTGCTGTACATTCCGGTCGTGATTTCTATCCTGGACCAGACCGAGTGGCGGACACGCGCGTACGCGTCGTTCGTGGTCTCGATGGGGTTCGTGCTGCTGCTCTCCTACGCAAAATTGCTCGGACTTTTGCCTCCGGATGCCTTTGCCGAAGATTATTCCATCGCCAAGACCCACATCCTTCACGGGGTGCTCATGGCCCTGTTGCTCTATCTCCTATTGAGCTGGGCGCTGCGCCATCCACGCTGGCGCTGGCCGTGCGTGCTCGGCGCGGTACTTACCGCCTACAATCTGTTTTTCATGACCTCGGGACGCACCGGCTGGGTGGTGTTTTTCGTGCTCGTGGGAGCGCTGTGCTTGCAGCAGTGGCGCTGGCGCGGAGCCATGATTGCGTCGTTGTTGGCCGTGACGCTGGTGGGTTTGCTGTATGCCACGTCCGCCGTGTTCGAGGAGCGCGTGCATCTGGCCGTCAATGAGATTCACGAATTCAGTTCCTCCGTCGATCGAAAATCTAACGCGAGTACCGAGGGCGGCGTCAGTCTTCGTCTCGAGCATTACCTCAATACTTTGACATTGATCGCGCGCCATCCCGTTTTCGGCGGCGGCACGGGGAGCTGGAAAAAGGAATACGCCGAGCTTGTCTCCGGCCGCGAGACAATCAAGCTTTCCGACGCGCACAATGAATATCTCATGATCGCGACGCAATTGGGCCTGGCGGGACTGGTGGTTTATCTCGTGATGCTAATCCGCCAGTGGCGGGCAACCGCGGCCCTGACACCGGACTGGCGGGTGCTGGCGCAGGGCATCGTGGCGATGATGGCGGTGGCGGGGCTGTTCAATACCTCGCTGCTTTATACCCACGAGGGCAAGGTCTATACCGTGATGGCCGGCGTGGTGTTCGCGGCCTTGCCGCGCCGCCGCGCCACGCCCTCAACGCCGGAATCCGTGTGAACCGGTAATGGCCAGACTTTCCGTCGTCATCATCACGCTCAACGAGGCCGACAACATCCGCGACTGTCTCGAGAGCGTGCGGTGGGCGGACGAGATCGTCGTTCTCGATTCGGGTTCCACCGACGGTACCGTGAGCATATGCCGCGAGTACACCGGCCAGGTCCACGTCAACGCCAACTGGCAGGGCTTCGGCGCGCAGAAAAATCGCGCGCTGACTCATGCGACCGGCGAATGGGTGCTGTCGCTGGACGCGGACGAGCGGGTCACCGGGAATTTGCGCGCGGAGATTCAGGCGGCGTTGCGCGAACCGGGCAGGGTGAGCGCATTCGAAATCCCGCGCCTGTCGGTCTTTTGCGGGCGTGAAATCCGCCATGGCGATTGGTGGCCGGATTACGTGGCGCGCCTGTTCCGGCGAACCGCGGCGCGCTTCAGCGATGACATCGTCCATGAACGGTTGCTGTTCGACGGTCATCCCGGAAGGCTCGTGAATCCGTTGTCACATCTCGCGTATCATAGCCTCGATCAGTTGCTGGAAAAACTCAATCGGTATACGAGCGCCGGCGCGCGCGCCATGTATCAGAAAGGGCGTCGCGGCGGTATAGGGCGCGCCCTGACACACGGTCTGTGGTCATTCGTGCGCGCGTATCTGTTCCGCCGCGGTTTCCTGGACGGTCGCGAGGGCATCATCCTGGCGGTTGCCGGCGCGCAGTCGTCCTACTACCGCTATCTGAAGTTGATGTACCTGGAGCAGACGATCGGCACGCGCATCGACGATCGGTGACCCGGTTCACCCGGGCGGATGAGCAGCCAGGCCGCGCCGGCCGCCGGCTGACGCCGGCGATGATCCCGGTTTTTCGGTGAAAATATCCATGAGGTGTTGGCCGCTGTGCTCCACACGCAGGGCGGCACCGCCCTCGCACGCGCGGCTGGCGTAGACGTCGTACTGCTTCCGGACGGTTTCCACGGCCACTTGGAGCGATGCCGGTGAGAAATCCTTCACGGTCAGTCCGGCTCCGTAGCGCTCCACCAGCCGACCCATCCAGGTGCCGGCAGTCGTGATGACGGGCGCGCCCAACGACAGGGCATCCAGCGTGATGCCGCTCACGCGGTCGCTAAAATCCTGCCGGCGATACGGTTGCAAACAGACAGCCCCGGCATAAAGCGCGGCGTAATCTTCCTTCGACAGGGTTTCCGGCCGGATCGTCAGGCGCGGATAGCCGATCCGCTCCAGCCGTGCGAGATCGTCCGCGGTTTTGGAATCGTAACGGTGCTGGTGGTCGGGCGATGTCTGCACGATGACCGGCAGATTTGATCCCGAGGCGGCGAGGCGCGCGACAAAATCCACGACGGCCGCGATCCCCTTGTCCTGGCGCGCGGCCCCGGCATAGAGCACATGCGTGAACGGAACGGCGCGGGGAAACGGATGCGGCGTAAGCGGATACGGAGCCATGCGCGCATCGGCGAAACCGCTGTCGCGCAGGATTTTGGCCACGGTTTCGGTGGGCCCCAGTACCGTCAGCTGCGGCTGCTTCCGCGCCAACCGCGCGAGAGAACGCAACCGCTCCGGTGAGGAACGCAGCCAGTGGAAATAGAGGATCACCTTTCCGGGCGGTATCGGTTTTCTCGCGGCCCAATGGAGCAGGATCAGGTCGGTTCTCCCGGCGGTCGGGAGGAACAACCGCCCGGTCCCGGCGAGCAAAGCGCGATAGAGCAGAAAGGCTTGGAGCTTGCGGAATCGCCGGTGAAAATAGGGCCGGACGCTCGCGCCTGACGCCACGAAATGCCGCAGGCGGGCCTTGCGGCCCACCCAGAAGACAACCGGAAAAGGCCGGTCCCTCGCGAGGAATACGGATTCGAGGAAACTGAGACAGTGACCGGTCTCATCCTGCAGCGTGGGCTCGACAACGTGTAGGGTTTCAGCTTTGTCCATGTCCGGGCCACGCCGCCTTGGCACGACCGTCGCGTGTTGAATCGTGACGCGACGACGATCAGTTACAATAGGGAAGGAACCGGAGTGTACACAGTTCCCGGCATGCCGTGAATATCGCCGGCCTTATTATGAAGAGAATCGATGCGCCATGGTGGCTGTCTCTACAATCAAATCAAGCCCGGCATGCGTGCAAGAAAAATTAACATGGAATTCGCCGATCATTATTTGCCGGCCGAATCGTCCCGGTCGCGAGACGGTGCGCACCCGTTGATACACCGAAACCCGAAACCGCACGGGCGTCAACCATGACGGCGACCGCCGCGGCTCCCCAACGCATCCTGCTCATCGCGACCCGACAGGTCGGCGATGTGCTGCTGGTAACGCCGTTGCTCAGGTCGTTGCGGCGCGCTTATCCGGCGGCGGTCATCGACGCACTGGTGTACACGAACAAGGGTGGAATGCTCGAAGGCAATCCGGATTGCAATACGGTCATCGAAAGCGACGAGCATCCCGACCTGGCGGGTTACCGCGCGCTCGCGCGGCGCATTTTTCGCCGTTACGATCTGGCGCTCACCACCCAGGCCAACGACCGCGGGCATTTTTATGCGCTGCTCGCGTCGTCCCGGCGTATCGGCATCGTCCCGGACAATGGCTGGAAGAGCGCGTGGAAACGCTGGTCCTGCGAGGCGGTGACGGTGCTCGACGACGTGACCACCCACACGGTCGTGCAAAACCTGCGTCTGGCCGATTTGCTTGCGATCGCCCGTCATTACGAAGTGGTCCCGCCGCAAGTTCCGAATGCCGCGGACGCGGTCCGTCCCCACCTGTTGCAAACCCTGGCCCCGGGAACGTACGCGGTGGTGCATCCTTACCCGATGTGGCGTTACAAGCGCTGGACCCGCGCGGGCTGGGTCGCGCTCATCGCGCACCTCCGCACTCGAGGACTCGACGTCGTTCTGACCGGAGGTCCGGACGCGGACGAGCGCGCGTTCTGTGCTTCACTTGCTAAGTCGTTTGACACCGGTGTGGCAAGCCTGGCGGGTACGACCGGCTTCGGCGCGATCACGCCGTTGCTGCGCTCCGCGGCGATCTTTGTCGGGCCGGATACCTCCGTGACGCATCAGGCGGCCGCCGTGGGTGTGCCAGTGGTGGCCATCTACGGGCCGACCAACCCGGTGAAGTGGGGACCATGGCCGGCGCACGGAAACAGCGATCCCAGCCCCTATGCCATGCTCAACCGCCCCTGGCAGCACGCGGGCAATGTATTGCTGGTGCAGGGGATCGCCGAATGCATGCCGTGCCGCATGGAGGGATGCGAGCGGCACAAGGAAAGTTACAGCCGTTGCCTGGACGATCTTCCGGCGGCGATGGTGATCACCGCGGTGGAGCAGGCCTTGGCTGACGGTGCCGGGAGGCAGAGTGGCCGACAGTAGGATAACGATTGGCCGGCATCCGTCCGCGTCGCGCGTGCACCGATCGGGTTTGGCAGGGCATGCAGCTGCTGATCGTTAAAACTTCTTCATTGGGCGATGTCGTCCACAATCTGCCGGTGGTGGCGGACATGCTCGCGCAGTCACCCGGGACTGAAATAGACTGGGTGGTGGAGGAAGATTTTGCCGACATCCCGGCCATGCATCCTCGCGTCCGGCGGGTGATCCCCGTGGGCATGCGTCGTTGGCGTCGTCGACTGATGGCACCCGCCACGTGGCGCGATATCGCGCGTTTCCGCCGTGATCTTCAGACCAAAACCTATGACATCGTGCTCGATTCTCAGGGATTGTTGAAAAGCGCGTTGCTGGCGCGCCTGGCACGCGGCCCGACCCGCGGGCCGGGCCGAACCACGGCGCGTGAATCGCTGGCCGCGTGTTTTTACGATCAGGCATTTCACGTCGCGCGCGGGCGCCACGCGGTCGAACGCAACCGCGATCTCGCCGCGCAGGCATTGGGATATCCGCTGCCGCAAAGCCCACCCGATTACGGCATCCGCCCCCCCGAGATAACATCTCCATTTTCCGTTCCCGGAAAAAGCATCGTCGGGTTGCACGCCACGAGCCGTGCCAGCAAACGCTGGCCGGACGCGCAGTGGATTGAACTGGGAAATAAACTGGCCGGCCGGGGAATGCCGTTGTTACTCCCGTGGGGAAGTCCGGATGAGCAGCGGCATGCCCAAAAGCTTGCGCAGCAACTGGCGAATGCCGTCGTATTGCCGCGGCTGGGCCTGCGCGAACTGGCCGCGCTCATGGGCCGCGCGCCGGCCGTGGTGGGCGTGGACACCGGGCTGGTGCACCTTAGTGCGGCCCTCGAGCGCCCGACGGTGGCGATTTTTACCGACACCTCGCCGACGCTCACCGGCGTGGTCGCGGCCCGGCCGGAACGGGTGCGTAATGTAGGCGATTCCCGGCAGATTCCCAATGCGGAGTCGGTCTGGCAGGCGCTGACGGAATTGAAGGTCGTGTGATGCGTGACTTATATATATGGTTACTGCGTCTGCTGCTGCCATTGGTGCTGGTGCGCCTGTGCTGGCGCGGACTGAGCAACCCGGATTACTGGAAACGAATCAAGGAGCGTTTCGGATTCATCGCGCCGCTGTCGACCGCGCGCGTCATCTGGATTCACGCCGTGTCCGTCGGGGAAGTGCGCGCGACCGTGCCGCTCGTGCGTGAACTCATGTCACGTTATCCCGATTACACAATACTCATTACCACCATGACACCAACCGGCTCGGCGCAGGTCAGGCAACTCTTCGACGATTCGGTGGCGCATTGTTACGTCCCTTACGACTATCCCTCGGCGGTCAGCCGCTTTCTCGACCGTACCCGGCCCGCGCTGGCGATCATCATGGAAACCGAGCTGTGGCCGAATATTTTTCATCTGTGCCGTGAGCGTTCCATTCCGGTGTTCGTCACCAACGTGCGCCTGTCATTGCCCTCGACGGACAAGTACCGGCGATTCGCCGGTCTGGTGCGCACGACATTGCAGCAGGTGAACCGTTTTGCGGCGCAATCGCATGCGGACGCGGAACGGCTGTATGCTCTCGGGGCGGCGCCGGAGTCGGTGGAGGTGACCGGGAGCATCAAATTCGAGCTGAACGGCGGCGCGAGCCTGCGGGAATCCGCGGAAGTGCTGCGGCTGGCCTGGGGACAGGGTCGGCCGGTGTGGCTGGCCGCGAGCACGCACGCCAGCGAGGAAGAGATGGTCTTGGCGGCGCTGGCGGAGCTGAAGCAACAACCGCGATTTGCTGACATGCTGCTGGTGCTCGTGCCGCGCCATCCCGAACGATTTTCCTCGGTGGCCAAATTATGCCGCAAGCAGGGATTTCAGACCGCGCTGCGCAGTGACACCCCCGGCGCCGTGGATCCCGCGGTGGAGATTCTGGTCGGTGACACCATGGGTGAATTGCCATTGTTTTTCGCCGCGGCCGACTGCGCCTTTATCGGCGGGAGCCTGGTTCCGATCGGCGGGCATAACCTGCTCGAGGCCTCGGCCGTGGGCAAGCCCGTCGTCTTCGGGCCGCACATGTTCAACTTTCAGGAGATCAGCCTGATGACGCTGGAGCGCGGGGCCGGCGTGCAGATCAGGACTCCGGCGCAGCTCGCGCCCGCGGTTTCCGATTTTCTCGGCAATGCCAACCGCCGCGACCGCGCCGGCGAAGCCGGAAGAAAAATGGTGGAAGAAAACCGCGGCGCGCTCGCGGCCAACATGCGCCTGATTGAACAGCTAATTAAATAAATGGACAGGATTCTCAGGATTAACAGGATTAAAAAGCTGAAATTGCAAGACTAATCGCATCCTGTATATTTTTTCGCGCTAGTTTTAGTCACCGCACTTTGTTTTGTTAAATACTTTTGGTCTTGTGGTTTTTGAAGTAATCCTGTTAATCCTGTTAATCCTGTAAATCCTGTAAATCCTGTCGATTCGTTCTTTTCAATGAAGCGTCTGCGGCTCGGGTTTTGACTCGGGCGGCGACGGCGAGGCGTGGTGCAATATCATGCGCCAGCCGTTTTCGGTCAGGCGATAAACGTTGGTGGCCTGGACCGGCGAGCCCGGCGCCCGGTTCTTGATGCGGATGTGTTCCTCCACGATATGGATCGCGAGTTCGCCGTTCTGGGTGCGGGAACTTTCTTTGATCATGAATTGCATGTCCGGCGCGTTGCGAAACAGCGCTTCCCAGGATTCACGAATCGCCTCCGGCCCCCGGAGTATCGGACCGAGCGGATGGATGCAACTGATGTTTTCGTGCGCGGCCCACACCGCCATCATGGCGTCGGCGTCGCGCTTGATGAACGCGGCGTAAAACGCGCTTTCGGCTTCCTGCGGGGTGTCGAAGCGGGCCTCGCTCATTGCAGCCATCCGTTGATCTGCACCAGGTCAGTTTCACTCAGGGTTCCCGCCGCCAGCTTCAGGCGCAGCAGGTTGAGCAGGTAATCATACCGCGCGGAGGCCAGATCGCGCTTGGCGCGGAACAGGTCGCGGCTGGCATCCAGCACCTCGAGATTGGTGTTGACGCCGGCGGCAAAGCCCTCGGTTTTGGCCGCCAGCGCGGATTCGCCGGCCGTCACCGCCTGCAACAGGGCCGTGACTTTGGCCGCGCCGCCCGCCACCCCGAGGTAGGCGGCGCGCGTGCTGCGCTCGATCTGGCGCCGGCTCGCCTCGAGTTCCTGTTGCGCGGCGTCGAAGCGATGCGACGCTTCCTCGGTGCGCGCGCTGACGAGTCCGCCTTGATACAGCGGCACGTTCAATTGTAACCCCACCACGGTGTTGTCGCTGCGGATCCCGGTGCCGGTGATGCTGCCGTCGGCGTCATTGCGCGTGCGCGTGCCGACCAGGTCGAGCGTGGGATAGTGCCCGGCCTGCAGGCGCTTCACTTCCTCGCGCGCGCTTTCCGCGGCTTCCCGTTTCGCCAGCAGCGAATAATTCTGCGCCACCGATTGCTCCACCCACTGGTCGATGTCCGCGGGTTCGGGCGTCACCAGCGGCATGGCGGTTCCCACCCTCGACAGCGTCCCGGGGGCGCGGGCGATGAGTTCGCGCAGCGCCTCGCGCTGGTCCTGTAACTGGTTATCGGCCTCGATCTCCTGGGCCGAGGCGATTTCATAACGCGCCCGCGCGTCGTGCACGTCGGTGATGGTGGTGAGGCCGACCTTGAGCCGGCCCTCGGCCGATTCGAGCTGGCGCTGAATCGTGCGCTTCTCGGCCCGGGCGAAATCGAGGCTGTCCTGCGCCGCGAGCAGCCCGAAGTAGGCCTCGGCCACGCGCCGCATCATGTCCTGCCCCGCGGCGGCGTACTCGGCCTCGGCCCGGCGCACCTCGGCCTTCGCCTGCTTCAGCCCGGCGAACACCACGCCGTTGTAAACCGGCTGGCTGAGGCTGAGCGAATATTCCGAGCTGGAGAATTCGAAGCGTCCCGACGGCCGTCCGGGAATGAACGCGTCGGTGACGGTTTCGGTGTCGTTGCGGTCGCGCGCCGCGCGGGCGTTGAGGGTCGGCATCAGGGTGGCGCGCGCCTGCGGCAGTTTCTGCAAGCCGGCGAGATAATTGGATTCGGCGGCGCGGAATTTCGGATCGTTTTGCCGCGCGAGATTATAAACCGCGACCAGGTCCTCCGCCTTGGCGCCGGCCGGCAGGAGCAGCAACGCCGCCAGCAGCACCGGCAAGCCTTTGCAAAATCGCTGGGTCAGCATCG
Source organism: Sulfuricaulis sp. (assembly GCF_040901545.1). GTDB lineage: Bacteria > Pseudomonadota > Gammaproteobacteria > Acidiferrobacterales > Sulfurifustaceae > Sulfuricaulis. The sequence goes on along the minus strand of NZ_JBBDYL010000045.1, from coordinate 2,202 downwards.
TTCCGTGCCGGGTTGCTCAGTAGATCGGCATTATCGGGTCGACTTCGCGCGCCCAGGCGTCGAGGCCGCCCACCAGATTATGGAGATGGGTTAACCCGGCGCGTTCGAGGTACATCACCGCTTGCACGCTGCGAATGCCGTGATGACACAGCACGACGATCTCGGCGTCGCGGGCAATTCCTCCGCGCGCGCCGGAATCTCGCCCAGGGAGAGGGTGATGGCCCCCGGCATCCGGCAGGCGTCCCATTCCCACGGCTCGCGCACGTCGAGCAAGACAGGCGGAGCGTTGTCCTCGCCAAGCCGTTTCTCGAGCTCGTTGACGGTCATTTGCCGGATCATGGAATGTTTACAAAACCTCTGAAATATGAATTTTCGCCACAGAGTACACAGAGATCACAGAGGAGTACCCCGGTAGATTTTCATGATTTCTCTCTCAGGACCAACAAGATTTTTACTTAAAAATTTTTGATCCTGTAAATCCTGTTAATCCTGTCTATTCATCAGAACACGAACCGGGAAGGTTCGATGGCATTGCGCAGCGGCGGGAGGCTGGTTTCGAACAGCGACTGTTCCTGGAACGAACGCGTATCAAGACGCCGGATGCGTTTGACCTCCATCGCGGGATGTTGGCCCACAATGGCAATCAGGCGCCCGCCGGGAGCCAGGGTATCGCGAAAGGCATGCGGCAGAATCGGCAGCGACCCGGTGATGAGAATCGCGTTGTAGGGTGGCTGACGGTCCCAGCCGCGCGCGCCGTCGCCGATTTCAAGCGTGACGTTGCGCACGCCGTGCTGCGCCAGCCGGCTGCCCGCGGCGGCGGAAAATTCCGGGCGGATTTCAACACTCACCACTTCCCGGCACAGGTTCGCGAGCAGCGCGGCCATGTAACCGCTGCCGGTGCCGATTTCGAGTATCTTGTCCTGCGGGTCGATTTCCAGTTCCTGCAGCAGGCGAGCTTCAAGTTTCGGCGCCAGCATCACCTCACCGTGGCCGAGCGGAATATTCATGTCGACATAAGCAATGTTGCGGCTCGCGGCGGGCACGTAATCTTCGCGCGGCATGCGGGCGATGAGATCGAGCACGGTTTGATCGATTACTTCCCACGTCCGGACTTGACGCTGGATCATGTTCCGACGCGCCTCATCGAAATTCATGGCGGACATAGACATAAAACTCACGAAAAACTGGGGTAAAGGGCTGACTAGCCTAAGCAGTTTGGCCGGGGCGCGCAAGGTTGAAGCATAAATATCAATCATAAACCGGGGCCGCGGTTGCAATCCCTGCACGAATCCTTTAGCTTGAAACCATCTGTGTGAGCTAGGGGTGCTGGCTGGTGGCCAGCTGAGATACACCCTTCGAACCTGAACCGGTTAATCCCGGCGTAGGAAAGCTATCCGACGCTTCTTCAGTTTCACCCCGCGCTCATACCCTTGTTTATTTGTATTGAGAGAGGTAGTTCCATGAGCGCCAACCCGAAAGATTTTCTGCAGCCGACCTCCACACTTTCCGCCGAGGCCATCCGTCCGTTCCCGGCCTCGCGCAAGATTTACCTGCAGGGTTCGCGCCCTGACCTCAAGGTTGGCATGCGTGAAGTCACGCTAAGCCCCACGCCCTCGAGCCACGGCGCCGAGGAAAATCCGCCTATTACGGTGTACGACACCTCCGGACCGTATACCGATCCCGCGGCACGTATCGACCTGCGTGCCGGTCTCGCGGCCCTGCGCGAGCCGTGGATTCTGGAGCGCCACGACACGGTGCAGCTCGACGGCCCCAGCTCCGAATTCGGCCGCACGCGCGCCCGCGACCCGAGGACGGCGAGCCTGCGCTTCGAGCACATTCGCACGCCGCAGCGCGCCAAACCGGGCGCGAACGTCTCGCAGATGCATTACGCGCGCCAGGGCATGATCACGCCCGAGATGGAATACATCGCCATCCGCGAGACCCTGCGGCTGAACGAGCTGCGCAAAGATCCGCGCTACGCCAAGCTCCTCCGGCAGCATCGCGGAACGCATTGGGGCGCGCATTCTGACGCACAGGGACGTGCTAATGTCGCGGGAGGCAGGATGCCGGGAGCGACCGATGAAATCACCCCCGAGTTCGTGCGCGCGGAAGTCGCGCGCGGGCGCGCCATCATCCCCAACAACATCAACCACCCGGAATCCGAGCCGATGATCATCGGCCGCAATTTCCTGGTGAAGATCA
>NZ_JBBDYL010000044.1:0-3242 GCF_040901545.1 Sulfuricaulis sp. | reverse complement strand
ACGGTAGGGTGCGCCCTGCGCACCGGTCCACGGTTTAAACGCAGCCATTGGTGCGCGGGACGCACCCTACGCGAACCGAAACAGGGTATTTTGAGATAGGTTCTAGACATGCACAACCCTGTTTATCTTCGTATGAGTATTCTCCCTGTTACGGTCCAGGTGGGAGCGGAAGTTTATGGCTGAACCTTGGTTTGTGAATCAAGTCGCTTGAGATCGAAACGATTCAATATATTAAGTGGTTTTTAGGCTTTTGGGGCCTTTGGTACCGATACGACCATGCCTCAAAGCGCTTGCTTGACAGGATCGAGGGTGGAGGTCAGTATTTCCCGATAATTTCAGATCAGATAAGAATTATTTTCTTATTGTCCGAGGCATGACGGGAACGGTTGTCGTTTAACATAACCGCGATCTCGAAGGGAGCGGGAATTATTCAGTGCCCGGAATAATCATAGGCCCTTATTCCAAAACGCAGACGCAAATGCGCAAACACAAAAAATGCTTCATTGTGATCCCCAATTGAGATGAGCTCGATTACCTTGGCATCGAGAAATTCCGTACCTGCAGCAAAAGGACAAAACCCCAGTCCTTGGCTTCTAGAAATTGAAGACTTGCATGTGCATTTTGTCACCTCACGCGGCGTCGTGCGCGCGGTCGAGGGGATTTCCTATCGGGTTCGCGCCGGCGAGGTCGTGGCATTGGTCGGTGAATCCGGCTGCGGCAAGTCGGTTTCGGCGCTCACGATCATGCGGCTGCTGGCGAAGCCCGCCGGCAAGATCGTCGGCGGTCGCATTCTGTTCGAGGGGCGCGACCTGCTGAAATTGTCGGAAGACGAGATGCGCCAAATTCGCGGACGCGACCTCGCCATGATCTTTCAAGAACCCATGACCTCGCTCAATCCGGTGCTGACCATCGGCTTCCAAATCATGGAGCCGCTGCTCATCCACATGGGCATGGATGGGAAAGCGGCGCACGCGCGGGCGATCGAGTTGCTGAAGCTGGTCGGCATACCGGAACCCGAACACCGGCTGGAACAATATCCGCATCAGTTTTCCGGCGGCATGCGTCAGCGCGTGATGATCGCCATCGGTTTGGCGTGCAACCCGAAGCTGATTATCGCCGATGAGCCGACGACCGCGCTCGATGTCACCATCCAGGCGCAGATTCTGAAATTGATGAAGGACTTGTCGCGCGACCTCGGTGTTGCGATGGTGATCATTACCCACAATCTGGGCATCGTGGCGCGTTATGCCGATCGTGTGAATGTGATGTATTCCGCGCGCATGGCCGAGCAGGGGACGGCGGAAGTTATTTTCGCGCACCCGTGTCATCCTTATACCGCCGGCTTGCTGCGTTCCGTCCCGCGCCTGGACCAAACCCGCGGGCGCAAACTCGAAACCATCGAGGGCCTGCCGCCCAACCTGCTCGATCCCCCCCTGGGCTGCCGCTTCGCGCCGCGTTGTCTGGCGCGGATTGAGGCCTGCGACCTGGCGCCCCCACCCCTGCTTGAGGTGGAGGGCGGTCACTTTTCCGCCTGTCTTCGGGCGGAAGAGATGGCGCGCGTGGGAGCGCCAGGTTTGGGCTTAGTGGGCGCGGCTGATAAAGCGCCGCTCGTGAAGGCGATAGCCTACGACACGCCGTTAATGCAAGTGCGTAATCTCAAGACGTTCTTCAATATCGGCGGCAAGGGGACGCTGTTTGGTGGGGCTAAAGGGTTGGTGCGCGCGGTAGACGACGTCTCCTTCAACATCTATCCGGGCGAGACTCTCGGCCTGGTAGGCGAATCCGGCTGCGGTAAAACCACTGTCGGACGTACTCTTATCCGCTTGGAAAACGCCACCTCGGGACAGGTCTTATTCAACCGCGATGATGTAACCCGAGCCGTCGGCGGACAGTTGCAGAAATACCGGCGGCACGCGCAAATCATCTTCCAGGATCCCTACAGTTCGCTCAATCCGCGCATGAAGGTCGGCAGCATTATCGCCGAACCCATGCTGGTCTATAAGCTGCAACCGAACCGGGCGGCGGCCAAGGCGCGCGCGGCCGAACTGCTGGTCCAGGTCGGCCTGTTCCCTTATATGGCGGAGCGCTATCCGCACGAGCTTTCCGGCGGGCAACGCCAGCGGGTCGGCATCGCGCGCGCGCTGGCGCTGGAACCCGCCTTTATTGTCTGCGACGAGCCGGTTTCCGCGCTCGATGTCTCGATCCAGGCGCAAATCATCAATCTGTTGGAAGAATTACAGGATCAATTCAACCTTACTTACCTGTTTATTGCCCACGATCTGGCGGTGGTGCGCCATATCTCGGATCGGGTGGTGGTCATGTACCTGGGACGTATCATGGAGATTGCGGCCCGCGATGCGCTTTACAGCGACCCGCAGCACCCCTACACTAGGGCGCTGTTAGACGCGGTTCCCATTCCCGATCCGCGGCGCGAGCGCGAGCGCAAATACGGGGTGTTGGGCGGCGAAGTGCCAAGCCCGCTTAACCCACCTTCGGGGTGCGTGTTCCATAGCCGTTGCCCGCTGGCTACGGAGGAATGCAAAATGGCGGTACCCGAACTGCGCGAAGTACGGCCGCACCATTACGCCGCGTGTATCAAACTCTGAGCGAAGCATGCATTGAACGCCGGCATTTTAGCTGACAAATTCAAAAAATTTTGCATAGCGTACCATCATTAAGGAGGAACATATGAAACTCAAAACTTCGTTGTTTTCGACCGCTCTCGCCGTGCTGGCGGTGGTCGTTTCGGCATCGGCCATGGCGCAAACGCCGAAACGCGGCGGCACCCTCACGTTCGCGGTCAGCGCCGATCCGCCGAATTACGATTGCCACGCCAATGCCTCGTTTGCCTTTATCCATCCGGTGCGGCCGCATTATTCCACGTTGCTCAAATTCGACGCCCCGAACTATCCCAAAATCACCGGCGACCTCGCCACTTCCTGGAAGGTCGCCAAGGACGGCCTGACCTACACCTTCAAACTGCGCAACAACGTCAAATTCCACGACGGCAGCGCAATGACCTCGGCGGACATTAAAGCCACCTACGATCGTATCCGCACTCCGCCGGCAGGCGTACGTTCGCTACGTGAGGCGACTTTTGCCGACGTGGCCACGATCGAAACCCCGGATGCGCAAACCGTGGTGTTTAAGTTGAAAAAAACCAATGCATCCATGTTGTCGAACTTCGCCTCGCCCTGGGATTGCGTTTACAGCGCCGCCAAGCTCAAGCAGGACCCGAAGTT
>NZ_JBBDYL010000043.1:0-108890 GCF_040901545.1 Sulfuricaulis sp. | reverse complement strand
TCGATTGGCGCCGATTTGAGCTTCAGCTTGCGGGCGCGATACAAATGCCGCTAAAGCGAGAGTATCCCGCTCTAGCCGCATTCGCGGCTTTTTTCGTTTCTGGACTCCCGCAAGCCCGTGCAGTGACACCTGCAAAAGCTCTATCGAAGGCAAAATGTCGTCATGCCGGTGAAAACCGGCATCCAGCATATTAATCTGGATTCCGGCTTTCGCCGGAATGACGGCGATAGATAAAAGTTTTAAGAACAGGAGCAGCAGGCCATGACTGATGATTTTGAAAAATGGGGTTTTGATACCCGGGCGGTAAGGGCGGGGCAGCATCGCACCAGCGAGGGCGAAAACTCCGAGCCGCTTTTTGTCACCTCGAGTTACGTCTTCAAGAACGCCGCGGAGGCGGCGGCGCGGTTTGCCGGGACGATGCCGGGGAATATCTATTCGCGTTTCACCAATCCCACGGTGCGCGCGTTCGAGGAGCGGCTGGCGGCGCTGGAGGGCGGCGCGACCTGTGTCGCCACCGCCTCCGGCATGGTCGCGATCCTGTCGACCTGCCTGGCGCTGTTGAAGTCGGGCGATCATATCGTCACCTCGCGCAGTCTCTTTGGCGCGACGATCCTGTTGTTCAATAATTATCTCGCCAAGTTCGGCATCGGAACCACTTATGTGCCGCTGACGGATTACGCCGCCTGGGAAAAGGCGATCAAGCCGAATACCAAGCTGCTGTTTCTCGAAACGCCCACCAATCCGCTGATGGAAATCGCCGATATCGCCCGACTGGCGAAAATCGCGCATGCCAAAGGCTGCCTGCTGGTGGTGGATAATGTATTTTGCACACCGGCACAGCAGCTGCCGTTTAGGTTAGGTGCCGATATCGTGATCCACTCGGCGACCAAATACATCGATGGCCAGGGACGATGTATCGGCGGCGCCGTTATCGGCAGTCAGGAGCTGGTGGGAGAGAAGGTCTACGGTTTCATGCGCACCTGCGGTCCGAGCCTGAGCCCATTCAATGCGTGGGTGTTCCTCAAGGGTCTGGAAACTTTAAGTCTCAGGGTCAAGGCGCACAGCGCGAATGCATGGGAACTGGCGCAATGGCTCGAGCAGCAACCGCGCGTCAAGCGCGTTTATTATCCCGGGCTCGCTTCCCACCCGCAGCACGAGCTCGCGAAGCAACAACAGTCCGGTTTTGGTGGTATCGTGTCGTTTGAAGTGAAGGGCGGGCAGGAAGCGGCCTGGCGCGTGATCGACAGCGTGCGTGTTATTTCCATCACGGCGAATCTGGGCGACGCCAAATCCACCATCACCCATCCGGCCACGACCACGCACGGCCGGCTGGAACCCGAACAGCGCGCCGAAGCCGGCATCAGCGATGGCCTGGTCCGGATTTCGGCCGGACTGGAGGACGTTGAAGACCTCAAGAAAGATCTCGCGCGCGGGCTGACACAAAAGTAAGATGCGCCTTGCGTATGAGGCCGGAAAATTAACTGAGGAATGTCATGCGTGTTGGCCTGTTCGTAACCTGTCTTGTCGATCTCATGCGGCCGAGAATCGGATTTGCGGCCATCCGCCTGCTGGAATCGGCGGGATGCGAAGTTGTCGTTCCGGCCACCCAGACCTGCTGCGGCCAGCCGGGATACAACTCGGGCGAGCAGACATCCGCCAAAGCACTGGCCAGGAAACTTATCGGGGAATTCGACGGCTGTGAATACGTAGTCGTTCCTTCCGGCTCCTGCGCCGGCATGATCCGCGTCCATTACCCGGCGCTGTTTAAAGATGATCCTACGATGATTGATGCCGTCAATCGGCTTTCATCGCGCACTTATGAGCTCGCCGATTTTCTCGCGAACGTGGCCAAGCTGAAGCACATTCCCGGCCGCTTTTCTGGATCCCTGACTTATCACGATTCCTGCTCCGGCTTGCGCGAATTGGGGGTGCAAGCGCAGCCGCGCGCGTTGCTTTCGAAAATGCCGGGGGTAAGCATCACCGAGATGCGCGAGGCCACAACCTGCTGCGGTTTCGGCGGCACGTTTTCGGTCAAGTTCGGCGAAATTTCCGCAGCCATGGCGGACAAGAAATGCCAGCACATCGCGCAGACCGGCGCCGATGCCGTCGTGGCCGGTGACTTGGGCTGCCTGCTGAACATCGAAGGCCGCCTGCGCCGCCGCGGCGATGTGCACACGCGTGTGCTGCACGTTGCGGAAGTCCTCGCCGGGGATGAACGGGAGGGCTGATGCAAGTAACCGCGATGCATTTCAAGCGCAAGGCGGCGGAAAATCTGCACAATGAAAAATTGCAGCGCGCGCTGGAAAGGCTTCAGTCGAAGTTCGTGGACAGCCGCGCGGCGGCCAACGCGGAACTGCCGAATTTCGGGGAAATACGCAACGCGGCGGCGGAAATCCGCCGCAAGGTGACCGAAAATCTTGACCGTTATTTGCTCCGGTTTGAACAGGAAGCCACCGCGCGCGGCGCCGTCGTGCATTGGGCGGAGACTCCGGACGACGCTAACCGTATTGTGGCCGACATCGCGCGCCAATACGGATTGCGCAAGGCGGTAAAATCCAAATCCATGGTCTCCGAAGAATGCGCGCTCAACGATCATCTGGCCAGCGAGGGTGTCGAGGTGCTCGAGACCGATCTCGGGGAATACATCCTGCAGCTGGCGAAGGAACCGCCTTCGCATATCGTGGCCCCGGTGGTGCACAAGAGCAAGGAGGACATTTCCGATCTGTTCGAGAAAAAGCACCATCGAACGCGCACCACGCAGATCGGCGAACTCTGCCGCGAAGCGCGTGAAATCCTGCGTCCCGGGTTTCTGGCGGCGGAGCTGGGAATCTCGGGCGGAAATTTCATCATCGCCGAAACCGGATCGGTCCTGATTGTAACCAACGAAGGCAACGGGAGGCTCACCACCACGCTCCCCCGGGTGCATGTCGCCATTACCGGCATAGAAAAGGTGGTGCCGACCCTTGAAGACGTGACAACACTCTTGCGCCTGTTACCACGCGCCGCCACCGGCCAGTCCATCACCAATTACGTTTCGGTCTTGACCGGGACCAAAGGGCAGAAAGAAACGGACGGCGCCGAACGCTTTCACATTATCTTGCTCGACAACGGCCGCAGCCGATTGCTCGGCACCGAGTTGCAGCCGATGCTGCGCTGCATCCGTTGCGGTGCGTGCATGAATCACTGCCCGGTGTATCAGAACGTGGGCGGACACGCCTACGGTTGGGTCTATCCGGGTCCCATGGGCTCGGTCCTGACGCCGGCTTTCGTGGGCTTGGCCAACGCGCTCGATCTGCCCCATGCTTCCACGTTTTGCGGCGAGTGCGCAGTGGTCTGCCCGGTGAAAATCCCGCTCCCGGATTTGATGCGGCATTTGCGCACCCGGCAGATGGAACAGCGGTTACGCCCCTGGACGGAGCGCGCGGCGCTCGGTGTCTGGTCATGGATGGCGCGACGTCCGGCGGTCTACGCCGTGGGCGCGCGCATTATCGCGCGATTGTTGCAACTGCTGGCCGGTGATAAAAAGCGGTTACGTTATTTAATAGGCGTTTCCGGCTGGACGAAGGGGCGCGATTTGCCTGCGCCCGCGGGCCGTACTTTCCGCGATCTGTACAAATCGGGGAAATCGTCATGAGTGCGCGCGAGAATATATTGGCCCGGATTGCCCAGGCGCGGAATCCCCGAGTCGAGGTGGATGTTGACAACGAAATTCGCCGACACGCGCGCGGCCCCATCCCGCCGCTTGAAAAAGACCTGGTGAAACGTTTTTGCGAACAGGCAGCCCGCTTGGCGAGCGATGTCGTCTCCGTGGCGACAACTTCGGATGTGTCGGGTTTGGTCGCGAGATATTTGAATGAGCGCCGGCTTCCGTTGAAAGCGGTTTGTTGGCCCTCGATGGCAGCGCTCGACTGGCGCGCGGCTGGCATCGAGGTGGAACCGCGTGCGGCGCGCGGAGACGACTTGGTCGGAATCACCGGGACGTTCCTTGGTATCGCCGAAACCGGTACACTGATGCTGTTATCCGGTCCCACCACGCCGGCAACGGTTAGTTTGCTGCCGGAAACGCACGTGGCCGTGGTGGAAAAACCGCAAATCGTGGCCACCATGGAAGACGCGTGGGATCGGCTGCGCGCGGAACACAGGGTGCTGCCGCGCGCCGTGAATTTCGTTTCCGGCCCCTCACGCACGGCTGACATCGAGCAGACGGTGACGCTTGGGGCACACGGACCTTATCGGGTATTGATTATCGTGGTGGACGGACAGGTTTCCGGCCAGTGAATTCTCTTCTAGCGAGGTAGTGTCATGTCACAACCAGTCTTGTCCTTGTGGATCAATGGCAAAGCCCAGGCGAGCACGGGCTCGCGCACGGCTGAAATATTCAATCCGGCGACCGGCAAAGCGATACGTCGCACGTCCCTGGCCAACAAGCAGGATGTCGATCTCGCGGTTGCCGCGGCCAGCGCGGCGTTTCCCGGGTGGCGCGATACCACGCCGCTGCGGCGCGCGCGTGTTCTGACCCGCTTTCGCGAGCTGATGGAGGCACACAGCGGCGAACTCATTCATCTTACAAGTGAAGAACACGGCAAAACGCACAGCGATGCCGCCGGCTCGCTACAGCGCGGCATCGAGGTCATCGAGTTTGCGAGCGGTGTACCGCATTTGCTCAAGGGCGAAAAGGCGGAGGATGTAGGCCGTGGCGTGGATTGTCATTCGCTGTTGCAACCGCTGGGGGTGTGCGCCGGCATCACGCCGTTCAATTTTCCGGTCATGGTGCCGCTGTGGATGTTTCCCGTCGCCATCGCCTGCGGGAACACTTTTGTTCTCAAACCTTCGGAAAAAGTGCCTTCGGCGAGCTTGCGCATGGCCGAATTATTCCGCGAGGCGGGCTTGCCGGACGGCGTGTTCAATGTCGTCCCCGGGGACAAAGAGGCCGTGGATGGATTGCTGACTCATCCGGAAGTCCGCGCCGTGTCGTTCGTCGGTTCGACGCCGGTGGCGAAATATATTTATGAAACCGCGGCGCGCCATGGCAAGCGGGTGCAGGCCCTGGGGGGCGCGAAGAATCACGCCGTGGTCATGCCCGATGCCGATCTCGATTTTACCGCCGATGCCTTGATCGGGGCGGCCTACGGCTCGGCCGGCGAGCGCTGCATGGCGATCTCCACGGTGGTGGCCGTGGGTGCGGCCGGAGATCCGCTGGTTGAGAAGCTGCGTGACAGAGCTGACCGAATCAAAGTCGGGCCGGGCGAGGAAAAAGATACTGACATGGGCCCGCTGATCACCGCCCCGCATCGCGAACGCGTGCAAAAGCTGATTGACAGTGGTGTCTCCGAAGGGGCGAAGCTCGTGCGAGATGGTCGCGGGCTCAAGATTCCCGGTAAGGAAACCGGTTTTTATCTCGGGCCATCCCTGTTCGACAAAGTCAGCACGACCATGGAGATCTATAAAGAAGAAATTTTTGGACCCGTGTTAATCGTGTTGCGGGCCAACAATATCGATGAAGCGATACGGATCATCAACAACAATCCCTATGGCAACGGCACCGCCATATTCACCCGCTCGGGCGCGCACGCGCGCCGCTTCGAGCACGACATTGAAGTGGGCATGGTGGGCATTAATGTCCCGATACCCGTGCCCATGGCGTTTTTCTCCTTCGGCGGCTGGAAGGCCTCATTGTTCGGTGACTTGCACGTGCACGGCATGGAAGGGGTTAATTTTTACACCCGCAGCAAAGTCGTCACGAGTCGCTGGCCGGCCGTGGAAGAAGAAAGTTCCACCAGCCTGTCGATGCCGACACTCGGCTAGTTAAGGTATTGAAAGCGGATACCGACGGGCAGGATTCTATTTTTTGAACTTACCCGATATTCCCCGTTCCCAGGTTTCCACCGGGCCGGCGATGAGGTAAAACAGCGGATGCGGTTTTAACGCGGCAATCCGCGGGAGTGAACGCAGTCGGTCTGATGCCCGCCTACGCAGTTTAGACGCCAAATGGCGAAATTCGTGACGCAACCGGCTGTTCGTGACGGCCATTCGCCCCGCGCGCCAAGAGCGTCCGATGCGACGGCGATCGAAACGGTAACCGCGATTACCGGCCTCATCGGCGACGGCTGCATGCGTTTGTCCTTCCGCGTTTAACCGGATAATCTTCCGGATTAATGCCGAACCGTCATCGGGAAAATCTTATATGCATCTTCCAGGCTGCGATCGCCGCGGTCAATGGACGAATTCGTGTGCGTGATTTTCTGAAAGATAAGCCGCTCCCCGGAAAGATTTATCTGGTGGCAATCGGCAAGGCCGCCTGCGCGATGGCCCAGGGTGCGCAGGATGCGTTGGACGGGCGCACCGCCGACGCACTGGTCATTACCAAAAAAGGCTATGCCGAATCCCTTCCCTGGCCGGTATGGGAAGCCGGTCACCCGCTGGTCGATGAGACCAGTTTGGAAGCAGGCCAACGCCTGCTCGCCTTTGTCGAAAAAATTCCAAAAGATAATCGGGTGCTGGTGTTGATATCTGGCGGTGCATCGGCTTTGGTGGAAGCGCTCCCGCCCGCGATAAGCCTCGAACAATTTCAGAATATCAATCGCTGGATACTCGCTTCGGGTCTCGATATCAATGATTACAACCGTATCCGGCGCCGATTGTCTCGTCTCAAGGGCGGAAGATTGGCCAAACTTCTTTTCCCACGAAATGTTTTGTGCCTCGCCATCTCCGACGTGCCGGGCGATGAGTTGCGCGCCATTGGTTCCGGACCGCTGACGTCCGATCCTGACCTGCAACAGCCATTAAGTATAACGGGCCTGCCTGATTTTATTACGCAAGCCTTGAGGCACATGCCGCCTGCTCCTGCGCCGACGGATGCCTGCTTTCGGAAAGTTAACCAGATAATCATCGCAAAACTTGACGATGCCAAGCGCGCGGCGGTGGACGCCGCCGTGGCGCTGGATTACCGCGCCACGTTTGAAACCGAATTCATATCGGGCGATGTCGTCGAGACCGGTACAACCCTCGGTAAGATGGCATTAACTGCCGAGCCTGGCATGCTCCGCGTTTGGGGTGGCGAGACCACCGTCCGGCTTCCCGAATCGCCGGGACGTGGAGGCCGCAACCAGAGTCTGGCGCTGGCGGCATCGCTCACGCTGCAGGGCCGCGACCATGTTTGGTTTCTCGCCGCGGGAACCGATGGCACCGATGGAGCAACGGAGGATGCCGGAGCGCTCGTAGACGGAGGAACCGTGGCGCGCGGCGAAGCAGCCGGCCTGAATGCCAGGCAGTCGCTTGAGCGGGCCGATGCGGGCACATTCCTCGAGGCGAGCGGCGATCTGATCCAGACCGGCCCAACCGGCACCAATGTGATGGACATCATGCTGGGGTTGAGAATAACTCCCGGAAGCTGACGAACCATGGTCAGACGTTTGTTGCTGTTGGTCATTATTTTTCACCTGTCAATACTGGCCTCCTGTACCGACCTGAGCACGCCAGCTACTCTGGTGTATCTTGTTGAGCAGGAATCGGGCGGCGAGCCGTACCGTACACGCCTGATCGTTACCGCCGGATTTATGCGCATGGACGGGGGAGAAAACAGCCAGGATTTCCTGCTCTTTGACCGGACCGACAACACCGTTTACAGCGTCAGCGGTGCGGACAGGCAAGTCCTGGTGATTCCCCCGCGCCCGGTTGAAATCAAGCCGCCGGTGAAATTCACACATCGCGTGGAGGCAGACCGCGATTCATTTCCCCCGGTCGCGGGATACAAGGTAGTTCATTACGAACTGCTGACCAATGGCAAGCGCTGTTATGACCTGTATGCCGCGGAGGGTCTGCTGCCCGACGTGGTCTCCGCGCTGCGCCAATTTCGATCAACGCTTGCCGGCGAGCATGCGTTGACGGTAACGGCCATTCCCGTGGAGCTGCAGTCATGGTGCGATATGGCGAACAATGTTTTTTACCCGACACGCCATCTGGAGCACGGATACCCGGTAAGGCGGGTGGATATGGCCGGCAAAAAAAGTGAACTCGTGGATTTCAACACGGAGTACCGCGCCACAGCCTCGGTACTCCGGCTGCCGCATGATTACAAGCGGATAATGATTGAGGACTTAAGAAAAAATAGTCAACGGTAAGAACGCTAATTCCATCGGTTTTGGAATAGCTAATCGCCCGCGCGTGCCGTCGGATTTAGCGGCATCGCCCCCGGAAAGCTACCGGAGATGTTGTGCCTGCCCGCTTTCAATCCTGTCGAAATTTTCCAGAACCCAGCCGCGGGCATGCACGCTCAGCACGCTACCCTGTTCGTACCAGTCACCGAGCACCATGCGGCGCGCGGGCTGTCCGTCCAGATTGAAAACATGTTCCTTCGGGCGATGTGTATGCCCGTGAATCAGGCGATAAACCCGGGATTCACGCATGATGTCATCGACGGCCCCATGATTTACATCCATGATTTCCGGTTTTTTGGCGGCTGTGGAATTTCTGCTTATTTCCCGGTAGTTATGCACGATCTGGTGGCGTTCCTTGACGGACTTGCCCAGAAATTCCCGCTGCCAGGATTGACTGCGAACCTGGGAGCGAAAATTCATGTATTCAAGGTCATCGATGCACAGGGTGTCGCCGTGCATGAGCAGCGTGGGGGTTCCGTGGAGATCAATCCGTACGGGATCGGGAAGCAGTCGCGCGCCAGTCGCCGTTTCAAATCCCCGCCCGATCAGGAAGTCGCGATTTCCATGCATCACAAAAACCGGCGTTCCCGAATCCGATAATCCACGCAGTCCGCGAACGATGGGCCGGAATTCCTTATGCTCGACGGCTTCGTCGCCGATCCAGTACTCAAACAGGTCGCCAAGGATATACAGCGAGTCGGCGGAACGCGCGCGGTGCCGCAGAAAATCGAGGAACAGTTCCGTGATCGCCGGGCGCGCCCCGCAAAGATGCAGATCAGAAATGAACAGGGTAGTAACCGGCATCTCTGTCTATGGTCCTCCTATTCCTCGCTGATGATTTCAATCTTTTCGATCAGCACATCGGTAAGCGGCACATCCTTGTGGCCGAGCTTCGAGCCGGTGGCCACACCCTTGATCTGATCCACGATGTGCATGCCATCAATGACTCGCCCGAATACACAATAACCCCAGCCGGAAGGCGCCGGCGCGGTGTAATTGAGGAAGTCGTTGTCGACGAGATTGATGAAAAACTGGCTCGTCGCGGAATGTGGGTCCGTGGATCGTGCCATGGCAAGGGTGCCCCGGGCGTTGCGCATTCCGTTGTTGGCTTCATTCTCAATCGGCTGGCGGGTCATTTTCTGCGTCATTCCCGGTCCGAAACCGCCGCCCTGAATGACGAACTTGTCGATAACACGGTGAAACAGGGTGTTATCGTAGAAACCGTCCTTCAAGTAGGTAAGAAAGTTGTCCACGGTCTTCGGCGCCTTGTCCGAGCTGAGTTCCACAACGATGGTGCCGTAGTTGGTTTTGATGTGAATCATCGGTTGTTGCCTTGGGTGCCGTATGTTTGATAGATGCCGCCGTCGGCGATTCTCCTGTATAGAGTTTACACTGTAATATCCCCTCGGGCACAACCCGGGGCTTCGCGCGAATGCCGGTTTCCGTTACCATGGCGCTCTAGAATCGTTTTCGATACTTCCTGCTGCCACTCCTGTCCACAATGGAATCGCGATCGTTTAAAACCCGTTTTGCTCCCAGTCCCACGGGTTTGCTCCATCTTGGCAATATACGCACCGCACTGTTCAATTATTTGCTGGCGCGGCATTCCGGTGGAACATTTCTCCTGCGGCTGGAGGATACCGATGCCATGCGCGATCATGAAAAATATGCCCGGGCGCTGATGCAGGATCTGCACTGGTTGGGTCTCGAGTGGCATGAGGGGCCGGAAGTCGGTGGCAAACAGGGTCCTTACTTCCAGTCGCTGCGTGATTCCTTTTATAAGGAGTACTTTTCGGCGCTCCAGAAAGACAAATCCGCCTATCCGTGTTTTTGCAGTGAGCGGGAACTCGCTATCGCGCGCAAGACTGCCTTGGCCGCCGGTCTTCCGCCTCGGTACTCGGGAAAATGCCGTGGGCTTTCTCAGGCCGAGGTTGAGGCGCGAATGGTCAATGGTGATCCGGCGACGCTGCGGTTCCGCGTTACCGAGGGCAAGCGGGTTGAGTTTGAAGACAAGGTGCGCGGGCCACAGGTATTCTATTCGGATGACATCGGCGATTTTGTCATACGGCGTTCGGACGGAACGCCGGCATTTTTCTTCTGTAATGCCATCGATGACGCTTTAATGGGAGTCACGCTCGTGGTGCGTGGCGAAGATCACCTGACGAATACACCGCGACAGATCATGTTGTTGCAGACGCTCGGATTGCCCGTGCCCGAATATGCGCATATTGCCATGGTGGTCGGCGCCGACGGCGCGCCGCTCTCCAAGCGCACAGGTTCAAAATCGGTTGAAGAGCTTCGAATCATGGGATATCTGCCATCCGCCATTCACAATTATCTGGCGCGACTGGGACATACCTATGACGCCAACGCGTTTATGGATTTGCAGATTCTGGCCGACAATTTTGACATATCACGTCTGCACCGGGCGCCGGCGCGTTTCGACGAAACACAGATGCATTACTGGCAGCGTGAAGCGATAATGCATTTGCCGTCTTCCACCATCAGTGCATGGATGGGTGAAGCGGTAAAGGAAATAGTGCCTGCAGACAGGCTCAGTGAATTTATCGAAGCCGTGCGCGGTAATATATCGTTTCCCATCGATGCCCTGCGCTGGGCGCAGATCGTGTTTACCGATAAGCTAACCGTCAGTCGTACCGCACAGGAGGCAATCACGGCGGCGGGAAAAAACTTTTTCGACGAGGCGCGCCGTGCCGTGGACAAACACGGATCGGATTTTAAAGCGGTAAGCGATACTTTGAAACGTAATCTTGCGTTGAGCGGGAAGCCCTTGTTCCAGCCGTTGCGGGCTGCGCTCACCGGAGAGCTCGATGGACCGGAGATGGCGAGATTATTACCACTGATCAGCGCCGATCGTGCGCGTGAGCGGTTTTCCAGATTTGCCACGTAGAGAACAATGATACAAATCTATAACAGCCTCACCAGGAAAAAAGAGCCTTTAACACCCATCATTCCCGGCCAGATCCACCTCTACGTGTGCGGCATGACGGTTTACGACTTCTGTCATCTGGGACATGCGCGCGTAATGCTGGTGTTTGATACCGTTACCCGCTATCTGCGGTCGCGCGGCTATCAGGTCACCTACGTTCGAAATATCACCGACATCGACGACAAGATTATCCAGCGCGCTCAGGAAAAAAACGAAGATATCCAGGCCCTCACCGAGCGGTTTATCGAGGCACTGAACCAGGATGCCTTGGCGCTCGGCCTGCTCCCGCCGGACAGTGAACCGCGGGCCACCACGCACATGCAGCGGATTCAGGAGATGATCGCGAAACTGGTTGATCGCGGATATGCTTATGTCGCGAAAAATAATGATGTTTATTTCCGCGTTCGCCGGTTTGCGCCTTACGGTTCGCTTTCAGGCAAGACGCTGGATGAACTCAAGATCGGGGCCCGCGTTGAAATCGTGGATGAGAAGGAAGACCCCCTGGATTTTGTGGTGTGGAAAGCGGCCAAACCCGGTGAACCGCTTTGGGATTCCCCCTGGGGCCCGGGCCGGCCCGGCTGGCATATCGAATGTTCAGCCATGTCCACGGCCAGCCTCGGAAATCATTTTGATATTCACGGCGGCGGGATGGATTTGAAATTCCCGCACCATGAAAACGAAATCGCCCAAAGCGAGGCAGCCACGGGAGACAAGTTCGTGAACACGTGGATGCACGTCGGTTTTGTGCGCCTCAACGAAGAGAAGATGTCAAAATCGCGCGGAAATTTTTTCACTGTACGTGAAGTGCTGAAGAAATTCGACCCGGAAGTGGTGCGTTGCTTTATTTTTGGAAGTCACTACCGCAGCCCGCTTGATTATTCGGATGAAAACCTGGAGGGCGCCAAAGCGGCGCTGACCCGCCTGTATCTGGCGCTTAATGACTTGCCGCCGACGAATGACGTCGCAAAACATTCAAACGACTACGTTGAAAAATTTCATTCAGCCATGGATGATGATTTCAATACACCCGGAGCACTGGCTGTGCTGTTTGAGCTGGCACGTGACATCAACAAATTGCGGGAAGACGGTTCAGCGGAGGCATCCGCGTTGGGAGCCATCTTGAAACAATTGGGGAATGTTATCGGTTTATTGCAGCACGAACCCCAGAAATTCCTGCATGGCGGGCCTACCGATGGCATGTCGAGCAGGCAGATTGAAGCATTGATTGAGCGGCGTGCACAAGCCCGACAGAACCGGAATTGGGCCGAATCGGACCGCATTCGAGATGAACTCAAGGCACAAGGAATAATTTTGGAGGACACGGCCGGTCGGACTACTTGGCGTCGGCAGTGAGTCCGTGTTTTGGCCTTTTGAAGCGTGCTTCTTTACCGCAGTATGGCAATTCCGCCGGCCGCTATTGACCCTCTGGATACTTATAAGTAAGTTCTTATGTTTGAACCGGCAAACGCAAAGCCCGCGCGCCCGGTTTGGGGCTCTCGCGGGTTTTTATTTCCTTGAGGTATATGTGGAATTAACTGGCGCAGATATTTTTGTCCGCTGCCTGGCTGACGAAAGCGTTGAATACGTTTTCGGCTATCCTGGCGGCGCGGCGCTGCACATCTACGACGCCTTGTACAAGCAGGAAAAGGTCAAACACATCCTGGTGCGACACGAACAAGGCGCCGCGCATGCCGCGGACGGTTATGCGCGCGCGACCGGGCGTCCCGGAGTGGTGCTGGTGACTTCCGGTCCGGGTGTGACCAATACCGTGACCGGTATCGCCACGGCATATATGGATTCCATTCCACTCGTGATTTTCAGCGGCCAGGTGCCGACCAGCCTGATCGGCGATGACGCCTTCCAGGAAGTGGACGCCATAGGCATCACGCGTCCGTGCGTCAAGCACAATTTTCTGGTGAAGGATGTGAAGGACCTGGCGGCGACCATAAAGAAGGCTTTCTATGTCGCCACCACCGGCCGCCCCGGGCCGGTGCTGGTGGATATTCCAAAAGATGTCACTGCGCACAAGCATGAATACGAATATCCGAAGAGCGTCATCATGCGATCCTATAATCCCGAGATCAAGGGTGAACCCGGTCAGATCAAGAAGGCCGTTGACATTATCCTGTCGGCCAAGCGCCCGATGATCTACACGGGGGGCGGGGTGATTCTCGGAGAGGCTTCGGATACGTTGACCGATCTCGTGCGTCTGCTCGGCTATCCTTGCACCAATACCCTCATGGGCCTGGGCGCCTATCCGGCCAGCGACCCGCTGTTTGTGGGCATGCTCGGCATGCATGGAACCTATGAAGCCAATATGGCGATGCATGAATGCGACGTCCTTATCGCCATTGGCGCGAGGTTTGACGACCGCGTGACCGGCGACCTCAATAAGTTCTGTCCCCACGCGCGCATTATTCACGTGGATATCGACCCATCGTCAATTTCGAAAAACGTCCCCGTGGAAGTCCCGATCGTGGGCAGCTCGGGGGCTGTGATGCGGGATATGATCAAGCTCATAACGGAATCGAAAATCAGGCCCGACAAGACAGCGCTGGTCGCCTGGTGGAAGCAAATCGATAAATGGCGTTCGTTGAACTGCCTGGACTACGATCGCGACAGCAAATTGATCAAGCCACAGTATGTGCTTGAAAAGCTCTATGAGCTTACCGATGGCGATGCCTACATCACATCGGACGTGGGTCAACATCAAATGTGGGCCGCGCAGTATTACAAATTTGACAAACCCCGCCGATGGATCAATTCCGGTGGCTTGGGTACCATGGGTTTCGGGCTGCCGGCGGCCATGGGCGTGAAGCTTGCCTTTCCCGAGGCCACGGTGGCTTGCGTGACCGGTGAAGCCTCGATCCAGATGTGTATCCAGGAATTGTCAACCTGCAAGCAATATGATTTGCCCATCATCATTGTCAATCTGAACAACCGTTATATGGGGATGGTGCGCCAGTGGCAGGAATTTTTTTACGACCGCCGTTATTCGCATTCGTACATGGATGCCTTGCCGGATTTCATCAAGCTGGCAGAGGCCTACGGCCATGTCGGAATCAAGATTGAAAAGCCTGCCGATGTGGAAGGTGCCCTCAAAGAGGCGATCCGAATGAAGGACCGGCTGGTGTTCCTGGATTTCATCACCGACCAGACGGAAAACGTCTATCCCATGATTGCCGCGGGCAAGGGCCAGAACGAAATGCACCTCAGCCCCCACAAAGCGGTGGTGACCCCGGACCGCGAGCTGGCCTGATGCGTCATATTATTTCGATGTTGCTGGAAAACGAAGCAGGCGCGTTGTCGCGCGTCGCGGGTCTTTTTTCCGCACGCGGTTATAATATCGAATCGCTCAACGTGGCGCCGACGGACGACGTCACGCTCTCGCGCCTGACCCTGGTTACCAGCGGCTCGGAAGAGATCATCGAACAGATTATCAAGCAGCTCAACAAGCTTGTGGATGTCGTTAAACTCGTGGACCTGACGGAAGGACCGCATATTGAACGCGAGATGCTGATCATCAAGCTGCATGCCACGGGCGCGATGCGGGATGAGGTCAAGCGGCTGGCGACGGATTATCAGGGGCGTATTATCGACAAGACCGACACGACATTTACGATAGAGGTCACCGATTCCAGCGAACGGCTCGATGCCTTTATCGAGGCAGTTCGCGCCGCCGGAGTCATCGAAGTGGTGCGCTCCGGGGTTTCCGGCATAGCCCGCGGCGAAAGCGGCCTGCGGGTATAATTTCAGACAACGACAGAAGAGGATGTATGAAAATATATTACGATAAAGACGCAGATCTTTCGATTATCCGCGGCAAGAAAGTCGCGATCGTGGGTTACGGATCCCAGGGACACGCGCATGCGCTGAACTTGAAGGACAGCGGGGTACAGGTTGTGGTGGCGTTGCGCGAGGGATCTAACTCGGTGGCCAAGGCCAAGAACGCGGGCTTGACGGTGAAAAGCGTTCCTGAAGCGGTGAAGGGCGTGGATATCGTCATGATCCTGGCGCCGGATGAACAGCATAAGAAGATTTATAACGAGCAGGTCGAGCCGAATCTCAAGCAAGGCGCGACCTTGGCGGTGGCGCATGGTTTTTCCATTCACTTTGGCTTCATCCAGCCGCGCGCCGATCTGGATGTCATCATGATCGCCCCGAAAGGTCCGGGGCATCTGGTGCGCACGATGTTCAGCCAGGGCGGCGGCGTGCCCTGCCTGATCGCGGTCAAGCAGAATGCCTCCGGCAAGGCCAAGGCGACGGCACTGTCTTATGCCGCCGCCATCGGCGGCGGCCGGGCCGGTGTGATCGAAACGACATTCAAGGATGAAACCGAGACTGATCTTTTCGGTGAGCAGGCCGTGTTGTGCGGCGGCGCCACCCATCTGGTGCAGGCCGGATATGAGACGCTGGTCGAGGCGGGCTACCCCCCGGAAATGGCATACTTCGAATGTCTGCATGAGCTGAAACTCATCGTGGATCTGATGTATGAAGGCGGTATCGCCAACATGCGCTACTCGATTTCCAATACCGCTGAATACGGTGATTACACGCGCGGTCCACGCATCATTAACGAACAGACCAAGGCCGAGATGAGAAAAATCCTCAAGGAAATTCAATCCGGCCAGTTCGCGAAGGAATGGATGGCGGAAAACGAGACCGGCGGCAAGCGATTCCCCGAGATGCGCAGTCAGGCGGCGAAACATCCGATCGAGGAAGTGGGCGGCAAGCTGCGTGACATGATGCCCTGGATCAAGGCCAACCGCGTCGTCGACAAGACCAAGAACTGAGCGCCCCCGATACGCGTCATTCATGACCGACTCCGGTTACCCGATACTGGCCCGCGAGGGCTGGTGGCACACGGTGTCAGCCGTTGCAGTCGCCGCGCTGGTTCATTTTTTTGCCGGCTATGCCTGGGCAATTCCCTTCTGGATTTTCGCTGCGTTTATCATCCAGTTCTTCCGTGATCCACCGCGCCAGATCCCGGATTTGCCTGGCGGCGTGATTTGCCCTGCAGACGGAACGATTATCGCACAGGGTGAGGTGGACGACCCTTATCTGAAGCGCCGGGCCAAGCGCCTGAGTGTTTTCATGAACGTATTCGATGTCCACTCCAACCGCATTCCGGTGACGGGGAAAGTACAAGAATGCTGGTATAACAAGGGGAAATTCATCAATGCCTCTCTCGACAAGGCTTCCAGCGACAATGAACGCAATGCCATGTGGATAAAAACCGATCAGGGGCAGGATGTGGTGGTTGTTCAGGTTGCCGGACTGATTGCGCGGCGTATACTGTGTTATGTGCAGTCGGGTGAGCGCGTTACACTCGGCGAGCGTTACGGGTTCATCCGTTTCGGCTCGCGAGTCGATGTCTATCTTCCGTTGAACGCGCAGTTCAGAGTATCACTGGGTGACAAGGTGAAGGGCGCGGCCGATGTGATCGCCCAATTGACATGAGTTCCAGGAAATCGAGATCTGATGGAACATTTGGATAACACGCCCGCGGTGGAAGAAAAGCGCCGGCGCCGGAGTATTTATATCCTGCCGAGCCTGTTTACCACGGCAAATCTTTTCGCCGGTTTCTATGCCATCGTCCAAGCAATGAACGGAAATTTCGAGCACGCGCCACTCGCCATTTTCATCGCCATGATACTGGATGCGCTCGATGGAAGAATCGCCCGGATGACACACACTGAAAGCGACTTTGGCGCTCAGTACGACAGCCTGGTGGACATGGTTTCGTTCGGTTTGGCGCCCGCGCTGATTATCTATGAATGGGCCCTCGCGGGTATGGGAAACCTGGGCTGGCTAGCCGCCTTCATCTTCACTGCCGGTGCCGGCCTGAGATTGGCAAGATTCAACACCCAGGTCGGGGTGGCAGACAAGCGCTTTTTTCGCGGCCTGCCCAGCCCGGCCGCAGCGGCCCTGGTGGCGGGTTTCGTCTGGGTGCTGCATGTCAATGGCGTACCGGGGAAAGAAATCAGCATCGCGGCGTTGGTTGTTACCGTGCTCGCCGGTGTTCTGATGGTCAGCAATATCCGCTATCGCAGTTTCAAGGACGTGAACCTGCGCGGCCGGGTCTCTTTTATGACCATCCTTGCCTTACCCCTGGTCTTTGTCTTGCTGTTTCAGGACCCGCCGCGGGTGCTGTTTTTGACCTTTCTGGCCTATGCGACGTCCGGGCCGGTCGCAACCCTGTTTCGGCGGCGTAGAGAAGACCGGGAGCATGCCAAAAAGCAACATCACGAAGCTTGATATCAAGCACCTGGTTTAAATTATCCTGTTTTTGATTTATGCTTTGCTCATGAAGCGTCGTACCTGCAGCTCCTTGAATGCCAGCCAGCCCCGCCGCCAGGCGGAAAGGGCTTGCATGACCGTTTCTCTTGCAAACCGACTGCTGCTGCGCCGCTAGGCGCAAAAAAATCCCCCTTCCTGGCGAGGAATAAAATACGCAACCAAAACCCTTTTTTTATAGTTCACATGATTTAGCAATAAGATCATGTGTGCGAAGCATGCAGAGAGAAGATCATGAAAGAACCATTGATTATTTTTGACACCACATTGCGCGACGGTGAGCAGAGCCCCGGCGCATCCATGACGCGTGACGAAAAAGTGCGTATCGCCAAGGTCCTGGAGCGCATGCGCGTGGATATCATTGAAGCCGGTTTTCCGGTGGCCAGTCACGGCGATTTTGAATCCGTGAAGGCCGTGGCGCAGGCTGTAACGGAAAGCATCATCTGCGGTTTGGCTCGCGCTGTCGCAGAAGACATCGATCGTGCCGCCGAGGCGATCAAGCCGGCGAGGCGCGGGCGCATTCACACCTTCATCGCCACCAGTCCCATTCACATGCAAAACAAACTTCGCATGACGGAAGAACAGGTGCTCGAGCGCGCGGTGTGGGCCGTAAAACGATCACGCCAGCATACCGATGATGTTGAATTTTCCCCGGAAGACGCGGGCCGTTCCGAAATTGATTTTCTATGCAGGGTATTAGAAGCCGTGATCAAGGTGGGCGCGCGAACCGTCAATATTCCGGACACCGTCGGTTACAACGTTCCGGATCAATTCGGATCTTTGATCAAAACCTTGCGGGAAAAAGTGCCCAACTCGGATAAGGCGATTTTTTCAGTACACTGCCATAACGACCTTGGACTGGCCGTCGCCAACTCGCTTTCCGCCGTGTTAAATGGCGCCCGACAGGTTGAATGTACGATCAATGGACTCGGCGAGCGTGCGGGTAACGCCTCGCTTGAGGAGATTGTCATGGCGGTGCGTACGCGCCAGGATATCTTTCCGTGCGATACACACCTCGATACGACCCAGATCGTTCCGGCATCGCGCCTCGTCTCGAATATCACCGGTTTTCCGGTACAACCCAATAAAGCGATCGTGGGGGCTAACGCCTTTGCGCATGAATCCGGCATTCATCAGGACGGTGTCATCAAAAAACGCGAGACATATGAAATCATGCGCGCCGAGGATGTTGGCTGGGCAGCGAACCGCATTGTGCTCGGCAAGCATTCCGGGCGGAACGCTTTCAAAAGTCGTCTCAAGGAGTTGAACATTGATTTCAAAACCGAACAGGAGCTGAACGCGGCGTTTGAACGATTCAAGGACCTGGCCGACAAGAAACATGAAATTTTCGATGAGGATTTGCAAGCCTTGGTCACCGAGGCAGATCTCGAACAGGGCAATGAGCATTATCGTCTGGTATCGCTCAAGGTCTGTTCCCAAACCGGCGAGACACCCTTTGCCAACGTAACATTGGCAGTCAATGGTTCTGAAAAGAAGGCCGGCGCCGGTGGCAGCGGGCCGGTCGATGCCTCGTTCAAGGCCATTGACAGTATTTCAGGCAACCGCGGTCAATTGATATTGTATTCAGTCAACAACATCACGAGCGGGACGGATTCTCAGGGTGAAGTGACCGTGCGGCTGGAAAGAGGCGGGCGCATTGTCAACGGTCACGGAGCGGACACCGACATCGTTATCGCATCGGCCAAGGCCTATATCAATGCCTTGAACAAGCTGATTTCGCCGGAGGAGCGGACGCATCCGCAGGTGAGCCAGCCGATATAAATAATATTCAGGGGACCCATGGTCCCCGGTTTTTTTTCAGGGGATTTCCTCGTGAAACTGAAATTCCATGGCGGGAGCACGATCCTCCCGCGCCATATTGTTCCAATCTTGGCGTACACGGTCATTGCCGCCAATACCGTGAGCGTCGTTGCCGGAACAGGAGATGTGGCCGCGGGATCAGAATGGGAATACCGCGTGGCGGCGGAAAATCTCCCCGGCATCGATAATCTTTGTTATTCCCCTGACGGATCCCTGTATGCAACGCAGGAACTTGGACACGGCGCGGGCCGGGTCATTAAACTGCCAGGCGGTAATGAATTTAATGTCATTGTTCCCGGATTAAACCGCCCGGACGGTCTCCTGCTTCGCGGAAATTATCTTTTTATCACGGAAGAAATCCCCGGTGGACGCGTAATCGAATACGATATTTCGACGAATAAATTACGTGTACTGGCAACACTGCGCTTTCCCGAAGGAATTGACATGCTGCCCGACGGCGACCTGATTGTGTCGGAGGATGCCATGAACGGTCGCTTGCTTCGAGTGCGTCGTTATGGCGATCAGGCGGTGGAAGTCCTGCTTGGGGGGTTAAATCGACCGGAAGGGCTGGTGCTGAGTCAGGATGGCGAAGTAATTTTCGCCGAAGCGGGGACCGGGCGAGTGCTCGCTTTCAAGAACGGCAAGCTGAGCGTGGTGCTGCATGATCTGGACGAGCCTGACCAGATCGAGATTGCGCCAGACGGCGCGTTATGGATAGCCGAGGATGTTTCAAATGGTCGGCTGTTGCGCTTCAAGGATGGCGCGCTGGAAACCGTGCTCTCGGGTCTGCAGTCGCCTCAAGGAATCGCTTTTGGTGCCGATGGAGTGATTTGGCTTGCCGAGCAGGGACGTCAGCGGATATTACTGATCCGGCGAAAAGCCCTTCCATAGCAACAGGTTTGACTTGTATTTCTATTTCCCTAACGTATGCTTGATGGCATGAACGCGCAGGAAATTCGGCGTCGGCAATATCTCGATGCGATGGGTGTTACGCTCTGGGTACCGCAACGAGAACCGGTTGGGCTTGTGCCGGACGGAGACCTCGCCTCTTTTGAGGAACCGGATAGCGCCAAGCAGTCGCGCCAGAGTGAGGTCGCATGCATGGACTGGCCGGATCTGGAGCGGGCGGTAAAGTCCTGTATCAAATGTCCCCTGCATGCCACGCGCACTCAAACGGTTTTTGGGGTTGGGCATCGCCAGGCCAAATGGATGTTTATCGGCGAGGCACCCGGGGGGGAGGAGGACCGTCAGGGAGAACCGTTCGTGGGCCGTGCTGGCCAGTTGCTGAACGCCATCCTGTTTGCCATCGGACTGAAGCGCGAGGAAGTTTATATCGCCAATGTGCTCAAATGCAGGCCACCGGGAAATCGCGATCCCCGGCCGGAAGAGGTAGCACAATGTGAGCCGTATCTTCTGCGGCAAATCGACCTGATCAAACCGCGCCTGATCGTGGCCCTGGGGCGGCACGCGGCCCACAGTTTGCTCAAGACCGAGGTGCCGCTGGGGAAGTTGCGCGGACAGCGACTGTCCTACCATGGAACCCCGCTGATCGTTACGTATCATCCGGCCTACCTGTTGCGCAATCCTGCCGACAAACGAAAAGTATGGGATGATCTGTGTCTTGCCAGATCTTTTGTGGGGGATCGATGAGCGCTGTTGCAATTGAACCCCAACCGCTCCTGCGGCCGATGACCGGGCACGACCTGGAAGCGGTGCTCAAGGTTGAGAAAGCGGCTTATGAGTTTCCCTGGACACTGCCCATTTTTCGCGACTGCCTGCGCGTTGGTTGCCATTGTTTTGTTTATGAAAGCCTACAGGGACTTATCGGACACGGCATCATGTCCATCGCCGTGGGCGAATGTCACATACTGAATATCTGCATCCATCCGGATTATCAGCAGCGCGGTCTAGGTGCGGACATGGTGCGCAACATGCTTGATTCTGCCCGAAGAAAAAAAGCCCGGGTTGCCTTGCTGGAAGTGCGAATTTCCAACACCGCGGCTTATCGTCTTTACGCCAAGTTGGGATTCGATGAAATCGGTTTGCGCAAAAATTATTACCCGGCACGCCTGGGGCGTGAGGATGCCATCATCCTTGCGCGGGATTTGACGCAAGGTCTGGACTCGGGATGGTTCCGGCCTGCGCCCAACATCTAAAAAAAGACGTCGCTAAGGTTTGCGGTATTCCATCTCGGCCTGCGGTAGCAAGTTTTCGAGTTGACGCATGCGTTGCGAATCGAGGGGATGTGTGCTCAAGAATTCGATTTGTTTTCCCCCTCCGTGTTTAACCTTGTACTCGGAGAATCGCTGCCAGAAAGTCAGCGCTTCCCGGGGCGGATAACCCGCGCGCGCCATGTACAGCAATCCCAGGCGGTCTGCTTCCAGTTCCTGTGCGCGCGAATGCGGGAGTGCCACACCCAGAGTGCTGCCGATGCCATAGGCCTGCTGAAGCGCTGTGCGGGCTGCCGCCGAACGGCCGACGGTTGCTTGATCCAGTATCTGTCCCCCCAGCTGGATCAAAATGCCTTGTGACATGCGTTCGGCGCCGTGACGCGCGACCGCATGAGCCACTTCGTGGCCAATGACAGTAGCAAGCCCGGCATCGTCCCGGGTGATGGGCAGTATGCCGCTGTAAATTCCGACCTTACCGCCAGGAAGACAGAAGGCATTGGGGACATCGGGTTTGTCAAAAAGGACAAATTCCCAGCGTGCATTCGGCAACTGCGCCACCGCCGCTATGCGCTGACCGACGCGCTGTAACTGGGTATTCGCAACCGCATCTCTGGATAGTGGAACTGTCTTTTTGAGCTTTTCAAATTCCTGGAAACCGAGCTGGGTTTCCTGCGCTGCACTAACCAGCAGAAGTTGTGAACGGCCGGTTTCCGGCACCGTAGCGCAGGAAACGAGCAGTGTAAATGTCAGCGCTACGGGAACAAACTGGAATTTGGCAAGGATATCCATAGGGACGCTAGTATTACCGGCTATAAACCCAAATTTAGATATTTTCCCTCGAAAAAGTTTCCTGTTATGCAGACAGTTATTCATTTTAATTAATTTATATCTGTTTTCACTGGATTCCCGGTCACTGTCCCTGGTATCTGATTGCGACCGGTTATAGTAATTGCTATCGGCTATGATATTCAGAATTCAATTCCTGGAACTTTGGAGCGTACCATGCCGGAAAATAAGAAAATTCTTTATCGCGGAAAAATTATTAACCTTTATGTGGAAAATGTCACGCTTCCCAACGGGGCAAGGGTCGAATTTGAAATTGTCGAGCACCCAGGCGGCGCTGCCATAGTAGCACTCGATGAACATAACCGTGTTTGCCTGCTGCGCCAGTATCGTCACGTAATGCAGGGCTGGATGTGGGAATTACCGGCAGGGAAACTGGACAGGGGGGAACCGCCACTGACCACGGCGAAGCGCGAACTGGAAGAGGAGGCGGGTTTGCGCGCCATTCACTGGATATCGTTGGGAAAAATGATCAGCTCACCCGGTGTATTTACTGAAATCGTATATTTGTATCTTGCACAAAATCTCGAGCATGTCCCAGTCAATACGGAGACGCACGAGCTCATTGAGGTGCACTGGATTCCATTTCAAGGGGCGCTGACAATGGCAAGTACCGATGAAATTACAGATGCCAAAACCCTGGCCGGGTTGTTTCGAGCCTGGCGGAAATTACATAAAAAATTCCTGGCATCGGATTGACGGTTTCGATGCAAGATCGAGGGTCGTGGACGGGCCGATGAGTACTTGCCGCACCTCCTCGGTCCAACGGCGGGAGCGTGATCATTTCAGTGTCCTTCCGACCTTCGACAGTCGCTCCGAGCCGGCACCACTGACAAGCCTTTCGTGCTTCGGAAGGAGATTATTTAGATGAAATCAGAGATTTTCTGTTCTTTATCTGCATAAACAGCATTTTGGTATTGGCTTAAATCAACAAACCCGCCGTTTCTTCAGATAATCGAATTACAGACTATAATAATTCGTATATCCGGCATATTCCTTGCAATGAATTAAGCACATTTTGATTCTGTAGGAATCAGAGGAAACAGGTTG
Source organism: Sulfuricaulis sp. (assembly GCF_040901545.1). Classification (GTDB taxonomy): domain Bacteria; phylum Pseudomonadota; class Gammaproteobacteria; order Acidiferrobacterales; family Sulfurifustaceae; genus Sulfuricaulis. Next base: position 85,602 of record NZ_JBBDYL010000043.1, on the reverse strand, counting down.
TATGGGAATAATTGAATAGAAAGAATTTTTTATTAACGAATTTTCACTTATTTTTCTTGCCGATTACCATGATCGCAGACATGCAACGATATGAGCACAATTACGACATTCCCTAGTCTTGCCGGGATGTATGTCCTGATGCCCGATGGCCAGCTTGGTGTTTATGACCAGAATATGAAATTTGTCGTGGATTCCAAGCTCACGAAGGCCTTTTCCGAGTACAACTTGAGCTTCCTCATGAGTTATCATCAAAACCCGGAACAGGGAAATTTCCGGTTGGGGCTCATCCATCGGACCAGAGAAAAGCGGCCATGGGGTACCGATACACTATTGCTTGAAAAGCACGTGGTACGCCGGCTCTATCCCTTAAGCGGAACCACGGCGTCCTCAGACCTGACTACTTTCCAAAAGAAAAACCGTGAAATGAGCATATATCGCGGCATGGAACTTTTTCTTGAATACAAGGATACCTCTACACCGGAGCTGCCGGTGTACTGCCCGGTACTTTATGATCGAATCACCGCCCTTAACAGTTATGCGGCAATACTGGATCGTACCGTGACCTCCGATGATCGGGAGACGGCAGTCGTGGAAGTCGTCAATCTTTTGGCAGCGATTCCCATGGCAAAGCGGTTTTCGTCGGATATATCCAATTTGAGGGAAAGAATCTATCGAGGCATCGTCAAGAAAAATATGCGTAAAGGCTCAGGTTATACGCTGATCGACGATATCCGCCGTAACGCCAAGACCAGAAAAACCGATAAAATAAAAGATCCTTATGGAGATGTTGATAAACGGGCAGATCGCCAAGTGACCCTGGATACGCTGACAACGGTCAAAAATAGAAACTCGGGCCATGCTGTCAGTTCCTCCATACATAAACTTATCGGAGATTCATCGGACAAACGAACCGTTCCGGCGGAACCATTGATGCTGGCGAAATTCTCGAAATTCTCGCGGCTTGATCATAATAAACTGGAAAAGCTTGCAGCCCGTTCCCTGCTGTTCACGGTTCCACCCGGGACCAAGCTACTGGAGCGTGGCACAACGGATACCTGGAATCTTTACCTGCTCGAAGGAACGCTACAACTTGCTGCGGCTGATGGGGGAATCAAATATATCGAGGCCGACACGGAAAATGCGCAAAGCCCAGTCGCTTCCCTGAAACCGCGGATGTACACAGTATCGGCCCTGACTCGCGCGTCGTTTATCTGGATCGATGACAATGTAGCAGATCAAATTCTTCGGGGAGATATCGCGAGTAAAGGCTAGGATGGCGCGTCACAAATATTTATCGCCATGATCTGTTGTTCCATTGGCTTTGTTAATGGCGATCATCGCTTTTAAGACTAACCCCTGTAATTTTTTTCCTTGAGGCGACGAGCTGATTGATAACCGTGACAGGTGTCCTGAAGCAGGCATACCCGGGGGTCTATACTTAGCAGATAAGGCATCTGATTCTGAGCTGATCATGCGCTATACCTATCCGACGCCAGGCGAGATTGGATTGAAAATTCCGGTGTACCTGAGGGGAAACCGCTTTAATGCCGGATTTAAACATGCCCTGAAAGGCGGACATCTGACCGAAGTTGAATATTTCCGGCGCTCCTTTCGACTGGGATTTCGCGCCGCCAAGCTGTTCCTGCGAAATGAACGTCACCGTCGCGGAATACTGGATTTCCCGTTGCGCGCACGCATCCGGATTCGTACCTACTGGCATCATGACTGACTGCCTCCGCGGCCGTATGTCATGCCGGAAAATTTCACGGTTTCGCTCTGGTAATCCGGAATTCTATCGGCTATAGTGTGTTGGCTGCAGTTTGATGTCGGATTTTTCGGTAGTTCCTCTCGAGGTTGCTTCCGTTAATTCTACTCACGCTCTGCATCGCAAACATTATCAATTATTGAGGTTATTTTAATGCGTACTGGTACAGTAAAATGGTTTAACGATTCCAAAGGTTTCGGCTTCATCAAGCCGCAGGATGGCGGCGAAGATGTATTCGTGCATCATTCCGTAATTCAGGGCAATGGATTCAAGTCCCTGGCAGAAGGTCAGAGCGTTAGTTTCGAGTCCCAGAAAGGCCCGAAAGGAATGCAGGCAACCAAGGTTGTCGTCGAATAATCGCTGATTGCAGTTTACCTTATGAAACCCCGCTTCAGGCGGGGTTTCTTTTTTGCACAATACCTAACTGGCCCTTTACAGCTGATTTTGTATAATCGCGGGCTTTATTTTTATCAATCAGGCAACCGACAATGGCTGAATTAAGTCAGGAGATTGCGCGGCGGCGGACTTTCGCGATCATCTCCCATCCTGACGCGGGTAAAACCACGCTGACCGAAAAACTGCTGCTGTTTGGCGGCGCGATTCAGCTGGCGGGGGCTGTCAAAGGACGCAAGGCAGCGCGCCACGCCACATCCGACTGGATGGAGCTCGAAAAGCAGCGTGGTATATCCGTAACGTCCTCGGTAATGCAGTTTCCGTATCGACACCACATTATTAATCTCCTCGATACGCCCGGTCACGAAGATTTCTCGGAAGACACCTACCGTACGCTTACGGCCGTGGATTCGGCATTGATGGTAATCGACGGCTCGAAGGGTGTCGAAGAACGCACGATCAAGTTGATGGAAGTATGTCGTCTGCGAAATACGCCAATTATGACGTTCATCAACAAGTTCGATCGCGAATCCCGTAATCCCGTTGAGCTTCTGGACGAAGTCGAAGCCGTACTCAAGATTCGCTGCGCGCCAGTGACTTGGCCGATTGGAAGTGGCAGGCGCTTCAAGGGTGTTTATCATCTGATTACTGACAGCGTGCATCTTTTCAGTCCACAACACGGAGGCAGGATCCAGACGGGTGTCGTGATCCGCGGTATCGACAACCCGGACCTGGACAGCCTGCTCGGCCAGCAGGCAGCTGAATTACGCGCTGAAATAGAATTGATCAAAACCGCCAGTCATGAATTTCATCCTGGAGAGTATCAACGCAGTGAGCAAACGCCGGTTTTTTTCGGGTCGGCGGTGAATAATTTTGGCGTTCATGAATTGCTCGATCACTTTGTCCAGCATGCCCCGTCACCGCGTGCCGGTATAACCACTTCGCGGCCCGTAACACCAACGGAATCTCCGTTTACCGGATTTGTCTTCAAAATCCAGGCGAACATGGACCCCAAGCATCGCGATCGCATTGCATTCGTACGCATCACGTCCGGGGCATATCGCAAGGCAATGAAAATTTATCATGTCCGTCTCAATCGGGAGATTCAGATTGCCAACGCGATCACTTTTATGGCACGTGAACGCGAGCAGGTTGACTTTGCCTGCGCCGGTGACATTATCGGAGTTCATAACCATGGCACAATACAGATCGGCGACACGTTTACACAAGGCGAAAATCTAAAATTTACCGGGATTCCCTATTTCGCGCCTGAACTTTTTCGCCGTGTGGTGTTGCGCGACCCGTTAAGAATGAAAGCCCTGCAAAAGGGCCTGGATCAGTTGAGCGAGGAAGGGGCGACTCAGGTTTTCAGGCCACTCATCAGCAATGATCTGATTCTCGGGGCGGTCGGGACACTGCAATTCGACGTCGTTGCCTATCGGCTCAAGCATGAATACAGCGTGGATTGCAGCTACGATTCGATTGACGTTGCCACCGCGCGCTGGATAGAAAGTTACGATTCAAAAACACTGGATGAATTTCGGAAAAACGGTGAAACGCGGCTGGCGCTCGATCGAGCCGGAAATCTGACATACCTTGCACCGACAATGGTCAATCTCCATCTTACGATCGAGCGTTGGCCACAAATTAAATTTCTCGCAACGCGCGAACATTAACAACCATTTATCTGTTCCTCGCATGCTGGAATTCTCCTCGGTATTATTTGCTTTCCTTGCCTTCCGCCTCCGTCTTCACGGTAAGCAGTTCGATATCGAAAATCAGAACTTCATTCGGGCCGATGGCGTTTCCCGCGCCGTTTGCGCCGTAGGCAAGCTCCGCTGGAATATAAATCTGCCATTTTGAACCTTCTTTCATCATGGGCAGGGCTTCCTGCCAGCCTTTGATGACGCCATTAACCGGAAAAGTGGCCGGTTCGTTACGTTTGAAGGAACTGTCGAACTCCGTTCCGTTAATGAGAGTTCCACGATAATGGGCGATGACGGTATCCGCGGGTTTCGGCTGCTTGCCACTCCCTGTCGAGATGACCTTGTATTGCAGTCCGCTGGGTAAAACGACGACACCTGCTTTTTTCTTGTTGGCTTCCAGGAAGGCCTGTCCGGCTTCGAGATTCTTGTTCGCTTGTGCGGCCAGTTTCTCCTGTGCTCTTTTTTGGTAAGCCTGTACGGACGCCTGCATCTCTTCAGGTGAAAGCTTTGACGGTGTGTCGCTCAGTGCATTCCGCATGCCCTCGGCGGCAATCTTCGGGTCAACCGCGAGTTTTTGGCGCTTCAGGTTTTGCCCAAGCTGATATCCCACCGTGTAGCTGAATTTCTGCATGTCCGTTTTAAGCCCGGTTGATGGGTCTTTCGCGTAGGCGTTAACGGCTATAGCCGTGAAAAAAACGCCAAGCAGTAGGCCAGTCTTCATAGTTGCTCCTTTTGATAACTTATGGAAAGAAATTCACGGGAAATAACCGCCAACACGTTATGGTCGCACATAGCGACAACGCGACCAAGCAATTGGCAATCTGTGTCAGCCGCTTATTCGAAACCGTTGCGAGGGGGAATATCCGTTATTACCCTCCGATGCTTCCATCGGAGGGTAATATTCGAACTGAAATGGTATGAATTTCGGTCTTTACTGGATTTTCAGAATCTGCTGGGCTTTGCCGAGAGCGTCTAACGCTTCCTGGTGTTTGCCCGCCTTGTGGAAGGTCTCACCTTCGGCGCGCAACTTTTTCACTTCCGTCATTTGCGCTGAGGTCAGCTGTGGCTTCGCCGCCAACGCCGCATCGATTTTTTTCATTTCTTTGGGGCAGTGAAAAGCGAAGGCACTGGTCGATATCAGCAACAATACTGTCGCTAATGTAGTGAGCTGAAACTTCTTCATGTCTGTCTCCTTGAGGGTATGGGGAAAGTGGTTGTTGTGGTGAATGAAATCATTGACACGCCAGGTCGTTCATCCTTGATTGTCGGGGAAAAGCCTGATGCAGCCTGGCTAATCGAGCGATATTATTATCTGGATTGCGATACCAACGCCAATCCACGCCAACTTGTGCAGCAAGACCTTGTTGTCTAATGGAATTCCCGCCGGTTTTTACGGGTTTCAATTGTAAACTTTGTTGAAGTTGGCGCGTTAATGCCTAATGTCTGGGCTATATTATCAGAAGATTGCTGGAAGCGGCTTCCCTGCTTTCAAGGGGCGTTAGTGAGGCCCACGTGTTCATACAGGAGGTTACATGGCTATATCTGGAAACAAAAAAATGCTCGCGGCTATCGCCGCCGGATCCTTGCTCGTGGTTGGAGCAGTTACCGCCGCTGTGATGACCGGCGTGATCCCTTATTCTCCGTCCCAGGCAAAACCGGAAGAAACTGCCGGGACCCATCCGACTGCTGCCGCGCCGACCTCAGGAATCAAAAAACAGACCGCGAGTAAAACGACCGCACCCGCAAACAAAGTCGCCAACACCGCCGCTGTATCCGTGCCTAAAACTTGCGCCGACTGCGGCGTGATTGAATCTATCGAGCGCTTCACGGAAAAAGGCCAGGCGACCGGAGGCGGCGCGATCGCGGGCGGTCTCGTCGGCGGCATTGTCGGGCATCAAATCGGAAAAGGGCGCGGTAAGGACCTTGCCACCGTGGCCGGAGCCGTCGGCGGCGCCATTGCCGGACACGAGATCGAAAAGAATGCAAACAAAGTCGAGCGCTATCGTGTCGGTGTGCGCATGAATGACGGTACCAGCCAGCAACTTATCCTCGCCAATTCACCCAATGCGGCCGTGGGCGATCGTATCAGGATCGTAAATGGCGAGTTGATCCGGGATTGATCCGGCATCGTGGACAGCTTCAGCCCGGTGTCGCGGGATGACTCAGCCGGGCAGGGCTTTAACCTTGGCGAACTGGGCGCGAAGCTTTGACAGGGTGGTTTCGAACCGCAGTACACGCTGGTTTTCCTGCTCGACCACATTCTTCGGCGCCCGATCGACGAATTCGGGATTTGCCAGTTTGGTTTTCGCCTTGGAAAGATCCCTCTCGATTTTCTCCATTTCCTTTCCCAGCCGCTCGAGCTCCTGATTCTTGTCTATAATCGATCCAAGTGGAATCAGGACCTTCATGTGACTGACCAGTGCTGTGGCCGATTCCGGCGCATCCGTGCCTTTTTCAAGCCAGGAGATCGATTCAGCCCTGGCCAGCGTCTCCAGATAATGCCGGTTCGAATCCAGATATTTCCTGTCACGGGCGGTACCGTCCTGCACCAGCAGGGGTAGCCGCTTGCCGGGCGGAATGTCCATTTCACCGCGAATATTTCGTACGCTCGTGATCACGCCCATGACCCAGTGCATTTCATCGATGGCGGTCGAATCAGCTTTTTTCATGTCGGGCACCGGGTAAGGTTCGCGCATAATCGTCATTCCCGGCTTGCCCGCGAGTTTTGCCATACGCAGCCATATCTCCTCGGTGATAAAAGGCATCACCGGATGCAGCAAACGCAACAAGGATTCGAGCACTGCCACCAATGTCCGGCGAGTTCCGCGCAACAGCTCCGAACCGCTCTTGGAATCGGTCAGCACAACCTTGGAGAGCTCCAAATACCAGTCGCAGTATTCATGCCATACGAAGCTGTATACCGCCTGCGAGGCAAGGTCGATCCGGTAGTCACGGAAGGCGCTTTCCACTTCCGCGGAAACTTCCTGCAAGCGTGCAAGAATCCAGCGGTCGGCAACGGTGAGTTCGACGGAATAGAGATTCTTACCTGCTTCCCCTCTCCCTTTGGGAGAGGGCAAAGGGGGAGGGAGATCGGCCCTCACCCCCATCCCCTCTCCCGCTGGGAGAGGGGGGCGAGCCGAGGGCGCTTGCGCGCCATCCTCGTAAGATTGGCCGCAATCCTCGCCCTCGGCGTTCATCAACACGTAACGCGCGGCATTCCACAGTTTGTTGCAAAAATTCCGGTAGCCGTCGATCCGGCCGAGGTCGAACTTGATATCGCGCCCTTGCGTGGCAAGACTGGCGAAGGTAAACCGCAGGGCGTCCGTGCCGTAGGCCGGGATGCCATGGGGGAATTCCTTGCGCGTTGCCTGTTCGATTTTCTTCTCCATCTGCGGCTGCATCAGACTGGCCGTGCGTTTGACCACGAGGGATTCGAGATCGATGCCGTCAATCAGATCGATCGGATCGAGAATATTTCCCTTGGATTTGGACATTTTTTGTCCGTGGGCGTCGCGCACCAAGCCGTGAATGTAGACCTCGCGAAACGGCACATCGCCGGCGAATCTCAGCCCCATCATGATCATGCGCGCCACCCAGAAAAATATGATGTCAAAACCGGTGACGAGCACGCTCGTGGGATAAAAGGTTTTCAGTTCCCGGGTCTGTTCCGGCCAGCCGAGCGTCGAGAACGGCCACAGCGCCGAGGAGAACCAGGTGTCCAGTACGTCTTCATCCTGCTCGAGCGGGATGTCCTGCCCGTGCTGCTGTTTCGCCTGGGCATGCGCCGCGGACGCGCCGCGCGCCACATAAACCTGGCCATCGGCGTCATACCAGGCCGGGATGCGGTGGCCCCACCAGATCTGGCGCGAGATGCACCAGTCCTGGATGTTGCGCATCCATTCGTAATAAGTCTTGGTCCAGTTTTCCGGGACAAACCGGATGCGTCCGGTTTCAACCGCCTTGATGGCTTCGGCGGCCAACGGGCCGACTTTGACGTACCACTGATCGGTGAGAAAGGGCTCGATCACGGCGCCGGTGCGGTCGCCGCGCGGCACCATGAGCTTGTGGTCTTGTATTCGTTCAATCAGCCCCAGTGCTTCCAGATCTGCGACTATCTTTTTCCGTGCCATGAAACGGTCCTGACCGTGATACGGCGAATCGGGCAGATTAATGCAGGCATCGGAATAGAAAATGTTGATAACCGGAAGGTTATGCCGTTTTCCCACCTCGTAATCATTAAAATCGTGCGCCGGGGTGATCTTGACGCAGCCGGAGCCGAACTCGCGGTCCACGTATTCATCGGCAATGATTGGAATCTCGCGGTCGGTGAGCGGCAGCGCGACGAGCTTGCCGATGAACGGCTTGTAACGTTCATCTTCCGGGTGCACGGCTACGGCGGTGTCACCCAGCATGGTTTCGGGCCGTGTCGTCGCCACGACGAGATGTTTGTTTGTGCCCGCAATCGGGTAACGTATGTGCCAGAGATGGCCGGCTTCTTCCTCGGAGATTACTTCCAGGTCGGAAACCGCCGTATGCAATACCGGGTCCCAGTTGACCAGCCGCTTGCCGCGGTAGATCAATCCTTCTTCGTATAGCCGGACGAAGACCTCGGTTACTGCCTGTGACAGGCCATCGTCCATGGTGAAACGCTCTCGCGACCAGTCGAGCGAGGCGCCCATGCGCCGCAGCTGGCGCGTGATCGTACCGCCGGATTCGGCTTTCCATTTCCAGACACGCTTAACGAACTCGTCACGCCCCAGATCGTGGCGGGTTTTGCCTTCGGCCTCGATCTGGCGCTCGACGACCATTTGGGTGGCGATGCCCGCGTGATCCGTCCCTGCCTGCCACAGCGTGTTGTCGCCCCGCATCCGGTGATAACGGATAAGCGTATCCATCAGCGTGTCCTGGAATGCATGGCCCATGTGCAGGCTTCCCGTGACATTAGGCGGCGGAATCATGATGCAGTACGGTTTTCCACGACCGCTCGGCGCGAAAACACCCGCCTGTTCCCATGTTTGATAAATCCGCTGCTCGATGGAGTGCGGATCGTAGGATTTGCTCAGGGTGCTTTCGAGAGGCGAATTCCCGCCAGCGGGTTTTTGTGGTTTCTGGCTCATTGAATCAGTTGCGAATGGCAGCGAACAACATTCTAGATGTGCAGGCGCAGATTTTCACTAATTTAGTCAGCGGCCTTCATTCGTCTCCGTCTTTCTCGAGTTGCTCTTGTATTAACTTTTGCAGGCGGAGGATGGTTTTTGTGTCGATCCCGGTGCCGCCCGACTTGCGCATCTCGACATTAAGTTTGGCAACGGCGCGGACGACGATCTCACGCGCGCGGTTCGGTCTGGGCAGACGATCCTTGGAGGGTGTCGAGGATGGTTCAGTCTTCAGCGTACTGCCGGTCGGAGGCGAAACCACGTCCTTCAGAACCGGGATATCATCGAGGCTGGAAGCTGAAGTTGATTCGGGAATTTCAGGTTTTGACGCGGATGTCCTCCTGGTTTTGCGTGATTTCCGGGACTCGGGAGTTGCCGAGCGGTTGTCCGGCGTCATCTCGTTGCCCGCTTCCGGTTCGCCCTCAACTCCGATTTCTCGGGATGTCGTACCTCGGGTCCCGAGGGGGGCTTCATCCGAGGCTTCCGGAAGGGTCGTTGTTTCTACCCCGGACTTGTCGTCGGAGGAAATCGCAGGCGGCTGTTGCTCTTCCCTCGGCGGCACAAGCGAAACGCTGTCAAAGTCGACAACAGGCAGCTTGTGATCCCCCGTGTCGGATTCTTCAGCGATTTCGAGCGTGAGTCCGTTATCGTCGGGCGCCTTTGATACATGCTCCGGTGGGGGTTGGGTTTCCGTTGCCGGCGCCAAGTCCTGACCCCGTTTTTGCTGTTCACCGGTTTCCGAGGTTTCGGATTGACGCGGAGCTTCGGATTCGGGCGGAGTGCCTAGCGCGGTGACGATAATTTCCTGTATCTCTTGCAGCTCGGAGGGCAGGGTTTCCGATGGTGGTGTGTCAGGTTGAAAATAGTTGTTTTCATCGAACGTTTCCTCGACATCTATTGTCGGTAGCGGTTCGTCAATTCCGCCGGCATCCGGGGAACTCTCGGCTTCGATTCCCGGATCCGCTTCGGGTTCCTGAATGTCATTCGGCGCAAACGCTTCGCTTTCATTTACGCGTGGCGGCAAATCATCCAGCATGAATTCCTGCTGATCACCCGCATCGATATCGGCTTCGCCTTTCGGTTCCGGCGACGCCGAGGCCGGCTCACTATCCGGTTCTCTGAGCAATTCTGGCGAGATTTCACCGGGAAGTTCAGGCACTGCATCGTCGGGTGTCGGGGACGGAGCGATGTCAACCGGCCCCTCGATACTCAGCTCTTCATCCAGTGGCGCGAATTCATCAGGTGCGAGTTCATCGGAGGTTTGATCATTCACGGGTGACAAGGATTCATCCGCCGGCGCGGACTCCTCGCCGACAACCGGCGATTCCGTATCCTCGAATGTCAGCTCCTCATCGAGCGGGGCAAATTCCTCGGATTGGCTTAAATCCGCGTTATTTTCATCCAGAGCGGTCCGGGACGCGATAGCGTCAGGACGGAGATGATCGCCTGTGTCGAGCTCATTGCCGATCAGGTCCTTCAAGGACCGCATCACGGCGTCGAGGTTGACCGGTCCCGAACCGGCGGTTGCCGGCGCGAAGTCTTCCCTGATTGGTCCAGGACGGTTGCCGCGATCCACCGGCTTGGTGGCGGAGGGGGATGGTTGAATTTTTTCCGCTGGCGCGTCTCCCCGTTCACCGTCCAGGAGATCGTTGCGAATCATGTCTTGAAGCGATTTCAAGACCTCTTCGAGAGTATGTTTTTCCGAAGGTTTGTGTTTGTATTTCGAATCAGGCGTGGTCATGTTCAGGCCCACCCGGAATCCAGCGCCAGTTTATGCGTTTGCAGCGTATAACCGCGGTCTCGGTAAAACCGGAATCGCTCGCGGCCGCGCGCCTTGTCGTCTTCGTCGCCATTCACCACTTCCGCCACGCGCTGGAACCGGCTGAAACACTCCGGAACCCGGGGAGCGAGCGTAATCAGGACATCATCGAACGCGGAGGGCGGCTCCTCTTTTCCGATGAGTACGGGAAGTCCGGTGTCTTCCGATTGCATGTTGATGCCATGGGGAATGAAACTGCCGGCATGGAAGGTCCAGAGCAGTTGATCCAGGCGTTGCGCGTCATTATCGTCGGCCGTCAGGATGTATACGTGATGACCGAGCCGAAATGCCTTGTGGGCCAGCTTGCAGACAGCGGCGTCTCTGCCGCCTTCGGTCGAGTGGTCGAGCAAGTAAAAGTCAACGCGCGTCATGTATCCATGTCGGCGCCATCCTTGCGGGCGCGGTTGATGAGAAACTGTACCAGCAGCGGCACGGGCCGGCCAGTCGCCCCTTTTTCCTTGCCGGTTTTCCAGGCTGTGCCGGCGATATCGAGATGTGCCCACTTGAAGTTTTTTGCGTAACGCGAGAGAAAACAGGCACCGGTAATCGTGCCGGCCTCGCGCCCGCCGACGTTGGCCATGTCAGCAAAATTACTGTCGAGCTGTTTCTGATACTCATCCCAGAGGGGCATTTGCCAGATGCGATCATACGTGTATTTTCCGGCGTTGCCGATTTCTCGCGCCAGCGGGTCATGGTTGGCCAGCAATCCGCTGGCATGCGCACCGAGGGCGATGACGCACGCTCCGGTGAGTGTGGCAATGTCGATGACGAATGCGGGTTTATACCGCTCGGCATAGGTCAGCGCATCGCACAGAATCAGCCTGCCTTCAGCGTCGGTATTCAGGACTTCAACGGTCTGGCCCGACATGCTGGTGACAATATCCCCCGGCTTGTTGGCGTCGCCATCGGGAAGGTTTTCCGAGCTGGGGATGATTCCGACAATATTAATCGGAAGTTTCAGTTCGGCCGCCGCTTTTACCGCGCCGAGCACGGATGCCCCGCCGCACATATCGAATTTCATCTCATCCATGTTGGCCGCCGGCTTGATCGATATCCCACCGGCATCAAACGTCAGCCCCTTGCCCACGAGCACAACCGGTGCTTCCCCCGCTTTGCCACCTTGGTATTCGAGCACGATCAACTTTGGCGGCTGACGGCTGCCGCGCGACACGGACAATAAGGCGCCCATACCCAGCTGCTGCATGTCAGCTTTTTCCAGCACGGTGGTTTTCAGCCCATAGAGCTTCCCGATTTCCACCGCTTGCTCGGCGAGATAAGTGGGGGTGCAGAGATTGCCGGGGAGATTGCCGAGGTCGCGCGCCAGTCTTACCCCTTCCGCGATGGCTCGTCCTTCGTTGATAGCCTGTTCGCCCGGACCCAGATCGCTGCGCTTGGGAACCGCGAGCACGACTCGACGCAAGGCGCGGCGGTTGTTATTCGATTTGGTCTTGAGCTTGTCGAACCGGTATAGCGCGCTTTCGCTGACTTCAACCGCCTGACGCACTTTCCAGAATATGTCTCGACCTTTGACGTCGAGTTCGGTGAGATAGGACGTGATCTCCGTCGCGCCGGTGTCCTTGAGTGCCGTCACCGCCTTGGCGGTGGCATCGCGATAGCGGCTGTCGGTGAATTCTTTTTCCTTGCCGCAGCCGACAAGCAGCACGCGTTCGCTGGGTAGATTGGGGATATTGTGCAGCAACAGTGTCTGACCCGGTTTTCCATCGAGATCGCCCCGGCGGACGATGGCGCCGATGGCGCCGCCTGAAACTTCGTCGATTTGATGCGCCACGGCGGAGAGTTTGCGCGATTCGAATACACCCACGACGATGCAACCGCTACGCTGTTTTTCGGGGGTACCGCTTTTTACAATGAATTCCATGCCGATTCCCTGAATTTATTTCCCGCCTCTCCGGGGGAAGATATGATATATTTTTGTTGACTTCGGGTAACGGTTCCGTTTTGCAATCAAGTCCTTATGGGCGACTGTACGGAAAAAAGCGGTGTTTTTGATTGCTAGTCCTCCAGATTGGTTTCCGGGAGGCATTTTCCAATGTTTGCTTGTAACTTGTCAAAACCTGATATGGCGTACCTGCCGTGATCATTGACCGCGCCTTTTACCGCGAGGCTGCGGCGATGATATTGGCCGTTGCCGTGGTGCTGCTGATCGTCGTGACCCTGATGACCCTGACGCTCCTGCTCGGCAGGGCCGCACGCGGCGACCAGTCTGAGGCCGTGTTGTATGTCCTGCTCGGCTATCAGATGATGGCGAAGATCGACATACTCTTGCCGCTGGCTTTTTACCTCGGGATCCTCCTGACCTTAAGCCGCTGGTACCGTGACAGCGAAATGACGGTGCTGGCCGCCTGCGGGGTGGGGGTGATGCATTTCCTGAAACCGGTGACCTGGCTGGCGCTGGCATGCGGGTTCGCCGTGCTGATCGGTGCGTTCTATCTCACGCCCCTCGCGGCCAGGCAGATTGAACAGGTCAAGATGGAAAGCACGCAACGTTCTGAACCGGGTCTGATCTCCCCCGGTGTGTTTACCGAGGCGCAGGGGACGGGGAGAATCGTCTACGCGGAAAAAGCCGCGAAGAACGGCGATCTGGAGGGAATTTTTGTCAGCAGCATGGAGCAGGACCGACAGGGGGTGCTGATCGCCAAATCAGGACAACCATTCACTGACGGTAAAACCGGCGACAAGTTTCTGGCGCTCCGGGACGGAGTGCTCTACGACGGAGAGCCGGGGACGGCCGATTACCGCATCCTCGAATTCGCTGTCTATAGCCTGCGTATCGAACCAAAAAAACCCACGGAGGCGCCGGTGCCGACGGCGGGATTGCCAACCCTTGACCTGCTGTCGCAATACAGCGATCGTAATGTCGGTGCCGAGCTGCATTGGCGATTGGGGAAAACCATCGCCCTGTTTGTATTGATGCTGTATGCGGTTGCGATTTCCTATACCGACGTGCGGCGCGGACAAATGTCGAATCTGTTCGCGGCCATCGTTGTCTACTTTGTGTACTCCAATCTGCTGGGCGTTGGCGAAACCATGCTGCAAAACGGCCGCGTGCCGCTGGCGCTCGGCCTGTGGTGGGTACACGGCGTGATGGCGTTGGTGGCCGCCTATCTGCTCTGGCGACGCGCCCACAATCGCCCGCTGATCGCTCTCCCCGCCGTATGGAGTCGCGGATGATACTCTCGCTGCTCGACCGGCTTATCGCGCGTCACGTGCTCAACAGCACCTTGCTGGTGTTGTATGTACTGGTGTCGCTGGCGGTTTTTATCATCCTGATTGACAGCCTCAAGGATTACGGCAAGGCCGGTTTCGGTCTGTTTGAAATGATCAAGTATGTGATCCTCAAGCAGCCACAACAGGTGTATGACCTGTCCCCGGTCGCCGCTTTAATCGGCACGATGATCGGGTTGTCCACCCTGGCGCTTAATTCCGAACTTACGGCCATGCGGGCGGCAGGGGTATCGGTAACCCGGATCGTCGTAGCCACGATGAAAATCGGGACGGCGATTATAGTAGCGGTGTTTTTGCTGGGAGAATATGTCGTGCCCGTTTCGGAAAATCTTGCGCAGCTCGGTCGCGCCAAGGCGCTCGAAACGTCGCTCCAGAAGAAAAGCTCCGGCATTTGGCTTCGCAGCGGGAGCTCGTTTGTGAATATCGGTGAAGTACTGCCCGATCTCACCCTGCTGCGATTGAATATTTTTTATTTCGACGGTTACACGCGTTTGCGCATGCAGACATCCGCGCAGCATGCCCAACATGACGGGGACAAGTGGATGCTCAGAGATGTGAGTGAGAGCGTGATTGTCGGAAAGGAAGCGGTGCAAACACGGCATGCGCCGAAAGAGGAATGGCGCTCGGAACTTTCGCCCGAGGTGGTGTCGGTATTCGCGGTTCGGCCGGGCAGCCTGTCGATACAACAATTACGCTACTATATCGGGCATTTGCAAAAGAACAATCAGGACACGCGGAATTTCGAATTGGCATTTTGGCAGAAAGTTTTCAAGCCCCTGGCAACCCTGGTCATGATGTTGCTGGCGACGCCATTTGTCTTCCGTCACCTCCGCAGCGGGGGCATGAGCCAACGCGTGTTTATCGGGATCATGCTGGGGCTGCTGTTTGTCATCATCAATCAGAGCCTGGGATTTGCCGGGGTGCTGTTTGCGTTCCCGCCCCTGATCGGGGCATTCATTCCCATCGTGATCTTTTTTGTATTGGGGATTTATCTGCTTCGTCGAGCGGCGCGAGGTTTGTGACCGAATTAATACCTTCGCCGCTAACAGGCGAATTGAACGTTCAGCGCCGGCCTAAATTGGTAAAAATCAGCATCAGACCCAGCCCGGTGAAACCGATGAAAAAAAGCAACGTCCAGGTCGGCATGCTGAGTCCCAGGAAAGTCCAGAGCACCTGCGCGCAGTCTCCGGATCCGGCAAACACCAGTTTCAGCGTCTTGGTGAGCGGGAAATTGTCGAGCATGTATTCGAATTCGTAGCTGCACCCCGGTTGCCGGTCGAAAGGCAGATTTTGAAGCCACACATGCCGCGCGGCGATGCCGGCGCCGGCGGCGGCGGTAAGCACGGTTAATCCGCCGTATGCGCGCCGGCCCCACGCGCCGGGATCGTGCAACCCGCCGATCAACAGCACCAGCCCGGTTCCGATAACGGCGATTCGCTGGAAAATGCACAACGGGCAAGGTTCCAGTCCCAGGACGTGTTGAAAGAACAGCGCCGCCGCCATCAGGCCGGCACAAACGAGAAAACCACCGAGAAAAATCATTCGTTGCGACATGCGTGTTAACTCCACTCTTTTGTTAACAATTGTTACCAAACATAACATCCGGAGGATAATCGTGCATTATACAACTGGTTGGCAGGGTTGATGGTTTGAGACTATCGTTCTGCTCCCTTGAGATCGACTCCGTCTGCTCGAACCTGACCTGCAACGATGCTCCGCCGTCCAATCGCCATCATCGTATTTGCCCAGCTCTTCGGAACATCACTCTGGTTCAGCGCCAACGGGGTCGCGGGTGATTTGGCCCTGCTCTGGGGCTTCGGAGCCGCCGAAATCGGTTATCTCACCAGTGCGGTGCAATTCGGATTTATTGCCGGCACGTTGATTCTCTCTCTAACCGGCCTGGCTGACCGATTTCAAGCGAGCCGGATCTTCGCCGTCTCCAGCTTGTTCGGCGCGGCCGCTAACGCTGCGCTCGCCTTCATCGCCGACGGCCTGGAAACATCGTTGGTATTTCGCTTTTTTACCGGCCTGGCCATCGCCGGAATCTATCCCGTGGGCATGAAGCTCATTGTCAGCTGGGCGCCGGACAAAGCCGGTCATTCCCTGGGATTGCTCGTCGGCATGTTGACGCTGGGTACCGCGTCACCGCATCTGATCAAAGGGCTTAGCGTCGGCTGGGACTGGCAATGGGTCATTCTTGCTTCTTCCTTGCTGGCGTTAGTGGGGGGCGCCGTCATCTACCTGCTTGGAGACGGGCCGCATCTGCCCAAGCCGGCGCGGCGGGTTGGCATACATGTGTTGTCGGTGTTCCGTCTGCCGCGCTTTCGTGCCGCGGCGTTCGGTTATTTCGGTCACATGTGGGAACTCTACGCCTTTTGGACGATTGCGCCCCTTTTAATCCTGGTGGCATTGCAACCGGCTGGCATGGCGTCGGACCGGAATATCTCCCTGGTTGCCTTCAGCGTGATCGGTATCGGCGCTTTGGGATGCTTTATCGGCGGGGCGATCAGCCGCCGCGTCGGCAGTGCCCCGGTCGCCGCTGTCGCGCTGGCTATATCCGGATCGCTGTGTCTGATTTACCCCTTGCTCATGGCGCAGCCGACAATCGTGCAGTTGGCGGCGCTGGCGGTCTGGGGCGTGTCCGTGGTGGCCGACTCCCCCCAGTTTTCCGCGTTATCCGCCAAGGCATGCCCGCCGGAATTCGTGGGCAGTGCGCTGGCGATACAAAACAGCATCGGTTTCCTGATAACCATTTTCAGCATCAGCGTGATTACTCATGTCTATCCGGACTGGGGAGTTTATGTCGCCTGGATTCTCGCGCCAGGCGCATTGTTGGGATTGATCGGGATGCTGCCTCTGCGTCATTCGGAAAATTCGGTTGATTCCCCGGCATAGCTGGCATGCTGCGGACTAAGACGGCTCTAACCGGTTCAGTTTCAATCACTAATTGATCGTGGACGAGTAACCTACCGGGGATACGAACGATCACAATATATTTTAGTGATCGGCTGTTTTGTCGTGCTGTGCTGAATTAAGATAATATATTCACGGCGCAGTGATTCAAAAAGCTAGACTCATCCAGCGATTGGAGCCTGCATCACAACGAACGGAGTCAACTTTGATTCTCACGCGACATGCCTAGCCTGCCGGATCCACATGCCATCGCCGTAATCATCCTTACCTTGTTCGCGTTTTATCTGTTCTCGCGCGAAATCGTAACACTCGAAACGACCGCGCTGATCGTATTGGTTGCGCTGTCGGTCGGGTTTCAGCTGTTTCCGTATGAACGCAACGGTATCACCGTGACTCCGGCCGATTTCTATCTCGGTTTCGGCCACGAGGCGCTGGTTACCATCTGCGCGCTGATGATCCTGGGCCGGGGATTGGTAGTCACCGGCGCCCTCGAGCCGGTGGCGCGCTGGTTTTCGCGGCTCGCTTCGTCCTGGCCGCAAACATCGATGCTGGTTTTGCTGGTTTTCTGCGCCGCGGCCAGCGGCGTGGTGAACGACACGCCGATCGTCGTCCTGATGATGCCGATTCTTGTCAGCGTGGCGCTGCGCACGAAAACCTCGCCGGCCAAGTCGCTGCTATCGATGAATTACTCCGTCTTGATCGGCGGCATGTCGACCGCAATCGGCACTTCGACCAACCTGCTGGTGGTGGCCATCGCCGCCGATCTCGGCATGCGGCATCTGGGTATTTTCGATTTCACGCCGATGGCGGCCCTCGCCGCCGTGGGCGGTCTGCTTTATGTATGGCTGGTGCTGCCGCGGCTGTTGCCGGATCGTACCTCGCTCATGGCGGACACCTCACCCCGTATATTCAGCGCCGTGTTGCATGTGAAGGAAGACGGCTTCGCCAACGGCAAGACTCTGTCTGAAATTCTTGAAAAGACCGACAACCGGATGAAATTGGATCGAGTGGAACGCGGCGAGCAAATGACACTGGCCAGGCTTCCGACGGCGAAGTTGAACGCGGGAGACCGGCTTTTTGTTTCCGATACCCCCGAAAACCTGAAAGAATTCGAAACACTGCTCGGGGCGACCTTGCACAATGTGGATGAACTCGAAGAACCCATCGGCGATGAGCATCCCTTGACGGCATCGGGACAGCAGCTGGCGGAAGTCGTGGTGACCGAGGCATCGATGCTGCATCAAACGACATTGCGGCGCACGCGGTTTTCCGACTTCTACAACGTTATTATTCTGGCGTTGCACCGCAGCAATCTGCGTGAAGTCGTCAAGATGAGCGACATCGGCGATGTATTTCTCCGGGTCGGTGACGTGCTGCTGGTGCAGGGCTCCGAGGAAGCCATCAAAAATCTTCGTGAGAATGCCGGCCTGCTCGTGCTGGGAAAGACGACCGATTTGCCGCACACGAGCAAGGCGCCCATCGCGCTGGCGATCATGGCGGTGGCCGTGACGGCGGCCGCCCTGAAGCTGGTTCCGATATCGATCAGCGCGTTGTTCGGCGTGCTGGCCATGCTGCTCACGCGCTGCCTGGACTGGAAAGATGTCGGTTCCTCCCTGAGCACCAAAGTCGTCATGTTGGTTGTCTCGAGCCTGGCGCTCGGCGCGGCATTGACCTTCACCGGCGGGACGGATTACATCGCGCAAGTCTTTCTGGTTGCGGCCAAAGACTTGAGTCCGGAGATGCTGCTCGGTTTGCTGATGCTGCTCATGGCGTTGCTGACAAACTTTGTTTCCAACAATGCCGCGGCCGCGATCGGCACGCCCATCGCCATGAGCATCGCGCAGAATCTGGGAGTGTCGCCGGAACCGTTCGTCCTCGCAATCATGTTCGGCGCCAACTTTTGCTACGCCACGCCGATGGCCTATCAGACCAATCTGATGGTCATGAGCGCCGGCGGTTATCAATTCTCCGATTTCGTCAAAGCCGGCGTCCCGCTCACCCTGATCATGTTGACAATCTATACCTTCCTGCTGCCGCGATTCTTCCCGCTCTAGCCGCTTTCAAACACCGCAACCGTACCAAGTCCACCCACGTTGATTTGACCGCGTGAGTTTCCGGCGTGACATTTGGCGGCGACCGGATACATCTCTTATCGCAGTCTGGCGCTGACGGAGATCTTGCCTGAAAATAACGAAAATTCCGCGGTTACCCGAAAACAGAGACCTGAACGATGCAACCAGCCGAACCGACCCTGGCGGCCCTGCCTAACGCGGTGCAACGCTACTTCCTGGCGACCCGACCGGCGTTTCTGAGTGTAACCCTGTTCAGCTCGCTGATCGGGTTGGGCACCGCACACGCCAGCGGCATTGCGATCGCCTGGCCAACGGCGCTCGTGACCCTCGTCTTCGCCCTGCTGGCCCACGCCGGGGTAAACGTCCTGAATGACTATTACGATGCCCTGAACGGCACCGATGAAATGAATACCGAACGTGTGTTTCCCTACACCGGCGGCAGTCGCTTTATTCAGAACGGCGTGCTTACGGCTGCCCAGACGCTGCGTTTTGGTGTCGCCTTGTTCGCCGCCGTCATGCTCGCCGGAATATGGCTGGCCGCGGTCTCCGGAAGCGGCCTGTTGGTAATCGGCCTGGCGGGGCTCGTGATCGGCTGGGGTTACTCGGCCGCGCCGCTCAAGCTCAACAGCTGCGGGGCCGGGGAGCTGTGTGTCATGGCCGGGTTCGCCCTGATCGTGATCGGCACCGATTATGTGCAGCGGCACGCGTTCGCGACGATGCCGGTCGTGGCTTCGGTGTCGTACGCGTTGCTCGTTACCAACGTTCTCTATATGAATCAGTTCCCCGACCGCAAGGCCGATGCCGCCGCCGGCAAGCGCCATTGGGTGGTGCGTCTGGCGCCGGAACAGGCGCGGTGGGGCTATGTCATGATCGCATTGGCCGCCAACGCCTGGTTGATCGGCGCGGTGCTCGCTGGCGCGCTGCCGGTGCTGGCGCTGATCGCCCTGGCAGCCGCGATACCCAGTGCTCAAGCCGCGGTGGATTTGTTCCGCTATGCGACCCAGCCGCGCGCGCTCACGGCCGCAATTCGCCGTACCATCGTGGCGGCCTTGCTGCACGGCCTGTTGCTTGCGGGCGCGTTGTTTTTATCTAGTGTATAAAGCGTAACCACCAACCCCTTGAGAGTTATTTCCGCACTAGATGATGTGGGCAATACGTAGCGGGGTACGCGGGCCATGGATAGCTCCGTTGTCGTTATTCTGGCGGCAACTATACCCGGTCAGTCTGTTTCAATCGAGTCTGACCCTATTGGTCGCTGAAGGAATTTCCTATCCTTTCCCTATCTGGAAGGCACCGACGGCATCGCGCTCGACGCCGCGGGCAACATCTGGAACTCGGCCAACGAGCGCAACGCCATTGTGGTCCTCACGCGGCAAGGCGGGGTTGTGGAAGTGTTTCGCAACCCGCTGAATATGGCGGGTCTGCGCAATTCCGCCGACGCCTCGGTGGGGAACAGCCACATCCTCGAGTTTCCGAGCAGCCCGGTGCTCCTGGACAAGATCTTCTGCACGAACGATAAACGATAGGAAAATCAATCCGGCGCCGATTTCGCCGTGCCGCGCCCGCGCGCCGGCAGCAAGCGCGAAAGCGCTCGCAGCGTGCGCATATTCGGTGTTATGTCCATGCGGGCTGCCCCTCCCCGGCAGACGACCGCGATCCGGGCGGGTCGTGAGCGGGATCAGCGGTCGATTACCGAGCAATCTATTCCAACGGCGAGATCACAGCAAGCCCTTTCCCGCCCCTTGGCTATCGCAAGGGGTTAGGCGATGTCGGGAACCGGGTGATAGGTCAACGGCAAGTTGGCATGCCGGGGCCAACTCGCGGCACCCAGCGGCGGACTGCGCTCGGTGGCGAGCGGCGCCCACCATCCAAGGTGCTCGAGGATACGCCGGATGACGCCCGCATCCTCGATCACCGCCATGACCCGCATCGGCCCTTTGCACTTGGGACACTGCAGCGGATCGGCCTCGTAGACCTTGCGGATCAGCCGCGCCCAGGCAGCCCTTGCGCGAACGCCTTAAGATGGTTAGGCGCGTCGCTTGAACATCTGGCGTGCCGCTTCCCGATAGAAGCGCCCAACCTGCCTGTATTCGCTGTGACAGGACTTGTACACGATGTACGGCTGCGGGCTCCAGACTGTCGCACCGAATGTTGCAGCGGCGTCCGCGCTTCCCGGCGACCGGTCAATGTCCCAATGGAGCACGTAGTCAACGCTGAATGTTTGCCCGTTGACGGCTTCCAGATTCAGCGGCAAAACGTGCCTCGACAGGGGAACATGCTCGACACTGTACTCGTAGTCAACCTTTAGGTATTCGAGGTGGTATGGGACATTTGATAGGACTGTTTCTGCCTCGCCGGGCATCTGGCTTCGGATCACACGGGAGCTCCAGAGATAGGCAAGGCCGATCTCGTCGGACGAGAACCATCCACCCTCAAGGCCGCTAACTAGCGCCCACACGAAGCCCTCGAAGTCCAGCCCGATCTCCGTCACGGTCGCCGGTTGTGTCATCTGTATGGAGGCATGAACTGCAAGCCATCCCCCGGAAGACGTATAGCCGTTGTAATCATTGACGGAGTCCGTAAGGCTGAAATAAGGCAGGCCCCCGATCATGGTAGGCGCAAGATAGAACTCGAGCGGCGTAGGCAGCAGCGCGCTCCACGGGCCGCGCATGTGCTCTTTCTGCTCCGTGCAAATTTGACGCAGACACTCCAAGATCGTTACGGTGCGGAATCGGCATGCTGGAAGGATCGTCCCGAGCGGAGGAGTCCATCCGCCCGGCATATTCGGTCGGATGTAGTCACTTTTGCTTAGAATGCTCCTGCGCGTTGGCTGTGGTGCCGCCTTGTTGGTCGCGCTTGCCCACATTCTCTTCGCTTCAGCGGAACGGCCCGCAAGCAGCTTGCGCTGTGCCGCCATCAACCTCTTTGCCGCCGGGCCCGCAGGGAACATCTGCGCTCGGATCTTGCTCGGCGCTGGCTTGTGCCGAATCGGCTTGATCGCCGAAAGAGGAAGATTCTGCGATTTGATTCCTTGCGATCCTCGCTTAATCGCCGAGAAGGCCTTGGAGCCACGATCTCGTTTAGCCATTGCACACCCCCTTGGTATTAGGACATTGGCTTGCTCGAGCTAACTGCAGGTCGAATATGAAGAGTGAAATGCAATAAACGATAGGAAAATCAATCCGGCCGTGGTCCCGCCGCGCCGCGCCCGCGCGTCGGGAGCACCTGCGAAAATGCTCGCACACTGCGCATAAGGGGCCTTATGTTCATGCCTGCTTCCTCCTCCCCACGAAAAAACCGCAATCGAAGCCGGCATCAGCGCTGAATACTGGAAAATCTACGCCAAGCACCAGAACGAAGCAAGCTCTTTCCCGCGCCTTGGCTGTCTCCAGGGGGCTTATTTACGCCAGCTCATGCAATGTCGGGAACCGGGTGATAGGTCAGCGGCAGGCTGACATGCCGCGGCCAACTCGCGGCAGCGGGTGGCGGACTGCGCTCGGTGGCGAGCGGCGTCCACAATCCCAAGTGCTCGAGGATGCGCCGGATCACGCCCGGATCTTCGATCAGCGCAATCACCCGCATCGGGCCCTTGCACTTGGGGCACTGCAGCGGATCGGCCTCGTAGACCTTGCGGATCAGCCGCGCCCAGGCAGCCCTTGCGCGAAGGGTGTTTTCCGAGCTTAGAGCCCCATTTTCAAGCTCAGAAAGGCCTCTATAAGGGCGTCTGGATTCCTGCAAGGCAAAGCTTTCGCTAGCGGGAGCAACCTCCCGTCCCTTCACTCTCTCGCCAAGCTCGTGTTTCACCGCTTGAACAAAGGAGGCGCTCTCGACGGCGACCGAGTGTGACCAGCAGTCGTCGCGTGCGGCGGCCCCGCAAGCGAGCGCGTTGGCCGAAAGTAGCGGTTGGCGCGTGGCATGCTGTTCTGAATCCTTAGAAGGCGCTTTTTGATCTCAAAAAGTGGCTTCTAAGCACTCAAGAGACTCGTTTTTCAGTCTCTAATCTCACTGAATCAACGCGTTGCCGTGGTCCGACCCCGTTCTTGCTTGAGCCGTCAATCTGCGCCCGCGACCGGAGCCGAACCATGAAGCAAGGTGGAGTCTAAGGAGTCTAGAGTCTAAGCGACATAAACGCTATTCTCAGACGGCCCGGCGCGGGGGGGGGCCGACCCGAGCCCGATGCTACAGGTGGAGACGCCCATTCATTATCCGACGGACAGCTCCTTGCTCGTCGACGGCATCCGCGTGGTCACGCGCACGCTGAAGCGGATCCAAACGGTGATCGGCCGGGGCCGCCGCGCCGTGCGCAATCGGCTGCGCCGCGCCGTGCGCCGGACCTTTGAGATCAAGGCCTTCGCCCGGAGCCCTAAAACCCGTGAGGGCTTGGTGCGCAGCTATCGGCGCTTGCTGGCGACGACGCGTGCCGTGCTCCGCGACGCCGACCGGATGACCCGCCGCGTGGGGCAACGGCTGCGCACGGTCGATGACCAGACACGGCGGCGACTCCGGCGCCTGCAGGCGCAGGTCCAGACGGTCCGCCCCTTGCTGCGGCGCGTCATGGCCCAGACGCGGGCGCGCGTGCTCGGCGGCGACACGCACGTGCCGGACAAGGTCATGAGTCTGTTCGAGCCGCACACCGAGGGGATTCGCAAAGGCAAGATCGTCAAGCCAACGGAATTCGGGAAACTGGTCACGATTCAAGAGGCCGAACACCAAATCGTCACCGCGTACACCGTGCACGCCGAACGCCCCGCCGATTCGACGCTGTGGACGCCTGCCCTCGCGGCCCACGTGCAGACCTTTGGGCGGGCGCCGGATCTGGCCGCGGCCGACCGCGGGTTCGCCTCGACGGCCAACGAGCAGGCAGCGCTCGACCGCGGCGTGCGGCGCGTCATCTTGCCCCGGCCCGGTCCCAAGTCGCCGGCGCGGCGCGCCCACGAACGGCAACGCTGGTTTCGGCGCGGGCAGCGGTGGCGCGTCGGCTGTGAAGGCCGGATCAGCGTGTTGAAGCGCCGACATGGCTTGCAGCGGTGCCTCTACCATGGACACGACGGCATGGAGCGCTGGGTCGGCCTCGGGGTGATCGCCGGGAATCTGCTGACCATCGGCACCGCGGCGCCACCGTAGTCGTGGCGGCACGCGTCGTAGGGCTTCTCCTCGACGCGGTGGACCACAAAGACGCCGCGGCGAGGGAGCGCCGGCCGGCCGCTGGAACCTGAATGCATGCGTGACACTTACGAAACCGAATTTTTCACCGGAAAGTAACTAGGGGGGGCTAGGGGCAGGGCTCTTTCCTGGAGCGTTGCGCCCTCACGCTGTCAATCCACGGTGATTCGAGCACCCACCCTGCTGGCTTTTTCTCGACTCCGATTATTCTCTCCGGCGCCGCTGACCATTCGACATTCTGCGGGCCGCGCCCCCAGGCACGCGCCTTCATGACGACCGTGCCCGTCCAGTCGATCTTGTTGAGCCTGTCTATGTCGGTGAGGGGGCGCGGGTGAGATTCGAATGTGACGTCCAGATACCGCTCCGAGTGATTGACCGCGCGGCCCACTACCGGCCCGCCCGACGGCCCGCCTCCGCCGATGGGCTCGAACACTGGATAGTGTGTCACGTACTGGTTGCCGCACGAGTTGAAGTAAGCGCCGAGTTGCTCGCGCGTCGCCGCGATGGCCGCGCGGTCGGCCGGTGGCTGATTCCGCATACCACCTCCGCTCACACCCGGCGGGGGTTTGCGCGTGGTGTCGCCTTGCGGGTCGATGAGATAAGCAATCACCGCTATCAGCCCGATCGCGATAACGACGGCCACAAGCAGTTTGAGGATTTTCATGTCCAATCGCCTCGGTTGCTGAACGGGTTCTATCCGGACCTACGAATGGTTCAGAAGGTGTTGGGCGTATCTCGGAAACACGTGCTCCTCCAAGCCGCCCTCTATCGATTCGAGGATGGCCTTGAAGATCCTGCGATCGCGAGTCACGAAGAAAGTCGCCCACGATTTGGGACTCCCAATCCACTCAGTCTGAACGGATTCGGTGCCTCGCAGCACAGGATACGTCGTCCCGTGTCTGGCGATAGCTCGCTGCACATCCGCATCGCTGTCGAACAGATTGATCCCGACGACCTCAAGACCGGGGGTGCGATGGGTTTGCGCGATCGAGTTCAGCACTCTTCCTGCCCAGGCGGCGGTTTCCGCGGTGAAGAAGTTCACGATGAGCGGCCGACCCTCGAAGCTCGCCGGCGTGACCGTCCTCCCCTGAAGATCGAGCAGCGCGAAGCCGGGAGAGGCGGGAAGCTGCCGTGACTCGATGGCGGCTGCCCGGGGCGCGGATTCAGCGAGCGCCTGAGTGACGGCCTGCTCCACGCGGCGCCATGAAGCGTCGTCGCGGTCGAGACCGAGGTACACGAACCGGCCGTGGCGCGTGACAAGATAGTTGCCGGGAGTGTCTCCCGGCGTTTCCCGCAGGATCTCCCGTTTAAACTCGGCCTGATCATTCAAGCCGATCGGCCAGGTGATACCGTGACGTCGCAGATACTCGGGGATGGCCGCGACAGACTCTCGAGTGTCGTCGGAGACGCCGAGTATGACGAGCCCTCGCTCGCGGTAGCGCTCGTACAGACTGACGAGACGTGGGCTTTCGGCCGCAGAGAAGCCGCAGCTCGTGCGCCACCAGTTGATCAACACGACCTTGCCCGCGTAGTCGGCGAGCCGGATTAAAGCGTTGTCCGTGGCCGACGGGAGGGTGAAATCAGTTGCTGGTTCAAGGCCCGTGGCAATTGGCGCCGCCTCGTCGGGAGCCGCCGAGCGCTCGGGTAGTGTGGGAGACGCGCGAGGAGCCCAGAGATTCACGACCATGATGTCGTTGGTAGGATCGAAGTCCGGCTTCGATTGCCGAAGACCAAAGACAACTGTCTCGATCTTTCCATCATAGTCGAGCGGCATCTTGACGGTCTTGCTGGCATCCGGCGCCAGGGCGGGAATCTCGCGCTCAGCGAGAACTTTCTCGCCGTCGCGCATCTCCAGGTGCGCGGGCCGGGATGTGCCCTCCCCGAGATTCGCAATCGTGATGTCGAACTCGACCACGCCTGGTTCCGGCGCCGCGACCGGCAGGTCTAGATCGTTCGCTAACACGGCCAGATCGTGCTGGTCGTGATTTACGACTTTCTTCTCCATGCTCTCGAGAACCTCTTCCGCGGAAGACGCGAAGGCGAAGTGCTCGCTCCACTGGGTGCGCACGGAGAGACGGAACTCGCTGGTCGTCCTGTAGCTCCCGCCGTTGGAGTGCCAGCTGCGGATACCGAGGCGATTCACGGCGGGTGGCCCGCTCGAGGTTTGCACGCGGCTCGGATGGATCCGGAACAGATACCGCCCTTGCGGAACTGTTCTGGGGAAGACCTTTATCCATTCGTCATTGAGCGTCACCAGGACATCGTGCGGACGGTAATACGATCGAGCGCTAGTCAGTCCGAAATTCAGCGTCAGCCAGGTATCGGTGACATTGCCGGCGAGCGACGGGATCAGAATGGGTACCGTGTCGGGCAGGCGCAGAAGCCAGAGGGCGTCGGGACCATGATCGCTGCGGCCGATGAACGTGATCCGCAAGTCGTTGCCGCTGGTCGCGAGCGTTGGCCACGACGGGTCGCGTGCCTGCATGGTTTCGGCCTCGGACCAACGAGTGCCGCTCGAATGGCGAAGCTGTACAACTCCGTTCGACACGTACGCCAGATGCGTTGCACCGTCCGCTGTGCGGGCGAGCGACGGTCGCGCACCCCGGTCGATAGCGGTTCCATCGACCAGGACCTGGCCATTGCGCTCCGATGCGATCGTCGCGCGGCCACCACCGTCGAGGATGAGAGCAGGCTGGAAATAGGGTTCCCGCCGTAGACGCTCGAAGCCCGTGTCGTTGAGCTTCCAGAGGCCCTCCGTGGTCGCCGCATGCAACGGAGTACCCGGACCGAACGCGATCGCCGCTTCACGCCCAGGGAGCGCGATCTCATCGCTCCACGAGTAGTGATCGTGCACCCGCACGACGAACTCGCCGGAGCGACTCCACGCGACCGCTGTCCTCCCGGCCTCGGCGGTAAGGCGTGGCCAGCGACCGGAACCAAGCATCATCGGCTCCACGATTGGAGCGCCTCGGCGATCGAAGGCAGCGTAGACGATCTCATCCTCTACGCCGTGCCAGGCAAAGCACACTCTGTCGCCGGCGTGCCAGCTCGCCGGTGTCGCGCTCGAATCGGCGGCGTCACCCTCGACGCACGCGGCAAACGCTCCGTTGTGCGCTCTCGTGAAGCCGGCTCGACGTTGCAGCGCCTCGAGTAAGCCGGTTCGAATGTTCAATATCCCTCCACGATTCTCACGTTCGACCAGTCAAACCCGTCGTAGACGGGGTGCGTTCTAAGCTCGTCGAGGAAGTCCTCAAGGATTTGTTTGGAACGGGGATTGTCCACAACCCATTCCAGTCCGTTCAAGTCGTTTTCCCTGACGAACTCGAGCTGCTTCTGGAACTGCTCCTTCCTCTGAAGGAGTTTTTCCGGATTTACGTCTTCGAGCACTGTGTTCAACGGGCCGGAGGCAAGATCACTCGGATCGCTCGGATACGGATCCAACAGCGATCCCGGCTCGCTGTCGGCGGGTTTATCGAGGTAGCTCCGCGACTTCGCATCGACGACGACGCCCCCCGGTGTGATGTCGTCCAGCTCGATCCCGGTGCCGTCGCGAAGTTTCCCTCGGAAGGAGAAGCCATGACCGGTCCCCGCTCCTTCATACGCACTCCCTCTGCTCACCCCCCGGCGCTTGGGTAGGAGGTCAGCGTCGTTCAGCTTCGGGAATTTCGTTTTCAGGGCAGCAACTTCTTTCTGCCACCCGGCAGGGTACTCGGTCGGTTGTTTCAGGTGCGGAGGCTTCGGCGTTGGTCTGCCACTGCGCTCGACCGCTTCCTTGATCCCCTTTGCAAGGGCGTCCTTGCCGAGCTCTTTCGCGATCTTACGGCTCGCCCTCACTCCGAGCTTCGTGACCGTGGCGCCGGCGCCAAGAACCGGAAGAATCGCAGCGGTCGCCCACTTGGCGTTGTCCATGTCTCCTTCGATGACATAGAGGCCCGCATTCAGTGAATCTGGTGCTGCGCCGAGAACGGGAAAAAGGCCGGCGAGGTCCAGCCCCAGGTGAACCCACCAGAGCTCTTCCGCCCATTGCATTAACGCGTCCTCACGCATTTTGGTAATTTCGTCCCAGGCGTAAGTGGCCAAGTCTACCGCCGGCCCCAGCGCACTCAGGCCGAGAATGTCGAGGAGGATGTTCGGCCTGTTGGTGCAGTACCAATCAGCGGTGGATGACGTGTGTGCCGAGCCCGTGCGAACACCAAGCAGGCGCATTCCCGGAGGCGCACGGAAATCCAGCGCAAACAGCATGTGTTGCCCGGCAGACGCGCATTCTATCTCCGCCTTCAGGGATCTGAATTCCAGGTACAGCACCGGTGTCGCAACCAGCTGGATGCTCTCGCCCCGCTTCAGGTACGCGTGGTTGACGGTGGGCTGTAGTCGCAGATCGGCGTCATCGGGCTCGACGACGCGAATGGCGAGATCACCGATAGTCTCACCATCGTTTCGAATCTCGATAGTCTTGGCCAGCGTGCGCGGATCTTCACTGACGACGCGCAAAGACAATTTCAACGGCGGGCGCGGCACCCTTACCCGCACCGTCGCGAATGTTCCTGAAGCCTCGACGGGAATGTCGTACGTCTCGCGCGTCGCGTCTGGTGCGGTAACTGCCAGCTCCAGTTTCAGTGTTCCGCCGGGTTGCAGCTGCGCGGGATCGTCGATGGAACCGGGTCCAACGATGTCGGCGGGGAGATCTTCCCAGAACTGAAGCGCCCTCGCTCCAACACTGATCGCTGTGGCTGAGCGATTCTTGAGCATGAGCGAAACCCGCTGGTCGTAGTCGCGCGCGACGATAGTCTCGAAGCTCGGGGGATCGAACATGAGACCAGGCTGTACCTCGAAGGTGCGAAGGCCGCTGCGGGACACGACGTCCGCGATCGCCTCTTCGACCATGTACTCGTACCGCCGGCCAATCTTGAGCGGACCGATGGGGGCTACGACAGGATCATCACCACTGGCTGGAACATTCCTGAATTCTTCCCGCCCGCTCTCGCGCCACATGACGCGCGCGGCACCGTGTCCCGACGTGCGCCACCTGACCCAGGTGTCCGTGCCATGAACGACGGCGCCATCAGCTGGCTCGATCTCCGTCACCGAGGTGGCGAAGACTGGTTCCACCTCGATGCGATCAGGCTGTCTCTCGATTACCGGCGGCGGCGCGCTCGGCTCAATCGGCGCGATGTGCGGCGGTCGTGTTGGCTCAATCGGCGCGATGTTCGGCAGATCGGTAGCGTTCGGTCTCGGCCAGCGGCCGAACTTTCGGAGTGCGTAGCGCGTGGCGAGTGTGGCGGTGAAGCCGACGATGGACGCGAAAAGCAGCGCGAATCCGAGCACATATAGAACGAGGGATTTCTGGAGGCCGATCGCGGCTAGAATGATCGAGATTACAAAAACGACCGAGTACACGCCCAGGAGAAGGCGGAATCGCGATGGTGTCATGCTGACTCTCTTGAGAACACGGATAGGAAAAAACGGATAGGAAAAACGGATAGGAAAATCAATCCGATCAATCCGGCGCCGATTTCGCTGCGCCGCGCCCGCGCGCCGGGAGCCAGTGCGAAAGCGCACGCACAGTGCGCATAATCGGTGTTAAGTTCATGCGGGCTGCCCCTCCCCGGCAGACGACCGCGATCCGGGCGGGTCGTGAGCGGGATCAGCGGTCGATTACCGAGCAATCTATTCCAACGGCGAGATCACAGCAAGCCCTTTCCCGCCCCTTGGCTATCGCAAGGGGTTAGGCGATGTCGGGAACCGGGTGATAGGTGAGCGGCAAGTTGGCATGTTGGGGCCAACTCGCGGCAGCGGGTGGCGGACTGCGCTCGGTGGCGAGCGGCGTCCACAATCCCAAGTGCTCGAGGATGCGCCGGATCACGCCCGGATCTTCGATCAGCGCAATCACCCGCATCGGGCCCTTGCACTTGGGGCACTGCAGCGGATCGGCCTCGTAAACCTGGCGGGAAATGTGCGGGAAATGGGACGCTACCCTTTATTCGTCCACTCTTTATTCGTCATCAGCCATCTTCGGTCGTCCTCGTGGCCGGTACTGTAACAGGCGTCCCGCTCGTTTCTCCAGTTGCTGGATGAACTTCTCCGAACCGCAGGGCAATCCCTTGTCGGCGTTACGCCTCAACACCTGCATGGCTTCCGGCGCATCGCCCTCGGCCAGCCTAGCGGACCAGCGGCCGATGCTGCCGAACTGCTTGCGCCAGAACGATTTCTGGGTCAGCACCGTGTCTGGTCGCAGTCCACAGTGCCCACCGGCGCTGGACCAGCGATAATTTTCGGCTTTTCGCACCATCTTGGCGCGGACGGGATTGCGCTCCACGTACCGCACCGCCGCCCACAGATAGGGTTCGTCCAAGGGCGAGGAGAAAAACCGTCCTTGCCACAGGTGCCCTTTCCATCCCCGCGCCTGGTTGATGCGCTGGGCATAGCGCATGTGCAAAGGCTTGAGTACGCGCTCGAGGCCGTGATCCGTCTCGGGCACGACGACCAAGTGAATGTGATTGGTCATGAGGCAGTAGGCCAACACGTCAACACGGTGTTGCTGGCAATACTCTTTTAACCAGTCCAGATAAGCCGTACGGTCCGCGTCGGTGAAGAACACCTTTTCGCGTCGGTTGCCGCGCTGCGTCACGTGATGGGGGACGCGAGCGAAGACGGTGCGGGCCAGCCGGGGCATGAATAGAATCTACCACGGCGAACACCTGAGATAAAGGGTAGCGTCCCCTTATTCAATTCACTTATTCACGCCCTTAATCACGAGACTCTCGACTACGTCAGTCCGGTGCGGTATGAAGTGCAGACTGTTGTTCCTTAACCATGTGTCCGTGGAAACGGGTACGCCTCACCTTGTCCCCAACCACCGGTCATGCCACGTGAGTTTGTCGCGGTTGGACATGATCCGCACCGGATCTCTCCCGCGTCAGGATCAAAGTATAAACACGATGTTTGTGCAGGCGCTGAAAACCGTGCTAGGATAAGTATGTTCAATGATCTGTACAGGTTCCAGTTCCATGAAAACGCTTACTTACACTGCCATCCGCAATAACCTCGCCAAGGCGATCGACGAGGTTAACGAGGATCACGCGCCCATCATCATCACGCGCCAGAAAGGCGCCTCCGCCGTACTGGTATCCATGGAGGATTACGAATCGTGGCAGGAGACGGCCTATCTGGCGCGCAGTCCGGCGATGCGACGCCGCCTGAGGAACGCGCTGAAGCAGATCGAAAGCGGAAAGGGGAAGAAACGGCGACTGATTAAATGAAGCCGGTCGTATGGGCGGATGAGGCGTGGGAAGATTATCTCTGGTGGCAGGCCAAGGACCCCAGGGTCCACAAGCGTCTCAACCGTTTAATCGAGGCTATCGCGAAGGATGCTTTCCATGGCATTGGCAAGCCCGAACCCTTGAAGCACGAATTGGCCGGTTATTGGTCGCGTCGTATAACGGAAGAACACCGATTGGTTTACAAGGTCGTCCAAGGAAAAATATTTATCTTGGCATGCCGATACCATTACGGAAAATAAAGCCCCAACCAGAGTTAAAATAATATGGACTTGGGGAGCTATTGGTTTTTAGGCAATAAAATTATTTTCGTCCCCGACCACCGGTCATGCCAGGCGAGTTTGTCCTGATTGAAGAGTATCCAGAGGAAACCCAGGCCGAGGCAGAGCAAGGAAATCCACGCCAAAGCGAAGCGCTTAACAGCGATGGCCCAACCGATCGGAGCGCCGTTTTGTGCGACCAGTTTCAGGCGCCAGGCGCGCATGCCGAGCGTTTGTCCGCCACGGATCCAGAAGCCGGCGTAGAATAAGAAACAAATGGCGAGCAGATAGAGCTGGTACAGCGTTTTGACGAACAGGACGGGCTTGTCACTAGCTGTCAGCCAGACGTAGGGGTAACTGAGCATCATTAATAAGGCAAGACCTGACCCTATTTCTGCGCTATGCCGCGCAGCCGCGCGCGCTCACGGCTGCGATTCGCCGTACCATCGCGGCGGCTTTGCTGCACGGCCTGTTGGTTTCGTTCGCGTTGTTCTTTGCCGTGGGAGGTAGGTAATCTTCGTTCCGGGGAAATGGGGCCCGTGAGCTGACCCGGCTTTCCCATCCGACACCACCAACCGGAATTGTCAACCTTCAAAAGTGTCCGTTAGCGCCAGGTTGGCTCAAACCACCGTTGTTCAATTCGGTCGTACTTAAACGTAAAACGCAAAGTTGTCGGTGCGCTTAACGTGACAACGGCGCCACAGGCGGTCGCAGAGGAGCGGCGGCCGGTGGCACACCGTAGTGGGTGCTCAGGTAATCTAGGATCTCGTTTTCAAATGGCTCAAGCGGCCACAGCCCTTGGGTTTTCTGCATCCAGCGGATTGAGTCGATCCAACCCGCGCGGGTTTTGCCGGATTGCGTAATGAGGCGCGCGGAGTGGCAGGCAGTGCAAAACTGCTTGACGATCGCGAAGCCATTGTCGATTACCAGCCCGGTTTGTGGGTCCACGGGTTTGTCCGCGGCGGCGACTTGCACCACGATCAGGGCAGCGGTCAACGCCGCCGCCCAACGAGCCCTCACACCACGCGCACCGCGATGCGGTGCATGGCGTTGCTGCCGTATCCGCCGGCGTTCCATCCGGGGGTGACCATCGGCTGCATCTTGCCGGTATTGTCGGTAGCGCGCGCCCAGATTTCGTAATAGCCCTTCTGCGAAAACTTCAGATCGGCTGAGAAGCGTTGCGGGCCGGACGGATTACGTGCTGATTTCAATTGCGTGGCGACCCAGGTCTGTCCAAAGTTGTACGACACATGAACCTCCTGGACCTGCTTCTGTCCGGTCCACGCTTGACCGCGCACCGTCATTGGCTGACCGAACTCATGCTGGATGCCCGAACGCGGGAACGTAATCAGTGATTTCACCGGCATTTGTTCGAGGATGCAGTAGTTCTTGGATTCCTCGCCGGGCGCGATCGGCTCGCACGCTACGCGGTAGTCGGTTCCTCCCATCTTCGGGCCATCGTGGACTTTGTTGCGAATCGATATGCGCTGTAACCACTTGCCGGACACCGAACCCGGATAGCCGCCAACCACCAGGCGCAACGGGTAACCATGCAATATCGGCAGGTCCCCGCCGTTGACCGCCCACGCCAGCATCACGTCTCCTTGCCTTGCCTTGGTGATCGGCGCGCCGCGCGATATCACGGGCTTGCTGGTATCGCCGGAAAGATGCGCATCGGCGCTGTAATAAGCGAAGTAGACGGCGTCCTGCTTCACATCCACCGTCTTGAGCACATCGCGCAGCAGAACACCGGTCCACATTGGAAATCCGACGCCGCCGTACGTCCACTGATTGCCCTTCGCCGGCGGGTAGAAGCTGGCGCGGCCGTTACCGGCGCATTCGATCCAGAGATGTTGCGTCACGATGCGGAAGCGGTTCTTAAGTTCCGCTAACGTAAACTTTACTTCCTTCATCACTGACTCGCCGTCGATCGTCAGCGTCCAATTGGCGACATCTATCGACGCCCGGTCGGGTGGTAAGCCGTTATTGCGGGTGAACAATTGCTCGATCGGCGTGATGTCGTCATCGAGCAAATGCGCCGGTGTCTCCATGACCAGAGGCTTGTCGCCGAGGACAACCAGCTCATGGTTCTTGCCGATGGCGGAGAAATCCACCGCCCCCTGCGCCAGGGCAACCGGTATCAATCCATCTGGGAAAAAGCGCGCGAAAGGAACGTGCGCGCCGACCGCTGTTGAGATTGCGAACAACGAACTGCCTTTAAGAAATTTCCGGCGACTTGAGTTGGTTAGAGCTGCCGGTGGCGTGGGGTAGGTGACTTCCTTTTGCACCCGTCCGGGTAATAATTCCTTTCTCATACATCCTCCTCGGCATCAGTCGGAATGAGTACGCTAAATTGTCATTCTAACTTCGGACATCAAAACCATGTAATCACCGCCGGGTAATGTTGTCAATCCGAAGTTGCCAAGGGTAAATTGACCAACAGGTTAATGATGTTTAGACGGTCTTCTTAGGTTCTTGGCAACAAGATCAACCTCGTCCCCGACCACCGGTCATGCCAGGCGAGTTTGTCCTGATTGAAGAGTATCCAGAGGAAACCCAGGCCGAGGCAGAGCAAGGAAATCCACGCCAAAGCGAAGCGCTTAACAGCGATGGCCCAACCGATCGGAGCGCCGTTTTGTGCGACCAGTTTCAGGCGCCAGGCGCGCATGCCGAGCGTTTGTCCGCCACGGATCCAGAAGCCGGCGTAGAATAAGAAACAAATGGCGAGCAGATAGAGCTGGTACAGCGTTTTGACGAACAGGACGGGCTTGTCACTAGCTGTCAGCCAGACGTAGGGGTAACTGAGCATCATTAATAAGGCCAGCAACAGCAGGCCATCGTAGGCCATAGCGCCAAGGCGGCGCAAAAACCCGGGGGGTGGGAAATCGGTCGTCATGTCCCTTTTTATTAGTAATTTTCCCGTCCGATTTGTTTAAAAAATATTCAATATGACAGCCGCGCGGTACGTCTACCACATCGGAGCCGTTCCATGTCATTTGCACACAAACTTATGCACAAAATCTGTGAGTAGATTGACGGCCATCAAGTTTTCCAGCCTACTAGTCTGGCAAAATCACCATAGCAGTACCGGAAGTGTCACCCGACTCTATACGAATGCACTGCTATAGGATAACCTGATAACTCTTATTGATGACGAAGATATGACAGCTTGCCTCCGTTGAATTTCTCCCGGGAGTTGAATTTAAGTGCTGGCCAGTAACCTTTCGCTGAATCTGGTCGAACTCGGACACTTCTGCGCCTATCTCGCCATGATGGTGGCGCTGCTACAGGGGGTGTCCCCGATCGCGGCGCATTACCTGCGGCAACCGCGGCTCGCCCAGTTAAGCGTGAACGCAAGTGCGGCGGTATTCCTGCTGACGACAATCGGCGGGCTCAGTCTGATACACGCCTTTGTAACCAGCAATTTCTCGGTGCAATACGTCGCGACTAATTCCAACTCCCTGCTGCCTATTTTCTATAAGGTCGCAGCCCTGTGGGGAGGGCACGAAGGCTCACTTTATCTCTGGGTGTGGATACTCACCTTATATACGTTGATTGTCGGATGGCGCGGGCGCAGGCAGTATCCGGAGCACCTGCCCCCGATACTCGCCGTCCAAGGATGGTTAATAGTGGGTTTTTTCGGCCTGATCCTGTTTTTATCCAATCCCTTTGACCGCGTGTTCCCGGCGCCGCCGGACGGCAACGATCTTAATCCGTTACTGCAGGATCCGGGAATGGTATTTCACCCGCCATTGCTTTATCTGGGTTACGTCGGCTTTTCCGTCCCGTTTGCCTTTGCAATGACGGCGCTCCTTACGCGCTGGCGCAGCGAACTGTGGATCGGCCTCATACGGCGTTGGACACTGATCGCGTGGGGATTCCTCACGACGGGCATCCTCCTTGGGGGTTGGTGGGCTTATTATGAACTGGGCTGGGGCGGCTACTGGGCCTGGGACCCAGTGGAGAACGCTTCCTTCATGCCCTGGCTGTTGGGCACCGCGCTGGTGCATTCCATTACGGTGCAGGACCGCCGGCGCATGCTGCACACCTGGAACATCTTCCTCGTTATTTCGACCTTTTCCTTGTCGCTGCTCGGAACCTTTCTGGTGCGCTCCGGGGTGCTTTCGTCGGTGCACGCCTTTGCCGTGGATCCGGGTCGTGGCGCTTATATCCTGGCCTTCATGACAGTCGTGCTCGCGATCTCCTTCGGGATTTTCATGGTCAAGGGTCGTTACCAGCAGGCGGAAGAAGAGATTACTTCGTTGATGTCGCGCGAATCGCTGTTCGTCTGGAACAATGTCTTGTTCACGGTGGCATGTGGTAGCGTGTTGCTTGCCACGCTTTATCCATTGGCACTGGATGCCTTCAGTGGACAGAAAATTACCGTGGCAGCGCAATATTTCAATGCCGTCATGGTGCCGTTATTTCTCGCGCTGATGCTCTTGATGGCCGTGGGTCCGCTGGTCCCGTGGCGCAAGGCCAAGCTCGATCGATTGCGTTTGCGGCTCCTTTGGCCGTTTGTAATCGGAATCGCCACGGCCGTGTCGGTGATCCTGTTTTTCCCTCCGGTCCACTGGACCGGACCGGTGGCCGCCGGACTGGCGCTCTTCGCATTTTCCAATCTCGTCATCGACTATGCGCGTGCCGTCAGCCAGCGCCGCGTGCAATTGAAGGAGCCGTTGGGCCGCGCGTGCTACAAGACGGTGCTGGCTAGCCGGCGACATTACGGCGGAATGACCGTGCATTTCGGCATTGTCATTATCGCGCTCGGTTTGACCGGTTCAGGACTGTTCCGCACGGAGGCGACCGTTTCCATGGCGCCGGGTGACGTGGTTGAGATTGCCGGCGAGCGCCTGCGGTTTGAGGGGGTCAGGGAATTGCAGGGATCAAATTACCAGGCAATACAGGGACGCCTGACCTTGTTGAACAGCGGGCGCGTGCTGCTCCCGGAACGGCGCCGTTACATGCGCCAGGAAGCGCCCATGACAGAGACGAGCATTGACTCCACAATGGCACGGGATGTGTATGTGGTTTTGGCGGAATCCAGCGATCGAAACAAGTGGGCAGTGCACGTGTATGTCAATCCGCTGGTGCGGTTCATCTGGACGGGCGGTTTTATCATTCTATTGGGTATATTGCTTTCCCTGAGCGTTTACCGCCGTTCACGCGCCGAGAAAGTGGCGGCCGCCGCACGGCCCGCCGGATAAAGAAAAGATGCGATTCCTGATTTATCTGTTTTTTTTCGTGGCCATGCCGGTATTGGCGGCGCAGGTCTCGGAGGACCCGCTCGAGCGGCAAATGCTCGAAATCGCCAAGGATCTGCGTTGCACCGTTTGCCAGAACCAGCCGGTTTCCGAATCCAACGCCGACCTGGCGCAGGACATGCGCTCCATCATTCGTGAACAGATCAAGGCCGGGAAAACGCGCGGCGAAATCATGAATTATTTTGTCGAGCGTTATGGGGATTACGTGCTGATGAAGCCGCGCACAAGCGGGGCGGGTACGTTGATCTGGTTGGCGCCGGTCATACTGGTAATAGTCGTCGGTGCGTCCGGTTTTGCGTTTCTGCGACGCCGATTACGCCCGACACTGCCTCCGCCGCCACCGCTTTCCAAGCAGGATGCCGAGCGGGTACGCGCGGCCCGCCGCCAAGGCAAAACATGACTTGGTTCTACGTTTTTGCTGCGCTGATTGCATTGGTCACGGTCTGGTACGTGACACGTCCGCTCGCACGATCCATGGCGGACGACAACGGCGAGCGGCGCGATCAATTGGAGCAACTGCGGGAACGGCTGCTGGTGCAATTGAATGAACTCGATATCGAGGAAGGCGATCGCAACATTGACGCCAATGTTGTCGGTGACGAGCGCCGCCGCCTCGAAGCGCAACTCTCCAGCGCCCTGCGCGAACTGGAATCGCTGGGTGGCAAGAAGAAAAGGAAAAAAACCAAGCAGGATTCCCGCCGGGGATGGGCGGTCGGCCTGGCGACGCTGGGTATATTGTTGCCGCTGACTTCCGCCGGGCTTTATGCCTTGGGCCAGCGGGATACGCTTTCGTATCTGTACCGTCCGCAAACACAATCGAATCCTTCCGTGCCGCCCATGGCGCTGGAAATGGTTGCGCGGCTGGAGAAACGCCTGGCCGGGCAACCGAACGATGCCGCCGGATGGCACCAATTGGGCCGCGCGTTTTCGGTCATGGGCAATATGGATGGAGCCAACTCGGCCTATGATCGTGCTTATAAGCTCGATCCGAACAATCCGGAATTGGTATCGGAATATGCCGCGTTTATCTACCGGCAGAATCCGCAAAATACAACCGGGCGGGTTTTCACGCTCTACAGTAACCTGATAAAGCTCCAACCGGAAAATCAGAATGCCATGTGGTTTCTGGGTTTTGCGGCTTATCAGAATGGGGACTACAAGCAGGCGCTTGGCCAGTGGGAACGGTTGCTGATTGCCATGCCGCCGGGCAGCCAAGAGGCCGAACATTTGCGCCTCATCGTCAACAAGACGCGCGAGAAATTGGGGGAAAAATAACTTTGACGCGGTGGTACGTTCCGCGGGTTATCGATTATTACCGGCGGTACCGAGGCAAGACGAATTGATTTGATCTTGCCGCGCGAAAGCGCGGGGATTACAGGGAAATTTCTTTAATCAGCGGCAGAATTTTTTTATCGAGCGCTTCCGCGGAGATCGGGCCGATGTGCTTGTAGCGGATGACGCCCTGTTTATCGATCAGGAAAGTTTCCGGTACCCCGTAGACGCCGATATCAATCCCGAATCTTCCGTCCAGGTCCGCCAGGCTAAGTTCATACGGGTCGCCCAGCTCCGCGAGCCAACGCACGGCATCTTCACGCTTGTCCTTGTAGTTCAGGCCGATGATGGGGACGACTTTACGTTGCGCCAAATCGTTAAGTAACGGATGTTCTTGCCGGCAAGCGGCGCACCACGAGGCCCAGACATTGAGCAGGTAAACGCGCCCGAGCAAATCATCCCGGCTGACCCGCCGCGCCGGGTCGGCGACGGTGGGCAGCGAAAACGCCGGCAACGGTTTGCCGATCAGGGGCGAGGGAATCTTGCGCGGGTCGAGATTCAATCCATAGGCCAGCAGGGCGCCCAGGATGGCAAACATGACGAGCGGGACCGCGTATTTCTTCATGGGTTTTTCTTTGCATCACCTGGCGCGAACGAGCCGCCTTTGAGCGCCTGCGCGGCTTCCGGCGGCATGTATTTCTCATCGTGTTTGGCCAATACTTCGCTGGCAATAAAGCGGTTATCGCCCAGCATTTTTCCCTGCGCCACGACACCCTGCCCTTCGCGGAACAGGTCGGGCAGGATTCCTTCGTAATGAACCGGAAGCTTCTTATTGAGATCGGTGACGACAAAATCGACCTTCAGGCCATCGGGCGATCGCTGTACGGAGCCTTGTTCGACCAGGCCGCCGATGCGGATGGTTTTTCCGGGGGCGACGGTCACCTTGCCTTCCAGCAGCTCGGTCGGTGAATAAAAGAACACCAGGTTGCTGCGAAACGCGTTTAATACGAAAAGGCCGGCGACGGTCAGCCCGATGACACCGGTTACGATAATGGCCAGGCGCTTGTGTCTTGTTTTCATCGGGTTTGTCCCTTGATTCGAAAAAATTCACGCAACAACCGGTGTACCGATTTGCGGCGTCGCAGCGGCAGATAAAGATTGAAGATCAAAATCAGGGCGGCGAATGCATAAGCAGTCCAAACATAAAACCCGTAACCGCCCATGGAAAAAAATTCCGACCAATTCATGATTCGGGATCGAGTACGCGAGCAACCCAGGTAGTATGCCGCTCCCGCTCCAGGATTTCGTTGCGCATCCGCATCAGCGCCACCGTGAAAAAATAAAAGGTAAAGGCCAAGGACATCAACAGCAGCGGCGCGAGCATGCTTGGATGTATCGAGGGTGCGCCGATTTTCGAAACCGAGGCCGGCTGGTGCAGCGTGTTCCACCACTCCACCGAGAAGTGGATGACGGGAATGTTGACCACGCCCACCAGGGCGAGGATCGCGGCGGCGCGCGCCGCCCGCCGCGGGTCGTCGATGCTGGCCTGCAACGCCATGTAGCCGATATACAGGAAAAACAGGATAAGTTCCGAAGTCAGGCGCGCGTCCCACGCCCACCAGGTGCCCCACATCGGTTTGCCCCAGAGCGATCCCGTTGCCAGCGTAAGCAAGGTAAAGGAGGCGCCGATTGGCGCGCAATTGCTCGCGAATATTTCGGCCAGCTTGACGTTCCACACGAGCGCAACGGCGCCGGCGCCGGCCATCATCATGTATATGAACATCGACATCCACGCGGCGGGAACGTGGATGAACATGATGCGGTAACTCTCGCCTTGTTGATAATCCGCGGGGGCGACGAACAAGGCCAGATACAGGCCGGTTACCAGCAGCAGGGCGGTAATCATCGCGGCCCATGGCGTCAGTTGTCCGGCAAGCGTGTAGAAAAATTTCGGCGAGGCGTACTTGTGTTGCATGCATCAGTCCAGGGATACGCGTAACGCGGCGGCTGCCGCCCAGGGAGCAAACGCGAGGGCCAACGCGAGAAAGGCTCCCAATAATGAAAAATGCGCTTCGACGTCGGTGCCGGCAATGACACCCGCGACCGCACCGGCGCCAAAAATCAGAACCGGAGTATACAATGGCAGCACCAACAGCGAAACCAGCACGCCGCCGCCGCGCAAGCCCAGTGTCAGCGCGGCGCCGACGGCTCCAAGCAAACTCAATACCGGAGTGCCGAGCAGCAGCGAAAGGGTAAGCGTTCCGATTGCCGACTCCGGCAGAAACATCTGAATCGCCAGAAGCGGAGATATCAGCACCAGCGGAAGTCCCGTCAGCATCCAATGCGCCGTGACTTTGGTCAGCACTAATACCGTCAGGGGATGCGGCGACAAAGCCATTTGTTCGAGCGTGCCGTCCGCGTGATCGTTGGCGAACAGGCGATTGAGCGAGAGCATCGTGGCGAGGAGCGCGGCCACCCAGATCACGCCCGGCGCGATGGTTTTCAGCACCGAGGGTTCCGGGCCCAGACCGAGGGGAAACAGGCTCACCACGATGACAAAGAAGATAAGCGGAGTGAGGATATCCGTGCTTCGACGTAACGCGACCGTCAGATCACGATGCAGCAGGCAGCCGACGGCTTTGAGGAGCTTGGGCACGTTATGCTATCTCGATCCGGAGCACGGTTTTCGCGGCCACATTGATTTCCTGATGAGAAGTCATGATAACCATTCCGCTTCGGGCAAGGTGTTCGATCAGGAATCCGGTAATCAGGGTGACTGAATCAATATCGAGGGCGCTCAGCGGTTCGTCCAGAATCCACAATGGTTTTTGCAGTATGACCAAACGTGCCAGCGCCAGGCGGCGCTTCTGGCCCTGTGAGAGAATTTTCGACGGGAAATGCCGGTAAGGTGCGAGGCCGACGCGCTCCAATGTTTGTTCGATGGGCACCGCGTGCATGGTGCAAAGGCAGGCAGCGGCACGCAGGTTTTCCACCGATGTGAGTTCACCCTGGATGCCGTTGCTGTGGCCAACGAAGGCCAGTTGGCTGCGGTAATCATCTCCCAGATTGTGAATGGATGAGCCGTTCCATTGCACTTCGCCCGCCGAGGCTCGCGTCAATCCGCAAAGCGTACGCAACAGCGTGGTTTTGCCGCTGCCGTTGACACCGGTGACGTGGATGAGCTCGCCCGGATTGAGACGAAAGCAAAGGTGGCGGAACAGCGGCCGATCGCCGCGCGTGCACTCTATATCAATTGCTTCCAGCAAAGACGCCTCCCCAAGGCAGTTTGAAGATATATCGAATTATGAACTTGGCGCCCCAGGCCGGAGTTGAACCGGCGACCTGCCGCTTAGGAGGCGGCTGCTCTATCCACTGAGCTACCGGGGCCTGACGTTATTCTAGCAGGGTGAACCGCGAGAATTAGAATCTCGCATGCCGGAGTAACTTTTGGCACTGTGATGTTGAATTTTCGGGTGACTGGAT
The DNA here is from genome assembly GCF_040901545.1 of Sulfuricaulis sp. Classification (GTDB taxonomy): domain Bacteria; phylum Pseudomonadota; class Gammaproteobacteria; order Acidiferrobacterales; family Sulfurifustaceae; genus Sulfuricaulis. Next base: position 43,813 of record NZ_JBBDYL010000043.1, on the reverse strand, counting down.
GTTACTGATACCGCGGTCCGGCACCTAGGGACGCTTTGAAGCGATGACATCGGTTTTTCTATACCGAACCGAAATTGCGTATTTTCAGGCGACTAGAATAACTGGTGGAGCGGAAGGGGATCGAACCCTCGACCTTCGCATTGCGAACGCGACGCTCTCCCAGCTGAGCTACCGCCCCATGAAGAAATTGCAGCAATTGTATCAGTTGCCCCGACAGAGTAGTTGTCGAAGTTGGACGGCAATTCTAAACACCGGGTGATTCTGAGACAAGCCAACTCGAGCGCCGCTGACATGTCAGAGTTTATTATGCCCCGGCATGCGTTCCAGCGAAGGACGATAACTGCTGTTTGACAGCAGTTCCTGCGTCGAAGGGAGGGCCTGATAATGCAGGCGCTTGATTTCTCTGCGTTCACGACTTACCGAGTCAAGAATGAGCCCGATGGTCAGGCCGATTCCCGCCAGTATCATCAGTCCGGTTGCAAGTATCGCTGTTGGAACCCGCGGAACCAGTCCGGTTTCAAGAAATTCAATGACGACGGGAATACCGAGCGCTAGCGAAATAATCACGAGAAGTCCCGATAGAAAAACGAAGAAACGGAATGGATGATATTCTTTGTACAACAGCATGATCGTGCCAAGAATCCGAAACCCGTCACGAAGGGTGTTGAGTTTGCTTTCCGTGCTTTCCTGCCGTTCAAAATACGGGCACTCGACTTCCGCATAGGGGAGTCGCAGGTCCAAGGTATGAATGGTCAACATGGCCTCGATTTCAAATCCGCTGGCGAGCGCCGGGAATGATTTAACCAACCGGCGCGACATGACACGGTATCCGGAAAGTATGTCGCGGAACCGGCTGTTAAACAGCTTGCCGACCGTGGCGGTCAGAAAGCGATTACCAAAAAGATGTCCGAAGCGATAACTCCGTGGGTTGTTTTCCTGTGCCCGGATTCCAACCACCATATCGAGGTTCTCCTTCTCCAGGAGTGCAATCATGTGAGGGGCTATCGAGGGTTCGTAGGTCCCGTCTCCATCTGCCAACACGTAGATATCGGCTTCTACGTCGGCAAACATGCGGCGCACTACGTGACCTTTCCCTTGCATGAATTCATGGCGAACAACTGCGCCCGCTGCCAGCGCATTAACTGCCGTATCGTCAGTAGAGTTGTTATCGTAGACATAGATAGCGGCTTGGGGCAGCGCGGAACGGAAAGATTTCACCACCTGGGCGATGACTGGGCCTTCGTTATAACAAGGTAGCAGTACCGCAGTTATCAGCGGATATGTCCGGTTGGCATTCTCGTTTTCCACGCGCATGGTTCAGCTTTTTCCCAGGGGGACGAAGCGCATTTCCAGCAACCGTTTGGCGACCAGGGCGAGCGGTACCATGGCCATGATATGCAGGAAAGGTCGCATGGGAATGGCGTATCGAGGAAGCGGGAAGCCGATGATCATGATCGATAAATGATACAGCAAAAGAATTGAAACGGCGCGCGCGACAAATACCGTATTTTCTGAAAACCCGGACAAACGTGGCGAAATCCAGGCGACAATTATTCCTCCCACCATCAATATGACTAAAACCCAGTGTGCGGCGTGCATGAACAAATGTGTCGCCTTGAATTGGGGCAGGTAGCGATAAGGGGTACTTGCCACGGGATAGACAAAAACATCTCCCGGACCTTCAATGTTGCTCCATGACCACAGCGTGAATGGTTTACCAATCAGGTACCAGCGCAACTGCTCCACCGGCGATTCCATGAATCTATCACCTATCTCCGTGGTCACGGATGATATGTCTCTGGAGGTATCCTCAAAGCGGGGATCGAAGCGATACGGATATCCGTAGGACCGCGGATCGTTTTGGTACATCATGTCGACATAAATCCCGGTGCGTAATGCCGCCAGCATCAAGGTGTTGTCGCCGGGTACGCCGAGGGTAGTGATATTACGTCCGATCCACGCCCCGTACAGAATAATGAAGCCCACGAAAATGACGCCGACTTTTTTCCATCCGGGATTCCATCCCCATGAGTAAAGCAAAAAGATCAACAACGGCACGATGAAGTAGAGCAGCATGGGATGTGTCAGCCCCGCGGCACCGAGTGCCAATCCCGCAAGTATCCGTATTGTGTGTCCGGAATTTTTTGCCGATTTCGTGATGAGCAGCATCGTCAGTACGACCAAAAAGGTAAAAAGCGTTTCACTAAGTAGGTAGATATTCATTGTCACCAAGTGCGGGCTGATGGCGGTTAGGGCCGATGCCATGAGAGCGAATGGTGTAGGAAGAAACTGGCAAGCGATCAGGAAAACCAGCAATACGGTTATCGTGCTGATCACTGCCTGAACCCGGGTTATGGTGGAAATATTGTCCATGGTGGGAGGCTTATCCAGAAACAACGCGATAAACAACGGAAAGAGTGGTGTGCGTTTCGCATCTGGAACGGGAATTGCCTGTTCGCCGGTCACGAATGTATTGGTGCGCGAGTAGACCCCGTAATTTTGCAGATTGTGTGCGTACAATACATACTCGCGCGCGTCCGCGCGAACCGGGGTATCCACTACAGTGTTGACGACCGCCTGAATGCGCAGATCGAAGGCGACCAGGAGTATCGCCATGAGGACATAGCCGTACCGCGGTATGTACCATTTCGATCCGAGAAATTTTTTCACCACTCCGCTAAAATCCTGCATTTAATTCTTTCTCTGGCTGAATCCGTTACCCGTGACCTGAGTATAGATTGATCTGCCGCTATTCGGATTTCCGGAAGAGTCCTATATAAAACAGAGGTACTGCAAACGGTCCAAGACGCGGTACGTACCGGTACGCCAGGCAGGTATAGCCGGCATCGTGATAACACCGCACCAGATCTTGCGCCGGATGATAGTGATCGGCGGGTTTGGTCTTTCTGAGGAATGCGCGTCCCAGTTTGTAAATCCAATTTTCGGTAGGCAGGCTGACCAGTAACAAACCGTTCGGCTTGAGATGGTTATCGAAGAAGCAGCGTGGAACGGATTTATCGGCAAAATGCTCGAGCACGTCCATGGCCACAACCAAGTCGTAAATTCCGGCGTCGTCCCAGTTCGTTATGTCCTTTTCAAATAGGCGTACGTTCGCAAACTGATAATGTTTCGCGACGCGCCTGGCATCATTCAAGTCCAAATCCACGACCGAAACGTCGGCAAATCGCCTAGCCAGCGCCGGCAAAAATGCGCCACTCCCGCCTCCCAGATCCAGCACCTTCGATCCGGAGGGGATTTCTTCCAGCAGGCGATAACCCATCTCCAATCGTTGCCAGAAAATCCACCGTGCCACGGGATTCGGATGAGCGTACATGTTGCGCTCGTGCTGCGCGTCGGTAAGCCGCACCAGGTCCGCAGGCGGAATTTTCATGAACATGATCGGATTAGGAGACGGTAGTATGGATCATGGCCAGATCGGTGTAGGCGCTCCGCATATTGTTTATGAACCAGTCCGGTTGTCGCGGGCTCAGATCGGGTAGTGTATGCGGGTGGTAGCCGAGCGCCTTAAAGGTATCGAAGAACTCCTGCGGCGTCACGCCCGCATGCTCGAGATCGCCCGGCGAATATTCAACGAGAATCGGCGGGTAATTGTTCTGCACGAGCACCCGGTCCATGCCACGCACGACCTGCAATTCCGCTCCTTGCACATCGATCTTGATCAGTGAGATGGACACAGCCGCGTATTGTGGATGAGCGTCCAGGAAGTCGTCGAGCCGGGTGATAGCAATATCGGCCGTTCGTGAAGATCGCGAATTGATGAGCTTGTGGTCCGTTGGCGCGAAATCTGAAAGGTATAGCGAGCCGGTTCCGGTTTTGTCGGAAAGAGCCAGCGGGAATGGAAATATCCGGGAGTACAGGCCATTTTCAGTAATAACATGCTCGAGATTTTGAAAATTCTGCACATCCGGTTCAAAGACGAGCAAGTTGACTTCCATGCGCCGGGCCAGCGCAACGGAGAAAAATCCGATATTGGCGCCGACGTCCACGACCAGCATACCGGGTTTCGCCAGTTTGCGAGCCGCCGAAATGAGATGTCTGTCAGTAAGATTCTTGTAGGAAAAATATGCGCGACAGTACGCCTTGCCAATCAATCCGCCATGCAGGTTTAGATGAGATGACAGGAACCGGTGGAGTATGACAAGAAGATGCTGGGCCGGCGAATTGAACAGCTTTCCTGGCATAAGGCTATTCGGTGGTCAATAATTGTGATTGTAGCTATAAATCAAGGAATCGATCAGGACGACTGGTGACCAGGCAGTTCGACGTCGAATTACGGGCATCAGCGCAAAGTATAGCAGAGAATAATAATCCAACTTTTAGGCGACACGATGGGAAATCGGAAAGATTACGGAAGCAGGGAAAGCGTGTTCGTTTTTGCCGCTCTCAGCGGTATCCTGGTGCTTACCCTGCTTCTCAGGCTGTATGGCATCGATTGGGGATTGCCAACCTCACTCCATCCGTACTATTCCTATCATCCGGATGAGGCTGCTTTGCTTCAGTTGTCGCAGTGGCTGGCGCAAGGTAAGACGGCCGTAAAGGAATTCATCTATGGAGGTACGTTTTATTTTGTGATTCTCCGGGCATGCACGTATTTCGGTGTCATGTTCGGGGAGAGTATCGGCGGCTTCAATGCGCTGGCCAATGCCATGTTGGTCGCCAGGTACCTGCAGGTATTCATCGCATTGCTGACGATGCTGCTCGTCTATGAATGCGGACGCTTGCTGTACGACCGTCGGACAGGGTTGGTCGCGGCACTCGTCCTGGTAGTGGCCCCGGCGCATATCATCGCGACGCAGACCGTCCGTCCCGACGCAATCAGCGCCTTCCTGGTGACATTGATCACGCTGATGGCCGCTAAGCTTTTGAGATCGGAAAGAACTGATCAGCGAAAACTCCTGGTGTATACCGGCATCGCCATCGGCGCAACCGCCGCGTTTCGATTGCCCATGATGGGTTTCGGAATCATGCCGGCCATTGCTTATATCATTGCGCGACAACGGACCGGTGGCGGGCCATTCTGGAAGATGATATTTGACTGGAATGCCCTGTGGCTCATTCTGGCGATCGCTTGTACATATGTTGTCCTCAGTCCGCATCCCTTGATATACCCGGAAGCGTTCATGCAGGGTATCAGGACAACAATAATGTACGAAACGAGTGTATTTTCAGATGCAGTGGATCGCGGGCCGATTTTTTATCAGTACGGCTGGCGGTTACTGTACCAGGCGCTCGGTTATCCGGCGTACTTTTTGACACTGGGCGGTGTTATCTACCTCCTGCTGCGTCGCCACATCGAAGACAAGATATTGCTCGCCGGAATCGCGCTCTATTTCATCATGCTTTCCTCGATTACCTGGACGGTGGTTCGATACACGCTCCCCATACTTCCATTACTGGCACTGGCGGGCGGAGTCGGAGTTATCCGGCTCTTCGATAGGATGCGTGAGGGTAATGCAAAAAGAATATTAACTGTCATAGCAGGGCTGCTTCTTGCCTGGACGCTGGCCGCGGATCTCGCCTTGCTTAATGTTGTGGCTTCGAAGAATGTACGTGTGTTGTCCAGCGAGTGGATAACCCATAATATCCCACGTGATAAATCCATCCTGGTTATCAAAGGCTACGTTGAAGATGAATTTTTCAATCCGACCATCCCACCATATCATAGCCTTTCAGCCGCATATTTGTTTAAAGGTAGTGATAGTCGTGAATTATTTACGCCAATAATGTTTGATTATCTTGTCCTCCATGAACTGCTTTATGCCGACATGGAAAGGCTCGGTAGCCAGCATCCCAGAAAAGAAGTGCGAGAATTTTACGAAAACATCGTAAATGCGAAGTTGAAACTCGTCGCAGAAATTAAAGTACCGATGAATTTCTTGGGAGTAGATTTTTCCGAATTATTCCAGGCCATGGATTTTTCTATTATCAATCCGGGAATTCGTATTTACCAGGCGCCTTAGGTACCTTTACTGATGTCTGGATACGTTACCTCGCGTAACAAAGAATATTGATCCCACCCGCGGTCGGGATTTTCTGCCTGATGCGGCTATCGTTGGGCAGCGCTGTTCTCCCATCCAGATCGTAGAGCGAATATCCGTGAGTAGCCAGGATTCCCAGGAGCTCGTCCAGGGAAGCACCCGCCTCATCGAGTCCATACGGCATAATTTCAATCAACAGGATCGGCTTGTCACGCTGGAGCAGTTCGTGGGAGCCGCGCAACACCTGACATTCATGCCCATCCACGTCCATCTTGATCAGGGAAACGGCGCCGATTTTATGTTCGGCGATATAATTATCCAGCGCCTCAAAACGCGCGCCGGTGGTGTCCATCAGGCGCCCGCCATGCTTCGGGTGCGTGTCGGGTAAGGCTTCATGTATCTGCCAGCTTGAGTAGAGCCGCGGTTTTACCTGCGAGTTGTCTATGCCGACCAGCATGATCTGCTCAGCCTGAATCATGCCGGCAATCGTTGGATTCAGCGAAATATTCTGCCGGAGTTTGCCGTAGGCATAGGCCGTGGGTTCAAAGGCAACGACTCGTCCCGCGGGATAAACGCAACGGGCCATGGGCAAGGTATGGGCGCCGATATTGGCGCCGATGTCGAGCACGGTGTTTCCAGGTTTCAATAGTTTCCGGTAGGCACGGAATGTGTCGTATTCAAAACTGCCGAACAGATATATCGCAAGATCAATTCCCTCCCGCAGATCCAGTTGCCAGCGGATGCCGCGTCGCGTGACCAGGGCGCTGTCCGTACGCCCCAGCAGACGCCTGAAGCCCATCACCGTTCGGTAGAGCGCGTGCGCAATGCGCAACTTTGTCCGGGTGTTCATCATGGCCAGGGACGAGTCATGACGTGAACGATCAGGCGGACTTGAGCTTCCGGTAGGCGTAGATCACCATTCGCAGCAACATCAGGCCGTGGCGGAAGCGGTGTATCTTCGTTTCGCCGTACTGGCGGTTCCGGTAGCGTACGGGGACTTCGATGATCTTGAGGTTCATTTTGCTGGCTCCGAACAGCAAATCGAAATCCCCGAAGGGATCGAAATCACCGAAGTATGACCGGTTCCTGACCAGCGTCAGATAATCATCCCGGAACATCACCTTGGTGCCGCACAGCGTGTCCTTGAGGCGTTCGCCGAGCAGCCAGCTGAAGGTTAAGGCGAATAGCTTGTTGGCAAACAAATTGAGGATGCGCATAGCCTCTCCCTCCATGGGGTAGACCAGCCGGCAACCGTTCAGGAATTCGGCTTTGCTACTGGCAACGGCACGATAAAACTTCGGCAGATCCTCCGGTGGAACGGTGAGGTCGGCATCGAGGATCATCAATATATCTCCACGGGCCTCCTGAAATCCTTTGCGCACGGCGTCACCCTTGCCGGTTTGATCCTGAACGACAAGTTTGATGTCGCGGTCGGGATTGCGCATTTGCACGCGTTTGATTTCCTCCTGTGTGCCATCGGTGGAATGTCCATCGACAAAGATGATTTCCTGACCCGTCCCGAAACGCGGAAGCCGTTGGATGGCCGGATCGATGTTGCCTCTTTCATTCCGGCAGGGGATGACGATGGAAACCGAAAATTCCTGGGTGTCGAGACTCGGTGAGGCGCGGGCGACGGTGTAATGGCAAAGGCAGCATTTGTTGATTATCGGCAGCATTCCCAAGTTGTTGAGCAACCAAGAAATCACGGGAATATAAACTGGAAACAGAAGCCGCCGTTCAGTTTTCACCACCTGATAGTCGGCAAGCGACATCAGGTTTCGCATATCGTTCGGGGTCAGCCAACTGTGTTCCGGTGTCGGCGTCTTGAAACCGAGAAATTCGCCGAATTTAAGGACCGGTTCCCAGAGAAAATTGTAGTAAGAAATGATCAGCCGGGTATGAGGGCCACAGAAAGGGTGCAATCCCTCGAGGCACGCCTGGATGTCGTCCAGATAGCCGACAACGTCGGACAGAATTATATAGTCGTAGGTCGACCGCGGAATCTGGCTGAGTCGCTGGGCATCGGCCTCCAGGAAAGTCAGGTGCGGATATTTTTCCTGGGCGAGCCTTACCATCCCCGGACTGATATCAATGCCGACGCCATGCGACGGCTTGAGGGCATTGAGCAGATCGCCGCTGCCGCAACCAAGCTCCAGCACGCGTTTGTTTTCCGTGACAAGATATTTGAAATAGCGTGTCTGCTCGCGGTGATAATGGCGTTTCAGCCGCCGGGACCGGGCAGTTTCGGCAGACAGTGCGTCGAAATGAAGCCGTATTTGTTCTGACCGCGTGCTCATGAGACGGTAATCTTACCGGTGCGGCTGAGCAATGGCACGAGGGCGCCCGGAAGGGTGGAGAGCCATAACACGATGAGATAAAGGAGTGACAGGGTGATAGCCAGGTGAAAGTCTGCGCCGGCCGCGACCAGCATGGCCACGAGAGTGCCCTCACGGATACCCAGGCCTCCAATCGATATTGGGAGGCTGGCGGCGAGAAAAATCGCCGGAATCGTCACGATATAGGTGGTAACCGAGATATCCAACCCCAAACCGCGCCCGAGTAAATAATAAGTCAGGATGACCAAGGCATATCCGGTTGTCGTTATCGCAAGCGCGAGGAGAATGCGGGTTTTTTCCGCCCGGTAGGAATAACAGGTGCGCAGGACGTCCAGTATCCAGCTACGCACCCGCGTGTGCCGGTATTTTTTTCCCAGCGATTCGATAAGCCGACCGCCACGCCGCGAAAGCAACCAGCCCGCCGCCGACAGGCAGCCGAGGAAAAGACCGAACAGAATGATCTTCGAATGATTGGGGATGCGCAGTTCATCGGTAATGACCACGCCGAGCAGACCAACGATGAAGATGGTCGCAAACCCGATGGATCTGTCCACCACGCTCGCGCTCACGAGCGATTTCATGCTTACGCCGTGGATACGCATATGCAGTATTCGCACCGTGTCGCCGCCGAATCCTGTCGGCAAAAAATTATTGAAAAATACGCCCAGATAATAACTGGGAAACGCCCGGAAAAATGGAATTGCAGCGTGAGTATGTTGCAGTAGAATCCACCAGCGCAATGCGCTGAGAATAACGACCGCAACATGCAGCATCACACCCAGGACGATGGGTATCGCACCCAGGCGCGCCAGTCCCTCCTGCAAGGCTTGTAGATCGACGCGCGTAAATAACCAGATGCATAACGAAGCCGTTATGGTTAGTTTCAGTATCAGGAGCGCGATCTTCATTCCTGTGATTTCTGGATATGTCAAGCAGGGGTGGTGAAAGGACCGCGTGTAAATAGCATAACAATCTGTTTTACCGCATCCTGCGAGGACAGGTTTTTTTCGTAAAAGGTACGGGCGTTTTCAGCATACCTTCGGCGTCGTTCGGGGTCTGTGGCGAGTCCGGCGATGGCGTTCGCCAGCGCGGCGGGATCCCCCGGCGGAACGGTCAAGAATGGCGCGGCATCCGTGCGTTGCAACATCTGACGCGTATGTAAAGTGTCCGCGGTAATGATTGTGCGCCCGACGGCCATGTACGCATAGTTTTTGAGCGGCCATACGCGCTGTACCTTGGGGCCCGCGCCGAAAATCCCAAGGCAAATGTCAGCACTCCGGATTTCCTGCGCCAGCTCTTCGCTGTCCATCCATGGTGTGATCCAGTCAACGTTTGACGGGGAGTGATTCCGGAAAATTTGCTCCACAGCCTTTGCCATCTGTCCAAATCCTACGAGCCGGAATCGTATATCGCGGCGGGATTCCAGCGACACCGCCGCATGCGCGATCACATCGACTCCCTGCAAGGGGACAAAAGTGCCTATGAAGAGCACCTTGCACGGACCTTCGTGTGCTTGGTACGGTGCCGGCCGAAAGCGGGACTCATCGATGCTGAGTGGCAGGGCCATGATTCTTGTTGGAGCAAGCCCGAAGGTTTTAGTGAAATAAGCGGCGTTCAAATCCGTGTCCACAATCACCATGTCGGCGGCCCGGTAACCACGCGATTCCACCGATCTCAGGATGCGCGCAAACCACGAGAGGGGTTGAAAAAGCGTTCTGTCGGTGATGGCCGTATCGTAAAGCGAAATGAAACAGTCCGCGATCATCTGCCTAGGGCGCCAGAACTTGGGCAGCAGCGACAGGCAAAAAAGCACCAAGGCAGAGGGATAGGGGACATATAGCCTGCGCGGGCAGCCTCGCCAGAAATAGGCAGACAAAACATGTATATGCGCATAAAAAAAACGTAGCGTGATCCACAACCATTTCAATGGTTTCAAGACACGTGAACGGGAACCGCCATAAGGTGGAGTGGCGCTAAAGGGGAAATTTATTTCCCGTGTTTGCAGCACAGGTGAGCGAACCAGGTCACGTATGCGAAAGGCTACGTTGGGATATCCCGCGGATTTCACATGCACGCCGAGGATGGTGACTTCCACGGGTACCTGTCTGTCGTGCTTTCCCTCTCGTCCGGAGATCACGCCGGGCGGACCTTTTGCGCCAAGACCAGAAACCCGTCACCGAGATTGGTGTTTTTAACCCGGTTTTGCAGAAAATAGAATGGCCGAAGAAGATTGGCCAGAAACCGCGCGCTGTTTTTGCCGATCAGTGGTCGCTCGATGCCGCTTCGCTTGGTGGAATCTTCTTTCGACAATTTTTTTCCGCGGAGAGAGAGGCCGTAATAAAGCTGGCGGACCGGGTAGAGAAGTTCGGTAACGGGAAAGCCGAAGGACCACATGGCATCAATCCGAAAACCGTGGAGAGTGAATTTTTCGATGAGTTCGGCGCGCTCATAGCGGCGATAATGGCCGGCATATTCATCAGCACGTTGCCACTTCCGCATGAAGGCCGGCGCCGAAAAAATGAAATACCCGCCGGGATTAAGCAAACCGGAGACAATCCGAAAAGCTGTCTTGTCATCGTCTATGTGTTCGAAGACTTCACAGGCAATGATGAGATCGTAGTTTCCCTCATGAGACATGGTCATGAAATCGCCGGTGCGTAACTGCAGTCGCGGATTGCCTGAGGTTCGTTGTCGCAGGATATCGATACAGTCGCTGGAAAAATCCAGCAGTACACCGCGCGCTTCCGGAAATCGACGGCCGAGATACAGACTCAGGTCGCCCATTCCGGGGCCGATCTCAAGGAATGATTGGATGTTCGAAGGCAGTCGCTCCACGAATTGTTCGATTAACACCAGCCGCATCAGATACCTTGGCGCGGGTGTCACCAGTGTATCGATGATGGCGGCTTTTCGTGCTTCGGGAATTGGTCTATTTTTCACTGTCTTTGAAATTCAAAGCGGTAATTTGTTCGGATACCAGACCGATGAGAAATACAAGCACGGAAGTGATGAAAAGGAATGCGCTCATGTTGGTAAATCGCTGGTACTGAATAAACGTGTAGAGGTAATAAAACAGGCCGGTGAGAAAAAAACCGAGGCTGACAGGGAAAAACAGCTTCAGTGGCGCGTAAAGAGTGCCAATCTTGAAAATAATAAGCAAAAACCGAACTCCATCGTGGACGATACGGATATGGCTTTTGCCTTCGCGCTGGCCGGTGACGATCGGGACGTACGCGACCGGGTGACCGGCACGGAAAAAGCTCATCGTGATCGTCGTAGGATATGAAAATCCGTTCGGCAGCAGGTGGAGAAATTTCCTGAATTTGTCGGCGCGGACAGCTCGGAATCCTGATGTCAAGTCATCTATCCGAGTCCCCACCATCCAGCTCGCCAGCCGGTTATATATCTTGTTGGCATAGGATCTGCCTATGCTTGACTGTGAATCACTGTCCCGCGCTCCAACGACCATGTCATAGTTTTCGTCCAGTCGCTCCAACAATCGGCGGATGTCCTCCGGCTGGTGTTGACCGTCGGCATCCATGAATAACAGGATCTCGCCACTCGCAGCGCGCGCCCCTGATTTCACGGCAGCGCCGTTGCCCATGCTGTATGGGTGTGTAACGACGCGGGTCGCATATTGGTTGCAAACTTTTATAGTGTTGTCGGAGGAACCATCATTGACTACGATGATTTCTGCGTCAGGGAGTTTCTCGCGTATCCGTGGAAGGATTAGCGCCAGCCCTTCTTCCTCATTTTTAGCAGGGATAATAACGGATATACGATTCATTTTTGTAATTTAGTGACCTTCGAAGACCGTTTCGGCTTGCCTGAAGTATAGTCCAGTCCATTAAAAATTCTCGCCCAGTCAGGAAGCTGCGGACATGACGGGTCACTGTATCGGTTTTTGAAGGTCTCTGTACCTGTCTAATAGTTTGTCGTACAGATTCTGGTGGGAACCCCGTTGAAGCCGTGATTCAGGGTTGTTGTCCGAGATGTTGTTCAGAAGCACCTTCGCCTCGTTTAGTCTTCCTAGCTGTATCAAATACTCAGCTTTCCGGAGCCCATAGTAGATTCTGTCAGGCGCTGCATCGACAGCAGCCGTGATATACACGAGTGCCTTATTATATTGCTCCTTACCTGCCAATAGCTCGGCTGCGTTGCTTGATATCAGGGCATGATATTCGGGAGAGGTTTTGTTATTCGCAGCAGCAATTATTAACCACTTGAGCGCTTGGGGATACAGGGAACGGCAGCGGTACGGCGGGATAAGGATACATTCACGAAGGTTATCGAGCGAGATAATTCCATGAACTGTGATCGGTTCATTGCGGAGCAGCTGTTTTATTTGATTCATGGAAGAGACGTCGGTTGATAGCTGCAGCCGACCATTTTCCGTTTTCCAGCGTATGTTCGGTGGTAATCCCGAGATGGTAACGGCGGTCAATTTTGTTGTGTCGCCTGTTGTCCGGGATATGGAATCATTTACATCGGCAGCGAAACTGGTAAGCACTATCTGCATGTCAAGTCGAAATCCGACTTCATTTGGCGCAATACGCACACCATTTTCTAGGTAACGGATCGCTTTATCGATATACCCCATCTCCAAGTTTGTGCGTGCGGCGTAATCGTTGGCCTGTGGAGAGTTGGGGTGATTGTAGACAGTATGCTCTGCCAGAGCGTAGGCGTTGTTCCATGTGCCAGCCAGGCTCCAAGTATCAAAGGTCAAAAGAGAGAGCAACAGCAGTATAAATGCCCAAGTGCCAACTCTTATCACTTTGGTATGCCGAAGGAGAAGGATGGCCAGATAACTCACACCAAAGAAAATGCCAAAACTTGGTAGATAGTTGCGATACTCATAGGCAATTTCGAGACCGAAAATACTTGATTCGAGCACATGACCAATCATAAACCAGAGTATCGAAAATCCGGCGACGGGATATCGCTTGTGTCTTAAAAGCACGAATAACAACAGTGCATAAATACCCAGAATCGCCGGCAGGGTATCGTAGGGATTCAAGATTCCAGTACTGATAGGGATGTCATCATGAAAGAGACCAAAAAACCTAAAATCAGGTAGCAGGATGAGGCCCACGTAAAACCATAGTACACGCGCCTCTGTCATCAGACGTTCAGTCAGAGTGAAGTTTCGCTCCGCATAGGCGCTCAGCACAAGCTCAGGATGCATGATGAGATATGTGGCGAACAGAATGGCAGGAATAACTACAATTCCCAAATAAAATATGTGTAGCTTAGTGCGTGCGTCAATAGAAAGTCTTGTACGGTCAAAAAATATGTATTCAATGCTTGCGGCAAATAGCGGAAGGAGCAGGGCATTTTCCTTCGATGTCAGACCGAGTAGCGTGCCGAGAAGAACTCCACACAACATCACCCCGATTCCCTTGTTAGTAGCCGTTACATAACTCTGTCTCCCGCGCACGAATGCAATTAGACCCGCAATAACAAACAAAGCCGAGAGGCTGTTCATTCTTTGTACGGTGTAGAGCACGCTCGTCAGCTGAATAGGATGGAGCGCCCAGAGGGCGGTGGTGAATGCAACGATGATGAGCCTCTCTTTGGATGACAGCTTCAGGATAGGTGTGTGTACGAGCGCAAGAGATAAAAAGTAAACCAGTATGGTATTGATGAGATGAATGCAAAGGTTGGTGGTTTTAAAACCGAAACTTGTTTCGAAGCCTCCCGAGAAGTAGTGATTTATCGCAAAGCTCAGGCTGGCAAGTGGACGCTTCAGCGGACCAGTATCATTGCTCCAAGCTGCCTGATGCAAACTCTGCAGATCGAGATCGTGTATGGCGATAGCTTTATTCGAGATAATGTTCCCGCTATCGTCGAGTACAAATGGCCCATTCAGTCCGGGGTAATAGGCCAGGACCGTCAAGATCAATAGCGGTGCGAGAACTAAAAAATGCACCAAGGCATGAATCGGCAGACGTGCAGGTTTCTGAAGGGACGAAATCATTATCAGGTTTGATCTTGTTATGTGCTGCGGTATTGTTTGGCAAGAGGCTTTTAGTGTTGCTGCTTGATTATAACAAGAATCTTCTCGGCTTCTTCTTGGTCGGTCTTGCTCAAAGTGATGCCAGATTCCATCAGGCTACGTATGATCCCATTTGCTTTATCCGGTCTATCAGCCAGGACGTGTATGTTCGCCTCCATGATCGCAAGAGCGGGTTGCAATGGATCAAGGCTTCTGGCTTCTTCTGCCACGCGTAAAGCCTGTCTTAAGTTGCCACGCTCAAGGTATAGTCTCACAAGTTGGGTGGAAAGCCTTTTGCGGACAGAGATGTTTCCACGCGGGTTATCGAGAGCCAGGCGATACCAACTAACGGTATCCTTGTACAGGTATCCGCAATATTGAGGCTGTTCCAGAATGCAATTGGTCAATATCTTCAGCGCGCCCTCCACCCTGTCATGAACAGGTTGTAATCTCAGTTGTTCTGTTATCCTGCCAAAAATGGACCGGTCCAGTTGCAAACGCATTTCCCCACCATGCTCGTTGAGCGTTATAGAAGCAAGATCGCCAGGTATAGATCTGCGCCATGGTTTCGAAACTCTGGCCCATTGAACCTCTGCGGCAGATGCGATAAGGACCATTCTGATTAAGTAGCTTGTTTCATAAGGAGCAAGCTCGGAGGCTTTTTTATAATATATTAATGATTGGATTGGATCGCTTCCTTTCTTTAAGTACACATCCCCCAGCATTCCGTGCGATCTGGCAGAGGACGGATGGTGTCTTACCATAAACTCAGCCAGGCTGATTTCATCAGCCCAATTTCTTGCGATGACGTGTGTCGAAAATGCCAGGCTGGCGACAATCAGGAGCAATAGCGCAACTGGCAATATCTTGTCCTTAAAGCGGCCAAACCCGAGCACTAAGACATAGATCGCACCAGCAACAGGACCGAGGCCGGGAAGGTAGTTGCGATGCTCATGGGCAAGCTCGAGGCCGATAAAACTGGATTCCATGCTGTGTCCGACGAGAAACCACAGTATTGAGAAGCTGAGCCAAGGATATTTTCTGCGGCTGGTTATGGCAACCAGCACAGACACGATAATACCCACAAGGGCAAGGCTAGTTGTCCATGGTAAAACCAGGCTTGTGCTGACCGGAATGTCGTCATGAAAGAGTGTCAGGCGGTTAATCCCGGGCAACAACAGCAGGCTGAGATAAAACCAGAGCACGCGACCTTGCGTCAACAATCGTTCAATTGGCGTGAATTCCCGAAGCTTGTATGAGCCGAGAACCACGTCCGGGTGCTTGATCAACCAGAATAAGGCGAGCAGAACGAGAAGAATAAGTGGAGTTGCATAAACCCAGATCAGTCTTTTACGCCCGGAAACGGTGTTTCGGATATTATTAAAAAAAACCAATTCGATGATCAGTGCGTATGCCGGAAGCAGCGCTGCATTTTCTTTGCACGTCAGTCCAAGGATAGTCCCACCCAGAATTCCGGCCCACATGAATGTTATGCCTCGTGAATCGTGTTTCTGCGCTAAATGCCTTCCGTGAACAAATATCAAGAGGCCTAACAGAATAAAAAACGCTGAAAGGCTAGTCATGCGCTGGACGACACTCAACACCGTGGTGAGCTGAATCGGGTGCAAAGCCCATACGACAGCAATAAGGCCCGGCAGCCACGGGCGCAGGGAGGCATGCCGAAATTCCGGTTTTCCTGAACTTGTTTGCAGTAGAAGAGAAAACAACCAAAAGACTAAGCTGGCATTAATGATGTGTATGCCAAGATTGGTGGCTTTGAAGGCAAAAGTATCTGCAAATCCACTCGCAAAATAATAGTTGAGAGCGAAACTCAGAGCTGCCAATGGCCGCTTGAGGATACCGCTTTCGTTGGACATGGCGGCTTCGGCCAGAGCTTTGTACTCAAGAGACTGAATGGCGATTTCCGGCTTATCGACAAAATTTATATGATCGTCGAAAACGAAGGGGCCATGAAGCCCCGGGTAATATGTAACGAAGGCAGCTATGCCGATGACGACAAGCGCGAGCAGCGTCTGGAATAAGGTTTGTCGGTAGCCTGCGCTCATTGCATTTCTTGGTTACGGGACGTGATACTTGCTTTGCCGCGTTTCAATTTCTCAATGTCTTCCGCCAAGAGCTCAAGTTCCTTGGTTCGAGGGTGAGGGTTATCTTCGTTGGCGCTACGTAACATCAACAATACCTGTTCGGCATTATCTGGCTGTTGCAACTGGATGTAGATACTCGCCATGGCGAACAGGGGATGAAGGTAAAAGGGATCCATCTGATGAGAAATCCATAGCGACTCAATCGCCTCGTCTATTCTGTTTTGACTGGCAAGACTGATGCCAAGGGCATAATGGTAGAAGGACTTGTCTCCGGGCAATTTGTCTCTGTTGAGAATAACTCTGAGCCACTCCTCCATGGAAATTTGCAACGATTTGCACCATGTCTGAACACAGTTGGCGATGTGCTGGATGGAAAGATAAGTTGTGGCTGATAGGGGTTCAGCGGCGAGAAGTTTCAGGGTTTTAGCGTGCTCAACAGGATCAATTTGTTTTCCCGACCGTGCGGTGAGCAAATGCGTCTGAATGAGGTATCCTGTTTCTGTCGGTTCAATTCTATATGCGCGGCGGATCGCTTCCAACGCGGCATTATATTGTCCCTGTGCTTCGAGCAAGATGGCAAACCCGGCCTGAACCCGCGATGAATCCGGATGATGCATAACTTCATATCGATAGAAAGAGTTGTAGTTGGCCCATTGTGATGCACGCAGACTGGTGCTACCTACGAAAATCAGCGCCATGACAGGGACCACCCACCACAATTTTCGATGCCCAAGTTTGGAATTACTCAAGTCAATAAGGCCGAATAACGCCATTATGATCCCTGCGGAGGGCAGATAATTTCGATGCTCATGGGCGAGTTCCAGTGCGACGATCGTTGACTCCAGCAGATGTCCGGCAAAGAACCAGAATATGCCGAGGCTTATAAGGGGGAATTTTTTTCGTGACTTGAACGCAATGACCAACAGGCCGACGATTCCGATAAGCGCCGGGAGCGTTGTCCATGGCTCGAATAACGAGGTTGAAATCGGAATATCGTCGTGTTGGTGCCCAAAGCGGTTGATCTGCGGCAGCAGGATAAGCGACAGGTAGAAGATCAGGACTCGCCCCTCGGTCATCAGGCGTTCCGGCATGTTAAACCGCCTGGCGGCGTAATCAGGCAGGGCAAGCTGGATGGCCAGGACCAGCCCGATAGCTGCGGTCGCCAGAAAAGCCGTGATTACTATTCGCTTCGATAAAACAGGAAGGAGGCTCCATTCTGACCATGGACGTTCACGGGGGAACAAAACGAAATCCAGAGCAAGGATAAACACCGGCAACAAAATGGTATTTTCCTTGCTGAACATGCCAAGCAAACCGCATAGCAGTAGGCCAAACACGGACAACCAGGCTCTATTCTTTTGTCCCGAGAGAAATTGAACCCGGCCCTTTAGATAAAAAATCAGTCCCGCTAGCGTAAACATCGCAGACAACTCGGTCATGCGCTGTATTACATAAAGCACGCTGGTGATCTGGATGGGATGTATGAGCCACAGCAAGGCGACGGAAAACGCCAGTAATGTGACCATCTGGGCGACACTATTACTAAGCAGGATATTTACTTTTTTGAGCTGTCTAAGCCGCGAGAAGACAAGTTGCATCATCCAGAACAACAGAAGGCCGTTGATAATGTGGATACCTAAATTGGTGAGTTTATACGGCGCCGTATTCTTGAAATCCCCCGCAAAATAGTAATTCAAGGCGAAGCTCAGCATGGAAATTGGGCGTTGCAGCGGGCCCGAACCGAGCGAGTACGCAGCTTGATGCAAGGTATCTGAATCGAGTGATTGAATCTTGATGTAACTGTTGAACAGCAGGTTCGTGTAATCGTCAAAGATAAACGGACCTGAAATTCCCGGCAGGTAGACGGCCGCGGATAATATCAAGGCAAGGGAGCACAGCAGTTTGATGCCAACATGATTCCTTATCATAATGATTTGTTTTCTTCCGTAAATGCTGTGTGTTCAATGGTATTGAATGGATTTGCGGTTAATTTCCTTGAACACTATGAAAAATTCAACTGAAACTCTCCAGAAAATATTAAAGCGATATTTGTCAGCGGAAGTCCTGAGCGACTTAACACATGTAAATATAAACAGTTTAGTTTTTATTTCTGCGGGGGCGCTGGCTAATACGATAAGGGTAAGCGGCAAATGGGACTTTTGGTGCAGGTATCTGCAAGTGCCGTAAAAAAAACAAAGGCGACAGAAGTCGCCCTTGTTTTTGATTTTGAGACAACCCTTGACAGTTTTGCGTAAGGGTCGACCGTACAACAGATTAATTCTTCGGACGGTATTTGGTCTGTATCGTACCCTTCACTTCCCACCTGAGGTTACCACCTACGCTAGCTGGTGAGTAGACCACAGTCCTTGTTACAGCAGCGCCAAGTGATCTTTCGCCTGTCAACGTCACGGTTACAAGACCACCGGAGCCGACATATCCGACACTTGACACATATTTGCTTTTATAGCTGGCGGCTGGAGAAACGTTCAGCGATGCTGGAGTTGCCGGTATGGAAAGCAGGCCATAACCTTCGCTGAAAGCGACATCAATGGCAGTTCTTACCGCTCCTGACAGACTCGCCGCCTCCGACACACGCGACCGAATCGTATAGTCCTGATACGCCGGCACCGCGATGGCGGCGAGAATGCCGATGATCGCGACCACGATCATCAGCTCGATGAGTGTGAAACCCTGTTGCAACTTTTTCATAAAACCTCCGAGTTGGATAATGTTGCGAGGGTGCCCCGGAAATAACCGGCCCTGTATTTTCCTTGGCAGGGACCGTTTTGAAGCAGGGTCAGGGCAGTTCCTCGCGCCGTGCCGATGCTTTCCGTGACATCCTCATATATCTAATTAGCAGAGCCACCCCCGAAGTCAATTCAGCGTGTGCCCGGCTCACAATAGCGTCTCCTTGAACGACAGTCCTAATGTTTCCCAATACTCCTGGACCTATAAAAGCTGCATCAATTATGCCAAAGCAACTCCTCGTAACGTATGCGGAAGGTTGCGTTTGGCCCATTGAAAACAAAGGATTATTTTACAATACCACTTTATCTATCTTGATTTCCATAGTCTTTTTTCGTGGTTCCACTGCCATATTTCGTCATGGCTGCCGTAGTCTGTCAGCCAAGTCACTCAATCCCCAGTTTTTCCAGCTTGTAGCGCAGGGCACGGAAGCTGATTCCCAAAAGCTTGGCGGCGGCCGTTTTGTTCTGTTGCGTCTGGGCTAAGGCCTTCTCGATCGTGGCCCGTTCTACGCGCTCCAGATAATCGTCCAGCGATTCCTTGCCGCTCATCACGGTTTGCTCGCTGGCCACGGGTTCTGCGGCCTGAAGCTGCAAATCCGGCGCTGAAATTTCGGTTCCATTACACATTGTTAGTGCCCGTTCCAGAATATTTTCAAGTTCCCGAACATTGCCGGCGAACGCATAATGCTGAAGCAATTGAGCCGCCTCCAAGGTCAGACGCGGCGGCTTCATCCCCATGTTGTCACACAGCTTCCGGCACAGGGCCTCGGCGAGTACGGGAATGTCTTCGATGCGCTCGCGTAACGGAGGTATGATCAACTCGATGACATTAAGGCGGTAGTAGAGATCCTGGCGAAATTTTCCTTGCCCCACGAGATCATGCAGGTTTTTGTGCGTGGCGGAAAGGATGCGCACGTCTACTTTGATTTCGCTCTGAAAGCCGACCGGACGGACGCACTTTTCCTGGATTGCGCGCAGCAATTTGACTTGCATGGACAAGGGCAGATCTCCGACTTCGTCGAGAAAAAGCGTACCCCCGTCGGCTGCCTTAAATAGCCCATCCTTGTCCGTCACCGCGCCGGTGAAACTGCCTTTCTTGTGACCGAAAAATTCGCTTTCCATCAGACTTTCGGGGATAGCACCGCAGTTGACCGGCACGAACGGCTTGTCGGCTCGCGGACCGAGTTCATGAATCAGCCGCGCCGCGAGTTCCTTGCCGGTACCGGATTCTCCGGCGATATAAACTGGGGCTTGGCCGCGGGACAGCCGCTCGATCATAATCCGGACCTTCTCTATGGCGGGAGAAGCCCCCAGCATTTTTTTGGCGGTGATACTTGTGGCCTCATCGTTGTTGATGGAAGCCTTGGCAACGGTCGGCGGTCCAACCCGCAGCGCGGACCGGACGATATTACGCAGGTCGTTCAGGTCGAGTGGTTTGGATACAAAATCGAAGGCGCCGGCTTTCAGCGCGGCCACCGCCGTTTCCATGTTGCCGAAAGCGGTGATCACCGCCACCGGCAGGTACGGATGGTTTTCCTGTATGTGGCGGACCAGTTCAATACCGTTTCCATCTGGTAGGCGCATGTCCGTCAGGCACAGGTTGAACTGGTATTTATTCAGCAAATGACGCGCTTCTTCAATATTGGCGGCGGTTCTTGTCTCAAGGTTCATGCGTCCCATCGTGAGTTCAAGGACTTCGAGGATATCCGGTTCGTCGTCGACGATCAGAATCTGGCTTTTGGTCTTGCTCATAGCGATCCCAACTCGGTGCAGTCCTCGGCGCGCACAAACGTAATGCGGAAACGGCATCCCACACCACCTTCGCCCGGGTGATGATTCAGTGATGCGCCGTTGCCTTCGCACAATTCCCGCGCGATATACAGGCCAAGCCCCGTACCTTTCGGGGTGGTTGTGAAGAACGGATCGAAAATGTTGTCCGCAATCTCGGGATTGACCCCGGTACCCCAATCAATGACATCGAGCGTGGGCCGGTCTTCGCTTTCCCGGCCCCCCTGCAACTTGATCAAGGGGGTTCCCGTAAAGGGGGGGCTGTGTCGCAGCGCATTCTGGCAAAGATTGGAAATGATCTGGTAAAGCTGGTCCGGATCCACGCAAACCGACAGGCCCGGTAACCCTTGCAGGGCAAATGCCGCGCGTGGAATGGATATCGTATCACAGTACTGGCGCAAGAAATCCTCACACCACGGTTCCAGATCCAGCTTGACGGGGCTGATTCGGTCACGCCGGCTGAGTTGCGTGACGTTGTGCACGATCACATTCATGCGCCTGCTTTGTTCTTCGATGATTTTTACGAGACGCTTTTCTTCCGCACTTTCTGAGCCTGTCGTTTCGCCGAGCAGTTGTGCGGCATTGGTGAGGGCGCCGAGCGGATTGCGAATTTCGTGCGCGATGCTGGCGGTCAGCCGCGCAAGCGCCGCCATTTTCAGTTGCTGGGCTTGCTGTTTCAGGAGCGACATGTCTTCAATGAAAATCAGTTTGACCGAATTCTTGTCCGAGCCGAGCGTGACAAAGCGCGGCAATAGTGAGTACCCCACGCGGGAGGTGAACACTTTGCGTGTCCGGCTCGCGGAACCGTGCCCCAGCCATTGGAACAGCTGTATCGCAAGTTCCGGCGAAATCTCACTCAACGGTGATTTTTTTTCAGCCTCGTTGCGCAGACCAAGGAACCGTTGTGCGGCCTGATTCATCATGCGAACCGTTCCCTGGGGATCACAAATCACCACGCCGGATTGCATGCGCTGAATGACCAGCTCGTTGAGTTGGGTGAGATTGACCACATCCACGCCCCGGCGTTGGGCGAGTTCTTCGGTCGCGCGCAGACGTGTCGCGAGCAAATAACCGAAAAAGGCCGTGGCAAAAAGTCCCACGCCGAACAAACCGACTTGCGGATATTCCAGAAACAAGTCGGCATTGACGTTTTCTGCGCCGGTAAGCCAGCCCCAGGAATGTTCCAGCAACACCGAAATGGTTGCCAGCGCGGCAAAAAAAATCGTCATGCGTTTCCCGAGCATCAGGCTGGTGCCGGCGACGGCCACCACCAGCATCAAACCCAGGCCGCTCGCCAATCCGCCGCTGGCGTGCATGATGATTGTCAACAGGGTTATGTCCGAAAAGGAGAGCAGCGTCGCCTGGCTTTCATAGTCCGGTGTCTGCCAGAGGATGGCTAGGGCCCCCGTCAGGCTGATGATGGCGTAGACCATGCTCGCGCTGAGAAATAAGCACGGGTGCGTATCACCGAATGGCGTGAATTTTCCCAGGAAAATGGCAATCACCGCTGCCGACAGCGCGATTGCCACACGATAGTAGTTAAAATATTTGAGAAGCTTCCAGTTCTGGGCCGCGACCGCGGCTTTACCTTCGGCCAGGCTTGGTCCGGGATGCGGGAGCACGCTTTCCATAGCTGTCATACCTTTACTGAAATAGCACAGAAAAGGGGGGGTGGCAAAAATTGTCAGCTTTTTTACTTGGATATGTAAGGCTTTTTAATGACACTGGTAAAACTGAATCCCGGTCAGGAAACAGCAGGGAGTCAGGGTTTTTTCGCGGCTGTCCGGTGTTCTTCGCAGCAATAACGCTGCTTTCCGTTGTGTAGGGCTTCCGATTCCGGTATGTGCACGCCGCAGTGGTCGCATGCGATCATGTTATCGAGCGTGGCGGGTGTTGGCGGCGGTTTCCGGCGCGAAGCCAGCGCGCGCTTGATAATCAGCAGGACGAGCCACAATCCGATCAGTACGATGATGATGCGTAACAGCTGTCCCATATTCGAAGATGTATCAGTTGGTCGGGGTGAGAGGATTTGAACCTCCGGCCCCTTGCTCCCGAAGCAAGTGCTCTACCAGGCTGAGCTACACCCCGTTGATACCTAATAATTGCGATGCGCGGAGAAATGGGCCAGATCGAGAAGCGCTTGTTTATAGGGCGAATCCGGAATGTTGGCCAGGGCCGCCATGGCTCGGGAAGCCTCGTCTTCAGCCCGGCGCGCAGTGTACGTGATGGAACCCGTTGATTCAATCGCGTTCATGACCTCATCGAGTTGGGCGAGCCCGCCTTCCTCGATGGCAATTCGAATCAGGTTGCGCTGGTGGCTGGTGCCCTGACGCAAGGTATGAATGAGCGGCAGCGTGGGTTTACCCTCGGCGAGGTCGTCGCCGATGTTTTTGCCCAGATCGCGGTTGTCTCTGCCGTAGTCGAGCACGTCATCGATGAGTTGAAACGCGGTGCCCAGGTGCATGCCGTATAGCGCCATGGCCTGTTCGATTTCCTGGTTTTGGTTGCTGATGACGGCGGAGAGCTGTGCCGCCGCCTGGAAAAGTTTGGCGGTCTTGTTCCGGATCACCTCGAGGTAATGTTCCTCGGAAGTATCGGGGTCGTGGCAATTGAGTAATTGCATGACCTCGCCCTTGGCGATGGTGTTGGTAGTATGAGCGAGAATTTCCATCACGCGCATGCTGCCCACTTCAACCATCATCTCGAAGGCGCGTGAGTAGAGAAAATCGCCCACGAGGACGCTCGCTTCGTTGCCCCAGATGGTGTTGGCGGTGGTGTGTCCGCGGCGCAGCTCCGAGGCATCGACTACATCGTCGTGCAGCAGGGTGGCGGTATGAATGAATTCAATGATGGCAGCCAGCCGGATATGCGCCGACCCTTCGTAGCCGAAAGCGCGACTTCCCAGCAATACCAGAATTGGCCGCAGGCGTTTACCGCCGCTGTGGACAATATAGGAACCCATCTGGTTAATCAGGGCGACATCGGATAGCAGCCGCGTTTCGATTTCGATATCGACCGCCCGCAGCTCGCCCTGGGCGAGGGCCTTGATGGCTTCAAAATCCATGGATTTCATGGTGGTCTGGGTTCGGCGGCATGCTAGGGGCTGGGTTTAAACCCGTCAAGCAGTCGGGGTTTGACCTGATAAGCGCTAATCGTTAGAATTGCCGCCCTTTTAGCGGCAATTAAGCGTATTTTTACGCTAAGTTATCTCCAGGAGCTGAATTCATGTACGCGGTGTTCGAGAGCGGCGGCAAGCAGTACCGGGTTTCACCGGGGGACATCATCCAGGTTGAGAAACTCGATGTCACCGAAGGACAATCCGTGGACCTTAACCAGGTGCTCATGGTGAGCGATGACCAGGGGGTGCGTGTTGGCAATCCGATTTTGAGCGAAGCGACAGTCACCGCCAAGGTGAAAAGCCACGGTCGCGGCGAGAAGATCCGGGTGTTCAAGATGCGCCGGCGTAAGCATTATCGCAAGACCACGGGTCATCGTCAGTATTACACCGAACTGGAAATTACGGGCATCAAGTAATACTAAAATACAGAGAAAATTTTTTATGGCACATAAAAAAGCAGGTGGCAGCTCGCGCAATGGTCGGGATTCCCAGGCTCAACGGCTCGGTGTCAAGCGTTACGCCGGCGAACAGGTCCTGGCGGGCAATATCATCGTTCGCCAGCGTGGCACCGCATTTCATCCGGGAACCAATGTCGGTATCGGCAAAGACGATACACTGTTCGCCAAGGTAAATGGACGGGTACAATTCGAAATCAAGGGGCCGCGGAGCCGCCGAACGGTAAGCATCGTCCCGGGCTGAAACGCTTACCTTACGTTCGCATCGCCTAACCCCGCCCTGGCAACATGGCGGGGTTTTTTATTTGTACACTGCGGTCTCGATGGTGGAAAAGTGATATGAAATTTGTTGATGAAGCGACCATACGCGTCGAGGCCGGCCACGGCGGGAACGGCGCGCTATCTTTCCGGCGCGAAAAATTTGTTCCCCGCGGCGGGCCGGACGGCGGTGACGGAGGAAACGGCGGCAGCGTCTTCCTTATCGGCCGGGAGGCGCTGAATACCCTGGTCGACTTTCGCCACACGCGCGTTTATCGCGCCGCGAACGGAGCCAAGGGCGGCGGAGGTAATTGCACCGGAAAATCCGGTGAAGATCTTTATATTCCGGTTCCCCTCGGCACGCGGGTGATGGATGCCGAGGCAGAGGAACTCATTGGAGAAATTACCCATGACGGCGAGACCCTGCTCGTGGCACACGGCGGCAAGAGTGGTTTGGGAAATACGCGCTTCAAATCGAGCACCAACCGGTCCCCACGGCGGACCATCCCCGGCCGTCCCGGAGAACACCGCGAATTGGCGCTTGAACTTCAGGTGCTCGCGGATGTCGGTTTGCTCGGATTGCCCAATGCCGGCAAGTCAACATTTCTGCGCGCGGTGTCGGAGGCACGTCCCAAGGTCGCCGACTATCCCTTCACCACGCTCCATCCGCATTTGGGTGTGGTACCTATCGAACCGGGTCGAAACTTCGTGGTTGCTGATTTGCCGGGTCTCATCGAAGGTGCTGCCCAAGGCGCGGGTCTCGGTCACCGGTTTCTGCGGCACCTGGCGCGCACGCGGATCCTGCTGCATATGGTGGACATGGCACCATTTGAGCCGGCCACCGATCCCGTGGCGGGCATCGAGGCGATTGCAGCCGAACTGAGACAATTTGGCGCGGGTCCCGAACGCGGGAAAGTTTCGGGCGCTAAAAAGCCGGGAATATCCCGTAAACTGCACCGGCGCGAACGCTGGCTGGTGCTGAATAAAATGGACCTGCTGCCCGACAATGAACGCGAGTTGCGTGTGAGCCGGTTGGTCAAAAAGCTGAAATGGAAAGGTCCGGTGTATAGAATCTCCGCGATCAACCGCGAAGGTTGCCGCGAACTGGCCATGTCCCTGATGCAGCGGCTGGAAAATATGAAAAAGAAAACCAAGCAAAGAACGGTGACGCGAAATGGGTAACGCCGCGCGCGCATCGCTTAAGAATATCCGCCGTCTCGTGGTTAAAATCGGCAGCGCACTGCTGACTCGCGATGGCCAGGGATTAAACCATGAAGGCATTCAGGATTGGGTCACGCAGCTGGCGCAGTTTCGCGCGCGCGGTCTTGAAGTCGTGCTGGTGACATCCGGCGCCGTGGCGGCCGGAATGCAGCGGCTGGGCCGCACGGTTCGCCCGCATGCGCTTTTTGAGTTGCAAGCGATGGCGGCCGTCGGGCAAATGAACCTGGTCCAGGTTTATGAAGCCGCGTTTCAGCGCCATGGACTGCACACCGCACAGGTGCTGCTGACCCACGATGATCTCGCGGATCGCCAGCGCTATCTCAACGGCCGGA
This sequence comes from Sulfuricaulis sp., assembly GCF_040901545.1. Taxonomy (GTDB): domain Bacteria; phylum Pseudomonadota; class Gammaproteobacteria; order Acidiferrobacterales; family Sulfurifustaceae; genus Sulfuricaulis. Next base: position 17,459 of record NZ_JBBDYL010000043.1, on the reverse strand, counting down.
GCACTTTGCGTACGCTGCTGACTCTGGGCGTGGTTCCGGTGGTAAACGAGAATGATACGGTTGCCACGGAAGAAATCCGTTTTGGCGACAACGATACCCTGGCGGCACTGGTTGCCAATCTTGTGGAAGCCGATTTGCTGCTCATTCTCACGGACCAGCATGGGCTTTATGACCACGATCCCCGGCGGGATCCGGATGCCAAGCTGGTTTACGAAGGCGTCGCCGGCGATCGCCAGTTGCTTTCCATGGCCGGCGCATCGGGAACGCTCGGCCGCGGAGGGATGCGCACCAAACTTCTCGCGGCGGAAAAGGCCGCTCACTCGGGTGCCTCCACGGTAATCGCATCGGGCCGGGTTGAGAACGTGATTCAACGTGTGCTGAACGGGGAAGCTTTGGGTACCCATCTCAAGGCTGTGCAGGGACGCGTAGCGGCGCGCAAGCAGTGGCTGGCCGGCCACGAGCGGGTGGCCGGCAGCTTGAAACTCGACGCGGGCGCCGCGAAGGTTATCCGTGAAGGAGGCAAAAGCCTGCTGCCGGTCGGGGTGAAGGCAGTCGACGGCAGGTTCACACGCGGGGAAATTGTCTCCTGTCTCGATCCCGAAGGGCGCGAAGTGGCGCGCGGCCTGGTGAATTACAACTCGGAAGAAGCGGGGAGCATCATCGGCAAGGCCAGCGACAAGATTGAATCCATCCTTGGGTATGTGGATGAACCTGAATTGATCCATCGCGACAACATGGTCGTGTTGTAACCGGAATAATTCCCCTGCCTGAAACAACGAGGACTGGTGTTGTCAAGTAGACAGGAGATTCGTAAGAAAAAATAATCGAAGGCCACGGTGGCCTCTGTGGTGTTGTTATTCGCGGGGAGTTGATTGAAAGGCCGGTGTCTCCGGCCTTTTATGTTTTGCTACTGCTTTTAGTATTACGTCAGCGTTCGCAATTGCTGATTGAGCCCGCTTTTGTAACGCGCTGCGGCATTTTTGTGCAACAGGCCTTTTCCGACCATGCGATCAATGACGGAGCCCGCTTCGCGGAATGCCTGCTGTGCGACAACCTTGTCTTTGGCGGCGATTGCCGTGCGGACTTTCTTGATCTGGCTGCGCAGCTCGGTACGTTGCCCGGTGTTGCGCGCGCGATGCGTCTCTGCCTGGCGAGCGCGTTTCTTTGCCTGTGCGGTATTGGCCAAAACAGTTCTCCTGGGAACGCCTCGAAAAGCGCGCAACTATGCTTATTTCAGACATGTTTGTCAATCCCGCCGGCGTTTTATCCGGCGTTATTCAGGGGGCGCGACAGCGGTTGGGGCAGCCCGGTGACATCCTGTATTATCGCTCTCACACTCTGACCAGCTTACAAGCCATCCATGGCGCGGGATCATGACTTCGATAGTCCCCAGCCCGGCCATCCGTGGCCGGGCGCTCAGCGGCGCAGAGATACGTTAAGTGTCTCTGCGACAACCCCGCTTCGCCCGTGAGCCGCCAACTCCTGAAATCCACGGCTGTCACCGGCAGCATGACACTGTTATCGAGGATTACCGGGCTCATTCGGGACATGTTGTTTGCCGGTCTCATCGGCGCCGGAAGCGGCGTCGCCGCGGATGCCTTCTACGTTGCCTTCCGCATTCCCAATTTCCTGCGGCGTATTTTCGGCGAAGGCGCGTTTTCCCAGAGCTTCGTGCCCGTGTTTGCCGAATACAGGACCAAGGAGGATGGCGGACAAACGCGCGAGTTTGTCGACAACATGGCCGGAATCCTCGGCCTGATCCTGTTCGTGATCACATTGGTTGGGATCATCGCCGCGCCGATCCTGGTGATGATCCTGGCGCCGGGCTTTGTCGGCGAACCGCACAAATACGACCTCACTGTCCAGCTGCTGCGCATCACTTTTCCTTATATTTTTTTCATCTCGTTGGTGGCCATGGCAGCCGGCATTCTTAATACATACGGCCGATTCGGAGCCGCCGCCTTCACGCCGGTGTTGCTCAATCTTTCGCTGATCGGCGCTGCCGTGTGGCTGGCACCGCGTTTCGACGAGCCGGTGGTGGCGCTCGCCTGGGGCGTGTTCATTGCCGGAGTCGTACAGTTGCTGTTTCAGATTCCGTTTCTGCGCCGGATCAAAATGCTGCCGCGCCCGCGTTTTACTACACGCACACGCCATGACGGGGTCTCGAAGGTCTTCAAGCTAATGTTGCCGGCGATATTCGGCGTCTCGGTCGCGCAAATCAACTTGCTGGTGAATACGCTGCTGGCGTCATTCCTGATAACGGGCAGCGTCTCTTGGCTTTATTATTCGGACCGGTTGATGGAATTCCCGCTGGGTGTTTTCGGCATCGCACTGGCCACCGTGATCTTGCCGAGCCTGGCGCGCCAGTATACGCGGAATTCGCATGAAGAATTTTCTCAATTGCTTGACTGGAGCTTGAGATGGGTTTTCCTGATTGCGGTGCCGGCCAGTGTGGCGCTGGTGGTGCTCGCGGCACCGCTATTGGCCACGTTCTTTCATTTCGGTGCATTCAGCGCGAACGACGTGGTGATGAGCGCCAATGCGCTGATGGCGTTTGCATTCGGTTTGCTGGGATTTATCCTGATCAAGGTGCTGGCACCGGGTTTTTATGCACGTCAAGACACGAAAACACCCATGCGCATCGGTGCGCTGGCCATGGGTGTCAATATTATCTTGAGTTTGCTGTTGGTGGCGCCGCTCAAGCACGTGGGTCTCGCGCTCGCGATTTCTCTGGCCGCTTTCCTAAATGCCGGAATGCTTTTTTTCATTTTGCGTCGAAGAAATATTTATTACCCGTTACCGGGATGGTGGTTGTTCCTCGCGCGCGTTTTTTTTGCCAGCGTCGTTATGGGAATGGTGCTTTACTGGGGCACGGGAGATATCGACTACTGGCTGCAGGCATCCGGCTGGCAAAGGGCATACCGTTTGTCAATATGGATTGTCACGGGCGCCGTAGTGTATTTATTGACCGTATTGGCTATCGGTGTACGATTGGCACAATTACTGCTTAAGAAGGGTGAGGGGACGTAGACGGATGACGAACGCAGCACAGATTTACCAGATTTCGGCGTGCAACGATCCGCGCGTGTTCACGTTGTCGGAGGCAGAAGAACTGTTTCCGCTCGTCTGGAAGATTACGGAGGACGCCTACCGCGAACTGGAACCCGTCCGCACCGCGCTGGAGTCCATGCTGCCCAGCAATCCCCTGACTCGCAAGGTGGAAAAACAGTATGAAGTCATCGTCCGGCGCTGGATGGGCAAGATGGAGCGGCTGGGACTTGTCGTCAAGGGACTGTGGCTGGCGGATTTCGACACCGGTGACGGGTATCTCTGCTGGAAATTTCCGGAACTGCGCATCAGCCACTACCACAGCTATCATGAAGGTTTCGGCTCGCGTCGCGCGTTGCAGGACATCATCGAGGAAATCGATCCGGACTGGGCCCATCTCTGACACTCCACCGCCCGGCCGCTTGTTCTGGCGTTCCCGAGACGGTAACCTTCCCCGTTTGTCCAATGTAATAACCTGAACGATCCCATGGAGTTCATACGCGGGTGGCATAACCTCAAGCCGCGACATCGCGGATGTGTCGCCACGATCGGAAATTTCGACGGTGTCCATCTCGGCCATCAGGCGGTGATCGGCCAACTGGCGGAAAAAGGCGAGGAGCTTGGCCTTCCCACCCAGGTTATCCTGTTTGAACCGCAACCCCAGGAGTTTTTTCAGCCGGATGACGCCATTCCGCGGCTGACGCGCCTGCGTGAAAAACTGCAGGCGCTGCGGCGTTTTTCCGTGGATCGGGTGTTGTGCCTGCGTTTCACCGCTGACTTTTCCGCCATGCAGCCGGATGAATTCGTCCGGCGCCTGCTGGTTGACGGGCTGGATATCCGCTATCTCGTCGTGGGGGATGATTTTCGTTTCGGCCACAAACGCCGCGGGGACTTTGACATGCTGGCGGCGGCCGGCCGGCAGTACGGTTTCCAGGTCGTCAACATGCACACCGTGACGATTGACGGGGAACGCGTCTCGAGCACGCGCATCCGCGCCGCGCTGGCGGACGGCGACCTGGCCAAGGCGGAGAAACTGCTGGGGCGTCCGTACCGCATGTGCGGGCGCGTGGCGCACGGCGACAAGTTTGGACGCACGCTTGGTTTTCCGACGGCGAATATTCACCTGCACCGCCAGGCAACCCCGATCAAGGGCATATTCGCCGTGGAGGTTTTCGGCCTGAAAACCGAACCGGTTGCCGGCGCCGCCGACATCGGCACGCGGCCGACGGTGGGCGGCACGCGCACGTTACTCGAGGTGTTTCTGCTGGATTTCAATGAAGAAATATATGGCGAATACGTACATGTCAATTTCCTTCACAAGTTTCGCGATGAGAAGAAATTTGACTCGCTCGATGAATTGCGCCGGTGGATTGAAAAGGATGTGATGGATGTGCGCCGTTTTTTCCGGGATTATCATCCTCGGCGACAGAATGACGACTTCCGCGAGAAAACCGCCTGATATTCCCAAGGTGTTTTGGTGAATGACTACAAGCACACGCTAAATCTCCCGCAGACCGGCTTTCCCATGAAGGCCAATCTTGCCACGCGTGAGCCGGAAGTGCTCAAGCGCTGGCAGGAAATTGATCTCTACAAAAAATTGCGCGAGCAGGGTCGGGGCCGTCCGAAATTTGTCCTGCACGACGGTCCGCCGTATGCCAACGGCGATATTCACATCGGGCATGCGGTCAACAAAGTGCTCAAGGACATCATCGTTAAATCCAGGATCCTGAGCGGATTCGATTCCCCTTATCTGCCGGGTTGGGATTGTCATGGGCTGCCCATCGAACATGCCGTTGAGAAAAAAATCGGCAAGGCGGGCGTTGTCGTGGAGCCTGCTAAATTCCGCCAGGCCTGCCGCGAATACGCCCAGTCACAGATAGCTCGACAGCGCGAGGACTTTATCCGACTGGGCGTGGTCGGCGACTGGGATCATTCTTATCTGACGATGGAATTTGCCGTTGAGGCCGACATTATCCGTGCGCTCGGGCGCATCATTGCCAACGGTCACGTGGTGCGCGGTCACAAGCCGGTGCATTGGTGCAGTGACTGCGGTTCCGCGCTGGCCGAGGCGGAAGTGGAATACATCGACAAGACTTCTCCGGCGATTGACGTGCGTTTCACCGCGGTCGATCCGGCGTCACTGCTCGCGCGTTGTGAGCACGTGCCGGGACACAGCGGCGAGGGTCCCTTGAGCGTCGTCATCTGGACTACAACCCCGTGGACGCTTCCCGCCAACCAGGCGGTTGCCCTGCATCCGGACCTGGAGTACGTGATACTGCAATGCAACGGACCGCAAGGCAACGAGCGGCTGATCATCGTTGAACCTCTGGTCAAGGATGTGATGGGGCGGTGCGGGATCGAAAATTACCGCGTGATCGCCAACTGCCTCGGCAAGGACCTGGAAGGCGTAAAGCTGAAACATCCGTTTTACACGCGCGAGGTCCCGATCATTCTCGGCGATCACGTGACAACCGACGCCGGCACCGGCGCGGTGCATACCGCCCCGGGACACGGGCTGGAGGACTACGTTGTCGGCGAGTGCTACGGGCTTGCGGTGGACAACCCGGTCGGCGATGACGGCAAGTTTCTTCCCGGCACCGACATTTTTGCCGGCGAACATGTGCTCAAGGCCAACGATCATGTCATCGAGGTGCTCAAGGCGCGGCGGGCGTTGCTGCACGTGACGGCCGTGAACCACAGCTATCCGCATTGCTGGCGCCACAAGACCCCCATCATTTTTCGCGCGACATCGCAATGGTTTATCAGCATGGAGCGGTTGCGCGAGCCGGCCTTGCGCGCCATCGCCGCCACTCATTGGGTTCCTGAATGGGGCCAGGCGCGTATTCAGGGCATGGTGGATAACCGCCCCGATTGGTGTATTTCCCGCCAGCGCGCTTGGGGCGTCCCCATTCCACTCTTCGTTCATCGGCAGACAGGCCGGATCCACCCGGATACCAGCCGGTTGATCGAGGAAGTGGCTTTACGCGTGGAAAAACGCGGCATTGATGCCTGGTTTGACCTGAAACCGGAGGACCTCCTCGGCACGGATTCGGCGAATTACATAAAAACCGGGGATACGCTCGATGTCTGGTTCGATTCCGGCGTGACGCATGCCAGTGTGCTGGAGCGCCGTCCGGAATTGCAGTTTCCCGCCGATCTGTATCTCGAAGGTTCGGATCAGCACCGCGGCTGGTTTCAGTCATCGCTGCTGACTTCGGTAGCTATGCACGGGCGCGCGCCGTACAAGGGGGTGCTGACGCATGGTTTCACCGTCGACGCCCGGGGCAGAAAAATGTCCAAGTCGATGGGCAACGTCATTGTTCCGCAGAAGGTTATTAAAGTCATGGGCGCGGATATATTGCGCCTGTGGGTGGCGGCGACGGATTACAGCGCCGAAATGAACATTTCCGACGAGATCCTGACACGCATGGCTGATTCTTATCGGCGCATCCGCAATACCGCGCGTTATCTGTTGGCGAATCTTTCCGGCTTTGACGAGACGCGGCAATTGCCTGTCAATGACATGCTTGCTCTTGATCAGTGGGCGCTGCAGCGCGCGCACGATTTGCAGAACGAAATTCTCGGGGCCTACGAAAAGTTTCAGTTTCATCTGATTTACCAGAAGGTGCATCACTTCTGCGTCGTCGACATGGGCGGATTTTATCTCGATATCCTCAAGGACCGGATGTACACCATGCCGACCAACAGCCGCGGAAGGCGCTCGGCGCAAACGTCCATGTTTCATATCCTCGAGGCCTTGGTTCGCTGGCTTGCCCCGGTGCTGTCGTTCACGGCGGAAGAAATCTGGCACCACATGCCGGAAAGGAAAAACGCCTCGGTGTTCCTGGAAACATGGCATTCGTTTCCGGTTATCGATGACGCCGCCGTCGATCGTTCCTATTGGAACTACGTCATGACCGTGCGTCAGGCAGTGGCCAGGGAACTGGAAAAATTGCGTGTGGCTGGTGACATCGGTTCCGGCCTCGATGCGGAAGTGGATATTTATTGCGATGAATCCTGGCAGAAACGCTTGCGGCGGCTGGGTGACGAACTGCGTTTTGTGTTTATCACCTCTTATGTACGGTTACATCCTTTGCCGGAGAATAAATCCAATGCTGTCGAAACGGAAATAAAAGGAATGACGCTTCGGGTCGCGCCATCCACTTACCCCAAGTGTATCCGCTGCTGGCATCACCGCGAGGACGTGGGTGCGAACAAGGAGCATCCCCAAATTTGCGGACGATGCGTGCAGAATGTCGTCGGCGCCGGTGAAGCGCGGAGTTACGCTTGATGTGGCGGCTTTCATGGGTTGTCCTGGTTGTCTATGTCTTCGATCAGCTGACAAAATACCTTGCCACGGATTACCTGCTGCGACAGGGTGAGGTTAAAGTCGCCCCATTCCTGAATTTGGTGCTCGTCCACAACACCGGTGCGGCGTTCGGTTTCCTGAGTGGCGCCGACGGCTGGCAGAATGCTTTTTTCATATTTGTTGCCGTGATTGCCAGTATTTTTATTCTGTGGATGATCTCGCGATTGCATCGCAGGGAATTGCTGCTTGCCTTGGGGTTGATGCTGATATTGGGCGGCGCCTTGGGTAATCTCACCGATCGCCTTATTCACGGTTATGTTATTGATTTCATTGATATGTACTACCGCGCCTGGCATTGGCCGGCGTTTAATGTCGCGGACTCGGCGATTACCGTGGGCGCGGTATTTCTGGTAATCGATGCGCTTGGTTTGTACGGTCGGGGAAAATCTTGAAATTCAATCCCGGCTTGCCGCCGGTCGTCTTGTGGTGGACACAGGTTTTTCTGGAGCTAGACTCAATAGAGTTGGATTTCACCAACTGAATCAAATACTTTAATCATAAAATTTATTTTCACATGGGAGTTTCGGCAAATGCGTAATATTATTCTGACTATTCTTGCCGTGGCTGGATGGGCCTTGATTTCCATGCCGGCCGGGGCGGCGGATTCTCCTAAAGACAAAGCTGAGGATCCCGTCAGGCTTTGTCAGAGTGGTTGCAAGGTACACCAGGATAGCCTGGCCTATGAAACATGCATGCTGAAGTGTCAGGATGACCATAAAGCCAGCAAGCCGGTCATTTCGACTGTCCCCGCCAGGAAAAAGTAAACCGTTTTTATCCAACATACGCCCGGCTATGCCGGGCGTATTTCGTTACGGCCGGCAGAATGCTTTCCGCGGTTTAATTCAACCTCAGGTAATTTCAGCACGCTGATTACGTTTGGAAAACAGGGTATTATTGCCGCATGCAGGTCTATTTAGCCAACCCCCGTGGCTTCTGTGCCGGCGTGGATCGCGCCATTGAAATCGTCGAACGCGCGCTCGAAATGTTCGGCGCGCCCATCTACGTGCGTCACGAAGTGGTGCATAACCGGTTCGTGGTGGACGATCTGCGCACGAAAGGGGCGGTGTTTGTCGATGAGCTCGAGCAGATTCCCTCCGGCGCGACGGTCATCTTCAGTGCCCACGGTGTTTCCCGCGCGGTGCGGGACGAGGCCGCAAAGCGGGGGTTGCGCATATTCGATGCTACCTGCCCGTTGGTCACCAAGGTGCACATGGAAGTGGTCCGTCACCGCAGCAACGGGACGGAATGTATTCTGATCGGCCACGCGGGACATCCTGAAGTGGAGGGCACGATGGGGCAGGCTGACGGGGGCATGCACCTCGTCGAATCGGTGGAAGACGTCGCCAAATTACGCGTGCAGGATGAATCTAATCTGTCTTATGTAACCCAGACCACGCTGTCCATGGACGACACGGCGCGAATCGTCACGGCGCTGCGCGCGCGTTTCCCCTACATCAAGGGGCCGAAGAAAGACGATATCTGTTACGCCACGCAAAACCGCCAGGATGCCGTCAAGGCGCTCGCCAAAAGGGTCGACGTGGTGCTGGTCGTGGGCTCGCCCAACAGCTCTAATTCCAACCGTCTGCGTGAAGTGGCGGAAGTGCTCGGGGTGCACGCCTACATGATTGACGGCCCTGAGGATATTCAGTGCGAATGGCTCACAGACGCTAAAAAAGTGGGATTGACCGCCGGCGCCTCGGCACCGGAGCAATTGGTACAGCAGGTGATCGCGCATTTGCGCGAATGGGGGGCGGAAATTATCGAGGAAGAGGGGGCCAGGATTGAATCGGTCGTGTTTCCCGTGCCGAAGGAATTGCGTATCCAGACTTGATGAGCGTTGTCAGCAACGATGCCCGTTTAGCTTCAGCGTAATATTAATTTACTTCCCCCAGGTGTTCTCATTGGCATCGAATGTGCCGCTGTTATTGCGATCCCACTGTTTCGTCCCGAGGGCATCGATCCGGAACGCCCCGTCGCCGACTTGACGTCCACCGGCGGTTGGCGTGACGGTGATAGTGTAACCGCAGGAGAACGTGGCACAACCGCCGGCAATGTTACCGGCGGTTATGGGTAAAAAAGTGTAATGCCCATCGGGTGAAGTGGCCGGAAGATTGAGTCTTGCATTCACATCTGCCGGTGCGGCTCCGCAGGCACGTGCACCGGTAAGATTGGTGGCATACCAGTTGCAATCCGAGTAAAACCGTTCCTGTGAACTCGCGGCCTGAGTCAAGGCAATCTTGGCGTCGGAGCGCCGTGTTTGCGTGGAATATCGGTTGTAGGCGGGATAGGCGATGCTGGCGAGTACGCCGATAATCACCACCACAATCATCATTTCGATGAGCGTGAAGCCGTTAGAGGATGCGCGTTTCATTCTGTAGCTCTCCGGACAAAGGCATGCGCTTAAAAAGCCATCTCCTCCGCGCGCGGAGGAGATGGCTGCAGCGAACATCATTGATACTATTTTAGACTATTCATCCCACCAGAATGTCTTGTATCGGGGTGGCGAACCGCCGACAGAGACGGCTCCCGCGCCACCGCTGGTACCCACCAGGCCGGTTACGCCACCGTCACGGATGACAATGACGACTTCGGACGGGATACCACCGCCCACCACGGCAAACCGCTCGATCGATCCATCATTGTCCAGATCGTAATTGGCCTCACCGGTCAGGTATTTCAGGGCGTAGGTACGCGCTTCGCCTTCATTCGGCAAACAGGCGGACGTTACCGTATTCTGGTTGGCGGGAAAGAACGTGGTGACGAACAGCACGCCGTCAAAAATGATGGGTTTCGCCAGCACTTTTTCTCCCGCCCAGGTCGAGCTCAGGCCGTTCAACAGGGTGACGTTGCTCGGCTCCACGAGATCGATAAACCACCCCTTGCTGTTTTTGACTTTCGTGTCAATCTCGTTCTGGAGCGCCGCGCCTGTGAGCGTTCCCAAATTGTCCGCCGTCGCGTCGTACATCACGAATTCCGTGATCGGCGTCGTCGGCGTGGTCGTTGGGGCGCCCGACCGGTAGTCGTAATCCCGGAAGGCGTAGATACGGTTATGGACGGGGAAATCCGCGGTAGGCTTCGAGGTCAGCAGATCCAGCGGATCCTCGCGGTCACCCGAACCGATGGCCACCAGGTCGTAGTTCTCATTGCTTGAGTAGAGACCGTCCTTGACCTGCGCCACGTCCGGCGGATAGAAGAATTTCCGCATGCCCTGGATAGTGGCCCCGACCGGACAGGCGCCGGCGGCGTCATGCACCCGCTGCGTGGTGCTGGTGCTGTCGCAACCGATGTCGGCGAACATATAGCCCGATGAGCCGTCACTGACGGCGCCGATCTGGTCTCCCAGATCGATGCGCCACAGCTGCCCGCCGGTGTCACCGACGTACAGGCGGTCGACTGACTTGTCACCGTTGGTATCCAGGGCGGTTACCTCAGACGGAATGCTGAATTGCATCTTGGGAAGCACCAGCGCGGCCCCGGTGTCACTGCTGGCCCACCATAACCGCTGACCCGTGAACGGATCGGCGATATAGATGGCGTTGCCCATGAGATCCGTACCGGCCGGGATGTTGTTGTCCTGGTTGATGTCATAGCCCCCGCCGAAGATCAGCGCCATTCTGGATTCACTGTCATTGGTGGCCGGATCGCCGTCATCGCAAGCGCTGGGCGGACTGCACTTGGCGCGGATGCGCGCGACCAGTGGACGCGACCAGGTCTGGCCAAGCTGGGCATAATTCCCGACGCCACCCTGGATGACCCAGATCAGCTTGGGCGTGACCGTGTCGGTTTGCAGGGTCATCGTGGCCGCGGGCGTGAGATCGAAGGCGTAGATATTACCGCGATTCGTCGCCGGATCGACCACGCCACGGCGCATGCCGATGAACATATACACCCTGTCGCCATCGGCCGGTTCGATCATGCCATCGTGGTCGATATCAATGACCAGGAACGCCGGCGAATCGTCCATTCCGTAGATATGGTCGCCATTGTTGTTTTGCGACAAATCGCGCTGGTATTTCAGCAGCTCGTTCGGGATAAACGCCCATTCTTCCACGCCGGTGCTGTTATTGATGATGCGCACCAAGCCGTCGTTGGTGCCCACGATCAGTTTGATGACCGGCTTGTTCGGATCCGGAACCCCGGCTGACAATTCGGCGCCGAAGCTGAATGCCACCGGCCGGCTGTGCAGCGGATCGGCAAAGTTCCACACCCGGCTTTCATCCGTGTTGCCGTCGGCGTCATCATCGTATGCATCCTGACCACGCATCCATTTGATAAGTGTGGCGACCTCCGCCGTGTCGGCGGCATTGGTGGTGGAGGGGCTGCCGCTGGTGTCCGTTAGACCGAGGATCGTCGGATCATTGATGGCGACGTCGTACACGGAGTTGCCCGAGGTGGCGACAATTGTCACCGGGGTGGCCGGAGACGAGGCGGTCAGGCCGCTATAGCTGCCGCGATAGGTATGCAGCGTGCGGGGCACCTTGGTGTTATCCGTGATTTTCGCGCCGGCCCCGCCCTTGGTGACATCCGAACCGTCTGCGGTGCTGCCCCAGTAGCTCACGGAGGTATCTTTGATTTTGTTCCTCGGTTTGCCTGTCGTTGGGTCAATCGACGTATCGATGGCGGCGACATTATTCACGTCAATAACTTCGCCGAAAACACAACCGAAAGCGGTTACGTCGGAACTGTTGCACAGTCTGAACTTCTTGAGATTGCCGTCCCAGGCTTGGGTGCTGGAAGGATTGAACAGCGCGAAGTAGATATCGTCGCGGTTGAACAGCCGGTTGAACGCGTTGACCGACAGGCTGGGCGCGGAGAAGGAGGTATCCACTTCCGTGATCTCGTTGATCGCGCTCTGGAGCGCTATCGAAAGCTTATCGGAATCTTCCGCGGGAAAATACGTGCCACCGCCTTCCGTCGCCGTATCCTGCAACAGCGCCAGGCCGGCGGCGGAAATGCCCGTGCCGAAACCGATAGTATAGGTCTTGACGACTTGAGGACTGGGCAGGCCGCTGTAGACATCGTTGTTGCGCATCCATCCGGCAAGGTCATCCAGGCAGCTGGAACCGTCGCAGACGCTAAGCCCCGCCAGGCCGGTGATGCGGCTGCTTCCATTGGCGTCCGTATCGTTGGTCGGGTCACCGTCGGTCACATAGATGATGTATGCCGCCTGGCAGCCGAATTTGTAGGGAGAGATGTAGGTGCCGTCGTTGTACGCCGGCAAACCCGCGGCGATGGCGTCGTAATAACCGCCGTTATCGCACGCGGCGTTCGAGGTGTTCTGGGCACAGGAATCCTGGTGTGGTGTCTGCTCCGGTGACGGGTTTCCGTAGGTGACAGACAGGCCGGCGAAGTAGCGATAGGCCTCCCATAACGTTTCCGCCAACGGGGTGAACGTGTCTGGTGACAGGCTGTCCACGATGTTCTTCATCGCGGTACGCCGGGCGTTGTCCATGTTGTCGATACGCATCAGCACACGCCCGCCATGCGGGGTCTGATTGTTATTGTTGAAGGCCATCAATCCGAAACGCACGGAAATATTGGCGTCAATCAGGTTTTTGACCGCGGCTTTGGCCACGTCCATGCGCGTGAGCGTTACCAGCAGCGCGGAGTTATGCCAGTAGTTCATGTAGTTCGCCGTAAACAGCGTCGGCGAAGCGGAACTAGTAAATCCGTTCCAGTTGAAAGCCTGGCTCGAAGTGGAGGTATAGGCAATGCTGGTTGAGTCGCGTGGAAACGTGTTATCCCCCGCGGTTTGTCCATCCGTCGTTCCGTCGGCCTGGCAATCCACAAAAGTGATGTTGCTGTCGGTTTTACCCGACAGCGTTTTCCAGTTACGGTTGGCAGTGCTGCCGAGGCCATGCCAGCGCGCGATTTTTGTCCCGGCGAATCTGCCGGAGGCGGCGAGGCCCGAAGCGGGATCGAGCGAGGCCAGGCATTCATTCTTGGTATCCGTGAACCACTGGCTGGAGCTCATGCTCGGCGGGCTGGCATTGAATGACCAGTAGATCCGGCCCCCGATGCTTGAGCAGTTGCTGGGTTTGCCGCCATTCGCGCCCGCAACACCCGTCAGTGTGTCGAGATCGCCGGTGCAGTAATCGATTGCGGGATCGTAGGGCGGCCGCGTGCTGCTGATGGTCGTGTTCATGCTCCCCGAATTGTCGAGGATGATCATGATGTTCGGTTTGTCATCCGTGGAGGTCGTTGGCGCAAGCAGATAGATATCCGTATCCTTGGCATTAACGGGCTGGACGCCCGATAAAGCAACCAATGCCCCAGCCAACAGGGCGCGGAAAATACGTTTGATGGAATGGAGATCTGTAGTCATATCACTTACCTGCCTGTTGCGTAATGAACTTAATTGGCCTTGGGTACGATCTGGGCCAGGCCCTGATGGATTACGGCTTTGGCGCCGACCACGGTGGTGCCGGTGCTAGCCTGCTCAAAATTGGCGGCCTCGAAATTGCTGCCGTAGCCGGAACCCCGTTTTGGCGGGGTCATTTGAATAAATTTGCTGGTAACGACGGCGCTGCCGTAATTTCCATATGCGTACTTCGGGCTGGTTGTCACGCCTTGGAGGACGATGCTGCCCGGCGTGTTCGACCACTCGATCAGGCCCGATTCCGCGGACTCGAAGGCGCGGGTGATTTCCTGCGTGTTTCCGGACATTTTTTCTTCCAGCGAAGACGTGCCCATGGCGGTTATTCCCAGAAGGGTGAGGATCAGCAGGATAACCATGCTCATGATGAGCGCGGTGCCGCGCTGGTACCGGCTCACCGGAACGGCAAGCTGGCTCCCCGCTCGATGCAGCGCCGGGATGTTATTGAGTAATATGGAATGCCTGTTCATCATAGGTTTCTAAAATGGACCACGGCCTGGAATACGCGGCGTTTGTGGTGATCATTCTGTGCAGGAGTTTCGTAGCACGGATCTGTTTTAGGTGCTGCTATGGCACAATTACCATCGACATCATATGAGTTAGTGTCGACATCGGTGTCCTTGTCGCTGACGGTTCTGGCGAGAATGCCGATACGGACACTGACGACGCTCGACCAGTCCGCGGCTGACTGGAGACCGAGACCGGCGGCACCGGCCGCGCCGGCCGCGAGATAAATGTTGGGCACCTTGTCGCCATCGGTATCCTTGCCGTACAGGATTTGCATGTTTTCAACGCCGTCAACCAACTCAACCGCCGCGGCATTGTTATCCTTGCGAAACAAGGCCGGGTTGCCGCTGGCTCCCGTCGCGATGAAATATTGCTTGGTAGTAAATTTCATTACCCGTGTCCCCTGCCCGTCGGTGGAGGGGCTGTAGGCTTTGCTCAGTTTTTGGGTGGAATTTCCCGGTGGACTGGCACCGCCGGGATTGTGCTGAACCTTCAGCGTTCCGGTTCCTTGATTGATCACTTGGGTCACTTGCATTACATCGGCACTGGCGCAATCCGATACCATGATAATGTCATCCACACTGAGTCCGGCTACGGAATTGACATCTAGCACTGCGGAGGAATTCGGCATTTCGGCTTCGATATATATCGAACTGGTGGCATCCGCGGAACGAACGGTAACGGCATCGGTACCCGGCAGGATTCCGGGCGGGAGCGTGGTATCGCCCGAGGGATACCAGGTACCCGTGGCGTTATTCAGCCCTTCAAGCGGAATCTGGACGTTGTTCACGAAACCCGTCGGGTTGTTCAATGTAACGTTGACCGTGTCCGGATTGATTTCATCCACGCAGCCGTAATAACCCGCCAACCGCAAATCCTTGACAATAAAATGCATGGCAAAGCGTGAATTTTCCTGTAACCGCGCCTGACGATCCTGACTGGTGTAGGTTTTCTTGCTGCTCACGAACAACATGGATACGGCCGAGAGGATGATCAGCCCCAGGGTGAGCGCCACCATCAGCTCCACCAGGCTGAAGCCACGGTTCGTTTTCGCATTGCGTTGGAATGGCCTCATAACTGTATTACCCAATCTTGTCGCTTGGTTAAATCCCGTTCTTGCCAGTTAATTCTTATAGTCACTCTCCTGTTCGCGTCTATCTGAATGGTCGGTGGAGTGGTTGTGGCATCTTGTGGCAGCACGGCGACGATTCTGTCATACCATTTTCTGACATCGTAGAGCGCCAGTTGGGCGCTCGTGCAATTGGTTGTGTCGCAATTAACGGGTGGTATTACGTTGGTTGTGGTCGGTTGGTCATAGCCGTTGTTGTCACTGTCGACCACGGCGGCGGTGTTCGCGCGCATGCGATCGATGATGTCGTAGGCAAGAAAAGTAGCCTGAGTACGGAAGTACGAACCCGTGTTGTACTGCAGAGAAGTGGTTTGTAACGCCGCCAGACCCAGCAATCCAATTGACAAAACCAGCAGCGCCACCAGAACCTCGATGAGCGAGAAACCCCGATGTTGGAAGGCGATATTGAATTTTTCTTTATGTGTCATACGCATGTTCCACTGGATATAGCTGTTTGGCCGAGAACCGAAACATCGATGATTCGGGAGTTTCTTCGGGCTGGATCACACACCGTGAAGCGATACCTGAAGTTTACTGTCGAAAAAGAACCGCTGCGGCTGTATGTGACCGTATCCGTGGCCGAAGGCGTATTGGTGGCGGCAACAATTTGCTCTACTGTTAGCCGATTACCGCTTGTGAGTGCTTCATGTGTTTTGATCACTCGGTTGGTGCCGGCAGGACAATCCGGGTCCGTGGTGGGGGTAGGGCAGACAAAAAAGATGATCCAACCGTTGGTCCAGTTTCCGCCGACGGCACAGCTGGTCCCGGTTGTGGAGACACAGATCACCATATCGGTGGCACGCTTGATGGCCTCACTTCTCGTAAGGTTAATGTCGGCCATCACATCGTTAACCTGCGAGGTCAGCCGGTTGCTGGTAACAAATCTCTGCATGGCAGGGCCAGCAATGGCCACCAGGATTCCGGCAATCGTGAGGACCACTATCAATTCAACCAGTGTAAAACCTCTGATACCGACAAACGGTCGTTTGTATCTGACGAACGGAATGACGCCCGCCATATACGGACAGACGAACGGCGATATTTGGCAGACAAAAGGACATGCCTTTGGGGATTCATTTACTGATGTTTGCTGGCAGTAATACATGGTACCTTGCATTTCAGCCTCAAAACCAAGGGATTTTGGTAATTGAGCCTTCCCTACTCATTTAAGTTTAATCGCAGATCCAAAGTCCGCAATTGCCGCGAATTGTCAGGGTAATTGGGCATCACCATGGAAAGAATATTTGTTGCAGCGTGTGAGATTGAGGTACGAAAGGCATTAACCGGCAGACGAGCGGTATGGTGAAATTGATGACAGATATGCGCAATAGACATTAATTTCATGTATTTTCATTGCGGTTACATAATATTCCCCTATTTAACCTTAAACATTTAGATAAATCCTCAAAATTAGACAATATTCGGCAACTAATTTAAAATGATTCTAAATGAAGACAGAGCTGAAAATCGCATCTGACGCCGATTTGGCCGCACTCCTGCGACAGCATGACATCCTGCCGACAACCCAGCGGGTATTGATAGCGCGCACGATGTTCAAGCACTGCGCGCACCTTTCAGCGGAGGACGTTTTTCGTTTGGTGAATGCGGAAAATCGCCATGTGTCCAAAGCCACGGTTTACAACACCCTGGGACTGTTTGCGGCAAAAAGGGTGATCAGGGAGGTGATCGCCGATCCGGCGCGGATTTTCTACGATCCGAATACGCAGCCGCATCACCATTTCTACGATGTCGCTTCCGGCGCGCTGACGGACATCAGCGCCGATCAGATTCGCGTATCCGGCCTTCCTCCACTGCCCACGGGTTCCAAACTTGAAGGAATCGATGTAATCGTGCGGCTGAGTCCCGAAAAGTAATTGTTAACGACGCGATTAATCGATCTGTTGGTTCGCCCTCGGGACCGGCTTATACTTCCGGCCCGCAGCTATTTGACGAGGCCGGTGTAGCTCAGTTGGTAGAGCAACTGATTCGTAATCAGTAGGTCGTCGGTTCGACTCCGGCCACCGGCACCA
>NZ_JBBDYL010000042.1:0-110655 GCF_040901545.1 Sulfuricaulis sp. | reverse complement strand
TAGCATTGGAATAGCAGGTTTGGTTAGGTTTTCAACAGAGCAAGATAGGTTCTAAGTATCCTATCCTGGCGCGTCTGGTATCTTGACGGTTATGCGGATTATAGTTAGCCCGACGTGTCCGTGAGTTACCTCCTGGAAATGGCCAACCGCATCATCTTTGTCCCCGGGAAAAATCCCAAGCCAGCGCCGGAAAATCATAGCCGGCTGCTGCTGCGTTGCCTGCTGCGGGGCGTCGAGCAAGCTGATCCCTCCGTGGCCCAAGCTATCGAGAAAGAGTCTGATACTTTCATGCTTATGGCATGGAACCGGCTTTATTATCGGAGCTACAAACCGGTGGAAGAGGATCTGCCGTGGATTGAAGCGCTGCTGAAGCAGTCAGGTCCTGCGAAGGAAGATGTGCGGAAAGCTGTGTCAATCCGGCAGCGGTTTGCCTGGCTGCTTTATACCTTGGCGGACCTGTTTAATTTTCTAATTCCGCTGCTGCCGGACCCGGCGGTCAAGAGCACGATTCAGGAAACCGCCCGTTATTTCAGTAATGAAGGCGGAATCGGCGAACAAGTGCGCGAAATCCTCAAGGTTCCCCTGCGCCAGATGTTTGCCAACGGCGAGCGAATTCTTCTTATTGGTCACAGCATGGGTTCTGTCATCGCATATGATGCTTTATGGGAGATGTCGCATTTTGAGAAAATCTCAGGTTATATCGATCTGTTTCTGACACTTGGCAGCCCTCTGGGGATGAAATTCACGCAAGAACGTTTGCGGGGCGCGAAAGCAACAGGGTTGAAACGCTATCCTCACAACATCCGACATTGGGTCAATCTGGCCTCTCAGGGGGATCTGACGGCGCTCGATCCGATCTTGCGTGATGATTACCGGGAAATGCTCGATCTGGGCCTTGTCACGTCCATAACCGACATCCACGAGGGTATTTTCAATTATTTCCGAAACGATCAGGGTCTTAACGTGCACCGTTCCTACGGTTATCTCGTAAATCCGCGGGTCGGGGAAGTAATTGCCAATTGGTGGAAAAAAAATGGATGATTCGGTTTCGGTGTTGAGACGAAAAGCCATCACGCTATTTCTTTTGGGCGTGTGTTGGCTGCCGGCCGGATACGGTGGCGCCACCGTATCGCATATCTGCGCATGCTGCGCGCCGAGGGACTGACAAGTGCCAGCGGCGATCTTGTCCTCGATCAAGGTTATTTTTCTCGCGAACCGAGACCGGACTGTCGCGCAAAGAACCCATCTCCGCGCGCCCCATGGGGGAGCTGTTGCTTACCGCCTGGCTCCGACCCTTCATGCCGAAGTCCGTATCACCGCTCCCCATCATCGCTGTGCGGAACGTTGCGTAAACGCTTCAATAATACTTCTTTTGAAGGCCGTGTGCATCTTAAAACGGGAGCCTGCGTGATGTACGTACGTTCGCGGGCATCGTGCATGATCATCCGGGAAGAAGCGGAGTCGTTGTATGCCTGTATAATCACCCAAGGGCGGAAACCATGACAGGCGAAACCTTGCAGGAGTCAGTACTTCAGTGGATTTGCGAAAGGTCCTGATGACATGACAGGACAGATTTGACAAGATGATTGACTGCCAGATGACAGATGGTTAACCCGAAGATTTTTCATAAATTAAGCGAGTAGAAATCATGACACTTAAATATATCAATGCCGTGATCTCAGACGTATCCAATGATAACAGTCTGCCGGTACTCGATGGAAATCTGGGTCCCAGCGCCGTGGATATCCAAACTCTGTATTCGCGCCACAGTTTGCTGGCTTTTGACCCCGGTTTCCGCTCCACAGCCTCGTGTAAAAGCGCTATCACTTTCGTAGACGGTGACAATGGTGTGTTGTTATACCGCGGTTATCCCATCGAGGAGCTGGCGGATTCTTCCAATTTTATCGAAGTGGCCTATCTCCTGATGCGTGGAGAATTGCCGGATGCAAAATCATTGAAAGAATTTCAGGATCTCCTGCACCAGCACAATCTGCTGCATGAACAGATCATGACTTTTTATCGCGGTTTCCGTCGAGATGCGCATCCCATGGCGATAATGGTCGGTGTCGTGGGGGCGCTTTCGGCTTTTTATCACGACGTCATGGATATCAGCGATGCCGACAGCCGCTACCTTGCGGCCGTGCGGCTGATTGGAAAGATGCCGATGATTGCCGCGGCCAGCTATACCTATTCCATCGGGCGCCCGCAGCGCTATCCGAATAACAAACTCGATTATGCCTCGAATTTCCTGCAAATGATGTTCGGTTCCCCCGTAATGGAATATACCGTTGATCCGGTACTGGCGCGGGCGTTCGACGTTATTCTTATTCTGCATGCAGACCATGAACAAAACGCGTCTACTTCGACCGTACGCCTGGCGGCTTCCAGCGGCGCGAATCCTTTCGCCTGCATAGCGGCTGGAATTGCTTCGCTTTGGGGCCCGGCACACGGTGGCGCAAATGAAGCCGTATTAAAGATGCTAAATGATATCGGCACAGTTGAAAATATTCCCAAAGCTGTCACCCGGGCAAAGGATAAAAACGATTCCTTCCGCCTGATGGGTTTCGGCCACCGCATCTACAAGAATTTCGATCCACGCTCGCGTGTTATTCAGGAGCAGGCAAAAAAAGTTCTGGCACATCTCGGTAAGGATGATCCAATGCTCGAGATCGCCATTCGCCTCGAGGAAATTGCTATCAAAGACGAGTACTTCATCGAGCGGAAACTTTATCCGAATGTGGATTTCTATTCCGGAATCATGCTGCGCGCCATGGGTTTCCCGGTGAACATGTTTACCGCGGTATTCGCTCTCGCGCGCACGGCCGGCTGGGTCAGTCATTGGCTTGAACTGCAGGAGGAATCCCACGGCATCGACCGGCCGCGACAGCTATACGTCGGCAAGCCGCTGAGGCATTATCCCGCCAAGAAATAAATCTGGTTCTGACGGAGGATAATCTATACTTGGGTTAACTGAACCCAAGGAGTATCCCGATGTACAGATCCGTATTCGTTTTCATGGCGGGTTTGATGCTGGGTGGTTGCGCCTCTTATTCGGCAACATCCGGACAGGTCGTGATCAGGGACGATAGCGGTGTTGTCAATGTTCGCATCGACAGCCGTGACCGCGCCGTCATCGAGAGTTTTTACAAGAACAACTCCCGACGGCAGAAAGGAATGCCGCCGGGACTGGCCAAGCGCAATGGCAATCTTCCGCCTGGCTTGGCCAAGCGTGACGAGTTGCCGCCCGGACTTCAAGGCGAACCCTTGCCGTATGAACTGGAGAAGGAACTGCGAAAATTTCCATCGACCTACGTGCGTGTGAGGGTCGGCCGGGATATCGTCCTGATGGACAGGAAGTCGCGCGTCATTTTTGATGTCGTTTACGGCGTGGCGTATTGATCGACTTGACACTGATTTGACGCGACGGATATAAATTCGCAGCCGGCAACAATCACGTTCTAATCTTTCCCGATGGCTTTCTTTGAGAGGGCGCATCGCTTTTCATAGGCTTCACGCGCGATCGCCACATCCTCCAGGAAGTAAGGCAGTTCTTCGAGTCGCAGTGCCTGGGGACCATCCACCAAAGCCGTGGCCGGTTCCGGATGGAAATCAACGAGTACCATGTCGGCACCCGCAATAACACCCTGAGCCGTTACATGAAATATGTCCAGTATTCCATCCGGGGCAGCGTCACGCGTTCCGACGGAGTGTGAAGGATCTATGCACACCGGCATGCGCGTGAGACGCTTGATTACGGGTACATGCGAGAAATCCACGAAATTGCGGTGCGGATCGCCCATATTGGTCTTCATGCCACGAAGACCGAAAACGATATTCCGGTTTCCTTCACTGGCGAGATACTCGGCGGCATTCAAAGATTCTTCAAGTGTAATTCCGAATCCGCGCTTCAGTAATGCCGGAAATTCGCGCTGCCGCCCGACAATTTTGAGCAGCTCGAAATTCTGCGTATTGCGTGTGCCGATCTGAATCATGACGCCGGTGGGTTTACCGGCCTGCTCCAATGCCGCGTGAATTTCATCGAGATGGGAATCGTGGGTAATCTCCATGGCGATAACCTTGATTCCGTATTTACCGGCAAGATCGAAGACCCAGGGTAAACATTTTTTTCCATGCCCTTGAAAGGAATACGGGTTAGTGCGTGGTTTATAAGCACCCATCCGGGTACAGACTTGACCATAGTCACGAAGTGCCTTCAGCATCATCTCGACGTGTTGCGGCGTGTCGACGGCGCACAGTCCGGCAAAAACGATAAGGTTATCCTGGGTAAATTTCACTCCATTGTATTCAAAACCGGTCTGTCGTTTTTCGTCGCGATGACGACCCAAAATGCGATATTCTTCCGAGACGCGTACCACGCGATCTACTCCGGCCAGGCTTTCTATCTCGGTTTTATCGAGGGATGCCGTGTCCCCGATCAGATAGATTTCCGTGAGCGTTTGTAGTGTTCCGATCTCCTGATGAACTCGTGTTTTGATGTTCGGTTTGTTCGCCAGGTAATCAAGAATGTGCCGGTATTCGGGGTTCGATTCGCCCATGTCAGGTTTAAGAATAACGATCATGATGCTTTTCCTTGCTTATGCCGCTTCGGCTATTGTCGGTGCATTTTAGCAATTAAAACGTCGTTCACGGTGTTAAAATTAAACAGTCATGAGGCGGCAAGCCAGCATACCTCCACCCTATAAGCTCGATCGCGACCATTTGGCTCGGGAGGTACGTCTGGATACATACCGCGCTTCCGGTCCCGGTGGACAGCATGTCAATCGCACCGAGTCCGCGGTGCGGTTGACGCATCTGCCTTCGGGCGTGGTGGTAACGGCCACGGAAAACCGCTCACAAATCCGGAACCGTGAAATCGCGTTCAGGCGGCTTATCGAAAAATTGCGCTTGCTCAATCGTGTTCCCAAGCCACGCAAGGCTACCCGTGTCAGCCGGGCTTCGGTGGAACGACGGCTGGCCTCCAAGAAGCACCGTGCCGCCCTGAAGCGACAAAGGGCAAGGAGGCATGAAGATTAGTATTGTTTGTTGAATGCACTTCGGTCTTGGATAAAAACAATATTATGGCTGACTGACTTACCCGTTTACCCCAAGATTACCCTCCATTCTATCCATTCTGCGCGTGTTTTCACCCATATCAGCATTGTTTTGACGGGAAAGTTCACGTAGGATGTTTCCGCGCTCAAACCAGGACGTTTAGGCGAGAGCGGTATTGGCTATCTTAAAAAAAGAGGTATGTATGCAGACGGGTACTGTGAAGTGGTTCAATAACGCAAAGGGTTATGGTTTTATTACCCCAAGCGACGGAAGTGAAGATGTATTTGTTCATTTTTCCACCATAGAAGGGGATGGTTACAAGAGCCTGAACGAAGGACAGCAAGTTGAGTTTGAACATACTCAAGGACCGAAAGGCAAACAGGCCACACGCGTTGTTCCCCGCTGATTGTTTTAGATAAACGCTATAAAATTCTCCTGGCCCCGTCTTACACGGGGCTCTTTATTTTCAGGTGCATCTACCTGAGTTGGGTGCGATGCAATTCTCCCAAAGGCCACTTTGGATTTTGAGTTGAACGATAGCTCGCATCGGTTGTTTACCGATCACGCCACTGGCAACCGTTATTCAGGATTCCGCTCCAGTGCCATGGCATAAAAACCGTCGGTTTGTTGCTGATGCGGGTAAAGCCGCAACGCCGGGCCATCCGCAGCCAGCGGTATATGTCGCCGAGACAGAATCTCTCCCACCGGTAAAATACGGAACTCGGGATGCGTTGTCAGGAACCCGTCGACGATCTCGTCGTTTTCCTCGTGTAGCAGGCTGCATGTGGCGTATACCAGCCTGCCGCCGGGCTTAACAAGTTCGGCCGCCGCCGCAAGGATCCTTTTCTGTTTTTCAGTAAGCTCCGGCAAATTAATTTCACGCCACTTGATATCCGGATTGCGCCGTAATGTTCCGGTGCCCGAACACGGGACATCCACAAGCACGCGATCGATTTTTGACTTCAACCGCTGTACACGCGCGTCCCGTTCATGGCTGATAACAACGGTACGCACGTTGTTGAGCCCGGAGCGTTTGAGCCGCGGCTTTAGTTTTTCAAGTCGTTTTGGCGAAATCTCGAAGGCATACACGCTGCCCCGGTTGGCCATGAGTGCGCCGAGATGCAGGGTTTTACCGCCTGAACCGGCGCAGAAATCAACGACCATGTCTTGCCGCATCGGTTCCAGCAGCATCGATACCAGTTGGCTTCCTTCATCCTGAACCTCGAATAAGCCGTCCTTGAAGCTTTTCGTATGAAATAGCGGAGTTCGGTCTTGGCGACGCAGACCGACAGGCGAATAAGGCGTTGGCTCGAATATGAAACCGTCACGCGCCAAGTATTCCCGGACTTTCTCCCGTTCCGCCTTGAGTGTATTGACACGGATATCGATCGGTGCTGGCTGATTCAGGGCGTGAGCCAAGGACAGCGCTTCGGATTCACTGAATTGAGCGAGCAGTCGTTCTGCCAACCAATCGGGGAAATTTCCCTGCACAACAAAGGGCAATTTATTTTTGTCGAGTGCACGTAGACGCTCGGCCATTTCGCGGGCGTTACCCCGGAATCCCGATTCTTCAAGCGCCCGGGCGCTGTAGCTGTGTGCCAACAGGTAGGCAGCCACCAGGTCCAGCGCAAAGGAACCGGCGGCGACGTGTTCAAGCAGGCGCCGCTCGCGCAGGCAACCATAAACCGTTTCGGCAACAAAACCCCGATCACGCACACCCATGTTCCGGTGCATGCGGAAATAGCTGTCCATTTTCCGATCGGCGGGCATATTTCCGGCGAGAATGCTTTCGAGCAGTTCCGCAGCGGATCTGATCAGGATGGGCTTAGGCATTCGTTAAGGTTAATCTGGTACCGAGAGCGAAGTTGAGAAGCGTTAGGCGCTTAACTTTTGGACGGATTTATTTTCCGTAACGTTTGAGCAAGTCCTGGTAGGCATCAATGCGCCGGTCGCGGAAAAAGGGCCAGGTGCGGCGGATGTCCTCGGAACGTTGTCGGCTGATATTCGCGACCAGTATTTCAGGTTTGTCTATCGAGGCCTGGGCCAGGAATTCTCCCTGCGGACCGGCAATGAAACTCGAGCCCCAGAATTGTATTCCCGGGGAATGTCCGGAAGGATCGGGTTCAAAGCCGGTGCGATTGCACGTGATAAGCGGCAGGCCATTAGCGATGGCATGGGCGCGCTGGATGGTAATCCAGGCTTCGCGCTGATGATTTTTTTCCAAATCGTTATCGCGTGGATCCCAACCGATGGCGGTTGGATACAGCAATAATTCCGCTCCATGCATCGCCATCAAACGCGCCGCTTCTGGATACCACTGGTCCCAGCAGACCAGCACTCCGAGCATTCCAACAGACGTACCGATGGGCAGGAAACCCTGATCGCCCGGGGTGAAATAGAATTTTTCGCAGTAACCGGGATCATCCGGTATATGCATTTTACGGTACCGCCCTTTCAAGGTTCCATCGGCATCCAGGACAACAGCGGTGTTATGGTGTACACCCGGTGCCCGTCGCTCAAATACCGACCCGACGACTACCATGGACAGTTCTTTGGCGATTTTTGCCAAAGCGTCAGTCGTAGGACCCGGAATGGATTCAGACTGGTCAAAACGCCCGGTGTCTTCGGTTTGGCAGAAATAGACCCCGGTATGCAGCTCCTGCAGGAGTACCAGTTGTGCGCCAAGTCGCGCTGCTTCGCGGATTCCGGTCAGCGAGGCAGTCAGGTTGTTGTCACGGTGTTCGGAGCAAGATTGCTGGACCAAGCCGATTTTAAGGTTTGAAATCATTCACCAATAGTAACATGCCCGAAAGAACCTGATTAGCAAGTATTTTGTATTCAGGCGTGATAGCCGCTTTCAAAAGAAAGGTTTCTAATGCAATATTCCCGCTGCTGATTCCAATTACAAATGATAAACGAGGAAAAAAACATGAATATCTTCGAACGGGTAAAAAATATTCTATTTCGTCCAGGCGAGGAATGGGGGGTAATCGACAAGGAAACGATCACGGTCGGCGGGTTGTATACCGGTTATATCATTCCACTCGCGTTGATCGGGCCCGTGTGCGGCGTCATCGGCATGTCCGTATTCGGGATGAACATTCCGCTGGCAGGCACCATCCGCTTACCCTTTCTTTCTGTCTTGACGCACGGAATTCTGTCTTTTGTCTTGTCTCTGGCTGGTGTTTATATCCTTGCCCTGATCGTGGATGGCCTCGCACCGGCATTTTCCGGGCAGAAGAATATGGACCAGGCACTGAAAGTAACCGCCTATTCCAGCACCGCCGCATGGGTGGTGGGAGTTTTTTCTCTGGTACCCGGACTTGCCATTCTAGGATTATTCGGGTTGTACAGTTTCTATCTGCTGTACCGGGGACTCCCGGTTCTCATGCAGGCACCCCAAGAGAAGGGGCTCACGTATACCGTGGTAGTGATTATTTGTGCCATCGTGATATTTGTCGTCATGGCGGCGATCACCGCCATGCTGCTCCCGATGCCAACCATCGATCTACCGATGCCGGGAGCAATACCCGGAAAATAGTCGGATAAATCATGCTTGACTGACGTTGTCTCACGACCAGCGATCAAAACGCGGCGGTCACACCGCGCTTGTCGCTAGCTAAGGTAGCGTGCCGAGCGGGAGTTGCATGGTGACACAGTGCAGGCTGCCAAACTGATGAATGAGCGGCAGGCAGTTAATGGCGACGATTTCGCGGTCGGGAAAACACTGCTTAAGCCGCTCCAGTGCCGCCTCGTCAGCGGGATCATCGTACGTGGGAACCAGCACTGCCCCATTGATAATGAGAAAATTCGCGTAAGTCGCGGGCAAGCGGTTTCCGTCGTCGTCGAGTTTGGCGCGAGGCCAGGGTAAGGGCATAAGACGGTAAGGTTGGCCGTCAGCTGCCCGGAAATTTTTCAATTCTGCTTCCATGGCTTTCATTTCCGGATAATGTTCGTCTTCAGGATCATGGCATTCCACGTAGGCGATGGTATGGGGGTCGCAATAGCGCGCGAGCGCGTCTATGTGACTGTCGGTGTCGTCTCCCGCCAGATAACCGTGACCCAACCACAGAACGCGACCGATACCCAGCAGCTCTTTCAGTTCTTTTTCCAGTTTTTCACGGGAATATCCCGGATTGCGCGTGGGGGCGAGCAGGCAACGTTTGGTAGTCAGCAGGGTACCCGATCCATCCACCTCGATTGAACCGCCTTCAAGTATGAGTTTCACGGTTTGCAGCGGTGTCGCTCCGAAAGTATCCATGACATTCAGCCTGCGCGTGAGCTCATCGTCGAGCAGGTATCCGTACTTGCCGCCCCAGCCGTTGAAACCGAAATCGAGCATCAGCGGTTCATTTTGGCAAACAACCGTGAGTGGCCCGTGGTCACGCGCCCAAGAATCGTTTGACGGCGCAATACGCAGGAGAACGCGCGCCATGTCGACACCGCCTCTGACCAGTAAATTGGCAACGTGCTGGCAGTGCGTGCCGTCATAACAGCTGATCAGTACTTTTTCTCGGCGACCGATCTGATGCGCGATCTCGACAAATACCGGCTCAACCAGGTGCAATTGGCCGGCCCAATCGCCATGGGAATGCGGCCAGGTCAACATCACACCGCTTTGCGGCGCCCATTCAGGAGGGAGATAGTTCCGGCAAGTTTTCGACATCGACAGACATTCGCAGGAATAATAAACCGGCGCGTATGCTAGCCCAGCGCCCCGGGCTGCGCCACACATGCTTCTCGTTAAACAATTTGATTTCTAATGTTAAGTAGTTTTGAATGTGCGGCTCTTTTTTTCTTTACAGGAGCTGAGATGCCATTGATACGACCGTTTGCCGGTTTGCGCCCCGCTTCCGGCCGTGCCGCCGAAGTGATTGCGCCACCGTATGACGTGTTGAGCTCCACCGAGGCGCGCATACGTGCCAGCGGAAATCCATGGAGTTTTTTGCATGTCTCAAAACCCGAAATTGATCTGCCGGAAGGCGCCGATCCTTATGTGGATGCCGTGTATGCCAAGGGAAAGGAAAATTTTTCCAGGATGATCAAGGAGGGAATACTACAGCGCGATGCCGATGCTTACTATTATGTCTATCGCCTGATAATGGGAACGCATTATCAGACCGGAATCGTGGCCGCGGCTTCGATCCATGATTACGATGTCAATCGCATCCATAAACATGAATTCACCCATCCGGACAAGGAAGACGACCGCGTACGTCAAATTGCCGCAATTAACGCGCAGACCGGACCCGTTTTCTTGACGTACAGGCACCGCGCCACGGTGGACACGATCGTTGAAAGCGTCATGCGTCAAGCACCGGATGTGAATATCACTGCCGATGACGGTGTGCAACATACATTGTGGATAATGCGCGACTCCCGGAAGCGGAATGCCATCAGCGCGGCATTCGAGGGGATGGAGAATTTATATATTGCCGATGGGCATCATCGTTCCGCCGCGGCGTCCCGTGTGGCCGCTTCCCGGCGTGCCGCCAATCCGAAGCATCACGGAGATGAGGCCTACAATTATTTTCTGGTCGTGATCTTTCCCGACGACCAGGTGAAAATCCTGGATTATAACCGCGTCGTGAAGGACTTGAACGGTCTGTCTCAGAATGAATTTATCGAGAGATTAGAATCAACTTTCACTGTAAAGCGGGAAACATTTGCGGTAACACCCGTGCGTGCCGGTGAGTTCGGGCTTTATCTGGAAAACCGGTGGTATCGCTTGGACATCAAGCCCGAATTCATTCCGGCGCACGATCCGGTGAAACGGCTCGATGTGAGTCTGCTGCAAGATAATCTGTTGTCACCGTTGCTCGGCATCAAGGATCAACGGGGCGACCAGCGTGTCGATTTCGTGGGTGGAATTCGGGGGCTGAAGGAACTTGAGCGGCGGGTGGATTTCGGAGAGATGGCTTGCGCTTTTTCGCTTTATCCCACATCGATAACGGATCTGATGGCGGTCGCCGATGCCGGACAGGTGATGCCGCCCAAATCCACCTGGTTCGAACCCAAGCTGGCCGACGGATTGGTGACGCACCTGCTGGATTAATCGGTCGGTACGATTTTCCAGGGGGAAGCTGAGAACCAGCTTGTCAGCGATTCGCAAGCTTGCGGCCGGCATATGAAGTAGCCTTGGGCTTCGTCACAGTCAAGTGAGGCAAGGAAATCGTACACTTCCTTGGTTTCCACACCTTCGGCGACGACGGTGAGACCGAGATTGTGACCGAGCTCGATCACCGAGCGCACGATCATCGCGTCTTTTTCATCCGTGAGGATACCGGCAATGAACGATTTGTCTATTTTTATCTCGTTGACGGGCAGGCGCTTGATGCTGGCGAGTGAGGTGTAGCCGGTGCCGAAGTCATCGATGGACAGCGATACGCCCATGCGGCTCAGCGCCACAAGGGTCTCCTCGGCGCGTTTTGGGTCGAGAACGATGGCGCTCTCGGTGATTTCCAGCATCAACTGCTCCGGTTCGGCGCCGGTTGTCTTGAGCGCATTCTCGACTAATTCCGGTAGCCGCGGGTCGTGTAATAAGCGCGCCGAGAGGTTCACGCTCACCAGCAGATGAATACCCTGGTGGCGCGCGCCCTGCCACTGGCTCAGCGCGTCGATCAGCACCCAGCGGGTCAGCGGGCCGATGAGCCCGGTTTGCTCCGCAGCGAGGATAAATTTGTCGGGCATGAGCAACGCCAAAGAGTTCGGGTGCTGCCAGCGCACCAGCGCTTCGGTGCCGACGATGCGGCCGGTGTCAATCTCCACCTTCGGCTGGAAATGGAGCAGGAGCTGGTCGCCCTCGATCGCGTCGCGCAACTCCGCCATGAGCCCGAGCCGCTCGGGACTGTGGCGATTGTATTCCGGCGCGTAGACGGCATAGCCGGTCGCCATCTGCTTGGCGTGGTACATCGCGATGTCCGCGCGTTGCAGCAGCGTGTCCGCGTCGTCGGCGTGGTTGGGCATCATTGACACGCCGACGCTGGCCTCGACGGCGATCGGAATTCTGTCAATGATGAACGGCGCTTCCAGGCAGTTCTGGAGCTTCTTGATGACGTGTCGCACGTCGTCGGTTGCCGCCAGCCGCTGCAACAGGATGCCGAACTCGTCGCCGCCGAGTCGCGCGACGACGTCGGTATCGAACAGCGCGCTGCGCAGGCGCTGCCCCACCTGTTGCAGCAGGTGGTCGCCGCGGTGGTGGCCGAGCGTGTTGTTGACCTCCCGAAAGCGTTCGAGGTCCATGAGCAGCAGCGCCACGGGGTGCCCCGTCCGCTGACCGGTCTCCACGGCCTGTTGCACCTGTTCACGGAACAGGGCACGGTTCGGCAGGTTGGTGACTGGGTCGGTGTAGGCGAGGTGATGGATGGCCGCTTCCGCCTGGCGGCGTTCCTGACGCATGCGCGCCTCGCGCAGCTCGCGCTCGACCGCGGGCACCAGCCGCTTCAGGTTGCCTTTCAGGATATAGTCGTGCGCGCCGGCCTTCATGGCGGTCACCGCGCGGTTCTCGCCAATGGTGCCGGAGACGATGATGAAGGGGAGGTCGATGTCGGTTTCGTGCAGCAGCTTCAACGCCTCGAAGGCATCGAACCGCGGCATGGTGAAATCGGCGAAGATGATGTCCCAGTTCTTCTGCCTCAGTTTAGCGCGCATGGCCTCGCGCGTCTCGACCCGGGCGTACGTGGGTTCGTATCCGCCCTGGCGCAGTTCCCGGACGAGCAGCAGGGCGTCGTCCTCCGAGTCCTCGACAATTAAGGCGTGCAGCGATCGTGACATCTCGTGACTCCCGTTCGGACGCATGAATTTCATGTTATTTCGGCGGCGGTTCGTTCAGCACCAGCCAGTAAAGGCCGAGATGGCCGACAGTCGTGACAAACTGGTTGAAGTCCACCGGCTTGCGGATGTAACTGTTGGCTCCCAGGCTGTAGCTTTTGAGCAAGTCCTGTTCTTCCTTGGACGAAGTCAGGATCACGACCGGCATCAGGCGGGTACGCTCGTCCGCACGGATGCGCCGCAGGACTTCCAACCCGTCAATCTTCGGCAGCTTGAGGTCTAGCATGACGATCGCCGGTTTTTGCGACGGGTCGCGCGCCTTGTGCGCGCCCTGGCAGAACAGGTAATCGAGCGCTTCCGCCCCGTCGCGCGCAACGTCCACCATGTTCATGATGTTATTTTGGCGCAGGGCACGCAAGGTCAGCTCCTCGTCGTCAGGATTGTCTTCGACCAATAATATGGTCAGTTCATTCATGTTCATGATAGCTCCTCCTGTGGTGTTGGCCGCGAAAACGCGCCGAGGGTGAAATAGAAACTCGCCCCCTTGCCCTCCTCGCTCTCCGCCCAGGCGCGGCCGCCGTGGCGGTGGATGATGCGTTGTACCGTTGCCAAACCGATCCCGGTGCCGGGAAATTCGGCCGGGGTGTGCAGGCGCTGGAATACCCCGAACAACTTGTCGACATAGGCCATGTCGAAGCCCGCCCCGTTGTCGCGCACGTAATAGGCGCGGTTGTCCGCGCCATCCGGGAACGAGGCCATATCGATCCGTGCCTGCGCGGTCCGGCTGGTGAATTTCCACGCGTTGCCAATGAGATTCTCAAGGACGATACGCAGCAAGCGTGGATCGCCATCCACCACCATGCCGGCCTGCACGCGACACTCGACTTTGCGGACAGGTTCAGCTATTTCCAGCCCGGTGATTACGGACTGCGCCAATTGGGTCAGGTCCACCGGCTCGCGGCGGATTTCCGTGCGCGTGGCGCGCGACAGCTTGAGCAGGTCGTCGATGAGTTGTCCCATGTGCTGGGTGGAGCTGCGAATCCGGTTCAGATAGTGACGGCCTTGATCGTCCAGCCGACTGGCGCAGTCTTCGAGCAAAGCCTGGCCGAAACCGTCGATGGAGCGCAGCGGCGCGCGCAAGTCATGCGATACGGAATAGCTGAAGGCTTCGAGCTCCTTGTTGGCGGCATCGAGCAGGGCGGTCCGCTCAGCCACGCGCCGTTCGAGCTCGGCTTTCATCCGACGATCGTCCTCCGCCCGCCGGCGTTCGCCGGCGATACGCGAGGCCATGAAGATGGCCAGAACGCAAAGCACCAGGATGAAGCCATAGCCCGTCAACAGACGGCGGAGTTGTGCTTCCTTCGTGGCAAAGGCAAGCGAGGCATGGAGCGGTTGTTGCGAGACGACGCCCCAGCCGTAGCCCGGCACCGGCGCATAGGCCACGATGGCTTCTTCGTTTTCCACCGGGTCGAGCCCGGTTTCCACGCCATGTTCTCCACGCAGCAGTTTGTCCACCATTGGTGTTCCCGACAGGTCGGTGATTCCCGGTCTGTCCGGGTGTCTGGAGTGGAACGCCACCTGTCCCTTCGAGTCGACGAGATAGACGAAGCCCTGGCGGCCGGTGTCGATGGTGTTGATCCATTCGAGCAGGCTCTCGACCCGGATTTGCAGCACCAGAATGCCCGCGACGCCGCCTGCGTTCTTGACCGGCACGGCAACCGCGAAGACGTTGATTTGTGGAGAAGCTGCTCTTGTGTATACCGGCGAGACATAGGGCTGCCAGTCCCGGCTCACTCCCTGATACCATTCGCGGTACGCGAAATTGGTGCCGCGTACGCCGGGCAACGCCGGAACGTCCGCCTGGAGCGTGCCCTTGGCATCGGTGAGGAACAGCCGTTCGATGTGCGGCAAATCCCGCGGTATGTCGTGCATGATTTTGATCGCCTCGCCCCACTTTTCCTGGTTGACGAGTTCGCGGAACCGGACACGAGTGGCGAGAGAGATGGCGACGTCCACGACGCGTCCGAACTTCTCCGCCATCGTGGTTGCCGCGATCCGCGCGACGGCTTCCCGGCGCAACAGCGCCACCGTGGTGAGTTCCTTGTCGATCTCGCGATAACTGCTGGACGCCGTGGCGATAATCGCCGCCGACACGAGGAACAGCGCCACCCAGCGGATCGGGGCGAGCGCGATAAGCGATACTCCCATGTCGCGCAGTTTTGCCAAGCCGGTCATGCCGGAGTTTCCATCGTGGATGAAAACAAAAAGCCTTTCCCGGCGGCGGGAGCCCGGCTGGTTGAGAGGGGATTGAAGGTTTCCGTGGGTATGCCGAGCGCGTGCCCGGTGGGCATGGTCCGGTTGCGCCGACGGGCGCTCATGTCGCGCATCACATCACATACGGGTGTATCTAAGAAAAATGTCAACGCGATTTTTCGCTTCATTTCCGGTGTCATCTCTTGAGGGAATAATCCAGACGCTGACAGCCTGCTATACGTGACCAGCACTGCTTGACCACGGGTTACCGTGACTGATTTAGGTGCTTGTGACTCAGATCATCGGTGGTACAACCTGCAAGAAAACATTTGGTTCCGCCGGCCGTCAGAGGCGCATGGAGCGGGGGCCAATGGCGCCCCCTGTTTCCGTTCTGTTGCCGCTACTTAACATAAATCTAGTGGAAATTTGTCCAACTGCAATACTCAACTAAATCATGCAGGGCTGGAATAATGGGCCATATCGCCGGTTTGCGCGGTCGAGGGAGTTTGGCGTGGCCGAATTCCGCCTTTTTCCCGTGCATCGGGTCTTTCTGGTCTTCCTGAGGCACGAATCAACGCCTCCCGCCCATTGCCGGTGGCGGAGAGGATTTGGTCGAGCACGCGCACCGGCAGCACCCGCCGCAGCACGGCGAAGAGATGCGTGGGAAAAGTAACGCCATAGCGCGCTTTTGGGCGGCGCGCCTCCAGCGCGCGGATCACTTTTTTCAGAACCGCCTCCGGCGGCAGGGTGAAAGGCATGGGTTTGGGGACTGCGAGGCGTTTTTCCACGCGCGCGTAATAGTCACGATACACGCTGTGTTCGCGGTCGATGTTGCGCTTGAAAGCCGCGTA
Source organism: Sulfuricaulis sp. (assembly GCF_040901545.1). GTDB lineage: Bacteria > Pseudomonadota > Gammaproteobacteria > Acidiferrobacterales > Sulfurifustaceae > Sulfuricaulis. The sequence goes on along the minus strand of NZ_JBBDYL010000042.1, from coordinate 94,729 downwards.
GGCGTTGGCGCGGAAGCGGTTCTCGATCGGACCCGGTTCGATGATTGAGACATGTATATTGCCATGGCGCAGTTCCAGGCGCAGGGTGTCGGACAGGGCCTCAAGCGCGTATTTGCTGGCGTTGTAGGCACCACGATAGGCCACGCAGACGATGCCGAGCATCGAGTTCATTTGAATGATGCGCCCTTCGCCCTGGGCACGCATGACGGGAATCACCAGGTTGGTCAGTTCCTGCGTGCCGAACAGGTAGCCGCCGGATCCCGAGGCGCAGCTATTTCGGAGACGGCGGCAGTAGCGCTCATGGAAACATCGCTCATTGCGGCTACTGCGCCCATTGCCGAAGGACCGCTGCCAGCCAAGGTGTAAGCTCTTTCAGAGATCGCAGCGTGGCGGCCCGCGGTTGACGGTTTTCCTTGCAGCGGTCTTGCGGCGCGCTCCGAAAGAGCTATCGCCTCGGGAGCGCGCCGCTACATTCGCCTCGGGCACTGGGCGCTAGCCGCCGGATCCCGTGGCGCAGCTATTTCGGAGACGGCGGCAGGAGCGCTCAAGGAAACATGGTTCATGGCGGCTATCTGCGCCCATTGCCGAAGGAGCATTCGCCTCGGGCACTGGGCGCTAGTTTCAAATTGGGCCCGCAGTGTTTCGCGCGAAAGAACCTCAACCGCGCTGGGTTGTCCGTAGGCACCGTTATTGATGAGCGCGTAAAGCTTGCTGTCTGTCCGTTGAAGCACTTCGTTTACGGTGTAACGGATGGATTCTGAGGAATCCAAATCGAGCCGCAAGCTTTCAAACCCATCCGCCGCGAGTTCGTCCACGTCTGCTGGCTGACGCGCCGTGGCGTATATCCGGTAACCACGATTCCTCAGGCCGTGGGCGAGGCATTTGCCGATACCCGACGAGCAACCCGTTATCAGGATACTTTTTTTCATGCCGGTCCGGTGTTCTGCAGTAGGAAGTTTCGACGGCGAATATTGCGCCACAACGCAAGTCACTGTAGGGTGTTTATTAAATGCGCGCAATGATATTGCGAACCCATGCCGGTAATCCATCCCACGTTGCTGGTTACTCATGAAGCTATTCTCGAAGCAGAGGTGGCGCTCGCCTTTGTCGCTCCCGAGCGTCTGCACACATTCAAGGTACTGGCGGATATCAGGAAAGATGCCGAGGGGTCGGTACTGATCGTTACGCCGGAGCAGGCGCGTGAGGTTCTTTCTCGACGCAAGGCGGATGCGGATTCTTATCCGCAATTTTCCTTGATTCTGTGGATCGGCGGCAACCGTGAGAAACCGGATCGGGCGCTGCTCGATCATCCACAAGTGGCGGGGGCGCTGGATCCGCGATGCCCGAGAGCAACGGCGTATGCCACGATCAAGGCGGCATTCGCCCTGATCAGGCAGGAGGGTGAGCACCGCGCCACGCAAATGCTGGAGTATGTCCTGGAGATCGGACGTGCGCTCGCATCGGAAAAAGATCTTGATACCCTGCTCAAATTGATTCTGACTCAAGCACGCAATCTGACCAGCGCCGACGGCGCTTCCATTTACACGCGTGACGGCAATAGCAAGCTTTACTTCCGCTTGTGGCAGAATGCCTCGACGGGCGCCACCTCCGACGCGCAAAAGTCGCTTGTCGGTGACTACAGTATCGCCGGATACGTCGCGCGCGAAGGCCAGGCGGTGATGTTGACGGACGCCTATGCTATTTCACCGAACGCGCCCTACAAATTCAATCCGGCCTCGGATCGGTCAATCGGTTACCGTACCAAATCGCTCCTAACCGTCCCACTGACCAACAAGGCGGATGAAGTGGTCGGAGTATTACAGCTTATCAACCGCAAGCACTACCCCGACGTCATTCTTCGAAGACCGGAAGATTTTGAAAACAATGTGCTTCCGTTTGACGAGCAGGATCGCGCGATCGCCATGGCGCTCGCGGGGCAGGCCGGAGTGGCACTGGAAAACAGCATGCTCTATGCCGATATCGAACGCTTGTTCGAGGGATTCATCATGGCCTCGGTACAGGCCATCGAGGCGCGGGATCCGACCACGGCCGGTCATTCCTTTCGCGTGGCGGATTTCACCGAGCGCACGGCGATTGCCACCGATCGCACCGATGAACCCGGCCTGCGCGACGTCCAATTCACGAAAGATCAACTTCGCGAACTCCGCTACGCGGCACTATTGCATGATTTCGGCAAGGTGGGTGTGCGCGAGAATGTGCTGGTCAAGGCCAAAAAGCTGCAGCCACATGGCCTGGAATTGCTGAAACAGCGTTTCCGTTACGCTCGGGCGAGCATCGAGCGTCGAGCCTATCGGCGGATGCTGGATCTGCTTAAAACAGCCCAACCGGGTACCGGTGAATATGCCTCACGCTGTCGCGAGATTGAGCGTGAACTCGTCGCCGATCAGGAGCGACTTGACGAGTATCTCCGGCAGGTATTGATGGCGAATGAGCCTTCCGTGTCGCACGCAAAGGTCAGCATAGTTCTCGATGCCGTGACCAGGTTCCATTTTCCGGGCGAAGATGGCGAAGATATTCCGCTGTTGACCGATTTTGAATTTGCCGATCTCACGTTGTCCAAGGGAAGCCTGAATGCCGAGGAGCGAACGCAGATCGAATCGCATGTCAGCCATACCTATGCATTTTTAAGTCTTATCCCATGGACAAAGAATATGGCCAATTTGCCGGTCATTGCCTTCGCCCATCATGAGAAGCTCGATGGGTCCGGATACCCGCGAGGACTTTCCGGCGCATCGATTCCGGTCCAGTCGCGCATCATGACCATCGCGGACATTTACGACGCACTGACTGCCGGAGATCGGCCTTACAAGCGTGGTCTGCCGCAAGAGCAGGCATTGGATATTCTCGCGTCCGAGGCCAAGGCGAATAAAATCGATGCCTTGCTCTACAAAGTATTCGTAGATTCGGGTGCGTGGCGACTCAAATCCTGACGCTATTCATGGCATACAAATGTTTTTTCGGTATAATTCCAGCGGTCAATAAACAAGGACGGTTTATCCACCCCTTCAGGCCGAAGGGTTCCGTATCCCAGCCAACCAATGACCGCCGCTACCTACACGCAATCCGAAGAGAATGTCGATAAGCTGCGTGTCGGCGTAGCCGGCGTCGGTTACCTCGGTCGTTTCCACGCACGTATCTATGCCGGCATGCCGGGTGTCGAACTTGTGGGCGTGGCGGATGTAAACGAAAAAGCGGCGAGAGAGACAGCCGAATTGCACGGTTGCCGGGCCTACACTGACGCGCGTGACCTGATCGACAATGTCGACGCCGTGAGCATCGTGGTACCGACGGTTTATCACTGCCAGGTCGCGAAACCATTCCTCGAGCGTGGCGTGCATATGCTTATGGAAAAACCAATTGCTCCAACCTATGAGGAATCGCTTGAATTGGTGAAGCTCGCCGAACGCGCCGGCGTAATCTTCCAGGTGGGACATCTTGAGCGTTTCAATGCGGGTATCATGGCGCTCGCCGAACGCGCGCAAAATCCCCGATTTATCGAGATTCATCGACTGGGCCCATTCGTCGAACGTGCGACCGACGTCGATGTGGTGACTGATCTCATGATTCACGACATAGATATCGTACTATCTCTCGTCAATTCGAATATTCGCAATATTGCCGCAACCGGCATTCAGGTGCTGACTGATCATGTGGATATCGCCAATGCCCGCATCGAATTTGAAAATACCGCTGTCGCCAATGTAACGGCGAGTCGCGTATCGAATAAAAAACTCCGTCGCATCCGGGTCTTTGGTAAAGATCATTATTACGGACTCGATTATATCGATCAGAAATTCGAGATGGTGCGCGCGGAACCGGACCCGAAAGGCGGTAAATGGCCCCGGATTGTGACCGAAAACCTGGATATTCAGCCCCGTCCGCCGCTCGATACCGAGCTTGAATATTTTGTCAAATCGGTGCGCACGGGCGCGCCACCTTTGGTCAATGGAAGAGTCGGGCTGGAAGCGTTGCGCGTGGCCTTGCTCGTCAAGGAGAAAATCGCTGCATGCATGCCGGTGTAAAGCCTGTCCCGTTTATCGACCTTTCCATCCAATACAAGCATGTTGAAGTCGAATGGCTTGAGGCAATCCGTGCCACCGGATTGAAGGGAAGCTTTATTCTTGGTCCTAACGTTACCGAATTCGAAAAGGAATTTGCCGCCTACGTCGGTGTCAAGCACGCCATCGCAGTGGCGAACGGCACCGATTCGCTGGTGCTTTCTTTGCGCGCACTCGGGATAGGTCACGGCGATGAGGTCATTACGACTCCGTTTACTTTTTTTGCCAGCTCTGAATCGGTCGATCTGGTGGGCGCCACCCCGGTGTTTGCCGATATCTTGCCGGGAAATTTCTGCCTCGACCCGTCCAGTGTCCGGAAAAAAATAACATCGAAAACCCGCGCGCTTCTTCCAGTTCATTTATTTGGTCATCCATCCGATATGCACGCGATCATGAAGATCGCCGAAGATCACCGGCTGGCCGTAGTGGAAGATTGCGCCCAGGCATTTGGTGCCGCCGCGGATGGAAGGATGGTCGGATCCATCGGTGATACCGGCAGCTTCAGTTTCTATCCAACCAAGGTTTTGGGCTGCTATGGCGACGGTGGCATGGTCACCACCCAAAGCGATGAGTTAAACGACCATATACGCCGATTGCGCAATCATGGCGCCATCAAGCCTTTTATCCACGCGGAAATCGGCTGCAACAGTCGTCTCGACGAGATACAGGCGGCTGGTCTGCGGATCAAGCTCCGGCGCATCAAGGATGATTTGGCGGGACGTCGGACCGTGGCGGCGGAATACACTAAGCGCTTTTATGGCACGGCCGTGAAGACGCCCGTGGTTTCAAATTACGGCACGCACGTTTATAACCTTTACACCATACGCGTTCCAAACCGTGACCGCGTGCGCCAGGCGCTTACCGACAATCAGATTGGCACGTCATTGTGTTATCCGCAGGGCCTGCATTTGCAGGAAGTTTACCGGCATCTTGGCTACAAGCCGGGCAGTCTGCCCGTCTGCGAACAGGCCACGAGTGAAACCTTGTCACTGCCAATCTATCCGGCCATGCCACTTGATCACATCGAACGCGTGTGCAAAGTTTTGTTGCAAGCCGTCAAGGGCTGAAAATTTTCTGGAATTCTTCTCTTTTCAAGAGCAGGTCGCGTAGTTTTATGTAACCTGATTTTGAGAGTGCCTAATTCGGCAGGTGAAGCAGATATTCACTTACGCCTTCCTGGCCCGTATCACGGCCTGGTGTAATGTTTCACAGCCCGAATCGCTGACGTATTTGGCCAGACCGCGTACGATCTTATTGACAATACAGGGGCCTTCGTAGATCAAGGCCGTGTAAAGTTGGATCAGGTCTGCGCCGGCAACAAGCTTCTCCCAGGCGTCTTCCGCATTTTCGATCCCTCCCACACCGATGATCGGCGCCTTGCCCTGAAGGTGGGAGTAAAGCTTGCGAATGATATCCGTGGAAAGCCGCTTGAGCGGCCGTCCGCTGAGGCCACCCGTCTGTGACGCCAATGGCTCATGTGCGAGACCTGGACGGGTTATCGTGGTGTTGGTCGCGACCACCGCGTCAAATTTGTGCTCTAGAACCTGCACGGCGATGATTCTCGCCTGGTCATCATCAAGGTCAGGCGCGACCTTGATTGCAATTGGAACATATCGACCGTATTTCGCCGCTAGAATCGCCTGTTCGGCTTTCAAGGCCCGCAGCAGTTCATGCAGATTTTCCTCGTTTTGCAAATCACGCAATCCCGTGGTGTTCGGTGAAGAAATGTTGACCGTGACGTAATCGGCATGGAGATATACCGCCTGCAGCATTGACAGATAATCATCCACGGCACGTTCGAGCGGCGTGTCGCGATTTTTTCCGATGTTGATGCCGATCAGACCTGCCTTACCCGATTTGGCGAGATTGGTGATCATTCGGTACACGCCTACGTTGTTAAAACCCAAACGATTGATCAGTGCCGCATGGTTCGCCAGACGAAACATCCTCGGGGCAGGATTCCCCGGTTGCGGGCGCGGCGTGACCGTCCCGATTTCGATGAAACCAAACCCGAAATCGGCCAGCGGTCGGATGCACTCGCCGTTTTTGTCAAGTCCTGCGGCCAATCCGACCGGATTGGGGAAATGCAATCCCATGACGGAGATGGGAAGATCCGGCAAACGGCGTAACAAGGCAAACCGCAGGCAAGTACCGGCTGCGGGGAAACGATATAAAAGCCGCAACGTGGCGACTGTCAGGGAATGGCTGGTTTCGGCGGGAAGCCAAAAGAGCAAAGGGCGAATGAATTTATACAAGGCGCCGGTGGCCATAATTCACGACTGCCATGATAACCCGATCGCCTGTCTATCAGGAAACCATGATGGCGCATGTAGAACAATCCAATACTGCGGCGGTGCCAACGCTTCAGGCGGAATTGATACAGGCATAGGGTCAGCTGCTGCCTCGCTGATATCTGACGCAATCACAGCGACATACCGCCAATTTCACTTTGCGGGATATAATCCTCGGGAAGCGGGAAGGCGTTCAAATCCTTGGCGATGGCGGCGTGCAGAAAGGAATCGACCCACCAGAAAATATCCTGCTCGCGGATCGACCGGCGCAGGCGGCGCATGCGCGCGCGACGCTCGGTAATGTCCATGCTGAAGGCGCGGTAGATCGCATCGGCCACTCCCTCGATGTCATAAGGATTTACCAGCAAGGCCCCGCGCTGCAATTGGGCCGCCGCACCGGCGAACTCGGAAAGTATCAGCGCGCAGTCTTCCTCGATGCTGCACGCACAATATTCCTTGGCGACCAGGTTCATCCCGTCTTTTAGGGGCGTGATCAGCGCGATTTGCGCCGCACGGTAATAAGCGAGCAGGTCGGATTGGTCCAGGCTGCGAAATACATAATGAATCGGCACCCAGCCACCGGGCTTCGTGAACTGGCCGTTGATCTCCCCCACGAGCCGCTCGATTCGTGTCTTGAGTTCGTAGTATTGGGGAATATCCTCGCGGCTCGGGACGACCACCTGTATCAGCGTAACGCGTTCGTGCAATTCGGGATAACGTTCGAGGGCATTGCGGAACGCTTCCAGCCGCTGCGGGATTCCCTTGGTGTAATCCAGCCGATCGATCCCCAGAATCAGCTGGCGATTGGGCAATTGCTTGTAAAGATCCGCCACTTTGTCGGCTACTTCCTTGGTGGTGGCGCCCTTGACGTAGGCGTTGTAGTCAATGCTGATCGGGAAGCTTCCAACCTTGACATCGCGCCCAGTCTCGCGAAGTGTCAGCAGACGTCCCTTTCCATGCACAGCGACATCATGCAAAAGCGTACGGACGCACTGAATAAAGTTTCGTTGATCGCGCAACGTTTGAAAACCGATCAAATCGTATTCAACCAGCGCACGCAGCAGTTGAAACCGCCACGGGAGCTTGACAAATATATCCAGTGGCGGGAAGGGAATGTGAAGAAAAAAAGCCGTTTTCGCATTGATACCCAGGCGCCTCAATTCCATGGCAACGCTCATAAGATGGTAGTCATGGACCCAGATAAAATCGCCCTCGGTTCTATTTTGCGCGAGGACCTCCGCATAATGCCGGTTTACGTTTTGATACACGCGCCAGTAACTGGGATCGAAGTAACAGAGCGACTGGAGATCGTGAAACAGAGGCCAGACGACCTCGTTGGAAAATCCGTGGTAGAACTTGCGCCATTCTTCTTCCGTCAGCGGAACCGCTTTTAATTGGTAGCCTGATTTTCGGTTCGCTTCTTCCAGTAGCGAACCGAATTTGGATAAGTCACCGCTGATTCCCGGCCAACCCACCCATGTGCCACCGCGATCTCGCAATACCGGCAGCAACGCCGTGATCAGCCCACCGCTCCCGGGTTCGATACGGACACTGCCATCCGGATTGCGGATTAATGCAACCGGCAGACGATTTGAAGCGACGACAAGTCCCGCATGCCGGCCGTTCTTCATCTTAAGTCAGCCTCGACCCCGGGGGATGACGAATCACTCCGGTTAACATAGATCGTGCGCGTCGGGTAAGCGAAATCGATACCTTCCTGCGCGAATATCTTAAAGATGCCCAAATTAACGGCTTGCTGAATGTCCATGTAGAGGTTGTAATCCGGATGCAGGACATAATAGACAACCTCGAAATCGAGGGATGAATCGCCGTAGCCCTTGAAGTGCGCGCGATCGAAGCGGGTTTTTTCCTGCGTCTCAATGATCTCCCGGATCATTCCCGGGATCCTGACCAGTTTTTCGTGTGGAGTCTGATAAACAATTCCGAACCCGAACACGACGCGGCGCTCGAACATGCGCTTATAATTGCGTATTCGGCTTTTTAACAGTTCAGCGTTGGAAAAAACGATCTGCTCCCCGCCTAAACTCCGCAGGCGAGTCGTTTTAAGACCAATGTATTCCACCGTGCCCAGGATATCATCGACAATGATGAAATCGCCGATCACGAAAGGTTTGTCCAGGGCGATAGAGAGCGACGCGAATAAGTCACCGAGAATGTTTTGAACGGCGAGCGCGACGGCAATACCTCCGATGCCCAGGCTGGCCACCAACGCAGTGATGTTGAACCCGAGGTTGTCGAGAATCATCAGCACGAGTACCGACCAGAGCACTACCCGGGCGATGAATCCCATCACCGCCATCGTTGTAGCGCTGGCGGCGTCGGATTCCTTGTGTCTTTTGAGATAATCGCTTAGCCAGAGGACAATTCCGCGATTCCCCCACAACGCGACCTGTACCAGCATAACGATGATTGTGAAATGTGTTATATACCGGGTCGGTTTTGGAGGCAGTTCCAGGTACTGCAAACCGAGGTAGAGCGCGAGGATGAACAGGAATAGATATCGGGTATGACTAAGAATATCAACAATGAAATCATCGAGACGCGTGGCGGTTTTGCCCGCCAGCTTGGTCAAACGGCGGATGAGCAATCGCTTGACAAATTGAAGACTCAGAACCAGCGCAACAACTATTACTGCGGCGACAAGCCAATCGTATAACGGGTTTCCGAAAAAAATTTCTTCCAGGAAATTCATCGTGTTCCTCCGCTGGCATCGTGCCACTGCCTGAGAAACTCAAGCAGCTCTCGCGGCGGCTGAAGCCAGAAATCGGCGCATGTGGGCCGGAAATGTGGTCGAACCAGCACACTGATGCCCTTGCCTCGAATGGCCTTGAAGGCGTCTTCGTCCGTGGCATCGTCACCCAGATAGGCGGCGGCGGTATCGCGGTCCATTTCGGACAAAATGGATTCCACCACATATCCCTTGTGGCGACCCGGAACGCGCAGCTCGATACCGCCGTCGAAGTCGTGCCACACGAGATTGTCGTGCATTTCCTGGATTCGCCAGTTCTGGAAAACAATATTGCGAATTTCGGCAGCCTTCCCGGGCTCCAATCCACGCCAGTGGATAGCGAGACCACCCGGTTTCATTTCACAACGCCCGCCCTGTGCCTCAATTTCAGCCGTCCAGGTATCCGCTTCAACCAGGTGCCGCAGAGCGTTTTCATCCATGCGGGCGATGACATACTCCCCATTGGGTTTGAGTTGTTCCCACCCGTGCGAGCCCCAGATTTCCGGGGTATTCTTGAGGCCGAGTAGCGGATTGAGATCTCGTGTCCAACGCCCGGTGATGATCACCACGCGGGTGCGCCCGGATTCCATGATGGCGTCGATAATTTCACGCACGCCCGCGTAGGGTACGGCTGCATCCGTTTGGACTTGGAACGGGGCGAGCGTACCGTCGTAATCAAGCATCAGCGCGCGTCGTGGCGCTGTTCGAAGTTGCCTGAAGAAATCGGCAAGACTTGACTGCTCGTGCAACGCGCGCATGGCCGTTACCCTGGACGCATCCCGCTGTTTTCCGCGGGCGCGATTCTGCAGACGTTGTGGCAGGGGAAGCAGACAACGTTTTGGCTTGCCATGTATACCGGTGGATCGAATATCGGATTTTTCGCCATCTTTATCTCCTTTAGACAAGATAACCGGACGTCTGGAGATTGTTTTCTGCGCTGGAAACCGCCGATTTTAACTGCGGTATCTGGCTTACTTTTGAAAGCTAGCGCGTTACTTCGCCGCAGGGGCATCCAGTTACAGCCTTGTCCTTGTCGCCAGGCGCCCTGGAGACAATGCGGAAAGAACGTGCGGAGAGGAAATTGTTGCGAGATTCTACCCCAGATTAACCGCCATAATCCAGCTTGGATCGTGATATTCATCGGTTATGGCGAGGCCGTGACAAGCAAATGAAAAATTCAGCAACAAAAGCCGAATCACCAAAATCGAATTAATGTTTTTTTCCGTCAACCTTCCGTTGACCTGTATGCGTTGCCGACGTTGCGTTATCATGTTGTCGGGATCAGATTTCAGGCATGACATCAGGAGGATGAATATGGCCACTACCGCAACGAAAGTCAGTTACTTCGCGATGCAAATTCCCAATCGGACAGGCGAGGCGTCACGGATTTTAACGTCTTTGGCCAAAGCAGGCGTTAACCTGCACGCCTTTACCGGATTTCCCAACGGCCGACGCTCGCAGGTGGATTTCATTCCCGTTAATCCATCCGCTTTTCTGGCTGCTGCCCGTCGGATGAAATTAAGGGTGAGCAAAAGAAAAGCCGGCTTCGTGATCCGCGGGAACGATCAACGAGGCGCTCTGGCCAATGTGCTGTCAAAACTCTCCAAGGCAAAAATCAATGTCACGGCCGTGGATGCTGTCGGGGCCGGCGGCGGACGCTTCGGAGCTATTTTGTGGGTCAAGGCCGAGGACGTGAATAAAGCAGCCAAGGCGCTGCACGCGAAGTAGCCGGTCTATGCCACGAACATTTCTATAAACTCAGGCACCGGTGTTGCCACCAATTGGTCGTGGTTGAGGCAGAGATCGAGGATTCTTTTCGATTGTGCTTCAGGGAAACGGGTGTCGAGACTGGCGCGAAATTTCTCGATGAGCAGCGGCATTCCGTCTGATCGCCGACGCCGGTGGCCGATCGGATACTCGATCTCGATTTTGTCCGTGTAGCCGCCGTCATTGAAGAAGACCTGAATGGCGTTGGCAATGGAGCGCTTGCCCGGGTCGTGGTAATCGCGGCTGTAGCGTTCGTCTTCGACCACGTCCATCCTCGCGCGCAGCCGATCAACGCGCGTGTCGGCTGCTGCCCGATCCTCATACTGCTCGGCAGTCAGATGGCCATGGATAAGTCCGATCGCGACCATGTACTGCAGGCAATGATCGCGATCGGCGTAGTTATAGAGCGGCCCGGTCTTGCTGATGATGCGAATGGCCGATTCGTGCGTGGTGATCAAGATCCGTTCAATTTCATCCAGGCGATTCTTAACCAGCGGATGCAGTATCACCGCGCATTCCACCGCCGTTTGGGCGTGAAATTCGGCGGGGTAGGCAATCTTGAACAGCACGTGCTCCATGACGTATGAGGTGTAGGGACGCTGGAACTTGAAACGCTGGCCCTTGAAAGCCACATCGTAAAAACCCCAGGTTTTGGCGGTAAGGGCGCTGGGATATCCGGATTCTCCCTTGAGCGTGATCAGGGCAAGCCGCACCGCACGGCTCGTGGCGTCACCCGCCGCCCAGGATTTGCGCGGTCCCGTGTTCGGTGCGTGGCGATAGGTTCTGAGCGCCTGCCCGTCCACCCACGCTTGTGACAGGGCGTCCATGATTTGTGGTTTGGTGCCCCCCAGCATGTGCGTGACCACCGCCGTGGAGGCAACCTTGACCAGCACAACGTGATCGAGCCCGACGCGGTTAAAGCTGTTTTCCAGCGCCATCACCCCCTGAATCTCGTGCGCCTTGATCATGTATGTCAGTACCTCACGCATGGTCAGCGATTTTTGTCTTGAGGACAGCCGCGCACGGCTCAGAAAATCCGCACAGGCCAGGATGGCGCCGAGGTTATCGGACGGATGGCCCCATTCGGCCGCGAGCCAGGTGTCGTTGAAATCAAGCCAGCGGATGAGCGTGCCGATATCGAACGCGGCCTTGACCGGGTCGAGTTCATACCGAGTGCCGGGAACACGTGCGCCGTTGGGAACCGTGGTTCCGGGCACGATCGGACCCAGATGGCGGACGCACTCAGGGAAACGCAATGCCAGCAAGGCACAGCCGAGACTGTCCATCAGGCAGTAGCGCGCGGTGTCGCAGGCTTCACGGCTGTCAATCCGGTAGTCGGCAACATAATCCGCGATCGCGACCAACTCCGGATCGGGCGCGGGGCGGACGTTGGCATCAGCGCGCGGTGAGGTCATCTGGACAAATTCAACGATTGCTGCGGCGAGGAGATGATTTCACCGCCGCTGTGAAAGCGGTACGTAGGGACGGGGTTCCGGCCCCACGTAGACGGCGCTGGGACGAATGATTTTGCCATCCTGACGCTGTTCAATGACGTGCGCCGACCACCCGGAGGTGCGCGAGATCACGAAGATGGGCGTGAACAGCGCGGTCGGGATACGCATCAGGTGGTAACTCACGGCTGAAAACCAGTCGAGATTGGGAAACATTTTCTTTTCATTCCACATTACCGTCTCGATGCGTTCGGCAATTTCGAATAGCCGATGTCCATCGCGGTCGGTGCACAAATCGTGCGCCAGCTTTTTGATGATCTGATTGCGCGGATCTCCGATGGTGTATACCGGATGGCCGAAGCCGATAATAATTTCCTTGTTGGCCAGCCGTCGCCTGATGTCGGCCTCGGCTTCATCGGCGCTGGAATACCGGCGCTGCACATCGAACGCTACCTCGTTGGCGCCGCCGTGCTTGGGGCCGCGGAGCGCGCCAATCGCACCGGTAATGCAGGAATACATGTCCGAGCCGGTTCCGGCAATGACACGGGCGGTGAACGTCGAGGCGTTGAATTCATGTTCGGCGTACAGGATCAGCGATATGTGCATCGCCCGTTCCCATTCAGCCGATGGCCGGCGGCCGTGCAGCAGGTGCAGAAAATGCGCTCCGATGGAATCGTCATCGGTTTCCGTTTCAATTCGTTCGCCGTCCCGCGCGAAGTGATACCAGTAGAGCAGCATGGAGCCGAACGCGGCCATAAGCCGGTCGGCGATGTCACACGCGCCCTCCGTAGTATGTTCGTCATCTTCGGGTAATACGGTTCCCAGCGCCGCGCAACCGGTGCGCAGAACATCCATCGGGTGTGCCGTGCGCGGGATGTTTTCCAGCACCGTTCTGACATTCATTGGCAGCCCGCGCAGCGATTTGAGTTTGCGCTTGTAGGCCGCCAGTTCCCCGGCGGCAGGAAGCCTTTCATGCACGAGCAGAAACGCAATCTCCTCGAATTCAGCCTGTTCGGCAAAATCAAGGATGTTGTAGCCGCGATAATGCAGGTCATTTCCGCTGCGGCCCACGGAACAAAGCGCGGTAGTGCCGGCTGGCACGCCGGAAAGTGCCACGGATTTTTTCGGTTTCATTGCTGCGGCGTCAGCGATTTCATTGCTCATGATGGTTTCTCTTTGGCGAATAGTTCATCGAGTTTGCGTTCGTAAGCGTTGTATCCGAGCAGCTCGTACAATTCGGATCGCGTCTGCATGGCATCGAGCACGTTCTTCTGCGTCCCCTCCCGCCGAATCGTCTGGTAGACAGCCAGTTCCGCCTTGGCGGCGGCGCGAAAGGCGGATAACGGGTACAGCACGAGTCCCACGCCGGAGGCGCGCAATTCTTCCACGGAATACAGAGGTGTTTTTCCGAATTCGGTGATGTTGGCCAATACCGGCACACCCACCCCAGCCGTGAATTTTTTGTATTGATCAAGCTCCGTCACGGCCTCGGCAAAAATCATGTCGGCGCCGGCGTCGCGATAGCACACGGCGCGCTCGATGGCCGGTCCAAGACCCTCGATCGCCAGCGCATCGGTTCGTGCCATGATCGCGAAATCCTTGTCATCGCGCGCGTCGACGGCGGCCTTGATCCGGTCGGCCATTTCTTCCTGGCTGACGAGAGCCTTGCCGGGGCGGTGCCCGCAGCGTTTGGCTTGCACCTGATCCTCGATATGAATCGCGGCGGCGCCTGCGCGAGTCATGCGGCGCACGGTGCGCGCGATGTTGAAGGCGCCGCCGAAACCGGTGTCGGCATCGACCAGCAACGGCAGCCGCGTAACGGCGGTGATCCGGCCCACGTCCTCGAGCACATTGTCCAAGGTAGTCATGCCGAGATCGGGCAATCCGTAAGAGGCGTTGGCCACACCCGCACCCGAGAGATACAAGGCGCGGAACCCGGCGCGTTGTGCCAGCAATGCGGAATAGGCATTTATTGTTCCCACGATCTGCAGCGGTTTTTCCTGGCGTATAGCTGCGCGCAGACGGGCCCCGGGGCTTTGGTTGTCAGTCATGATTGGCCTTGTCAGTCCTGCTTGTGTGGATAACCGATAGTACGGAATGACTCCGCGATCTCTCCCAATATGGCCGGATCGTCTATGGTCGGCGGTACTTGGTATGGCTGGCCGTCGGCGATTTTCCGCATGGTTCCGCGCAGGACCTTGCCCGATCGCGTTTTCGGCAGGCGTTTCACCACGACCGCGTGCTTGAATGCGGCGACCGGTCCGATCTTTTCACGCACGCGCTGCACCACCTCTTGCGTGATGACGTTGTGAGCACGGGTCACACCGGCTTTCAGCACGATGAGCCCGACCGGCGATTCCCCTTTTAATTCATCCGCGGCGCCGATCACGGCGCACTCGGCCACGTCGGGATGCGAAGCCAGGACTTCTTCCATGGCGCCGGTTGAAAGCCGGTGACCGGCGACGTTGATAATGTCGTCGGTGCGACTCATGATCCAGAGATACCCGTCACTGTCCATGTAACCGGCATCGCCCGTGAGGTAATAGCCGGGAAAGGGATCGAGATAGTATTTTTTATATCCGGCGTCGTTGTTCCACATGGTCGGCAAGCTGCCGGGCGGCAGGGGCAATTTGATGACGATGCTGCCGATATTTCCGTCACTGACGGGTTTGCCGTGATTGTCGAGTACCTGCACGTTGTATCCGGGGACAGGTTTGGTGGCTGAACCGGGCTTGACGGGCAATTTTTCAATACCGATACAGTTGGCGGAGATCGCCCAGCCGGTTTCAGTTTGCCACCAGTGATCGATCACCGGAACACCGAGATGGTTTTCCGCCCAATGCAGCGTGTCAGGATCGCAGCGCTCGCCCGCGAGAAACAGCGTGCGGAACCCTGTCCGGTCGTATTTATGAATATGGGCGCCATTTGGATCGTCGCGCTTGATGGCACGGAAGGCAGTCGGTGCGGTGAATAGCGTCGAAACCTTGTGTTGGGAAATAACACGCCAGAAGGCGCCCGGGTCGGGCGTGCCCACCGGTTTACCTTCATAAAGAACGGTGGTGCAACCATGCAGGAGTGGCCCATAGACAATATAAGAGTGGCCGACCACCCAGCCGATATCCGATGCCGCCCAGTACACCTCGCCGGGATCGACACCGTAAACATGCCGCATGCTCCATGCGAGTGCCACGGCATGACCGCCGTTGTCGCGCACCACGCCTTTTGGCACGCCGGTGGAGCCGGAGGTATAGAGAATATACAGCGGATCGGTCGAGGCAACCGGGAGGCAGTCAACCGGCCTGGCCCCCGCCATGGCTTCGTTCCAGTCGACATCACGACCGGGGATAAGTGCCGCCCGGGCCTCGGGTCGTTGCAGGATGATGCAACGTTGCGGTCTGTGAGCCGCGAGGCGGATTGCCTCGTCGAGCAGTGGTTTGTATTCGACGACACGGTTGGGTTCGATACCGCAAGAAGCCGAAACGATCATTTTGGGTTCGGCATCGTCGATGCGCTTGGCCAATTCAGGGGCGGCAAAACCGCCAAACACGACCGAGTGTATCGCACCGATGCGTGCGCAGCCGAGCATGGCGATGACGGCCTCCGGGACCATCGGCATGTAGATAATGACCCGGTCTCCCTTGGCGATCCCCTGGCTGGTGAGCATTCCGGCGAAGCGCGCGACTTCATCGCGCAATTGCCGGTAACTGAAGGTCTTTATGGTTTGAGTGACCGGGCTGTCATAAATCAACGCCGGCTGGTCGGCGCGTCCGTTTTCAACATGACGGTCCACGGCGTTGTAGCACGTGTTGAAGAGACCGCCGGGAAACCACCGATAGAAAGGTTGTCGCGTATCGTCCATGACGCGCTCCCATTTTTTGTGCCAATGGAGGGAATGCGCGGCCTCGTCCCAGAAATTTTCGGGATCGGCAAGCGAACGGAGGTATGTAGCTTGGTATTTGCTTGTCATAGCAACCTCACGTGAATTATTCGGGTCAGCTGGTGAGCGCCTGACCCGGTGAAAATTTTTTTATTTCCCTTCAAACAGCAAGTCGGTGCTGAATGCCAATTCCGCCAAGCCCTTATTGAACCCCACGCGGGTTTTTTGCTCAAGGTATATCAAAAAGTCAATTTTTCCGTGATGAATCGTGATCGAGCCAAAAGGCCAGGCCTTGAGCGTTTATTTTCAAGTCGCCCGCCAGCAACATTTCAATCTGGTTCTCATCGAGTTTGCAACCGTGCTGCGCGAGGCGGGGATATAGAATATCGCGCTGACCCTGTATGAGCTGTCCGATGCGAGCGGCTCCCGCCTCCCTGACCTGGTTGGCGAGTTCAACGTAGGCATCCAGTAACTCGTGCATATCCCGGGCTAAACGGTCAACTTCTGAGACATAACCGAAATGGGTCAGGAAGATCCGTCGTGGGCGAAGACCCGCCAGCCGGTCGATGGTGGCATGATGCGCCGGAGGATCGAACTGCACCGGTGGCGTGGCGGGAAGGATAAACGCCCCTCTCAGCGTGTCAAACTCGCGGTACGAGACACCAAAAGTGTCGCCGGCAAAGATTCCGCTAGACTGATTGTCGACAACCACAAAGTGGTGGCGTGCATGTCCGGGTGTGTCGAGAAACAGCAATTCGCGTCCATTGAAATCCAGTGTGAAATGATCGGGCGCCTCGACGACGCGCTCTGCAGCCACCGGTAGGATGTCACCGAAGTACCTTGCCACCCACTCAGTTCCGTAAACTTCAGTAACTCCGGCAATAAGTCTGCTTGGATCGATCATGTGGCGCGCCCCGCGCGGATGAACCACGAGACGGGCATTGGGAAAATTCCGCATCATGGCCCCCGCACCGCCGGCATGGTCAAGGTGTACATGGGTTGGAATGACGAAATCGACGTTTTCAAGTGGAATCCGTTTGGCGCGTAACACGCGTATCACTCCGGGCACCGACAGGCTGGTACCGGTGTCGATCAACGCTGCCCGATTTCCCTCGACAATAAGATAAATAGCCGCGAGCCCTCGGCGCTGATAATCGCCGTCTATAAGGCTGATCCCGTGATCGAAATCCTGGAAGTGCGGTGCGGTCATGATCTGAAGAAAGGACGGCGCATTATGATTCAGAGGCCTGTTTGGCACAACCATGGCACAGCCGAATTTCACATTTCCGAATTAGGATAGCGGTCGGTTTACGGTAAGATCAGTATTCTATTACGCCAAATATTCGGAGCGCGTCATGACGCTTGTACAAAAAACAAATAATAATCGCCTTACCTGAATTAGAACCCGGGTCCAGTCTGGGATGAATCGTGCAGGACGAGTTCATCTGTTCAGCGAAACGAAGGGTCAATAGCGCTATGACGTGGTGATTGCTTTGATATCTTGTATGATGAAACCCCGCTTTAGCGATCGTCACTATTGAAGATAACCGCATCAAGGAACCGGAACCCGGGTTCAGCGGACAGTTCGCTTTGGCCATTACCGACCAATCCGGCATTACCGAAAAAACCGCCACCAGCATAAGCGTAGGAACCAGCCTATAGTGGCATGAAAACCCGGTCACGAATTTTATCGTGTTCAACCACGACTCCGGGAAGACCAGTGGGATACGGGATACCAATAAGAGTTTTTTGCATGCGCGTCATGTTCGCAAAATCACCGAACGTCGGGCGCGGGAGGCCTTTGGGCAAGCTGAACAAAATGAATTTACCCGCCTGTCCTTTCGCGGCCTGCTGGGGGGGCACTTTGCGCCAGGTAATATATAAGACGGAAGATGACAGAGTTGCTGCAGTTACCGGCGTTGGAGGCTTTTTCCCGCGCGAAGAGCTCGACGCAAGCCCAGGGGCAACCAATGCCGGGGTAGATACGCTGTTACGCGGAAATTTTTATGTCGTTGTGAAGTACCGGTTGAATGAAACCGTCCGCTTGGGCAGCGCCACGTATTACCAGCCAGCCACCGGTGATTTCCAGGATTTTCTTGCATTGGAACAGGCCTCGCTTCAGGTCAAGTTGACCGACCGGCTTGAACTGAGTTTCTCACTGGAAATAACGCATGACAGCCACCCGCCACAATTTGTCGATCAATCCGATGTAATCTGCCGCACTGGTATCGAATACCAGTTCTGACAGTATTTTGTTCATGTAGAAACTTTCAAATAGAATGAAGTTTCCGGCCATCGCGCGGCAGAGTCCGTCATCGGCCCCTGATCTGGAGAAAAGGTATGTCCAAGAAGTTAAACCGCTACAGTTCCCGTGTAACCGAGCCCAAGTCCATGGGCGCCTCCCAGGCCATGCTCTACGGCGCCGGGCTTACGCAAGACGACATGAGCCGTGCCGAGGTCGGTATTGCTTCGATGTGGTGGGAAGGTAACACCTGCAATATGCATCTGAACGATCTTGCCGCCAAAGTGAAGGAGGGTGTGAGTGCCGCCGGTATGGTGGGCCTGCGCTTCAATACCATTGGCGTCAGCGATGGCATTTCCATGGGCACGGAAGGCATGAGTTATTCTTTGCAGTCACGCGACCTCATTGCCGATTCGATTGAAACGGTCGTAAGCGCGCAGTGGTACGACGCGCTGATCACGCTGCCCGGATGCGACAAAAACATGCCCGGGTGTCTCATCGCCATGGCCCGGTTGAACCGCCCGGCGATCATGGTTTACGGCGGCACCATCAAACCCGGATACAGCCGACATCGGGAGACCCTCGATATTATTTCCGCGTTTCAGAGCTACGGCGAATTCATCGCCGGAAAGATCGACGAAGCAACGCGCATGGATATCGTGCAGCATGCCTGTCCCGGAGCCGGGGCCTGCGGAGGCATGTACACCGCAAATACCATGGCGAGCGCCATCGAAGCACTCGGAATGTCACTTCCGTACAGCTCGTCCACACCTGCGGTCGAACCGGGCAAGCTGGATGAATGCCTCAATGCCGGGAAGGCCATTCGTCACTTGCTCGAAAACGACATCAAGCCGCGCGATATCATGACTCGCAAGGCGTTTGAAAACGCCATGACGATCGTAATGGCGCTGGGCGGCTCCACCAACGCCGTGTTGCATCTCATCGCCATGGCCCGCGCGGTTGATGTTCCGCTGACCATCGATGATTTCCAGAATATGAGCAATCGTGTTCCATTTCTTGCGGATCTCAAACCTTCCGGAAAATACGTGATGGAAGACCTGCACCGTGTCGGCGGTACGCCCGGTGTGATGAAGTATTTGCTTGGCAAGGGCTTGCTGCACGGAGAGTGTCTTACCGTTACCGGAAAAACCATCGAGGAAAATCTGGCGCGTCTTCCCGGGCTAAAGGCCGGTCAGGATGTAATCATGCCGCTTGAAAAACCAATCAAGCCGACCGGCCATATCCAGATACTCAGAGGCAATCTGGCGCCGGGAGGATCCGTCGCCAAACTCACCGGCAAGGAAGGGATGCGGTTTTCCGGTCCGGCACGGATCTTCGAATGCGAAGAGGATATGCTGCGGGGCCTCGAGCGAGGTGATATCAAGAAGGGCGATGTGGTGGTGATCCGCTATGAAGGTCCGAAGGGCGGACCCGGGATGCCGGAGATGTTGACCCCGACTTCGGCGATCATGGGAGCGGGATTGGGGAAAGACGTAGCCCTGATCACCGATGGTCGGTTCTCGGGTGGGTCGCACGGATTTATCATCGGCCACGTGGTGCCGGAAGCGCAGGAGGGCGGGCCCATCGGGCTGGTTCGCAATGGGGACGTCATTACGATGGATGCCGCAAAAAATGAATTAAGCGTCGCAGTCAGTGACGCTGAAATGGCAAAGCGTAAAACGGATTGGAAGATGCCGCCATACAAGGCGGCGCGTGGAGCGCTTTATAAATACATCAAGTGCGTCAAGACCGCATCAGAAGGCTGTGTTACAGATGAATGACGCCGCTTGGTTGACTCGTCGACAGTATCGTATCACGTTGCCACGGTGAAATTTTCCATAGTGCCTGGCCCAGGTGAGTCCGGCTTTCCGGCAAGTCGACGATCTTCCTTGAAATACTTTATTCCCAGTGCGTAAATAATACTCCGCGGGAGAATTGAATTCTCGACGAATGAACCGAGAAACCGCACTCTGCCGGATTACGCAACCCTTCTGTACGATACAGATTTCGTAGAATTGTGCCCCGGAGTCAGGGTGGTTACGTTGTCGGCCCTGTCATCACTCTCTGACACTTTTATCTGAGATTTAGCCTCAACGTCACTGGCAGCATACGAGCTGGCGTTGATGGCGAGATAGATCCCGTAAATCACGGCCGCGATAGCCAGTGCCTGTCCCAACATCACCAAAGTTTGCAAAATCACGCTTAGCATATTGATGGTCTCCACAAAATTCAGTATTTACTTGTCCTTTATTAGCAATCTTGGAGAGCCGCTCATCACATCCAATGCGAAAACGATACGCTCCCCGACAGTTTTAGATGCATTGAACGTGCCAATTTTGGAATAACGATCCCGCGCATCCAGGCTTGGACGAGGGAGAATTAATGACCTTTGTAATTCAAATAGTTATATAACAGGTGGCGCCCCGGAGTTTGCCCCATTTTTCCCAGGGCCATTATGAAATAGCTGCCGAAAGGTACCGAACAAAGGCACGGGAAATACGGATTACGCCTTTGAGTCAAGAGTCTTGACCCGTCCATGAATGGGCATATTTTCTTGGCTAATGAAAATCCTTTATTCGGATGGGGCAGCGGCTGGCATATTTTCTGCATCTATAATATCCCAGTTAAGTTAAACAATCGGGTAACTGCTGTCGAAAACCCGACTGGAAGCGAGAATCATGACTAACCAAAATGGCACAGGCAGGTCGGTTTATAAAGGCACTGAGCGCCGTAAAATGTCGCGTCGCTTCATAGCGGATCGACGGAAAGAAGTACGCTGGGAACCAAGCAAATCTCCCCGTCGAGCAACTGCAGGACGCCGCACTACCGACCAGTTAAGTGTCTTTGACAAGCGCTGAAGAATAATTATTTCAGCTTGCCTCGTGTGGCGATGACCACCGGGAGATATATCAAGAGATCCTTGGGCCAGGATCCGAATGCCTCCGTTTGATAAATTAGTAATCCCTTAAGATTCGCTTTCCAGCTATAATCAGTTTTTATCACGCCTTGAAAGGCACTTTCCAGCCGAGGATTGGTGGCATAACACGGCCTGGAATGGCTAAAATAGCCATGAAAGCCCGTAATAATTTTCCACTTTTGTATATTTATTGATATTTTAGCGGCTTGGGAAGGGTATTCTTCGTCGACACGCAAGTTCCCGGGGAGAGAATATTGGATACGGAAAAGCGCGCCAGTATCAGGAAACGAATTTCACTCAATGTCCTTATTAATCACGATCTAACTTATTCCAAGCGCTGGAAAATTCGCGACCTCAGCCTGAACGGTGCTTTGTTGGAAATGTCAAACGAAGAGTTTTTACCGGGCACGCCAATTGAAGCCGTGATCCTGCTGAAAGAACATGGACAATCTGACTTATATCGGTTACCTGCGGAAGTTGTGCGCTTGAACAGCGAAGGACTGGCCCTGAGGTTCGGGAACTACGATAACAATACCTATACCGCCTTGGTAAATCTTTTGTACAGTTCTTAATCCTATTATTATTTCGGGCGATACAATTCTCCGCGCATGGTAGAGTCCACCGCTCGGGGAAGCATGAGTTCGTGTCGGGAAAAAATATAACCGCAACAACACAAAACGGACGTCACAGGCAGTACGGTTTTGCAATGCATGCATTCCTTGGTTTCGGTGTTATTGTAAGCTTCGATAATTTTTTCCGCTTTTTCAGCCTGCTGTGTCTTGAATTTTTCAGTCGGTTCGCTGGTTTGGACGGTGCCGTCCGGTGTTGCCGGAGTCAGCTGTTCATTCGAGGCCTGAATAGTTTCACGAATCACCGCAATCTTCGCCATTTGCGCATCTCTTTCATCACGCAAAGAGAGGGCTTCTTGAACAGACTGAAGCAGGTGTTCAGTTTTTCGCAGATCGAGAGTATCGCTTGTTAATTCGGCGCGAGCTGCTTCAACGGCTGCCACGATTTGATCGATACGTGCAGCTAAATAGGCCGCAAACAGCTCTTCTTCTTGCAATGCCTGCTCATCGGAATGTTGTGAATCATGGGTATCGTTTTCGAACTGGTGTCCACAGCTGCAACGCGCGGTATCGTTAGGCACGACGGCGCTGCATTCCGGACAGGGTTTTTGGTAAATGTTGTATCCGGCCATGTGATATCCTGATCCGAGCAGTCTTCCCTAAAATATGGTGCTTTTAAAGTATAGACTCCGAATTTCAATTCGCTGTCAACATGACGTTTTCAGAGATGATCGGGAAATACGAGCCGATGGAAGGGTTATTCGCCTATTTTCCCCGTAAATTTATCGCCTGATAAGTTAAATCCTATGATATGGGTCAGCTGTAATATTCGTGGTTATACATGAATTTAGGATCGACCTGCGGCTGTCCCGTGGCAGCAAACCCGATTCTGGCACTAGCCGCAACGCGCTTAACTTTTACCTGTTTCCGTGATGACTATTTTCACCTCGGCAAATCGACACATTTCCACCGGCGTTTCCTCTCAAAAGCTGTAACGGTGCTTCCCGGCAAGTGCCTGCAAGGAAGTAAACGTATTCATCGAAACGGCCGCGAAATATGCAGTTAGTTTCATGCCCCGGAGGCAAAATATTGCCTGATCAGTAACAACGCCACCCTTGCTGAACGCCTGTGCGCTGCAGCGAAGGTATCGGTTACACTTTGAATTATTTTTCAGTTGAGGGTCAATGAGCCACGCGTATGAAGCCAAGAAGCAGCGTTTAACGCAGAATCTACGCGTGTACCGTGGAGAGGGCATTCGTCTCGGTAAAACGACCTCCAATTTGTTTCGTGACCGCGGGCAAGTTCCCGCGCGAACGCTGGATGTCCGGGATTTCAATGACGTACTATCTGTTGATGTCGCCAACGGCGTTGTCGAAGTCGAAGGGATGACGACATACGTAAAACTTGTAGCAGAATGCCTCAAAAATAATGCGCTTCCTGCCGTGGTGCCGCAACTTAAGTCCATAACGATCGGAGGGGCCACCGCGGGTTGCGGGATTGAATCGTCTTCCTTCCGCTACGGTCTGGTACACGAAACAGTGCGGGAGATGGAGATCCTCCTGAGCGATGGCCGGACAGTTTTGTGCACGCCGGATAACGAGCATCGCGACCTGTTTTATGGGTTTCCTAATTCTTATGGAACGTTGGGATACGCTTTGAAGCTCAAAGCCATGGTGGTTTCGGTGAAACAATTCGTAAAACTGACTCATCTGCAATACTCCGATCCTCAAGTCTATTTCGCGGATTTATCGCGCTATTGTGACGATAAGGAAATCGACTTCATTGATGGGGTTGTGTTCGACAGGAACAGGATGGTATTGACAATCGGTCAGTTTACAGATGATGCGCCCTATACCAGCGACTATACTTATAAAAAAATCTATTATAAATCTCTGCTCGAACGTTCCGAAGATTTTCTGACAACTGAAGATTACATTTGGAGGTGGGATACAGACTGGTTCTGGTGTTCGAAAAATCTGTACGCCCAGAATCCAATCATTCGCCGGGTTTACGGCCGGTCGAGATTAAACTCGATCACATATACAAAGATCATGCGATGGAACAGCCGTTGGAAGCTGTCACAGGTTCTTGACAAGTTGCTCGGCATGCACGCCGAATCTGTGATCCAGGACGTGGAAATACCAGTCGATCATGCGCACGAATTCTTGTCGTTTTATCACGATAAGATTAAATTTATGCCGATTTGGATATGTCCTACACGCGCGTACAACCCTAATGTTGCTTACGATCTTTATCGGATGGATCCGAAAAAACTTTATATTAATTTTGGTTTCTGGGATGTGATACGTGGACGACAAAATCTAGCACCGGGATTCTACAATCGTATGATCGAGGAAAAAGTAATCTCATTGGGTGGAATGAAATCGCTGTATTCAGACGCTTATTTTTCTCCAGATCAGTTTTGGAAAATCTATAATAAGCCCGTGTATGACCGGCTGAAGAAAAAATATGATCCGGACGGCATGTTCAAGGATATTTATCGCAAATGTGTGTTCAAGGAATGATGGGACATCTATAGCGCAAGGCAGCAAAGTTACCGTGTAATTATTTTGGTAAAAAACACACACCTGTCGCGAAAGACAGACATACCTGGATGATGCGCCTGATTTACAAAGCAGCGGCTGGTTTCTGCAGATTATCGGCTTGTGCATGACGGCCGTCTGGTTGGCGGAGCCAAAATAAAACCTACGCCGTTGCGTGTCTATACTTGTAATTCCCCCGGTTTTCCGCCCTAATAGATGCTCGCGTCCAGTTCATCTTTACCGGGCGTAGGGAAACGATAAATCGAAATCCTCGGGTTTGTCGGCAAGTCGTACAAGGAGGGTCGCATGAGTGAAGCATGGCGTGGCGCAAAGATGGATCCGATAAAACCAGTCCATAGCGAAGTATCTGCTGATTCCGCGGAACTGGCGGAGGCCATCAAGGCCTTGCAAACACAACTCGCGGACCTGCGCAAAATTGTTCAGGCGGCAAAAGTTCCTACCGACAGGAATATCGAGCCCACAAGACGTCAATGACGACAATTTAGCTAATTCGAACTTCAATAGACATCATCTGTTCGTTTCACACGCGAACCTCACGACTTCCGGAAGCTGTTCCTAACTCCGGATTCCCTTTGCGCTTCATCCTCGAGTTGGGTATGTGCAGTTCACGATATCCTGAGCTGTCCGACCAGCGGATTTGATTCCGGATAAACGCGGGACACCGGCACTTAAATTGTCGTATTGTTGACTAGAGTAGATCGGACTTAAATAATCCATATTGCTCGGTACAGGTCAGCTGTATGAAATTCTTGACTATTTTCGGCCTTATATGCCTGGATTCAGAATGCTCAGGATGCCTGCGATGGCACACAGTCAAATTAATTACGAAAAGTGGTATCGTATAGCGCCAAGACAGAAGAAATAGCTCTAGAAATGAACAGAATAAAGATATCCAGAACGAATGATGAAAATTAATAATGGCATCGCCATGGATGCAACGAATTTACAGTACCAATCAGGCTAGAGGAGTGGTCGAGTTATGTATATACGGTATTTCGGCCTGCATGAAAATCCGTTTTCCATCCCGCCGGATCCCCATTATTTATACTTGAGCCGCAGTCATCAGGAAGCATTTGCTCATCTGCAATACGGGTTAAGTGAGAACGGCGGGTTTGTGCAACTTACCGGTGAAGTGGGCACGGGTAAGACGTTACTTATTCGCACACTGATGGAACGCGTACCCAAGGAGCTGGATGTCGCGCTGGTCCTGTATCCGGTGCTAAGTGTACACGAATTTGTCGCGTCCATTTGCGATGAACTGCGCATCCGGCACTCCGGAGAGCGGTCTAGCCTCAAACAATTAATCGACTTGCTAAATGCCCACCTCCTTCAGACACACGCGCGCGGCAGGCGAACAGTACTAATTATTGATGAAGCGCAAAACCTAAACCGAGAAGTTCTGGAACAGATCCGGTTGCTGACTAACCTTGAAACGACAAAACAGAAATTGCTGCAAATTATTCTCATCGGCCAACCGGAACTTTCCAGCCTGCTGGCGCAGCGGGATTTACGGCAGCTCTCTCAGCGGATTACGGCGCGTTGTCACCTTGAAGCGCTCACTCGAAAGGAAACCTTCGAATATATCTTCCATCGGTGCCGTGTTGCCGGAGCGAAATCCCTGTTATTCAACAGAACCTCCATGGAACGTGTTTACGCCTTGTCCGGAGGCATACCAAGATTGATCAATATCATCTGCGATCGAGCGTTGCTCGGATGCTATGTGCGCAATAAAACAGTGGTAGATCCTTCGGTCGTGCGACGCGCGGCAGCGGAGGTTGGGATTGGCAAGCTTACCGGCACGCGGTTGCTTTTTCGGGCGCTTGTACCGGCATCAGCCGCGGCATTGTTGCTAATCGTGGCGGGTTGGCAGATGCCGACGTTGTTTAACTCCATTTCACCCGGTGACAAGGTTGCTATTGCCTTAGCGTCGCCCCAGTCGACAGCAAAAGAGTCTTCTCTGCTTGGTCCGCAAAATACGACTACTGCTGATCTTAAAAGTAATTCTGGCTCGATTCCTATTACTTCACTTAGTGACCAGAAGTCGGCTGTCCCTAATCAAGCCCCCAAGGTTTCATTGGAGATGAAAATTGCCGATCCCGCGGTGGCCACGGATACCGAGTCGGCCATGCAAAGGCTGTTTGATCTCTGGGGACTCGACTATACCGCCTTGGCCGGGACAACCGGTTGCGAGCGTGCCTTGTATGCCGGATTGCACTGCTTATATCAAACCGGGACATGGAACAACCTTCGCATTTACAATCGTCCTGCAGTTATTGAGCTGCGGGATGTGGCCGGCCAAAAACACCATGTGCTCGTGGCGTCTATGACGGGTGACTCGGTATTGCTGGAAATGGGTGATCATCGACAAGAAGTTGCCATAAACGAGGTAGGGCGCCTGTGGTTTGGAAAATATTTTATTCTTTGGAAACCGCGTGCGCCGGAGCATGAAACATTGCGGATCGGAGATCAACGAGAAACGGTAGTCTGGTTGCGCGACGCCTTGGCGCGCTACCGTAGGGAACCGATTCAAGCTCAACCGAGTGATCTTTTTGACGAGGAGCTTGAATACCAATTGAAAGAATTCCAGAGTTACTACCGGCTCGCGGAGGATGGCATCGCCGGACGTGTCACAATCGCGCAATTACACGGCTACCTACCGGAAAAGTCACCCATGCTTGATACGGAATCTGTCCTTGTGAAGGCGCAGTGAGCATGTCGTATATCCTTGACGCGTTAAAAAAATCCCATCAGGCAAGACGGCGCGGTTCTGTGACGATCTCCCGCGGCAGCGTACATAGAATTTCTCCGTCGTTGTCGGACAACGGCTTGTGGTTCACGGCGGGAATTATTATGCTGATGGGTGTAACGACCATTGTTTTTCTCTTCTGGCGGAACACGCCGGATCAGACGCTAGTTTCACTCCCGGAGACGCTCACCAGCGAAGCTGTTGCTCAGCCAGCAGGTGTTTCATTAAAAAATGATATCCCCCGATTCGTGCCTCCGGACAAACCTGCCACTAGCACTTCCCAGGTTCGCGATCTGGCGGAGGAAGCCAAGGTTACTGCTCCCACCGTTGCTGTAGCACGGCAAAAAGCCATGGTGATCAAACCAGATGGAAAAGCCGTGGCGGTAAATTCAAATCAACAAATGAATTCTTTACCGCCAATCTCTCTGGGTTCGGTTGACACGCCGCTATTGCAGCAAATGCCCACGGAATTTCAACGCGCATTGCCTCGCTTGGCAGTGACCATTCACGTGTATTCGCCGCAGGAATCGCAGAGAATTCTATTCATTAACAACCGGGAATATCACAAGGGTGACCATATCGAGAGCGATATTTCGGTTGAAGAGATTGTCCCTGACGGAGTTGTTCTGAGTTTCCGGGGGGAACGATTCAAACTCGGACGGCCACGCTGATTATGATTTTTTATTTGCTTACCTTGGATCGACAATTAAAGAAGATATCTCTTTCTGCTGATTATCCCCGCACGGCGCCAAGACAAAATCATCAGCGCGGCAACGCACGCGCCGCTATCTGAACAACTTGGAAAATTCTGCCCGATCTTCCTCGCTTAAGGAAAGCGGCGGAATAAGTTGTTCGCTGGATGAAAACTCATAACCGCATCGACAGCGTATAGTTTTCGAATCAACACTGGCTGTGCAGTTGGGGCATTCTTTTTTATTTTCCAAAACATATAATCTGGGCGCAATTTTTGTCGCTGAGAAAACCTGCACAGTTACTTTGGGTTCTGGAATGGACCCCGGTGCATTCTTTTGCACGTTTGTGGGATCCGGTTTCGTTTTATTTGCCGCGCGAAGAATTTTTTCTGCCTTGGCTGCTTGTGCCTGACGGAAAACGTAGTTGGGTATTGCAGTCTGCGCGGGTACGGGTGCCTGTCCTTTCGGTATGCTGACCGGTGTCGTAATCGGATTTGATTTCAGCTGGACAACAGGCTGATGTGACCGGCGCATGCCGTTGAGGGGCGCACGGGGACTTTCTGTTGCAAGCATTTTTCTTTTCAGGGGCCGTTGCACAGGTTCTGCATTGACAAGATCCGATGCAGATAGCGACGGTTTTTTCTCACCGCGGGTGGCGGGGGCGGTGCTTATAGGCTGTTTAACGGTCGATAAGACTTTTTTCAATTCGGCAATTTGGGAAGACTGCATGGCCAATGCCGTCTGGGCGGCTTGTGCCTCGTGAATCGCCGAGGTAACGCGGTTGGATTTTTCCTCGTTTGTCGGGTCGCGCGTGAATTCGGCCTGCGCAGCCCTGATGGCGTTTGCAGCCTGTTCTGCCCGTGCTGCAAGGTAATTTTCGTAGAGTTCCTCCGCCTTCAAACGTATCTCTTCCGACGAAAGCGAAGTGTCCGTGTCGTCTTGATCAAATTGGTGACCACAGGCGCACATATCGGTATCCAACGATACAGTGGCCATGCAACTGGGACACACCTTTTGAAATATACTTCTCGATGTCATGGTACTTCCCTGTCCATTTGTTTGTTTTGGCGGAGGTTAAGGTCTGAAAAAAGTATAGGTCTGATACCTGTACCTACGCGATAAAGTGACGACATATGGGGTTAGCCGTCCGACAGATGGCTTCTTTTTTTTGTGCAATGTTTGCCTGACGCAGTCAACCCGCGGTCTGTCTTTTCAGCCTCATTCTTCGTGTTCGATAGAATAGAGGGATGTCTGCCAGGTTAATGAATGTTCTGGATATACGATGGCCGAATTACAGACTTGATATATATCAAGGCGGATAATCAATTCAATCTACAATAATGTTGATGTTTATCCGGGCAGGCTTGCCGGTTTAATACTTCTCTTGCTGATTATCGTGTTGTATATCGCGACGAACTAGGCCGATATATTTTCTCCTTTTTTCCTGAGATGCAAATGATCAGTTTACGACCGGAAGAATCTTGGTGAAGAGATTAGCCTTATGTTTTTTTGCGAAGCGATTTCTACAGGATCGCAACGGAATTTCATCGCCTGTGATAATCATTCAATCTTGAGCCAGACAATCCGGTACTCACTGGATTGTGCGGTCCCACTTTCCAGGATGGCGCGATGAACTTCACTTCTGCTTCCGAGAATAGCGCCCAAATCAATCCATTCCCCCAGTTTTGCTTCCACGGTCGTGGTCAAGTCCTGAAAATTCACCAGCCCCGTTTCTGGATTTTCAAGCGTGGAAAGCCGGGGTGTAATTTCGATTCGTACATGTTCCCCGCGCATGCGTGGCAGCACTTCAAAACCGCTGATTATGTTCTGGAATCCAACCTCTTGCGCAATCGCCGCACCTTGGTGACTGTTGGCAAGAAAACGTTTCACATGCTGAACCGACTGGCCGATACGAATATAGGCGCGTTGTCCATCCAGCGTCATAACAGTTTGCGTATTGTTATTGCTTGATGTTTGTGTACTTTTGGTGGCTGAATAACGCAGATCATCTTTTGTTATTACAACACCATTTTCCTTCGCCGGTTTATCCGGCAGAACAATACGCGTCTGGTCACCGATTCTTGCTCTCCCGGAGACGTATTGATTGTTCTGGGTGCGTTTTTCCGCCGGTAATTGTTCTATCGTGATTTGAAGCTGCCACCGGGTGACATCCACCTGGGCCAGAATGCGCTCAATTTCCCTGATAGTTGCCTCTGATGTTCGAATGATTAAACGATAATCGGCACCAGTCACTGCATCGTACGGTCCCAGGATCGGCTGAATCAGCGGGATGATTTCCCCCGCCGTGCGGTGTTTCAATTGAATGATGCGTGCTTCATCTGAGAAAGCATTGATCGCTGTCAGGAGGCCGGCAAGACCGATAAGCAGCAATCTGATGTTTGACCGGCGGCGAGGCATATTAATCCAAATCAAAGCGCCGCGCCTCCGAGAAATGGCGGCGCCAGTAGCGATCATTGAAATCGGCTATATGAACGTTCTTTCCGCTTGAGGGTGCGTGAACGAAGCGGTCATCTCCGATATACAGCGCGACGTGGGATGATTTTTTTCCTTCCTGGGTGAAGAAAATCAGATCTCCGCGACGCAAATTATTGCGTGCAACGGGATGTGATATACGCCGCAAACTTTGTGTACCGTGTGGAAGTTTCACACCGACACGCCTGTAACTGTACTGCACCAATCCGCTGCAATCGAAACCATCCGGTGTATTACCGCCGTATCGGTATGGTTTTCCGACCATGGTAAGCGCCTTGTCGGCTGCGCGGTTTCCGAACGTGGACGATGATGTATCTGAGGGGACATGTCCGCAGCCTGACGCTACCAGAACCGAAAAGCACAATAGAAATAGCCGGGGAAAACGAAGCAACTTCGTCGTCATCGGTACTAGAGTCCCGCCGAACGAAGTGACTGAATGGGCTCGCTTCGATCCCACAATTCATTGAAGCGTCGCGCGAGCATTGCAGCCTGATGGGCGTCATTGAGATGCGAAATACATTCGTGTTTTGACGTATCTTCCTGATACAGGTAGCTGCGGTGATCCACGACGACGAACATTTCGCGAATGCCGATATGTTCATCCGAGACTTGATGCATATGAATGAAATCACTTAAACGACGGAACAGCAAAACGAGGCGATCGTTATCACGTATTGACTGTTCCGCATCTTCCACCACGATGCGCGCCAGATTGTGACGATGCCGGGCCACGAAGCTGGCCAAGGCGCGCGCAAAACGAGACGTGTTGAATAGGGCGCCATCCAGCTGTGGAGCGAAAATAACAATTTCGCGTCTTGCGTTTTCAATCAACCCAGCCAGGATTTCGCCAACCTCATGTCGGTCTTTGATTATCCGTCTTTGAGTGGTTGATTTTTCTTCGATGGATGGATTTTTTGCGGTTTCCATGTCAACCATGAATTGTCTTTTCGATGGAAATTCTTGCAGCCATCAAGATATATATAGTCCACAACGTGTAATTGGCACAGGAAAGAAAAGGCTAAGGGAAAAATAAAATACCAATCTTAAACTTTGGTTCTGCCCAGATTTCTGGCCTGCGTCGCGGCATTTCCCGTATAGGTGGCCGGAGTTAACGCAAGCAGGTGTTTTTTTGCGTCAGCCGGCAGGTCGAGTGTCCGAATAAAATCCTGCATGTGCTTTTGTGTAGTACCGCCTTTTCCGCGAGTGAGGTCCTTCAGTGTCTCATAGGCCTGTTCCAGGCCGTAACGGCGCATGACGGTCTGTATCGCCTCGGCCAGAACCTCCCAATTCTCATCAAGGTCCTGACGCATGCGGTCAGGATTTGCCTCGAGCTTAGAGATGCCTTTAAGGCACGATTCCCACGCAAGCAACATGTAGCCGAAGGCAACACCCAGATTGCGCATTACCGTGGAATCGGTGAGGTCGCGCTGAAAACGTGAGATGGGAAGTTTCTCCGCGAGGTGGCGAAACAGGGCATTGGCCAGACCAAGGTTGCCCTCAGCATTTTCAAAATCGATTGGATTAACCTTGTGCGGCATGGTTGACGAGCCGATTTCGCCCTTCACGGCCCTCTGTTTGAAATACCCGATTGAGATATAGCCCCAAATATCCCGGTTGAAATCGATTAAAATCGTGTTGAAACGCGATTCCGCGTCGAGCAGCTCGGCAACGTAGTCGTGCGGCTCGATCTGGGTGGTGTAGGGATTCCAGGCAAGTCCCAACCTTTCGACGAAGGATTTTCCCAGGGTCGGCCAGTCCACTTCCGGATAAGCGGCCAGATGCGCGTTGTAATTACCCACGGCCCCGTTAATTTTCCCCAGAATCGGTACGGCCGCAATCTGCTGACGGACGCGCTTTAAACGATATGCCACATTTGCTAATTCCTTGCCCAGCGTTGTAGGTGAAGCGGGCTGGCCATGGGTGCGCGCGAGCATGGGTTGGTCGGCGTAACGGGTGGCCAAATCGGAAATGACGGCGATCAGTTTGTCCGCGCCATCGAGCAGTATGCACTCCCTGCATTCCTTTAACAGTAATCCGTAAGCCAGATTGTTGATGTCCTCAGAAGTGCAGGCGAAGTGAATGAATTCAGCCGAACGGCTGATTTCCTCGTTGCCACTCGTTTTTTCCTTCAGAAAATACTCAATCGCTTTGACGTCGTGATTGATCCTGGACTCGATGTCCTTGACGCGTTGCGCGTCCTTGATTGAGAAATTCGTGGCGATTCCCTCCAGAATTTTTTTTGATTGGGGAGAAAAGGGCGCAACTTCCTTGATTCTCTTCTCTTGGCCGAGCGTGAGCAGCCAGTGTATTTCGACAAAAACTCGCCGTTTGAACAGAGCGTATTCACTGAATAGTGGACGGAGTGGGGCGACTTTGGATTCGTAGCGCCCGTCGAGGGGCGAGAGGACAGTCAGTGGACTTAACGGCAGTGCATCGGGCTTGGTCGGTTTATTCATGCGTGCCTGCGATGGTGTATGGTCCCCGGGGGACGACGCATTTTACCAGATTATTAGGGAAAATGCCGGTTCAATGGTACGCCAAAGGCGCATCGCGAGTTTGTGAAAGCGCCAACGCTTGTTCAATGATTCCGCCGCCCAGACATTCTTCGCCGTCGTAAAAGACAACCGACTGACCGGGCGCGATGGCGCGTTGCGCCATATCGAAGGATACTCGCAGACCCATATCGAGCAGAGCGACGGTGCAACTTTGATCCGGCTGACGGTATCTGGTTTTGGCATATAGTTTTTCTAAACGGTTCGGTAAAGCGCCGCCAATCCAGTGCGGAACACCGGAGATCAATGCTTCACTGTACAGCGCCGGATTCTGTTCGCCCTGCCCAACATAAAGAATATTACGTGAGACATCTTTGCCGACCACGTACCACGCTTCGCCCTGTCCACCGATGCCCAGACCGTGGCGCTGACCGATGGTGTAATAAATTACGCCGTCATGGTGGCCTTTGAGCGTCCCAGCGAGTGTACGCAGCTCGCCGGGTTGCGCGGCCAAATAGCGAGCGAGAAATGATTTGAAATTCCGTTCGCCGATGAAACAAATCCCTGTTGAGTCAGGCCGATCGAAATTAGCCAAGCCTTCCTGCTTCGCCAATTGCCGCACTTCTGCTTTAGTCAGGTTACCAATTGGAAACAGCGTCTGTGCAAGGGCTTCCTGTCCCAGCAAGTGGAGAAAATAAGACTGGTCCTTGTTTACATCACGCGCCTTGAGCAGGTGGTATCGGCCATCCTGATGGGTGACGCGCGCGTAATGGCCGGTGGCGATGTAATCGGCGTCAAGCACGCGTGCGTGTTCGAGAAATGCCTTGAATTTGATTTCCTTGTTGCATAATACGTCCGGATTGGGAGTGCGGCCTGCGCGATACTCGGTGAGGAAATAACTGAACACGCGATCCCAGTATTCGGTGGCAAAATTTACCGTCTTGAGAGGTATTCCTAACCGGTCACAGACCGAGCTGGCCATCCCCAGGTCTTCCGCCGCACTGCAGTAATCTGCGGTATCGTCTTCTTCCCAATTCTTCATGAACAGACCCGTGACTTCATGTCCGGCCCGCTTCAGCAGCAGCGCGGCAACCGCAGAGTCCACACCACCGGAAATGCCGACCACAATTTTCATTGTCATGAACGGGCGCGACGGCTTGAGGGGCGAGCGTTCAAACCGGCTAGCTCCTTGAGCAGTTCCAGAGAGTATCGCTGTCCGGAGATATAATCCTTGACGCAAAGCTCGACTTGCGGGCTCCGGTGCCGATCACGCGCGGCGTGGATTTCGTCCGGGGTCAGCCACAATGTCCGCGTGATGCCTCGATCAAGCGTTCGCCCGGAATCATGGCGCGAGACAGATCCGATGAATGCGAACCGTAAATAAGTAGTACTTTTTGTCGGGTGCCGCCAGCGGTAGATGCCAAGCAATGCCTCCGGGGAGAAATGCCAACCGGTTTCTTCCAGTGTTTCGCGCACCACGGCAGCCATCAGAGTCTCGCCTTCATCGAGATGCCCGGCCGGCTGATTAAGCACCAGCCGACCTTCGACCCGTTCCTCAATCAGCAGGAATTTTCCGGCACGATCAACGACGGCCGCGACCACCACATTTGGTTTCCAGATCATGATTTAACCTTATCAGACTTGGGAAGCGGCTTCACACCATTCACCGGACGCGAGCCCGTCTATCGTGAACGGGCCAACGGCACGGCGCACCAGGCGCAGGGTAGGGAAACCTGCGGCGGCAGTCATGCGACGCACCTGGCGGTTCCG
Source organism: Sulfuricaulis sp. (assembly GCF_040901545.1). Lineage (GTDB taxonomy): Bacteria > Pseudomonadota > Gammaproteobacteria > Acidiferrobacterales > Sulfurifustaceae > Sulfuricaulis. Next base: position 60,030 of record NZ_JBBDYL010000042.1, on the reverse strand, counting down.
GCCTTCTGTGAGGGTGATTTCGAGCCAAGAGGTGGGTATGGAACGGCGAAAGCGGATCGGCGGATTGCGTGGCCACAGCGAGGGTTCGGCAATACGCCGAATTTCCGCCGGCCGAGTTTTCTTTCCATCCAAAATCACGCCACACTGCAATTGCTCCACGGCAGTGTCATCCGGTTCGCCCTCTACCTGGACCCAATAGGTTTTTGGGAGTTTGTAGCGCGGGTTCGAGAATTGCTGTTGGAGTTTTCCATCGTTCGTAAGCAACAGCAATCCTTCGCTGTCTCGGTCAAGCCGGCCTGCGGGATAGACACCCGACAATGGGATGTAATCCGACAAGGTTGGTCGGCTTTTTCTGTCCGTGAATTGCGTGAGAACGCTGTAAGGTTTGTTGAATAAAATAAGTCTCATCAAGATTTGGGTAAATGGCTATGGCCACCCCATCATTAACGGTGGATATGTCGCAACGCATCACCAGGCATGACGTGCCGACATAACGACCCCGCTCCGATGCTGCGGAAGCGAATGATTTAATGATAGAATCGGCGCGCGAATTTTACCCACTCCGGAGTTTTCATGTCCAATACCCGTATCACCGTTCCCGTCGGCGAAAAAATTACTGTTAATACAGACTTTTCATTAAATGTTCCCGATCGACCCATCATTCCCTATATCGAAGGCGATGGCATCGGCGTGGATGTCACGCCGCCGATGCGCCAGGTGGTGGACGCAGCCGTCAAAAAGGCTTACGGCGGTAAGCGTTCCGTAGCATGGATGGAGGTGTATGCAGGCGAAAAGGCGGTTAACATTTACGGGAACAACGCCTGGTTGCCGGATGAAACTTTACACGCCATCCGGGACTATGTCGTCTCGATCAAGGGTCCGCTTACCACACCGGTGGGCGGAGGTTTTCGTTCGCTGAATGTGACCCTCCGTCAGGAGCTCGATCTTTACGTTTGCATGCGTCCCGTGCGCTATTTCAAGGGTGTGCCTAGCCCGGTGAAAGAACCGGAAAAGATCGACATGGTTATCTTTCGGGAAAACTCGGAAGACATCTATGCCGGTATCGAGTGGATGGCCGGTTCGCCAGAAGCGCAAAAGCTGATTACCTTTCTGCAGCGCGAGTTGGGCGTGAAGAATATCCGGTTTCCGGGAACTTCGGCCATCGGTATCAAGCCGGTTTCGCGCGAAGGGACGGAGCGGCTTGTGCGTCGCGCGATCCAATACGCCATTGCCAATGATCGTACCTCGATTACGTTGGTGCACAAGGGCAATATCATGAAGTTCACGGAAGGGGGCTTTAAAAACTGGAGCTATGAGCTCGCCATACGTGAGTTCGGCGCACAACTTATTGATGATGGACCCTGGTGCCGATTTAAGAACCCGCGTAGCGGACGGGAGATCGTTATCAAAGATGTCATTGTCGATGCCTTCCTGCAGCAGATCTTGCTGCGACCGGATGAATACAGCATTATCGCGACCCTCAATCTTAACGGCGATTATATTTCCGATGCCTTGGCGGCGCAGGTGGGCGGCATTGGCATAGCACCCGGCGCGAATTTGTCTGACCGTGTCGCCATGTTCGAGGCCACACATGGCACGGCACCCAAATATGCCGGAAAAAACATGGCCAATCCCGGTTCGCTGATTCTATCGGCGGAAATGATGCTCCGTCACATGGGCTGGACCGAGGCTGCCGAACTTATTATTAAAGGCATGAATGGCGCGATCGCCGCCAAGACGGTGACTTACGATTTTGCCCGCGCCATGACCGGCGCGAAACAGGTGAGCAGTTCTGAATTTGGTGAAGCCGTTATCCGGCATTTTTAACACAGAAACTGTTGCAGACGGAAGTCGTTGCCGATCCAATGCTGGTTGTTAGATTTCCATTATTCGCCGTCTGCCTGAATCAAGTATGATATAAACAAAGAAAACCCGGCAAAGGCCGGGTCTTGGAATGGACTTCGTGGAAAAATAACGCCGCTTACTTGATTAGGGAACGTATGTGGGAAGCCTGGGGGCCCTTGGGACCTTCCTGGACTTCGAACTCTACTTGTTGCCCCTCTTTCAGGGTTTTGTATCCTTCCATTTCGATGGCGGAATAATGTGCGAAGACGTCGTCTCCGCCATCGCTGGGTGTAATGAACCCATACCCTTTGCTGGCGTTAAACCACTTGACGGTACCTAGTGGCATACATTCCCCTCCTGTCGCGGCAGCAAACCGCTGTCTTTCTGGTTGCCGATGGACCGTGCCCCGGTTAATACTGCATAAGAGGCGCGACCTTGCCATCATCCTTCTTTTTTTGATCAAGTCAAGCTAGGTCATGGTGATGCGGCAACAAGGCGGGGAATAGAAAAAATGGCATATTGGCCTCAAAATTCATGCCACAATCGCAGGGGTTGAATTTTGGATTATCAGTCGCACAATGTACTTGTTTCTCGGGGTTGGATTGAGGATGCCCCGAAAAAATTATGGTGTAATCTATAGAATATGACCCATGAGCGATAAACCCCAGCATTATCTTGAAGGTCCCGTCGTTCAGGAAGTAAAGCCCAAGCTTCAGAAGCCGCAGCTTTATAAAGTCATCTTGCTGAACGACGACTATACTCCTATGGAGTTCGTCGTGATTATTTTGGAACGTTTTTTTGCCAAGAATCGCGAAGACGCAACCCGCATCATGTTACATGTGCACCAGAAGGGAATCGGGGTCTGCGGGATCTATACTCGAGAGATAGCGGAGACCAAAGTTAGGCAGGTGCTGGCATTCGCCCAGGAACACCAGCATCCCCTGCAGTGCACCATGGAGCCTGAATAAGGGAATATTTTTCAAGAGGGAGTTATCTATTTGAGGGGCCTATGCCCGGAGGCGGTGGTATGTTGTCCCAAGAGCTTGAGTTTTCTTTAAACAATGCGTTCCAGAACGCGCGCGAAAAGCGCCACGAATTCATCACCGTGGAGCATCTGCTGGCGGCATTGCTCGATAATCCATCAGCGGCTCGCGTGCTGCGCGCCTGTGGCGGAAACATCGAGGAACTCCGGCGCAGCCTCAATGCTTTTCTCGAGGAGAACGTACCCAAGCTGGCCTCCGGCAGCAAGATTGACACCCAGCCTACCATTGGTTTTCAACGCGTGATTCAGCGTGCCGTGTTGCACGTTCAGGGCGTGGGCAAGAAGGAAGTAACCGGCGCGAACGTTTTGATCGCGATTTTTGGCGAGAAGGAATCGCACGCCGTGTATTTCCTGCACAAGCAGAACATCAGTCGGTTCGATATCGTCAATTTCGTATCGCACGGCATTTCGAAAGTGCCTGGTGAGAGTCAGAATGAGCTGCCGGCTCAGGAAGAAAGCGAGGAGGGCGCGTCTGCGGAGCGTAGCCCGCTGGATGTGTTCTGCATCAATCTCAACGAACAGGCCAGGGCCGGAAAAATCGATCCATTGATCGGGCGCAGCCGGGAGGTGGAACGTACCATCCAGGTGCTGTGCCGCCGCCGCAAGAACAATCCGCTGTTTGTCGGTGAAGCCGGCGTGGGCAAAACCGCCATTGCCGAGGGCCTCGCGAAGAAAATTGTCGACAGCGAAGTTCCTGACGTGCTGGCACAAAGCACGATTTATGCGCTCGACATGGGTTCGTTGCTCGCCGGTACCAAGTATCGCGGCGATTTTGAAAAGCGGTTGAAGGCGGTATTACATCAACTGAAGAAGCAGGACAACGCGGTATTATTCATTGACGAAATCCACACCATCATCGGGGCGGGCGCGGCATCGGGCGGCGCCATGGACGCATCGAATCTTCTGAAACCGGTTCTTGCTTCCGGCGATCTCAAGTGCATCGGTTCGACTACATACCAGGAATACCGCAATATCTTCGAGAAAGACCGGGCGCTTTCGCGCCGATTCCAGAAGATCGATGTCACTGAACCGTCTGTGGAGGAAACCGTGGAAATTCTCCGCGGCCTGAAGAACCGCTTCGAGCGCCATCATGGCGTACGCTACACATTACAGGCGCTGCGCAGCGCAGTGGAATTGGCGAACCGTTATATCAATGACCGGCACCTGCCGGACAAGGCGATCGATGTCATCGACGAGGCCGGCGCCGGTCAGCATCTGCTCCCGCCGAGCCGGAGAAAAAAGACAATCGGCGTGCATGACATCGAGGAAATTGTCGCCAAGATGGCGCGCATTCCGCCCAAGACCGTATCGACATCCGACCGCGAGGCGCTGAAGACGCTCGTGCGCGATCTCAAGATGGTGGTGTTCGGGCAGGATGAGGCGATTGAAGCGCTATCGGCCGCGATCAAAATGTCGCGCTCCGGGCTGGGGCATCCGGAAAAACCGGTCGGCTCCTATCTCTTTTCGGGTCCCACGGGCGTCGGCAAGACCGAGGTGACGCGCCAGCTGGCGCGGATCCTGGGGCTGGAACTCATCCGTTTTGATATGTCGGAATACATGGAGCGGCACACCGTTTCACGCCTGATCGGCGCGCCACCCGGTTACGTCGGCTTCGACCAGGGCGGATTGCTGACCGAGGCGATCGTAAAGCATCCACATTCGGTACTGCTGCTCGATGAGGTCGAGAAGGCGCATCCGGACGTCTTCAACCTGCTGTTGCAGGTCATGGATCACGGGACGCTGACGGATAACAACGGTCGCAAGGCCGACTTTCGCAACGTAATCCTGGTGATGACCACCAACGCCGGGGCTGATCGTTTAAGCCGTTCGAGTATCGGTTTCACCAAGCAGGATCATCTTGGCGACGAGATGCAGGAGATCAAACGCCTGTTCACGCCTGAATTCCGCAATCGCCTGGACGCGATCATCCAGTTCAAGCCGCTCGATGAAACGACCATTGGGCATGTGGTAGACAAGTTTATTCTTGAGCTCGAGGCACAACTCGCGGACAAGCATGTCACCGTCGAACTTGATAATGCCGCCCGCGCCTGGCTAGCCAAGCGCGGTTACGATCCGTCCATGGGCGCACGCCCGATGGCGCGACTGATCCAGGAACGGGTCAAAAAGTCACTGGCGAACGAGTTACTGTTTGGCAGCCTGGCCTCGGGCGGTCACGTCAAGATTACGGCGAAAGAGGACGAACTGAAGTTCGACTTCATTCCGACGACCGATAAAACACCCGCCTGATTCCGTCCTATCTCGGCTACGACGTCACCTGCTGTGCGCCTTGTGCCGTTACGGCGGGGTTTTCTAACGATGCCTACCGGGCGCGGAAGGTAATACGGCCCTTGGTGAGATCGTAAGGCGTGAGCTGAACCGTGACCCGGTCGCCGGTGAGTATGCGGATATAGTTCTTGCGCATTTTTCCGGAAATGTGGGCGGTCACGATGTGTCCGTTGTCGAGCTTGACCCGAAACAGGGTGTTGGGAAGGGTTTCGGTGATGGTTCCCTCCATTTCAATATGCTCTTCTTTCGCCACACGCCGTCCTATGCCGTTATTGCGGCGGCATAAATCCATCTGAATTGCCGACCCCGATAAACAGGATCGGGACTTGATTATAAGACGCCTTGCCGCCGCAATAACAGGCAATCTTAAGAGTTTTAATTATTGATCCGGCACCACGAAAACCAAAGTAAGCCATTTGCATAGGTTGCCTTCGTTTCAATAGCATTCGTGCCGGATCAATTATTGGCAGCGTATCATGCCGTAGTCCGGTGTGTGCGTAAAGCGCCTTGAAGACCTTCCTCTCAAGGCGATAACCAAAACGATAGGCTGGAGAGACCTACCCGTTCGCGGTGAGGCTGACGTCAGATTTGCCGGACGATCATGTCACGCAAAGCCGGCATAGAAAATCGAGCATCTGGTTGCGGTCTTGCGGATGTGCCGGCGTCCAGTTGGCAGGTCGCAACGAGCGTGCCATGACGGGTACAGCAGATTATGCGCCTGTTCCCTTATGGGCGGATTGTGCTTCGATCCACAGGCCGTCTTGCAAAATTTCTAGCGGGTGGTAATTGCCTTTGTAGGCCATTTTCCGGCAATCCTTGATCCAGTAGCCAAGGTACAACCATGGGAATCGCTGTTGCCTGGCGAGTTCAATCTGCCATAACACGGCGTATGAACCGAGAGAGCGGCGCTTTTCTGCCGGATCAAAAAAGGTATATACCGCCGAGAGTCCGTCCGGAAGGACATCGGTCACGGCCACACCCAGAAGTTTATCCAGGTGTCTCATTTCATAGAAAACAGTGCGAATGCTTCTTGAACCGAGGAAGTTGATGTATTTCTGGGGATCGGGGTCATCCATGCCGCCGCCGGGGTGGCGCATGGCTTGATAACGCTGATACAGATCGAAATGCTCCTGGTTATAGATCGGGGGATGCGACACCATGGATAAATCCTGATTCCGTCTCCAGACACGCCGCTGCCCGCGATCGGGATGAAAACGATCTACCGGGATACGAACCGGAATGCAGGCGCGGCACTCCCGGCAATGCGGGCGGTAGATAAGGTCGCCACTGCGACGAAAACCCAGGCGCATGAAACCGGCGTATTGCTGGCTATTGAGCGGTTGTCGGGGATCAAGAAAAAGCGAAGTCGCCGTACGTCCGGGGAGATAGCTGCACGGATGCGGCATGGACAGGAATATTTCCGGCGGATTGTGACGGGTTGTCATGGCATAAAGGCTGGTGGTCGACGCTAAGGTTTTACCACATTTGTATCAAAGCACCAGCGTCCCGATCGATTAGGGCGCTGGAGCGCCGCCTCCAGGCGTGACATGAAATCACGCCGGCGTATTTCCTCGGCACCCAATTTAAAAAGATGATTTGAAGGCAGCTGGCAATCGATAAAGTCATATCCCCAGTCATCGAGTTGCCGCACGAGATGCGCAAATGCCACTTTGGATGCATCCGCCTTCTGGCTGAACATGGACTCACCAAAAAAGGCATTTCCCAGCGCCACACCATACAGCCCGCCGACCAATTTTCCTTCCCGCCAGGTTTCCACGGAATGAGCCAGTCTCCGCTCATGCAAAACGCAATAAGCTTCGATCATCTCCGGTGTGATCCATGTCCCGCCACCGGGATACTTGCGTCGCGGATGCGCGCAGCCTTGAATGACATCGCGGAATGCCGAGTCGAGCGTCACTTCAAAGCTTTTCTGACGCAAGGTTTTACGCAGGCTGTGAGAGACATGCAATTTCGCGGGAAACAAGACCACGCGCGGGTCCGGCGACCACCACAGAATTGGCTGTCCCGCGTTGAACCAGGGAAATATCCCGTGACGATAGGCTTCGAGCAGGCGCTCAGCCCCTAGATCTCCGCCCACGGCAAGCAATCCTTCGGGCGACGCCAGCTCCACCGGCGGAAAACGCAGGTCAGCGGTACCGGGTTGCAGGATGAACATGTGACGCTATTCCTCAGCGGCTATTATCCTTCTAAAAGGCGCATGCTCATTTAATTCGTCCACGTAAGCGGAAACGTTTAAACGTTCCCGGGCGAGGTAATTCTCGACAGCATCCCGAAACTGCGGATGCGCCAAACGATGTGCCGAGCGAGTGATCACCGGTTCGAAACCGCGCGCGAGCTTGTGTTCGCCCTGGGCGCCGGCCTCAATATGTTTGAATCCCTGCGCAATGGCGTATTCGATCGCGGCATAATAGCAGGTCTCAAAATGCAGGCTATGATAGTCGCCCCGGCATCCCCAGTAACGCCCGTACAGTGTTTCCGAGCCCCTAAAATAAAGCGCACAGGCCACATAGTGTGTTACGCGGCGCGCGAGTACCAGAACGATTGAATCGCGCATGGCGTCACCCAGCTTAAGGAAAAATTCGCGTGTGAGATAGGGAATCGCACCGTGTGCATGAACCGTGGAAAGATAAAATTCGTAGAAAGTATCCCAGTGGAGTTTCCTGATCGCGGAACCGGTAAGCACTTCCATGGATATTTTCGCTTCTTTCACGTGGCGTCGCTCGCGTTTTATTTTTTTGCGTTTCTGCGCCGTGAAAGTGGACAGAAAATCATCAAAATCGCGATAGCCGGGATTATTCCAGCGAAACTGATATCCGCTGCGGAGCATGTGTCCGGTCTCATCGAGCAGGTCAGAATCTTCACGTGTGATAAAGAGCCAATGCAGTGACGAGGTTCCGTATTTCTGCATGAGAGAAACCGCGCCCTCTATCAAGCCTTTTTTGACCTTCAATTTATCGGCATCGGCGGCAACCAATAGTCGAGGACCCGTCACGGGCGTGAATGGCACACTGATAACCAATTTCGGATAGTATTGGTGCCCGTATCGCTCGTAGGCATCGGCCCATGCCCAGTCGAATACGTATTCTCCGTAGGAATGTGTTTTCAGATACGCGGGTGCGGCACCGATCAGCCGGCCGGTGAAAGGCCCCTTGTCATGGATCACGAGATGATGTGGTACCCAGCCTGTTTTTCCACCGACACAACCAGCCGATTCCAGTGCTGACAAAAACTCATGACGGACAAACGGATTTGATCCGTCAGAGAGCTTATTCCAGTCGGAGGGAGAAATATTCTCCAGGGATTCAACAACGCTGACATGCATGTATTCATTCTAAACTTGGAGGAAAAAAGTATAAATCGTGTTATCGCTCGAACCGGTGATACCACCCCCAACGGTACAGAGACAAGCGAGCACAGACCGTGCCTGGCGGTTGACTTTGATACACATCTCGGGTTCCTTTCAGTTGATAGGCATTTTGGTGAATCACGACACCGAACAACGCGGGAGTTCTGGTCTGGACGATTAGTTATAGAAGCCTACGGGATTGGCTCTTTCAGTAACCTTTCACATGCCATTCCAGGCACCCACGTTTACGCTGCTTTCGGTATTGTGTCCGGCGCATATGCGGCGGGCATGGTGCACAATTGAACACGATGGAGACCTGGTGTTACGCATGGGATCAGAGGTGGATCATGTGCTAAATTGCGCTCAATTTGTCGCTGTTTAAAAAATTTATTGTTCGATTTAATGTCAAGCATTCATACCCGAGTAATATTTACGCTATTCCTATTAATGGAAAATTATCAACGCCTTTTTTCGCCAATAGCGCTACTTGGTCGCCGGAATCGCGGAAATTGATGAGACAGCTTCTACGCATTGCACTTGGTCAACTTAACCTGCTGGTGGGTGATATCCACGGCAACGCCGCCAAGATGATCACAGCGGCGGGAAAGGCGCGCGACGAACTCAAGGCAGATCTGGTTGTTTTTCCCGAACTGGCCCTCACCGGTTACCCTCCCGAAGATTTGCTATTGCGCCCCGAGCTTTCAGAGCGAGTCGAACTGGCCCTGGGAGAAATGCTCAAGAATATTCACGGCATTGACGTGCTCGTCGGATATCCCAAGCGTCAATACGGGAAACTGTACAACGCGGCGTCACTGCTGCGTGGAGGGAAAATCGAAGCGACCTATTTCAAGCATTGTCTTCCCAACTACGGTGTATTCGATGAAAAGCGATACTTCGCCGCGGGAGTTGATTCCTGCGTGATGGAACTGGGCAATGTGCCGGTCGGCATCACCATCTGCGAGGACGTGTGGGAGCAGGGTCCGGTGGAACAGGCGGCCAATGCGGGCGCAAAACTCATGATCAACTTGAATGCATCACCCTATCACAAAAACAGGGGAAAGGAGCGATTCGGCATTGTCGCCCTCCGAGCACAAGCGAATTCCGTGCCGATCCTGTATCTGAATCTGGTCGGTGGTCAGGATGAATTGGTGTTTGACGGTAATTCATTTGTGGTGGATGGGCGGGGTAACATGACCCAGCGCGCACCTGCGTTCGAGGAAGGATTATATCTGGTGGAAATAGAAACGGGCGATCAGCCCAATCCCGTCCCCGGACGGATCACGCCCGATCTTTCCGAGGAAGCGAGCGTGTATTCCGCGCTGGTGCTCGGTGTCCGCGACTATATTGGAAAGAACGGTTTCACCAGGGCAATCGTCGGACTTTCGGGGGGAATTGATTCAGCGCTTACGCTGTGCATTGCCGTGGACGCCATCGGCGCAACATGTGTCGAGGCCGTTATGATGCCTTCACAGTACACTTCGCCGATGAGCCTCGAAGATGCGCGTGCGCAGGCAAATACGTTGGGCGTGAAATTCAGTTTAATCCCCATCGATAACCTGTTCGAATCTTTTTTACGTGCGCTCGAAGTGGAGTTCAGGGGATTGAAACGGGACGCTACCGAGGAAAATATCCAGGCGCGGATCCGCGGGAACTTGCTGATGGCGATTTCCAATAAAACACGTAAAATGCTTTTGACAACGGGCAATAAAAGCGAAATGTCGGTCGGCTATGCCACGCTCTACGGCGACATGGCGGGAGGGTTTTCCGCCATCAAGGATGTACCCAAAACGCTGGTTTACCGTCTTGCCGAATACCGCAATGCGCTACAGGACGTTATTCCTCGCCGAGTATTTGAACGCCCACCCACGGCGGAACTGGCGCCGAACCAAAAGGACACGGATAACCTGCCACCCTATCCGGTGCTGGACCCGATTCTGGAACGTTATGTGGAGCTAGACCACTCGGCGGATGATATTATTGCGGCGGGATTTGACGAAAAAACCGTGCACGAAGTGATCCGTTTGGTCGATAGCAATGAATACAAGCGCCGGCAAGCCGCGCCCGGCGTGCGCATCACGCCGCGTGCTTTTGGTCGAGACCGGCGTTACCCCATTACATCCGGATTCAGAAACGGAAGCACAACCAAACAGGACGGTTCCGACCGGGGCGGTATCTAATTCTAAACAGGCATTTGTGACTTAACCTGAGGTTTCAGAAATGAAAAAAATCGAAGCAATCATAAAACCCTTCAAGCTCGATGATGTCCGCGAAGCTTTAACGGAATCGGGTGTGAGCGGTTTAACCGTGACCGAAGTGAAAGGCTTCGGTAGGCAAAAAGGCCATACGGAACTCTACCGCGGGGCCGAGTATGTTGTCGATTTCCTGCCCAAGGTGAGAATTGAACTCGTTGTGGCCGATAATATGCTGGACCGGTGTATTGAGGCCATATCCAACGCCGCGCGTACCGGAAAGATCGGCGACGGGAAAATATTTGTCACCGACATAGAGCAGGTGATCCGCATTCGCACCGGTGAACAGGGCCCTGACGCGATTTGAATACGCGGCGGTTGTCCACGTCGGCCGGGGCGTTCTCGCAAATGGTCGTTGCATACCGGCTGTTGCCAAGGCCAGCTGCCACATTTTTAATATTTCCGTTGTTCTCCGAGGTGTCCCTCGGCACACTCAATCCGACAGTGTTCCGCTATCTCAGTCAAAAAAATGGGCGCGAACGCGCGGTCGCGTTGTTCACGGAAAATCCACAGTCGGTCGTTCACTAATCCGCGGATGCGCGCAGTGTTTTGAGATAATGACTTTGCGGGAAGTTCTTTTTCAGTATTCGCAGGGTGTCGTCGTATAACTGGGTAATACCCATCTTTTGGTAAGACAACGCCATGATGCCAAGCGCGTCTTCTGTCGCTGGTGTGCGCGGATAATTCTCCAACGCGTATTTACTGCGGTTAATGGCGGCGACATGCAGATCCCGTTCGTAGTAGAAACGCGCCACCTGGGTTTCGTATTTAGCCTGCGCATCGTACAGATACGCCATGCGTTGCTGCGCGTCCTTCGCGTAACGGCTGTTGGGAAAGCGATCCACCACTTCGCGGAAGGCATTGTATGATTCGCGGGCCGACTTCGGGTCACGATCGGTGAGGTCGTCGCTGCTGCCGAGCAGCCAGTTGACGATACCCCGCTCGCCGCGGAAATTCACCAGGCCTTTGAGGTAATAGGCGTAATCCACGTTCGGATGGGTGGGGTGCAAGCGGATAAATCGGTCTGCTGCGGCGATAGCCAGCGCCGGTTCATCGTATTTGTAATAGGCATAAGCGATTTCAAGCTGTGCCTGTTCGGAGTAGCGGCCGTAGGGAAAGCGCGCCTCCAAAGTTTCGAAGTACTTGATGGCATCTTCGTAAGCCCCATCCATCATTTTTTCCCGTGCCTCCCGGTAGAAGCGCTCCTGAGACCATTTTTTTGTGGGATCTTCGGTAATTCCGGCGCAACCGGAGATAATTACGATGACGGAGAGTACAGCAATATAAAAAACGTCACGGCGCATGATTTGGCTAACCTCGAAACAAAGTTTAAAGTCATGACCAGCTTAACCCGATTTTACATTGCCGGATAGACGGCGGCGGACATGAACAAGAAAAATGAACTCACAGCCCGGATTCCTCGTGAATTTGCCGGCATGCGGCTCGACAAAGCGTTGGCCAGGCTGTTCCCGGAGGTAACACGATCACGCCTGCAGAAATGGATCAGGGAAGGTCGTGTGGAGGTTTCGCATTCGCCGACAACCGCCGCCGGCATCCCGTCGCCTGCGTCACGCCCGTCTTCTCTTCTTTCACCACGCGCTGCGGCAATCGCGGGTGATTTAATCCGGATTCAGGTACCGCCACCGACGGATGCCGGTTGGATGGCTCAGGATATACCCCTTGCGATCGTTTACGAAGACCCGGATATCCTGGTCATCGACAAACCGCCGGGACTGGTGGTGCATCCGGGCGCGGGAAACCCAAGCGGGACCCTGCTGAATGCACTGCTCAATCATGTTCCCGGCCTGGCTGAACTCCCGCGTGCCGGAATCGTTCACCGGTTGGATAAGGATACTTCAGGATTGATGGTGGTTGCCAAAAAGGAGACTGTTCGCCAGAAACTCATTAAGCAGCTTCAAGAACGATCGGTCGAACGCGTATACCTGGCAATAGTAAATGGAGTGATGATCTCGGGCGGCACGATCAATGCTCCGATTGGCCGGCATCGCACACAGCGTGTACGCATGGCGGTCAGCAGCCGCGGCAAACCCGCGGTGAGTCATTACCGTGTGCTGAAAAAATACCGCGCGCACACGCTGGTGCAGGTAAAGCTTGAATCCGGGCGTACGCACCAGATTCGCGTCCATATGGCGCACCTGCATTATCCCGTGGTAGGCGATCCCGTGTATGGTGGACGGCTCAAAATACCGGCCGGTGCCAGCGGTGCACTCAAGGATGCGCTGCACCGCTTCAGGCGCCAGGCGCTGCATGCGCTGAAACTGTCTTTGCTTCATCCTGAAACGGGAAAACGGACCCAATGGGTTACCTCGGTTCCGCGTGACATGAGTGAATTGATGGAGATGCTGACGCGGGATTCGAGGCTACGCTCCAATTAGTTTCAACTGGATATGACCCTATGTCGCCTGGAACAATTCCCTCTGATATATCGGTGTATTTTACAGCTACGCGCCAACCGGCGACACATTCGCTATTCTGGTTGATAATACTTCAGCAGGAGGAAAGGTAATCGATATATTATGGTTGCCGTGCTCAACACCCTCGAATTCATATTTCCCGACTGGCCGGCGTCTGCGCAGGTAAAAGCGCTAACCACGACGCGCAACGGCGGTTTCAGTTTCGGTCCCTACGCCTCGTTTAATCTCAGCAATCGTGTCGGCGATGAGCCCGGTAATGTCCGGCGCAATCGCGCGCTGTTGAGGGAAGTTCTGAGGCTTCCCGCTGAGCCGTTGTGGCTCAATCAAAAACACGGCGGTCGCGTGATTGACGCGTTCGATGCCGGTCCCGGCGAGGAGGCGGATGGTTGCATCACCAGCACGGCAGGCGTGGTTTGCGCGGTTCTCATCGCCGACTGTTTGCCGATATTTCTGTGTGACCGGCGTGCGACGCGGATTGGCCTGCTGCATGCCGGTTGGCGCGGGCTCGCGGCGGGGGTAATTGAAGAAGGTTTGCGGAAGTTTCAGTTGCCGTCCGCCAATCTTCTCGCCTGGCTTGGTCCGGCCATTGGTCCTTCGGCATATGCAGTGGGTGATGAAGTCCGAAAGACCTTCGTCGACATTGACAGGGATTTAGCGGGGGCTTTCACGCCCGTTCCCAACCGCCGGGGTCGCTGGCTTGCCGATTTGTATGACATCGCCCGGCAGCGCCTGCATGCCCAGGGAGTCAGCGAAATTTACGGGGGTTTGCGCTGCGCGTTTCGCGAGCAAAACCTGTTTTACTCCCATCGTCGTGATGGCGTTAGTGGACGGATGGCTGCACTGATATGGCTGGATAAAAGCGAGCGTTAGGCTATGATCACCGCTTCTTTGCCAGGCAATTTCTGAAATGTGAACCCCCTGATTCTCTGGATCATCGCCTTCACGGTGTTGGGCGGCGTGCTCAGCGTTCTTGCGGCCGCCGCCTTTTTGCTGTTGCCGGAACGCTTGCGTGCCCGTTTGCTCTCACCCATGGTCAGCTTCGCGATCGGTACCCTGCTCGGGGCGGCGTTTCTCGCCATTCTTCCGCATGCGTTTGAAACGCCGGGTATCGACGCCCATACGATCATGCTCACGGTGTTGTGCGGCATTTTGGTTTTTTTCCTGCTTGAAAAAATGGTGATCTGGCGGCACTGCCACATCGACGATTGTGACGTGCATGGAAGCACTAATGTCGCGGGAGGCGGGATGCCGGGAGCGACCGATGTCCATGGAAGCGCCGCCATTCCGGGTGAAGGTGGAACGGAATCAAAAGGCTTGCCTCTGCCGGACATGGACGATGTGCGCAGAAAGGCGACGGGAAATCTCATTCTGATCGGAGACGGCATTCATAATATGGTGGATGGCGTGTTGATCGCCGCGGCTTTTCTTACCGACATCCGCCTGGGAGTAGTCACGAGCATCGCCGTGATCGCGCACGAAATCCCGCAAGAACTCGGGGATTTCGCCATTCTGCTCCACAGCGGATACAGCCGGTCGCGGGCTTTGATTTACAACATCCTGACCAGTCTGACGACCGTCATGGGCGGCGTGGTGGCATATTTTTCCCTGTCACTCGCGAACCAGCTCGTGCCGTACGTGCTTGCCGTCGCCGCGTCCAGTTTTATCTATATCTCGGTCGCGGATCTCATTCCCGGCTTGCACAAGCGTCCTGAATTCAGCGCCACGTTGCAGCAAATCATGCTCATTGCATGCGGTATTGGCGTAATCTCAATCATGCAAGCCATGCTGCACTGATTGAGCGCGGATCACGGCACGCGGTGCCATATCAGGGCATTTTGCCCGCGCGCGCGTTCTGTCTCGTGGAGATTCTATAAATAAACATAACCGCTGCGACGCAAGCGTTCTTCCTCATCCGGTCCGAAGGGGACGAGATCGATAAAAGCGGGAATATCCTCTTTCCCGATATCCCGCAGTTGCATTTCGGTGACGCACATCTTTACATCGATGATGTTCGCGGCATCAAGCCGTGCCGCCAAATCCACCAGCGGTTGAAATTTTCCGTAATTCCTTCTCGCGAAGATGTCGATTTCAGGGCCGTGCAGCACCAATGCAATGCCTACACGCGGATTACCCGCCGGGGCGGCGGTCGCCAGTTGCTCGGCACGAGCCAGCATTCCGGCAATTTCTTCCGGGGTATGCAGCACGATATTGAATAGATAACGGCCATCCTGCTTGGTCAGTGTCGCGACAGAGGATGGCGGTCCCGTGTTTTTCGCTTCCAGCGTCATCCGGGACTGGCTGGTGTAAACCGCGAAGGCGATTAATACAGCAATCAGCGATGCAAGAATAAATTGTCGCGGCATATCGCCCGCCTATTTTCTCTGTTTCATGCGCCAGGAGAAAAACGCAGAGACAGGTCTATCGCATCAAGGTTTTTTGTAATATCCCCGACGGAGATGTAATCGACCCCGCAATCCGCGACAGCGCGGATGTTAGCCAGGGTAATCCCGCCAGAAGCTTCCAGCCGCGCCCGGCCGCGCGTTTCCTTGACGGCGCTTCTGAGATCCTCTAGGGAAAAATTGTCGAGCAGCAAGTGATCCGCGCCGGCCCGCAAGGCCTCGCGCAACCGAGAAATACTTTCCACTTCGATTTCGACATCAATGTCTTTCGGCGCGGAATAACGCGCCGCCTGCAATGCCGCCGAAATGGAGCCCGCGGCGGCGATGTGGTTTTCCTTGACCAGGATACCGTCATAAAGCCCAAGCCGGTGATTCCGGCCGCCGCCGCAGACAACCGCGTACTTCTGAGTTTTGCGCAACCCAGGCAGGGTTTTGCGCGTATCGAGAATGACAGCCTGGGTTCCGCGAACGGCTTCCACGTATTGACGGGTGCGCGTGGCGGTGGCGGAGAGCAGTTGCAGAAAATTAAGCGCCGTGCGTTCGCCGGTAAGAATACCGCGTGCCGGGCCACCCAAGTCGCATATTGTCTGCCCGGCCTGAATTAAGTCGCCGTCGTGCATGCGCCACTGAACCTTGATTGCCGCGTCGATCTGGTGAAATACTTCGTCGAACCACATTTGACCGCACAGGACCGCTTCCTCACGTGTCATAACGCACGCGTTGATACGCGTTACGGTGGAGATCAGACCGGCAGTGAGGTCGCCAGAACCGATATCCTCCGCGAGCGCGCGGCGTACGGTTTCCTGAATTTCGTCGAGCAGCGCCCGTTGCATAGGATCATCTCACGTGACAACAATCACTGTATTAGAACAGATCGAGGATCAGGTAGGCGAGCAGCATCAGCGTCGTTAGCAGGACGAACGTTCCAATTGAGCTTCGCGCCGCCCTCGGACGGTTTAGTGTGTTACGTGCGTTGGGTGCCGGGAATAGTTTGTGCCCAAGCCTCATTGCCGATGCATGCCATGCACTGCACAGAGACACCAGCAGTGCATCTCCGCGGTGAATTAGAAGAGAACCCGCGCGCCGGTACAGCCAGTCGAAATCGAGGCTAATCGTGCGCGTGCGCTGCATCTGCGGCAGCAGAACGAAGAAGGCAAGTCCGGCGAACAGCAACAATTGCAGATGCGATACCACGTGATCCATCGTGTATGGAATGTAGTCAACGTCGTATGGGAGAATCGCGTAGAGGGACTGTGGGAACAGCCCGATGCCGATGCACAGGAATGAAAATAGCAGCATCGCCAACTGCATGTTACGCGGCGGATCGGACGGTCGAAGCCCCGAATCCTTATGGAAGAACACGAACCAGGGAAACTTAATGCCCGCGTGCAGAAATACGCCGGCGGACGCCGCGGCCAGCAGAAACCAGGTGATCACCAGATGTTCGTCGGCGGCCGACTGTGAGATCATCGCTTTCGAGATGAACCCCGATGTCAACGGAAACGCTGAAATCGACAACGCGCCGATGATTCCACAAACGGTGGTGACCGGCATGTTCTGGAACAAGCCACCCAAATCAGTGCACTTGCGCTTGCCAGTCATGTACAGCACTGCTCCGGCGGACATCAGCAGCAGCGCCTTGTAGATAATATGGGTAAAGGCGTGAGCAGCAGCACCATTGAGCGCCATCTCCGTTCCAACGCCGATGCCGGCAACCATGAAGCCGACCTGGTTGACGATGCTGTAGGCGAGGATGCGGCGCATGTCGTTCTCGAGCAGCGCGTAGATGATGCCGTAGAAAATCATGTACAGCCCGACGTAAATTAGTACGCTCGCGCCGGGAAAGCCGACCCACAGCACGAACACCGCCGTCTTGGTCGTGAATGCCGACAGGAACACGGTGCCGCTCGGGCTGGCTTCGGGATAGGCATCGGGTATCCAGGCCGACAGCGGCGGCGCGCCGGCGTTGAGCAGGAACCCGAGCAGTATCAGCCAGTGCGCGGTGCTGTCGGGCTGCATGGCGACGAAGGCAATGGAGCCGGTATCGGCTACATGACCGACGATGCCGGCCATGAGGACCACGCCGCCGAGCAAATGAATCAGGATGTAACGCAAGCTCGCGCGGTACGCATTGATCGTTCCCGCGCACCAGATGATCACGGTGGAGGCGAGCGCCATGACCTCCCAGTAAACGAACAACGAGATCAGATCGCCGCAAAGCGCGACGCCGACGGCGCTGCCTGCGTAGATCAGCGCCGCGACCTGCTCGATCAGGCGCGATTGTTTCAGGCCGAACAACCCGCCGGCGAACGCCATGAGGGCGAACACGGTGGCGAACAGGCGGCCCACGCTACTGCCCGCGAGCGGAACCACGGTGTAATCGAGGAACGGCGCGGACAGCACCGGCCCGTCGGGCACGCGCCAGATCATCGCCAGAGCGGCGAGCGGAAGCCCGAGGACCAGGATGTGGCGTGCCACACCACGCACCGCTGGCAATAGGAGGGCGCCGACAATCAAAATCAGAGCCGGAGGAAAAAGGTATGCCACCTCAGCGCTGATCATAGTAATCATCCTTGCGCTTGAGCATTACACCAAGCAGTTTCGCGATCAGGATCAGCCCCACGCAGGTCGCGAACCCGTACCAACCGTAAAAGGCGAACGTGCCATCGGTTACGAAGTAGGCATGCCGGTGAATCACGAGGTCGGCGATCACGGTCGCCGTCAGCACCGCGATGAACACGACCCACAGCCTGCGAATACTGCCGGGACGCGCCAGCCAATGCAGTCGCCGCATCATGGTTTTCCTCCCGTTAGCCCGTCCGCCAGTTGCAACGGCAGCCCCGGAAACCAGAACAGCAATATCGTCAGGATGGCGGTGGCGACCGTTGCCAACACGACCGACAGCGGCGCCTCGCCATGTGCCGTGGCGTGCCCAGCCTTCGCGGGACTGCGGAAGAAGGCGGCATAAACGATCGGCAGGTAGTACGCGGCTGTGAGCAGCGTGCTCCCGATGAGTACGGCAACCGCGAACATGTTGGCGGTCTCCATGGCCGCCAGCAGGATGTACCATTTGCTCACGAACCCCGCCGTCGGCGGTACGCCGATCATGCTGAGCGCGCCGACCGCGAACGCCCCCATGGTCCACGGCATGCGCCGGCCAATCCCGTCCAGCTCGCTCACGCGGATCTTATGGCTGGCGGTATAGATCGAGCCGGCCGCGAAGAACAACGTTATCTTGCCGAAGGCGTGCACGGCGATATGCAGCGCCGCTCCAACGATCGAGAGCGGCGCCAGGATGGCCGCGGCCAGAATGACATAGGAAAGCTGGCTCACTGTGGAATACGCGAGCCTCAGCTTGAGATTGTCCTGCCGCAGCGCAATGAGCGAAGCTATCAAAATGGTCGCGCCGGCGATATACAGGAGCCAGTCGCTCTCAATAACGCGCAAGAAATCGATGCCGAAGATATAGACGATGACTTTCACGACCGCGAACACCCCGGCCTTGACCACCGCCACGGCATGTAACAGGGCGCTTACCGGTGTGGGCGCCACCATGGCTGCGGGTAACCAGCGATGCAGCGGCATCAGCGCGGCTTTTCCTATCCCGAAGACGTACAGAAACAGGAGTAAACCGACCATGGTGTCGTTGACGTGTCCGGCCAGGATTCCACCCGGCGTGAACTCAAGGGTTCCGGTGAGATTCCAGGTCCAGAGGATGGCCAGCAGAAAAAACCCGATCGAGGTGGTCAGCAGCAAACCCAAGTAAGTCCGGCCACCGCGAATCGCCTCGTCAGTGCCTTTATGGGTAACGAGCGGGTAGGTCGATAACGTCAGGAGCTCGTAGAAAATAAACAGTGTCAACAAGTTCCCGGACAAGGCGACACCCATGGTGCTGGACAGCGCCACGGCAAAGTAAACGTAAAATCGTGTCTGATTCGATTCGCGGTTTCCACGCATGTAACCGATGGAGTAAATGGAATTCATGATCCAGAGAAAAGACGCAACGATCGCAAACAACATTCCCAACGGTTCAAGGGCAAACGAAAGTAACAGTCCCGGCATAATCGTGACTATCTCCAATTTCGGCCGTGCCCCGGCCAGGACGTCAGGAACCAGCGCAGCGACACAGGCAAATAACGCCAGCGCGGTCGTGAGCGTTATCGCCTCACGCAGATTGGGCCACCGGCCGCTCAGGCCGATCAAAATGGCGCCGCCAAGCGGTATCGCCGTTGCCAGAATCATCAATGAATCGGGTGTCATGGGTTACCCGTTATCGCCCCAAGCAGCATGATGGCCGACTCATTCGCCGCGCCGACCGTGAGTTCGGTGTTTATCCCAAAGTAAATATTTGCCAGTACCAGGATCCATGTAGGTACGAGCATCTGAAACGGTGCCTCTTTGATGTTTCGCCCGCTTTTCAATAGCGGCCGAAAATAAGCCGACTCGACTACGCGCCATACGTAGACCAGCGCGAGCAATGAACCGATTAAGACGAGAACGGCGATCGGCCACCAGCCCTTTTCGAAAGCGGCGAGCACCAGGTACCACTTGCTGATGAAGCCGGTAGTTAATGGAATACCGATAAGACTCAACCCCGCCGCCGTGAAGGCGGCGAATGTCCACGGCATACGTCGACCCAGGCCGGCGATTGAATCGATGTTAACCAGACCCGCGCGGTAGGCGACACAACCGATGGCAAGAAAAAGGGCGCCCTTCATCAAGGCATGATTGAACAGATGCAGTATCCCGGCCGTTACGCCAGTGACGGACGCCAATCCGATACCGAGGGCGATATAACCAATTTGCGCGATACTGGAATAGGCGAGCATGCGCTTGATGTTATCCTGGCGTATGGCGATAACAGACCCCGTGATGACAGCAACCGATGCCGCCAGCAGCAGTACTTTATCGGCTTGTAACGTGCCGAAGCTGAATTCAATTCCAAAAATCGTGAACAGAAAGCGCAGCAGAATATAGGCCCCGACCTTGGTGGCGGTGGCGGCCAGCAGTGCGGTTACCGAAGAGGGCGCATGGGTATAGGCATTCGGCAGCCACAGGTGTAACGGGAACAACGCCAATTTCAGACTCGCGCCAACAATGATGAAAGCGAAACCCGATCGGACCGTGCGGCTTTCCATCAAATCAGGCAGTCGCTGCTGTAAATCGAGCATGTTCAACGTACCGGTGGCCATGTAAAGATGACCGATGCCAATAAGGAGAAAGGTCGCCCCAATCGTGCCGAGCACCAAATAATTGAAACTGGCACGCAACGCGTGGGGTTGCGTTCCCATCGCCACCAGGGTATAGGTGGCCAGGGAGGAGATTTCGAGCAAGACATAAAGATTGAAAGCGTCACCGGTGATGGTAATGCCGAGCAGACCGGTGATGCACATGAGGTAGGCGCTGTAGAAAAAATGGATGCGATCAGCCGGGATTTCCTTCGCGACGCTCAAGCGCGCAAATAGGGTGACCACGACGCTGATTCCGGATACGATCAGCAGCACGAATGAGTTAAGTCGGTCTACACGATACTCAATGCCGATGGGTGGCGGCCAATTACCCAACGCATAGCTGATGGGGCCGTGATCGCTTACTCGAACGAGCAATGCAATGGCGCCAGCGAATACCGCGATACAGGCCGTCATTGCCACGAACCAGGCGACATTTCCTTTTCTGACCAAAGGAATCACCAGGGCAGCCAGCAATGGCACAACCACTATTAATACAGGCAGGTTGTCACCAATCATCGGCCGGATTTGATGTTTTGCGCGTCTATCTGATCTGACTCAACAGTTCCGTATGCCCTGTTGATGGCGATCAACAATGCCAATGCCACCGCCAGGGTGCTGACGGCCACCACGATGGCGGTCAATATCAACACGTGCGGCAAGGGGTTTACATACAGAATGGCGTGCTCCCAGGCAATCGGTGCTGTCCCCCCTTCGACCATGCCGATGGAGATGTACAGCAGGAATGCGGCCGTCTGAAACAGGCCCAGGCCGATGACTTTTTTGACGAGATTAGGTTTGGCGATGACGGCATAGAAGCCGATCATCATCAATGCGATGTAAATCCAGTAATTATAATGTCCGAGCCACTGCATTTTCTTACTTGCGAAGTGCGCGCGTTATTTCATTAAACAAGGTAATCATTACGGCCGAGACGGTAATTCCTACTCCGAGTTCGACCAGGGAAATTCCCAGCGCCTGTCCAGCCGGCGGGTGGGCCGGGTTCAATTCGTTGTAATCGAGAAACAGCCCGCCCAGCAGCATGGTTGCGACCCCGACACCGGCATAAATCAATACGCCAAGGCTCGCTAACGGATCGCTCACACGGAAACTCAAAACCCGTTCTGAATCCTTCGAGCCGTATACCAGTGTGTACAAGATAAACGCGGACGCCAGAATGACTCCGCCCTGGAACCCTCCCCCGGGGCTTATTTCACCGTGAGCGATGACGTAAAAACCGAAAAGCAGGATGAACGGAATTAAAAGCCGCGCCGCTTCACGAACAATAAGGTTTTCTTTCATGATCTTTTCTTGCGCTTGTGTTTCGATGACTGCCGAAGCAGCAGGATCAGACTTATCCCGGCGGTGAAAATAACCGCTGTCTCGAACAACGTATCGTACCCGCGATAACTCGCCAGCACCGAGGTAACGAAATTCGGAACCTGGGTTTGCTCCAGGGAATGGGCGATATAATAGGGGGCGACATGAAGGTTTGTCGGTGCCGTCGGATCTCCAAACGGCGGCATATCGAGTGTTCCATAGATAAGTACGGCGCCCGTGATCATAACCGCCGCGAGTGACGGCCAGTGGACCAGTGGTGCCGGCACTTCATCAGCTTTGATGTATACGAGCGTCCCGACCAGCAGGACCGTGCTGATGCCCGCGCCCACGGCGGCTTCGGTGAAGGCGACGTCAACCGCTTGGAGGTGAACCCAAATCTGGGCCATCAGCAAACTGTAAATGGCCAGAAACATGCTTGCGGCGAGCAAACTGCGAACCGAGATCGCGGCGACCGCGGAAATGACCAACAGGAAGAGCAGGATGATGTCTAATGTATACGTGGTCATCGTCTTGGTTCGCCTGACTGCCACGGTTTTATCCCGCTCACATGTGCGGCCTTGGCGACGGCGTGAGTCGCCGTCGGCGCGGTAAACAGCAGGAACAGCATTATCAGGATGAGCTTGGCGCTAACCAGAGTAAATCCGGAATAAATTATCAGTCCTGTCATAATGGATATTTGCGCGAGTGTGTCGCTTTTACCGGCCGGGTGCAGACGAGTGTAAAAGTCCGGCATGCGCAGAACGCCGATACCGCCGGTTACGGCCAGGAAACATCCCATAAAGAGGAAGAAAGCGGTAACGATTAAAGTAAAATCCATGATTTATCCAAGGCGCTTGTATTCGACAAATTTGAGAATGGCGATTGTGGCAATAAAATTCATCAGAGCATATAGCAAGGCGATATCGAGAAAATCCGGGCGCCCCCCGATAAAGCCCATCAAAGAAACCAAAATGACCGTTTTTGTCCCGATCGCATTAAGCGCGAGTATCCGGTCATAAGTCGTCGGACCCAGCAGGGCTCGTAACAGGAACAGAAATATCGCCACCAGGATGGCAACACCAGCGGCAATAAACATCATGGATGACGCTCCAGAATTTTCACGCGCTCATGCATCTCGCCGTCAAGAAGTTCCTGGGCGCTTTCTCCAGTCAGCGCATGAACCAGGAAATGTCGTTTGTCGATTGTCACGGTTATGGTGCCGGGGGTGAGGGTAATCGAGTTGGCGTAGGTTACCGTCCCGATATCTGTCTTCGTGGTGTAAGGCACTTTTACATATCTCGGTGAGATGGGCAGCCGGGGATGCCAGACACGATACGCCACATCGAGATTGGCCATTATGATTTTGTACAATAACCACGGCCAATACGTGAACAACGTTAGGAATATTTTCAGGGGTATGCCGTTTTTCTCGGAGATTTTTTTGCGGAGCGCGATAAACGTTACAAAGATACTGGATAAAACTCCGGCACCGAGATGCATGAATGTGAATTGTCCGGAGAGCAAAACCCACACAATCAGCAAGACCGCAAACAACGCCGCAAAATGCATGTAGACCCCTTGTGAGAATATATTATTGTATCGACTCTTCCCAAACTATCCGGTTGCCATTTCCCGACGCGGCGGAGCCACGACAGGTGCCTCGGTATCATTTTGGACTTTAGGCGGCATTTTATACTCAACTCTCGGGAAGATTGAAATCACGCACCGCCATGAGAATATCCCGCTTTAATTTCATTACGCGGGAATTTCCGCCATGTGACAATTATCACAGCAACTTGGTTGTTTTGCGCGTCGACTGATTTCTTGTTGCCGTTTTCACGCTCGTTGATTTAACACCGCCAAGCTCTGGCACGGGTTCAGACGGGAGTCAGCAGGATGCTCACGGTCCAAACGATCGGGCCGGGATGCATTTCGATAAAGTTTTTTGTTATTTGGCCAGTCTGACAGTGATACCCGTATTTGTACTTTTACGGAGAACAAAAATGACTCGGCTATCCTGCATAACTAAACAATACTAAAACATTATGTTCTAATATATTGACATATCGCGAGTTTCCGATATCCTCATCGCGATTGTTGCGAGTCAACGGGGGTTGATTCATGAACGGATACCGGCGGCCCGCCGCATGAATTCCAAGTTCGCTGACCGTCTCCCTCCCGGCTGGGAGCGCTTTTCCCGCTTCTTTTTTGCATTGGGCGATACCACCCGCCAGCAGATCCTGCTGGTATTCGAACCCGGTGAGGAAATTTGCGTTAATGACATTGCGCGGCTGTTCAAAATCAGCCGTCCTGCGGTCTCGCATCATCTGAAGGTCTTGCGTAACGCGGAACTGCTGCTTTGTGAAAAACGGGGAAAAGAGGTTTATTACCGCGTCAATCACACCTATTGTGCCGAAGTTATGCGAATCGTGCATGACTTCGTGGCCGCCCAGACATCGCCGCCCGTGTCGGTCTCCTCCGGATAAACTGCCATGCTGTCCTCCCGATGCTGATTTGACTGAGCACCGGTCTTAATATAATCAGCCACGGGTGATTCCCTCTTTCTCCGACAACACGCTACGCCGACCCGGTAATCTGACGGTTGCCCGGCACGAAATCTTTGCCTGGGCGATGTATGATTTTGCCAACTCCGGCTATACCACGGTTGTGCTGACAGCGGTGTTCAGTGCCTATTTCGTCGGCGTGGTTGCCGGCAACGCGGTGGATACCGGCGGCATGGCGACATTGCTGTGGACCATCGCCATGGCGCTTACCAATTTCATGGTGCTCGTCAGCGCCCCGGTGTTGGGCGCCATCGCCGACCGCGGCGCGCATAAAAAGCGGTTTCTAGCGTTTACCACGATTGGCTGCGTATTTTTCACCGCCATGCTGGGTTTTGTCGGTCCGGGAGACGTCGCCCTCGGGATGGTGTTTGTAATCCTCGCCAGCCTTATGTTCGCCAGCGGTGAAAATTTTATCGCCGCGTTTCTTCCTGAAATTGCTTCCCAGAGCGAGATGGGGCGTATTTCGGGTTACGGTTGGTCGCTCGGTTATCTTGGCGGCTTGCTGGTCCTTGGGATCTGTCTGCTTTATATCCATTGGGCGCAGTCTCAAGGAGATACGGCGGCGCAGTATGTCCCGGTCACGATGTGGATTACGGCGATCATGTTCGGACTGGCGGCGTTCCCCACTTTTATCTGGCTGCGCGAGCGGGCCGTGCCCCGGCCGTTGAAGGCGGGAGAAAATTACATCCGCGCGGGGTTCACGCGCGTTCGCGACACGCTTTCCAATACACGCCGCTATCAAGATCTTTTCCGGTTTCTGATTACACTGACGGTTTACTACTGCGGCATCAATTCGGTGGTGGTGCTGGCCGCCATTTATGCGCAGCAGGTCATGGGCTTCAGCATGCAGGAAATCATATCGCTGATACTGGTCGTTAATGTCACGGCTGCGGCCGGCGCACTGCTTTTCGGTCTGGTGCAGGAACGGCTTGGTTCGGTACGGACCTTGATCGTGACGCTGACGGTCTGGATCGCGGCACTGGTGCTGGCATTTTTCACCGAGAGCCGCGCGGCATTCTGGTTGGTGGCAAACCTTGTCGGAGTCGCCCTCGGTTCAAGTCAGTCGGCGGGCCGGGCCTTGGTGGGCCAGTTTTCGCCGCCGGAGCGCTCGGCCGAGTTTTTCGGCCTTTGGGGCCTGGCCGGGAAACTCGCCGCGGTCATTGGTCCGCTGGTTTACGGAATAGTGACATTTATTACTCATGGTAACCATCGTCAGGCGCTGCTGTCTGTCTGTGTGTTTTTTGTCGCCGGTATTATTTTACTGTTCACTGTCGATGAGCGCCGTGGCCGTGCCGTGGCAATACATCGAGATTAATGCCTCACTCGCCTGGTTTGACCATGACAACCGTTGCAATTTCAATATTGATTACGGGCGCCATCCTTGTTTTTTTATGGCACCGGTTATTGCGAGTTTGCGATGCCGCCAGCGGTGCGGATTGGGGGAAGCGCTGGCTTAACCGACTGGATGGATTAAACCGGATTTTCTGCCGTCATTTTCACCGTCTTGAGCCCAACCTCTTGAAGATTTCTCCGACCGGCGGTGTTCTGGTGGCGAGTAACCATCTCTCCGGACTCGACCCGTTGCTGCTGATAGCCTCTTGTTCCAGGCCGTTGCGGTTTTTGATTGCGCGGGAACAATACGACCGGTTTTGGCTCAGGTGGCTGTTCCGCGCCGTGGGGTGCATTCCCGTCGAACGCACGCGGAATCCGCGCGCCGCCCTGTATGCCGCGCGGGAGGCGCTCACGCGGGGGGAGGTGGTGGCGCTGTTTCCGCAAGGACGGATTCACCTTGATCACCAACCGCCCACGCCGATCAAACGGGGTATTGTCCTGCTGTCACGCATGACCCGAGTGCCGATATTGCCGGTGCGGGTGACGGGGGTGCGCGGTCAGGGTTTGACGGTCTCGGCCCTGTTGCTGCGAAGCCACGCGCGCGTGCAACAGTACGAAGCCATGGATTGCCAGAAACTAAGTGTTGCTGAATGCCTCGAAGTATTGTGGAGAGTCCTTACTGGCCATTCTGACCGAGTGGAGGGTAACCGTGCGCTTTCTCCGGGCCGTTAAGCAGCTGGTGAGTTGATCAGATGAGTTTTGCAACGTGAATTTTCCGTTTGAAAACGTGGCGCGATCACGATGAACCGGATTGTCCGAACCGTTGGCAGGGCGCTGGCGAGATATCTGAATCAGCCGATCCGCCGGTATCAACCCTATGCTGTCGTTAATCCAGCCGTGTTGGCGGCAGTGCTGCAACCGGCTGATATATTGCTTGTCGATGGAAATACCCGAATCAGCACGGCGATCAAATACCTGACGCAATCGACCTGGTCACATGCCGCCATGTTTGTGGGTGATGCATTGAAAGGGGATGACATCAATCACGAATTCCCGACATTAGTCGAGGCGGATGTGGAAAGCGGCGTGATCGCCGTCCATTTGAAAAAATATGCCGCGTTCAATACGCGCATCTGCCGGCCGGTCGGTTTAACGGCGGAAGATCAGCATCGCATCGTCGATTTTATGATTAAGCGGATCGGCCATGCCTACGATTTGAAAAATGTCGTAGACCTCGCGCGCTACCTCCTCCCCACGCCACCGGTTCCGGTCACTTGGCGTCGCCGGATGATCGCGTTTGGAAGCGGTGATCCCACGCGCGCGGTTTGTTCCACGTTGATCGCGCAGGCATTCCAATCCGTGCATTATCCGATTCTGCCCCGCATCGAGCGCCAACGGGTGCTTGCAACGGACAAATTGCACTATACGGAGAAAGAAATCCTTCACATCCGCCATTACAGCCTGTTCACGCCGCGCGATTTCGATGTATCGCCGTATTTTCGCGTCGTCAAACCAACTATTGAAGCTGGTTTCAATTATCAAAACCTTGCGTGGCATGACGAGGACCGGCCGCAGAATCCGAACGTTAATACCACGTAAACCGGTCAAAATTACCAGTGACTGGTCGCATTCAATCCTTATAGAACCGCGTTTTTACCTGAAGCAGACTTGAAAACGGATGGCGTGCCCCCCAATTTAGTAGCAGAATTGACCTAATAGACTAAAGTACCGGCGTGGCATGCGACTCGAAAAACTAACCACCAAATTCCAGCAGGCACTGGCTGACGCACAAAGCCTCGCGCTGGGGCGCGATCATCAGTTCATCGAACCGGTGCATCTGCTGACGGCGCTGCTTGACCAGGAAGGCGGCACGACACGCGGCCTCCTCGCGAAATCGGATGTCAACGTCAATGCGCTGCGGACGAAACTTTCCCAGGCGCTTGACCGCCTGCCCACGGTCGCGGACGCCGGCGGCGAAGTACATGTTTCCAATAACCTCGCCGCGTTGCTCAACCTTACCGACAAATACGCGCAAAAGCGCGGTGATCGGTTTATTTCCAGCGAACTGTTTCTGCTGGCGGCCCTCGAGGACAAGGGCGACTTCGGGCGCCTGCTCAAGGAAGCCGGAGTTTCGAAAAATGGCATCGAGAAGGCGATCGAAAACCTGCGTGGCGGGCAGAAAGTGGACGACCCAGGCGCCGAAGAGGGCCGCCAGGCACTGGAACGATTTACCATCGACCTCACAGAACGGGCCGAACAGGGCAAACTCGATCCGGTCATCGGCCGTGATGAAGAAATCCGCCGTGTCATTCAAATCCTGCAACGGCGCACGAAAAACAACCCGGTTTTGATCGGCGACCCCGGCGTGGGCAAAACCGCGATTGTCGAAGGGCTTGCGCAGCGCATCATTAATCACGAGGTGCCCGAAGGAATTAAAGACAAGCGGTTGCTCGCGCTCGACATGGGTACACTGATTGCCGGGACGAAATACCGCGGTGAATTCGAAGAGCGGTTGAAATCGGTGTTGAAGGATCTTGCCAGGCAGGAAGGCCGTATAATTTTATTCATCGATGAATTGCACACCATGGTCGGCGCCGGCAAGGCCGAAGGCGCAATGGACGCCGGCAACATGTTAAAGCCGGCGCTGGCGCGTGGCGATCTGCACTGCGTTGGCGCTACTACGCTGGATGAGTACCGTAAGTACATTGAAAAGGATGCCGCCCTCGAACGCCGTTTTCAGAAGGTGCGGGTGGACGAACCGACGGTGGAGGACACCGTCGCCATCCTGCGCGGCCTGAAGGAAAAATACGAAGTGCATCACGGGGTCGACATCACCGACCCGGCGATCGTCGCCGCCACCACGCTGTCGCACCGTTACATCACCGACCGGCAACTGCCGGACAAGGCCATTGACCTGGTGGACGAGGCGGCGTCGCGCATCCGCATGGAGATCGATTCCAAACCCGAATCCATGGATCGGCTCGATCGCAAACTCATCCAGCTCAAGATCGAGCGTGAAGCCCTGAAAAAGGAAACCGACGAAGCCTCGCGACAGCGTTTGGACACGCTTGAGGGCGAGATCAAAAAGTTCGAAAAGGAATATTCGGATCTGGATGAAGTCTGGAAATCCGAGAAGGCCGCGGTGCATGGCGCCCAGCAAATCAAGGAAGCGCTCGACCGGGCGCGGCTCGAGTTTGAAACCGCCCGACGCGCGGGCGATCTCGCGCGTATGTCCGAATTGCAGTACGGGCGCATCCCCGAGCTCGAGAAACAACTGACCGCCGCCCAGGCCGCCGAAGGCAAGGAGCGCAAACTGCTGCGCAACGCCGTGACCGAGAACGAAGTGGCCGAGGTGGTGTCGCGCTGGACCGGGATCCCGGTGTCACGCATGATGGAAGGCGAGCGCGAAAAGCTGCTGCGCATGGAGGAAGTGCTGCATAACCGCGTGATCGGCCAGGACGAAGCCATCCGCGTGGTGGCGAATGCCATCCGCCGCTCGCGCGCGGGCTTGTCCGATCCGCGCCGACCGTACGGTTCGTTCCTGTTCCTCGGTCCGACGGGCGTGGGCAAGACCGAACTCACGCGCGCGCTGGCCGGTTTCCTGTTCGACAGCGACGAGGCCATGGTGCGCATCGACATGTCGGAGTTCATGGAAAAGCATTCCGTGGCGCGCCTTATCGGCGCACCCCCGGGGTACGTCGGTTACGAAGAGGGCGGATATCTTACCGAAGCCGTGCGGCGCAAACCGTATTCCGTCATCCTGTTCGACGAGATCGAAAAGGCGCACCCGGACGTATTCAACGTGTTGCTGCAGGTGCTGGAGGACGGACGCCTTACCGACGGGCAAGGGCGGACCGTCGATTTCAGGAACACGGTGATCGTCATGACATCGAACCTCGGCTCCACCGTGATCCAGGAACTGGCGGGCGAGGAGAATTACGACCAGATGAAAAACGCGGTCATGCAAATTGTCGGCAGTCATTTCCGGCCGGAGTTCGTCAATCGTATCGACGATATCGTGGTATTCCATCCGCTCGGCCGCGAACAGCTGCATCGTATCGCCGAACTGCAGGTACGGTACCTGCGTGAACGACTGCGCGCGCGCGATATGGAACTCGAACTGACCCCCCGCGCCCTGGACAAACTGGCCGAGGCGGGGTTCGATCCGGTGTTCGGCGCGCGACCGCTCAAACGCGCCATCCAGAACCACGTGGAAAATCCCCTGGCGCAGGAGATCCTGTCCGGGAAGTTCGGGCCGAAAGATGTGATTCAGGCCGATGTAGCCGGAGATGAATTGGTTTTCCGCAAGAAAAGCAGGACCGGAAAGCCGGCAGCGTCGACGGATCGTGCCGTCGGCTGAACTTTATTGAATTTCAACCGTCCATGGTGATAACGACAAACACCATAACTTGTAACTTGGGGTAATTTTCATGTCTCTCGATCGTCGCTCATTCAAAGTCGGAATTATCGCCGGAGTTTTCCTTGTTTCCGGAGTAATAGTCGGCATCGTCTTCAGCTCGGGTCTCGGCTGGTTGCCGAATGCCGACAGCAGCACGCCACAGACCGCACCCACTACGATACCGGCCCTGACAGGCCCGGCGCCGCCGAATTTTGTTCCGGTCGTCAAAATGGCCATGCCCGCGGTGGTGAATATATCCACCACGCGCGTCGTGCGCTCTCCCGCAGGCGGAGCGCCTTCGCCATTTTTGGATGATCCGTTTTTCAGACAGTTCTTCGGAGATGAATTTTTTCGCCGTTTCCAGATGCCGCGTGACCGGCGCGAGGCCAGCCTCGGTTCCGGCGTTATCGTTTCGCCCGACGGATATATCGTCACAAACAACCATGTCATATCCAAAGCGGACGAGATCAAGGTTCTGTTGAATGACAAGCGTGAATTTATCGGCAAGGTCGTGGGAACCGATCCCAAGAGCGATATTGCCGTCATCAAGATCAACGCCAAAGATTTGCCGACGATTCCCTGGGGCGATTCGGATAAACTCGAGGTGGGCGAATACATACTCGCCATCGGCAACCCATTCGGGCTGAACCAGACCGTCACGCAGGGTATCGTCAGTGCCGTGGGGCGGGCCAATGTCGGCATCGCCGACTACGAGGATTTCATTCAGACCGACGCCGCCATCAATCCCGGGAATTCAGGCGGCGCGCTCGTGAATGTGCGCGGTCAACTGGTCGGTATTAATACCGCCATATTCTCGCGTTCCGGAGGTTACATGGGCATCGGTTTCGCCGTGCCAAGCAACATGTCGCGGGCGGTGATGGACAGCCTGATCAAGAGCGGCAAGGTGGTGCGCGGCTGGCTCGGTGTCTCGATCCAAGAAGTCACGGCGGACTTGGCAAAGCAGTTCGGCATCAAGCAGAGCAAAGGGGCGCTGGTGAGCGAAGTGCTGCCGGACAGCCCCGCCGCGGCGGCCGGAATTCAAAGCGGCGACGTCATCACCGCCTTCAATGGCAAAACGGTCGATGGCCCGAGCATATTGAGAAATATCGTCGCCCAAACGCCGGTTGGTGTAAAAGTGAAGGTTGTCGTGCTGCGGGACAAGAAGCCCGTGACGATCGATGTAAAAATCGCGGAGCAACCCAAGGATCTGATGCAGGCGGAAGGCGAGACATCACCGGGTGAAAGCAGCAAAGAAACCGCCTTAGCGGGCCTCGAGGTGCGCAATCTAACACCCGATATTGCGCAACAACTCGGATTGCCCGCCGGTATGACGGGCGTCGTCATCAGCGGCGTGGAGCCGGGTAGCGCCGCGCAAGAGTCGGGTTTACGGGAAGGCGACGTCATCATCGAAATAAACCGTCAACGGGTGCGTGACATCGCCGATTTCAGGCAATTGAGCGGCAAGCTTTCGAAGCAGGACAGTACCTTGCTGCTGCTGAATCGCCAAGGCCGAAAATTGTTTGTTGCCATCAATCCGTAAAAGGCCCATTACCGCGGTTTACCGAATTTCCCGGCGTATTGTTGTTGACGGATCGCGTTGCTGTCGGTAGCTTAGCGCCATTCGCACCAATGAGAATGTATCCATGCTTCGACGCGTAGGAGCTTTATCCGCGCTGTTGCTTATCACGCTGGCGGCCTGCAGTACCGTGCAAATTGGCCGGGATTTCGATCTGCGTGCATTTGAATCGAAGGTGCAGCGTGGGACGACCACGCAGGCGCAGGTTCGCGGCTGGCTGGGTCCGCCGAATGGAACTGGTATCGCGGTGGATACCAATGGCGGGCGTTTTGATGAGTGGATTTATTATTACGGGGAGGGACAAATGCCCGTCTCATCCGATACCCGCCTCAAAATACTGCAGATCAAATTCGATCGGCAAGGTTTCGTGCAAGGATATAATTGGTCCGGCGAGCGTAAATAACGTTAAATCGGAAGCCGTGCACACCACTGTTCAATCGTCGAGCGGACCTGCTCCGGATTTTCCGTCAGCGGCCAGTGGTGGGCAGCGACAGTCACGGTTTCACTCCGCGGGCGCCCGTCAAGTATCCTGCGCGTGATCCCGGGATCGGTGTAAGTGATGCCGGATGAGAGTAAAGCCAGAATCGGGGCATTGATTTTTTCCAGCGCAGGCAGCGGACGGGTAATCTCCAGCAGTTCTTTCAGATAACTGGCAATCGGGAAAAATCTCAAATCTTGCCACGGTGACGAGTAAAGCTCGACCATTTCCCGTTTTTTTCCCGTATCCAGGAGATTTTTCCTGGTTTCTCGATCCAGTTGTTGCAAATCGCGCGCGGGTATCGTCCGCCGTCGAAGGCCAATTTTGTTCAGCAGACGGATGCATTCGGTCAGTATCCGGAAAATAAACCGCAATCTTGCCATGACACGCAAGCCGCCACGCATGGCCACGTGAAAGACCGGATCGATGATCGCGAGCGCCGTGACGCGCGCGGGATAGCGCGCCGCAAACTGAATGGCCACCTGGGCCCC
This sequence comes from Sulfuricaulis sp., assembly GCF_040901545.1. Lineage (GTDB taxonomy): Bacteria > Pseudomonadota > Gammaproteobacteria > Acidiferrobacterales > Sulfurifustaceae > Sulfuricaulis. The sequence goes on along the minus strand of NZ_JBBDYL010000042.1, from coordinate 27,019 downwards.
GAGACTGTGGCCGATCAGCAGGGCCTGGTCGTAGCCTTCCGCGTCGAGTATGTCCCGCAGGTCCTTGCACCAGATTTCCAGATTCAGCGTGCCGCGGGAAAAGGATTCACCGTGACCGCGCAGGTCCGGTCGCAGCACATCCCAGCTTTTCGTCAAAATCGTCTGTTCGACGAATTCAGACCAGCGGGTCATGTTGCTGGCCACACCGTGCAGCAGCACGATGAGCCGCCGGGTTGTGGCAGGCTCGCGGTAAAGTCGGTAACCGAGCGTGGCGCCATCAACGGTTCGCAGTGAGCGGAGGACTTCCATGGATATGCAAAGGATAATGGTCCACACCGGATTTCTCCAGCGAAGTTCAATTTCATCTGATGCCAGGGCTGTGCAAGCAGGAGTCGCTTGACGGATTCATGAAATCCCGTGTATAGAGTCGGTAATTCTCACGCGCTGGCGGTGTCATCGTCCCTGGCCTGAAGGTTCTCAACGCTTAGCCATGATCGGAGAGCAACTCCCGGTTGACGAAGTTTTGCCGTTGCTGCGCCGCGCGCTGGCCACAAACAAATCCGCCGTGCTTCAAGCACCGCCCGGAGCCGGCAAAACCACCCATGTTCCCCTGTCGTTGCTGAATGAAGTCTGGCTTGCCGGTCGCACGATCCTGTTGCTGGAACCGCGCCGGCTTGCCGCGCGCGCGGCCTGTCAGCGCATGGCGCATTTGCTCGGAGAGAAACCGGGAGAAACCGTCGGATACCGCATCCGTTTTGATTCGAGGATATCCAACCGGACGCGCATCGAGGTCCTGACCGAGGGAATTTTGACACGTCGCATACAATCCGATCCCGAGTTGAAGGATGTGGGTCTCGTCATTTTCGACGAATTTCATGAACGGCATCTGCATGCCGACCTGGCCATGGCGCTTTGCCTTGACAGCCGGAAAATCGTTCGTGAAGACCTGAAAATTCTTGTCATGTCCGCCACGCTGGATGGCGCTTCGGTGTCGAAGCTGCTGGGAAATGTTCCCGTGATAACCAGCGCGGGCCGCTTACACCCGGTTGCAGTCCGGTATCTGACGCGGGAACCTGCCGGTCCGTTGCCACAATTGGTGTGCGACACCGTGATGACGGCGCTTGAGAACGACGAAGGCGATGTACTGGTATTTCTTGCCGGCGCCTGGGAAATCCGCCGTACCCAGGAATTGCTGACCGCGAAAGTAGCTTCACACGCGGATGTCTGTCCGCTTTACGGCGACCTGCCGTGGGAACTGCAGGAACGCGCCATACAACCCGCTCCCGGGCGACGCAAAATTGTGCTAGCCACTCCGATCGCGGAAACCAGCCTGACCATCGAAGGTATCCGGATCGTGGTCGATTCGGGATATGTGCGCGTGCCTCAATTCAATCTCCAATCGGGCCTGTCACGGCTCACCACGATACGCTTATCGCGCGCCTCCAGCGAGCAGCGGGCGGGCCGTGCGGGCCGGCTGTCCCCCGGTATTTGTTACCGGCTCTGGAGCGAAACGACGCAACACGGGCTCATTCCGCATTTGCCGCCGGAAATCCGCAGCACGGACCTGTCGTCGCTGGCGCTGGAATTGGCGGCATGGGGGGTACGCGAACCCGGTGCGCTCGCCTGGCTCGATCCGCCGCCCGACGCGGCCTTTACCCAGGCGCGGGCGTTGCTCACCGAGCTCGAAGCGCTCGATACCGACGGGCTGATCACGCAAACCGGAAACGCGATGGTAAGTCTGCCGCTGCATCCGCGCTTGTCGCACATGCTGTTCAAGGCGAAGGATCTTGGGTTGGTGGCGCTGGCTTGCGATATTGCGGCGCTGCTCTCGGAACGAGAAATCCTGTCCGGCGAATCGAGGCGCTCCGCCGATTTTATCCAGCGACTGGAGTCGCTATGGGCATTCCGGGCTCATGGACGTCAGGGGGCCCAGTCGCACCACGCCGACGTCAACGCCTGCGCACGGGTGAATCAGGTGGCCATGCAGTTCCGGCGGATAATGTCCTGTCCCGAATCGGTGCAAACCACCGATACCAGCCAAGTCGGGCTCCTGCTCGCGCTCGCTTATCCCGATCGGGTGGCGCTGGCGCGAACGCCGGGCGACAGTCGCTACCTGCTGGCGTCGGGGCGCGGCGCGCGGTTGCCGGAGGCGGAGATCCGGTTGCGACAGCCATGCCTCGTGGCGGCGAGCCTCGACGCGGGTGAAACCGAAGGCATGATTTATACGGCCGCACCGCTGGCAATCAGCGAGCTGCGCCGGCATTTTGCAGCACACATTCAAAACAAAGAATCGGTGCGCTGGGACCCGCAACAGCAAGCGGTGACCTCGCGACATGAACAATGCTTCAGCGCGTTGGTACTGGACAGCAAGCCGATTACCGAAACCAGCGTCAGCGATGTGCGCGAGGCAATGATCGAAGGCATCCGTCGTATGGGTATCGCGGGATTGCCGTGGACACGCGTGGCGCGCGATTGGCAGGCGCGCGTCCTCTCGATGCGCCACTGGTTACCGGAGGAAAACTGGCCGGATGTTTCAGACACGGCATTGTTCGCGACACTGGACGACTGGCTCGGCCCGTATCTGGACGACATGACGCGCCGCGAACATCTGTCGCGCCTCGATCTGCACGCCATCCTGATAAATCTGCTCGGATGGGAGCTGGCCCGGAGGCTGGAAGCGGAAGCGCCGACGCATCTAACCGTCCCCAGCGGTTCACGCATGCGCTTGGAATATATTCCGGGCGAGTCCCCGGTGCTCAAGGTCAAGCTTCAGGAAATGTTCGGACTTGCGGAAACCCCGCGCGTCGCACAGGGTAAAATACCGGTCACCCTGAGTCTGCTCTCGCCGGCGCGGCGCCCGATTCAGGTCACCCAAGACCTGCGCGGATTCTGGGAACGGACCTACCCGGAAGTAAAAAAGGAACTGAAGGGCCGTTACCCCAAGCATCCCTGGCCGGACAATCCATGGGTGGCCAGGGCCACGTCGAGAGCCCGACCCAGGCGTTCCTGATGTTTTACACCGGACGTCAAAATGGGTGACCGCGTCAGGGTCGAGAACAACAAACTGATTTTCAGAGCGTGACAAAGCAGATAACCCGATACCCCTGGATCGCGCGCGTCTTCGGTTGTTTATCAGCAACGGGTGGTTCGCTACATGTTAAATAACGTAGATATTGTTCGGTTTTAGCAGATTCTTAAATATACCCCCCGGCGCCTGAGAAACGCCTTCAGACGCATTATTTACTCCGGCAGGAAAAAGGTGGGAATAAAATATCCTGCTCAGGTGTTTACGTGGATGCGGAACCTGTTTGTTCCGCGAATTTTAATCATTACTAAGGAGATCATCATGAAACTTCGTGTACTCGTTGCCGCGACGGTTTTTGCGCTCGCGGCCGGCAACGCCTTCGCGTTCCATTGCCCCAAGGAGATGAAGAAAATTGACGCTGCGCTCGCGGCCAAACCCAACATCACCGTCGCGCAGATGTCCGAAGTCAAGCGCCTGCGTGCCGAGGGCGAGACCCATCACAAAGCGGGCAAGCATCAGGAGGCGCTGGATGCGCTCGGGAAAGCCGAGAAGATCCTGAACATCCAGTAGACGGAGTACCAGCTTCACCATTCCCATCCACGCGGTGTTTGGCGTGGATGGGAATATTATTTCCGGCCGGATAAATCAGTCACGCTTACGGCCAGGGAAACACCTGAAGGGGGTGCTCCAATTCGATGTGGGTACGGAACCAGGCCGATCAGTCTTGCGGTTCGTAACCGAGATTCGGCGACAGCCAGCGCTCGATGACGGCGAGTTTCATATCCTTACGCCGCGCGTAGTCCTCGACCTGGTCCTTGGCCAGTTTCCCCACGGCAAAATACCGCGACTCCGGATGGGAGAAATAGAAACCGCTGACCGCCGCCGCCGGCCACATGGCGTAGGTTTCCGTAAGCTTGATCTCCGTGGTTTTCGTCGCATCGATCAGGCTGAACAGCAGTTCTTTTTCGGTATGATCCGGGCAGGCCGGATAGCCGGGGGCCGGACGAATGCCCTGATAGGCTTCACGGATTAATGCCTCGACATCGAGCTGTTCCGCGGCGGCATATCCCCAGAACTCCTTGCGGCAACGTTCGTGCAGCCGTTCGGCAAACGCCTCCGCCAGACGATCCGCGAGCGCTTTAACCATGATGGCGTTGTAGTCGTCGTTTTGTTGTTCGAATTTTTTCGCCAACGCTTCGGCCCCGTGTATCCCGACGGCAAATCCCCCGACGAAATCCTTAAGGCCGGTTTCCTTCGGCGCCACAAAATCCGCGAGCGCGCGATTGGGACGGCCCGGCGGTTTTTCATCTTGCTGGCGCAAACTGTGCAGCGTGGTTAAAACCCGTGTCCGTGCCGCGTCGGCGTACACTTCAATATCATCGTCGTGCACGCTGTTGGCCGGGAACAAGCCCAGCACGCCGTTGGCGGTAAACAGATTTTCCCGAACGATGCGCTTGAGCAGGGACTGGGCGTCGTTGAAAAGCGTGGTTGCCTCCGTTCCCGCCGTTTCATCCTTGAGTATCTCCGGGTAGCGTCCGGTGAGCTCCCAGGTCTGAAAAAACGGCGTCCAGTCGATATAGCGCACCAGTTCATCCAGGGCATATTTCGGAAAGGCCTGGATACCCAAAACGCGTGGCACCGGCGGGACGTAATCCGGCCAATCGATTTTGGATTTGTTGGCGCGGGCGGCGCTCAGGCCCAGCATCCGCACGTTGGCCTGCTTGCCCTTGTGGCGCGTGCGGACTTCGTCGTATTCGGCGTGGATTCTTGCCACGAAGTCTTTTTTCAGGTCGGCGCTCAGGAGATTTGAAACCACGCCCACGCCGCGCGAGGCGTCCTTGACCCACACCACCGGATGCGGGTAATTCGGCGCGATCTTCACCGCCGTGTGCACGCGCGAAGTCGTGGCGCCGCCGATGAGCAGTGGCACCGTGAAATGTTCACGCTGCATCTCTTTGGCCACGTGCGCCATTTCCTCGAGCGAGGGCGTGATCAGGCCGGATAACCCGATGATGTCCACCTTTTCCTGTTTCGCGGTTTCGAGGATCTTCGACGCCGGCACCATGACGCCGAGATCGATGACCTCGTAGTTATTGCACGCCAGCACCACGCCGACGATGTTCTTGCCGATGTCGTGCACGTCGCCCTTGACCGTCGCCATGAGGACTTTGCCCTTGGCGCGGCTGCCGGCGGTCTTTTCCGCCTCGATGTACGGAATGAGATAGGCCACGGCCTTTTTCATCACGCGCGCGCTCTTCACCACCTGCGGCAGGAACATCTTGCCGGAGCCGAACAGGTCGCCGACCACGTTCATGCCGTCCATGAGCGGGCCTTCGATCACCTGGATCGGCCGATCGAAAATCCGGCGCGTCTCCTCGGTGTCCTGCTCGACGTATTCGTCGATGCCGTGCACCAGCGCATGCGTCAGGCGCTCCTTGACCGGCGCCTGGCGCCAGCTCAGATCCTGGGTCTGTACCCGGCCGCCGTCGCCGGCGAATTGGGGCGCGATTTCAAGCAGTCGTTCCGTGGCATCGGGCCGGCGGTTGAGCACCACGTCTTCCACCCGCTCGCGCAGTTCCGCGGGTATGTCCGCGTAGACGGCGAGTTGGCCGGCATTCACGATGCCCATGTCCATGCCCGCCTGGATGGCGTGATAGAGAAACACCGAGTGAATGGCCTCGCGCACCGCGGTATTGCCGCGAAACGAGAACGACACATTGCTCACGCCGCCGCTGATCAGCGCGTGCGGGAGGCTGTTCTTGATCGCGCGCGTGGCCTCGATGTAGTCCACCGCGTAATTGTTGTGCTCCTCGATGCCGGTGCCGATCGCGAAGACGTTCGGGTCGAATATGATGTCCTGGGGCGGGATGTTGGCCCGCTCCGTGAGGATCTTGTACGAGCGTGCGCAAATCTCGGTTTTGCGCGCGCGCGTATCCGCCTGGCCCTTTTCATCGAAAGCCATGACCACGACCGCCGCGCCATAACGGCGTACGGTGCGTGCCTGATCGATGAATTTTTCCTCGCCTTCCTTGAGGCTGATGGAATTCACCACCGGTTTGCCCTGCACGCATTTCAGCCCGGCCTCGAGCACGGTCCACTTGGACGAATCGATCATCACCGGCACGCGGGCAATTTCCGGCTCGGAGGCGATCAGATGCAGGAAGGTCGTCATGGCCTTCTCGCCTTCGAGCATCGCCTCGTCCATGTTGACGTCGATGATCTGGGCCCCGTTGATCACCTGCTGACGCGCCACGTCGAGCGCCTTGTCGTATTCGTTATTTAGAATGAGCTTCTTGAACGCGGCCGATCCCGTGACGTTGGTGCGTTCGCCGATGTTCACGAAAATGCTTTCCGGCCCGATGTTGAGCGATTCCAGCCCCGCGAGCCGGCACCGTGGCTCGATTTCCGGCAGCGCGCGCGGACGGCTGGCGCGCACGGCGTCGGCGATGGCCTTGATGTGCGGCGGCGTGGTGCCGCAGCAACCGCCCACGATATTGATGAAGCCGGATTCGGCCCATTCCTTGATCTGGCCGGCCATGAATTCCGGCGTGTCGTCGTAACCGCCGAATTCGTTCGGCAGTCCGGCGTTGGGATGGCTGCTGACGCGTACGTTGGCGACGCGCGCCATTTCCTCGACGTACTGGCGCAATTGCGCGGTGCCGAGGGCGCAATTCAAACCCACGCTCAAGGGTCGCGCGTGCGCGATGGAATTCCAGAACGCCTCGGTGGTTTGTCCCGAAAGGGTGCGGCCGCTGGCATCGGTGATGGTGCCGGAGATCATGATCGGCACCCGTATTCCGTGTTCTACGAAATAGCGGTCGATCGCGTACAACGCCGCCTTGCAGTTCAGCGTGTCGAACACGGTTTCGACCAGCAGCAGATCGGCGCCGCCGTCGAGCAGTCCGCGCGTGGCTTCGGTGTAGGCGGAGACCAGCTCGTCGAAACTGACGTTGCGGAATTCCGGGAAGTTCACGTCCGGTGACAACGAGGCGGTGCGATTGGTCGGCCCGAGCACCCCGGCCACGAAACGCGGGCGCGATGCGTTCTGGCGTTCGTATTCATCGGCCGTGGCGCGCGCCAGGCGCGCGCCCTCGCGGTTCAATTCATAGGCGAGTTCCTCCAGCTTGTAATCCGCCATGGAGATGGATTGCGAATTGAAGGTGTTGGTTTCGAGGATGTCGGCGCCGGCGCCGAGATAGGCCGCGTGGATGTCGCGGATGATCTTGGGTTGCGTGAGCGTCAGCAGGTCGTTGTTCCCTTTCAGCTCGTGCGCCCAGCTCGCGAAGCGTTCGCCGCGATAATCTTTTTCCTCCAGCTTGTAGCGCTGGATCATGGTGCCCATGGCACCGTCCAGGATCAGGATTCGCTCTTGGAGCAGGCTATCAAGCCGGGACAGGCGAGTGCGTCGGGCGTTGTCGGGAACGACGTAAGATTGTGACATTCGTGTGAATTGTATGCATAAAATCGGCGTGCAGTGTACCGGGTTTCACGGGTGGCGTGATAGCCGGACTTTCAGCGCGGTGACGGTCGGGACCCGATCAGGTTCGGGTCGGCGTGGACAAAGTTATTACTCGGTGGTTCGCCAGGTCAGTCCCAGTTGCAGTATACGTTGGATAAAGTCCTCATAGCTCAATCCCGATTTGATCGCGGACTGGCTGCAATCCTCGTCCCGGGCGATGCCGGGATTCGGATTGGCCTCCAGGACGTGGAGCTCGCCGTCCGCTGCGACACGAAAGTCGACGCGACCGTAACCATTCATGTCCAGCAGGTGATAGACGCGTTTGCAGAGGTGGGCGATGCGCTGCTCCATGCCGTCCGGGAGATTGCGGGCGAATTGGTAGTGGATGCCCCAGCGTTCTCGGTACTTGTCGTCCCATTTTACTTTGTAGGTCGCCATCTTCGGTGTCCCCGGCTCGACATTGTCGAACACCAGTTCGCGAATCGGCAGGATCTCGAGCTTGGTATTGCCGAGGACGGTGACGTATAACTCGCGGCCGTCGATATATTGCTCGGCGATGGCGTCGCCATGCAGCTTGTCTTGGATCAGCGCCACGCGTTCGCGCAACTGGTCTTCGTTCTCGACGTACGAGGCCTTGGCGATTCCCACCGAGCCTTCCTCGGTCAGAGACTTTACGATCAGGGGATAAGTGAACTTGCGCCGCCGGCTGATCTTCCGGCCGAGCCGGAATACGTCGAAATCCGGGCCACTGATGCGGTGATAGGTGAGGATCATCTTGGTCAGCGCCTTGTCGCGCGCCAGCAGTAGCCCGCGCGGATTACAGCCGGTGTAGGGGATGCGCATCATCTCGAAGTAACTGACGACGTAGTAATCGAAGGCGCTGTTGCCGGCGAAATCCTCCAGCAGGTTGAACGCGATGTGGGGCTTCCACCCCTCGTTCGTCTTGCGGATCGGCGCCAGATCGTCGTAGACGCCCACCACCTGGACTTCGTGCCCGAGATTGATCAAAGCGTTTTTGACGTCGTACTCGGTGCGGAACTTCTCCATCCGGGGATCGGACTTGTCGCGCAGGTCATCCGGCGGCACCAGCGTGTAGTGCACCACCATCATGACCCGCAGTTTCTTCATATGGCGAGGCGTGACATCCCGCTGCGCAATGAACCCATGTAAAGCATGACCAGCGAGGCGATGAGCGCGACCCGCGTTTCCTCCTTGTCACGTGAGGCATGCAGATTCATCTCGTCGCATCGATGGATCATGTCTTCGATGGTCAGATTGATGCGATAACGCGATTCCGATGTCCATTTAGCGACGGTGTTGATAGCCTCGCGTCGCAGCCGGCGGACAAAATGTGCCGCGCGTTCGTTTTTCCGGCTGATCGCGGCGGGAAAGATCTGGCGCAATTGCTGTTCGTGGAAACGCGGCAGATCCTGTTGCAGCCGTGTCTGCTTTTCCGCGAAATATTCGCGCAGGGTGATGCGCAGCGTGTTGATGGAATCGACCTGTTTCTTACTGCGAACGGGCGGCGTATGGCCGATGATCTCCCGCATCAGCGTGTCCACGTAATTGAGCTTCTTGAGCGCCGGCCAGTCGCGGTATTTCTCGCGCCAGCGCGAATTGGGGTCGAGCCACACCGCGAAGGTTTCGGCCCAGTCCTCGGCCGGGTGACTTTGCGCATACCAGTTGTCGAGGTGCAGCACGTAATTGCGGCTGTAGGGGCGCGGCAGGTAACTTTCCGGATAGGCCTTGCTGGCCCGGCCAAATCGCCGCCGCCAGCTTTGCTTGAGATACAGGCGGTAGGCGTTTGCCAGCGCGTGTGCCGTCTCGTGACGCAACAATTTCATGCGCGTCTCCGCGCTGTTGCCCTCGATTTCCAGCATGTAGGACTTTTCCAGGCGCATGAGCCGAGGGTGCACCAGGTAAAAGGGAATGGCGAAACCCGGCACGTTATCCGGACAAAACCAGCAATCGGACAGCCAGCAATGCGGCCGGAAAGCGAAGCCGCGGTTTTCCAGATCCCGCCACAGCGATTCAAGCTCTTTGCGAATCTTGCTGCCCGTGAGCGTAAGCCCCAAGTCACACAGTCGTGTATCGAGCAGACGCGCGTCGGACATGCGCGTCCAGTTCAGGGACGTAGCCCGGCGCACCGGCCGTTTATGGCGCCGTTTCCGGCTTTTGATCTTGCGTGAGGGAATGACCGTCTCCTTCTATTTTCCTAGTCGACTAGTAGACTGGTGTGACACGATACCCGGCTTGCTTCACCAGATTCAACAAACCATGCTCCCCGGTCAGATGCGCGACTCCCACGGCGATGAAACTCCCGCCTTGTTTGAGCAGCGGTCGCATGCGTTCCACCATGCGGTAGTTGCGTTGGGTGAACAGCCGGTCCATCACGGTGTGGAAGACTCGGTCATCTTCCAAACTGTTTTTCCCGCTGATTTTTTCCAATCCAACCAGATCGCGGGCGAGGTAGGCGATGACCATCTTTTCGATTTCCGTTTCAAATTGCGGATGGGACCGCACGGTTTCTTTCAGCAGCACGACCTGATCCGGCAACGGCAGATCGTTGAATACCGCCACCTGTTCCTCGATGGTCTCAAGCCCGGCGACTGGTTTGTTCAAGCGCTTGGCCCGCTGTTCCAGGATTAAATCGAGAAATTCTCCGGTTTTTGGCCGTGGCATGGAAAGCGCCATCATCACCGCCCAGGGTTTCTGTTTTTCCACGGCCACTGTCGGAACGCCATGGGTCGTCATGGCCTCCACGGATTTCGCAAACAGTTCCTTGCCAATCACTTGTTCCAGTGTCCGGCCGTCGTTGAAGAACATCGCTTGCGCCATGTAGATCAGTCCGTCGGCATCGATCAATGCCTCCATGGCAAAACGGTCGGAGGCGTCAAACGCCCGGGTGACCGGCGGCGGCAAGTCGGCGATGCGGGCATCGTCGGAATGCATGGTTCCGAAAAGGTAGCTTGATTTGACGCCCGGCGCCGATATTTTCCATAACACGCCTTGCGTGAATTGGGACGGGATGCCGGACCGGGCGACCGGCGCCGGTGACGTGACTCTGGTTTGATTTTCGGCATGGGCGCCGGAAATCGCCGTGCCGGCAAACAGCGCAAAAGCAGTAAGCAGGATCGGGAGAATCTTGGTGAAAATGGGCGCGCCACCCGTTGCGTGGCGTGCGGTCGCGGACTGGATATCGGCGCTTCGCATGGGTAGTGTTATGGAGTAAGCCCGATTACCATGCATCAAAGAATATATTAGGAATGCCAATGCGCCAACTATTCAATTCGGCCGTTATGATCGGTTGCCTGTTGGCGTCCGCCGCCGGCGCCGGTGAATCCCCGCGCTGGGAAATAGGTCTGGGCCTCGGCGGGCTGAGCATCCCGGATTATCGCGGTTCGGATCAACAACGCGGATACATTATTCCCGTCCCGTATTTCCACTATGACGGCGATTTCCTGCACATCGACCGCGAAGGGGCGCACGGGGATGTGTTTGCCACCGAGCGCGTAAAACTCGATTTGAGCCTGAGTGTCGGGCCTCCGGCACGCAGCGGGAAGAACGAAGCACGCCGGGACATGCCGGATATCAACCCGACCTTCGAAGCCGGACCCTCGCTGCATGTTTTGCTCGCGCGCAACGAGACACGCGATCGAACCTGGTCGCTGCGATTACCGTTGCGCGCGGCGGCCGCCACCGACTTCTCGAATTTTGAAAGTATCGGATGGATTTTTGCCCCCAGCCTGAATTTCGAAGTCGACCGTCTCGGCGGCGGTTGGCACGTCGGTGTGGCCGGCGGTCCGTTGTACGCGTCGGAGGAATACCACGACTATTTCTACGAAGTTAATCCCGTCCACGCCACCGCCACGCGCCCGGCATTCGATGCCCAGGGCGGTTACAGCGGCAGCCGCCTGACAATTACCGCCAGCCGGCGCTATCCGCGCTACTGGGTCGGCGCGTTCGCGCGCTACGACAACCTGTCGGGCGCCGCTTTCGTTGACAGCCCGTTGGTAAAAGACAAGGAATCATTCATGGTGGGGATCGGCTTCGCGTGGATTCTGATGGAATCCAAATCGCGCTGATTGACCGTGCGGCGTTTGTTCGCCAACGGGTTTGCCGGTAACATGCCATCATGTCCGGAAATACCCTTGGCAAACTTTTTACCGTCACCACGGCGGGCGAATCGCACGGGCCGGCCTATGTCGCCATCGTCGATGGTTGTCCGCCCGGTCTGGCATTGTCCGAATCCGATATTCAACCCGATCTCGATCGTCGCAAACCCGGCCAATCGCGGCATACGACGCAGCGGCGCGAATCGGACGCGGTCAAAATTCTATCGGGCGTGTTCGAAGGCAAGACCACCGGCACGCCGATCGGGTTGCTGATCGAGAATACCGATCAGCGCCCGCAGGATTATTCCAAAATCCAGGATCGCTTCCGTCCCGGCCACGCCGATTACACCTATCTGCAGAAGTACGGCGTGCGCGATCATCGCGGCGGCGGACGTGCCTCCGCGCGCGAGACGGCGATGCGCGTGGCCGCTGGCGCGATCGCCAAAAAATATCTGCGTGAGCACTATCGACTCTCGATCCGCGGTTACCTCGCGCAGTTGGGACCGATCAAGCTGGAACTCAAGGATTGGAGTGAAGTGGAACGGAACGCGTTTTTCTGTCCCGATGCCTCCAAAGTACCCGTGCTCGAGGCCTACATGGATGATTTGCGCAAGGAAGGCAATTCCATCGGCGCGCGGATCAACCTAGTCGCCACCGGCGTGCCCGTGGGTCTGGGCGAGCCTATCTTCGACCGGCTCGATGCCGACATCGCGAGCGCGATGATGAGCATCAACGCGGTCAAAGGCGTTGAGATCGGCGCCGGATTTCGGTCCGTCGAGCACAAGGGCACGGAACATCGCGATGAAATCACTCCCAAGGGATTTCTCTCGAATAACGCCGGCGGAATCCTCGGCGGCATTTCGTCCGGGCAGGACATCCTGGTGAGCATTGCCCTCAAACCGACTTCCAGCATCCGCCTTCCGGGACAGACGGTGAACGTCAAGGGCGAGGCCGTGGATATCGCCACCCTCGGCCGGCACGATCCCTGCGTCGGCATCCGCGCCACGCCGATCGCCGAGGCGATGCTCGCGATCGTGCTCATGGATCAAACCCTGCGCCATCGCGCGCAAAACCTCGACGTCAAACCCCCCACGCCGGTGATCCCCGGCAGCGTCTAACAAAAAGTTTTTTCCTTCTCCCTCCGGGAGAAGGTTAGGATGAGGGGGATATTAAAAAACAAATGCTAAATGAAATATGAGCACCCTCACCCCGGCCCTCTCCCACAGGGAGAGGAAGTTTTTTAACAACCTGCTAAAGCTCCCGCCCCTATGAGTCTGGCGACCATCATTCCGGGACGGATCGGCAGGGTAGTGCTCAACGTCGCGGATTACGGGCAGGGCTTCAGCGAATTGTTTATCTACTGTCTGCGCCGCCTCCGCGCCCTCGCGCGTCCGCCGGTGCGCCTGGTGCTCCAGAAACAAATTTATTTCACCGGCATCGAGGCCTTGGGCGCGGTGACGGCCATCGCGATGCTCTCCGGAATCGTCATCACCACCCAGGTCACCAGTCTCGTGGGCCAGAACATCGCGCTGACGGCGAAGATCATGCTCTGGACCGTGGTCCGCGAACTCGGGCCGCTGCTGTCCGCCATCGTGATCATCGCCCGCAGCAGTTCCGCCACCGCCTCGGAACTGGCGAACATGAACATCCGCGGCGAGGTCAACAGTCTGCGCTTGCTGGGGATTTCGCCGGGAGATTATCTGGTGGTGCCGCGGGTCGTCGGGATCACGCTCTCGGTCGTGGCGGTGACTTTTTATTTCCAGATGACCGCCATCGTGACGGGATACGCGTTTGCTTCGCTCACGGGCGACTTGCCGTTTGTCACGAGCCTCTCCGGCATCCTGTCGACGTTGAGCCTGACGGAAGTCTCGGTGTCCCTGTTCAAGGCGCTGGTATTCGGTCTGGTGATCTCCATCACGTCCTGTTATTACGGGCTGCGCGCTGCGGGCTCGATCACCGCGGTGCCGCGCGCGGCGACCGGCGCGGTCATGCGCAACCTGATCACCGTCTTTTTGCTGAATGGCATTATTTCGTATGTGTTTTTCATATGAGTGTCTGACGACGCGAGCGCCAGCCCATGATCTCCTTCGATCACGTCACTGAAGGCCCGATGCGGGATCTGTCGTTCGATCTGGTCGCAGGCACCCGCGCGAAGGCGATTTACGATTCGGATGAGCGGAGAAATGTATTTTTTTCCGTGATCACCGGATTGCGTCGGCCGGCCAAGGGCAGCGTGATATGGGATGGCCAGGATATCTACGCGCTGGAAGAAAGCGAGCGCCTGACGCTGTTCGAGCGCAGCGGCGTGGTGCCGGCGGACGGCGGACTCATCAGCAATCTCAAGGCCTGGGAAAATCTGATGCTGCCGGCCTGGTATCACCGCGGCGTCACGGCCCCGCAAGCCGAGCGGAAGGTGGTTGATCTGTTCCGGCAGCTCGGCATGACGGAAGCGGGACTGCGACGGCAGATGGGACAATTGCCGGACCAGTTGACGATGTACGAGAAACGGGCGGTGGCGCTGGTGCGGGCGATGCTGATGGAGCCGGACATCCTGATATATGATTCGCTGTTCACGGGGCTGGACCGCGAGTCGTCAGATCAAATCATGAGCGTGACGGGCGAATATCACGGAAAAAAACCCGGTCGCATCTCCTTGTACTTGTGTGCCGACGACGCGGTGTCTGCGCGCCTGACGACCGACCAGACCATCACCTTGACCCATTGACGCGAGGGAATCATGGCCATCTTGCAAAACGAGGATCCGCGCTTTAAGGGACTGGAGAAAAAAATCGGCCTGTTCGTCCTGGTGGCCATCCTCGGCGTAGTGCTGACGGTCGTATCCATCGGTTATCAGCACGATATCTTCTCGCCCAAAATCCATCTCAATTTCATTACCGAGAGCGGTCAGGACATCAACGACGGGATGGCGGTCAAGCTGAGCGGATTCAACATTGGAAAAGTTGAAAAACTCGAACTCACCGACGCGGCCAAGGTCAAGGTCACGCTGGCCATTAACAAAAAATACCTGAAGTGGGTCAGGACGGATTCGAAAGCGCGCTTGCTCAAGGAGGGTTTAATCGGTGCGAACGTCATTGAAATCTCGCCCGGTACGGAAACCGCCGCCGCGCTCACCGACAACACGCAGATCGCGTTCAAACGGGAGCGTGGGCTCGGACAGGTGGTGGATGAACTCTACGCCGAGATTGTCCCCCTGATCGAGGATTTAAAGCGCGTCGCCCAGCGGGCCGAAACGCTGCTGGCCGGGCTGCCGGCGACACAGCAGAAACTGGACGCCGTGCTCGTCAGCGCCAAGAACAATTTCGACAATCTCGAAAAAATCACGGCCTCGGATGTGCCGGCCACGTTGCGCAAGTTGGATGCGGCGATCCTGAGCGCGACCCGGGCGCTCGATAATCTGGAAAAGGTTACGGCCTCCGATCTGCCGGCGATAACCAAACGCGGCCGCGAGGCGGTTGAGGGGGCCAAGAAAATCGTCGACTCCGTCAGCCGGACCTGGCCCATCAGCGGCGCCATTGAGGCGCCGAAATCGGAAACGTTGCCGGTGGACAGTTATACGGAAGGTCAAAACCAAAAGAAAAAATAAGGCGGGAACTTTGCCATGAAGCGATGGATTCTGTCGTGGGCCGTGATATCGGCTGCGTTGGCGTTGGCCGGATGCGTCAGCAGTGCGCCCAGGCTTACGCCCCAGCAGGAAGCGGCGATTGAGTACAACCAGCGCGGGGAAGCGGCGTTTCGGCAGGGAGAATTTGCGCTCGCGCGGGACGAATATCAAAAATCGTTGGCGATTCACCGCTCGGTGGAAAATCAGGAGGGGGTGGCGCGCGAACTCATGAATCTTTCGCTGGTGTACCGGCGGCTTGGTAATCCCTCGGACGCGCACGCCGCACTGGATCAGATTCTCTCCGGCCCCGGCCTGCCGTTTGATGACAAGCAGCGTGCCGAAGCCGCCTACCGCAAGGCGAGTTTTTATCTCGATGACGCCGACGCCGCCAACGCGCGCATCTGGGCGAGTAAAGCGCTGGACTTATGCCGGGGATGTCCGGCCGAGGGCCGGATTTACAATCTCAAAGCGCGTATGAGCTTGCCGGCCAATCTAAACGAAAGCTTGCAACTGGCCCGGCGCGCGCTCGCCTTGAATCGCAGCGCTGGGAACAAATCCGAAGAAGCCAATTCGCAACGCCTGATCGCGGATGCGGCGTTTCAAACCGGCGATTACGCCTCGGCGCAAGCGGCATATGCAGCCGCCCTGCAACTCGACAAGGAAACCGGCGCGCCAGAGAAGATCGCGCTCGACTTGATGGGCCTGGGCCGCAGCTTTGCCCGGCAGGGGAAGCGCAACGAGGCCAAAGAATATTTTCAGCGCGCTTACTTGGTCAGTGAGGGGGTAGGGGATGTCCAAGCCATGAGTGAGGCCGCGGCGGAACTCAAGAAACTCGCCCCCTGAGATGAGGGCGGAATGATTTCCGATGTCGGGTTTATCATTTTCTTTTAGGCCGTACTAAATTTTTCCAAGGTCTTGAAACATAAGGGACCAAATTACTATACGACAAGGAACACCGTATTATGTCGCTTTGCAAACCGACATTTAGGTCGTCTAATTCTAGTTAGGGTGCTCGGAGGGCTTCTTATGGGATTGTGGAAATCATTGTTCGGTGGTGGGCGGCCAAGCAAGAATGATCTTGTTCGAAGTCTTGCGAAACAGCGGGTGCGCGAAGACCCAATGGCGGCTGCAATGGGTTTTAACGAAAACATGATCGATGGGTTGGGAATGATGCAACTGGCAGGGCTTCCTGAAAGTGGCATTGCTACTATCGTGGAAACCTTCGCTACGCTCAAGAAACACGGCGTCCCGGAGTCTGAAATATTTGCACGCATTGAAGCGCATCGGTCCTCAATCGGTAGTGGAAGAATCCCAAATCCTCTTAGCCTTGAGTCTTACATCCGGTATCGCATTGATATTGAGCACAACCATGGCGCTCCAATCTCAGAGGAGTTTCTGGCGGAAGCCATTCGCGTTTGTCGTCAGCACTTCGGATGTTAGAAAACCCAAATCAGCGTCACATCGTGGGAGGAAACAATGTCGGGCTTTTGGTGGGGTGTAGCAATAGTAGCGGTACTTTGGCTGTTCTTTTCAATGCGCTCAAAGGCAAAAGCTGTAAGGTCGTTCACGGCGATCGATGAGGCCGATCCCTGGTTCTTGAAAAACAACATCAGCTCTAGCTCCGTTATGTTCAATGCTTACGAAGAAGCAGGGTTAGCCAGAAATCCGGGGGCAACCGTTATTGTAGGTAGTGGGAAAAACGCACAAGGCGAATCAGTTGGCTTTGCGCTAGAGGTAGTGCCGGGCAAGGGAGTTGTTGCAAGCGAAATTCTCGTTCCCTATGGCATTGCCACGCATGGCAAGACGGCATCATTACAAGCCAAGATGGCTGGCCAACCGCTCCTCGATGTTCTTCTCAACATGGCCGCGAACCATCGTGCGCGTTATCCAACCGCACCCTAACAACGCCATGAACGCGGACAGTGAAAAGCGGCGCGCCTTCGTCGCCCCGCTTTTCACTGCCGGTTATGGCGAACGTTATGTGCGGATTTAGGCTCACTGGGCTAAACTAGCGGAGAAGAACTTTGAGGGCATCACGATGAATACGAAGCTGAGCAAACTTCCAGTCGATGAGCGCATTAAGCTCGTCGAGGAATTGTGGGATAGCATCGCCTCCGATCAGAAGGCGCTACCACTTACCGAGGAACAAAAGGCTGAGCTTGACAGACGCCTCGACGCCTACGAAACCGATGGAAACCGTGGTCGCTTGGCGACCGAATCGATTACGGAAATTCGGCGCAAGCTGTGACTCTTGAGGTTCGGCTCCGGCCGGAAGCAGAGCAAGACTTAGCGGATGCGGCAACATGGTACGAGGAGCAGCGGCAAGGTTTGGGGCACGAGTTCCTTGATGAAGTGCTGACGATGCTTACGAGCATCGCAGAAACCCCACTGATGTACCCAGACGTTCATCGGAACACAAGACGCGCTGTCATTCATCGCTTTCCGTTCAGTGTTTATTTTCGGTTGGAGGACGCGACAATTGTCGTTATTGCGGTAATGCATGGTAGTCGAAATCCACGTCGCTGGAAGAGCGGCGCATAACCAGCCCATCAAGCCGACGCCAGAAAACGGCGCGGCCGAGAAGATTGCGCTCGACTTGATGGGCCTGGGCCGCAGCTTTGCCCGGCAGGGGAAACGCAATGAGGCCAAAGAATATTTTCAGCGCGCCTATTTTGTCAGCGAAGGGGCGGGGGATATCCGGGCGATGGCAGAAGCCGCGGCGGAACTCAAGCAACTCGCCGCTTGAGGTGCGGACGGAATGACTTCCGATGTCGGCTTTGTCATTTTCTTTTAGGTCGTACTAAATTTATCCAAGGTCTTGAAACATAAGGGGCCAAATTACTATGCGACAGGGAAAACCGTATTATGTCGCTTTGCAAACCGACATTTAGGTCGTCTAATTCTAGTTGGGCATTTCCAGACTGGAGCTGCACTGATGACTAATTCCTGCCCCCTTTGCGGTAGTCCATTGAGTGCGGCGCGCTTCGCCAAAGTATGGAAGGAGCATCGAGGCATCCAACGGCAGATCGAGAAGCTGAAGGCAGCCCAGAAGCGCGCAGATGAGGAGGTCTCTCGCGCAAGGCAGCGGGTGCGCGACATCCAGGTTCGAGCACGTGCAAAAACGGCACGCGCTCGAGAGGAAGAACGGCGACGCGCGGAGGGTCGACTGCATAAGTATCAAGCGACAGCTAAAAGATTGCGCGACAAAGTTACTGTCCTCGAAGATCGGATACGTAGAGGTGAGACTGCCCAAACGGAAGGCCTCCTAGAAGAACGTGCCCTTCTCGCATTTCTCCGAGAGCATTTCCGGGAAGATCGTTTTGAGCACGTCGGAAAGGGCGGAGACATCATTCAAGACGTTTGCGCGCCACGGGGACAGCGAGCAGGGCGAATTGTCTATGAGGTTAAGAAAGAAGAGACGTGGAAGAGCAAGAACATCCTGCAAGCCGCCGAAGCACGTATTAAGCGCGAAGCGAATCTCGCCGTCCTTGTCACAAACCGCTTTCCTGCAAAGCGCCAGTACTATTTTGTTGAACGTGAGGTCTTAGTGATAAGCCCACAAGGAATTCTTCCTCTCATTCACACCGCTCGCGAAGGACTCCTCGCTATTCACGCGCTAAATGTTTCGGGAGAACAGAAACAGGTAGCTGTTCGCGCGGTCTACGAGTATTTAGCTGGCGGCACTTACATTGCTCACATCAAAAAGGTGGCGCAGCACTTTCAGGACCTTGAGTCCCTATTTCACAAAGAGGTTCATACCCACCAAACCATGTGGGGGAACAGACTTAACCACTACAAGGGCATTCTCTCCGGTGTCAGCTCGGTTCACGAGAAACTGCGCGGAGTAATCGCTCCCGCTGTCAAGGTGGGAAGTCCAAAGCTCGCCAGTGCCAGCGCACTCCTTCCTCCCTTTGTCGGGCCCGAAGGGATTCAGCGCATTACACCGAGATGAAAATGCCCAACAAGGCGCTCCAACCGACGTTTTTGCGCTGCGCGCGAAAACGCGGTTGAGCTTCGGCGTTAGCCGCGCAGAATCACGATAAAGCATGCTTACAGACATCTTTTCCCACCGCTACTTAGACAGACCTATCTGGTCAGGGTATACAGAACTCGAAAGACGCCTACTGAATCAAGCTTTCGGAATCGTTAAGGACGCCTTGCCTTACTATGACTCGGAAGGTAAAGAGACCGAAGCGAACAAAATCAAGTGGAAAGCATTACATGACCGCTTAGCAAGAGAATTGGGCATCAATGAACTGTCTCAGCGGTACTACTCGTATACGCAGAAGAACTATCTTGGTCACGAGGTGCCCATCTCTGGTTGGTTCTCCTGGGAGCATGCGTGCGGCCAGTTCGTGAATGCCAATTTCACTGGTCAGGTCGATCCCGATCAATTCATTAAGGAGCGACTCAGCTTCATAGAATTGGCGATGCGATTTCGAGGAGATGAGATCGCACAAGCAAATGCTCAACTGCCCAAGGCTTTAGAAGAAGCTGCAATGCGTGATGCAGGTCCGCGAAATGGGCTCCGGATTCCTGGAAGCAGAGTAGACGGTATAAAAGCATGGAACGCGACAATAAATTCTAATTTCGAGGGTCAAGTCGCAGAGCTCAATGAACGATTTCGCCGCGCAGGTGCACCGCTAACCTACCATAACGGTTTCATCCAACTCGCGGTGGATGAAACAATAGAACAGAACATCGCAAAGCCATTTTGGGCTCTTGTCGCAGACCCACTTTGGAAGAACGTAGATATTGATATGAAGGAGGCTCTGGATCGTCGAGATTCTAACGACAAGGATCCCGCTATCTTTGCGGCAAAGGCACTCGAAAGCGCCATAAAGATAGTGTCCGACACAAAGGGATGGACTCGAGGCACAGAGACAGGGGCCGCACAGTACGTCGATAACCTAGTCAGTAAAGCTAATGACAGTTATTTGTCAGTCTGGGAGGGAGAAATGCTGAAAGACTACTTTCGCAAGGTTCGAAATTCGGTTGGTCACGGTCCAGGTTCCGAGCCGATGCCAGAACTTACCCTTGTGCAAACGGATTGGGCAATCGAGACTGCAATGTCATGGGTACGCACACTCGTCAGGCGGATGTGAGAAAGCGGCTAACTACTGGCTCGTGCGGACGCCGGGGACAGCACGCCATGTTTCCTGAAACAACAGTGGCCGGCGCCGCACAGCCGAGACGTTAGGGCATGACAACATGACTGTCGACTTCAGCCAGGTTGCTCAGGCCTTTGCTGATCGTCACCTAAGTGGTGACGTTGTCGAGCTTCAGGAAACGTATGCTGCCCTTAGGGCACGGGTAGAGCCCCACTGCGAGGTACCCGAAGGCGGAGAACTCGGTGACCCACGTCGCATCCGGGCGTATGCTGCCGCGTACCGACAGGTATTGCTAGACGAATCAATAGGGTCAGACTCCATTGAATGCATACGACAGGGAAAACCGTACTATGTCGCTTTGCAAAGCGACATTTAGGTCGTCTAATTCTAGTTAGCCGTCAAGGAGCTCGCCTTGCCACAACTGAGTTCGATCGAGGAAGAGATATACACCCACGAGTATCTGTGGCGGTCCGCGTCGCGGCTTCTTGAGCATGCAGAAAAGCAAACTGAAGGATCGTTTTATTTTCTTCTTCCTTCTCTGTTAATAAGCTATATGGCTTTTGAAGCATTCGTAAACTTTTGCGGCTTCGTACTTCTTCCGGAACTATGGAAGGATGAGAAGAAGCATTTCAAGGGCAAAGGCATAGAAGGGAAGCTGGACAAAATCGTTACCAAACTGCCCGATTTTTCCTGGCGAAAGGGTGAGCCTCCTTACCAAAGAATTAGGAATCTGGAAGATTTTCGAGACATCGTCTCGCACGGAAAAGTTGTAGCAACACAGTATGTTGCCGAGTGGAAGAAGGACGGCACTCATTTTCAGTTCATGCATTATTGGGACACCTACCTATCGGTAGAAGCCGTAAAGCGTGCTAGGGTTGACATAAAGTCGTTTTGTCAGTCTTTGCTTGTCGAGTTGCGCAAACACTCAGACCATCTGCACCTGAACTTCAACGCCTTTGAAGGAAGTCTCGCAAGTGGGACCGGCATTTCAAAACACGGCTAACAACCGGTTCGAGGCGGACCGGTTTTCCCGGCGCAAAACCCGGCCGCTCAACCGGAGCGTTATACGTCAATGGGAAAGATATGAGCGTTAGTCGTGATACTGCTATCGACGCCGTAGATGTTCTGAACGATTTAATAGCGGATCTTGTTGCGGGAACAAACGTTTTTATCGAGTATCGAGAGAGACACAAGTCAGGTACTTTCCGACTCGAACAGATGGTCGCTGTGCAGAAAATGTGCTTTTCCCATCTAGCACTAGCCTTCTGTAAGCTATTGGAATTCTGGGAGCATTATCAACGTTTGGTGCCGGACAATCATCGTGAGAACCTGAAACGGCTAAACGCCGAGATACGTAAGAGAGGCGCGAAGAATTTTAGAAACAAAGTCGCTGGTCACATATGGGATAAGAAGCTCCAAAGGCCATTACGTCATTCAGAAATCATGTCGCAATTAGAAGGGTTCGTTGGTAAGCATGCTGACGAATTTCTCTATTGGATAAATAATCCTGAAGGCAACAACTACCCAAATACGATAGTCAGTGTTGTAGAGACTATTCGGGATGCAATCGCGATAGAGCACGCTATAGAACAATCTGAGGTGATCGAAAGATGACGTATAACAAATCAGTCGAGTACGCCCGCCTTTCAGGCGGGCTCAACACCTGCTTCGCAGGCGCGGCTCACTTCAATCGTTAGGCGCAATCAAATGGCGCATATCTTGATCGCAGAGCTAAGAAAGTTGTTACACGATAGAAAACGGAAAGCAATCGCAGTCCTCCTTGTCGGTATTGTCGCCACAGCCATAGCCGCGTTGCTGCCGGCAAGCGAACTATCTATTAATGATTCCTGCGAGGTTTCCGGACCTATACAAAGACTAAAGTCCATAATTCAGGGTAAACGATTTTGGGTCAAACAGCTTCAATTACTAGACAACGAGGTACGGCATCTTGAGGAATTACCAGAAAGAATTAGAAGCACTCAGGTGGTGGTGAATGAAAAAACAAAAGACATTCTTAAGCAGAATGAGAGGTTTATGGAAGAGCAGTATTCAAAACATCCCAAACTTCGACCATCGCCGCAGCAAGCCTTGGCAGATGAGTTGAGGAGACAAGCAGATGCCATCGAGCATGCTCAGCTGTTACAAACACTGGAACAGATCAACGCGAAAAGAATCGGGTTTCTCAAGTCGTGCCGTCGCGCAATTCTTGCAGCTGCACAATGAAACCAATAGGTTCAGACTCCATTGAATGCATACGACAGGGAAAACCGTACTATGTCGCTTTGCAAACCGACATTTAGGTCGTCTAATTCTAGTTATGTTTTATAAGGAAATGACCGTGGACAAGAACAGATTGGAAGAACTTAGACAACTCGTTGAAGATGTCATGTACGCC
Source organism: Sulfuricaulis sp. (assembly GCF_040901545.1). GTDB lineage: Bacteria > Pseudomonadota > Gammaproteobacteria > Acidiferrobacterales > Sulfurifustaceae > Sulfuricaulis. The sequence continues at coordinate 4,292 of NZ_JBBDYL010000042.1, read as the reverse complement.
TCAACGAAGAAGGAAGCACAATACCCAATCAAGCGGCTGGAGTTCATGGCCTCGACTCTTCGCGGGGAGATTGATGGTTACCTTTTTGGAAAATTAGGTGAAGTAATAAGCTACGCCAAAGAAGCGTCCGGGCAAGTAAAGAACAAGGATCATTGGATATCCTGTGTTGAGCGATGCTGGTACGTATTTGAAAGTCGCGTAGATAAAGAGGCAAGAGCAGATTCAGAACCTAGCGAAACGAAAACATAACTTCTTATTCGAGCCGACGCGGTGTAACGCTGGCGCAAGGTTTAATAGTCGTGCCCCGCGCGGCTCAACAAGGCCTTAGACAGCTGGTGAGGACGTATGAAGGATGCCAAGCTAGCTGATCTCAACTTCATTATGTCGCTTTGCAAACCGACATTTAGGTCGTCTAATTCTAGTTATGCAGCATCTTGATGCGAGCACACACAAAAAACTAGGTTATCCTTCGCTCAATAAGGACATATATTTATATTAATAAATGATAATTTATAAACTCTTACATTAATATTTTAATCATGACTATAGTTGATGGACAAATAGAATCTCTTAAAAAATTAAAAGAAATATTAAATCAAAACGGCATTACAAGATTTAATTCAATTGGTGAAATTGATAATTTTATAAAGAACTATGACTTTGAAAAGAAAGTAATATCTAAACAAATAGAACATACATTAGATTTGGAAATAAATGATCTGCAATCTGACCTTATTAAGCACCAACAGGTTTACGACAATTTAAAAGCCGAAATTACAAACAAAGTCAATACTAAAATAAAAAATCTAAAAGACAAAATCAACCTGATTGAAGAAAGAAGTAAAAATAATTTAATTAAGAAAATTTTCTTTTTTCCACAACTTGCAATATTAAAATTAAAGAAATCGAGCCTAGAAAAGAATTTTGAAAAGATCATACATAAGAAAACATATGTTGCAGAACATCAAGTTATTAATATTAAACAAAAACTAGATGATTTTTCAGAAAACAAGGAAAAGATTATTTTAGAACGTAGTTTACCAAGCCATGAAGAGTTGGCCTTTACAAAGGAAGTTGTTGAAGGGCTATATACTTTAATTGCTGGAGCAATCGGGGAAAGCTTGGTTGTAAAAGAACTTCAAAAACTATCCGACAATTATGTTTTATTCAATGATTTTTCAATAGAACTTAACCCTCCTATATTTAATAGAAAAGAAAATGACAGAATACGCAGCATTCAAATAGATCATTTATTAATTGCTAATTCTGGCATTTTTATTCTTGAAACGAAAAATTGGAGCAAAGAATCAATTAAAAATCTTGATCTAAGATCGCCTATCAAACAAATTATGAGAACTAGCTATGCATTATTTGTTTTATTAAATAGCGAATCAGAATACAAGGAAATTAATTTGAACAGTCATCACTGGGGAAATAAACAAATACCAATTAGAAATATAATCGTCATGATTAATGAAAAACCAAAAGAGAAATTCAAATATGTAAAAGTAAAATCTGTAAGTGAATTAAATGGATATATAACATATTTTGAACCAATCTTTAATGACGCAGAAGTTAAAAGCATATCTGATTATTTAAGGATGAATATGCATTGAAATATTACAACTATCGACAATTAATACACGAAATAAATTACGGACGCATCCTAAGAATTCCGCATAATAATGCACTCCACAGGACGCGCAAAAAAGCGGCGCGCCTGTGAGTTTAATCGTTAGCTTTCACGAGAATGGCCGAACAAGGCCCGGAAGCTGTGACTGAGATATGGTGGATCACGAACGAATAAAGGGGTCAGTACCCTTTTACACTGATGTTGGCAGTGAATGATTCGATAATGTCGGGTTTGTCATTTTCTTTTAGGTCGTACTAAATATATCCAAGGACTTGAAACATAAGGGGCCAAATTACTATGCGATAAGGAACACCGTATTATGTCGCTTTGCAAACCGACATTTAGGTCGTCTACTAATGGAATGGACTCCCCCTCCTCAAACGGCATCGTGCTGTGCCAGATTGGAAGTGGTTTCAACCACTCAACGAGAAGGAGGAGTCAGCCATGAAAATGACACGAATCGGAATCGACCTCGCCAAGAACGTGTTTCAGGTACACGGCGTGGACAGCCACGGCAAGACCGTACTGCAAAAACAGTTAAGCCGCGCCAAGGTGATCGAGTTCTTCGCACACCTTGAACCCTGTCGGATCGGCATGGAGGCCTGCGCCGGCGCGCATTATTGGGCACGGGAGTTGTCCAAGCAGGGACACGAGGCGCGTCTGATCGCTGCCCAGTTTGTGCGCCCGTATCGGAAGAACGAAAAGAACGACAAGAACGACGCCGAGGCCATCTGTGAAGCAGCGGGACGCCCGAACATGCGCTTTGTTCCGGTTAAATCGCTGGTGCAACAGGCGGTGCTGACCGTGCATCGCGTACGACAGCTCCGCGTCGCCGAGCGCACGGCACTGGTGAACCAGATTCGCGGCCTGCTCGCCGAATACGGCATCGTCCTGGCTCAGGGCATTGTGCGGCTGCGTCGGGAGCTGCCCCGCATCCTGGAGGACGCCGACAATAATCTGCCGGATCTCGCCCGCGCGGTCTTTGCCGAACTTCGCTCACGGCTCACCGAGCATGACCGCCAGATCGCCGATTACGACCGGCACGTCGATCAGTTGGCGGCTCAGAGCGAACCCGCTCGGCGTCTGATGAAACTCGAAGGCATAGGCCCGCTGACGGCCACGGCGATCGTGGCGAGCATCGATGACGGGAAATGCTTCCGGAACGGCCGGCAATTCGCCGCCTGGCTGGGCTTAACCCCGCGGCAACATTCCACCGGCGGCAAGGCCCGCCTGGGATCGATGAGCAAACGAGGCGACGTGTATCTGCGCACGCTCCTGATCCACGGCAGCCGCTCGGCGCTGCTGCGCACGGCCCACCGAACCGATGTTAAGAGTCGGTGGGTGGAAGCCCTCAAGCGGCGTTCTTGTAATAATGTCGCGGCCGTCGCCCTGGCCGCGAAGCATGCCCGCATCATCTGGGCGATGCTCGCGCGTAACCAGGAATATTGCTTGGCGGTATAACCGCCAGGCCAACATCGAATCGAACGGAGGATACCCCACCAGCGATTGCGTAGAGGATTGACTGAACGGCAAACGGGTCAGACCGACGCCGGCCAAGCCTGATAACTTGAAAGGTCGTAGTACAGACCGATCTACTAATGAGGCGCCGGTGTGCGGATTACCATCAGGGCCAGGGCACGATGCTCATCGAAAGGCCGGATACATTGGTGCAATCTCGCCTCGCTTGCCACGACGGCAATCTTCTTGCAAAACGGGGGGAGTCCATACATTCTAGTTAGACCGCAAACTCAAGGAGGTCGATATGTCTCTGAACGGAAAACATGCGCTGATCACCGGGGGCTCCCGTGGCATTGGCAGAGGAATCGCCCTGAAATTGGCGGCGAGCGGCGTCAAGGTCGCGATCCATTACTACCAGAACGAGGCGGCTGCAGTCGATACGCTTGCTCAAGTGCGGAGACTTGGCGCCGATGGCCTGATAGTCCAGGCCGATGTGTTGCGCCCAGAACAGATCAGCCAGATGTTCCGCAAGGTTCAAAGTGAATTCGGTAAGCTCGACATCTTCGTCAGCAACGCACGGCCGGAGGCGGCTGCGTTTTTCTACCCGCCGATGGATATCACGCTCGAACAGTGGGATGCGGCGTTCGATTCGCAGGCGAAGGCGTTTCTCGTCGGGGTTCGCGAGGCGGCTTCCCTCATGGGTAAAGGAGGGAGAGTCCTCGCTATCACCTACGCCCAGGGGAGTCGCACAGGCGGGCTGCAACCCTGGGTAGGCATGGGTTCAGCCAAGGCGGCGGTGGAATCTCTCGTCCGTTACTTCGCGGTGACACTTGCCAAACGCGGCATCACGGTGAATGCGATCAGCCCTGGATGGACCGAGGACAGCGTATTGAACTCGCTGCCGCAGCAGGTGCAAGATCTCATCAGGAATTGGCACGCGCGCGGGTGGACTCCAATGGGACGCTTGGGAACGCCAGAAGATGTCGGCAACGTTGCAACGCTCTTTTGTTCAGAGCAAGCCAGCTGGATTACCGGACAGGTGATTTACGCCGACGGCGGCGCGTCATTGATGAATCCAGAGGTCCCGCCCGAAATACAGCTCGGGTAACTGCGCTCGGAAGAAGCCAAACAGACGTGTGGACGTGTTGAGCGGTCGGTGACATCAGTAACAAAATAGTCCGAGGACATGGGTTACGCCTTG